>RXIF01000004.1 GCA_004212075.1 Candidatus Methanoliparum thermophilum
GTATATATTTATATATAAATTTTTAATAATTTATATATAAATATATACTAGATAAGTTTATATATAAATACAAATATTATTAATAAAGGAGGCTCGTAATATGACAGAAGAAAAGAGAAAGAGTTTTATGGACGAATATTTGAATATCTTTAAGTTCTGGACTGATATGGCAAAATACTGGACAGATTACACTAGTCTGATGGGTATTTCAAAGATTGGCAGTGAGAGTTTTCTAACGCCTGTTATGGACTATTTTAACAGTTGGAACAAGATGTATGAGAGATTTATAGAGACGATAAAGAATGTTTACCCGTTCTATATGGGAATCGATGCATATACGGATACGTCGTTAAAAGGGGTTGATTCGTATATAAAACTCTACAATACATGGATAAAGGGTATGGATAAAATATTCTTTGAAGGATACAGAGTTATGAGCGGTATTGCTACAGGTAAAGAGACGGACGTAAAAAAGATTATATCGGATATGGAAGACTATTACAAAAAAGTATACGAATCGCTCATTAAAATGATAGAAGATGTTCCATTTATCGATGTAAACATCATAAAAGACTCGTTTGATAAGTTTACAGGTGCTTTTTCAGAGGAACAAGAAAGAATGAGGGAATTCCAGGAGAAATATCTCACATATATCCAGAAGACGATCAAAGATTGGAATGAGACTGTAAGAATATTTACCAAATCTATGGTTGAGAGTATAGAAAAAGGAGAATTTTCTACAGAGATCTATCAGAAGCTGATTGGAATGTACAACGAGACGTACGTCAATTTTTTAGAATCTTTAAAACCATTGTTGGATCTTGATGAGAATTTAGCAAAAGATATTATCGATTGGAATCAAAAATACTTTAACATGATCTCTGCATGGTTGGAGATACCGTTGAAGATGTTCGACAGTATAAACAAGAATTATAAAGAGCTAATAAAATATATTACAGAGGTAGATAAGGAAGAGATAACATCTCCTGAAAAACTACAGGAAAAATGGGCAAAATTTTATCAGGACTTTGCTAAAAATTTTGTACAGAAGGCAAATGTCTCTAACACTATCCCAAAATTCATAGATAGTATGATTGATTATATTAAAACGACTAACAAGTTTTTTACTAAGTATATGCCACCGTACGTAACTAAAAAAGATGTAACAAAGGCAGAAGAAGAGACTAAGCCTACTAAAAAGACGGAAACAAAAAAGTAGAAGAATAACCGTATTTCATTTAAAATATTGTAATAATATCTTTTAATTTTTTTAAAAAGGAGGAGTTTTAATGGTAGATGATGAAGAGATACAAGATAGGTATAAAATTTAAAAAGGAGGAGTTTTAATGGTAGATGATGAAGAGATACAAGATAGGTATAAAATGTTATTCGATGCTTATCTTCATCTTCAAGCTGAGACGTATGAGATGATTATAAGAAACGTCTCTATTCATAACACACTAAGAGAAGTTTATGAAAGCATAGTCGAAAATCCAGATATTGCTACAGAAGAGATATACGACATGCTCGATAAAAATTTTAGAGATATATATAAAAACATCTTTGCGATGTTCTTTAGACCATTTGAGGTAGCGACCTATCCATTAACCTTTTTTGTTAAAGAACAGCTTGGTACTCTAACTCCTGAAACATTGTTGAACTCTTACTCTGGTATGTTCAATGCTGTTGGAAGATCGCAGATTGATATAATGAAAGGTTTTTCAGATATCCTGAAAGGATACAGTAATGTAGTCTTAAAATACGAGACTGAAGATGAAGCTTTTTCTACACGAATAAAAGAGTTTCTACCGTTTAATATACTCAGAAATATGATAGACGAGGGATTTGAGAACTTTTTCGATGTGTTGAGCAACTTTTTTGGTTATCTTGGTGAATCCCAGTTTTTGATCCCTAAGACTTTTATTACGAACATCAACAACGTTTTTTCTACTTATTCGAAGATATTCGGATTATGGAGAAGATACGAACTGATGTTTGATCATGTGTGGAATAGAGCTCTTAAAAAATTCTCGGAAGGGATCGTCGAGAATAAGGATGTTGATTTTGAAAAATTCTTCAATACATTCAGAAGCATTTATTCAGAAGAGTATGATGATTTATTAAGGTCTAAAGAGTTTATAGAGGTTCAAAATCGATTAAGAGATACCTTAATCGATACAATAAGATACTCAGAAGAGGCGATATATGCATTATTAGAGATGTTTCCGGTACTTCCGTTTGCTCCAAGAAGAGAGGTTGATGAGATAGAAAAAAGAGTCTATGATAATAAAAAAGTTCTTGATTCGGTAGAAAGAAGAATTGCAGAGATAGAAGAACAGATTGGTTTTTTTTCTACAATTGACGAGATAGATATGCTTAAAAAGAGAATTAATGAGTTAGAAAAAAAGATGTTGAAAGAAAAGACATAAATTAGGAGGATAAAAGATGATCGATGATTTTACTTATTTTGATGTGTTGAGCCGCTTTTCTGATATAAAAATAGATGTATGGCAATCTCCTTTCGATGTAGTAGATAAGAACGGCATATTCAGACTGTTGCATTATCACCCGACAACAAAGCGAAGATATAGAACACCTTTATTGATATTATACGCCTTTATAAACAGGCCTTATGTCTTAGATTTGAGTCCGGATATATCCGTAGTTAAAAAATACCTGGATGCCGGCTTTGATCTCTATATGATAGATTGGGGTTATCCTACCCGGGTAGATCAGTATCTTAGGATAGATGACTATGTAAACTATATCGATAAATGCGTAGATTATATAAGATGGGTTGATAATGTTAACAGAGTAAGTTTACATGGATACTGTCTTGGTGGAGACTTATCTGTGATTTATACTGTGTTACATCAAAATAAAATAAGAAATTTAATGTTACAGGCATCACCGATCGATTTCGATACTGATAATACGTTGGCTATATGGGCAAGAAACTTGGATGTTGATAAAATTGTAGATACGTTTCGTCTTGCACCAGGTGATTTTTTAAACGTAGGATTCCTTCTTGTCGATCCAATAAACCTGCTTGTAGGTAAGTACCATGGTATGCTAGAGATGTTGGAAGAAGAACGGTTTTTAAAGAACTTTTTAAGGATGGAAAAATGGATATTCGATGCACCAGCCATACCAGGCGAGACATACCGGCAATATATAAAAGAGTGGTATCAGCAAAATCTGTTGATTAAGAACGAGTTTGTGTGTAACGGTACGAAGATAGACCTTTCTAAGATAGAGGTTCCTTTGTTGGTAATAGCAGCCACTTATGATCACATTGCACCTTTGGAATCGCAGAAAGCAATCTTAAATGTAATATCGAGCAAAGATAAAGATGTTTATGAGTACAATAAAGGGCATATTGGTATAACGACGAGCAGATCAAGCCATAAAGAGTACTGGCCAAAAGTAATAAAATGGTTGGAAGAGCGATCTAGAAAAGCATAATATGGGATACGCTATTTCCAAATTACTATATTTTTTCTCTCCATCTAATTGTCTGGATATTGAAGAAAGGACAGGGTTTCGTCTGGTTAGATACAACGCTGGTAAAGATGATATCCTCGTTCTTCCATCTATCATAAACAGGTCATATATACTCGATCTAAACAAGGATGTTAGTGTTATACAACAGTTTTGCAGACGTCGATTTGGAGTTTATAAGATAGATGGGAATATTTCCATAATGAAGACGTATCTCTATCCGATTATATAAACTACATAGATACGTCTATGGATAAGATACCTAACAGAAAGGTATCGATCATGGGATACTGTCTTGGTGGGATACTATCCCTCATTTACGCGTTTTTACACCCGGAAAAAGTGAATAAACTAATTTTGTTGGCAACCCCTATTGACTTTTCTATCTGGTTTGATCCAAGGATATTTTTCTGCACGATTATAGACTCAGATTATATCAACCTCTACTCTGGATCGATCCCAGGCAGTCTGCCGAATGCTTATGGTGTATATCTTCTTTCTTTATACCTTCCGCTCTTTATGATGCATGGCGATTTTATAGAGGAATTCTTAGAGTATGAATACCAACGAGATATCTTTAGAAGAATTACATGGATTACAGACGCCCAATCAATACCAAAATCCGTCTATAGAACGGTGATAATCGATTTTTATCAAAAAAATAACTTTATAAAAGGATTGGTGGAGATTAATGGGGAGTATATCGATCTAAGCAAGATAAATATCCCGTTGTTGAATATTATCGCACGATACGACCATCTTATACCATACCAATCAAGTAATTTCTTAGAAAAAGTTTATTCTGGTAAATATAAGGAGATAGTATTTCCTTCATCTCATATTGGACTATCTGTAAGCAAAAAAGCCCATAACAAACTTTGGCCAAGAGTCTGTGATTGGTTGGCTGATCAAAAGAAAGAATAAAGATTTTTTAAGAGTCAGATCTATATCCAAATTCCACTTTTCTACGTAATTTTTAATGGCTATACACATTCGATGTTTAATTATTTCTTGAATAGAAGTTATTACGAAATATCTTCATTCTACAGAAAAAGAAAAATTAATAAAGGATGATTTTTTGTAAACAATTATGGAAAATATTTATATTATAGGACATAAAAAACCCGATACGGATGCTATATGTTCTGCAATCGCTTACGCATATTTTAAAGATGAAAACTTTATAGCAGCCAGATGCGGAGAGATAAATGCTGAAACCCGCTATGTCCTGGAATATTTTGATGTCGATCCTCCTATCTTTATATCCGACGGTAAAGGAAAGAAATTTATCTTGGTCGATCATAACGAGTTCTTGCAATCGGTAGATAATATTGATAAGGCAGAGATCTTAGAGGTGATAGATCATCATAAGATAAATTTCTCTTTTTTTTCTCCTATCTTCTTTCACACCGAACCTGTCGGATCTACTGCAACAATAATCGCAGATAGATATATCAATAGGATGGAGAAAAAGATTGCAGGGATACTTCTCTCATCTATCTTATCAGATACGGTTATCCTTACCTCTTCAACTACCACGGAGAAAGATAAAGAAATAGTGAAGAAATTGGCTTCTTTATCAGGAATAGAAGACATTAATACATTTGGTATGGATATGAAAAGAAAAAAATCCAGTTTAAAGGATTTAACCGCTTCACAGATCATATTATCCGATTTCAAGGATTTTAATTTCGGTAAGGGTAAGGTAGGAATCGGGCAGATAGAGGTAGTAGACTTCAAAGAGAGTGAAGATAGAAGGGAAGAATTGATACAGGAGTTGGAGAGACTCAAGGATAAGAATAACTATTCTCTCCTGCTTCTTATGGTGACAAACATCGTAGAAAGGGCATCTAAATTATTTGTGGTCGGAGATAAATCAAAGGCAGAGGAAGCATTCAAGAAACCGGTGAAAAATCATTCTATCTATCTTGATGGAACAATGTCAAGAAAAAAGGATGTAGTTCCGTTTATAGAGCGTGTTTTTAAGTAAAATGGATGAGAACCGATTTTATGGGACAAAGGTGCGTTTAAAATAGTGGAAGAAGTTAGACGGCAGTTTAGAGAGATTCCAGGAATTATGGAAGGTACGGGTAAACCGGAGTATGGCATGTGTAAATAAGTTACCTCTGCTTCATTGAAAGAGATGATAATACCCGGACTTATCGCAGTGGTAGTATCGCTAGTTGTAGGTTTAGTATTAGGTTCTGTTGCACTCGGTGGTCTCTTGATCGGAGTGATCATATCGGGAGTGATGCTTGCCTTGATGATGGCAAACGGTGGTGCAGCTTGGGATAATGCCAAAAAGATGATAGAAAACGGATATCTTGGAGGAAAAGGGAACGATGCGCATAAAGCAGCCGTTGTAGGGAATACGGTAGGAAATCTTTTTAAAGATACAGCAGGACCGGCTATTAATCCGCTGATAAAGACTATGAACATGATTGCAATATTGTTTTCAACCTTGTTCTTAGCATGGGGGATTTTGCCACCGATTTAAAACATGATATCTATATGCGATAATAAATTTTATTGGGATCTTAATAATGGCAAAATACCTTGAAGGACGGGAACTATGCTCTTAAACTTGATTATAACTATATCGATAGCATTGGGTATCTTTTTCATGTTGATGGGAGCAATAGGATTTATCAGATTTCCTGATTTTTATACGAGGTTACATGCTACGGGAAAATGCGATACTTTAGGAGAAGCGTTTATCTTCCTTGGGAGCTTTATCAAATTATTCTTGCAAATTTGGACGTAGCTTATCGTGTCTTCTCACCATGCCAGAAACGATAAAACCTAGTACCACGGTTCCGATTCCTTTAACATTAAAAAAATGGTCTATCAAAACAGTCCCTTTCGTATTAGTAGTATTTTCATATTTTTCTTGAGCGTATCCAATGTCACTACCATCTCGCCGAATAGGTGATCTATATCTTTAACTATAAAAATAACAAAATCACATAAGGATACCGAATAAAAAAGCGATGGAAACTTCTCAGGATACCTTGTCGGTTCTATCATTGTTACGATACTATCGCCCTGTTTTAAATTATAGAACGTTATATCAGAAGTTGTTCCGATCTTACCTAGGTTTTTGCTATAACCAATATCCCCAATGACGGCTACTGTTAAATTACTCATAACTATAGTTCTTTAAATTCAAATTACCTTTATGGTTACATGATGTCAGTAGGTTACTACATTCATAATGGCTTTGGCTGCCCTATCTATCGAAGGGAAAACAGAGATAAAAGCATCTAAAAAGTTTATTCTCTTCGTCTACCTGCTTTTCAAATTTAGGATCTTCAGCAAGATATTCCAGAAAATCCAACTCGTTCAAGTCACATCCGTTGCCATAACTGACAATCTTGCTGAATCCCATTTTTCTTTATCTTCTAATGGCTCTGAATCTAATTTTTCATCTCCTCTCGCTAAGGCTGAATTTGGGTGAGCACCGCAGTGCAAACCGCATACCCGTTTGTTATATGACCCGAACAAAGTGAAAGCAAGGAAGCCGAAAGTTTCCGTAGGGTCGTGGGCGAGATGTGTTATGCTTATTTCAATCCACCTTTACATATCCCTTTACTAATACCTTCTTTCAATATACAGTTTTCCTCATTACATTTGGCAATATAACCACAGCTAAATAATGCTATCGGGCAATATTTGTCTTTTGCCGGAATGCAGGTATACTCAATACCATCCTTACCAAAAGGACAGACATTACATAATTTTTTGTTACACATTCTTGGTACAAAATCAAAGGTAACATCAAATTGTTCTGGATAAAAGCTATTAACGTCTTTATTCACTTTTAATTGTTCATAAAGGTTTCTCACAATGTCTGGCATTTTCCATGTTTTTGGGATACTATCTAGATCTATGACATTTGAAAAATATTATTTCTAAATAATGGACTATTATTCCAAACGTCTCCAGGCAACTCTATTTGATCCATAGGTAGATCATCCCATTTTTTAATCAAATCCGTAGCATTTTTTGAATCAACTTCCTTTATTGCATTACAAAATATTTGATGATAAACCCCTTTTTTGTAATCTCTAATACAACACCATAATCTTTTCTTTCCTTTTGTGGAAGTCCCTTTGAATTTCTTGAGTTTTTTCTCAAATTCTTTGCTATCATTTATAATTTTTATAATTTCTTCAGGATTTGCTTTTTTTCCATCAAGTTGATAGGTTAACAAATGTAATCCACATGCAACTCTTATCAGAAGGTCATCTTTACTTTGGAATCTTCGCATAATGTCAACAATGTAAACTATAATGTTTCTTTTATATTTTCGATGATTTAGAACCTCTAATGTTTGTAAGATGTTTTGATAATCATCGGTTACATATCGAGATGCGAAGGTAATACCGTTATTGGATTTAAATCTGAATCGTTTTTTTCCCTTATCATCGTATTCTTCATAATGATTATCAAGTATTTGATTGGGTGGCAATCCATTTCTTTGATATTCATATATTAATTCGGAGAAGACATATCCTCCTTTATCCCAGACAATTTCAAATGGCATTTGTCTATCTGTGATATAGCAAATCCAATGGGTAAGGATTTTTTCGCAATTCGTCAGATCGCTTTTGGAGAAATTTACATAGTTATAATTATCTACTACATTCCATCTTTTATAATCTAGCCAAGAAATTGTTTTGAAGATTTTAATAAGAGCCGTTTCGTTTTTTATTTTTAATTTTGCCATGTTATTATCTCACCTACGATTTCATATTATGTTGAATTACTATTACATTCAATAGGATTGGAGCAGACCAAAGGGCATTTAATCCTCTAAAGTCAAGAACCCTGTCTTCGATTTTCATAAAGATAGTTTCAATTCTGTAATTATGGATTCTTAAATGTGTCGGTGCCCGATTTAGTTTTTGCACCCAAAATGGGTGTCGCTAACTTTACATCTTACTAAAAAGAGAAATTTATAAATAGAATAAAAACGTTGAAAAAGAGTATGATGACCGTGTCTTCTAAGATTTTTGATGAACTCGATAAATTATTTTATCCTAAAAGCATAGCACTTTTTGGTGCATCTAACAAGATAAAGATAGGTACCATCTCATTATTAACTATTCTTGCAGGAGATTACAAGGGTAAAATATATCCTATACATCCGAGAGATGAGAGTATTTTGGGAATAAAAGCATACCCTAGATTGAAAGATCTACCAAAACAGGTAGACCTGGCAATAATCTCCGTGCCTGCAAAGAATGTGCCTTCTGTCATGGAAGACTGCGTGGATAATGGGGTTAGTTCAGCCATTATATACTCTTCTAACTTTTCAGAGGTCGGAGAAGAGGGAAGACGTTTAGAAGAAGAGGTCATCAGAATAGCTAGAAAAGGTGGAATACATTTTGTCGGTCCCAATTGTATGGGTATCGTAAATACTTCTATAAATCTATACGCCTTAATGAATCTTAGTATTCCTCGAAAAGGAGATGTCTCGATGGTCTCACAGAGCGGAACTTTGGGCACTATAAGCATGATGAATGCATCTTCGCACGGTGTTGGGCTTAATAAATTCGTAAGTAGTGGTAATGAGGCAGATCTCAAGATGGAAGATTATATAGAGTATCTTATAGAGGATGAAGATACACGAGTAATAGTCGCATTTATAGAAGGAACACGAAGTGGTAAAAGGTTTATAGATGTTGCAGAGAAAGCAACGGATAAGAAACCATTTATCGTGTTAAAAGGAGGTACCACAACCGCGGGAAGCAGAGCAGCTCATTCCCATACAGGCAGTATGGCAGGCTCTGATAAAATTTACGATGCATTTTTTAGACAGAAAGGAGTAATACGAGCAGATGATGAGCAAGATATGGTAAATTTAACAAAAGGTTTTTCGAGATCGATCTTGCCTCGTGGAAAAAATGTAGCGATATATACAGCTGGTGGTGGGTTTGGAGTTTTAGCATCCGATACTTGTGAAAAAAATGGGTTAAATGTGGCTAAATTATCAAATGAGACGATAAAAAAGCTTAATAAGATATTACCTCCTTTTTGGAGCCATGGAAATCCTGTCGATATTACTGCATCGGGTGGTATGAATTTCGATTCTAGAATTAATATAGAATCGATAGAGATTTTATTAGCTGCTGAAGAGGTAGATTCTGTAATATTCTTAGAGTTTAATTTCGATGGTTACATGAAGAAGGTACTTGAAGAGATACCAAACGAGGATATAAAGAACGTTATAAGGATGTCATTAGATGCAGGGCTTCTCAATGTAGAATCAGAGACAAAAGAGATTATAGAACTTAAAGAGAGGTATAATAAGCCGATGATCTGTGTGAACATTTCAGGCAGATATTCCAAAGATGATAAAATATTAGAGGATAGCGGAGTCCCAGTATATTTAACAACATCTGATGCAGCTCGTGTATTATCCAAATTGTTATATTATAATGAGTTTATCAATAAAAAAAGACAGGTCGTCGATATAAAGGAAAGAATAACTAAATAACCATGTATCGATCTATTGATATAATCCAATAATAAAAAAGGAAAAAGTTAAAAGAAGCTATACGATATAGGAACGATTAAATCTCTCTTACCTTTTTTCTAATCATTTAAACCATTTATCAGGTATTTCTGTGGGAGAATAGTTCTCTAAATAAGATAATGCATCTTGTGGGTCGGAAGTAATATAATACGTATTTTTGTACGCTGATTTAGCAAATTTTTCCTTATAGATCTGTTCAAAAAAATCAAACAACCTGTTATAGAACCCTTTCGTATTGAAGAAGATGATAGGTTTGTTGTGGCGTTTAAGCTGTTTCAGAGTTAGAACCTCAAATATCTCTTCGAGTGTGCCGAAACCTCCTGGAAGAGCAAAAAAAGCGTCTGACATATCTTCCATTATTCTCTTTCTCTCATACATATCCTCTGTTACTATCAGTTGATCCGCACTACTGTTTGATATACCTTCGTCTCTTATAAACCATGGTATGACTCCTATAACCTTTCCCCCATTTTTCTGGACAGATACGGCAATCTCCCCCATCAAACCAACGTTTGTACCACCATAAACCAGAGTATAACCTTTTTTTCCTATCAGTTCACCAAGTTCTCCAGCCGCTTTTAAAAAATCAGAACTTACAGCATCACTCGACGATGCAAAAATACATATATTCATATATCATCGCTTGTTAACTAGATCAAGATCTACATAATACCTTCGTATCTCTTCTTAACAAGGCTTGAATAGACATAGTTTATCATAGTAATAAAATCAAAGACAGGAAGATTTACTGCTTCTTGAACGGATTGTCCATAGGGAGGTAGGCTACTGCACTCCAATAGAATTATTTTTATCTTAGGTTCATCCTCAACCATCTCTTTGGCTATTCCAACTACTTCGTCTTCAATCTTTTTTGAATCTAACCATCCACATTCTCTAAGAATTCCATTCCTAAAATTTTCTTTATCTTCTAATCCTTTGATATAGATAGAATCGGTATTATAAATACCAACCTCTCTTAATAGATTGTTATCAAGTATCTTTGAATTAGCTGTAATTATTCCAACTTTACTTCCTCCACCGATTATTTTAATCAGAAAAGGTAGTTGAAGAAGACTGGATAAGAATACAGGGACGTTTAATAATCTTGCCATCTCTTCTTGAAATAAAATCATAAATCCACAATCACCGGTAATAGCTCTTACCCCTTCTTCTACTAATTCTTTACCAGCTTTAATTACTCGGTTTAAAAGGCTCATATCCTTATTAAATATCTTCTCGACAGTAAGTCCATCTACTTTTTTAAATCTTACGGGAAAATGATAAGTAGTGGCATTGGCAACATCACCAGGAATAAAGGGTACAAAAGATATATCCAGTAAGAGTATTCCTATAGCCTCACCATAACTTGCTTGTCCTTTTTTGGCTTTATACAACATACTGCAAAATGTTAAATTCTATCCGAGACTCCTGCCTCATCGAACGTCTTCATCTCGTTAAGTACTCTGCATGATAACTCTATTAAACTCATTGCAAGAACAGCTCCTGTACCTTCTCCTAACCTCATATCAAGATTTAGAATTGGTTTTAATCCGTAATAGTCTAACATTACTCCATGACCAATTTCTAACGATTTATGAGATGCAATCATAAAATCTTTGATCTTTCGATCTAATTCAATCGCGATCGCCGCAGCAGCTCCTGATATAAAACCATCGATGACTACCGGCACCCGATGAGATACAGATGCCAATATCACACCTACAATACCTCCAATCTCAAACCCGCCTAATTTAGCCAATATATCTATCGGATCTTTAAAAGGTTTGTTTATATTTATTGCTTTATCTATAACATCAATCTTCTTTTTTAGTGAAAGATCGTCTATACCCGAGCCTCTACCAGTCGTTAATCTTGGATCACAATTTGATATAACCGAGATGATCGCACTGCTTGGAGTAGTGTTTCCTATCCCCATATCGCCTGTTCCTACTATATCTATCTTTTTTCCTGCATACACCTCTTCAAACACTTCTATCCCTGATTCTATTGCCTTAATAGCATCTTTTCTGGTCATAGCAGGTCCTTTTGATATATTCTTCGTTCCGTATCCTATCTTCTTATCTATTAAGACAGAATAATCCATATTTGATGCGATTCCCATATCTACAACTACTACATCCGTAGATGTATGGCGTGAAAAGACATTTATTGCAGCATATCCGTTCAGAAAACTATTTACCATCTGGGCAGTAACCTCCTGAGGATATGCAGTTACTCCTTCTTCAACTACACCGTGATCCCCCGCCATCACTATGATGGATTTATCCCTTATGTATGGTTGAGGATCTCCAGTTATGCCGGCAACTTGTATAGAGATATCTTCCAGTATACCAAGACTTTTTTTCGGTTTTGTAAGCTCGTTTTGTCTTTTTTCTGCAAGTTTCATCGATTTTTTATCTAATTCGATACTCTCTATCTTTTTTAATATAGATTCTAGTTTTTTCATCGTTTAATCTTTTTTATTTTATATCTTTAATTAAAAATCAAATCTTAAATTATTTTAAACCTATCTAAGATAGTACATCTCCTTTAAAACATCCTGTTTTAATACGTACCGTACCTCATCCTGATAAATTACCCTAAACGCATGTTTTATTAACTCTTTATAAAAATCGCAGTAAAAACTTTTCTTGTACATACTACCATCTGTAGAATGTATCTCAGAAGGACAAGGTGCACCGCATATATTTCTGATCAGGCATGTATCACAATCATCAATCTTCTCCACAACTCTTTCTCGTACTTTTTCAAAATTCTGCGATCTACATATATCGTTTATAGAGTTTTGATAGATATTACCGCCAACAAAATCCTCTTTACCTATAAATTCGCTACAAGGGTACGCACTTCCGTCCGCTGCAATAGCAAAAAACCTTCTAGCAGCACCACAGGGAGATATATCACACAACATAACTCTAGAAGATGGAGCAACGATTCCAAGCAAGATATTTGCAAAATCTCCTATTACAAACCTATACCCTCCTTTTGTCGATTTTAGAGTAAGGTTTACAGCATCTATATACTCCTTTGCCAGAATAATCGGATCAGGACGGAAAGATAGCGCAGATTTTTGTGTTCCTCTCACCGGATTCATCAAGCAGAGGTGAATCTCTTTTTCTATGAGAAAATTAACCATACTGGAGAGCTGATGTACATTGTGCTTGGTAACCGTCGTGTTTATATTCAACTGTTTGTATCCGTTAAACCAATCCAAAACATTATTTATCTTTTTAAAATGTCCTTTCCCTCTTAGAAAATCGTCTGTCTTTTCATAAGGCGAGTCTAGTGAGATACCAATCTTGACATCATTCTCTTTTATAAATGTTGTATCTTCTTCGTTCAGTAAAAAGCCGTTGGTCTGAATGCCAAAAAATACATCGTTCTTATAAATCTCGATGATCTTGAATATATCATCTTTCAAGAGTAAAGGCTCTACACCATGGAATATGACCGAACCATCGATGTTTTTATCATCATAATATTCAATAAACTTGTTTATGATCGATTCGATATGATTATAACTCATATCTATTCCTCTCGCCTTTATATCGTTAAAATGGTAACAATATGGACAACTTGCATTACACCTATCGGTAGGATTCAGATATAACAGAATGATATCAGTGTTAAACCGAAGGTTCTGCATCTCTCGAGTAATATCTTCTCTAACTTTGTTATATAACTCTTCTAATGCAGGATATTCACCTATACCCCAAAAGCATGTATCTGGATCGAGATTAAACTCGATATCATCCACTTTAAAAGACTCTAACATATTAAGTACACCTAAAAAAATTAAAAGGGAGAATCCTCACTCTGTATAACAAAATGAGTCAATCCTGCCCCCTTATTGTCGCATTTAAACCTATAACTAATCGTTCCTTCCATTATTTTTTCACCAAAATTAAAGTAATAATGACAATACTTAAATATTTCTAATTGTATTACATTTGTGATGCAACAGTTAAACTTTAGAGTACCTAAAAAGATGTTGGATCGAATAGATGAGATATCCTCTAAAAATGGTTTATCTAGATCTGAGATCATACGATCATCTTTAGTTTTTTATTTGAATTTTTTGGAGAGTTTGGATGATTTTGTAAGCCTGAGAAACCTTAAATTTTTTGAAAAAGAGATAAAAATAGACAGAATAAGAGATACATCGATATTGAATCTTAAAGATTTTTATATTCTGATTACATCCACCTCATCAGGTGCAATAGGTCAGAAAGAACGAGATATCGTAAAGGTAGACGAGACTATGCTTGGAAAGATAATGACGCGATGCATCCTAACAAAAATAATATCGTTAGGTGTAAAACCTGTTGTTTTGATCTCAAATTTTTCGGTAGAGTATAATCCAACCGGTATTAAGATATTTGACGGAATATTGCAGGAAGGAGAAAAAGTTGGTGTAACAGAGATAATAAAAGGACATACAGAGGAGAATTTTAAGACGGATCAGACATCTTTCTCGATAATAGGGATAGGAGTAGCTAAAAAAAAGGAATTAAAGTTTAAATTGAGTAAGCATGGAGATTTTGTTTTCATGATAGGTGAACCGAAGGTCGGATATGAAGTAATCCAGTCGGATCTAGTGGATATAAAAAAAATAAAACTAATGAGAGAACTTTTTTATGTGCATGATATGATACCTGTAGGAAACGAAGGTATCAAAGAGCATATATCGGAATTTACCGGTTTTTTAGGTCATAAAATTGAAATAACGGATAATTTGGATATTAATATAAATAAATCTGCCGGTCCGTCTACGACCCTTTTAATAACTATAGATAAAAGATATAAGACCGAATTTACCAGCCTATCTAATAAACATGGGATAAAGATAAGATATATCGGTAAGATTATATAACAATAAAAAGAATTATGATAGATATGTCTTTGATCTTACTGACGTCGGATGAGACTTTGATGAGCAATCATCACGGAAAAGAGTTTCTTGGTTTTGGAACATCTGTCCCGCATAATGTGATTCCAGATCCGATCTTCAAATTAATATTTTTTAATAGAATTCCAACGAAAAAAGGGATACCTATACAGGCACCATACGGTTTGAGAAAGATTGAGGCAAAACTCTTGGACGATGGTTTTAATGTATTGACTGTGGCACCTTTTCGTTTAAAAAATTACATCCACGATGCAGATGTGCTATGTATTAGTGAAATGGATCCTTTCGGATGGGGTCCCTCCTCCAGCACGTTTTCGAAAGTATTAAAGACAGGAAAACCATTCGTTGCACTCTATTTTCAAAAGCTTTTGGAGAGTAAAGAGGTAAGAAAGGCAAAAAAGAGAGGGTTAAAGATAATTGTAGGAGGGCCAGGGGCATGGCAGTTGAAACATAAACCAGAGTTTTTGAGTGATCACGGCATCGATTGTGTAGTGGTGGGTGAAGGAGATATAGTTGTTTCTAAAATAATAAAAATGGCTATTAATGGTGGTAAAATCCCACAATTCTACGATGTCCAACCGGAAGAAGTACCATCCGTAGATGAGATACCTGAAATAAAAAATCCCTCTATTAACGGGCTGATAGAGGTAGGACGCGGTTGTGTCAGGCGATGTAAATTTTGTGAAGTAACAAAAAGACCATTGCGGTGGTATCCGTTAGATAAGATCGAGAGAGAGATAAAGGCCAACACAACAAAAAATGATAGAGCAGAGAGTATCATACTGCATGCAGAAGATGTTTTACTATACGGATCGAAGAATACTATACCTAATCGAGAGAAAGTAACCGATTTGATGAGATTGGCAAAAAGATATACGGACTCGGTAACATGGAGCCATGCATCGATCGCTGCTATAGCTGCAGATCCTAAACTAATGGAAGAATGTTCTGATATCATAATAGACGATAATCAAAAATGGTGGGGTGCCGAGATAGGATTGGAGAGTGGTAGTCCTAGAATAATGAAAAAAACAATGGCAGGGAAGGCACATCCTTTTAATATAGACGATTGGCCTGAGATCGTAAAAGATGGCATGGGTATAGCAAACGATAACAAGCTCATACCCGCCTGTACTTTAATCGTCGGGTTGCCAGGGGAGACGGATGATGATGTCATAAAGACGATAGAGATGGTTGAAGATTTAAGAGATTACAGCTGTATTATTGTACCTTTATTTTTCGTACCTTTAGGCCAGCTTACCAAAGAGAACTGGTTTGAATCAGAGATGATAACAGATATTCAGAAAGAACTCCTTATAATATGTCTAAAGCATGGGATAAAATGGTCTAGAGAGTTTTTAGATAACTATTTTGACCAGAAAAATTTATCTAATAAAATTATGTCCGTATTTATAAAATTTTTTATAAATGCTATCGAACGCAAAGCATCAAAAGAGGGGCTTATCTAGATAAAAACGTAAGGAAGATATGGAATGAAATTTTGTCCCAATTGTGGATCTAAAAACCTGAATTACAAGCCATGGCTTGGAGAGATATATGAATGTAGAGAATGCGGTTATCAGGGTGTTTTTGTAATAGAAGATGGTGAGATTGCAAAAGATATAGTAGAGAATTATAAAAATAGCATATCAAAAAAGCCTGAATGAATTGAGAGCAGCAACTCTTTGATTTTAAAACTATAATTATGCAGTTATGAAAATGCGCCGGGGAAGGGATTTGAACCCTTGCATCCCGCATGGGATACCGGCTCTCAAGGCCGGCGCCTTAGTCCGCTCAGCCACCCCGGCATTCGTTATATACATTATGAAATCTTTTTCTCTATATTACACTTTTGTTTTCTCTTATAAGATTTTGTTCTGTTTATAGATATACAGGTTAAGTTATATTAATAGAAGATATTTTAAAAGAATACAAAAGGGATGATTTTGTATGATTTATGTGGATAGATACAAATGTGGTTACTGTGGAACATGCGTGGCAGTCTGTCCAGAGGCAGCAATCGATCTTTTGGAGACGTTTATCGATATAAATGATAATATGTGTAAAGCATGCGATATCTGTGTTAAAATTTGTCCGATAGGAGCGTTGGTAGATGAAGAATAGGTACGATATCGTAGTTGTTGGTGCAGGACCGGGAGGATCTATGGCTGCCAAAGTTGCAGCAATGGGCGGATTAGACGTCTTACTTGTGGAGAAAAGGCAAGAGATAGGTAGTCCAATTCGGTGTGCGGAGGGTGTAAGCAAAAAAGGATTAAAAAAATTTTTACCCCAGATAAAAAAAGAATGGATATCTTGTGAAGTGGAAGGAGCAAGGATATATTCTCCAGATGGTACAATGGTAGAGATGGCTGAAGAGATGGCTGGTTCAGAGGTTGGTTATGTATTAGAGAGAAAGATCTTTGATAGAGATTTAGCAACACTCTCGGGAGATGCGGGTGCGGACGTTTATGCCAAGACCAATGTTACGGATCTTGTCTTAAAAGATGGGGTTGTAAAAGGTGTCAAAGGTAAACATCTGGGCAGATCTTTCGAGGTAGAATGCAATCTTGTCATCGGTGCAGATGGGACGGAATCAAAGATCGGCAGAATGGGGGGTATCGATACTACTCTTAAACCGATAGATATAGAAAGTGGAGTAGAATATATAATGACCGATATAGAGGTAAACGATCTCTGCAATTTTTATCTGGGCAACGATATTGCACCGGGCGGTTATGCTTGGATGTTTCCTAAAGGTGATAATATGGCAAATATAGGTTTAGCTGTCCTTGGCAAATATTTGATTAAAAAAAATGTAAAAAGACCGATAGATTATTTAAACAAGTTTGTAAAAGAACATTATAAAGATGGTAAAATTGTCTCTGTTGTGTTTGGTGGTATCCCAGTATCGAGGCCGATTAAGACTATAAGTAATGGAATAATGCTGGTAGGAGATGCAGCAAGGTTTACCGATCCTATAACTGGAGGAGGAATATTAAAAGCGATGGAGTCTGGTATTATGGCAGGAGAGACTGCTATTGATGCAATAGAAGCAGAAGATTTCTCTGAAAATGAGTTAAAAAAGTATGAGGATAAATGGAGACCCACGATAGGTATGAAGAATGAGAGAAACTATTTGATTAAAGAGTTTTTCATAAATTTGAGCGATGAGAAGCTTAACGATCTTGCTCGATCAATCAACGAGGTAAAGATTAAAGAGATGTCCGTGACAGGTTTGATCGCCATGTTGATCGAGAAAAACCCAAAAACGCTCGAAAATTTATCTGAGATTTTGTTAAAGTATTTATAGCAATACGATACAATTTTAAAAAAATCAGATATGAAAATAGGAATCGTTGGATACGGGTCGATAGGTAAGACTATAATAGATAACTCAGGTATGTTAGATATCGATGTCGTTGCAGTTTACGACAAAGACTATTCTAAATTATCGGATTTTAAAATATCGAATTTTAAAATTTGTAAGACTTTTGATGAGTTTTTAGATCAAGACACCGATCTGATAGTGGAAGCTGCCTCACAAGATGCGATAAGAGAGTATGGAGTCAAAATATTAAAAATGCACAAAAATCTTGTGATTATGAGTGTTGGTGCATTGATGGATGAAGATTTGAGAGATAAGTTAATAAAATCGGCACAGGAGAACAACTCTTGTATATATATACCATCGGGAGCGATATTAGGACTTGACAACCTTAAGATATTCCAGTTTGTCGAAGGGAATATCGAATTAACAACGATAAAAAATCCTAAAAGTCTAGGATTAAAAGATTTTAATGGTAGAAAAACAGTTTTTAAAGGTAAAGCCAGCAAGGCGGTAAAAGAGTTCCCTTACAATATCAATGTCGCTGCAACACTCTCTCTTGCAACTGGTAAAGATATAGATGTGGAGATTATTGCGGATAGCAAGGTTACTGAAAATATTCATCAAATAAGGGCAAACGGCGTATTTGGGTCTATAAAAATAGATATAAACAACGTAACTTTTCCAAAAAATCCAAAAACAAGTTATTTAGCCGCTTTATCTATTTTAGGGATGATTAAATCCATAAAAGAACCTATTAAAATAGGTTGATAGGCTAAGAATGATAAATCGTTCGAGATTATTTTTTTGTATTGAACAAGGATTGCATCTTCGATAGATTATCACGGAACCAGTTGTGAATGTCGTCTAACTTACGTGGTGTTAGATTGAATACTTCTATCTCTTCAGAAAACGGTATTCGATGATTTTCACCGAAAAAGATGATCCCGATCTCATCCTCGCCAAGAGTCTTATCTATCATCTCTGCAACAAATCTATATCTCTTGTTACTAGTCTCTATATAAAATTCAGATACTTTTGATCTGACTTCATTGTTTATCAATCCTATAGTCAAGCATCTTTCCCAATCGATACAAGCTTCTGATATATCTTTATCCTCTGTTTGTATCAATTTTGCACCAGTTATTACGAATTTTTTGATAATATCATAGCTATTCTCATTTATCTCTTTTAACGAACTTAGTTCGTTCTCTCCTTGCGAATAAAAAAATTCATGATATATCTTATCAACTCCGCCCAGTTTAGCTGTTAACTTCTTTAACTGTTCTCTGACCTCATTCCAATACCCTTTCACCAATTCTGTATACTCAATGGGTGCATCTTCCCATGTATGTATTAGAGGGATATAAATAATCTTCCTCCTTCCTTTATACTCGTCAACCGTTGGTTTTTCTATTCTTATTTCTTCCATCGTATCCACCTCTATTAAAAAATTTTAATAATAGTGGCTATAAAGTTATTGCTTTTATTAAATAATCTTTGGTATATTAAAGATCAAGGATTTTCGAAAGTTTATTAACAGGTAGGTCTTAAAGTATATTATATCAAAATATATATAATAACTCGATCCCATTTGAATTTTAATGATAGATATCAACAGAATACTGACACGTCTGGAAGACCCTATTTTAGATGTACGTTATCTTTTGGATAGAAAATATCCTAAAAAATCAGTTATAACCTATGTATCCAACCATTACGGTTTAACAAAAGACGATCGAAATATCTTGGCTCGGATTGCATGTAAAAAAGATGTTGCAGACGATCGAAAGAGAAAAGTCGTTTCTATAGAATCTATATATAATAAAAAATTGTTTATCGACGGATTTAATGTTCTTATTACAGTAGAAAGTTTAATTCTTGGATATCCTGTCTTTCTATGTGATGATGGAATATTAAAAGATGTAAGATCTTTATTTCATAGATATAAGATGGGACTTATGACTAGAGAAGCACTCTATAAGATAGAGACGATAACATCAAAGTATAATCCAAAAGAGATTTTAATAATATTCGATTCTCAAATAAGCAAGAGTGGAGAGCTCTCAAAGTTAACAAGAGATATTTTTAATAAAGATAACTGTTTTGTTTTTATATCTAAAAATACTGATAAAGATATAATAGAAAATAGTAAAAAAGAAATAGTAGCCACAAGCGATGGAATAATTATCGATAACGTAGAAAAGGTAATAGATATACCTATTTATATTGCCAATGAGTTTAAATATAATTACTACATACCTACAAGGGCTAGATATGGTCGATATAATCAAAGTGAGATTGGCGTCTGTTAAAGAGTTACCTTATATTGAAAAAATGTGGAAAAAACTCGAACCGAGTAACAATTATCAAGATATCTTGATATTTTATCTGATGTTTAGAAGATATATCTACATTGCAGGGTTGGATAATAATCCGATAGGATTCGCCGCAGGAAGTATTAAAAACGATATTCGTGGTCATTTAAGCGCTATTTATGTAGAAGAGCTATATAGACGGCATGGTGTCGGCCAAAAATTGATTAATGTATTAGAAAATAAATTTAGACAGGAAAATTTCAAAAAGATGACGTTAGAGGTTAAAGAGGACAATTATAATGCAATATCATTTTATGAGAAGAATAACTTTGTCCGTATCGGAAAAAAACCGAGGTACTATGGTACAAAAGATGCCTTGTTATATATTAAAGAATTGATCTAAAGCTATAGATATCTTCGAACTCTTCAGGATGGTTTAAAAATTTTAATAACTCTAAATTATTCACCAATTGGTAGAGATCGATCCTATTTGTCAATCCAAATTCAGGATATTCTCTCGGTTTTATAACCCTTAATTCCGGAACCTCCTCATAATTTTCATTCCTGATGATATCATCCACCGTTTCATAATATGCCCCGCCTTTCCTTTTTTTAATAGGATCGTATATGGCTATAAAATTTCTTGAAACCCAATTTGCCAGTTTTAACACATTTTTTGATGGATTTATTGTTATATGGCCATAACCGGGGGGTATTATAACCTTGTCTCTTTCTTTTGCCTTAATCAACACGACATCTTCCAATCTGTCTATACCTTTCTGAAATAAAAAGTGTGCCTCTCCTTCTATCACCTCATATACTTCTGTGTAATGGTGGGGATGATAATGCCCTGCCGTTTTTGTATACTCTATTCCGAGAGTTCTCGGTGGTATTATCGTAATATCATATCTTAAACAATTAGATAGAATCTTCTTTCTATCATGCTCTGTAAGCGAAAGATCTCTATAGATATAATAAAGAGGGATATTCTCGGTCTTTTTTAGCCAATCTTTACAATATATAAGGTCTTTTATATCATAAAGCATTCTAATTTCAGGTCTATATCTTTTTGTGCCAAAAATAAGATCCATTTTTGCTTATCCTTTATTTGTTTAATATAATATTAAATTAACTACTTTTTAACTCACTGATATTAAAATATAGAATATTAAGATGTTATAACAAAATATTAAAGAATATTCATATAAAAAGGACTTATGCATTATTTTTGTGTTTAACCGTATAAAAAGCATATATTTCGCAAAAATAATTATTTTTAATGGATAATTTTATATATCATTATCTCTTTTATCTTTGTTTTGGTAAACGATCGATAGATAGCCGTTTATTTAAAGCTTGATCATAAGATAACGATTTTATGATGGTTGTATAATTATGTTTGAAAAGGTTAAGAGAATTCCGGCAGATAGACTCGTAATATTGCAAGAAAAAAGACTTAAAAAGATTATAAATTATGCATACAGCAATGTTGATCTATATAAAAAAGTTTAAAGATGTTGGGCTGAGACCTGAAGACATTAAAGATATAGATGATTTAACGAAACTTCCATTTACTACAAAAGATAATCTACGTAATAATTACCCATTCGGAATGTTGGCGGTCCCTATGAAAGATGTTGTACGATTGCACACATCATCAGGTACAACCGGTAACCCTATAGTTCTGGCTTATACAAAAAAAGATTTGGAAAATTGGGCAAGACTGACCGCAAGATGCTTATCTACCATCGGTGTAAATGAGAACGATGTGTTTCAGAATATGATCGGATACCATATGTTTACTGGTGGGCTTGGATACCATTATGGTGCAGAATTACTAAATGCAACGGTCATTCCTGCTGGTTCAGGTAATACTAGACGACAGGTAAAAATGTTTAAAGATTTTAAAGTTACAGCGGTTCATGCAATCCCATCGTATATGTTCCATATAGCCGATGTATGTTCTGAGATGAATATAGACCCTATACAAGATTTATATTTAAAAAAAGGCATTTTTGGAGCAGAACCTTGGTCTAATTCTATAAGAGATAGATTAGAAGATGTTTTTGGAATAAATGCATATGATAACTATGGTTTATCTGAGATGTCGGGTCCAGATGTAGCGGTAGAATGCGAATGTAAAGGTGGGCTTCATCTATGGTCAGATTATTTTTTAGCTGAAATTATAGATCCAGTGAGTGGAGAAAGATTAGAGGATGGTGAAAAAGGAGAACTGGTTTTAACAACTTTATGCAAGGAAGCAATGCCTCTTATCAGGTATAGAACAAGAGATATAACCATTTTAGCAGATGAAGAATGTTCTTGTGGAATAAAACATCCGAGGATATCGAGATTACTTGGCAGAACGGACGATATGATTGTGGTTAGAGGGACAAACGTCTTTCTATCCCAGATAGAGGATGTATTATTAAAGATTCCTGGAATAAGAGATAATTACCAGATTATTATAAATAGAGATGTAATGGACGAGTTAATCATAAAAGTGGAAGTGACAAAAGATATTTTTAATGATGAACCTTTTACTCTGTTAGCTTTAAAAAATAGAGCAGAAAATGAGTTAAGAACGGTACTTAATTTAAAAACTACCGTTGAACTTGTTGAACCCCAATCTATACCTGATGGGCCTGGGAAAACAAAAAGAATTGTAGATTTTCGATCAATATAACATATTATTACTAGATGGAGAAAAATATATATTACACAAAGTATCTGACTTTAATAGATAAATATGCAAAGAGATATAACTGATTTTATTGGGCTCGATGTTTATACGGACAAGGGCATAAAGATGGCGAGGGTAGAAGACGTTGTTATAGATACTGATGACGGTAGAATAAAACAGCTTGCATTGACGGATGTTCGGGAGGAGTTTAGAGATCCTTCCAAACGTGGGCTTTTGATACCTTTTAGATGGATATCGAATATGGGAGAGATAATCATAATCAAATGGCCGATCAATTCTGAGATGCATAAAGATGTTGCAAAAGAAGAGACGGATAAAGAAAAAGTTAAAAAAGATTAGAGATTAAAAAGAGGTGTTAAAATTGTCTAAGGAAGATACAATAAAGATAATAAAGAAAGTAAGAGAGGAAGGAAGGAAGGTTCTTACAGAATACGAGAGTAAAAAGATTCTTTCAGTATATGGGATTCCTATAACCAGAGAAAAACTTGCTAAGGATCTTGACGAATCTATAAAATTTGCAGAAGAGATCGGTTATCCTGTGGTCTTAAAGATTGTTTCACCTGATATTACTCATAAAACGGATTTAGGCGGAGTTAAAATAGGTATAAAATCTCAAAAAGAGTTGGAAGAGGCTTATACTGACTTGATGAGGATAAAAGATAGAGTCAAGGATGCTAACATACACGGAGTTTTAGTGCAAGAGATGCTACGAAAAGGAAACGAGGTGATACTTGGTATGACTCAAGATCCACAGTTTGGTCCTGTAATAATGTTCGGTCTGGGTGGAGTGTTCGTCGAAGTATTGAAAGATGTATCATTCAAGATACCACCGTTAACTAGGCGAGATGCAGAAGATATGATAAAAGAGATAAAAGCATATCCTATTCTGGAGGGGGCACGAGGAGGAGTAGTCTCGGATATGAATGCTTTGATAGATTGTATTCTAAAACTATCAGAATTAAGTTTGGACCTTGAAGAGGAGTTAAAAGAGATGGATATAAATCCTCTTTTTGCAATGGAGAAAGGGGCCGCGGCAGTCGATTCATTGATACTGTTGAGATAATAAGACTAAAAATAAGCAAGGTTTATTGATACTTTATCTCGATACTAACTAGTTTGATCTTTAATTGGGCTCGTAGCTTAGCTTGGTTGGAGCGCACGGCTGATAACCGTGAGGTCGCCGGTTCAAATCCGGCCGGGCCCATACGCTTTTTTATTTAATATTAGATAGTTGAGTTATATGTTAGAGATTATATTTTTAGGGACCGGTGGTGCAATTCCTACTCCTAAAAAAAATACCGCTGCTGTGATGATTAAATATGGTGGTAATAAAATTCTATTTGATTGTGGAGAAGGAACACAGAGACAGATGGCTATCGCTAAAACTGGAATAAATAAGGGACTCAATCAGATATTCATATCTCATTTTCATGGAGACCATTTTATAGGACTACCTGGACTTATTCAGACGATGAATTTCAATGGTAGGAAGGAGGATCTATTCGTATACGGTCCGAGACATACTAAAAAATTTTTAACAACGGTAAAAGATATGGGTTACTGTAAATTTAATTTTGATATAATCGGTTATGAATTGAGAAACGGCGACCGTATAGAAGGCGACGGTTACAGTATTACTGCATTCGATACAGATCATAACGTTCCCAGCCTTGGATACATATTTCAAGAAAATAAGAGGGCTGGAAGATTTAACGTTGATGCTGCAATCTCCTTGGGTCTTAAACCAGGACCATTATATTCTAAACTTATATCAGGAAAGGCAGTTGAAGTCGATGGTAGAATTATATTACCGGATATGGTAATAGGACCACCCAGGGATGGCAGAAAGATAGTTTATTCAGGAGATACAAGACCGTGTGAGACACTTTTTAATGCAGTAAAAAATGCGGATGTCGCTATATTGGATGGCACTTTTGATAGCTCTTTAAAAGATTGGGCAGATCGGACGGGACATTCTACTATCAAAGAAAGCATAGAATGTGGATTAAAAGCGGGTGCAAAAAAGATTATTTTGATTCATACAAGTCCAAGATACTCTGCTAATAAAGAGATGTTATATTCGGATATAAGAAAAGATATGACCAATGTGATTATATCGGAAGATTTTCTCAGATTAAATGTCCCATTTTGTGATTAGTTTTCTCATTATAAGATACATTTTTAGATCTTTGTCATTGATATTATGAAAAAAAAAGATTTAATCGGGTTTGGAGCAATTAATATTGATTTTATCTGTCTTATTAGAAAATTGGCTAATTTAGGTGAAGTGATACCGGTGGAAAAATTTTTTATGTATCCTGGTGGATCGGTTCCCAATACAATAATAACTCTTTCTCTATTGGATAAAAAAGTAGCATTATCGGGTGCAGTTGGGACTGATAATGTTGGAAGGTATCTATTAGAGTTTTATAAAAAAAATAATATCAATATAGAAGAGATATCGATTAAAAACGGCATTACTGGTAGAGCTTTAATATTTTTGCCGAAATTAAAGAGAAAGAGAGTAATATATCCATATATCGGAGTAAATAAGGATATAAAAGATGAAGATATGAACTATAAGAGGTTTGAAGATTTTAAAATCGTCCATATGGAATATCTCGATATTCCTGAGCAATTTGAGATTCAAAAGCATCTAACCAGGTTAGATACTGATATTAGCCTATCTATAGGAATGATATATGCTAAAAACGGATTAAAAAAGATTAAAAAGATGTTGCCTAATTGTAAATTTATTTTTTTAAATGAGAGAGAGATAAAGGTATTAACAGGGTTGTCTGTCGTTGATGGTGCATTATTGCTCAATAAACTTGGTATAAAGATCGTAATTGTTACATTAGGAAGAAAAGGATGTATCGTTAGTTCAGATAAGGTGATAAAACAGGTGCCAACAGAAAAAATAAAAGTGATAGATGATACCGGTGCGGGAGATGTATTTACAGGCGGGTTTCTCTATGGGATTATGGAAGGCTTATCTTTAGAAGACTGTGCAAAGATGGGAAACAAGATGGCATCTTACTCTCTTAGAGACTTTGGGGCAACCAGCGGATTATTCAAACAAAAAGATAAAGGGTTTTTTAGATAAAGTTTATCAATTATCAAATCTTCACAAATTAAAAATTTGTGGACTACGAATCTTCTATTCGTAACTCCTTTCTGTCCTCTAAATATTCTTTAAACGCCTCATTACATCTTTTAAATCTGGTGCATCAAATATTTTTCTTTTTATGATCTTGTTAGTAGCAGATTTATACATATCGCTTATAATATCTTTAAAAACCAAGTCCAACCTTTCTGGTTTTAAACGGCAGAGACCCCTCCAATCTTCAATATTCTTCTCTCTTGCCTCTTTTTTCGCCCTATCTATCTCTTTCTTCCAATCTGTCTTTGCGTAATAACTTCTTATCACCTCTTTACTCAAGTTCATCTTGTCATAGACAAATCTGCACTCATCTAAAGTTCCAACGGTATCCACAACCATCAAATCTTTTTCTTCTGTATATGCAAGTTCTAATTTACCATCTACATTCTCTATATCAACAGCGGATACTTCTTTATCTATAATTTTAACCACAGATAAAACAAGATTTTTTATCTCTTTAATATCTAATTTTACCAAATCTTTTGCCTCTTGCCACCTTAAATACCTGTCACTCTCTTCTAATTTTGTGCTTATATCCAATATTGGCTTATTTAGACGTTCATTGATTTTTATATCATCCTCATTAAGATCAATATCGCCTTCCATGAACCTTTTAAAAAAAGAAGATTCCGATACGATCTTATTTCTATATATAAATTCAAAAGGTATCAGATAGTTACCCTCTATACTATTAAAAACAGAATAATCGTATAACCCCATGTTAGGCTCAAACTTTGGTCTTATAACCCTAACTAATTTTATCTTCATCTTGTTGACGGGCAGATCAAGCTCATCCAATCTATAAACCTTATCTTTATAGACCAAACCGTTATAATGGGTTTTTATACCATCCTCCTCCAATCTTTCAAAGAAAAAAGCCGATAAGATACAGAGTGATTTACCTTTATCGGGTATATGATCGGGCATCTCACCCCAGTCAAAAATAGAATATCTATCTGAGAAAGAGAATATTCCAATGCCGAGTTTGTCTCTCTTTGGCTCTTTTATAACCTTTAAATCCTTTACGCTACCCAAATTTCTTACCTCTTATCATCAAGATGCTTTTCTGTTCGAGATTAATTCTATGAGATCTTCTATATCTTTCATATATTTCATATCATCTTTATGTAACATGATTATATCATCGATCTTATTCATCGGCGGCTCTTTATCAAGTATGAACATTGCAGGGCGATCTATCACGAAAGAGATACTACTAGTAAGTTTTGCTTTTTTTAATGCCATATTATCAAGATGTGTTACTCCAGTCAATATAATCTCATCTTTTATCTTGGATAATACGTTGAATGGTGAATAATTAATCAAAGAGATATCGAGACCCATATTTATCAGGTGTTTGATCATTTTTCTCTCCAACATAGGAATTTTATCTTTGATAATAGCCTTATCATCTTCTTCAGGATTATATTCTATAATATCATCGGAAAAGATATTTATCTCTTTGATAAGTTCTGCTTTTAAGATTTTTTCTAAGTTGATGGCTATATCTACTGTAGTCTTCATCCCTTCTTCATATTTGCTGACAGTTCTCCTAGATACTCCCAACATTGATGCAAAATTTCCAATGCTTATATTTCTTTCTTTACGAGCAAGACTAAGTTTTTCTCCATCTATTTTGATATAGTATCCTCCCCTCTCTGCGTAGACAATAGGAAAGATACCATTTATAACACAATCGCGAAATGTATCTATATTGAGGGCAGGTATGCCCCATCTACAATATACAACATCCTGTTTCATATATAAATTACCAGCTTTTTCGCCGATTAATAACGGATGTGCAAATATTTTACTGGCTAATTTTTTGATTTCTTTTACTATATCTTCTTTAATGCTATCTATATTCAATAAAATTTTTAATATCAAAGATAGTGCATCTCTTTTGGCAACTATATCAAAACATCTTGGTGTAATCGTACATTTTTCTGAAACTATGAAACCTGCATCCAGCAGTATATCTATTACCCTTCCTATAAATTCCTCTCTTCTGCTTATCATTTTATCTGGTATTTTTTTATTCAAATATATATTATATAATTATAAAATTAATAATACTATATATTAATGTTTTGTTAATTTTAAATATCATATACTCTCTTTATAAGGTTGCCGTAACCTTCTTTAACATAAAACTCACCATTTTTGAACGCAATATCTCCACGAATGATCGTTGTTTGTGGAAATATCGCTTGAAATCCTTCGTATGGAGTCCAACCACATCGAGTATGAAGATCACCAGCCACTATCCTTTTTTTATCTTTAAGATTATACAATACTAAATCGGCATCGTATCCCTCTTTTAAAAATCCTTTTCGTCTTAGTCCCCAGATCTTAGCAGGATTATAAGATGTTAACTCTACAAGCCTACCAATGCTCATCTCATCCTTGGCAACAAGGTTAAGCAAAAGCGGAATCATCGTTTCTACACCAGGAATTCCTGATTTGGCATTATAAATATCTCCCTCTTTCTCTTCAATACTGTGTGGGGCATGATCAGATGCTATAACATCAATCATACCGTATCTGACCATATTCCATAAAAAATTTCTGTCCGCTTTATCTCTTATCGGTGGATTAACCTTTATCTTTGTCTTTAAAAGATTATAATCGTCTGCCGAGAATAAGAGATGATGCGGAGTCACCTCGCATGTTATTCCTCTTGCCGTTTTTATTATTTTTATAGCCTCTTTAGTAGATACATGGCATATATGCATTCTACATCCAACTTGTTCAGCTATTCTTACTAATTTAGCCGTAGCAATCTCTTCACAACTGTTAGGTCTTGCAAAAAGATGAGATTGTGATGATTTTATCTGATATGCTATTTTATTCGATGCTATACAAGAATAATCTTCCGCATGTATCGTTGGAAGCAGATGGGTATCTTTTATTATCTTCAAAGCAGTATTCAACATATCATACGATATTACATCCTCTTCATCATCTTCTCCCAGAAAAATCTCACCAAACGCAGTCGTATATCCTGCCAGGTCTTTTATAAGATGGATATTCTTGTTTGTTACTGCAGCATTTACTCCAAAATCCACAAGCGATTTTTTTTTGGCGATCTCTATCTTGTTCAGCAGGATCTCTGGAGATGTAACCATAGGATAAGTATTTGGTTGATCTATGACCGAAGTTATTCCGCCAGCCAGAGCAGATTTTGATCCACTAATCCAGTCTTCTTTATATGTAAATCCAGGATCCCTGAAATGGACGTGGGCATCTATCCCGCCTGGTAAGACCAGCAAATTTTTAGCATCGAGCAATAGTTCTCCTTTCAAGTCTTTACCTATCTTTTTTATGATTCCGTTATCTATCCCTATCGATACTCCTTCCTCTATTCTTCTATTCAACAGAACTTTACAATTTTTGACTATCTGCATTTTAATTTGATAATGTTTAAATCGACAGATGTATAATAAAGATTATGAAAAAAATAATCTCATTGCTAACGGATTTCGGCACTTTTTATCCTGCCATTATGAAAGGGGTTATCTTTAAGATCAATCCAGATGTAGAGATTATAGATATCACCCATTCTGTAAATAGGATAAAAGAGGGAGCATTTTTATTGAGATCCTGTATCAATTATTTTCCAGATGGAACAATATTTGTTGTGGTAGTAGATCCAGGAGTAGGAAGTCGTAGAAACATTCTTATCGTTGATGGAAAGATAGACAATTCTCCTAAAATACTTATAGGTCCTGATAACGGAATACTAAGCCTTGCTATCGCTGAGATGGATAGTTATAAGGTTTATCAAGCATTCAATAAAAAATACTTCTTAAAGGATGTTTCAAGAAGCTTTCATGGTCGAGATATATTCGCACCGATCGCTGCTCATATCTCTAAAGGAGTATCTATAGATGAGATAGGTAAGACTTGCAGTAAGTTTGAAAAACTGGATATATTCTTGAAGATAAATAGTAGGGAGATAATAGGAGAAGTTTTATATATAGATGATTTTGGAGATATCATAACAAGTATTCCTAACAATCTTATAAATGATATCAAGACGGTTGAATTTAACGATAGAAAGATAAATATCTATGATACCTATTCTGATGTGAAAAAGGGAGATTTATTGGTTCTCAAAGGAAGTCATGGGAGAGTAGAATTGGCTATGAATGCAGGAAATGCGGCAAAATTTTTGGGTATAGATATAGAGGATAAAGTAACTTTAAAGGTCATAAATGCATATAGTTAAATTAATATACCAATATTTATTACTTTGTATCGCATAGGTGTAAGGGAGATGAATATAGTAGATCCGGAAAAAAAGATTAAAGAGGTGATAGAAGAATCACCCAAGAGGAAATTTGTAGAAAGTGTAGATGTCGCTATAAATTTGAAGAATATAGATATGAAAAATCCAAATAATCGTATTAAAGAGGAGATCATGCTACCGGAAGGGCTGGGTGTAGAGCGGAATATTGCCGTTTTTGCAAAAGGAGATCTTGCAACTAGAGCAAGAAAGGCAGGTACGGATGTTTTTTCTGATGAAGATATAGAAGATATTGGAAAAAATAAGAGAGATGCAAAAAAATTGGCATCGAAATATGATTTCTTCCTTGCCGAACCGCGATATATGGCATCGATCGGTAAAAAGTTTGGTCCTATACTGGGACCGCGAGGAAAGATGCCGATACCGATAGTAGATGATTCGGCGATAGAAGATATGATTGCACGATACAAGAAGAGTATAAGAATAAATACGAAAGATAATCTTACGTTTCATGCAACACTTGGCAAAACTACTTTAGGATCTGATAGTTTATCCAAAAACTTGATGACAGTGCTAGATAGGGTTACTGCTAGATTAAAAGATGAATCTAACCTTAAATCTGTCTTTATAAAGACGACGATGGGCGTATCTAAAAAAATAAAGTAACGTAGATGATAAAATGAGCATCATAGCAAAAAATAGAGGGATCGATTGGAAAAAAAGTACTGTAGACGAGATAAGTACTGATATATCAAAATACAAAACAATCGGGATTGTCGGAATGAAAGATGTGCCAGCCAGGCAGATGCAGGAGATAAGAGAGAAGCTTAGAAGAGATGCCGTCATAAGAATGAACAAAAATGTGCTTATCCGTCGTGCCTTATCCTCACAAGGATTAGAAAGGTTATCTGATGAAGTAAAAGATCAAACTGCACTTGTATTTTCAAATAAAGATGCTTTTAAACTTTTTAAGTTATTAGAGTCTTCAAAGAGTTTTGCACCTTTAAAAGCAGGAGAGCTGGCACCTACTGATATCATCATTAAAAAAGGTCCCACACCGTTTAAACCAGGTCCAATTGTTGGAGAATTACAAAGAGTAGGAATTCCAGCTGCTATAGAGAGCGGAAAAGTAATAATTAGAGAAGATAAGGTAATATTAAAATCAGGAGAAGAAGTATCGCCTAAAATTGCAGAAGTATTAAATCTGTTAAAGATTTATCCAAAGAGATTAGGACTTGATCTTAAGGTAGCTTTTGAGGAAGGAGAAACCTTTTATAAATCTGATCTTTATATAGACATCGAAAAGTATAAAACAGATGTTATTAATGCCGTAAATAGTGCGTACAATCTTGCATTTAATACAGCATATCCAATTCCAGAGGTTCTTCCGAGTTTGATCGCTAAGGCTGTAAATGATGCTAAAAACCTTGTGTTTAATGCAAATATTTATGAGCCTGCCGTTATAGATATGTTACTCTTGAAAGGCTGGAGAAATATGCTTTCTTTAGCATCAAGAATCAACGAAGATGCTTTAGATAAAGATTTGAAAGATAAATTAAATATTGGAGGTGTTTTATAAATGGAGTATATTTATGCAGCACTCATGTTGCACAGTTTTGGTAAGGAGATAACAGAAGAGAATATTACAAACGTAGTTAAGACAGCCGGTGCAGATGCCGATTTAGTGAGGATTAAAGCTTTGGTCTCTGCATTAAAAGAGGTAAATATAGATGAGGCTATATCAAGCGCAGCAGTTATACCAACCGCTACACCAGAGATAAAAAAAGAGGAAAAAAAGGAAGAAAAGGAAAAAGAGGAAAAAAAGGAAGAAGAAGAGAAGGAGAAAGAAGAAGAGGAAGAAAGCGCTTTAGAAGGACTTGGTGCTTTATTTGGTTGAGTTTAAATGGAAAAAGAGACAATAATGCTTCCTGGACCTGTGGCAATAAATCCACGGGTTTTAGAAGCAATGTCAAGACCGATAATCAACCATCGAGGTGAAAAGTTTGGAGAGATCCTTGAATACTCTACTCAAGGGTTGAAAAAAGTTTTTAAAACAAAAAATGACCTTTTTATTCTCTCTGGATCTGGCACATCTGCGATGGAGAGTGCATTGGGAAATCTTCTGAATAAAGACGATAAAATCTTAGCAATAGTCAATGGGAAATTTGGTGAGAGGTTCAGTGAAATCGGATCTATCTATGGCAATTGTATCTCGTTAAATTATGAATGGGGAGACTCAGTAAATCTCGAAAATATCAAGGAAGTTTTTGAGGAGAATGAAGATATAAAGGTGGTAACTCTTGTCCATAACGAAACATCGACCGGAATTATAAATCCTGCAAAAGAAGTCTCCAAGATTGCGAAGGATAACGGTGCTGTATTCGTCATGGATGGTGTATCTTCTATAGGTGGGAATTATGTTAATGTCGATGATTGGGGGGTTGATATAGCCATATTAGGCTCTCAAAAATGTCTGGCAGCACCACCTGGGCTTGCTATGATATCCGTAAGTGATGATGCATGGGATATGATAGAGAAGACTAAACATAGGCCATACTATACGGATCTAAAAGCATACAGAAAAAGTTTGAATAAAAAACCACCACAGACACCATATACTCCTGCTGTTTCGTTATTTTTTGCTTTAGAAGAGGCTATCAAGATATTTTTGGAGGAGGGAATAGAGAATATTATTCTACGTTATAAAAAATACTCTGATGCAATAAGAGAAGCAATAAAATCGTTAGGGTTGGAATTATTTCCGAAGCTGAACGAATATAGCAATTACTCTAATACGGTTAATGCAATAAGATTGCCTGAAGGAATAAACGAGACCGATTTAAAGAAAGGGATGAAAGACAGAGGCATAGTAATATCTGGTGGGCAGGAACGATTGAAAAACAAGATATTCCGTATAGGAACCATGGGTTATCTCTCTTCGCAAGATATAATCAACGCTATATCTGCCCTTGAATTTGTGTTAAAAAGTCTTAAATGCGATATATCGATTGGTAGTGGTGTCAGCCGAGCGAACGATATACTTTTCAATTAAAAGATAAATTATTATCAAAATGGTAAAGATTGGAATAGCGGATACGACCTTTGCAAGATATGATATGGCAAGATCTGCAATAAATGAGATAAACAAGTATGTATCTGTCAAAATTGAGCGTTATACTGTGCCTGGAGTTAAAGATCTTCCGATAGCGGCGAAAAAGCTGTTGAGTGAAAAAAATTGTGATTTGGTGATTGCTCTTGGTATGCCCGGACCTAAACCGATAGATAAACAATGTGCACATGAAGCATCTCTTGGATTGATTTTTGCTCAATTGATGACGAACAAACATATATTGGAGGTCTTCGTCCATGAGGATGAGGCAGAGAACGATGTAGAACTTGCTCGACTTGCCGATATGAGAAGCAGGGAACATGCCATAAATGCAGTAAAACTTCTTTTTGAAGCGGAAAAACTTATAAAAGATGCAGGAAAAGGAAAGAGGGAAGGTTATAAGGATGTAGGACCTGTTAGATTATAAATCTAAATTTCAACGAGGTTTTTATTAATGGATGTAAAATTGGGTTTTGTGGTAGCCGAGTTTAATAGGGAGATAACGTATCAGATGGAGATTGTAGGAAAAGAACATGCCAGTTTTTTAGGTGCAAAGGTGGAGAAGATCGTCTATACTCCAGGTGTCTTCGATATGCCGATAATGATCAAAAAGTTAGGAAGATGTGAGGAGATAGATGCGATCGTTGCAATAGGTGCTGTAATCGAGGGTGATACGGAACATGATGAGATTGTTGCTCAGCATGCAGCAAGAAAGATTATGGATCTCTCGCTAGAGTTGGACAAACCTGTTACTTTAGGAATATCTGGTCCAGGCATGACACGATTGGGTGCATACGAGCGAGTTGATTATGCTAAAAGGGCTGTAGAAAGCGCAGTAAAGATGGTTAAGAGATTGAAAGAGCTGGATTAATAGCGAAGTAACACAAAATAAGATCTAAAAAGAACAAAAATATAAAAGACGGTTTGTTTTGTTAAAATTATATACCTTATTTTATAACTATCTTATTTCATAAAATTTTTAAAACCTTTTTTTATTAGATCTTATATTATCAAATGATTTTATATATAAATAACTCACAAATATAGATTATGGATAAAAAATTATATTTTTTGACTCTCTTCTAAAAAGACATGAAAGGAGGATATGGAACGGTATAGAGAAAAAAATTATGGATGAAGATCCGAATTATTTTTTTTGGGTTTAATTTTCAATCTTTAACGAAAGGCACAGAGAGAGTTTTTTGTTTTTAATACGAATGAAGAATACGTAGGTCGTGGTATTGCAATACTGGATAATAGTTGGGGTAAAGATAAAAGAACGGTCGGATTCGTCGAAGATTTCATGGTAGTTAAAGAATACCGTGATGATATAGATACTCTCGTACAAAGATTGATAGATTCTTTAAAGAAGAGGGGTGCAGAAGAGATAATAGTACGTGGTGGGCTCTTTCCTGCTATTGAAATAGCCGGCTATGAAGAGTTGCCATCTTTCGGTTGTCCGCATAATCTTCCATGGTATGCTGAGATTTTTGAACGAAACGGGTTTAAAACAATAAGAAAATTTGTAAACTATCGTATAAAATTGCCAGAATTACAGATAGATGGAAAAAGTGGTAGAGAGATTACCGATGACGAAGGGCGGGTGATAAGAGAGTTAAACAGAACAAATATAGACGAAGTTAAAAAAAGTCGAGATAATGAAAAAATGCATCGTTTGCACACTTTTTTTGGCTGGGATACATCAGGTATAGAAGAAGGAATCGCCCCTTCCCGTATAAAAATGTATATAAACAACTTTTTTGTCCGTCTCATTAATTATAAAACGCTCTACACATTTGAAAACGGAGAGATGGTCTCCTGTACGACGATTCATCCAGATTACAACGCAATATTGAACGATTTAACCAAAGGAAAGAGAGGGTTTATACCGGGAATAAAACTCCTTAAATTTCCATTTGTAATACGAAAATCACGAAGATACGTGTTTGGTGGAACAGTACAGGTTGAAAAAAGGAGGGGAAAAGGATACGGTACTGCTAAGATGGTTTGGGGAGTTTATAACGTTCTTCCTCTGTTAAAAAACGTTGATGAGTTTGATACCGGACCGATCGTATCCGAGAACTTGCCGCCGATAAAGATGGTAAGATCGTTTGTTGGAGAAGATGGAGTTAAGGAGATGAGTTATGCAATGATGAGTTACAAGATATGAGTAGTTAAATTTGGCAATTAGAAAAAAGATTACGAGGACGATTTAATAAAGTCAAAAATAGAAGGATTAATAAAATTTTAAGGGTATTCTCCTCTTTTATTTCATAAAAAATCTATATACGGTATTTATATAGAGTCCATACCATGTCGAGCAGATGTCGCTACATTTTACACAACAATCCAACCATTTCATCGCGTATCACCTTTTAAATTTTTTATTTCTTGTAAAGATTATGCTTTGCCTAACATTCCGGGAAATGCAGATATTATGGATCCGCAAACTTCTCCTATTCCTCCGATAGTACTACCGAAAATTCCTTCTACTATACTACCACAGACCATTCCTAACGGCTCGGCAATAGCACCAAGAAAGTTGGCTCCTATATTGCATAACTCTAACCAGCTTACAACTGTCTCACTAATTGTAGATACTAATTCAACCATTTTAAAATCCTCCTTTTATTTGATATTTTAATTATTTCTATTTACCAAAACACCTTAAGAGAGTATCGACTATACATTCCATAAGCATACCTTCTAACCCTGTTAATGTCTCTATAGCAATGATAACTCCATCAATACACGAAGCTATTATATGAGTGCCACATATATCGCCTATGGTTACCATGCATCCCGTAAGACTTGCAAGTGCACCTATCCAGCTAGGAATGACACCCAATCCGCCATCATCCTTTAACATCTTTTTTATATTCAACATTTTTTCATCTTTTGATATATAGATTTATATATTTTAAATAGATTTTATGATCGAAAAAAGAATTTTGTATTTACGATACTTAAAAAATTGAACAAAATATATAAATTATAATCGCACCTGTCTGCTTTTACCTAACAATTCATCGAAATCCATCCATGTTTGTCTTGTCTCTCTTAGATCAATCCTATAATTGCCATCCTTTGTGATACTATCCAATCGTTCAACACAGATAAATGCCCATCTTTCACCGTTAAATTTAACTCCAAGGTACGGCTCTGCACCGAACTTTTTAGAAAAAGCTGCTAAATCTTCTATCTCTCTCTTTTTTATATAAATTTTACCCTTTGAGGACGATTTAACCTCTATGCTTAGATATCTCTTACCATTACCCGCTATAATATCTGGCAAAGGATTTTTCGTTGCAGCACCACTTGCAGGAGATCTGATAGCTGCAAATCCAGCCTTCCATAACATATTAACCAGTTCTCTCTCAGAATCTGTACCTTTCCGTCCTCTATGCTTCATCTTGATGATCCTTTATTTATAAAGTTAATTTATAAACTTAATCTCGGTGGAATTACGTATATATGATACATGTATTGAAGTATCTGTATATGTTAATATTTGTCGGTCTTGGATTGTACGATGAGATGGACATCTCTATAAAAGGTTTGGAAACGATAAAAAGATCAAAAAAAGTATTTGTCGAATTTTATACATCTAAAATGATGGGTACGACCATCGATAGATTAGAAAAATTTTATGGGAAAGATATAGAACTGCTTGGGAGAGAAGATATAGAGATCAGACCTGATAAGATTATAGAGACAGCAAGAAATAAAGATGTCGCCTTTTTATGCGCCGGAGATCCTATGATCGCTACAACACATATCGATCTGCGGATAAGGGCAGAGGACGCTGGTGTAAAGACACGAATAATACATGGATCATCGATACAGACTGCTGTAATAGGGTTATCCGGTCTGCAAAATTACAAATTTGGTAGATCTACAACGATACCTCGTCCATATAAAAATATAATTGCCGAATCGCCATACGATGTATTCAAAAACAACTTAGATAACAATCTGCATACTTTATTCTTGTTAGATATATCAGACGAGCCGATGACAATCAATGAAGGATTGAAAATACTTTTAAACATATCTGATAAGAGGAAAGATTATAAATTCAAGGATAATCTATGTGTAGGCATCGCTCGAGCAGGTTCTGACAACCCTGTGGTCAAGGCAGACTTTATCAAAGATATTTTAGACTACAATTTCGGTCCGCCACTTCATACGTTTATACTTCCAGCAAAACTTCATTTTATGGAGAAGGAAGCATTAATCAGGTTTGCAAAAGCGCCTAAAGAGATATTAACAAAGGAGACGTAGAATATAAAGAGATGCTTAACATACCAACGTGATGAGGATGCAGGATAAACTTATAAAGAAGACATATAAATACAAAAAAATGCTACAAGATGCATTGGTTAGCATAGAAATAACTCCCAGAAAGGATTCTTACTTTATGAAGATTTCCGACGATTTTTTGAGGATGGCACAATCTTACTATCAGGATGGGGTATATTTTTTAAATAAAGAGAATTACGAAGATGCTTTGGCAAGTTTCAGTTATGGTCATGCCTGGTTGGATGCTGGTATGAGATTAGGAATATTCAAAAGCAGTAGTAACGATTATAAACTATTTTCGATATAAAACGGTTTTCAAGAGGTGTGAATATTGAGCAGAAGATTGAATCAAGTTAAAGTATATATGTTAGGTACTGCAGGAAGTGGAAAGACCTCTTTTACTGCATCTTTTCAAGAATGGCTTAAACTATTAGATATAGAGGTAGTAACGGTGAATTTAGATCCGGGTGAGATGAACCTGCCGTATGATCCGGAGGTAGATATACGTGATTGGATCAATCTTTACGATGTAATGGAGAAGTTCAAATTGGGGCCGAACGGTTCCCAGATTGTATGTTCAGACGAGATAGCTCTCAAAGCAGACGAAATAAAAGACAGCATAAATTTTTTTGATGCAGATATCATATTAATAGATACACCAGGTCAGATCGAATTGTTCGCATATCGAGAGACAGGAAAAATTCTTATAGAAAGATTAGGCGTCGATAATTCAGTAATACTCTTTCTCTTTGATCCGATAATATCAAAAAGAGCGAACGGGTTTGTATCATTACAGATGCTTTCTTTATCTACCCAGTTTATCTTTTCCCTTCCTCAGCTTAATATCTTGTCAAAATCGGACGTAATTGACGAAGATTTATTAAAAAAAATTATGGAATGGTATTATACACCAGAAACCCTTTATAATGATCTGATAAACCAGAAAGGTATCTCAAAAGAGATAAGCATAGAAGTTTTAAAGATGTTAGAAGTAATCGGTATGCAAGGATCGTTGATCTCGGTATCATCTGAGAGTTTGGAGGGGATGGATGATGTATATAACTTTATTATACAGCTCTTTAAAGGCGGAGAAGACATAACAGATAAATAAAAGGGGTTATTAAATGAGTAAAAAAGATTATAATGAGGATAGTAAAACAAAAAACAAGAATGATCTATCCAAGGATACCGATGAGGAACTTTTAAATAAAGAGTTTGAGAAACAGATTATACAAGATAGATATCATCGTAAATACCTTGGTATAGAATCAAGTAGTAGATACAAGGATGAACTAATAAAAAAAGCTATTAAAAAAGAAAAAGATAAAGATAAGCCATAATAAAATACTCAAATAACTTTTTTAATCGCCTCTTTAAGTTTATTATAAGTTTTTTCGAGCGCCTCCGGTATTACTTTTGTATCCGCCAAGACGGGCATAAAATTGATATCGCCTTCCCATCTTGGAACTATATGAAGATGGATATGATCTGCTACTCCCGCACCGGCAGTTTTTCCCAAGTTCATTCCTATATTAAACCCATCTGGTGTCATACATTCTTTAATTGCTTTTACAGAACGATTGCATAGGTCTATTATCTCATAGATCTCTTCTTTATCCAGTTTATCTATGCAATTAACATGTTTATAAGGTGCGATCATAACGTGTCCAGGATTATACGGAAATCTGTTCATTATTATAAAAGAGTTCGTGCCTCTAAATAAGATTAAATTCTCTGTGTCTTTTTTCTCTTTTGGAAAGTTGCATAAAAAACAACCTTCATCTTTTTCTCCTCCAATATACTTCATCCTCCATGGTGCAAATAGATGTTTCATAAAAACATTTCCTCCTTTTTTGCAAAATGTTTATATATAAAATAATAAAATATAAGTAATACTCCTTTTTTTGTCGGGATAGCCTAGCCCGGTAAGGCGCAGGATTGCTAATCCTGTGTTCGATACGAACTCGGGGGTTCGAATCCCCCTCCCGACGTTTTTTAAGGACAAAAATTATAAGAGATTAAAATTATAAAAATATATGGATAGTATATTATCTATGACTATGATAACATTAAAACCTATCGGGGTTCTTCATTCAAGAGTAACACGATTGGAAGAGGTACCATTCCAATGGATGATATCTAGTTTGGAAGGAGATATAGAGATTTTTGAGGAGTATACTGAAGGATTGCAAGGAATAGAAGATCTGGATTATATAGTTGTCATATTTTTCTTCCATAAATCAACGAAAGAGTATTCTCTAATACAGAAGCCACCGTGGTCCGACAAAATGAGAGGAGTATTCTCTATCTGTTCTCCTCTCCGGCCAAATCCTATAGGTCTATCGGTAGTTAGGCTATTAAGTGTTAAAGATAACATTTTGCATGTAAAAAATATAGATATGGTAGATGGAACTCCTATTTTGGATATCAAGCCGTATATCCCTTTAAAAAAAGATAATGAACCTTTAAATAGCATTAATTTATAGGGTGTTATACTATTATGATTTATGAATATTTAAAGAACGATGTATTACTCGGCGTATCGCATGATTTTGCTTATTTTTTAAGAGCAGGTCCTGTAGATATTTCAAAGCTACATTCTCCCTTCTTATTAGTATTAGGCGGAGAAAAAGAGAGAAAGCAAATTTTGGATCTTTGGAATAGATACAAAACTAACAAAGAGAATATCTTATCTAACATAAAAGATATAAAAGATTTAGAAGAATACAAAAGTTTTTGGAATCCATCCAAAGTGCAAAACGTATTTAAAGTAGAGACCTACGAGTCTTATCTGGTACCCGAGGTTAGCAATTATATATTCTCAGAATTTGGAATTCCTACCGCAGAGCATGATATTCCTTATGTAAATCGTGCTTTAGTTGATTTTGCTGTAGATAACCTTTGGTTGTTTGATACAAAAGGGCATGAAGAAAGATTGAATATTCTGGTTTATGATATCGAGATAAGCAACTATGGTAAAGATCAAGCCGGTATGCAACCTATCGATATAATAGGCTACTCTGAGTTTGGTATATCTTTTAAGTCCGATAAAGATTTAGAAAATGAAGATTTCTTTTTTAATATAACAGATATGCCAGATAATTGGGAAGGTTTAGAGATAAAACAGCTTATATCTAATAACGAAGACGAAGAACTTGAAAATTTTGTTATTTTTCTAAAAGAGATAATGAGTCATGATATTATTGCCGGTCATAACATCCTAAATTTTGATAATATAAATATCTATAATAGGGCAGAATATCTTAATAATAAGAACAAAGATGGTTTATCCTCTGACGAAAAAAAGTTATTTATAGATTTTTTAACAAAATACGCGAGAAAAGAGCGAATATTTAATTTTGGCTCAATACAAGGATCTGTCAATCTATATCCGACATCCTTCGATACATACTACGCGGTTAGAAAATTCTTTCCTAATCTTGACTCTTATGGTCTAAAATATCTAGCGCCGTTTTTCGGTATAAAGATCGAAGATAGAACATACTTAAACCACAATGAGATAGCGCTAAATGAGATAACGTTCAAGTATAATAGAGATGATATCGCCGAACAGAATGGTATAACTCTCCTGTTATTACAACAGGCGCTTCCTTTAGCCTTTTTAACAGGATTACCCTTCGAAATTTTGCTTCCTGCCGGTACTACCAAGATATGGGATCATATGGCAATGATAAGAGCGGCAAAATATAAAAAAATATTTCCTGCCACATGTAGAGTATCAACAGTTTCTCGACAACTTTTAAACGATTTTGGATTGAATAAGGTAAGAAAGAGTAAGGAAGAGATATTCAAAGAGGCGAGAGACAAAAAAAATAAAGATGATCTGAAAGAATCCTTACGTGTTATTAAATACGGGGAAGAGATGCCAGATTGGGTTGAGTATCCTTATGTAAACTTGGATTACCATTTTCCTGGTGGTAAAACTATCAAACCAAGCGAGGTTAAATCTGATTTTTTGATTTGGTGGGACGTGATTGTGGCAGATGTCGGTGCTATGTATCCAACGATACTGAGAGCCGATAACATAGGTGCAGATACCATTAGATTGGCTAGACGGGAGGATACACCTGACGATTATGTATGGATTAAAAAGATACCTGAAAGGTTTTTAGATGAAGAAGATATCGCTTACATCGAGAAAGAGACAAACGGATATCTGATAGGTATCAAAAAATCTAAGGATGAAGGAGTGGTCAACCTGGCAATGAAGGGTATCTTAAAGATGATATCCAATATAAAAAGAGAGCTTGCTATTTTAAAAACTGAAAATACAGATAAAGAACAGATTAAAAGAATGCAGATGATTTATAACTCATTAAAAGGTATAAGGAACGCAGGCACACATGGTATAATGACAGCACCGAACGTCTCGTGCAGGCAGTTCAACCTTTGGGCGGGTGCTGCGATAACTACTAAAGGGCAGGAGATATTGGATGATGTCTTAAAAAGGCTCAAAAATAACGATATCCGGGTTGTTTATGGTGACACAGATGGTATCTATGTAGCCTGTTCAAAGAGAGCCCCACGAGATGTATATGAGATCTTAGGAATTAAAAAAGATGGTTTGGATCTATCGGATTATGAGTTTATCACTCCTCCCGAAAAAATCTTTGACGTCATAGAAGAGTGCAACAAAGTATGGAGAGAACGATTAAACTATCCTGACTTTGAATTAGAGCCAGAACGTCATACAGCGATGTTTTTCCTCAAACATAAAAATTATCTTGTATGGGATATAGAAGATGGCAACCTGGTAATGAAGACGAAAGGGAATAACTTTAAAGCAAGCGATAAAGCAGAGTTAGCAGTTAAAATATTGGAAAAGATAATGTATAACGTATTAAAGAATCATCTATCCTGGAATGATGAGAACGAAGAGCAAGAACGGGTCAAAAGATCGATACGTGATATAACAAAGGATATAGTGTCTAGTTTAAACTTGGATGAGGTAGATATATCTGATTTAATAATGACTCAGACGGTCTCTCCACCTAATAGTTATGCAAGAAACAAAGATGGCTCTATGAACATTTTTGGTCAAAGATCTGCCGCTTTGGAGAAGATTGTAGGGAGGATTAATACATCTACAAAATACAGATTTGTAGTTACAAGATCGCCTCTTCCTGGAATCGATAATCCTATTAAGAGTAGTATCAAACCGATCCAATATATGTATCCCGTGGATTATCTATCTGATTACAATGATATCGATATAGATTGGTATAGAAAGATGGTTAAAAATTATATAAAAGGTGCGTTTGGTTTTGAAGATGTGAGAGAAGATATAAATAAAGGAAAAAATCTTTCTTTGGATCTTTTCATGTAATTAAAAACTCACAGATTGAAAAACCTCGGCTCTTTTCGAATCTTTGATTTGAGACCTCACTCCTACCAGCGTTATGCTGGACAGTTTTTTTATTATTGCATTTTGTAACGTCTGTTCTCAAACCCACAGGAGCATAATTGTGATCTCATCATAAGAGTATTTTTGAGATCGCTATAAATTCATCCAATTAATTCTCTCTTTAAAACCGCTTTAATACCACTTTATTACATTCTCCGTGTTATTTATATCCGTACTCTTTGATCCAATCTTAAATTCCAGTAATCTGCCGAATATCTATCAAGATATTTTACAAAATTTTTTGCTGTCTCAGCTCCTAATTTTATCCTTAATAAGATGATTATTTATTGCATTTTTACAACGATCTCCCATTCGTTCCGAATCTACTGCATACTCTTCTAATCCCGGAACTATTACTCTTACAACTGGAATATTAAGCTCTTTTCTTGTCAAATCTACAAATATCACTCTTTCTATACCTACTTTTTTTAAATTTCCTATTATATAGTTTATATCGTCTAAAAAATCATCATGATTGAGCGATGTTACTTCATTAAGGGTTTTTTTTGTTGAAGCGGGCTTGAACCAATGGCTATTCATTTTCTTCATCCTCTCATATCCGATCTTTTCTCTTATCTCTCTGTTTATCGTCGTATCTTCTCTTGCACCATAAATCTGCGTAGCTCTACTTTGTGCGGTCTCTGTTAAAGCTCTTATTATTGCTACTTCTGCGTTTGTATGAGTTCCCACTCCTATCATAAGAAGTGCAGGATCTTTTAGGATAGTGTCATCCGATGCCGCTGCAAACGTAGGAATATTTACATCACTGGTTATATCTTTTATCTTGATCTCTATTCCCGCTCTATTAAATTTATCAATAAGATCTAAAATGCTTGAAATAGCGCTATTTGGTAGTAAAGGCTCTAAAATTTCTTTATCTATTAATATATCATCACCAGTATCGTTTGTTACTTCCACAAGAGACCAAGCATCTCGTTCTACTACCTCTGCTAATCCATGAAATATTGCTTCTTCTAATTCGTTACCTGATGCCAATCCATTGGTATTAGTACGAAATAAAGATCTGTATTGCAAATCTAAAGGATGTACTACCGCATTCATCGGAACAAATATACTTTCCTCGTTTATTAGATCGTATCCTTTCATCCAAGGTATATTCATGTTATCTATATCCAATTTAGATATTTGTTGAGGTAGGATAAGATCTCTTGGATCTAATGCGACCTCTTTATCGGATAATTTTGAAAAACTTGTTAATATGTCCGGTTTATCGCAAACCTCTGCAGAGTACCTCTCAAATCCTTCCATTATGGCAGAGACTTTTGCCTCGGTCGGTGAGATACCTTTCCCGCTATATGCGGATATTGTCCCAGACTTTACCTTCGACCGTATGCTTGAGAATACAGGTATTCCTACACGATCTATGTTTGTTATATCTATCACTTTTTTTATACCTGCTATGTTAACCAGGGGTTCTACCATCTTTAAAGTTTCTTCGGGTGATATCACTCGATGAGTATCTTTTTTATATCTCTTTTTACAAGATTTAATCATCATTCTTTAACATACTCCATAATCTCTATATAAGAAACTTATTTTTAATAAGTTCTTCTTTATCTATTACATATTTAAATTGGTTATATATTTAGCTGATTTTGTTGCTTAAATTGAGACTAGCATTGAATATTCTTATTTAAATCTTTTTAATTGTAATTTGTACATCTCTATTATCTCAGGCGTAGTCGTTGCATCGAAAGGATTTTTATCATCTCTCCATCGTCCGGTAAACCTCGGAAACCTTATCGCAAGGCCAAAATCATCTTTTATAGATCCAAGCCCGCACGTATGTATAGGACTTAAAGTTATCTCTGCACCAAGAATCTCCATCACAACAGAAGGAACAAACCAGTAATCTGCATCTATCCTTGATTCAACGCTTTTATCTATTTCCTTGAGTCTATATTCTTCAAATTTGGCGGGTAATCTCATTAATGTATCATCATCGAATCCTGTACCAAGCTTGCATACCGTCTCGAAACAGTCTTTATCCGGATTATACGCTGCCATTAGCAACGCACCATACGTTCCCGCCCGCCGCCCTCTCCCACTAAAGGCGCCGACCGCCACTAAGTCAACAGTATCTACTAGCTCTGATTTATACTCCCTTTTATACTTTATCCAGTTCCATCCTCTTGCTCCCGCCATGTATTTGGAATCGGGAGATTTTGCAATGATACCTTCACATCCAATCTCTAGAGCTCTATCAAAAAATTTTTCAAAATCTTTTATATTATCAATTATCTCATAGTTAGATATATCGATCTTATCAAACGGTTTTATAACTGATTCAAGTATTTTTCTCCGTTCAAGATAGCTCTTTACCGTTAAATCTTCACCATCTTTATATAAACAATCAAATAAAAAGAGACATACCGGATAGTCCTCAATTGCTTGGATAATTCCTTGTTTTCTCCCTCTTCGATGAGATATTTCTTGGAAAGGAAGAATTTCTCCGGTATTTTGATTGAAAGCGACACATTCTCCCTCAAAAATGGCATCACGAATCTTTGATTCTTTTAAATCCATTCTTATATCTGGAAACTGATCGGTTATATCTTCCAATCGTCGTGAGAATAATTTTATAATATCATCTTTAATATGGCACTGCATTCTTATCCCATCATATTTGTTTTCAACGGCAGATAGCGGAATTTTTTCCAATATCTCTTTTATATTGTAAAGACGCTCTGCAAGCATAGGTCTGATAGGTATTCCTGGTGTTATTTTTATGGATAAGACACCATCCAATCCTTCCTTAGCAAGTACTTTTGCAATCATGCCAAGATCTGGATATATGTTGTATGCTCTTTCTATCACGTTTCTATCCGTTTTTTTTGCAAATGCGATCGATAATGCATCTATTATTAACATATCTCCTATTCCAAGCCTTAATTTTCCAGTAACTGTTTTTATTATATATTTTGCCTCTACTGGCTCTGCATATTGTAATAGATCTGATAAAATCTGTATTTTTGCTTTTTGAGAGCCCTTACCGCTTAATTTGGCAATATGATCCAAAACCATGTATACTGCCTCGATGGTCAATGGTTTTTTTATAGAATAAGAATTTTTTTTGCTCTCTTCCTCTTTTGTCTGATTTGATATCAAAATCTCGGTAACAGTTCCTAAATCTCCTATCTCTTGCCATTTTTTTAATATATCTTCTTCTGGAATAGAAGTAGCAGCAGAGATCGATTTTATAGTTAATTTTTCTGCAATACCAAGCTCTATTCCCAAAAAATCCGGATAAAGCCCTCCTTTTATCAGATAAACTACTTTATCAATAACATCAGAAGGTATCTTTTTAAAAAGATCTGATAGATAATCGGTAATCTCAAGCCGTTTGCTTGTTTTTTCTATTTTTTCAAATGCATCTACTAATTCCCTATATAGTACATCCAATAATAACACATCCGTTTATAAAAATCTAATATTAACGATTCAATCTTCTACATATCTCGACAAAATTTTTAAATATCGTTATTCCCCCCTCTGTTTGATAAACTTCAGGATGCCATTGAACACCATAAATAGGTCTTTTGATATGTCTTATTGCCTCATATTTACAGTAATCAGATCTTGCCAGGCTTTTTAAATTTGAAGAGATTTCATACACCTCATCTTTGTGCGATGACCATACTTTGATTTTTTTTGGTAAACCCATTAAGATATCATCAAAGTCATTGATCTCTATCTCTGTTATAGCATATTCTTCTATTCCTTCTTTTATCTTCCCTCCAAAACTTTTTGCAATCAGTTGATGCCCTAAACATATCCCTAAAAATGGTATATCTATCTTCTCCAGATAAACTTGACAATTTCCAATTCTATCGAGAGAGGGACCTCCACTTAATATAATCCCAATAGGAGACTCATCTATAATATATTCAAGATTACTTTTGTTATTTATTATCTTATTCTCGATATTTAAATCCTCTAAACATCGGTGGATTAAATGACAGTATTGACCATAATTATCTATGATAAAGATCATTTACAAGATTTTTTGTTTTTACAGTATATAAATTTCATCTTCTACCATTAATGATATTATTGTCATTAAATGGTTTTTATAGGAAAACAATGTTTATAAATATCTATAGATGTCATTTATTGTCATAATAGCAAGATTAATATGATATATTGATGAATTTAATACTAATGGGGTGAGTTTATGGAGAAAAGTTTATTGAATCAAAGCATATCACAATTTATACGAGATGCCAGGAATGAGTTATGGGAGACAGTTACAGACATCGTCAGAAGAAACTCGGTGTTCAAGGTTAGAATTGGTAAACAGAATAGAATAACTATACCAGATGCGGAAGTTGAAGCACTTGGAGTAAAAGAGGGAGATCTTGTCCAAGTTATAATTATACCTCTTAATATTTCTCAAAAGAAAGATAAAAAGGAGGATGTATAAGATGGACATAGAACGGTTTGTAAATGATGCAACAGATAATGTAAATTTAAAGATCAAAGAAGTAATATCAAAGAGCGGATATCCGTATCAAGAGATACTAACAGATACACTACATATATTCGATAAAAGATGGGATGCTGCACTGGAAATTTGTGGTGTTCGAGCATTGAAAGGATCAAAAGATGTTGCAGAGAGTGTTGCAGTAGTAACTGGATTGATAACGCAAGCAATTTTTGTTTTGGACGATGTTATTGATAAAACAGATAGGCGAGAGGGAAAAACGGCAGCATGGGCAAAGTATGGAATAAACAGCACGTTAATTGCCATTCATTCTCTGCTTAACCTATCATTAGAAGAACTAATTTGGATAGGCGGGGATAAAAACGTAATATATTCCGCTTTGAAGAGTTTAGATGCTTTGTTGTTAGGAGAGTATAGAGATATAAAGAGGAACAGAAGAGACGTACTCACTAAGGACGAGTATTGGAAGCTATGCAGTGAGAAAGCCGGAGAGATCACTAAAATGTTCATGTCCATCGCATCGAACTTTACCAACGCAACCGAAGAGGAGCGATATACGGTAACCGCATGCAGTGAGCTTGTTGGTGTGTTATCTCAGGTACTGGACGATCTTCTCGATCTAGAAGATGATATCAAAGAGGGAAAAACCTCGTTGCCTGTTATTTTATTAAAGGAAAAGAAAGGGAGTGTAGATGAAGAGACTATTTGGGGCGATCTCAGAGAGTTTGGTGTCTTGGCCGATATAAAAGACAGCATAAAAATTATGACCGATGAAGGAACTAATTTGACGTATAAGTTGGATGATAACTCTTATACAAGACTTTTAAGAGATGTTTTCGTTCTTTGGGACAAGTTTTGTTCTATATTGTTAAAACGGGACGATGTAGAAGATTTATTTAAATTATTAGGTGAAAATGGTATCGAAAGATCGTTTAAAGTGATGTTCATAGATCTCAAACAGGATATGAGTGATGATGAGGTAAATATTGTATTCGATTCATTAATAAAAAAGAATTTAAATAAGTTGAGATGATAGATCAAATATGAAAAAATATAGATCGCTAATTTCAATATTTGTGATATTGGTTTTTATTTTGTCAACAGTGCCTGTTCAGGGGATAACAGTTGTTCCTCCACCGAATCCTTTACCTAAAGAACTAAACGATTATTATTGGGATTTAAGGGAAGAGAACAATAGTTGGATTAGTTCAGTTTATTGTGGATGTCCGCCGATTGATAATTTAGGATATGTTATAAAAAACTTTGCGATATTTTCCCCATATAAAGAGTTTGAATGGCTCAAGTTTGCAATATATCATGATTCAGGGAGTTATAATACAGAAACATCAAAGATGGCTCAGCAATATTTAATGCATAATGTGATAGATCCGATCTTAAAGTATAAAGCTCTTAAATTAGAGGATGGTAGTATCTTAACTTATGAAGATATTATAGATAAACATAAGGACAAAAATCTTGATAAAGAATCGTTAGACCGGTTAGTAACCGCAGAGATGTTATACTACTATTGTAGAGACTATATCTATTTTCCAAACCCAGGAGAAAACCCGGAAGATCAGATGGCCGCCATGGCATTACCACACGTCTTAGCGTCTCCATGCGAGACGATATCGATGCAGAAAGGGATCTGTTGGAATCAAGGAATAGCTTTGGCAACGCTTTACAAGATGATGGGATACGATGTAGCACTTTACCTCATGCCGGCATCGCCTTTACCACCATACCCAATCGGAGGATACCATGCAGTAGTATTATTAAAAGATGAAGGATGGGGCATAGGAACGATGCAACTAGAGGAAGATTATCTCGGTAACGATATAAGTGGGACTTACATCCAATTGGATCCAATGTACGATCTCTCGTATATTATGAATGGCAGTCCTGAGGTGATCGAATCAAGAAAAGAGACAATAGGGGAACTTGGCTTGGAGTTTGGAGATCCATCCCCTTATCTGGAACAACCGTTGTTATTATTTTCCCAACTTTTTGATTATATTCCTGGAATACAGACGATGTTTATAGGAGGGCTATAACAAAGCGTAATACGTAATACTTGGAAATAAATATGTTTTTATTTAATATTTAAGTCTTTTTTATTATTTATCCGAGCTTTTCAAGATATCTCTTAATATAATATGGAAATTTTTAAAAATTATTAAAAAGATTAGTCCACCTCCATCTTAGAGAAGGTATATGCGCCTAGCAACAAAAATACTACTGCCACAGTGATCAAGACAATGATATCGATCCATATTGGGAAGAATGGCGTACTTCCTGTAAGTGCCGATCTCAAACCATCCACACCATACGTCAGTGGATTAATAAACTGTATTTGGTATAATACTGGTACTCCTTTTAGTTGGCTTATAGGAATCATAGCACCAGATAAGAAGAATAATGGCATCTGTATAAGATTTACGAATGCCATGAATCCTTCCGTCCCTTCAAATAATCCGCCTAAGATTATACCAAAGCATGAAAATATAAAGAAGGTAAGCACACAGAATACTATTGCCAACAAAAAACCGCTCAGGCTGCTAATTTTGAATCCATACCATATACCGAAGACCGAGGCTACTCCGATCGTTATCAATGCTTGCAACATGCCAACCGTTAACCCTCCAAAGGTACGTCCTAACATGAGAGAGGTGCGTCGGACAGGAGCGACCATAACCTCTTTCAAAAACCCAAAATCTTTATCCCATAATACCGTAACTCCTGACATAGTACCACCAAAAAGTAGTCCTATACCAACGATACCCGGTACAAGGAAACTGAAAAAGTTTAATCCGCCAAACATCGTCTGTTCCATCTCTGGAGGGGCTCCATGAAACAACTTGCTCATAGGTAATGCTAACAACGCCAGAAATAAGACGGGTTGCACTATCGTACTTATAACTCTGGGTTTCATGTTAAAAAAACGTATAACCTCTCTCAACCACATACTATATATAGGCTGAATCTCTGTAAATTTTCTTTTAAACTCTATCTTTTCACTCATTTTCTTATCCTCCCTCTGCTTCTCTTATAGTTCTACCAGTATAATACAGGAACGCATCCTCCAGATTTGGCTCTCGTTCGTCTATAGAGATAATTTCAAATCCAATCTTGTCAGCAAACTCGATCAGGTCTAGAACTCTTCCTTCTCCTTTTTCTATCTTTAAAATAATAGGATTATTATCTTTTAAGACACCAATTACCCAGTCTAATCTTTTAACTCTATCAATAAAATAAGAAAGACCGTTTCCATTCTTATCTCCTATCTGGAAGGATATAAGCATTGTACCTACAGATTTTTTTAAATTTTCGGGTGTATCTATTGCTACAATCTTAGCATGATCTATTATCGCAACTCTATCACATAAATAATCCGCCTCCTCGATATAATGGGTAGTTAATAAGACAGCAGAACCCTCTTTCTCTTTTGCATCTTTTATCTGGCTCCATAAATCTCTTCTAGCCTTTATATCAAATCCTATCGTTGGTTCATCCAGAAATACAACCTTCGGATTTGTCATAAACCCCCGGGCAACCTCAAACCTACGCCTGACTCCTTCTGGAAGAGAGTTTAATCTGATGTTTTCCACTCCTTCAAGTTCAAGCAATCTTAGAACTTCTTTAATCTTTTTTTCTCTCTCTTCTTTACTCATAGTGTACATTCTGCCGTGAAGATCAAGATTCTGTCGTCCGGTTAATACCCTATCGCTCGATCTATCCTGAAAAACAACACCTATTTTCTTTCTAACGTTGTACGGCTCTTTGACCACATCGTATCCACAAATTTTTGCCGATCCCGATGTTGGATGTAAAAGAGTGATCAGTATCTTTATCGTGGTACTTTTTCCTGCTCCGTTTGGACCTAAAAAGCCAAAAATTTCTCTTTCTTTTACGGTAAAATCGATATTATTTACGGCAACAAAATTACCAAACCTTTTAGTCAATCCTTCGACTACTATGACATCTTCCATCTTACTTCTCCTTATTTGTTTATCCTATTTTATCGATATGATGTAGAACAACATCGTTAAGACTTGGTTTTTGCATCTTGATAGACAATATAGAGAATCCTTTTTCTTTTGCAAACTTTACAATATCTGGTATTCTAACATTGGCTCCTTTAACACTTAGTCTTATCCAATTATTCCCTTCCTCATCCTCGAATATATCGACTCTATCCACCCACGGCTCTTTAAAGAGAATCCCTGAAAATTCATCAAAACTGTTAGATACTTTCAAAAAGATTAGATTTTCTCCTAATTCATATTTTAACTTTTCAGGTGTACCCATAGATAATATTCTACCTTCATGTATGATTGCAACCCTATCACATAGATAATCTGCCTCATCCATATAAGAAGTTGTTAAAAATATGGTCATACAGTACTCCTTATTAACCTTTTTTAGATAATCCCATAGATATCTTCTCGTCTGTACATCAACCCCGATCGTCGGTTCGTCCAACAATAATACTCTTGGATAAATTAACATACCTCTTGCTATCTCCAATCGGCGTAACATCCCACCTGAATAATCTTTTACTTTATCATCTGCCCGATCAGATAGCCCTACTGACTCTAAAACACGGGATATTCGCTCAATCCGTTCTTTTTTTGGCAGATTATACATTCTGGCAGTAAAATCCAAATTTTGTCTCCCTGTCAAGTAAATATCTACCGCCTGTTCTTCAAATACAAGACCTATAGAAGATCTAACATCCTTTTTATTCTTTATAATATCATACCCACATACTTTTGCAGTACCCGATGTCGGGTTTAATAAAGTGGATAACATAAGGATGAATGTCGTCTTTCCAGCACCGTTAAGACCTACAAATCCGAATATATCACCTTCTTCAACATCTAAATTAATATGGTCTACTGCTAACGTATTTTTAAATTTCTTTGTCAAATCTTTAGTAGATATTGCATACATTTATAAATCATCCTTAGTAAAAGTTTTAATCTTTAGATTCCTGATAATTTCTACTTGCTTAAAAATAGGTTGTAAAATGCTTTTATAGGATTAAGATTAAACAAGATGTGTAATTAACTAACTTATATATAAACCTTGTAGTAATTTTGCTATATTGATAAAATAATTTTTAAGTTTATTTATCATTATCTAAATTTCTCCTATAACCATTCCTTATACCTCTGAGATAACATTGAAAATCCCCAGAAGATACTGTAAAAAATATTATGATTCCATGGTGATTATTTATTTTTTGTTTTTGTAAAATTGCATCTCTTCCTGATATAATACGATGGCTTTTAAAACTTACTGTATATTCGACACGGTATTAAAACAAAAAGCTTTTTAATAGATTTGTTTTTAAGCAATATATTATAAAAGAGAAATAAAGATGAGTGCGAGACAAGATATCACAAAAGATTACAGATTCAACGAGATAGAGGAGAAATGGCTGAATACTTGGGATAAAAAGATGTACTTTTTTGATGAATCGTCTAAGAAAGATAATTTTATAATAGATACTCCACCGCCGTATCCAACAGGAGATTTCCATATTGGTAATGGTTTAAATTGGTCTTATATAGATTTTATTGCAAGATATAAACGAATGAACGGATTCAATGTGATGTTTCCTCAAGGTTGGGATTGTCATGGTCTTCCAACAGAAGTTAAAGTAGAAGAGACGTATAATATAACAAAAAAAAACGTTGGAAGAGATAAGTTCAGACAATTATGTGAAGACCTTACGTTAAAGAACATATCTCAAATGAAGAAAACAATGATAAGATTGGGGTATTCCATCGATTGGAGTAAAGAGTATATAACAATGTTTCCCAAGTATTACAAAAAAACGCAGATATCTTTCGTCAAGATGTACAATAAAGGTCTAATCTACAGAGAAGAACACCCTGTCAATTATTGCCCTAGATGTGGAACTGCAATAGCTTTCGCAGAAGTAGAATATACCTCACAAGAATCAAAACTAAATTTTATAAAATTTGATATCGATGACGAGAAAGAAGATCTCGTCTATATATTAATCGCTACTACCAGACCAGAACTTTTATCGGCATGTGTTGCGGTTGCTGTAAATCCAAGCGATGACAAAAATAATTACTTGATTGGAAAAAAGGTTAAAGTTCCTTTGTTTGGCCATAAGGTAGAAGTAATAGGCGATAACGATGTAGATCCAGAATTTGGGACAGGGATAGTTATGATCTGTACTTTTGGAGATAAAAATGATGTGAGATGGTGGAAAAAGCACTCTTTGGATTTGAGGCGGGCAATAGACTTAAATGGAAGAATGACAGCGATTGCTGGAAAATATGAGGGATTGACAATCGAAGATTGTAGAAAGGCAATAATAAACGATTTGAAGAAGGAAGGATTATTAGTCGATGAGAGAAAGATTGAACAAAGCATTGGTTGTTGTTGGAGATGTAATACTCCCATAGAGATATTTTCAGAGGTTCAATGGTTTATGCAGGTAGAGAGTGAAAAAGTATCGAAGATGGCAGAATCTATCGAGTGGATACCAGAATACATGTTATACAGGCTTAAAAACTGGGCAGAATCTATGGAATGGGATTGGTGTATCTCAAGACAGAGAGTCTTTGCGACTCCTTTACCTGTATGGTACTGCAAAAATTGTGGTGAGATTAAAGTTAGTGAGTTAGACTGGTTGCCCTTAGATCCGACCAACAGCAAGCCTAAGACTCCTTGTTCCAGATGCGGATCGACAGAGTTTATCGGTGAGGAGGATGTCTTGGATACATGGATGGATAGCTCATTATCTGCGGTAAATGTAGCTGGATGGGATGGATACAACGAAGATAGATTAAAACCGTTAGAATTAAGACCGCAAGGGCATGATATAATACGGACGTGGGCGTTTTATACTATTCTAAGAACAATGGAATTGACCGGAAAAAAACCATGGAATAGTATATTCATTAACGGAATGGTTTTAGGAGAAGACGGGTATAAAATGAGTAAAAGCCGTGGAAACGTAATATCTCCCGAAGAAATAATAGGAAACTATGGAGCAGATACTTTTAGATTATGGGCAGCATCTGCAGGGAGACCCGGTTCGGATATACTATTTAGGTGGGACGATGTAAAGGCAGCGTCCAGATTTTTGAGAAAGTTATGGAACGTCTTCAGATTCTGTATACCTCATTTAAAAAATTGTTCTGTGGAAGATACAAAGATAGCGAGTAAAAACGTGGTAGATCTATGGCTTTTAAGCGAGTTGCATGAAGTAGTAGTAGATATAGAAGAAGATATGAAGAAGTATAGATTTGATGAGGTGATAAAAGAGATAAGATCGTTTGTATGGGGTGTTTTTGCGGATAACTATATAGAGATGGTTAAACACAGGCTATACTATAAGAACGATAAATCTGCAGTAGATACCATAAGAACAACATTAAAGATCGTATCGAGATTATTAGCACCTTTTGCCCCTTTTATTTCTGAAGAGATTTATTCTAATATATCAAGCGAGAGTGTCCATATACAACCCTATCCCCATCCTTACGAGGTTCTTTACGATAAAGATGCATATAAAAGAGGATCTGCAATAAAAGATGTTATAAAAGAAGTAAGGCGATACAAATCAGATTCGGGTATCCCATTAAACAGAGAGATATCCAGCTTAAAGATATATGACGAGGAAGGATTGTTAAAAGATGAAGATCTCTATGATATAGAAAAGACTGTAAATTCTAGGGAGATAAAATTATATCGAGAAAAACCAAATTTTGGCTTAAAAGTGGTTGATGTCATACCAAACATGAAGAAGATTGGACAAACGTTTAAAGGGAGATCAAAAAGTGTTGTAGAGTTAATTAAAAAAGAAAAAGAGTTAGGAAGGCTAGAAAAAGGTAACAAAATTACCATAGAGGTAGATGAGCAAAAAATAGAGATAGATGATAGCTATTACCAGGTTAAAGAGGAGTATGTTACAGAGGACGGGGTCGAGATAAAACTATTATTCATCAATGATAAGATAACGGTGGCGGTTCTTCTTTAGATTTAATATCTAACGAAGATATTACTCTGGTTATGATCGTTGACGGTTGATTCTTAAAGAAGAAATATTTCGCAATTTTGCCAGATAAAATATCTTTTCGTCTTTTTCAACTCTATCTATAAACCTTTCGCTCTCTAAAAATTTTAAATGTGATATCGTCTCTCCTATCGCCATCCATTTTTGAAACGGATCAAATTGATTCCATGAAGTACAATCGACGTTCCAATGAAGTAGAGAGGCTATCTGATACGCATTTAATTCTTCTTCCCATATAATTTGTAATATCTCGTTGCATCGGTCCAAATGATGATCTCTCAATTCTTGAATCCTTCTATGACACCCTGTGAAAACATTTTGATGACCTGGAAGCACTTTTTTTACATCGTAATCATCTATCTTATCGAGACTTTCAAAATAATCGTACAATGGATTACTATCTTCTTTATAGGGTATGATATTTGGTGTAATTTTTGGAAGAATATGGTCTCCTGCTATCAAAAATTTAAAATTTGTCTCATACAAACAGATGTGACCAGGAGAATGCCCTGGTGTAAGAATAATCTTGAAAGAATAATTTTCTGTTGAAATTTTATCCCCATCGGTCAAGATTATATCTGGCCTGGTCAATAATCTATAACTTTTACTAAAACTGCAGTCAACATTCTTTTTTATATTATAGAGCAGCCCAACATGATCTATATGGTGATGTGTCAGCAAAATATCGGTTATCTCAGAGATACCAACATCTATCCTACTTAACGAATCTTTTATTCCGTCTAAAGATCCGCTTAGATTGAATCCTGTATCTATTAGGAGCTTTTTTTACCATCGTTTATAAAATAAGTGTTTATATGCCCCCAATGGATTGCTTTCAAACGGTATTTTAATTTTAAAAAGATTTGGATATACTTTTTCTATTTTACAACCATTACTCAACAGAACATCTCCTTTTTATCGTTTTATCAGCAATTAAAACGTACAAAGTATAATTTATTTGTTTATATAATTGTTTCATTCTAATCTTTTCTATCATAATTTTAAAAATATCGTTAAGTTTATAAGTCCATGTTTTGAGGAAGATTCATCGAAGGCGGTATATTAATTATTGATATTACTTACTAACAATCTTCTACAAAAATTCTATAGTATCTAACCTCATCTCACAATAGGCACATTTAAGGATCAATGGATCTTTGGACTCTAGTTTGAACTTTGTCTCTATCTCTTCAAGATTGGTGATGCAGTTTCTATTCTTACATTTAATGATTCCTCTCACTACATCAGGAATTTTTACCTTATACTTTTCTACAATCTTATTATCTTTAACAATGTTTATCGTGGCATTCGTTGCTATCAGCGCGATCTTATTGAGTTCCTCTTTTTTAAGCATTCTGTTTTCGATCTTTACGATATCTTTCCTCTTTATCTTCTTGCTTGAAACATTCATCACCATGCTTACCGTCTCTTTCGAATATGGAGTTATATGTAGAATTTTCAGAACGTTTAATGCCTGTCCTGCAGTAATATGGTCTATTACGGTTCCATCTTTTATAGATTCTATTCTCAACATAGTATCTCAATCACTCAAATGCACCCATGATAAGTCCAAGGAGTGCCATCCTTACATAAATCCCATATTCTATCTGTAAAAAATATTTTGCATAATGTGTCTCGTCCAACTCTTTCTCAATCTCATTCTTTTTTGGTAAAGGGTGTAACAATATTAGATCATCCTTTGCTTTGCTCTCTAATAGGTTTTTGGTTATCTTATAACTATCCGATACTGCATAATACTCGCTAACATCCGGAAACCTCTCTTGTTGAATCCTCGTTACATAAAGAACATCTATATCCTCTATTACTTCCTCTATATCGTTACATTCTTTATATTTGATCTTATTTTTTACTAAGTATTCTATAATCCCATCCGGTAATCTCAACGAAGGGGGATATATGAAAGTCATCTCTACATCATACAAAGTAAGTGCGTATACCAGAGAATGAACAGTTCGACTATATTTTAAATCTCCAACAATACCTATATTGACTCTTTCTAATTTATTCTCTTTCTTTAACGTGAATAGGTCAAGTAGAGTCTGAGTAGGATGCTGTCCTGTTCCATCTCCTCCGTTTATTATGGGTATATCGACAATCTCGGACACGTATCTGGCAACACCATCTGCAGGATGCCTGATTACCATTAAATCAGCATATCTTGAGACTACTTTAATAGTATCTGTAAAAGATTCGCCTTTTTTTAAAGAAGAGGCATCTATCGGTCCCAGATCGATACATTTACCGCCGAATCTATACATGGCAGATTCGAATGACATCCGAGTTCTTGTACTCGGTTCAAAAAAGAGTAGAGCCATTATCTTATTATTTAAGAGATTATTATAATCTGTCGGATTTTTTTCTACCATCTCTGCAACATCTAAGATGTGATCTATCTCTTCTCGTGAAAAATCTGCCATAGATATGATGTCTCTATTTTTGAACATTTTCTTTTTTTTATCTATACATTATTCCAGTATTTATTTGTTTTTCTTCTATGCGTTTCAGACAAATTTATTCTAAGTAGTAGTTTATTTATATGATATTATCAACAATCCAAAAAGTTCGAACCACAATACACAAGCCAAAGATGTAACAAGTGTGGTCACGGAAACCTGTTCCACTGTAGGAATTGTGGAGCAGTTGAGGATGCTGCGTATTTGCACCAACAAGCACTGATACCCCTAAAGAAGCTCTGTTTGAGAACCAACATGCTTTAGCGGTGGGAGTATGTCAGATATTATTCTATTATATTTAAAAAGCATAATTTTAAAAAGCATAATTTATATAATATAAGTAAGATGGCTTTATATATAGAAGCACATTTTATATACGTATAAAAGGAGGATAAAAATGGAGAGAAAAAATAAGCCTTTCAAAATTGGAGTTATACTGTCTATTATTGCAGGCATCATCATCCTGTTCTTTGGAATATCTATGTATACCACACCGACCGATGTTTATTTACAAACGTTGCAAGAGCAGTATCCCGAGATGACTGCAGAAGAATTAGATCTTATCGTGGCAAGCTATCCTACCCTGGGTATTACCTTCATAGTTATGAGTATCCTTATACTGGTTGGAGCATTCTTAGGTTATAAGGATAGAAATAAGATAGGCGGTATATTAGTTATAATTTTTTCGATACTTCCATCTTTTAGTTTGATCGGTATACCGGGCGTAATCGGTGGAATTCTTTTATATTTTAATAGATAGTTTTTAATTATCTAAATCTAAAGAATAATTTTTATTTATATTTTTAGTAACTTTTATATATCAAGAACTTTCTTTTTATATAAAGGTGTAAAATCAAATGAAAAAAGAGTGGGAAAAAGATAGAGGGCTGTTTATACGAATGTTTTTAACTATGTTCTTTTTAGCAGCTCTTTATCTGGCATTCATAGCAGTTTTGTCCGTTTTGGGTGTATCTATAATACCGCTCGTCTTTATGGCAGGTGTCATGTTATTTGCCCAATACTATTTTTCAGATAGGCTGGTTTTGATGAGCACTGGTGCCCAAATCGTGAGCGAGGAAGAGGCGCCAGAGTTGCATGAGATTGTATCTAGATTATGTATCAATGCAGATATACCAAAACCAAAGATAGCGATCGTCCAGTCATCTATTCCAAACGCTTTTGCCACTGGAAGAAACAGTAAAAGGGCAGTGGTTGCTGTAACGGCAGCACTCATGAAACAGTTGAATAAAGGTGAGCTGGAAGCAGTATTAGCACATGAGTTGTCCCATATCAAGAACAAGGATGTCTTGGTATTGACTATAGCGGGTTTTTTCTCTACAATAGCCTTCTTCCTAGTTAGATATTTAATATTCTTTGGAGGAAGAGACCGAAATTCTGGTGGTATTATGATAGCATGGATCGTTTCGGTTATTGTCTGGTTACTGAGTTTTCTGTTGATAAGAGCATTATCCAGATACAGAGAATTTGCTGCAGATAGAGGATCTGCCATACTTACAGGACAACCATCAAATCTGATCTTGGCATTGCTCAAGATAAGCGGCAGGATGGAACAGGTTCCGAAAGACGATCTTAGAAAAGCGGAAGGAATGAACGCTTTTTATATCATCCCTGCGCTCTCTGGTGAGTCTATATTAGGATTACTCTCCACACATCCACCCATTGAGAAGAGAATAGAGGCTTTAGAAAAGATTGAGCAGAGGTTATGAAATTTTTTGATATTTTGTTAGGACGAACACGTATCAAAAAACCGAATATAGATGGTCTCTTCTCCTTATCCACCGCTTATTTAACGCTTAAAGATAATAGTTTCGATCCAAAGGGCATAGCAGGAATCTGTTTTAAACCTATGGAGTCTAAAACCTTCGTAGATGCGAAGAATGATATATTATCTCTGCTCGATCTATCTACTTCTGATTTAAAATACTCTATTATAAAAGATGATTACGGATACGAATGGTTTGTTCTAAAGAACGATGATTTTGAGGATCTGATCGTTAATATCCATATGATCAGCGAAGTTTTAATAGATAAAGGGTTCGAAGAAAGGTTATTATCCTCTGTTTTTGCTTTTAATCGCTTTTATCTCATATATAATTACAAAAGTGGAAAATTCTATCCTTTTGCACCATTAAATAATGAGAGGGATAATAAATTAGAATTTAAAATAAAGTCAATGCTAAAGGAAGAGATACCTATCGAGGAAGATATAACAAGATGGTATCCTATCAAGAATATGCCTCTTTAATCTGGGAATATACCCTCTCCCATGAATATCTTCTTTGCCTCATCTAACCTTATATCTTCAGGCGGAATTATTATATCAGAATTTTTAAGCAAAGAATCATCCAAAATCTTTCCTCTCTCCTTGACAATCTTGATAAGCTTTTTCAAATCATCTATGAAGGATTCGTCATCCTTTTCAACCAACGATACGATCCTATTGTCTATTTCATTCAATTCTTCTAAGAGAGAATCATCCACCTCGTATTGATGATCTGTCATTATTCTAACGATCATCGTTTACCTCCTTCTTAAGTCTTTCCATCTCTTCTTCTACTTCCGTACTAAGTCTTGTCTCTCTCAGCTCTCTCTCGATATCATTCTCCCCCATATCTATAACGCCTATCTCCTCCATCTCGTCCAATGCTTCAGATCTTCCGACCATCTCCTCGGTCTTCTCTCTTGCTCTCTCCATAGCAAAACCTACATCTGCCATCTCTTCAGATATTCCGCCAATCGCCTCTTTCACACGAATCTCTGCTTCAGCAGATGAATATTTTGCTTTTATTATCTCTTTCTCCGATCTAAACGTCTCAATCTTGGCAGATAATTTTTTCTCACTCTCTACTAATTTTTCCTCCTCTTTTTTGGAGATCTCTATCTGTTTAGAGAGATCATCCAATCTAATCTCATATTCTTTCTTTCTTTTTATTGCCAAACGTGCCAAATCCTCCCTGCCTGCTTTTAAAGAGTCTTTTGCCTGTCTATCCAGCTTTTTAATCTCTTCTTCTATCTTATTCTTCTGTAATTCGAGCCTTTTTCTTGCCGTAATAATGCTTGCAATATTCCGTTTGATCTGCTGAAGAAGTTCCAATTGCTTACGATAAGAATAATCGAGCATCTCTCTGGGGTCTTCAAAATTATTCATAATCTTATCTATCTTAGCCTTTATGATAGTACTTGCCCGCTTAAATATGCCCATGTATAAACACCATCAGCTATTATTATATTAAACTTACTGCTTGGGAGTACGTATTTATCTATATTTAAGTTTTGAAGTTTTATCGCCTCAAACGAGGTTTAAATACGTTAACGCCTCGACTACTCCATCTCCGTATCTTCCTTTTGTCACGTAATCTGCATGCATTTTTAAATCCTCATCTGAATTACCAACCGCTATTCCAAATCCAACCCCTTTAATCATCTCGAGATCATTTTCTGAATCTCCTATTGCTACCATTCTGTCGATATTCCATCCTTTTTTACCTGCCAAATAGGATAATCCTGTCATCTTGTTAATACCACGCTTTTTGATATGAATGGCAAAACCAGAATCGACTATCTCAACATCAAACTCTTTTAAAATATCATTTGCCATTTTTATATCTATTCCAGACTTGATAGTAACTTCCGAGAGTCTATACCGCATATCGATCAGTTTTACATCTAAAAAATTTTTAAGATGATTGTATGCTTTAATACAGAGATTTTTATCCCCAAGTATGATCTCTTCGCCATCGTAACTTAATTTTACCACACCACCGTTCTCTGCTACAACCTCTTCGGATGCATCTATAAGCCGGGATATAGCCGATACAAAACATGCAACGTTACCACTCACTAAAACTACAGGGATCGAGAGACGCTGTATTGTATCTAATGCATTTGGATTTAATATTCTATCTTTGTTTGTAAGTGTTCCATCTATATCTATCGCTATACAATCGATATTACTCGTCTGTAATCCCTTCAGGTGTTATTCTAAATACTACCTCTCCCTCTGGCAGACTGGGTGAGTCCACCAACCGTGCAATACGCTTATCTCCTTTTGACTTGCGTATATATATCCTGAACGTCGCAGTATGGCCAACGATGTGTCCCCCTATTGGACGGGTAGGATCGCCGAAAAATGCGTCAGGTTTCGACATAACCTGGTTTGTCACGAGTATTGCGGCATTATAAAGGTTTCCAAATTGTAAGAGGTTATGCATATACTTGTTGAGCTTTTGCTGTCTATCGGCAAGAGTACCTCGTCCTACATATTCTGATCTAAAATGAGCCGTCAAAGAATCGACAATAAGCAATCTTGCAGGTTTATCCGTATCTTTTATCTCTTTTGCAACATCTATAGCTTTATCCATCAATAGAATCTGATGATTAGAATTGTATGCCCGTGCTACATATATATTTTTTAACACATCGTTCGCATCAAGTTTTAATGATGTCGCCATCTGGCTAATCCTTTCTGGTCGAAATGTGTTCTCGGTATCTATCATGATTACAGAGCCGTTCAGTCCTCCTTCTTCCTTAAGTAACTGGGTATTTACACATAACTGATGCACAAGCTGCGTTTTGCCACACCCAAACTCTCCATAAACCTCTGTTATTGATTGTGTCTCTATACCTCCACCGATCAATTCATCTAATGCTTTAGATCCCGTAGTAATCTTCTCTATACTCTTTCTTCTCTCGAGTAACGTTTCTCCTCTCTCAAAATTACCAATATCAGCCGCTTTTCGAGCTGCATTTATAATCTTTGATGCGGTATTTTCACCCATCTCTGTAGCAGCTGCAAGCTCTGCTGGTGAAGCGATAGCAATCTCTTCTATTGAGTCGAATCCTGCCTCTCTTAGTTTTTCTGCTGTAGCAGGCCCTACCCCTGGTAGATCATCTATGAATAAAATCTTTTGATTCTCAGCCATTTAATCTCCTTTTAATTTTTCATCTTAATGTTATTACTATTATGATAAACCATATAATAAACATATTGTAAAACAGATAACATTTACTTAGATCAAAATCAACGATTAATTAAATTTTATTCTATACCATTATTTTTAATCTTAAAATCGATGGATGCACCCTCTGGAAGAGACCTATGTTTCAAAAGTGTAGCCCTTCTTAATCCTTTATCTATTTTTTCAAGCTTTATTATAGTTTTTGACAAATGGCATAAAATATTTCCTCCAATCGGCATATCTATTCCTTTGTTTATATCTGTATAAACCTGATTGGTTATGACTACTGGTATGTTCTGTTTACGTGCAATACCGACTAAGTATGTCATCTGATTACCTAATTCTCTGATAAGCCCCATCATATCTGACTTAGGAGAGACTCTATATAGTGAAGTAGCCGAGTCTACTATAATCACACCTATATCATTGGTTATCTTACCAAGGTCTTTTATAACAGAATGTTGCTCTTTAAAGCTGGTGGGTTCATAGAATATAATCTCTTTTGCAATCTCCTTCGCATCAGTTCCAGCCATCTGTTCAAACCTATCTATAGAAAGCCCTTCTGTATCTACAAATATAACTTTTTTTCCAATTTTGACCGTATTTATTGCGATAAGAATACATAAATTAGATTTTCCACTACCTCCCTCTCCGAATATTTGTGTAATAGCACCAGCTTCTAATCCACCGCCGATCATATCATCCAATCGTCCGAACCCTGTAGGATGTTTCATCGTTCCCTCTTATCTTTATATCTCTTAATAACTTCGTATTCCGTGATGAGTATCACATCTCTAATAGGTATATTCAATTCTTCAGCTATTTTTTTTGCATCTTCGTACTCTGCAGATACTCTTATAATATTTCCTTTTCTATCTTTGGCAATTTTAACAGAGATCTCTCTTTCTATTCCATAAAAATCGACTGAAAAGATATAATTATTACGAATAGCAGCGCTTCTATGAATATAAGGTTGATATCTCACGCCTAACGTTCCTGTTTCCTGTATTATCTTATCTATAAAGTATTGAGCATCCTTCATTCTACATATAACACGTATTAAACTTCCCAATCTCCCTTTTTTCATCATGGTAGGTATGACAGATACATCCAGTGCACCCTCTTTCATAAGATTATCTACCAGGTTACTTATCACTTCTCCCGTTGTATCATCGATATTTGTTTCTAAGATAGATATCTCGTCTTCTATATAATTATTATCTACTCTTCCAGAGAATACTTTTAAAACATTTATAATATCCAGATCTTTCGATCCAAAACCATAGCCGATCTCTGTGATTCTTAAATTTGAATAATAGTTTATGAACTCGTCTACAAAATATGCAAGAATTGCAGCACCTGTTGGAGTCAACAATTCCGAATCGACTGGACCGTATTTTATCGGTATATTGTACCTTTTTATGATCTCAAGGGTTGCTGGAGCAGGAACGCTCATCACTCCATGGCCTATATCTGCTATTCCACCACCCACTGAAGGAGGCAACGATAATACTTTCTTTTTATTCATTTCTAAAGAATAATAGGCAGATACCGATCCAACGATGTCTATGATTGTATCTGCTACTCTCAAATCGTAATTAAAAATATCATCTTTTTTGATGGCATGAACTTTGGATTCTGCGGTAATCAGTATATCCATTATAGATAAAATATCGTTTTTTTCGTCTATTGAAAGAGAAGAATCTTTAACCAAGGTCACCACTTCGCTATATTTCTTTCGCTCATCTTTGCTTGTTACATCCATCTTTGTGCCACAAATTCCATATTTTTTCTTTTTATTTATGACGATCGTTACATTACCAATCTTATCACTTATCTCTCTCATCTTCTCTTCAACGTAATTTTTATCTGCACCCAGGTCTATCAAAGCAGAAACAATCATGTCGCCTGATGCACCTGAATAAGGATCTATCAAGATAAAGTCCATTAAACTACGCCTCTTAAAATATATCTTATAACTTTATTAAATGGAAAGAAGATTTTATATATAAAATATACTTGTATTATATTATAGAAAAACATATACTGATTAAGATCGTATCTAAATTGAAAGATTGAAGATCTTTAAATCGATTATGCAAAGCCAAATATAAAGATTATGTTGATGTATCATGAATGAAAAAGAATTAATAGTCTCTAAAGCATACACTAATGATATAGGTAAAGGTATTGCAAGATTGGATCCTCAAACATTAGATGAATTGCATCTCTTTCCAGGAGATGTTATAGAGATCATTGGAAGAAAGAGGACCGTAGCAAAAGTTTGGAGATTAGCCGGACAAGATTGGGGTAAAGGGATAATACGAATAGATGAGTATATCCAAAAAAATGCCGATGTAAGTATTGAAGATAGAGTAACTATAAGAAAAATAGATGCTAAAAATGCAGAAGAGGTCGTTTTATCAAACCAAATATCAGAAAACACCTATTTTAGCTCGTCAGAGTATTTAGAAGTGGTAAAAAGACAGCTTTTAAGCAAGGTTGTAATAGCAGGCGATATAGTTCCTATAGTAGTGTCTTCTATAGGAATGATTAGTTCTGGTTTCATGGTTGGAGGAAAGATAATATCTTTGATCGTAGTCTCTACAAAACCACCCAATGAGGCAGTCTTGATAACAAAAGATACAAAGTTGATATTTATGGATAGATTATTGAGTAATGAAGCTCTGATAAAAGAGAGAAAAATAACTTATAAAGATATTGGAGGTTTAGATAGACATATACAAAAAGTAAGAGAGATGATAGAGTTACCTATCAAACATCCTGAGGTCTTTATTAAACTTGGTATTGAACCACCGAAAGGTATTCTTCTACATGGTCCACCGGGAACTGGTAAAACTTTACTTGCCAAGGCTGTTGCTACCGAGTCCGGAGCAAATTTCTTCTCTATTGCAGGGCCGGAGATCATGAACAAGTATTATGGGGAGAGTGAGAAACAACTTCGAAAGATATTTGAGGATGCACGAAAGAATGCACCATCCATCATCTTTATAGATGAGCTTGATTCTATCGCATCGAAAAGAGAAGAGGTAACGGGGGAGGTAGAGCATCGAGTTGTTGCTCAATTGTTAAGCTTGCTGGATGGTCTTGAGGAGAGAGGTAACGTTGTTGTTATAGGAGCAACTAACAGGATAGGAGCAATAGATCCCGCATTGAGAAGACCAGGACGGTTTGATAGAGAAATTGAGATCGGTGTACCGGATAAAAACGGTAGAAAAGAGATTTTAAAGATACACACAAGAAAAATGCCTTTGGCTAAAGATATAAACTTAGATAGTATAGCCGATCAAATGTATGGATTTGTAGGTGCAGATATACAAGCAGTAGTGAAAGAGGCAGCAATGATTACTTTAAGACGATATTTACCACAGATGAACCTTGATGAGAAAGAGATACCTTCAGAGATATTGGATAACATAGAAATTACAGCAGATGATATAAAGGAGGCTTTAAAAGAGGTAGAACCGAGTGCGTTGCGTGAGATAATAATTGAGATTCCTAACATAAGATGGAGTGATATCGGAGGCTTAGATATAGCTAAAATGGAGATTAAAGAAGCTGTAGAACTTCCTTTAAATAATCCTGAGGTATTTGAACATATGGGCATAAAACCAATAAAAAATATCTTTTTATACGGTCCACCGGGAACTGGTAAAACTTTACTTGCCAAGGCTGTTGCTACCGAGTCCGGAGCAAACTTTATATGCATAAAAGGTCCAGAATTATTGTCTAAATGGGTTGGTGAGAGTGAGAAGGCTATACGAGAGGTTTTTAAAAAAGCAAGACAGGTTGCCCCAAGTGTGATCTTTTTTGATGAGATAGATGCCATAGCGCCAGTACGCGGAATGGTCATGGATAGCAGAGTATCTGAAAGAGTAGTAAATCAATTATTGACTGAGTTAGATGGAATGGAAAATATGGAGAACGTTGTAGTGATTGCCGCTACCAATATGCCACATCTTGTAGATCCGTCTATTTTAAGACCAGGAAGATTTGACCGATCTATCTTTATTGGAGTGCCGGATAAGGCAGCAAGGAAAGAGATATTTAAGATACATACAAAAAATATGCCTCTCGCAAGCGACGTAGATTTAGATGAGCTTGCAGAATATACCGAAAATTATGTTGGATCTGATATAGAACTTATCTGTAGAGAGGCGGCTATTCTAGTGATAAGAGAAACATTTGCAAATAAAGAGAATATACGATCTAAAAAAGTTGAAAAACGTCACTTTTTGGCTATTTTAGATAAAATAAAACCGAGTATAGATGATTCAACTATGAATTATTATCTAGAAATTGAGAAGAAATTTAAAAGTAGGATTAGTAGAGAAGATGCATCTTTATATGTTGGATATCGATAATTTTTTAAAGAGAGAAAAAGAGATATCAAAGATATTAAATAAGTGAATGGGGTTAAAAAATGATTATATTTGCAAAATCTCTATCTAATAAAGAGATTATTAGTCAAGATGGAAGGATGATCGGTCATCTTTACAACCTTACGGTAGATTCAGATACCGGTGATATAATAGACCTTGTCGTTCAACCGAATAAAACTTTAAATACAAAAAAATATCGTGTAGATGGAGATCTAATTTTGATCCCATTTAAAGCTGTTAAGTCGATTAAAGAGTATATCATAGTAGATACGATGTTAGTATAGATAATTATTACATTGAAAATCTTTGATTCGTAGTAATGGTTATCAAAATATTTACTCTGCCGAATTGTCCTCATTGTAAGATACTTAAAGATAAGATAAGATCGGTTGGTATTCCATTTAAGGAGCTTGATATGGAAGATCCAGATTGTATGACCGATCTAATAATGGATGGTGTATATGTAAAAGAGGGGCCTGTCTTGTTTATCGATGGTAGATATTATACGCATGATCAAATCTTTGATAAACAGAATAATCTTTCTCAAGAAATATCACGAATCTTCGATTCGTGGACTAAAAATCTTTGATTTTTTAAGCAACTCGTAAAATCACAAATTGCTCAGAGGATTTATAATAATGAAAACAAAATGTTCTTCACAAGGAGGTGCAGGAACCTTGGTTCTGCCTGATGTTAGAACTACCGATGGACATATTTTGAAATGGGATAGAACCAATATAGTAGATCAATTGGTGCGTGAGACGAAATTAGCCGAGGAATTTTACGGAATTGAGCCTTGCAGTAAAGAAGAGGCTGAAGAAATAGCTATTGAGGCGGAAAAAAGAATTAAAAAGATGCAGCTTAAATTTTTAAGCGGACCGTTGATCAGGGAGATTGTCAATATTATCCTCCTCGAAAGAGGGCGGGCTGAATGGAGAAACGTACTGACTAGGGTCGGAATGCCTGTTTATGATGCGCATGAGATAGATTATGGTAACGGGTTTGAGGCGAGGGAGAATGCTAATCTACAGAACAATGCAGAAACTTCACATAAAAAGAAAGCCGATAAGATTTGTAAAGAGCAATATCTATTATCCATTCCACAGGAATTGGCAGATCTTCATCTAAGTGGGAATATACATATCCACGACTTGGAATATTTTGGAACGAGAGCTTTCTGTCAAGATTGGGACTTAAGATACTTTTTATATTACGGGCTTATGCCTGATGGTGTCGGAACGAAATCTTCCGTTGCTGGTCCAGCTAAACGCCCCGAAGTGGCTGTTTTACACGCAGTAAAAGCATTAGGGAGCGCACAAACCAATTTTGCTGGTGGTCAAGGGTTTTATAATTTCTTGACTTTTTTAGCACCTTATTTTGAAAATCTGGAATATGACGAGATTAAACAGTTAATGCAGATGTTTACATACGAGATGACACAAATGATGGTTGCTAGAGGTGGTCAGATTGTATTCAGTAGCGTGCAGCTTACACCAGGCGTTCCAAAAATATGGAGAGACGTAGACGTTGTTTATAAAGGTAAGATCTGGCATGATAAAAAGTATAAAAATTTTGAGAGAGAGGTAAGACTAAGCTTCAAAGCATTGATGGAAGTAATGCTGGAAGGAGATTATTGGGGTAAGCCGTTTAATTTTCCAAAACCTGAAATTTCTTTGGAAAAACAGTTTTTAGATCCTGATGATTTTGTCAAGAAGTTTGATAAGGATCATCCAGATCTTCCGACTTATGATGATCTATACGATCTGTCCTTCCAATTAGCAGCAAAATTTGGTACACCTTATTTTGATAATCAATTACCCGAGTATAGGGGAGGAGGAGAAGGTATAAGTTGTTATCAATGCTGTGCGTATCAGTTTAATTCGAATGCAGAGACAGATTCTGAATTCAATGAAAAGATTAGGTTCGAGAATGGAAAACATTTCAATCTTGGATCTCTACAGGTTATCTCTCTAAACTGTCCGTGGGCAGCTTACAATGCTAATGGCGACGATAATCTCCTCTTCAATAATTTATATAGTTTGATGGATAAGGCAGCAGAGATATTCAAGATTAAATGGAGTTGGATAAGGGATATAGTGAGTAAAGGAAGGATGCCTTTTGCTACACAACGTCCGGACAAGAGTGGTGCTATGGCTGTAGATATTGATAAATTAGTATGTATCATCGGGGTGGTTGGGATAAACGAGATGGTGCAGTATCATACTGGTTATCAGCTCCATGAGTCGGAAGATGCGGTTAGGTTGGCTGTTTTAACGATGAATAAGATGAAGATTTATTGTAAAGAGCTTAGTAAAAAGTATGGTTTTGAGATAGTTCTTGCAAGGACTCCTGCAGAGACTTGTGCACAGAGGTTTGCAGTATCTGATTTGATTAAGTATGGATCTGCGATATTTTCTGTCCTCAAAGGAGACGTCGGTAAGGCATTGGATCTATTAAAAAAGGATCCTAAAAATAGAGATCTTCCTATATATTATACGAATGGTACGCATGTTAGTGAGAGTGCGAATATAGATCTTTTTAAAAAAATTAAAATAGAAGAGAAGTTTTTCCCAATTCTTGATGGTGGAAACATCTTTCATATCTTCTTAGGAGAAAAAGCACCTAATCCGAAAGGATTAAAAAGTTTAACATTAAAGATTGCCAAAAATACACCGATAGGTTATTTTGCATTTACAAAAGATATGACGATCTGTTTAGATGATTATACCGTTTCAGGTGGGATATTGGATTCTTGCCCTGTATGTGGAGGTAAAAACCTCGAATATCTATCACGAGTTACAGGTTATCTTCAGGCTGTAAGCGGCTGGAACGAGGCAAAGAAAGAGGAATTAAGGAACAGACATAGGTATAACATATAACAAAGCAGAATCTTCGATTTGCAATGGACAAGGATTCGTAACATTTGTTTTCAAATCCTAAAAATTGGAGATTTTTGATCTTAGAAATCTTTATATACTTAGCATACTATGTTAACTCTTATATCTTTAAGGGCTCGTAGCTCAGTTAGGCAGAGCACCTGGCTTTTAACCAGGTGGTCAGGGGTTCAATTCCCCTCGAGCCCGCCATTTTTGTCATCTACAGGAGGAGATCATTTTGAAGTTTAGTCTTTTTAATCACGAATTAGTGCCAAAACATATATTATTAAGCGAAGAAGAGGCTATACAAGTATTAAAAACTTACAATATAGATAAGAGAATGTTGCCAAAAATCAAGATGAGCGATCCTGCAGTAAGAGAGATAGGTGCCAAACCGGGTGATATTATAAAGATAATACGTGAGAGTGAGACTGCTGGGCAATCGGAATTTTTTAGATTGGTAATATAAGGAGGAATCTACTATTTTAAATAGAGATGTTTCAAATCAAAGATTTGAAGCTCACGAGCCTTTAGCTCGTGATGTTTTATATAAAGAATGGTTTACACGCGATAGAATAGGTGCGCATCATATCGAATCTTTCAATAAATTCATTAAGGAAGGACTGCAAGATGTAGTAAACGAGTTTGGTGAGATTGATACTGCGATAGAGGGATTATATGTAAAATTAGGAAATATTCGTATAGGAAAACCCATTTTCAGGGAGGTTGATGGCTCTATAACCGATTTATACCCTATGGATTGTCGTATAAGAGGAATATCTTATTCGGCACCACTTTATTTGGAAATGGCTCTGTTTGATAATGGAGATATGTTAGATAAAAAAGACGTTGAGATTGGTTATATGCCAATTATGTTACGATCTGATTATTGCAATCTTCACAATTTGACCGATGAAGAAATTATAAAAAAGGGAGAGGATCCCAACGACCCCGGTGGTTATTTTATCATAAATGGTATCGAAAGGGTAGTAATGACGTTGGAAGATCTTGCTCCAAACAAAATATTTTTAGGCCAAGATGTGTCAGATAATGGTACTGTAGATTATGCAGAAGTTATTTCGCAAAAAAAAGGATATAGATCAAGGATTATTGTAGAAAAAGATAAAAAATCTATATTATATATAAAATCACCTTTTCTGCCAAAAAAAGAGAATTTTATTACTTTTATAAAAGCTTTAGGTATAGAGACGGATGAAGAAATTGTTAATTTGATAGCTGATAGCCCAGAGACAACTAAAGTTGTACTTGAAAATTTGGACGAATCAAAGACAAAGGATGAGGCTATAGACGAGATTGGTAAAAGATTAGCTCCAGGACAACCGAAAGAATATAGGATTAAAAGGGTGGAGTACGTTCTTGATAGAATATTGCCACATTTGGAAGATGATAGGATAAAAAAAGCCTTTTTTTTGGGGAAAATGGCAAATATGTCCATTAAACTTTCTTTAGGAAGAAAAAACGTGGATGATAAAGATCATTACGCCAACAAAAGGTTAAAACTGGTTGGAGATTTGTTAGAAGATCTGTTTAGGTCGTCTTTCTCAAGATTGTTAAAAGACATTAAATATCAACTAGAAAAGACCAAGATAAGAGGTAGAGACTTGAGGTTATCTACTATAATAAGATCCGATTTATTGAGCGATAGAATATTTCATTCGATGTCTACTGGCAATTGGATAGGTAATAGGAGCGGAGTATCTCAGTTACTGGATAAAACAAATTATATCTCTTCTATATCTCATCTTAGAAGAGTTTTATCTCCTTTAACAAGATCTCAACCACATTTTGAGGCAAGAGATCTTCATGGTACACATTGGGGAAGAATTTGTCCAATAGAGACGCCTGAAGGGCCTAATTGTGGTCTAGTCAAGAACCTTTCACAGAGTGCTGTAATTTCTATAGGTATCAACGAGGAGGAAGAAGAGAATTTAAAAGAATTATTAGTTACATTAGGACTGGAGCCGATTACATACTCTAACGTATATAATAAAGACAATAATTATGCCGTATCTCTGAATGGGAAGATGATCGGTTTTAGCACCGATCCTTTAAATTTTATCGATAAGGTTAAAGATCTTAGACGACAAGGTATAATCTCTTCCGAATTAAATATCGCTTTTATTAACGAAGAGGTTGTGATAAATACAGATAACGGACGAGTTAGAAGACCATTAATAATCATAAAAGATGGTAAGCCGCTTTTAACCAATGAAGATATCAAAGATCTAGAGGATAAAAAGAAAAGATTCGATGATCTAATTAAAGCAGGGTTGATAGAATACCTTGATGCTGATGAGGAGGAGAACGCATATATAGCAATCGACGAGGCTGATTTAACAGATGAACATACGCACTTGGAGATGGCAACACCTCTGTTTTTAGGAGTCTTTACTGGAATGATTCCTTTCCCAGAATACAACTCTTCTCCACGAAATACTATGGGTTGTGCTATGATGAAGCAATCTCTTGGCTTTCCAGCAGCAAATCTAAAACTAAGGCTGGATACACGTGGTTATTATCTTCATTATTCACAATTACCGATCGTCAAAACAAAAATTTCTGATAATGTCGGTTTTAGCGAGAGACCGGCAGGGCAGAATTTCGTGGTTGCTGTTTTATCGTATGAATATAACATAGAAGATGCCATTATATTGAATAAAGGATCTATAGAAAGAGGATTAGCAAGAATACACTTCTTTAGGAGCTATGAAAGTGAGGAAAATCGATACCCTGGTGGACAAAAAGAGATATTCGAGATTCCTGATCCAGAAGTAAGAGGTGTACGGGAAAGAGAAGCTTATTCCTTTTTAGATGAGGATGGATTGATATTTCCTGAGATTGATGTAAGAGAGAACAATGTTTTAATCGGCAAAACAAGTCCTCCAAGATTTTTAGAAGAATCTCCTGATTTTACAGAAATTTCTACACAAAAAAGAAAAGAGGCATCTGTTACTGTAAGAAATAATGAAGATGGAGTGGTCGATACAGTTTTATTAACCGAGAGTATAAACGGTGCTAAACTTGCAAAGATAAAGGTTAGAAAGCAATATATCCCTGAATTGGGAGACAAATTCGCATCAAGACATGGTCAGAAGGGTGTTGTAGGTTTTATAATACCTCAAGAGAGCATGCCATTCACGACAGATGGTATCACACCAGATTTAATAATAAACCCGCATGCATTGCCAAGCAGGATGACGGTAGGTCACATCTTGGAGATGATCGGTGGAAAAGCCGGTTCTTTAGAAGGTAGAATTATCGATGGAACGGCTTTTTATGGTGAGAGAGAGAAAGATTTACGAAAACTTTTAATGGAGAACGGTTTTTCCCATACCGGAAAGGAACGAATGTACAATGGAATAACCGGCGATATTATGGAGGCAGACATCTTTGTCGGAGTTATATATTATCAAAGATTGTATCATTTGAGTAATTTAAAACTACATGCAAGATCGAGGGGTCCCGTGCAGATTTTGACAAGACAACCGACAGAAGGAAGAATGAGAGAAGGTGGTCTCAGATTTGGAGAGATGGAACGAGATGTGCTGATTGGTTATGGTAGTGCACTTGTATTAAAGGATAGACTCCTTGACGAGTCGGATAAAGTTACTGTGTTGGTATGTAATAGATGTGGTATGGTAACCTTCTTTGATAAGAGAAGAAATACTAATTTTTGTCCAATCTGTGGCAAAGATGCCGATATTTATCCTGTAGAGATGAGTTATGCTTTTAAATTATTATTAGATGAGATGAAATCTTTAGGAATTGCTCCAAGGCTTGTATTAGAAGATGAGGTCTAGATGATAGGAGTTTTGGATAATGAGTATTAAAAAGATAGGAAAAATAAAATTTGGCATATTATCCCCCTCTGAAATAAGAAAGATGAGTGCAGTAAAGATTATAACTGCAGAGACGTATGACAAGGATGGATATCCTATAGAGAAAGGATTGATGGATCAACATCTTGGTGTTATAGATCCAGGTCTTATATGTAAGACTTGTGGTGGAAAAGTTGGGGAATGCCAGGGTCATTTTGGTCATATAGAACTGTCCGTACCAGTAATCCATGTCGGATTTTCCAATTTGATTGCAAGGATACTTAAAAGTACCTGTAGACATTGTGGTAGATTATTATTATCCGAAGAATCTAAAAAAGATTTTCTTGATAATCTGAAACAATACAAAGAGATAGGGCAAGATGACGAAGAAATAATTAAAAATATTCTCAAAGAATCCTCCAATACTAAGATCTGCCCTTATTGCGGCGAAGAACAAAAAATTATAAAATTTGAAAAACCTACAAGTTATAGGGAGAGTGATGAGAAAAATCAAGAAGGAGAGAAATTATCACCGGCGGAGGTAAGAGATAGGTTAGAAAGGATACCTAACGAAGATTTAGAGTTGTTAGGAATTGATTCGGAGAATGTTAGACCAGAGTGGATGGTTTTAACGGTTTTACCAATTCCTCCAGTAACAGTAAGACCCTCAATAACGCTTGAAAGCAGTCAGAGGTCGGAAGATGATTTAACACATAAGTTAGTAGACATAATAAGAATAAATCAACGTTTTCAAGAAAATAAAGAGGTAGGTGCTCCGCAATTGATTATTGAAGATCTTTGGGAACTTCTGCAATATCATGTAACAACATTCTTCGATAACGAGACGTCTGGTATTCCTCCTGCAAGACATCGAAGTGGACGTGCTTTAAAGACTCTATCTCAACGATTAAAAGGTAAGGAGGGAAGATTTAGAGGTAATCTTTCTGGTAAACGGGTAAATTTTTCTGCTAGAGCTGTAATATCTCCAGATCCAAATTTAAAGATAAATGAGGTAGGTGTTCCATTAAAAATAGCAAAAGAATTGACTATTCCTGTTGTGGTTAACAATTTAAATATCGAGATGATCAAAAAATTTCTATTACGTGGTGATGAGTATCCAGGCACAAATTATGTAATAAAGCCAAATGGCGAGAGAATAAAAATTACAGATAAGACCAAAGATGAGTTATCAGATGAAATCGATCTTTATTGGGTTATAGAGAGACATCTTATCGATGGGGATTTAGTATTGTTTAATAGGCAACCCTCATTGCATAGAATGAGTATGATGGCTCATAAGGTCAAGGTTTTTCCAGGTAATACTTTTAGATTAAATCCTGCAGTATGTCATCCATACAATGCCGATTTTGATGGAGATGAGATGAATCTCCATGTTTTACAATCAGATGAGGCTAGAGCGGAGGCAGAGATTATAATGGGTGTAGAAAATAATATGATCTCGCCAAGGTTTGGTGGTCCTATCATTGGCGGTATTCATGATCATATTACAGGTATCTTTATTCTAACAGAGAAAGAGCGAAAAATTAGTAAAAAGGCCGCTTCTTTCCTTTTAAAAGGGATAACTTTCTATGATGACTCTCAAAATGAATTTTTCGACTCATCAAAGATTAATATTAACCTCTTCGATAATGATGAAGATGAGTATATAACCGGAAAACAAATATTCAGCATAATCTTACCTAATTCTATTAATTTAGAGTATAGAGCTGGGGTATGCCAAAACTGTGCTAAATGTAAAAAGATGGATTGTCCAAATGATGCCTACGTATGTATTAAAGATGGAAATCTTCTAAGTGGAATTATTGATGATGTAGGCGTAGGTACCATTAAAGGAAAGATATTCGATACGATTATAAAAGAATACGGTGGAGATATTGGCAGACAATTTTTGGATAATCTGACTCATCTTTCGCTAAACAGTATTTCTTATTTTGGATTTAGTTTTGGGATAGATGACGAAGATATACCAGAAGAAGCGGTTAATGAGATAAAAGAGATAATAAGAGATGCCCGTATGGAGATTGAAAAAAATATAATCTCTTATGATAATCATCAATTAGAACCTCTGCCAGGTAGAACGTTGGAAGAGACTCTGGAGATACGGATAATGCAGTTGTTAAGTAAGGCACGGGATAAATCGGGTCTTGTTGCTAGTAAGCATTTAGGACGGGATAATCCTGGAGTAATTATGGCTATATCTGGTGCAAGGGGATCCATATTAAATTTGACTCAGATGGTGGCATGTATAGGACAACAATCCGTGCGAGGAGAAAGAATTTCTAGAGGTTACAATGGAAGAGCATTGCCTCATTTTAAAAAAGGTGATCTAAGCGCCGAAGCAAAAGGATTTGTAAAATCTAATTATAAAAAAGGACTATCTCCAACAGAATTTTTTTTCCATGCGGTTGGTGGGAGAGAGGGTTTAGTCGATACTGCAGTAAGGACTTCTCAGAGTGGATATCTACAACGAAGGCTTATAAATGCTTTACAGGATTTAAAAGTAGATGAAGATAGGACGGTTAGAGGAACGGATAATGTTATAGTTCAATTTAAATATGGTGAGGATGGAGTGGATCCTATGAAAAGCGATTATGGAGAAGCGGTCGATGTAAAAAAGATAGTAAATTTTATAATGGGGGAAGAATGATCTCTGGAAAGATTATTAAACGTTCTGATATTTTAAAAAAGATCAATGAGCTTAAAGGAGTGTTACCAGATAAATTGCTAAAAAATCTTGAAGATGAGATAAAAGACAGGGATTTGGATGAAGAAAGGTTCTATAAAATCGTAGATACGATAAAAAAGAGGTATAAAAAAGCACTGGTGGATCCTTACGAGGCAGTAGGTACTGTAGCAGCACAAAGTATAGGAGAACCTGGTACACAGATGACTATGCGTACCTTTCATTATGCTGGTGTAGCAGAGATAAACGTTACACTAGGTCTTCCTCGTCTGATAGAGATTTTGGATGTTAGAAAAAAACCTGCTACACCAATTATGACAATAAAGATTGAAAAAGGTCTCTCTAATAATAGAGATTTTGCAAAAAAACTTGCGGTAGATATAGAACGGACTACACTTAGAGATATAGGTTCTATATCTACGAATCTTGATTTAATGGAGATAGTTATAGATCTAGATAAAGAATCACTCGAGAAACGTGTTTTAACTGTAGAAGATATATTATCAAAACTCAGTACTGGAAAAAAAATTAATATAGAGGTAGATGGGTTACAGTTAAAGATTAGGCCAAGCGAAAGATCGTTCAAAGAGCTTCATAAATTGGAAGAAAAACTTAATAAAATCGTTTTAAAAGGTATAAATGAGATAACAAGAGTGGTAATCAGGAAAGAAGGTGACGAATATGTTTTATATACGGAGGGATCAAATTTGATGGACGTTATGAAGATAAAAGGGGTAGATCCGTATAGAACGACGACGAATAATATAAGAGAGATAGAGGAGGTATTAGGTATAGAAGGTGCAAGACGCGCTGTAATAAATGAGATAACGGATACTATCGGAGAACAGGGATTGGATGTAGATATAAGACATATTATGCTTATAGCTGATGCTATGACGGTAGATGGAGATTTAAAACCAATAGGACGGCATGGTGTGGCAGGAAGTAAAAGCAGTGTTTTATCACGGGCAGCTTTTGAGATTACAACATTAAATCTGTTGAAATCTGCTGTAAAAGGAGATACTGATAATCTGGCTGGTGTTGTAGAGAATATAATTGTAGGTATTCCTGTTAAAGTGGGTACAGGTAATGTAAAATTAATGATTAAAGAAGAGTGTATTAATTAGAAGGGTGAATAACTGTATGGATATTAAGAAATCTTTAAATGCTGCAATAAAGTCTAAAAAAGTGTTTATGGGATATAAACAGACATTAAAATGTTTGAAAAATGATAAGGCTGAATATATTGTAATATCACAAAACTGTCCAGAAAAACAGAGGAAAATTATAAAAAAAGAGGCAAAAAATGTTCCAGTTTATGATTTTGACGGAAATAATGTAGATTTAGGAGTTATATGTGGTAAACCATTCTTTATATCCACTCTGGTTGTGGTTAAAGAAGATACGAACATTTAAAAGATAGGTGAATTTTTTGGATATAAAGCTAAATACAGAAGAGCTTAGATACATTGCTCTTTTTGAGCAGATAACAAATGCAAAGGTGATCGACTGTATTATAGATGACGAATCCATTATCTTTGTTATAGAGAGCGGAGATATGGGAGCGGCGATTGGTAAAGGTGGAACAAACATAAATAAGGTCAAAAAAACGCTTAATATACCGATAGAAGTTATAGAATATTCTGAGAATGTGGAAGAATTTATTAAAAAATCATTTTATCCGGTTCATATTAAAAAAATAAATATTTCTGATGATAAAAATAGAAAAATAGCGTTTGTTGAGGTTTCATCAGAAAATAAAGGATTAGCAATTGGTAAAAATGGTAAAAGAGTAAAAAAAGCAATAAAACTTGCTAGAAGGCATCATTCAATCGATACAATCGTAATAAATTAAAAAAAGAGGATTATTATGGGTAAAGGAATGTATAGTGCGAGAAAATTAAAGAATGATAGAAAAAAATTTAGAAAGGAGAGAAAAAGTAAGATTGAGCGAAGTAAGATAGATCCTTTAGGTGGCGCTCCACAGGCAAGAGGGATAGTCTTGGAAAAAGTAGGAATTGAGGCAAAACAACCAAACTCTGCTATACGTAAGGCGGTTAAGGTTCAATTAGTAAAAAATGGAAAGTGGATAACTGCATTCTGCCCTTACGATGGAGCTATTGGTTTTATCGATGAACATGATGAGGTCTTGGTCGAAAGGATTGGCGGACGGATGGGTGGATCTATGGGAGATATTCCAGGAGTAAAGTTTAAAGTGATATCAGTAAATAATACCCCGATTAGAGAATTGACATTGGGTAAAAAGAATAAACCTGTTCGGTAAAAGGTGTTCTAATGATCGAAAATGCAGACGATGAATTATGGGCATTATTGGGCGATATCAAGTTGTTTGGTAAATGGAGTTTGGCAGAGGTGGTTATCGACGATCCAAGTATAAAAAATTATATCTCGTTAAGGCCTGTAGTGGTTCCTCATACGGGTGGAAGATATGCAGGAAAGGACAAATATAAGATAAATATAGTGGAAAGACTCATTAATAAGGTTATGAGAACGGAGAAGAATACCGGAAAAAAAATAAAAGCATATAACATCGTTAAAGATGCCTTTGATATAATATATGAAAAGACTGGAAACAACCCTCTCCAAATGTTGATAAAGGCTATATCCAATGCAGGGCCGAGAGAAGAGACCGTTCAACTCAAATATGCAGGTCTTTCCGTAGCAAAATCGGTTGATACGGCACCTTTACGTAGAATAGATGAAGCTTTGATGTTTATCGCAAAAGGGGCATCTATTGCATCATTTAAAAATAAAAGAAGTATAGAAGATCTTCTTGCATCGGAGATTATTTCAGCAGCTAATTATGATATAAAATGTTATTCCATATCTAAAAAGGAAGAAAGAGAGAGAATTGCTAAAGCATCACGATAATAATTGGTGAAATTAAATGGTTAGTAGAAAAGAGATAATAGAAAAGATAAAGATGCTGATGGATAAGACAGAGATGATCAGAAATATCGGTATAGTCGCACATATCGATCATGGTAAAACCACGCTATCTGATAACCTACTGGCAGGTTCTGGACTTATTTCAAATGAATTAGCAGGAAAAACGCTTTATATGGATTATGATGAAGAAGAACAGGCAAGAGGTATAACTATAAATGCAGCAAACGTATCTATCTTGTTCAATCATAAAAAGACAAATAAAGATTATCTCATCAATCTTATAGATACTCCAGGGCATGTTGATTTTGGTGGAGACGTTACAAGAGCAATGAGGGCAGTAGATGGATGTATTGTTGTAGTGGATGCGGTTGAGGGTATGATGCCACAAACTGAGACTGTACTAAAACAGGCATTGAAAGAGAATGTTAAACCGGTGCTTTTCGTGAATAAAGTCGATCGATTAATAAATGAACTCAAGATCGATAAAAAAGATATGCAGTATCGACTGGCAAAGGTCATAGAAGAAGTTAATAAGTTCATAAAAAATATACAAGAAGAGAAGTATAAGAGTGGATGGAAGATAAATCCAGCTGATGGATCCGTCGCGTTTGGATCGGCATTATACAAATGGGCTATAAGCATACCTATGTTAGAAAAGACAGGAATAGGTTTCAATGAGGTTTATGATTATTGTAGATCTGGACGGATGGAAGAACTGTCTGAAAAAAGCCGGTTATATAATATAATCCTGGATATGGTTATAGAGCATCTTCCAAATCCGTTGGTATCACAAAAAAGAAGAGTTCCTACAATCTGGCACGGTGATCTGGATAGTGATGTAGGAAGATCGATGTTGAATTGCGATAAAAACGGACCTGTGGTATTTATGGTTACAAAAATCGTTCCTGATCCTCATTCTGGAGAAGTAGCTACAGGCAGGTTATTCAGTGGAACGATCAAGAGGGGGATGGAGCTTTATATCTCTGGTGTTAACAAGACGAATAAGATTCAACAGGTTGGTATCTATATGGGACCTGATCGGTTTGAGATTGAGGAGATCTTTGCAGGAAACATTATAGCAGTTATTGGTTTAAAAGATGCTATAGTTGGATCGACCGTTTCATCAATTAAAGATATGTTTCCTTTTGAGGAAATAAGACATGTTAGTGAGCCTGTAGTCACTGTTGCGGTTGAGGCAAAGAATATGAAGGATCTTCCTCGTTTGATAGAAGTACTAAGGGAGATATCAAAAGAGGATCCTACAATCCAGGTTCAGATAGATGAGGAGAGCGGAGAACATTTGATCTCTGGTATGGGAGAGCTTCATCTAGAAGTTATAGGACATAAGATAGAGAGGGATAAAAAAGTTCCCATTATAACATCAGAACCGATCGTGGTATATAGAGAGGGTATAACCTCTAAAGGTGGTCCTACTGAAGGAGTATCACCAAATAGGCATAACAGGTTTTATATGGAGGTTGATCCGCTAAGCGAGTCTGTTGTTGAATTATTGAAATCAGGGGCATTTTCTATGAAACTACCAGAGCTAGAACGAAGAAAACTTTTAATGAATGCCGGATTGAATAGCAATGAGGCAAAAGCAGTGGTTGATGAGTATAGAAATAACCTTCTTTTAAATATGACTAAAGGTATTCAGTACCTACCTGAAACTATGGAATTAATTATAGAAGGATTCAGAGAGGTTATGTCGGGAGGTCCTCTCGCGAAAGAGCCCTGCCAAGGTATAAAGGTTAAACTGGTCGATGTTAAGTTACATGAAGATTCTATCCATAGGGGACCTGCACAAGTGATACCTGCTGTACGAAATGCCATATATACTGCTATCCTGTCGGATAACCCTGTATTGCTAGAGCCGATCCAAAGGATTTATATAAGCGCACCACAAGATTACATGGGGGAGATAATAAGGGAGTTGCAGGGAAGAAGAGGGCAGGTAATGGATATCCAAACAGAGAAGGGAGATGTAGTAGTAAAAGGAATAGCTCCAGTATCAGAGTTATTTGGTTTTTCAGGGTCTATAAGGTCTGCAACCGAGGGACGAGCGTTGTGGAATAGCGAGAACATAGGATTCCAGGTATTACCGTCTAGTTTACATAACGATGTAGTCATGAATATAAGGCGTAGAAAAGGTATGAAGGAAAGAATACCTGAGATCAGCGATTACGTATAGATATATATATTATGATAGTTTTAAATATAACAACGGTTGGTAATATTTTAATACAAAAAGATTGTCTTTAATAAAAAGGAGGAAAAAATAATATGCCAGAAAAAAAGCCACATTTAAATTTAGCAGTTATAGGTCATGTAGATCATGGAAAATCGACGCTTGTCGGTAGATTACTGTATGATACTGATTCTATAGATAAACACATTGTAGAAAAATATAGAAAAGATGCTGAGAGTATAGGTAAAGGCTCTTTCGAGTTTGCATGGGTTATGGATACCCTAAAAGAGGAGAGAGAAAGAGGTCTCACAATAGATGTCTCTCATCAAAAGTTTGAAACAAATAAATATTATTTTACGGTGGTAGATTGCCCAGGTCATAGAGATTTCGTCAAGAATATGATAACCGGTGCGAGCCAGGCCGATGCTGGGATACTTGTCGTGGATGCGAAAGACGGTGTTCAAGCACAGACTAAAGAACATATCTTCTTATCAAGAACCATCGGTATAAATCAGGTAATAGTGGCTATAAACAAGATGGATAGAGTAAATTACGAAGAGAAAAGGTTTAATGAGGTTAAAAAGGATATAAGTAGCCTTTTAAAGATGATCGGTTATAAAGTAGATAAGATACCTTTTATACCAATATCTGCATTTTATGGTGAGAATATTATCAAAAAAAGCGAAAAAATGCCTTGGTATAATGGCCCAACAATGATAGATGCGATGAATGCATTAGAGGTACCGGTCTTGCCTGTTGACTTGCCTTTAAGACTACCTATTCAAGATGTATATTCAATCAGTGGTGTAGGTACGGTTCCTGTCGGAAGAGTTGAGACTGGTGTGATGAGAAAAGAAGATAAAATAATATTTCAGCCATCTAACGTAGTCGGTGAAGTAAAATCTATCGAGATGCATCACGAAGAGATACCAGAAGCTTTACCTGGTGATAACGTTGGATTTAACGTTAGGGGTATTAGTAGAAAGGATATACGGAGAGGAGATGTCTGTGGCCATCCTGATAATCCCCCGACAGTTGCAGAAGAATTTACGGCACAGATCGTGATATTACAGCATCCAACAGCCATTACGGTAGGATATACGCCAGTGATACACTGTCATACTGCTCAGGTGGCATGTACTTTTTTAGAATTACAAAAAAAATTAGATCCACGAACAGGACAGGTGGCAGAGGAAAATCCTGACTTTTTAAAGACAGGTGATGCTGCAATAGTCAAATTAAAACCTACACGTCCTTTTGTAATAGAGAAATCAAAAGATATTCCTCAGATGGGAAGATTTGCAGTGAGAGATATGGGTATGACTATTGCTGCTGGTGTCTGTTTAGATGTTAAAAAAATAATATAAAGTGGTAAGATGGATCAAAAGGCAAGAATACGTCTATCTGGAAACTCTTCAAAGGAATTAGACAGACTGTGTAATGAGATAAAGGATTTAGCAGAAAAGACTGGTGTTAGTATAAGAGGGCCGATCCCACTGCCTACAAAGCGATTGGTCGTCCCATGTCGAAAGAGTCCTGATGGTGAAGGGACTGCAACATGGGATCACTGGGAGATGCGAGTTCACAAGAGGGTGATAGATATGGATGCTGATGAAAGAGCACTCAGAAGATTAATGCGGATTCAAATACCAAAAGATATCAATATTGAGATCGTATTACGGAGATAAAACAAATTTTGTAAAATTCTATAACCTTTTTTGTATTTACCCAATTTTTTATCTCTTTTATGCTGTGTTGATTGGAAGACGGTATCCTTAAAGGACTAAAGAAGCATTATTAATTAACCAACATAGCACCTTTTTACATATCTTTAAAATGTTAACTAAGTATTAGATGGAAAAAGATACTACCCCTTTGATGGAACAGTACCATCGGATAAAAAAAGAATGTAAAGATGCCATTCTCCTGTTTAGAATGGGAGATTTCTATGAGACATTTGAGGATGATGCAGTTATCGCATCGAAGGAGCTTGATATCGTCTTAACTTCACGGCAAAAAGATAAAAAAGGGAACAAAATACCGATGGCAGGTATACCTCATAAATCGATAGAGTCTTACCTGTTTAAGTTGGTTAAAAAGGGGTATAAGGTTGCGGTATGTAATCAGGTGGAAGATTCTGCAGAATCGAACGGTCTCGTTAAAAGAGAGATTACAAGGATTGTAACGCCTGGAACGATATTAGAACCATCGATGCTAGATGAAAAGACCAATAATTTTTTATCTGCTATATTTGAAGAAGATGGGGCTGTCAGTATGGCTTTTGTTGATGTCTCTACCGGTGATTTTTATGTTACTGAGTTAAATTCATCGGATCTTAGTAAAAAGATCTTATCTGAATTTGTAAAGTTCTCACCCGTCGAGTGTATCGTACCTTCACCGATGAGCCCATTCTTGACGAAGCTGATGAATGATATCGGTGGTAATATTGATATAACTATCCAAAAAAAAGAAAGGTCTTTTTTTGATTTAGATAGAGGATACGAACTTTTATCGGAGTATTTTAACGATGAGGAGTTAAAATCTTTTAAAATACTGGATAAACCTCTTATTATACGGATTAGCGGTGCTATCATCTCCTACTTAAAATCTACATATATTGATATCCTCGATCATCTTGTCCAGATTAAATATTACTCGTCTTCTGATTTTATGGTTTTGGATGATACTACCATCCGAAATTTAGAGATCTTCAAAAATATAAGAGATCGGTTAAAAAAAGGATCGATTTTCGATTATTTAGATGATACAAAAACCCCGATGGGTTCTCGTATTATTCATAAATGGCTTCAAATGCCATCTCTCTTACAAGAGGAGATAGAAAATAGGTTGTGTGCGGTAGAAGAACTTTACAACGATCGGATTCTGCTTAACGATCTTAGAAGTTTATTAGATGGTTTTATCGACCTTGAAAGGATATCCTCCCGATTATCGTGTAAAATTGCCTCACCAAAAGATTTAATAAATCTTAAATTGTCTTTAAAAAAGCTACCACCAATTTTAACGAACTTAGATCGCGCAAAATCAAAAAAATTGGTGGGTATTAGAGAAAGACTCGATCTTGGAGAGTTAAACGATATCATCTCTCTAATAGAAGAATCTATAATAGAGGACCCCCCTCTTACTATAAAAGAAGGCGGTATTATAAAGGATGGGTATAACACGAAGTTAGATGAACTAAGGAAGCTTTTTAGAAAAGGAAAGAACTGGTTAACTGATCTAGAACAGAAAGAACGGGAAAGAACTGGTATCAAATCTTTGAAGATTGGATTTAATACAGTCTTTGGGTATTATATCGAAGTGAGCAAATCGAACGTTTTACTTATTCCCAAAGATTACATACGAAAACAGACGCTGGTCAATTCGGAGAGATACGTTACTCCTATGCTGAAAGAGATAGAGGAGAAAGTGCTTACTGCACAGGAAAAATCATTTTCTCTTGAATACGAACTTTTTCTCGATATAAGAGAGAGAATCAGCAGACATGTAAGAGAGTTAAAGGAAAAAGCCGTATGCATAGGTATTCTTGATGCTATATCGTCTTTTGCATCTATTGCTTTAGACAACGATCTTATAAGACCCGAGATAAACAACGATGGTAGGATTATCATCAGGGATGCACGCCATCCTATACTAGATAAGTATATGAAAGGCAGATTCGTTCCTAACGATGTATATCTGGATAACAAGGATAATCGGTTTATAATTTTGACTGGACCAAATATGGCTGGAAAATCGACTTATATGAGACAGATAGCGCTTATTGTTTTATTAGCTCATGTGGGCAGTTTTGTACCTGCAAAATATGCATCCATTCCTATAACAGATAGAATTTTTACAAGAGTAGGAGCATACGATGATTTAACGTCCGGCCAAAGCACTTTTATGGTAGAAATGAGTGAAGTAGCTAATATTCTTACTAATGCCACACCACACAGTCTTATCGTTCTTGATGAGATCGGTAAAGGAACAAGCACCTTCGATGGCTTAAGCATAGCTTGGGCAGTTTCAGAATACATCTATAACAAGATCAAAGCAAAGACCCTATTTGCGACGCATTATCACCAGCTTACCCAATTAGAAAATTTGTTTTCTGGGATAAAGAATTATAATGTAGCGGTAAAAGAGGTTAACGGTTCTGTTATCTTTCTTAGAAAGATAGTTCCCGGTGCGACCGATAAGAGTTATGGGATATATGTTGCAAAATTGGCTGGAGTAAAAAAAGAGGTTATTGATCGAGCAGAAGAGATTTTAAAGATTATAGAAGAAGATACAGATATTACTCCAGTAAAGAAAGGTAAGATTACCAATAAAAAGAAGAGATATACACAATTGATCTTTTTTGATGAATCTGTGGTTGATACTCTTTTGTCAGATGCGGAGTCTATTATTGAAGATATTAAGAGTATCGATATTAACAATATTACCCCCTTAAATGCCTTTGAGCTTTTGAAAGGTTATAAAAAAAGGTTGAATAGTTAAAATAATAGAGATTAATTATATGTCCAAGATAAAACATCTTGATCAGGAGACGATTATTAAAATTGCTGCAGGAGAAGTAATAGAACGACCATCTTTTGTGGTTAAAGAATTGATAGAGAATTCTATAGATGCAAGGGCTACTAAAATTGTGATAGAGGTGGTGGATGGTGGTAAACAGCTTATAAGAGTTACAGACAATGGTTGTGGTATTGAGAAAGAAGATCTTATTCTGGCGTTTGATAGATATGCAACGAGCAAAATATCATCTTTCCAAGATCTGAGCCGTATTATCACGTTTGGTTTTAGAGGAGAGGCGCTTGCAAGCATAGCAAATGTATCAGGGTATGTAGAGGCACAGACTAAGGTTAAAAATATGCAGAGCGGTAACCGATTGGTTATTAAAGATGGGAAGATGGGAGAGATAGAAGAGATCGGTTGTCCAATTGGAACAACAATTGTTGTAAAAGATCTTTTTAAAAATATACCTGCCAGAAAGAAATATCTTAAGAGTTCAAGGGCCGAATTATCACGGATCATCGATATCGTAACGAGATATGCGATAATAAACCACCAGGTATCTTTTGAATTGATTAATAAAAATAAGAGTATCTTTAAATCTGTCCGTTCGGATCGGTGGGAAGCTACCCTGGTAAACATTCTTGGTGCTGATACGGTGAAAAATCTTATACCTATAAACTTTGTCTCAAACGACTTTAAGATATCCGGTTTTACGAGCAGGAAAAATCTGACTAAAATCAACCGTGATTGGATATTTATCTATGTTAATTCCAGACCAATAATCTCTTCATCTATTACAAATGCAGTAAAAGAGGCGTATAAAGGTTATATATTATCAAACAAGTATCCTATATCCATAATTCATTTAAATATCGATCCTTACCTGATAGATATAAACGTTCATCCTAATAAAAATACGATACGGTTTTACAAAGAAGAAGAGGTTATAAAAAGAATAAAAGAGGCAGTTTTGGAGGCTATTACAAAAGATCATGAGATGGATCTTCCTGAGAAAACGTTTAATGACCTTATCAAAGATAACAAGACAAAACTTCTCGATTATGCGAATGAGGAAAAAACGTTCTTATATTCAGAAAATAAGATAGTAGATAGTTTTATATCTAAACCAGTATCCATATCTGACTTTATTGAAGGAGATACCAACCAAAAAAGTGATGCTATCGATATCAATTTTGAATCTTCGTTCTTAAATATCTTTAATGATACAAAAATAAAGATATTAGGTCAAGTCTTGGACACTTATATTATAATAGAGGGAAAAAACGGGATTTTTTTGATAGATCAACATGCAGCTGACGAACGGATACGATACGAAAGGCTTAAAACGATGAGGGATTCCAAACAAATATCGCAACGGTTGCTTGTCTCTGTAAATATAGAATTGTCGCCCAGAGAGCAGATAATATTTGAAGATTTGAAAGACATTCTCGAAAGCATAGGATTCGATATACAGCATTTTGGAGGAAGAACTTATAACGTTAAATCGATTCCATATTCTGCGTCTAAATTGAACGATTCACCATCGATCTATAGTTTTCTTAAAGATCTGTTTACATTGAGCAGGTCGTCTTATCCCGAGATCGAAGACGAGGCGATCAAACTTATTTCATGTCGCGGCTCGATAAAATCTGGTGATAAGATCAGCAAGGTAGAGATGTTAAACCTGTTGAAAGAATTATCTAAATGCCGAAATCCGATGATATGCCCGCATGGGAGACCGACAATCATCAAGATCTCGTCCTATCAATTAGAAAAAATGTTCCAGAGACTGGGTTAGAGTTATCAATTTTTGATCTTTATTTGGTAGATCTATCTTTATGCCTATCCGAACCTAAACTCTCTATTTTATCGATCAGACTCTGCTTGATAAACTCTTCTACCTTTAATAATAATTCTTTGCTTCCTCTAAATGCTAAAACGTTTCTTATTACATCATCTTGTTCTCCAATAGCATAAGTGATCTTCACTTCTCTCTCTACAACTTCTACGTCAAACTCCCTGAGAATATCCTCTATTATTGATTTAGATACACCAGGCGGGATTATGAGATCATACACTCCATCTTCATCCATTTTGAATAACCTTATTATTATAGTTGAGAACCAAATATATATAAAACCTTTTAACTATTTGTTATTTTTAAACGCATTAAAGGGTTTTATCATTAATGCGGAGGGTGGGATTTGAACCCACGGATCCCTACGGAACAGGGCCCTCAACCCTGCGCCTTTTCCACTCGGCAACCTCCGCTTTAAGGTTTATCAGTTTATTAATAATATAATTCGCTACTGAATCAATCACAATCTGATCATCTTATCTTATAACTTTTGCTAATAACGCTTTTTGTGTATGTAGTCTATTCTCTGCTTGGTCGAATATAACAGAATTTTTGCCGTCCATCACATCGGAAGTTATCTCTTTGCCTCTTATCGCAGGGAGACAATGCATAACTATCGCGTCCTTTTTAGCATGACTCAAAAGTTTCTGGTTGACCTGGAATTCTTTGAAATCGATTTCTCTCTTATCTTTCTCATCCTCATTCCCCATTGATACCCAGACATCAGTATAAATGATATCCGCGTCTTCAGCAGCCTTGTACGGATCATTGTAATACTTTATATGCCCATCTAATTTATCGAGTATATATCTACTCGGTCCATAATCTCTCGGGGACCCAATACTTATATTTATTCCAAAAAGGGATGATATCAGGATGAGAGAGTTGCATACATTATTGACATCCCCGATCCATACCAATTTTAATCCCTTAAGATCTCCTTTGAACTCTTTTATAGTAAACAAATCTGCCAATGACTGGCAAGGATGTTCTAAATTAGTCAAAGCGTTTATTACAGGAACAGATGAATATTTTGCCATCTCTTCTACCGTTTCATGCTCAAACGTCCTTACTATTATTCCATCTACGTATCTTGATAAGACCTTGGCGGTATCTTGAATGCTCTCACCTCTACCCAGCTGTAGATCGTTCTTATTCAGATAGATCGCATATCCACCGAGCTGTCTCATTGCAACCTCAAAAGAGACCCTTGTTCTTGTAGATTGCTTTTCAAATATCATTGCAACGTTTTTATCATTTAAAAATTTTCTTTTCTCGTTACCTCTTTTCATCTCCATAGCAAGATCGAGGATTTCTTCTATATCCTTTTTGGATAGGTCTAGAATAGAAAGAACGTTCAATTTATCCTCCTTAACCTATTTATATGTTCTATTCTTTTTTTAATAAGAATATCTGTTCCTATATCTCTTCTATAAAATATATCGCCTTTAACTTTTATAATCTCGTTCTCAACTATTTTTTCAGCCTTGCTTATTGTTTCTGCAATCCCTATAATTGCAAGAGATCTAGATTTTGTCGTATATATCTTATCATCAATCTTATTTACGCTTGAATAATATAAACGTGCGTTTTTATTAATCTTTCCCTCTATCGTGATTATGCTGTCGGTCTTCGGATTTGAAGGATATCCTTTAGGCACTATGTATTTACATACCGTTGCTTTTTCCTCAAAATCGATATCTAATTTATCTATTTTTTTATCAACGATTGCTTCAGCAATATCTAAAAAATCTATCTTCAGTATTGGAAGTATATTCATTGCTTCAGGATCACCAAATCGTGCATTATACTCTATCAGCTTCACTCCATCTCTGCATAACATAAATTGACCATATAAAATACCTTTAAATCTTTCTCCCGTCTTATCTCTTATGGCAGATATGGTATCTTTCAATATCTTTATCGCATCATTATAATCTTTTTTATTCATAAAAGGAAGATTCAGGCATCTATCGGAATAAGATCCCATACCACCAGTATTTGGTCCTATATCACCCTCGTAAGCTCTTTTATGATCCTGAACAGCAGGAGACCCTATCAAATTATAACCATCGGTGAATGTCTGTATTGTAAATTCCTCTCCTTCCAATTTTTCTTCTAATATTACGGACTTATGCTTTTCTATAACCTCTTTTATATATTCTATCGCATCATTCTTGTTCTTTATATGTTCTCCCATCACTTTAACACCTTTTCCCCCAGTAAGCCCTGCAGGTTTGATAACTACATCTTTATTATCTTCTAAAAACTCTTTTGCCTGATAAACATCATCAAAAATTTCAAATATAGGACAACCATCTATCCTATAATCTGCCATCAACCGTCTTGCCCATGATTTATCTGTCTCAATCTTTGCAACCTTTTTAATAGGTCCTACAGTCTTTATATTGTACTCTTCGAGAGAATCGACCAAACCCACATTTAAAGGAGCCTCAGGCCCTATTATAGCGATATCTATCTCTTTTTTGATCGCATAATCGACTATCTTTTCGATATCGGTCTCTTCAGTCATTAAAAAATCTTTACATCGGGATACTATCCCAGGATTATTATTTTTTATTGTGGCGAATAGATTATCAATCCTTCTGCTATTAATCAATGCCTCACTTATAGCATCCTCCCTACCACCAGATCCAATTAACAATACATTCATAATCTTGGATTTATTTAATATATTATAAAAAGATTAATCTATTGTGTTAAAGTAATTCTAATACAGATATGATAGATAAAAAATATTTAATATTAGTTCCCGATGGTATGGCAGATTATCCTATTAAGAGTATAGGTAATAAAACACCATTAATGGCTGCAAATACACCAAATATGGATTTATTATCAAAAAAAGGGTTATTAGGTCTTGCCAAAACTGTTCCAGATGGAATGGAACCAGGAAGTGATATTGCCAATTTTACAATAATGGGTTATGATCCGAAGTATTTTGCTGGAAGGGGCGGATTAGAAGCGGCCAGCATCGGTGTAACTCTTAATAATAACGATGTTGCATTTAGATGTAATTTTATAACGATAAAAGATGAGGTATTAGAAGATTACAGCGCAGATAAGATTACAGATAAAGAAGGTAAGATACTTATAGAGAAACTTAACCGGTCTATCGGTGCGAGATACAAGGTTGAATTTTATCAGGGTAAAAGTTATAGAAATTTGATGGTCGTAAGAGATTGTCCAGAACTTATTCAAGTGGAATGTACGCCACCCCATAACATAATTGGGAGGAAGATCGATGATTATCTTATAAAATCTTCACAATCTGTCAGGTTGAATAAGATTATGCTCGAATCTGGATCTATTCTTGAGAAAAGTAACGTCAATATCGAGAGAATAAGGAACAAAAAACGACCTGCTAATATGATCTGGTTGTGGGGTCAAGGTAAAAAACCGGATATCTCTACTTATAAAGAACTCTACAAAATAGACGGATCTGTCATAACGGCTGTTGATCTAATAAAAGGTCTCGGTATCTATGCAGGGCTGGAGATCATAGATGTTCCAGGTGCTACAGGTTATATAGATTCAAATCTATTAAACAAAGCAAAATATGCTTTAAAATCGCTTAAAAATAAAGATTTTGTATTTGTTCATGTAGAAGCAACGGATGAGATGGGACATGAAGGAGACCTTGAAGGAAAGATAAAAGCGATAGAACGGTTTGATAAAGAGATTTTGGGAGAAATTCTCGATGGATTAGGAGAGTTTAAAGAATTTTCAATACTTTTGTTACCAGATCATCCTACTCCAGTAGAGTATAGAGTCCATACATCAGATCCAGTCCCGTTTATAATTTATGATAGTAAATCAACCGTTTCAGATGGCATAAAAGAATTTAATGAAGAATCAGCAAAAAAAGGTTCTTTTGGACTTGTAATGGCAAACAAACTTATAAAATTACTTTTAAATAGATAATTATCCTTTTTATCTGTATTTAATATGATTTAATATCTCTCTTCTCGCCTCGCCTATGGTTAAAGGATAAGGATTTTTTATAGGCACTCCGTCTTTTTTGTTTAATATCTCCATAAGATGGGTGACTCTTGGCAGTCTTAACGATGCATCTCTTATAACATCTGGTTTTGAAAATATCTCAGCAGGCGATCCTTCGGCAATAAATTTTCCTTTTTTCATAACATAGACCTTATCTGAGAAGAGTGGAACGTTATCGATATCGTGTGTTGCAATGATCAGCGTAATCTCTCTCTCTTTGTTTAAATATAGTAGGAGACGAATCAAGCTACTAGAGCTACTTGGATCAAGATTAGAAGTAGGCTCATCCAACAAAATTATTTCTGGATTCATTGCCAACACTCCGGCAATAGATGCTAGCCTTTTCTGGCCACTGCTTAAATTATATGGGCTTTCATCTTTAAGATTGAATATACCTAATATCTCCAATGATTCTTTTACCCTTTTTTCTACCTCTCTATCATCCAATCCTAAATTTCTAGGGCCAAATGCCACATCCTCCCAAACTGTATGAGAGAATAGCTGGTCGTCTTGATTTTGGAATATGAGTCCTACAATAGGCCTTATCCTATCCAAATTATTTTTATTTAGTTTTTTATCTTTTATCCAAATTTCACCTCTTATTGGAAGAAGAAGTCCGTCTAAGAGATAAAGAAGAGTTGATTTTCCACTACCGTTAGGACCAATTAAAGCGATCTTTTCTCCTTTATCTGCCATGAAATTTATCCCGTCTAATGCAAGAGTATTGTTAGGATACGTATAAAACAGATCTATAACCTTTATCACTGGATCATGATTCATATCTTATCTGCGATAACAAATAAAGTTATAAAGAGTATCATCAAGATACATAACAAGAACTCTTTTAAAGATATCGATCTATTGTATTTTTTACTATTTTTATTATAAAAATTTAAATTGTATCCCCTCGATACCATAGCTGAATATATACGTTCGCCTTTATTCTCACTTTTTATAAACAATAATCCAGCAATACTACTTAGATTTTTAATTCTTTTTTTATATCCTATCCGTTTTAAAAACCCTCCCCTAGAGACTTGTGCATTGTACATCGTTTTAAATTCGTCAAACAGCAAAGAGATATATCTTATCATCAACAACCCAATATCTACGACCTCTTTTGGGACTCTAAACCATCTTAACGCCTCTATATTATCATTTATGCTTGTGGTCAGGATAAATAGCTGTAAAACAGATACGGAGATAATAACACGAGTAAACAAGAGGAGCCCAAAAGATATGCTTTCTCTATATATCTTTAACCCAAAGACAGAATATACCTCCTCTATACCACCATAGGTAAAAGCAACAACTATAAATAAAATAAGGGCTATAGAAAATGGTAATATAATAAAACGTCTTAAATACTCTCTTAATGAAATTTTCAATATCAATAAAGGTATTATTAAGATAATAGCTGCAAGAATTGGAAGGATAGCCAAATTGTCCATGAAGATAACGGCTATCAATAAAAAAAGTGTAACTATCAATTTTATACGTGCATCAATCTTCCATAAAAATCTTCCATCTGGTATTTCTACGTTAATCGGCGATACAATCCCTTTTTTCAATTTATCTTTCATTCTTCATCCACGATCTGACATGATAGCCTATTATTAAAAATATAAAGAATCCAACAGTGATACCGATGCCACATAAAGGATCTCCTGCAAGCCATTCAAGCATATTAGATACCTCTTTTATTCTTTATTATTAAATATATCTCTCCAAAAATATCCTACTACGAATCCTGCAATAATTCCAACAATCGTATATGTTATCTCTTCTCCAATAAAATCACTAACTGTGGGAATTATTGATATTTCCTCTTTACCAGTCTCTTCTATGATTATTTCTGACACAATATCATCTGATCCTTTTATCCCGTGCTCTGATCCGATATAAGAGAATAACATAATCATAAAGACTATAATTATCATTAAAACCAACGCAGTTCTTGTAAATTTGTCAAAAATCATTTCAATCACCTTTATGATAGAAATAAAACAAATCTGGTTTATTTATATATATATATTTCACAATCCCGGCAGTAAATATAAATTCAGCAATAGCCAAAGGTAACTGTGTAGGGATATAACCTGCCGAATATATTAACCAGTGTGAAAAGACAGATGTCGGATTTAGAGATAATGCCAGTTGTAACGCTGTTGTTAGATATACTAAGATACTGGCTATAAAAGCAGAGATACCTGCAGATGTCCAAACGGGTAACCTTAGCTTTTTAAACAATAAAAACAATAAATATGCACTAAACGATCCAACAATTCCCATGGAGACAGTATTTGCGCCCAACGTTGTCAATCCACCATGTCCTATAAATGCCTGGATTATCAATATAACAAAGGTAATTACTGTACTTGCAAATGGACCGATTATTATAGAAGCCATCGGTGTTCCGACAGGATGAGATGAAGATCCTGTTACTGGGACGGGGATATGCCAAACTGAGATTACAAAGACTGCAGCTCCCATAAGTGCTAAGATCGGCATATAAGATTTTTCAGTCTCATCGTTCCTTTTTTTTTATACTACTTATTCCGATCACAAGAAATATTATCGCTATTATAAACCATATTAAACACCATAATGGTGTTAATATTCCATCTGATATATGCATATTACTAATTTTTTTTTCAATTATTTAAATATTCTTGTTTTAAATTAAATGAAAAATATATATAGAAAGAGATGTATTTTAAATTAGGATGAGTAAAATGAATGGGCTTATAAAAATAAGAGAAGTTATACAGGCTGCAATATTTATAGAAGAGAATGGATTCGAGTTTTATAAATCTATTGAAAAGATTATAGATAATAAAAATGTAAAAGATGTCTTTTCCTTTCTAGCAGGAGAAGAAAATCGGCATATACTTGCTTTTAAGAATATATATGAAGAGATGGAAGATCAAGAAGATACAACAATTGATGACGAGGATAGCAGCAATTATATAAAAGCGTTGGCGGACAAAAACGTATTTATTAAAAAAAATACAACATCAGAATTGGTAAAAAACATTAAGACACCTTTTGATGCGATTAATTTGGCTTTAAATTTTGAAAGAGATTCTATCTTATTTTTCAATGAGATAAAAAGCTTTGTTTCACATGATAACCAAAATTTAATCGATAAATTGATTAAAGAAGAACATGATCATATAGTCAAGTTACATAAATTAGAAGATCAGCTAAAAGATTAAAAAGATCGATTTTTAATCGACTTTATAAATAAAAATATTTATAAGTTATAAGAATAATGAATATAATTTATAGAGGTATTAATATGAAATTTATAAATAAAAATATTTATAAGTTATAAAAATAATGAATATAATTTATGGAGGTATTAATATGAAATATGGAGAAGTGTTAAAAGGGAGAGATGTAGAAGGAAAAGAGAAACATGTGCCTATAATAGAAGTAGAAAATGCCGATAACGGGAAGAATATAGTAAAGGTGACAGTAGGGAAGGAGGTACCCCATCCTAACACGGTCGAACATCATATTTGCTGGATACAGTTGTATGGTGTGAAGAAAGATAACAACCAGGTTGTTGAATTAGGTAGAACAGATTTTGGACCGACATTTACAGATCCAATCACGACTTTTAAGATATCTTTAGATGGGATCAAGACATTAATCGCATTGGAATACTGTAATATTCACGGAGTTTGGGAAGATTCTCTAAATATCTGAGTATTTTTTTTATTAATCGTTTGTATCGTTTTTGTATTATGCCTGATTTAAAATGGCTTAAAAGGTTGATATAATGTTTAGTGAGATTCCAATAAATTTAGAAAAGCTTGATAGAGATCAAAAAAATAAAGAGATAATACGCATGGGAATTATTGCAGAACTCGATGCGATCAATCTTTACGAGCAACTTGCTGCGATGGCTGATGACTCGGATATCAAAAAAATTTTTTTAGACGTTGGAAATGAAGAAAAGACCCATTTTGGTGAATTTTTGTCTCTTCTTATGAAAAAAGATGAAGATCAGGTAAGAGAGTTGGAAAAAGGTAAAAAAGAGGTGGAAGAGTTAATTCAATAATCAAAGAGGTAAAAATGCTTAATGAAAAAATAACTAATGCCTTGAATGGGCAATTGAGTAAAGAACTTTATTCTGCATATCTGTATCTATCCATGTCTGCATATAGTACATATATAGGATTAAAAGGATTCGCAAACTGGTTTATGGTTCAGTATCAGGAAGAAATGGTTCATACAATGAAAATATACACCTATATAAATGATCAAGGAGCGAGAGTTAAACTTAGGAGCATCGAAGAGCCGCCATCAGATTTTGAGTCTCCGTTGGATATGTTTGAAAAGACGTTGGAGCATGAAAGATTTATAACAAAATCTATAAACGAGCTGGCAGATCTTGCACTAGGTGAAAAAGATCATGCCACGTATATGTTCCTGCAATGGTTCATCAACGAACAGATAGAAGAAGAATCAAACGATACAGATATCATCAACAAATTAAAACATATCGGTAACGATGGCAATGGATTGCTGATGCTTGATAAAGAGCTTGCATTGAGAGTTTTTGTTCCGCCGGCACAGACAAGCACGGGGGTAACCGGTCAGTAGTTATGAAAAATTATATGTTTGATAACAATTTTATAATATCTTATAAAGGGGTTATAAATGGATAATAAGGCATTATATAAAATAAGTTACGGATTATATGTTGTTACATCAAAAAAAGGCAAAAGGTTAAACGGGCAGATTGCAAATACGTTAATTCAGGTAACATCGGATCCTATTCAGGTAGCTGTGGCTATAAACAAAAATAACTTGACGCATGAATTTATTAAGGATAGCAAGATTTATGCTACATCTATTCTTTCAAAAACTACACCTATGGAATTTATAGGAAAATTTGGTTTTAAATCTGGAAAAGATGTCGAAAATAAATTTGAAAATGTCAAATACAAGATAGGTAGGACAGGTGCGCCTATCGTGTTGGATAACTCGATAGCATATCTGGATATAGAGATGGTTAATAGTATAGATGTTGGTACTCATACTATCTTTATCGGTAAAGTAGTGGATGCTGAAGTGATAGATGATAACGAAGAACCTATGACTTATGCATATTACCATGAGGTAAAGAAAGGTAAATCGCCTAAGAATGCACCAACCTATATAGAAGAAAAGAAGAAAGAGAGTAAGGAGAGTGAAAAAATGGATAAATATAGATGCAGTGTATGCGGATATCAATATAATCCTGTAAAAGGAGATCCCTACTCCGGAATAGAGCCAGGAACACCTTTTGAAGAGTTGCCAGACGATTGGGTATGCCCTGTTTGTGGAGCGAGTAAAGATCAATTCGTAAAGGAGAAATAAGTAAAATGGCATTGGCGCGGGAGATTATTAAAGATGTATACTCGGTTGGAGCGATCGATTGGAACAGAAGATTATTCGATGCTCTTATCCTTTTACCAGATGGTACGAGCTACAACTCGTACCTGGTCAAAGGTAGCGAAAAGGTTGCATTGATTGATACCGTCGATTCGACGATGAGCGAGGTTTTAATAGAGAATATCAAAGAAGTGAATATAGATCAGATAGATTATATCATTGTAAACCATGCAGAACAGGATCATTCCGGTACCCTGCCACGTATTTTAGAGTTGTTTCCAGACGCAAAAGTTCTTACAAATCCAAAATGTAAAGATCTGTTGATCAATCTACTTTTTATTCCTGATGATAAGATCGAGGTGGTCGAAGACGGTGAAGAGGTCTCTCTCGGTAACAAGACACTCAAATTTATCTATGCACCATGGGTTCACTGGCCCGATACGATGTTCACCTATATTGTAGAGGATAAAATTCTGTTCACGTGTGATTTTCTTGGATCCCATCTCGCAACGAGCGATCTTTTTATCGAAGACAATATTAGAATATACGAGCCGGCGAAAAGATACTATGCAGAGATTATGATGCCGTTTAGGGTTCCACATGTTCAAAGAAACCTTAAAAAGATAAGAGATTTGGATGTAAATATTATAGCAGCAAGCCATGGACCTATATATAACGATCCATCTTTTATATTGGATTTATACGATGATTGGGCATCGAATAATGTAGAAAACGAGGTTATTATTCCATATATATCGATGCATGGAAGTACAGAAGAGATGGTAAGATATCTAACGGATGAATTAATCAAAAGAGGCATATTTGTAAAGGTATTCGATTTAACCAAGACAGATTTGGGAGATTTGGCAATGGCAGCTGTAGATGCTGCTACTATAGTTGTTGGAGCTCCTATGATGTTAGCAAATCCGCATCCTAACGTAATAGGACCTATTGTTCTTTTAAATGCATTAAGACCCAAAACAAGGTTTGTATCGTTGATCGGGTCATACGGATGGGGTGGCCGGTTGGTTGAGTCGGTTAAAGAGTTGCTTTCTAACATGAACGTCGAGTTTATAGAGCCTGTTGTAGCGAAAGGGTATCCAAAAGAGGAAGATTTCAGAAGGCTGGATAAACTGGCAGATGATATCCTCAAAAAACACAAAGAGGCTTTAAAGAGGCATTAAAGAGAATTTTTAATTTAATATATTGTGCCGAGGGAGTTTTATGAATTATGATATTAGTGAGGTTTATCAGTTTGCAATAGGGATAGAGAATAATGGAGAGATGTTTTATAAGAGATTGGCGAAAGAGATAGAGAATGAAGATATTAGAAACTTTTTCAACAATCTGGCCAACGATGAGATGAGCCATAAAAAGACTTTTGAATCGATGCTTTCTAAGATTAAAGAATATAAATCATCAAATATATACCCTGATGAATACTTTGCATACCTTCGTGCATATGTAAAAGATAGAGTATTTCCTAGTGAAATTAGTAAAGAAACGTTAAAAGAGGTTAAAAATCTTATATTTGCCGTTAATTATTCAATAGATTTGGAATTAGGATCCATTTTTTATTATACAGAAATAAAAAGCCTCTTACCTACTGATCAAAAAGGTTTTGTAGACGATATAATATCGGAGGAGAGAAAACATTTTTCAAAGTTGTTCAATCTCTTAAAAACCCTTGAATGATATTAAGATCTGGCTCGAATGTGATTTTTCTTTTATACCTACCAAAAATTACGGGTTTATATGATGGTATATTTGCTCATTTTTTATCCTTTTGTCTTACTTGCAGTCCAAAACAATACAGATAATGATTATAAAAATAGAGGATACTTTTAAAACTATCTTTATTAATAGGTAGTATGTTAATCCATAAAATGATCTAAATGAGAAAGAATATCTTATCTAATAGAGTCAATTTTATCAAAGATTCGGCAACTTTGCGGCTTAACGATATAGGAGAACAACTTAGAAGTAAAGGCGCAGATATAATTAATTTGAGTGTTGGAGAACCCGATTTCGATACTCCTAAATTCATAAAGGATGCTGCAAAAAAGGCATTAGATAACGGGGATACTCATTATACTCCAAGTTTGGGCAAACCACGTTTAAGAAAGGTTGTTGCAGAAAAATTAAAGAAAGATAATAATATAGATACCTCTTATGAGAATATAATAATCTCTGCTGGTGCCAAACATCTTATCTATATGGCAATAAACTCCATAATAGATGAGGGTGAGGAGGTTGTACTCTTATCTCCGGCATGGGTAAGCTACGAAGCATGTGTAAAGATAGCTGGTGGTCGTATTAACTGGATAAAGACAAATATTGAAGATCAATTTCAACCAACAGATATACAAGATAATATTAATAAAAAAACGAAATTGATTGTTCTAAATTCTCCTAATAATCCTTCTGGTGCAGTTTATTCAGAAAATACTCTCAAAATGATTGCAGATTTATCTATAGATTATGATTTCTTCGTTTTATCAGATGAGATTTATGAGAAGATAATCTACGATTCAAAACATATAAGCATAGCATCTTTCGATCAAATGGCAGACAGGACGATTACGGTAAACGGATTATCAAAATCTTATGCTATGACTGGGTGGAGGATTGGATACGCTTCTGCACCAAAGATTATATTAGACGGGATGTTGAAAATACAGCAACATTCGATCAGTTGTGCACCATCTTTTGTCCAAGAAGCCGCTATAAGTGCGATGAGTGGTCCTCAAGACTGTGTGAACGAGATGGTTTCAGAATTTAAGAAAAGAAGAGATTTTCTTGTCGATGGATTGAACTCCATCGGTTTAAGATGTCTATTACCTAAAGGAGCATTTTATCTTTTTGTTGATATATCTGATTTTGCAGAAGATGCAAACGAGTTTTCTGAGAAGATGCTCAAGGAAGGGTATCTGGTAATGACACCCGGTGATGCCTTTGGACCTGGGTTTGAGAATTATATAAGAATATCTTATGCAGTACCTATCGATAAATTAAAAGAGGCTGTTAAACGAATAGGAAATATTATAGCTTGATAGTTAAATTTAAAAACATTTATATGAGTCTCGATCTTATAAAAATCATACGATATTTTTCACCAAAGTTATCAAAACAAAAAGGAATGATTATGAGAAGAACAAGATTTTTTATAGTATTATCTCTGTTGATCTTTATTCTATCGTTTCATACAACGGCTGCAGCAGTAACAATTCAAATATATGGTGAGCTTTCTGCAGAAAGCGCTGATTTTTATAAGCTTGGTCAGCTGAACAACGGTACTGCAATCATGGTTATACTGCATAGAGCGGTCGATGTCCAGGAAGGAGGAACGACAATGCCAGTAGATCTGAATATTGTTCTTATTGATGCAAAAAACAACAATGTAGTCGAGTCTTACACTATATCAAGTGGCGAGACTGCACATTTTACTATATCCGAAAGTAGTTACGATACCTTCTATGTTTTAAAAGTATCACAGGAAAGCTCTTTTATGGGAATACCTCTTCCTTCGCTTCCATTTATCTCTACACCGGTCCAATCAGTGAGTTACGAAGGAGAGATATTGATAATCGAGTAAATCGGTTGCAGTATGAAAAAATGGTTTCATCAAAATATTATCCTTAAACAAGCCTTATTTAATCGGAAAAATATATCATCAAAAGGTATATATTGAGTCATCATCATAAAAGAAGGGGTAATTTTAGAATGTTTACTGTATTAACAGGTGCCCAGTTTGGTGATGAGGGCAAAGGGAAAATTGTTGATTATCTTTCAGAGAGTGCCGATATCATAGTCCGGTTTCAAGGAGGAGATAACGCAGGACATACCGTTGTGATCGGTGGCAAAACCTTCAAACTTCATCTTATTCCTTCAGGAGTTTTTTATGGAAAAAGGCTTTTGATAGGACCTGGAGTAGTTATGAACCCAGCCTCGCTTAAAGATGAGATAAATATCCTGAAAAAGAGTGGAATAAACATTTCACCAAGAATTTTAGGAATTGATCCAAAAACAAGTATAGTAATGCCGTATCATATTGAAATGGACGAACTCTGCGAGAAGAACAGTATTGGTGGTATAGGAACTACAAAAAGAGGAATAGGATTCGCTTATGCTGATAAGATATTAAGAAACGAGATTAAATTGATAGATATAACCGATAAGGATAGATTTTTTAGTATTTATGAAAAGATTGCACCGATTAAAGAAGGTATGGTTAAGGTATTAGGAGGAGATCCTACCATTGTTACCGATAAAAATAAGATATCCGAATATTTGAATCTTGGAAAATTTTTAAAGGATTTTATAGTGGATGTCTCGTACGAACTGAATATGGGATTGAGAACTGGTAAAAAGATTCTTGCAGAAGGTGCACAAGGAACATTCCTTGATGTGATACATGGAACACAACGATGGGTTACTTCTTCTAATACTATCGCAGGGGCAGTCTCATCGTATCTCGGTATAGGACCAAAAAAGATTGACAAGATATATGGGGTCGTAAAGGCATATCTGACAAGAGTTGGAGAGGGACCTTTTCCTACCGAAGTGCATGATGAGACAGGAGAGTTATTTAGACGAAAAGGAAGAGAGTATGGAACAACCACTAATAGGCCTAGACGATGTGGTTGGTTTGATGGCTTATTATTTAAGAAAGCGATCGATTTAAACGGTTATACGGATATAGTATTGACAAAGATTGATGTATTATCTTGTATCGATCCTTTAAAGATATGTATCGGTTACGAATTAAATAATAAAGTGCTTGATTATCCGCCAGAAGACTCTTACGAATTGATGAGATGCAAACCCATATACGAAGAGATGGACGGTTGGGATGAGGAGATATGCTCATGTACCAATTTTAATGACTTTCCCAAACAGGCTAAAGAATATATCAAAAAGATAGAAGAGATCGGTAATATAAAAATTAATATGATATCTATCGGTGAAAAAAGAGACCAAATTATCTTTAAAGAGAAATAACGAGCGGAATAGATCTGTTACTAAAAACCTCTTTATAAGATTGGATTTGATATATTTTTATCTTCTCATAAATTATATCATCCGTTCTTTTTTGAAGATTTGAGTGGATTAAAAGGAGGAAATTTTATAATTAAGTTAAGAAAAATGGAAAAAGTATTAATTATTCCGATAGGTAAAATTGATGGGGAGATATTAGATTATCTTCAAAAAGAGATGGAAAATAGGTTTAATTTTAAGGTTGAGATAGATCAAGCTTTGGAAAAACCAAATTATGCTTTTAATCCTCAGCGAAACCAATATTCAGCTATAACAATTTTAAAGAGAATAGAACAAGCAAAATCAGGTCAAATAAAGTTAGGAATAGCAGATATAGACCTGTATATTCCTGACTTTAATTTTGTATTTGGAGTAGCCTCACCTTTAGCCAAGATTGCAGTGATTTCTATAACCCGATTAAGAGAAAATTTAGTAGATGATATCTATTTGTCTCTGCCATTTTCTAAATCTTTGGTATTCAAAGAAAGAACTATTAAAGAGGCTATTCATGAATTAGGACATATTTTCGGTCTCAATCATTGTAAAGACCCGAAATGTGTGATGCATTTTTCCAATAATCTATCTGAAACAGACAGAAAAAGTTCTAATTTTTGTTTGAATTGTCAAAAGAAATTAAAAGTTCCTTTGACAAAGAATAAGTAAAAAAAAGAGTGTGTAGAAATGTTAGATAAAAATTTAATTTTTGATGAAAAGAGTTTCAATGAGTTCCAGACATATTGAAAAGAAGGGAGGAAAAAATGAAGGTTTGTAAAGTGGAAGAGATGAGAGACTTAGATCGAAGAGCGACTATTGATTATGGAATTAGCCAAGAGATTTTGATGGAAAATGCAGGGATTGCTTCTTACGATGTGATTCAGAAAGAGTTGGGAGTAAAGAATAAGAAATTTTTAGTTTTTTGTGGAGGCGGAAACAATGGTGGAGATGGATTTGTAGTAGCCAGAAAGATCCGTTCTTCAGGAGGAGAAATAAAAGTTTATCTCTTGACTGATAGAGAAAAATACCGAGATCCTGCCAAAAAAAACCTGGAAATTATTTCTAAATTCTCAATAGAGATAGATAAAGCTAAGATTAATTCAATCAAGGATGACATATCTAATACGGATGCAATTATCGATGCCATATTTGGAATAGGATTAGATCGGGATGTTGAGGGAATATATAGAGAGGTAATCCAGTTGATCAATGAGAGTAAAAAGCCAGTATTTTGCATTGATATCCCTTCTGGAATAAATGGAAACACTGGTCAAGAGATGGGAATATCAGTTCAGGCAAATTACACTATCACCTTTGGCATGCCAAAAATTGGAAACTTGCTTTATCCAGGATATGGAAAAGGAGGAAAGTTGTATCTTACTCACATTTCTTACCCATATCAACTTCAAAATTCGGGAGAGATTAAGGTAGAACTTCCAGAATTAATTCCCCTTCCGAAAAGAGAGGCAAATACCACTAAATTCAGTTACGGACCAGTTTTGACCATTGCTGGAGCAAAAAATTATTATTGGGCTCCTTACGCATCTGCTTATTCAGTTCTAAAGGCAGGGGGAGGATATTCATTCTTAGCTTGTCCTAAATCCTTAACTCCTTATATTGCGGTAGGTGGGAGGGAAATTGTTTTTCTTCCTCAAGAAAAAGAGACAAGTAGAAAAAGTCTAAGTTTAGAGGCTAAAGATAATCTTTTGGACGAAGTAGAAGGAAGAGTTCCAAAGATGGTTATAATAGGTCCTGGTCTATCCATAGATGAGGAGACTCAAAATTTGATAAGAGAATTAGCTAAAGAGATCGGAAAACCATTGTTGATCGATGGGGATGGAATTACAGCCATTGCTAAAGATCCAGAAATTGTCAAAGAGAGGAAAGCTCCGACCATTCTCACTCCTCATACCGGAGAGATGGCTAGGATTATAAAAGGATTAAGGAAGACTGAAATAAAAAGTGTTGATATAGAGCGAGATAGAGTAGGCTTTCTACAACAAGCTTGCCAGGAGCTAAAAGCTATCATTGTTTTGAAAGGGTCCCATACCTTGATCGGATATCCAGATCAAAGAGTTTTAATTAATATGAGTGGAGATACTGACGGGCAAGCTGGAATGGCTACTGCTGGAAGCGGAGATGTTTTGAATGGGACTATTGCTGCTATGTTTTGTCAAGGATTAGATATTGAGGAGGCAGTTCAAACTGGAGTTTTTATCCATGGATTATCCGGAGATTTAGCCGCTAAAGAAATTGGATCAAGAGGAGTGACTGCTAGTGATATCTTGAATTTTCTTCCCAAAGCAGTGAAATATTATGAAAGGAACTTCGATCAGATTTCTGAAGACTATTATGGAAAATGCTACTTAATTTGAAGGTTGAGAGTGAAGAGAGTAAGCCCCCTTCTGTTTTGGCGGCATTTATCTTATCGTCTTAAACTTTCACTCGCGAGGATTTGCCGTTTCAACACTTCTGAACGGATCCTCAATGGCTTTCCAATTAAAAATTTATTCTTGCTCTCCCTTTATAGCAAAATTAAAGCTTAAGTGCCATATCATAGTCATATTCCGCGCAGATGTATCGTTTCTGTGCCATAACCTACCCTCTCGGGTAATATGCTTTCGCATATTCGCGTTTTATATAGTGGAGGGACTTTCCTCAGTACCATGAAGGTACCGGTAGCCGCCCTTCTTCTCTCTCAACCTTATACGATAACGAAAATACTATTAATAAAGGTTTCGATAATTATAATAACGATCAGTTTAATAAATATTATAATATAAAGAGATCTTAATATCTTTTTTGATACAAACACAGTTTGCAATGAGTACAACCAATTAAAAAAATCAAGGAGGTGTTATCTATGTCTTTGGATTATATGCTCGACCAAACAGTCGATACGATCGATGAATTAGATCGTTATATAAAACTTTCTAAAGATGAGAAAGAATCGTTGGAAAAGGTGATAGATAAGCATCCTATGCGTATAAGTAGATATTATCTATCCCTTATAGACAAAAATGATCCAAAAGATCCCATTAGAAGAATGATTGTACCGTCTATAGAAGAGCTGGATACTTCCGGATACTATGACACGAGTGGCGAAGCAGAAAATACAAAGATGATCGGGCTTCAACATAAATATCCACAAACAGCGTTGATTTTATCCACGAACAGATGTGCTACCTATTGCAGATACTGTTTCAGAAAAAGATTGGTAGGTTTATCTAGCAGAGAGGTAATTCAAAATTTTAGAGACGCTGTAAATTATATCAAGGAGCATGAAGAGATAAGTAACGTGCTTATAAGTGGCGGAGATCCATTGACGCTATCTACAAAGATGATTAGAAAATTTTTAGAGATGCTCTCGGAGATAGATCATCTATGTTTTATCAGGTTCGGTACAAAGATACCAGTCAGCCTCCCAGAGAGAATATTGACCGATGAAGAGTTGTTATCTATCTTTAAAGAATTTTCTGTACCTAACAGACGAATTTATATTGTTACTCAATTCAATCATCCAAGAGAAATCACTGAAGAAGCCATATCCGCTATAGATCTATTACTAAAATCTAACGTATTGGTTAACAACCAAACTGTCCTGCTTAAAGGAGTGAATGATGATCCAGAAATTTTGGCTGAACTGATGAACCAGTTGGTAAGTATCGGTGTTAGCCCATATTACGTCTTTCAATGTAGACCTGTAAAAAGAGTAACACATTTTCAGGTACCGTTAATTAAAGGCTATCGTATCATAAAAGAGACAAAAAATATGCTTGATGGTTTTGGAAAACGATTCAGGTATATAATGTCCCATAAGACCGGAAAGATAGAGATCGTCGGTATGATAGATAACGAGATATATTTCAAATATCATCAGGCAAGAGATCCGAGAGATAGAGGTAAGGTTTTTAAGAAAAGGATTATTAAAGATGCAACATGGATCGATGATTTTTAATACCCTGCCCTGGTGGGGTAATGGATTATCCTTTTGGCCTGCGGAGCCAGAGATCCGGGTTCAATTCCCGGCCAGGGCATCATAAGATCTCATATAAGATACGGACCGATACACTAACACTCATCTCTCCCGCACTAATCGGCGTGGATTCAATACTTCCTCGAAAAGCAAGACTTTTAGCACGTATATCTGGAATATTCTCCTTTACAGTTATCCTTATTGGCGATCCAAGATCGACATCGGTCTTATCTGCCAGCATTCTTGCCTTGTTCTCTGCGTTTATCACGGCATTCTCTCTTGCTTCATCAAGGTATATGTTAAAGTCTTCAATGGTAAAATTTATTCCGTTTATCCGTATATTATTACCACCTGCAACAACTACGTCATCTATCACATTCCCAATCTTTTCTATCTCTCTTATCTTCACTTTTATATCATTTTTAACTTTATACCCTTTGAACTCGCTAACCTCTTTATCCGGATTCCATACCCATATAGGACTTATCGAGTAATTAATGGTCTGGATATCGCTCTCTGATATTTTATTCTTATTCAAAACTTTAAATACGGAGCTCATTACGTCAGCAGCCTCATTTTGTGCCACAGTTAATTGCATATCTTCTGTCTCGACTCCGATATATAATTCTGCGATATCTGGCACGGCAGTAGCATAGCCTATGCCTTCAACCTCGATAGTTCCTTTCTGCTTATCGTTAGAATATATGTATAGAACAGAGATGCATAATGCTATCAGAAGTATTATTATAAAAAAGATAGACCTATTTGATATTTTTTTCATAATGATTATTATAAAAGATCGATATATAAATTTTTGTATACAAAATATGCTACTTTGACTTTTTCAGTAATCTAAATAATTTAATTTGATATTTGTTACGTCGCCTCATTCCATTTAACGGATTTATTTTTCATGCACAAACTTAACGTCTTTAACAGTGTAAAATGCATTTGGATTAAACGTTTTTATGATATTTACAATACTTGGAAGATTCTTACGATCTATGACACTATATATTATCTTTACAGGTTTAAAGGCACCATAACCATCTACCGTTGTAAACCTACATCCTATCGATCTGAGATAATTAATAAGATCATCAGCATTCTTTTGTGTAATTATCTCGATAACTATTTCCCAATGGCCAATCTTTCTCTATAATTATACCTGTAAAATTTCCCATCGCATAACCGCCTGCATATGCAAGATAACAGATAAAATTATCGAGGTTCTGCATGATTTGGGCTATAGCAAGAAGCCATATCAATGTCTCAAAAAACCGACTATTGGTGCTAACAATTTCAATCCTTTGGAAAGATAGATAATTCTGATAGTTCCAAGGGATACATCAATTATCCTGGCAAAAATATACATATAGGCAGAATTACAAACGAAAAAACATCTGAACCGATAAACGACGATGATATATCCATTAAACACTCCTTTTTATATTTCTCTTTGTTATAATCAAGTTTTATAATAATACCAATATAAAAAGATATTTAGTTATAAAAAATATTAATAGTAGAATAATTAAGTAATATAAAAATAGAAAAAAGGTTTTCAAAATAGATCTATATTTGGATAACCTATCAAAAGATGTGTTTTTCGGTCTAAACCCACTTGAACAATGTATAGTCGGTGCTTTTATCTACGGAATCCCTGGCTTATAATAGGATTTATAGTAGTGATCTTTGCAATGCCTTTAATATTATTTAACATAGTATCTTCGTTTTTACCACTGACAGAGGTTATAACAAGCATGCCTTTCTGTTGTCTACCTATTTTGTTATCTTTCCTCTGTATTGGGATTGTTAGTGAGTTATTTAGCGGAATTGGAGCAATAACTCTATGTATAGGTAGTATTATTGGCTCATATAAAGGATTAACCTATAGTATCATTGAAAGATTGGTAGATCTGCTGTACAACCTGATTATTACGTAACTACGCTAATAAAATACTGTATATCAAATCTAACATTATTGATTTTAATAATAGATTATGATTTTTTATCCAAATTTGGGAAAATTATAATTCATAAATATGAAGAAGGTTTAAATATAACAATTAAAATTGGTAATATGATCGAGATGAGAAAAGGATTAATTCAGATATACACAGGCCCAGGAAAAGGTAAGACGACCGCGGCTGTAGGATTGGCAGTAAGAGCGATAGGCCATGATTTTAACGTATGTTGGATATATTTCCATAAAGAACCAAGCAAATGGGGTTATAACGAACTAAAAGTATTAGATAAACTTGGTGTTAAGATATTTGGTTTTGCAGAAAAGCATCCACATTTTTATAAAGATGTAACTAGCGAGGAGCTTAGAGAAGAATGTTTAAAAGGCGTTGCGTTCGTCGAAAATATCTTCAAAGAAGATAAATATGATCTTATAGTACTCGATGAGATTATAATATCTGTAAGAGATGGATTTTTAAAAGAAGAAGAGTTAATAGATCTATTAGATAAAAAACCAGAAAAAACGGAGTTGGTCTTAACAGGCCGTGGATCTTCCGATATGATGGATTCTCTTATTCAAAAAGCCGATCTAGTAAGCAAGATAGAGAGTATAAAACATTACTACGATAGTGGTGTAGAAAGTCGAGCGGGAATAGAATATTAATCTGTTAAGATCAGCTATACATCCTCTATCTTTTATATTTTTTATTTTATTTTTATATATTCATGATCGAAATATTAAAAAATAAAAGGAGGTTTATGTATAGCGGCTTGTATTTGATATAGCGTTCTCCATCATAATCTTTTCTACGATCTTCTTAGCCGCTGTATAATGGTCTATCTCCTTATTTGCAACTTTACTGGCATATTCATCGAGATCACTGCTATGATTTTTACATATCCTGAGCATGATATCACTAGCAAGCATCTCTATCTCATTTTTAGCCCTCCTCTTCCGAATCTCTTTTAATCTACCTATCCTGATCAAATAATCGAAATGTTCATCTATTTTTTCTACTAACTCATCTATTCCTTTTAAATTATTACTTTCTCCGATAGTCATTATAATAGGTATCTTCCATTCTTCTTGCATCGAATCTCGTTTTTCACTTGTTTTAAAATTTAGCATCTCCTCCAAGAATTGTCTCACTCTGTCCGCACCGACGAGATCTGATTTGTTTACTACGAATATATCTGCTATCTCTAAAATTCCCGCTTTTGCAAACTGGACTCTGTCTCCCATACCAGGCATTAAAACAACCACAGAAGTATCTACAATCTTTATAACATCAACCTCAGATTGACCAGCACCGACCGTCTCTATAATAATCTTATCAAACCCGAATACACTCATAGTAGTGATAATATCACCAATCATCCTCGATAATCCACCCATTCTTCCTCTATTACTCACACTCCTGTAAAAAACCCCTGGATCTGTCCACATACTCAACCGAAGCCTATCACCTAATAACGCACCACCCGTAAAAGGACTGGACGGATCTATGGCTATCACCCCGACAGTCTTTCCCATAGATCTATATCTTTCAATTATTCGGCTTAATAGAGTACTTTTTCCAACTCCAGTAAACCCGGTTATTCCAATTATATGTGTATTCTCTTTTTGATAATGGTGGAGATTCTTTATTAGTTCTATACCTTCATCCTTCTCCTTTTCGATCCATGATATTGCTCTTGCAAGACTTCTTATATCTTTATTTTTGATACCGTCAATTATCTCTTCTACCATCATATTATAGTATACTCCATTCTCATTTAAACCGGATTTTTCTGTATAAGTTTAGTACCAACAAAATAATGTTGAGCCTCACTTTTATCTCTTTTTTCTTTGATTTTTAGATCTATAAAGTCTGATATCTCATTTAGCGGTACGCCTGGAATAAACACCCCATCTACACCAAGATCGATCAATCTCTTGAAATGTTCTTCTGGTATCGTTCCACCAACCAATATTACTATCTCATTCAGATCTACCCCATTATTCTTGAGAAGATTTAAAATTTTAGGCACATAACTCTCATGGGCACCCGATAGGAAACTCATCCCTAAAACATCTACATCTTCCTGTAAAGCTGCATTAGCAACCTCTTCGGCTGTTTTGTGCAATCCGGTATATATCACCTCGTAACCTGAGTCTCTGAAAAACCTGCATAATACCCTTGCGCCTCTATCATGCCCATCAAGTCCCGGTTTTGCTACTAAAATTTTGATCTTGCTTCTATTCATATTCATCTTTAAATCACCCGTTCATTCAAAGTAAGGTTGGTTTAGACCAGATACCATAAACATTTTTTAATACACCCATTATCTCTCCCTCCGTTGCTAAAGCCTTTATAGCTCTTATTATCGGTGGCATTATATTTTTATCTTCATCAGCAGCAGCCTGGATCTCTTCTAACGAAGATTCTACTTCTTTAGTATCTCTTCTCTCTTTTATTTGTTCTATTCGTTTAACCTGTATATCTCTTAATTCCTCCTCGTTAATCTGTAATAAAGGAACGGTAAGTTTTTCGTCTTCCAAAACAAACTCGTTTACTCCAACTACAATCCTTTCTCTCTTTTCTACATTTCTTTGGTCCTTGTAAGCCGAATCTCCTATCTCTTTAATAAAATATTCTTGATCTATACCTATAAACTCTCCCTCAAGAATGTTGCCGTCTCCCATCTCTTTGATGTAATCTATGTATTCTAATGCTTTTTCTTCAATTCGTCTGGTCAGATTCTCAACAAAATAAGATCCTGCCAATGGATCTATAGTATTGGCAACGTTACTCTCGTAAGCAATTATCTGCTGAGTCCTTAAAGCCACTCTCGCTGCTTCATCACTTGGAAGAGCCCATGCTTCATCGAACGAGTTTGTATGGAGGGATTGTGTCCCACCAAGGACAGCAGCAAACGCCTGCAACGTCGTCCTAACAATGTTATTCAACGGTTGCTGTGCAGTTAAACTGCATCCTGCCGTCTGTGTGTGAAATTTTAGTTTCCATGCCTCTGGGTTTGTTGTTCCCATCTCTTCCCTCATAAACCTTGCCCAAATTCTTCTTGCGGCTCTAAATTTTGCTACCTCCTCAAAAAAGTCGTTATGGCTGTTGAAGAAGAAAGATAGTTGTGGTCCAAGCTTATTTAGATCAATACCTCTCTCTTTAGCCAATACTACGTAAGCCATTCCGTCAGCCAGGGTAAAAGCCAATTCTTGTACTGCTGTAGATCCTGCTTCTCGGATATGATATCCAGATATACTTATCAGATTAAATTTTGGATTTACATCGACACCAAACTCAAATATATCTCCTATTATCTTTAGAGACGGACGTGGAGGAAGTACCAGCGTGTTCTGGGCATGAAACTCCTTTAACATATCGTTCTGTATAGTTCCTCTCAATATCTTTCTATCCACGCCCTGAACATCCGCCAGAGCATTATACATACCATAAATGATGGCTGCGGGTGGGTTTATTGTGAAGGAGCTGCTGACCTCATCTGTTCTTATTCCTTCAAATAATCTTTTAAAATCTTCAAAAGTATCTATCGCAACACCACATTTTCCAACTTCTCCTATAGCTAGAGGATCATCAGAATCTCTGCCCATAAGGGTAGGAAAATCAAAAGCTGTGCTTAATCCGGTCTCTCCATTTTTCAAAAGCATATGCCATCTCTTGTTTGTATCTTCAGCCAGACCGAAACCTGAAAACATCCTGTAAGTCCAGATTCTACCCCGATACATGGTAGGATACGGACCTCTCGTAAACGGATAAACCCCTGGATAGCCGATGTCCTCATTATAGTCTACATCTGTAATGTCTTCTGGTGTATAGAGCCTATCCACATTGATGCCAGATAAAGTTTTAAAATGATCTTTTCTCTCTTTATATTTAACATACTCCTCTTCCCAATCCTTTTTATTCATTATATTTTTTTCTGTACGAATCATATAATGTTTTATATTGATCGTTATTAATATACCTTATTGTTATAATTGTTATGGTTATTTATTAAATAGGTACATAATAATGAAAATAATTAGATTTATTAACAGCAGAATAACAAATGTTAAATGTAATAGGAGATTATAATAACCCAACTCGTAGACTTCCTGGCAGTGGAGGGAACCCAGATATCGATATTTAAATATCTGATGATATTGAATGATTGATTTAATAATTATTTATTATTAAGCAAAGGAGTAAAAAAAAGGATTTTGAGTTAACACGAGAAGAAGATTTAAGAAATGCTGCCAAAGAATTCGCAGAGGGAGAATTTGATCGTGATCTTGCTAGAAAAATGGATAAAGAACAGACGTTTCCCAAGGATATTTGGAAAAAAGCCTGTAAGTTTGGGTTCATCGGTTGTTATATACCAGAAGAGTACAACGGTGGCGGATTAGGATTTCTCGACAATGCTTTTATAATGGAAGAGTTTACTCGTGCAGATCCTGGGATAGGTTTTATTCTTTCTGTAACACTTGGAGCAGAGGTTCTTATCGAGTATGGAAGTGATGCACAGAAAGAGAAGTACCTTGCACCAGTTCCTATCGGTGATGCAATAATGGGAATAGCGATCACCGAGCCAAACGCAGGCAGCGATGTTTCCGGTTGTACAACGATGCATGCTGAGAAAGATGGGGACACGTGGATATTGAACGGTAGCAAGATGTTTGTAACCAACGGAACAATAGCCGATCATCTCCTTGTCCTTGCAGTAACCGATCCTGATGCAGAACGACGGCATAGAAGACAGAGTATGTTTATAGTAGAGACAGGATGGGACGGATTCGAAAGTACTAAAATAAAAGGGAAAGCCGGAATGGGTGCATCAGATACAGCAGAATTGTCTTTCAATAATGTTGAGATTCCTGAAGAAAACATGGTCGGATAACGTGGAAAAGGGTTTTACGAGACGATGACATTCTTTAATAGAGGCAGGACGTACATCGGTGCTCAGGGTGCGCTAGATAGAATTATTGATTATATCAAGAAGAGACAGGCATTTGGGCAGCCTCTTGCAAAGTTTCAGGCAATAAGGCATAGAATCGCAGAGATGGAGACGAGAACACAAGCAGCCAGGCAACTTGTTTATAAGGCTGCATGGGAATTAGATAATGGGAAATTAAGCCATAAAAATGTGGCTCTTGCAAAATGGTACGCGGCAGAGACGGGTGTATATGTCTCTGACCAAGCGGTAAAACTTCATGGAGGATATGGATATATCGATGAGTACGATGTAGAAAGGTTTTGGAGGGCGTCCAAGGTTGTAGAAATCTATGAAGGTACCAAAGAGATAGAGAAAGGGATAGTATCAGATCAGCTCCTTGGAAAGTAGAAAAACAGAAAGATTGAATAGGAAGGAATAATGGGTATATAAATCATCTACGCTTATAATATTTTATTTTTTTAGACTTATTCTTCATCAATATATAGCCAAATATTAAACTTTCCTTTCTATACTTTTTTATATATCAAAGATAGAAGTTATTCAGAAGAAGATGATTGATACTCTTTATCTATTATATATCGTATCTCTTTTGCAGTTTTTTCTCCTATATTCTCAACATCCATTAACTCTTCTTTATCTGCATTAAAAATAGATCTGATAGATCCAAAATGAGATAATAACGATTTTGCTGTACTCAATCCTATGTTAGGCAGAGAAGAGACTATATATTCTTGTCTCTCTTTTAAAGTCTTTTTTGTCTTTCCACTATGAACCACAGGTGTTCTTTTCTCCTTTTTCTGTTCTCGTTCGGCCATGCTATAAATTAATTCGGCAGAATCATTGTAATCTGTACTCATCAGGATAGGTATATTAAAATCAAGTACAATAGAGCTCAACAAGCCCCTTATTGCATTAGGTGATACATTTCTGATAGTATAGAGATCGCTACCCTCTATCAGTAAGACGGGACGATCGTAAGACGATTTAAGATTGATCAGTTGTTCGAAAAATCCCCTATTTTTAGAGAATAAAGAATCTAAAAGATCATGCGTAGTCTTTCTCTCTAAACAAGTCCTATCGCTCACTATATAATCTCCTACTTCAAGAGTTTTTACATCTATACTTACTCCTTTATTCTCTAAAGCTTTTGCCACGTTAGACCTAAGCTCTCTGTGATCTACTATTACTTTGATCCGTTCATCATCTTTAAAATATTCTAAAACTTTTTTTTGCCTTCTGTGATCATTATAATCTTGTTTGTTATTTAATGTTCCAATGTTTCGCATCTTCTTCTCTTTGTTCATACTTATCCAATAATATACTTCGTCTTGAGTATTTTTTGTTATTAAAAAGATAACCTCCCCATATCTTCTCCGGGCAGTCCTTCCTTTTCTCTGAATACTTCGTATCTCTGAAGGAACTGGCTCATAAAATATAACTAGATCTGTAGCAGGGATGTCTAGCCCTTCTTCAGCGACGGATGTAGCTACAAGCACGTTGTAATCTCCATTTCTGAAACCCTCAAGAATTTTTACCTGCTCTTTCTGAGTAAGTCCTTTATCATTTTCTTTTTTTGCCTGACCAACAAATTTTACGGGTTTGACATTTTCAAGTTCTTCGATGCTCTTTACAATTATATCTACCGTATCTCTATAATTGGCAAATATTATAACTCTTGAATCTGGTGTGCTATTAAACCGATCAGAAAGTATCTTTTTTATCTCAATTATCTTTTTGTTCTCTTTATTTATATTTTTAGATAATTCTAAGACTTTATTGAATCTTGGATCTAATATAATCCTTTTTGCAGCCTTGCTTCCACCTTTAGATCTCCCCTCTACCATCAAACGGTCTAAATATCGGTTAAACGTAGAGATACCTTGTGTCTCTATCAACTCTACGGCATGCTTTACCTTTAAAATCTCTGCCAATATAGAAACAGCAAAAAAAAGATCGTTGGATGGATTATTCAATAGAGAACTTCTTACGGATTTTTGTAAAGATATAATCTCTTTTTTTGTTAAATCTTTATAATGAGAGTTTATTAATCCAAGAGATTTAAGATCATCCATCCTTTCATAAATAAGATCATCCAATAGTTTTTTTATATCTTTGATCTCGTCGGATAAATCCAATCTTATCCATTGGATAGATCTTTTATGTGTATAAGGTAGAATATCCGGATCATTCTCCCCTTTTATTACAATCTCGTCTATGAAAAGATTTTTACAGATCTCTTCGATGTTTTCTACGTTACTTCCTGGTGAAGCAGTAATACCAAGAATATTTACGAAACTTCCTTCTTCTATGTATCTTTTTGCGATATATACATAAGAATAAAGACCAACGGCACGATGAGCCTCATCGAACGTTATATGGACGACATCTCTCAAGTTTATCCTTTTACTTATAAGATCGTTCTCTATTACTTGGGGTGTAGATACGATGATCCTGCCATTATCCCATCTTTCGACTCTTTTTTTAGGAGGAATCTCACCCGTTAGAGTAATGATAAAATCTTCATCTAATTTTAAAGAATTTTTAAAAAAACGAGAATGTTGCTCTACCAAAGGTTTTGTAGGCGATAAAATGAGTGCTTTACCATTATCAAATTTAGATAGGCAAGATGAGGCTACAATTAGAGAAATAACTGTTTTTCCAAGACCTGTTGGTAGAACAATCATACAATTTTTTTCTAAAGCTTTTTTTGCAAGATTTATCTGATAATCTCTCCATTCTATTTTATCTAGATCGATCAAAGGGTTTTGCATGTTTATTCATAAAACATTTATCTTAATATGCTCAAAGAAAGATTTTATAAAGATATATCTATTTAAGAGTTTAAATAGTTTATCATGTTTTATTACAAACCTTGGTTTGTAAACCTCGAATCAAAGATTCGAGATAATTTATCCCTCTATCATCCTTCTTAATCCATCCAAATCTTTTCTTATATCTTCAACTCGGTTTTTACTTCTTATATCTGCCTCTTTTAAAGCATCATTTAATAAAGATAAGATATCTATATCTCCACCGCCCTCTTTTGTCTCTCTTTCTCTTATTTTTACCATTAGTGGCGTTTTAACAAGATGACCCACGACTACTGCCTCTCCAACGTTCAATCCAGGAAGATCGTTTAAAAGACTCTCACTTATCCTTTCAGAACTCTTTCTAATAGCATTTTGATCTTCTGGATTTGTAACACGCATGATAATCTGACTATTACACTGGCTTAACGCGTCAGGATCTATTTTAGATGGCCTTTGAGTTATAAGGGTTAGAAAAGCGCCGAATTTTCTGCCCTCGGCAGCTATCTTCTTAATAATAGATCGTGAGAAGGTATTTTCTTTAACTGGTATAAATCTATGTGCCTCCTCTATCATTAAAAAGACAGGATATTTATAAGAACGGGATGTTAATTTATCGTAAATTTCTTTTAATACTCTGTATGCCACATAATCCGATACTCTATCCTCCAGCCCGGATAAATCTAAAACAGAGAGGTGTTTTGGTTTTAAAAATTTATCTATATCTGTAGTTGCCGCTCCAAATACCTTTAATCTTTTTAATCTTTTTACGTATCTTAAAGCAGCAGAAGGATTGTTACCTTTGTTTTTATCTACTTTATCTTTTTCTAATTTATCTATTAAATCATTCAGATCATAAGAATCTGGTAGGCTCTTTATAGCATTCTCTATCGCATCCTTGATATTAGTCCATTTCTCTTCAATTCCACAAATGGTTGCTATATCATCCACACTAAGATCTGAAAACTTTATCTCGTAAGTATTAACCTTCCTGCCAATCTCTCCTTCACTGTATCTACCGATGCTGTTCAATGTGCGGAAGATCTCTACTTCATCAATCGCTCCTCCACTCTTTTTTTTAGACATTAAAACATAATCGGCATGAGGGTCTATAACAATTATTGTAGCCCCTTTTTTTAATAATTCTTCGATTAAGACTCCTGTAGTATAACTTTTTCCCGCTCCTGTCTGTGCAAGTATTGCTATATGCCTTCTGAAACCATTGATATCTATATAGATAGGGACACCATTCCTTGTAATTAAATGCCCAATAAAGAGCCCCTCATCCTCCATGCTGGAATAAAATTCTTTTAAAACCTGTTCATCAGCTATATAAACCTTTTTTCCAGGTTGTATGGCACGTCTTGGCTGATAAACCTCTCCATTGTGGATAAAACCCAATATTCGTGTCTTTGCAAATATTTTGCTATCAGCTAATCCTGCCTGTATTATTTTTTCTGCCGAGAATAAGTCAATCTCCTTTCTTAATGCCATAGATTGGGAACAGATCGTATGAATTTGACCTAAAACTTCTACATCTACGTCGTCTCCATTTACCTTTTCTGTTGATCTTACGGATACATATTCCCATTTAGTAACTTCTTCGTCTGCTACAAACAAGAACTCGGTAGATGTAGCCTCTCCTATGACTATACCTATCTTTTTATGGATATCTGTCACGTCTATAACCTCTCGCTGTTACAAAACGTCCAACAATCTTTTCAAATTCTGGTAGATAAATCTCTTCAAAATCTTTTTTTCTAAGTTTTACTCTTAAATCTACCATATTAAGCCAGATATTATAGTTATCCAATCCGCAGTATCCTGCAGATACGATATTTAATATCTCGTTAATTTTTTCATCGTTTACAACAAATTCTGGCCATCCGACGTCTATTATTCTCTTAGATATCCCAAAATACCATGAGGGCACATCTATTCTCATGGCGGTATCGATCTGTTTAGGTAATAGGTGAAACGAGACAATAGCAGGTAGGTTAAATAAATCGTCGTATAGCACCGATAATCTCCTAAAAGTATCTTTGTTATCCGACAGTTCAGGAAAACTACTCTTTATCAAAGATCTTTTATCCACCACGTACCTTTTATATTCTTCTATTTTCTTCTGACTTGCTCCTAATAAAAGAGGCTTGGTATACCCTGGATGCTTTGCGTGTAACGTTATCAATTGAAAATCAGGTATTCTCGCGGTAAGTTCTTCTATTAATTTTACAACCTCTTTGTCATACATACTTTCCGCTTTCTCTATAGCCTTTCTTTTATCCTTTAATGCAAGGCTTAATAAATCTCTTCTACTCTTCTTCTCTAATCCTCTATCATCTAGTATCCTCTCGATAAGAAAATCCCTAAAAAAAGAAGTTCTACTCTCTTTGCTTATTCCAATTAAGAGGATTCTATTATCTTCACATTTTTTTATAAACTTAGCCAAAATTTCAAAATAGTCTATCGATAGCCCTTTAGAACTTGAATTTAAAAAGCTATACTCCGATAGGATATGCGATAACCTACCATAGATAGATCCATCCAATAAGATACAACCATTATATCCATCGGCAATGGAATCAAGCCCTACTAAATGTTCCATATGTTCTCGATACATTCCTAAAAACCGACTGATCTCCTGCTCGGATTTTGACGATGAATAATCAAAATCTGTTGCTATTCTTTTGTAATTTTTATTTTTAGCGATACCTAAACCTCGCACTACATAAAATAAACCTCCTACGTTCGTAGGAAAAACTGCACTACTGCTATCTATCGCCAGGACATCTATATTAGATGGTTGATCAGAGAGATCGAACTCAACCCAGTATTCATTAAAAAAAGATCCAATATTTTTAATATCGTCTCGTACAAAATCTCTCCCTATCCTATCAGACTTGCTCTTTAATTCTTTTATATACTCCGCTAAAAATTCAGGCATGATTTGTGATATTTTTTAAAATTTCTTTTGCTCTGCCAACACTGATGTCTCCCTCTTTTATCAGTAGATCCGCTACCTTATTTATAATATCGTTATTGTTGCAAATCGAAGATTCGTTATCCATCATGCTTTCCATCGCTATCTTAACGATGTTCTTAGAATGCAACTTCATATGCCCTTTCTGTATTCCTTCTGTTACCAACGCTCTCAACGCTGCAAAGTTCTGTGCTAACCCTAGTGCCGCCGCAACGCAAGAAAGTTCATTGCTTGTTTTTACGCCAAGTATCTTTAACGATAGCCTTGCACACGGCGAGATTGTAGCACCACCTACAACCCCCAACGGCATTGGTAGTTCGATTGACCCTGCCAAATCTCCATCTTTGGTCTTCTCCCATGTTGTCAGAGAATGATAACCATTCAAGGATGCATACGCATGAGCACCAGATTCAACCGCTCTAAAATCGTTTCCGGTCGCTATGAGCAAAGCATCTATCCCGTTCATTATACCCTTGTTATGAGTGGCGCATCGGAAAGGATCTGCATTCGCCAGATCGGTGGCTGATATTATCTTGTCAACAACATCTTCTCCACCTATATCATCTTTTCTAAACACTGCATACGCTTGTGCCAGTCTCTCTATTGCAAGGTTAGATACGATCCTTAAGATGACCTTACCGCCGGTTATCTCTTCTATTCTCCCTGCAACCGCCTCGCACATAGTGTTCACTATGTTTGCACCCATCGCATCTTTAACGTTCACAAGCAGATGGATCACTAATTGATTCATAAGAATCCTGCATACTATATCCTCCGCACCACCGCCCAAATCTTTCAAAACCGGATCTTTATCGTTGGCTATTTTTAATATATCCTCTTTCTCGTTTAGTATCATCATTTTTGAGAGATGTGGTGTATCCGTTTTTAACTGGATTTGACCGATCATTACAGGCTTTGTTGCCTTTGCTATAAACCCAAAATTGTTTCTTGCCAACCTTGCAGCATTCGACGCCGCTGCCACTACAGACGGCTCTTCTATAACCATCGGGATCAGATAATCTCTCCCATTAATCAAAAAATTTGTTGCTACTCCATACGGAAGAGAGAACGCACCAATAACGTTCTCTATCATCCTGTCCAAGTCGTCTATCGGTAAAATAGACTGTAAAACGGAAATATCATCATTCGTCAAATTTGCAAACTCCCTGACTTTTTCTGCCCGTTCTTTAGGCGGGATATTATAAAAACCTGATATTCTTGAAGATGGCAATATTAAACACCACAAATAAATAATTATTTTTGAGCTACAATATTAAAAACATTCTCTTTTTATTCTATCTCTTTTGATTCTCTTTTTTATCTTTATAGATCGTCTAACGTGAAAATTTTTACGGATACCGGTTTTTTTACAATATTTCCTGTCTTTGCACCTATTACATATCTGATACCTTTGTCAAAGGATATATCTAATATCCTTTGTGTAATAACACCATCAAATATGACTGTTTTTACCTTCTCTTTAATATCTTTTAATTCTTTAGCCAGATTTCTGACAGCTACCTCTTTTATTACCTCATCTTTTTCATTAAGAAGTAATGCTGTAAGAGTTCCATTCAATTTTTTAATATGATCTCTATATTTAATAATCGTTTTGATCTCTTTTAAAACCTCTTTATTTGTTTCTATGCTTTTTTCCTCAATTAGAGCAGCAGTATCTTCTTTATCTTCATTTACTATTGCTATCTCCACCTCACCGGTCTCTTCTTTTTTAACAATCAACTTCTTGTGTTTTTCATCATTTTTTTTTATCTTTTTAATGTTAAGATGTACTAATGCTTGCTCTAATGGAATTTTATTCCTTAACGTTTTTAATATCTCTTTCTGACTCATATCTTCGACGCATCTTCCCTCAGGTGAAAAAGCAACAAAATCAATATCTGCTGTTTGCAGTAACTCTTTTAATATTAATTCTCCACCTCTATCTCCATCCAAAAACGCGGTTGTTATTTTTGTCTTAGATAATTCTATCACATCTTTCGGTACGTTCGTTCCTTCTACCGCGATAGCGTTTTTTATTCCGTATTTTAAAAGATTCAATACATCCGACCTACCTTCTACTATTATAATGGCATCTGAATCTTTTACATGAGGTCCTGCCGGAAGCCTGCTTGCACCGTACTCTGAAATCTCATCGATCCGTATTGCTTGCCGTACTGCGTCTATTATTTTATCACTTTCCAAAAATTCATTCTTAAACATTGTTTTTAGAATTTTTTGTGCTCTATCAATTATTTGTCTCTTTTTCTCAGCTCGTATGTCTGATATTTTTTCTACTTTGATCTTAGCCATACATGGTCCAATTCTATCTATTATCTCTAAAGCAGCTGCCAAAATAGCCGTCTCGGCTTTATCTAAACTTGATGGTATCAAGACAGTCCCTGTAGATTTCCCATCCTTATTGATAATATTAACATCGATCCTTCCAATGCGTCCAGTCTTTTGCAACTCTCTTAAATCAAGATTATCGCCTAAAAGCCCCTCACTTTGCCCAAAAATCGCACCTATTACATCTGGTACCTCAATAACTCCTTCCGCATAAATATTAAGATGAATTATATATTTCGTGGTCTCTAATAAATCTGAACTCAATAAATAAACCCCCTTTAATTTAAGAATTTCTTTTCCTATCGTATAATCTTCCAAAAGATAACTTTAAAAAGCTGTCTCACTACCCCATCATAACCTTAGAATACTTTTTGTAATCCTAAGATTATCATTTTTTTATTGTAATCTGATCTCAATACTATCTATTCAAGAATGAATGATCATGATTGGTTAATTGTGAAGTTATTATATTACTATTAATGCTTTTTATGTAAGTTATCTTTCAAAGTTTGAACATTTTTTAATTTTTTATCAAACTTACCCAATATTATTTCTTATTTTTATACTCATACTCTATACATTTTTATTTTTGCAGAGTTAATAAAATTTACTATATATGTCATATATTATGATTTTATAAAGGTTTGTATCATCATACTGTATTAAATAATTTATAAAAAACAGTAGAATAAATCCTTAAAGACATAAAGAAGCATTGTATTTTTGATTGTAAAAAGATGAAGAGATAATGGTTTTTCAAAATTAATTGGTCAACACATCATATCATCAAAAACTTTATTAAACAAAGTTTATAAAAATTGTTCTATAGTAACCCCAAATTCTCTATAAACTTTTTTAATCAGATATTTATTAAGACTCTCTACGTCTTTGATATCTTTACAAACTAGTTTTTTTATTCTTTCTCTAAAACTTAAATCTGGTAAAATATCCATGTTTTCAAGGTTATTCTTGATCTTTTCAGCCAATTTTTCGCCTTTATCGTCCCAATCGGTCATTATAATTACATTTCTGTTTTGTTTTGCAATAAATTCAGAAAAAGTAAAGATAGGCACGTTTAAAGGAAGTCTTAGACAATTTTTAATTCCTAAATCGGATAAAGAGACCTCATCTTTTCTTCCTTCTACAATAACTATCCCTCCATCTTCTGTTATTTCCTTCATTTCGATTATTGCATCTTTTATTTTCTCCAATTTTATTTTATCATTCATTTTAACAATTTGGGTATAAAATTTGTAGCTTAACACTAACTCCTGGCCTCCTCCTATCGGTGATATACCTCTGTCCGCCAAGTAACCCTCGGTGTTAAGCCTATTGTACGTTCACCTATACACCAATATAAACTTTTTTATGATCATATTCCGGCCATGCTTATATCTATCTTTTTTTGTATCTCTTCTTCCAACTGTTTTGGTAGATCTTTAATATCTATATTCAAAAAACCTCTAACGATTACAGAAGCCGCCTCTTCTTTGTTTAAACCTCTTGACATAAGATATTCTATCTCTTCTTCCGATATTTTCCCTACCGCCGCCTCGTGTGATAAATCTGCATCTGCTGTCTCTGCCCTAAGTTCAGGAATCGCATGTATTATTGCATTATCCGATAACATCAATCCTCTACATTCTAAATGCCCTTTGATCTTTTTATTCTTCCCAATAATGGTACCTCTTACTGTTGCCTCACTGTCATCCCGTGCTACAGTTCTTGATACAACTTCGGTTTTACTATTTTCACCGTTTAAATAAATGACAGATCCAACATCCATCTTAGAATCTTCTGATGCATATAACACTGTCTGATATAAAGCCGTTGCATTTTTTCCACAATATGTTACTGGAGACATCTGCAGATCTTTGACCGGATTCATACAGATATAGTTACTGATATAGATTCCATTCTCTTCGATTATAACACCTGTTCTAGGCCTAACAAATATTTCAGGTCCCCAAAGATGAATCATGGTAAAAGTAAGCTTTGCACCTTTTTTAATATACATCTCAGAGACGCCAATATGAAACGCATTATTCACTCCATGTAAAGCAGAACAGCCCGTTATTACATGTACCTCTGCCCCCTCTTCTACTATGATAATATTATGCACATTTTGATGGGTGCTTTCTTTTGAGACAAAAAGACAGGATTGTATCGGAAACTCTACCTTTGCACCTGGTTTTACATGTATGAAATAGCCATAATTTTGGTTTATATCTACCTCTTTTGTATATTCATCCTTATCCGGAGAGACAGCCTTCCACCAGTAATCCTTCAGCCAATCATATTTTTTAAGGGCATCTACCGTATTAAGAATCTCTATATCTTCCAAATTTGATTTTTCTGCTAAGACAGAATGATCAATCTGTAAATAAGAGCCTGAACGATTTTTCTCTTCAAGATCGAATCCTACCTTTAGAATATCCTCTTTATAATAACCATCTTGTTTATCATTTTTCGGCATTTTAATCTCCTTTATCTAAATTGCAATTAATATCATTCGTATTGTTATTGTTCCTGACAAGTTCTTATACATTTTTCATAACCATTTTTTCTTATCCCGTCAAGGATCTCTTTTGGATATCCAGAACAGGCAATCTTTCCTTTAAGCATTACGTGTGCCCTGTCTGCATTAATATAATCGAGTATTGTTGCAAGGTGCGTAATGATCAATCCCATCTTTTTTCTCCTGCTAGGTATAAGATCTCTCTCTAATAACTTCCCTATTATCTTTCCTATAAGTTCCATATTCTCTATATCCACTCCAGAATCAGGCTCATCGAACATAATAAAATCCGGTTGTTGTGCTATCAACTGCATTATTTCCGATCTTTTTATCTCGCCTCCTGAAAAACCATAATTAACATCTCGTGTTAAAAAATCTTCAGAAAAATTCAATTCTTTGGCAAGTTTCACAGCATCGTCGGTAATCTCGGTAGTTTTCTTACCCATGCATACATTTAACATTGTATTTAAAGATATACCACGAATAATTGGTGGATTCTGAAAAGCAATCCCTATTCCCATCTTGACTCGCTCGTCTGTTGGTAAATCTACAATATTTCTTCCTTTAAAGATAATCTCACCACGAACTACCTTGTATCTAGATAGACCAAGTATAGATAATAGCAATGTAGTCTTACCTGACCCGTTTGGACCTAATAATACGTGTGTCTCGCCTTTCTCGATCATCAAATTTACATCTTTTAAAACATGCTGGCCATCAACATCGACAGCCAAATTTCTTATTTCTAAACTATATTTCAGTTTTATCACCATCGGTTATATAATCTTATTTTACTCTTATTAATATTAAAAAATTATTTAATTTAAAAACTTATGCTATATTCTAAATCTGATTGAAAATTTAGTAAATATTAAATATAACCTAGGATATATACTTTAAAAAGAATGCGGGGGTTACCGAGTCAGGTCAAAGGTGGTAGACTCAAGATCTACTCCCATAGGGGTTCGCCGGTTCGAATCCGGCCCCCCGCATAGAACAAAGAGATATATTATGCTTATAAGATATGGACTATTGTTTCTTATCTTTGCATTCGTTCCTATCCTAAATAGGTTTTGCTAATCTAAATATACAGTATTTATCCATTTTTTTAAATTGTTAATTATTATTTAGTGTAATATAACAAGAATACACATAATTTATTAATTATTAGTTCGGAATCACATCGTAAACTATATATAAAACTTAAACAAAGATCAAAATAGGGTATATAACGCGGCATCCCATCCCCTAAAATTTTTGCTGCGATACCCCTCTCTTTTTTTAATTTTTGTTCATCAACTATAATAAGAGGGTTGTTCAGAATGGATGAAGATGGAATGTATGATCTTATAATCCCGCCTGGTGTATCTAAATTACAGATTTTTTATCCTCTTTTTTGTATATTCAAGCAATCCTTCCCTCATTATATTATTCAAGAACTCAGGAATAGGTGTTATTTTAAAGCTCATCCCTTTTGTTAAATCCTTTATTATACCTTCTTTTAGATCTATTTCCACTTCATCTCCTTCATCAATCTTGTCAGCATCTCTGCATTCAATAGGCGGTAAACCTAGATTAATCGAGTTTCTGAAGAATATTCTTGCAAAAGATTTGGCAACAACGCAACTTATCCCAGCATACTTTATTGCAAGTGGTGCGTGTTCCCTGCTTGAGCCGCATCCAAAATTTTCACCTGCAACAATTATGTCTCCCTGCTTAATTTTTTCTCTAAAATCTGGTCTAACGCCGTCAAACAAGTATTTAGCCAAGTCTTCAGGATTATTTAAAGTTAAATATCTGCCTGGAATTATCGCATCGGTATCTACATCATCTCCAAAGATCCATGCTCTTCCTTTTATCATAATACACCTCTTTCTCTTCTCTTTTTATACTCATCGATAACATCCCGTCCTTCTACAAAGACTAATCCTTTATCATCAGCATATCTTTTAGCGTCATCCTTGGATAAAGCTTTACCGCTAATATCATCCAGCATCTCGCAGACAACCATTGCAGGTGTTATCTTTGCCATCTCTGCCAATGCTATCGATAATTCGGTCTGACCTCTTCGTTCATATATTAAATTATCTGATGCCCTCAACAAAGGCACATGTCCCGGGCAACGGAACTCCGATCCAAAATCAAACGATTTACCACTTAAGACGTCTTTCACCGCTCTACCTAATTCTCGTATCGTTAAAGATCGGTCTATATCTGTTATTCCGGTGAACGTATTGACATGATTTACCCACAAAGAGAATGCAGATTTTGAATCATATCTAAGATCTCCCTCTTTTTCTACTACTCTTAACAAGTTAGAATAACCATTGTTCTCCAACTTCTTTAAAAGGTCTGTTATGAAAGGAAGATCGAATTTTTTTGCTGCATCTGGATGGATGGATACACATATCAACCCCCCGCCATCCTTTCGCATCATAGCTACATCTTTTGCAGTGGTAGATATCGCAGGAATAACGATATCTGTCTCCCCTTCTCTATCATCAGAATCAAAGAGTAAGATTGGTCTACCTCTTTTAATATCTTCTATCGCGTCTTTTATCATATATTACCTCCACTATATCCCCATCTTTCAGATTTAATCTTTTTCTTAAATTAATAGAGGCTATCAATTCGAGTAAATCCTCCGGATGATGTGTTCTCTCCGGTCGAATTATAGCCCCTTCTACTAAATCACCATCCTTTTTAATCGTAGCTTTATAGCAAATTCCTCCACCAAAAGACCTTTCTTCTGATTTAAAAGGTTTTATTATTATACCATCGACTCCGTTTAATTCTTTCCTTTTTAATATCTCGTCACCATAAATCTTTAGATTTAAAGTTCCTGGATAAGGATCAAAACCAAGTATCTCTTTTATCTGCTTTTTATATCCTTCTTGCGAGAGATAATATTGCCCCTCACCCAGCCCAGTAAATACCTCTCCTTTTATAACAATTGGGTCGTTTAACGACTCGAATATATTAATATAATCTAGATACTCCTTCCTCAATATATCAAACCCTCTATTATTTATCTTAACATACTGTCCATTTTTTACTATATTTCTATCTATCAACTTGAGATCCACCAACTCTTTTAACTTTCTGGCTGCAGTCTGTATGCTTGTGTTCATCTCCTTAGCCAATTTTGCAGAAGATATCTTGAACCATCTATCACGTCCCATCAATGCAAGCCTCTTCAATGCCTCTTTATCAACCATCTCATCTATGAGATGCATCTTTTTTTTGATATTTAAAGTTTTTCATTGGCAAAGGTTAATAATTATTAATCGATAATAATAAAAATTGTGAATGATTCTTCTAAAAAATCGATGAGTAAGAAAGGATACAAAAGACCACTTTATATCCAAGTAGCTAGGTATATTGCCATCGGGACAGAGTTAGGTATGAGTATATCTATTATGACTCTTTTCGGATATATCTCATTTAAAAGATTACTAGGTGAAAATTTTGCCGCGATTGGAGTGGTTGTAGGTGTCGTACTCGGTTTTTTCTCAGGGATTTACTCGTTATATAAATTGGTTAAAGATAGATGATAGATACTATTATAATTAAATTTTATAAAAACCATTATCGTATTGGTTAACGTTTTAAAAAAGTTTATTAGTATTTTAATTGATAACTAGAAAGTATCGGTCGTTATTAAATTATTAAATAGGTTACGATAGTAAAAATAAATGTTTAAAAGGGGTGAATTCATAATCAGAAGAACGGATTTTAAAGATCTTGATATGATCTGCAATGATCATTTTCCAACCGTTTCAGTGATAGTATCTGCCTATAACGAAGAGCGAATATTACCCAGAACCATAAGATCTCTTCTTAAAGTGGATTATCCTAAAGAGAAGATAGAACTCATCTACGTATATGAAGATACATGTATAGATAGAACGGAATCAATCTTACGAGAGTTTGCAAGAATAGATGAACGAATAAAAGCTGTGAAGTATCATGGTGGCAAAGCAGTCTGTCTTAATTATGGGATAAACCTATCTAAAGGGGATGTAATCTGTATACTCGATGCAGATCATTCGTTAGATAAAAATGCCATTAAAAGAGCGGTTAGCAGATTGTATCATGATGGGATCTATGCAGTTAGAGGAAGACCAAGGGTTATCAATAAAAAGGATAGTTTAATAGCAAGAATTACAGCTATCGAGAGGGATATAATAGAGCGCCTTATCTTCTATGGAAACCATGTCTTGAATGGTTTTGCTTATTTTGGCGGAAGTTTAGGTTTTTTCAAAAGAGAACTCTTCGAAAAAGTAGGTCTATTTAACAGTGATAAGTTAACAGAGGATATAGATTTTTCGGCAAGAGTTTATGAGGCAGGATATACAATAATCATAGATCCAACCATTATAAGTTGGGAAGAGACACCGTCTACGTTTAAAGGATGGTGGAATCAGAGAAAGAGATGGTGTAGAGGTTGGGTTCAATGTGCCATCGCGCATATAATACCGATGCTGAAGAGCGATATCTCTCTGGCTAGAAAGATAGACGGAACTATGACCTGGTTATACAACTTTGTTCCTTTATTAACGATATCTTTCATCCCTTTATGTATAACTGCCCAAATATTGAATATAGAACTTATCGTACCTCCTTATTTGTGGGCATTGTTGCTATTGATACCACTGATTGCGGTAATCTTGACATTGATAGCGGACAAAAGATCGGGAGAGAGTTTTAGATGGAACGATATCATGTATGGTTTTTTAATGCCTGTTTACTTGATGCTATACGGTATAATATCTGTATCTGCAATAGTAGATGAGTTCGTCCTTAAAAAACCACATATTTTTAACCATACTGAGAAAACAGGCAGCATGCTTAGCAATTAAGTTAATGATATATCCAACAATATCTTTTTTCTAAACTCCATAAAAGTTTATCATTTCGATCAATTTTCTGAATCCTTCCATCTCTTCTTCTATTACTTCTTCTTTTGTCATTGAGATGCTTGCCTCGCCATCAGCCGTAAGTTTATCAGGTCCGCGTATTATCAATCTACCAATACCATCTCTGCACAAAACCTCTTCAATCTCTTTATCATGAACGAATGCTCGTCCTGGGAATATTACGGTCTCTTTGATCTCTTTAAGATCTATCTTTTTTATATCCTCGATAGTTATTAGACATGCTATATCTTTTTCTACAGAGATAATATTGACTTTATCCGTTATTTTCAAGAAAATTTCGTTTAATATAGGAGCAGAAACTTTTCCTGTCAAGATTGTTGCCTCTTTTTTGATTTTAGGAAGTTTTTTAAGCATTTCTTCTTCATATCTTATAGTATAAGGTGATTTTAATTGTGGATCCCATAACGGAGTTCCTGTTACCCTAAAAGAGAAGTTTTTATCTATCTCTGTAACAAGTTCCTTGAAATATTCGATAGAATGTGGTTTTATACCCTCTATAATAGGATCGTTTCTTAAAATCAATCCTTCTTCCCTATTATTGGCAAACCTCATAAGAATAAAACCCTTTACTCCCATCTCTTCGAGATCGGATGCTGTCTTATATAGATCTTCTCCATCGTTAACGCCTGGTATTATAACAGATGCCGCATATACATCTGAACTCTCACAAAACCTCTTTAAATTTTTGATAGATGCTTTTGGAGTTCTATCATTCATCCATTCTCTTCTAAGATCCAAATTTGTTGAAAACACAGTATAAGAGACCTCTAAAACATTATTTTTAAGCAAAAGATCTGCTTCTTTACCTATCTCACTATCAAATCCTTTACCGCTTGTATAATTCAACTGAATTGGCATCTCCATATCTTTTAATCTATCTGTCAATGGAATAAGAGCAGGGTAGCAACTTAAATCTCCACCAGCACTTATTCTTATTATATCTCCACCATAAACATTATAATTAAGATAAACGTTGTTCAAGACCATATCTACAGGAAAAAATCCAAAAGAGCTCTCTCTTATACTATAAGTACAGTAATCACACCCCTTTTTGTATGGTGGGCAATACTTGCAGCCCAAAGGCTCCTTTGATATATGACCTTTAAAATAACAGTATCTACAAAATCCTCTGCAATCAATGCCAGGACTTCCGCCGACATCTGCTAGAATACTATTTTTAATCATTAATATAACTCCTCGTTTTCTATTAATTTTTTAGCCGACATCTTTCTAAGAATTAATGATACAGGAATGGCATATATCAGGATAAAAAATGAGATAAGTAGGATAGTAGTCGAATTAAATGCTATACCGGCATATTCTGCTATCAAAGGCATATAAAGTACAGGAATATAACAGGGAGTAACCAGAAGTATTGAAAGTAGCATTATATACGGCATATTTGGAGGAAATGACATATCTTCAGGTGTTGGAGACGTGATATTTTGATAAACAGCAAAATTAGCGCTTATAATGCTCGTTGCAAAGATCAACGGAGTATATGGAAAAGGATTAGATCCAAAGATCAAAGAAAGAATGATAAGCACGATTATCGAATAAATCATCCCTACGATCGTTGCAGAGAAAGAAATAGAATCCACAATCTGTTCTTTTTTTATAGGAAGTGTCTTTTGTATCCAGATTGTATTTTTTTCTCTAGCAAACCTTCTCTGTACCATTGCAGAAGTCCCCATAACCATGAATAATATAGTTATAAATATTATCCCACCAAAACCCTGCCATATATCAGAGCCAGGTAACATTCTAAATAATGGCAAAAGCAAGAATATAAACAGATACAGTAATGGTGTATATATCACTCTCGTTCTAACTATCGATAGAAACTCTTTCTTAATAAGAACACCGATTGTGCTACCGATCATGGAGAATACTACGAGTGGCTTTTTTTCTCTACTGTCTTCTATCGGTTTTACTATAAAATCGTATTGAGATCTAAGAGAATAAAAGAAGATTCCGACGAATAATAGATACCACAGCACGAGAGCAAGAAAATAGATAAGTACCGCAGATAAATTAGAATTCAACGTCTCTATAGTAAGATTAGATATTATAAAATTTGGTAATATATTATAAAGAAGACTCGGACTCAAAAAATAAAAGATAGATCCAATGATTGCTATTATCGGGAGTACTATGATCAAACTCCGCCTATTCTCTATGACCATTCTTATCCCTGCAGCAACCATGTTTAGTATTCCTATAAAGAATACCAACGATAAAGCTAAAGGGATGGATAGATATAACTGTATTCCAAGGTTATGAAGAAGGATAATAATACATAAGAATATTATCGGTAGGATGAAGAGAATGATAGTCGAGATAGATGTAAACTGTATCGACATAAAATATTCTCTTGGGTTTACTGACGTCGTTAAAACGAAATCTGCGTCCTCTTTTGGTGCACGCAAACCTCTTCCTCTAAACGCATTCATTATAGGAATTATAAAAACTATTCCAAAGATTATAGGAAGATATTTTATAAAAAGGTCTATCATGCTGGATATATAGTAAGAGATAGTGATAAGAATACCACCCATAAGTATATAGAATATAATAAATCCTATTACCGTTCCTTTTGATTTAAAAATCATATGAAATGCGTTCAAAACTTTGTAACGCGTTATCGTAAATGAATTGAACATGACATCTCTTCCTCTGAAAAATTTTAAACAATAATGTAATATTAATCTTTTGAATCGATACTCTTAAAAAGATATAAAGAAAAATATAAAGATAAAAAGTAAAAAAATAAAAATATTGATAATTTTTGATTATTCTACCATCTTAAATAACGGATGTGTATCGATAGGAGTTATACCGTGTTCTGCCTGATTTGCATCAGCCATCATTATATCCACCATTCCGCATAAAGGAAATACCAGCGTGGAATTCTCTATTGGGCCATATAAGACAAAATCTTGACCAGAAATTATCGGTATGATATTAGAACCTATATCACACATTTTAAAAACGTCTGCTCCTTCTCCGATCCATACCCCTTTTTCAGGGTGTTCGGAATGTGCCTTCCTGTAATTTTTTAGCCAGACCCATGCAGAGGGAACATTATGTATTCCTAACCCTACAGGAACTCCAAATAAAGATTTTATTACATATCCTGCAGCAACAGAAGATCCTGCACCCGAGCCTATTGGCATAGACGCCGCATCTACTATTATCTTGTCCAGCCCTAGATCCTTTGATAAATCCAATAAACCTTTATCAACAAGTCCTGCTCCTGTTTTAAGCAAATCTACTTTACCATTAACCGTTGCATCCCTTGGATTAAACGCTAAAACAATAGAAGATGTAATATCCATATCTTTGAGTGCTTTTAACTCATCTTCCGTACAGGAGACGTTTAATGAGTTGTACATTGCCTTATCTGAAAGACCGACCTCATGAGTATACTTTATTCCTGCAATCTTTGCAGTTACATCCGTAGAATCTATTAAAAATGGCGTATCACTAACTTTTGTACAAAAGTTAATATATTTCTCCATCGCTTCAGGTGCTTCCGCAAATATTTGTATTATTGCAGGATTACCCGTCATATCAGACATCTCATCCTGTTTGTTGATCAATTCTTCCGCTTTTTTTTCGTCTATTACTCCTTTCACATCATCTTTTACGATCTTATGACCTGCATAAAATATCGTTCCAGCCAAGACTGTTGGTATCTCACCTGGCTGTCCTCCTATCTTAATTCCTGCAAAATCAACCACTTTTTGTTCTTTACTATATATAAACATCTATGTTTCACCCCATAAAGAAAAATATGAAGATCAATAAAGCGATCAGTAACCCATAAGGTATACCGATCAAAAATCCTATCCTATCACCCAATCTTTGAGCCAACTCTCCTGCCGTGAACTCTATCTTTTCATCTATCTCATCGAGTTTTGCCAGCAACTCCTTGTATTCTGGCGGTGTTAACGTAATAGGTGCACCTAACGATGTTTTTTCTTCGATCTCTTTATCCATTTTCTACCCCATCAATAATCTTATTCCAAACAAGATAAATCCTGTAAATAACCCTATTGAAAGACCTTTTATAAATCCAACCCATAATCCAGCGGCCAACCGATTATCTTTACCGATTAAGGTGATCATTCTTTTTTGATCCTCTACTTTAGCCTCTATCAAAACCGTTTCAGGCGTTTGTTCTTCCATATTTTTACCTCTTTTTAATATAATAATTTTAACTATGAGATTACTGTTACCGTAAAAGTATAAGCGGCAGCGATATAATAATAGCGAGAATAATTCCGGTCAATATACCTAAGATTGCATTGTTGGATAATCCGCTTGTTAGTTTTTGATCCCTGACTATCAGCTGAGATTTATATTGTATCGATTCTATCGCCTTGTTTAAAGTATCCATTACTGGTTTTGTTGGCATTGCTAATGGAAGTTCAGCCTCTTCTTTCTCTTCCGTTTCTGCTCCTAATTTGATAATAATCGGATCTTCTGGAAACGCACCAGGATCTCTTTCCATAAGTTCTTTTATCTTTGCACCGATCTTCGACAAATCCTCGGTTCCAATCATATCTATTACTTCTACCTGTTCTCTGAATCGCTCTACTGCTTCTATTGGAGCATTCTCTATAAATGGTATCGCACCTTTAGCATTTATTATCTTTTTTGAATTAGGATCTACACCATATTCTGCCAATGCCAGCATTGAATTACCTGTCAAATGCCCAGGAACTTCAGTCCCTGCTAAGATAAGGAACCGTATATTTGGGTTAGATATCGTGTTTGCTATAATCTTTTCCAATCCTATATTCTCGGTCTTAGTAGGACCGACCATAGAAGCACCAAATCCAAGCACCTTTTTATCATCAAAGTATGTTCCTAACGACGAGACTACGACAGGATTTTTTGGATCACCTATTGCATACTCTCCGCTTACCGGTGGCCATTCAGGTGGTACATCTTTTTTCTCAACCATATTTTAACACTCCTCTTATTCGATAGACAATAGTACAAGAGCTATCATACCCAACCCGATCGTCAGCCCTACCATCATCATCGTTAAAAATCCTGCCCTGCTCAATGCTCCTTCTCGATTAGGTTGAGAATTGAGCATACCTGTGGTAGGATCCAGACAACCGATAAGGTCATCTGCTATAATATCCAGCTCTTTTATCTTCTCCTCTATCGGAGAAATATCCAGTATGTAAACGTCGGGTAATGCCATTCCTACTTTTAGTGTCTTAGGATCTAAGACCACTCTATGTTTTTCAGATATAACTATCGACATATTCTAATCACTCCAACGTCTTGATCAATCCAGTACCAACGACCTTGTATGCCTGTTTCATAGATAATTTTACAAAAACGACATAACTTATCACCCATATAATCCCAGATAATGCTATCAATATGGCACCATCTATTAGATCGTTAAATATCAATTCGATACCAAGAAGCAACGATAAAAGAGATCCTAACTCTATACTGAGAACAAGAGTTCTATTTCTCTTTTCATCAGGACCGAGACAAGCATTATACGGATGAAGCATACCGATAGCAGACATTATGAATATAACAGCAATCCATCCCGTATTTATAACAGAGTTTAACACCATATCAAGGTGCCAGGTTCCTGCTAAGATAGAAGAGGCAAGAATTATAGAGAGCGTACCCGCTATCGTCAACTGAATCATACCGCTGACCATGACAGGAATCTTCATCTTTAATACATTAACTGCAACTAGACCATATACACATCCTCCGATTGCTGCCAGAATAATGCTTATTATAACACCCAAATAAGCACCTTCTTCAAAAAGGAGAGGTGCTGCCATCCCTGCAAGAGCAGCCGTGATACCTATACCCAAAGCAAGCATACCTATCGAGGGCACACCTGTACCCAACCCGTAATGGGCTATCGTTCTAACTGCGTCTGCACCACATACTATTGCTAGTATCAATCCAATCGCCTTTACCACGGCTGGTAACGATGTGAATATCGCGATTATCGTAGATAAAACGATAGATATAATCATCAAGTTCCGCTGACTAAACCAATCAATCTTCTTCTTATCAATGTCTACTTCCATCTTAAATTCCTCCTATTGGTAAAGCATAAGCTACTATGTAGATGAACGATGCACAGATTAGAGATGCTACAAAACATGCCAGCAATGCTCTCGGCAAAAGCTTAAACTTCGGATCGTGAAATCCTTCTATCGTACCTCCTATGTTATAAGCCGATAAAACAGCGTTTGCTAGGAATATACCCAACGCAGCGATACCAGATAATGCTATATTAAAACCAGCATAGAATACTAATGAATAAAAGATTAAAGCACCTCCAAAACCGCCTAGAAATGCTCCAATTTCGCCAGATAAAAAAGATACATCTGGAGTGCCATGTCCATCCGTCTGAGGCGTCTTGTAAGATAGAAAATCACGACCAGTAATCGGATCTTTCGTTACTCTTCCAGATACAGGCACGATCCCCGTCCCTTGTGTATATATCAAAGTACCACTTAGCATAGTAAACGCTAGCATCAGCATAGAGCCTACAGCACCTGATAAAGAGACTAACCAGATATTAGAGGTTACCATTGCCACAGTAGATGCAGTGAAAAGACCTGTCATAGCCGCACCCGTTGATAACATGTTTACTCCTGTAGCAACCCCCGTAGCGGTACCCATAGCTGCTGGAGCACCGCCTACAGGCATCAAGTGTACACCTATACTGGTTAATATTCCTCCTACTATTATACATATAAAGATCAAGATCGGATCCATATTTTATTCCCCCACAAACGTTCCATATCTTTTCCTAACATATCCTACAAGAGCATAGTTTATGAAGAAGAGAGCGACCGCTATCACAATACCGATACCGATAGATATTGCTATCGCCATCTCAGGACTACCGCCTAACGAAAAACCTAAGAGACTCCTCCAGTTCTCGAAGAGCAGTATCAAACCGAACGCCAAACCAGTTATCGGACCGCCGTACTTGGCACAGAAGTAGACAACATCGTTCTGGTTTCTTACTCCGCATTCTGAATACCTGGTTATCCTACCATGATAAACAACACGTTTTCCTTCACCGAAAGGTCTATCCTGGAACTCTCTCTCCGTTCCATAGTGCACATCTCCTACCGAAGAACCTATGGACCCTATAGTTATACCCCAAATCAATCCTAATAAAGGCATTGGAAACGCACTCTGTAGTACGCCAGGCATAATATAAGCTTGTATATAACATATCGTTGTTATACCTATCACAGCGATAAAACCGTGCGTTGCTATAGGTAACAGTTGTCTGATTAATACATCCAAATACATAGGTTGTTCAAACCTTCTCTGAGATGCGGTTCTACCCATATAAGCGGTAGATGCAAGCAACATATGAACAATAGCCGCTATTCCTGCACCCAACGGTATCGCTAGTATGGGTGAGTAACCTTGTCCTAAAAAGACCACTGCAATACCCGCTGAGACTGCACAATATAATCCGTATGCGGGTGGTTCACCAGATATAGCCTTGTTAAAAAACCTGTTTATGTATCCTACCTGTGCTGCCAGTTGTACCTGCGAATTAGGATTACTCTGCGATCCAACGTCTGACTCCAAATCTTCAAAAGTTCCTGCAATTAGCGCGATAAATGCTATAAGCAATATCCACGCTATTATTGCTATAGTAATTGTTATCATCAAGAGAGATTCAATCTAATCTTTGTAATAAACCTTTCGATAGTATCAAATTTAAAGTAAAATAGATAAATATTAAAAATACTTTTTTAAAACTGTGTTTTTATGTATAATCATCTTGATATCGTCAGGTCTTGCTCTTCGTACGATACTTCTATATAGATCTTTACTCCGGTTGAGATTCGGCGATCCTCCGTCTATAACCATTAAATTGGCGCATCCTCCCTCTGATATGGTGCCGTGATCTTTTAATAAACGGTTTATATTGGATGTAGCCATCTTAAGAACATTTTTATCATTATCTCTGTAAAATATTTTTGAAATGAACTCCAATTCTGAAAATATGTTTAGTGAATTAAACATCACATTATCGGTTCCTACAATGGCATCGATACCTAAATCAAGCATATTTTTTATAGGTGGAATACCCACACCCGTCACAAAATTGGATCTTGGACATACAACAACGGTGATTCCTAAATCTTTTATCTTCTTGAGCTGTTTTTTATCTGCATGGGTAAGATGGATCAGTATATCCGCACCAAGATCGATAGCAGGGTCTATATCACTATCATCTAACTCACCTGCATGAATCGCAAACTTTTTACCAAATTTTTTTGTATGTTCTATACATCTTATTAGATACTCCTCCTCATGATCGTTGGTACTACTCATTCCGATACCATCGGCTTTTTTTAAAATCTCGTCGATCTCTTTCTCGTTAACCGGCCTGCCTAAAATAAATGCATCAATCGAATTAGATAACGCTTTTTTTAATAGATTAAGCCCAGTTATACCTCCTTCTCTAAAATCCATGAATAAACCCGTTCCACATTTTACCATATCAATTATACTCTCCTTCATAGATTCTAATATTATATGCTCGGATGTGATATTCAATAATTTATGTTTAAGTCCATCTGGTGGGGTAACAGCTTCGCGTAAATTTTTAAATGGTATATCTTTAGCAAAAGAGTCACCTAAATGAGTATGTGCATTTATAAATGACGGGATTATTATTTCGGATCCTACTGTCGACTCTTCGATCCTTCGGATTTTTCCCTCTCTAACAATAAGATTACCCTTTACTATATCGAGATCCTCACCGGTCAGGATGGTACCGTTTAAGATAACTTCATGCCCTTTCTTCATAATCTTTATATATCTGTTGTTATCTACATTATAAATGTAATCAAAATGGCTTCTAAGAAATCGTCATCTGGTTTATCATCAAGCGCAGGTATAATGCGGTACTTCGATACAGAGGATACAAAAATAGGGATAAATCCAAAAACAGTTGTTATATCGGCCGTGTTTATCGCAATAGTTCTCGTTATATTAAACTTTTCCATTTAAAAATATATAAGAATAGATTTTGGTGGTACTATTCTCTTTGTCCCGATTATAATCCTCTCTCTTCTGGCTGGGATTCCATTCTTATATTGTCTGTCTCTTTCGATGCATAATCTGCCCAAATTAATGGGAAGAATCCGACCAATTCAGACTTAATTAATAAGATGATATAAGATAAATAAAATAGAACGATAAATATTCTAGAATGATAAAAAATATTCTAGAATGATAAATATTCTATTTTATTCGTTACATTTTCTCACATCCGATATCCCTTAACGTATCTAAAATAATATCATTGCCAACAAAACATCATAAAACCTTTATTTGATCTGGAGAAAAGCCTTTTGATACAAGCATCTCTTTTACTTTATTTTTATGCTGCCCTTGTAACTCTATAGACGAACCCTTGACAGTTCCACCACAAGCCAGATTTGATTTTAAAAACCTGGCCAATTTATCGAGATCTATATCGGCAGCATTTATTCCATCAACTACCGTAACTTCCTTACCATACCTTCGCCTATCTGCTTTTATAACTATTTTTTGGCTCTCTTTAGCCACATCTTCACATATACAAAGATCTTTCGGTAAACCACAAATCGGACAAACGTCTTGTTTCATTATATGTTATACTTAATTGTTACTTAATATAAATTTTTTGAAAATTTAATATTATTTAATCAACGATGATGGTGATCTTTTTATTCGCCGTCTTAATCGTCCTTTTCCATCGTATCTTTGATTCGGTCCCGGTTTTTTAAAACCTGTTCTTTTTTCTGCCACCAATCTATATTTTCCTCTATTATTTTTAATTTTTACCCATCTTGTAGTTCCTGTTTTGCCCATAATAACACCTTTTTCTGTTTTATTAATACATAGCCATACTATCTTATATTTCTATATAATTAGATTATACAAGTCTGCATATTTATAAATCCATATATAAACATTACTATTTTACTATCTACATTAATTTTTACCCTCAATGATCATATTTTTAAAAATTTTGGCTTGATATCCATGATATTCAGATAAAATAACTTTTTCATTTTGTTTCTCTTCGAATGAGACGTTTTTTTCTTGATAAAGTTGATAAGGAGATCTTCTACCAACGATGCTTAAACATCCTTTGAAAAGTTTTAGTCTCACATCACCACAGACTCGTTCTTGTGTCTTATCTATGAATGCGTTAATATCATCAAATAACGGTTCATAAATAAGCCCTTTATATGCAAGATCAGACCATTTTTCATCGACCATATTCTTGAAAAATATCTCTTCCTTGGTTAATACAATCTGTTCTAACGCTTTATGTGCAGATATCAAAATCGTAGCGGCAGGATGCTCGTAAATCTCTCTGGCTTTTAATCCAAGGATCCTATCCTCTATCATATCGGTTCTTCCTATACCATGCAATCCACCAAGTTTATTCAACTCTCTTATAAGATTTAAACCATCTAATTCCTTATTGTTTAATTTAATAGGGATACCATCATTGAAGGAGATCTCGATAAGTGCAGGGTCTTTGGGAGAGTTTTTAGGATCGTTAGTCCATTTATAAACCTCTTCCGGTGGAGTAAACCACGGATCTTCAAGTCTTCCCCCTTCTATACTTCTACTCCACAGATTTTCATCGATACTCCATGGCTTTTTGGAATTTATCCCTAAATTAAGCCCTTTTTCTTTGGCGTAATCGATTTCCCAGGATCTTACCAAATTTAAGTCTCTTATGGGTGCAATTATATCTAAACCCGATAATGAGAATATAAAATCGAATCTAAGTTGATCGTTTCCTTTCCCTGTACAACCGTGTGCAAGTGCCTGAGCATTCTCTTTTTTTGCAATGTCAACGACTTTTTTTGCTATCAAAGGTCGGGCAATCGCCGTTCCTAAGACATATCCTTCGTAACATCCGTTTGCCTTTATTGAAGGAATGATATAATCATTGACAAATTCTTCTTTTGCATCGATACGGTAAGTCTTATCTGCAAACCGTTCTGCCCTCTCTTTTGCAATCTTGATATCTTCTTCAGGCTGCCCTACATCTACGATAACTGAAATTACTTCATCAAAATTGTATCTCTCTTTCAAAAGGAAGATACAGATAGATGTATCCAACCCACCTGAGTATGCTAATACTACTTTTTTCATCATGAATCACTTGGAGATTTTATTTAAATTTATACTTTTATATATATGTTTACATTTTTAATATGAGGGGTAGATTGCATTGATAAAAGTTTTTGGAATATCTACAAGTCCTAGAATAGCAGCCACTGCTTGGATTATCAACGAGGCGTTAAGATATTTAGAAAAAGAATATAATGCCGAAACTCGTTTCTTTTCGGTATATGGAAAAAAGATTAATTTCTGTATCCACTGTAACAACTGTATAAAAAAAGGTGGTTGTATATTCAACGATGCAATGAAAGATGTTTATTCTGGGTTTGAATGGGCAGATGCTGTCTTAATTGGAACCCCAGTTTATCAAGGAACACTTAGTGGTCAAGCAAAAGTAATTTTTGACCGAATGAGGGCATTTGTCGCAAAAAATCCGCATTCATTAAACGGTAAATTAGGTGCTGCTATTGCAGATGGAGGAGATAGAATTGGCGGTCAAGAGATTGCATTAAGATCGATAATAGACTTTTATATGATAAATGAGATGATTCCTATAAGCGGCGGATCGTTCGGTGCGAATCTTGGTGCTACGATCTGGTCTAAAGATAAAGGATCGGATGGTGCAAAAGAGGACAAAGAAGGGTTAAAATCGCTTTATAAAACTTTAGATAGATTGGTTGATGTTTGGAAAAACTTATATACTTAAAAATTTAATAATAAAAGTAAAAGGGAATTAAAATGGGTTTAAAGATTGCTTGGGGTATAACAGGTGCGGGAGATATGATCGAAGAAAATATATCTTTTATGAAGGACCTTATAAAAAAATACGATTTAGATGTTCATGTTTTTATTTCAAAAGAGGGAGAAGTCGTTTTAAAGTTCTATAAGTTGCTTGATGAAGTAAAAAATAATTTTGTAAAGGTAAGCATTGAAAAAGGTCCAAACTCTCCGTTTTTAGCTGGAAGGCTGCAAACCGGTGCGTATGATCTATTTCTTATCTCCCCAGCCACTGCAAATACCGTAGCAAAAATTGCATCCTGTATAGCCGACTCGTTAATTACAAACTCGGCTGCTCAGGCAATGAAGGTAAATCTTCCTGTTTTTATCCTTCCAGTAGATCTTAAAGAGGGAAAACTTGTTACTAAGCTTCCTAATGGCAAAGAGATCGTTGTCAGAGTGAGAAAAGAAGATGCAGCAATGGTGGAAAAATTGAGAATTATGGAAGGAATTACAGTTCTCTCAAGTTTGGCAGAAATAGAAGATGTTATAAAAAGATTCATCTAAACGAAAAACTACTAAATTGCAAAATAGATAGGAGTGTTAGTTATGCAAGATCGTAGTCTTAAGAGATAGTTATCTAGATCTTTTTACATTAACTCTTTTGCAATACTCTTTTATGATACATTTGCTGCATTTTGGGCTTAACGGCGTACAAATAGTCTGGCCATGAACTACAAATAAGCTATTCAAAGAGATCCAATATTCTTTAGGAATCACGTTTCTTAACGCAAACTCCGTCTCGTCTGGATTTTTAGTAGATACAAGCCCTAGCCTGTTGGATATTCTATGAACATGAGTATCGACTGCTATACCCGGTTTGTGGTATGCATGTGTTATAACGATGTTTGCAGTCTTTCTACCAACACCTTTGAATTTTAACAATTCATCTATCGTATCAGGAACAGATGAATTGTATTCTTTTACAAGCTGGAGACTGATCTCATAGATAGTATCTGCCTTCTTTCTATAAAATCCAACGGGGTGTATGATTTTTTCTATCTCTTCTCTGGTTAATTTTAATACATCTTCAGGTCTTTTTACAATAGAAAATAATCTCTTAGATGCTTCATCGGTTGTTTTGTCCCTGGTTCTCAAGCTTAAGATACAAGAGATAAGGATCTGGAACGGGTCTTTAAAAGACGAATCTTCTAACGTAGTTAATCTGTTCTTGTACTCTTTTTTTAAGATCTCCATAATTTTAATATTATCACTCATTTTATTTAATGAGTTTTATATATTGTTAACAATAAGTATTTTATGTAATTGATATTCTATAATCGATATCAAAGTAAAGGAGATAATCTATCTTGCTGGATATCGAATATGTAAAACAGAATAGCAATTTTGATATAATCGAAAATATCAGAAAATATGCTTTTAAAGGTTTTGATTCTATTAAAGAGGAAGATTTATTATTGTTTAAATGGTATGGCATAGTTCACGAGCCAACAACAGAAGAATATTTCATGTTGCGAATCAGGCTTCCTGGAGGTGAATTAAAATCGGATCAAGCCTTGCTAATAGGAGAACTTGCTGAAAAATATGGTAAAGGTTTCGTTAATCTAACCACGCGTCAGACAATCCAACTGCATTGGTTGAAAATAGAAAATATTCCTGGTGTTCTAGATAAGTTGAATAATGTAGGTCTCACTACAAAAGGAACATCCGGAGATACCGTATCTAACATCGTTACTTGTCCTGTATCTGGATTTGAGAAGGATGAGGTGTGCGATACCCGATATATAATAAAAGACCTATCCGATTTTTTACTTAAAAGTAACGATTTTTTAAATCTTCCACGAAAATTTAAGATATCTATATCTGGCTGTAAATCAAACTGTACAAAATCAGAGATTAATGATCTGGGAATAGTTGCGGTAAAGACTGGTGAAGATGGTAAAATTGGTTTTGATCTGTTGGTCGGAGGAGGACTATCATCGTCCCCTCATCTTGGAAGAAGCATTGGTTATCTAGTAGGCAAGAATAATCTTAAAAATGTCTGCATAGCAATTTTAGAGATATACCGAGATTATGGAGACAGGTCTAATAGATCCCGTTCTCGATTTAAGTTTTTGATAGATAATTGGGGCATAGATCGATTTAATAAAGTATTAGAAGACAAATTAGGGGAAAAATTGGATAAGATATATTTTAAATATCCAAGATACAACTATAAAGATCATATTGGAACTTTCGAGCAAAAACAAGCCGGTTATTATTATAAAGGTATATCTGTCCCATGCGGAAGGATTCGTTCGGATCAAATCAAAAGTTTGGCAGATTTAGCATCTAATTTTGGTGATGGAACGTTGAATACTACGGCTATGCAGAATATCATCATATTGAATATTCCTGAAAAGCATCTGAATGATGTAGATAAAAGTATATCTAAGATAGGGTTATCGACAGATCCATCTTCAATAGAAAAAGGGCTCGTCTGTTGTATCGGAAAAGATCTATGCAGATATGGATTGGCTCATACAAAAGATTGTGGAATAGATATACTGAAAAGGATGAATGATATCCCGGTAGAAGATATCAAAATCCATGTGACCGGCTGCCCCCACGGGTGTGCATGCCACCGTATCGCAGATATAGGTCTTCAAGGTGTCTTGATTAAAGAAGGGACTAAAAAAAAGGAAGGATTTGAGATATTGATAGGAGGAGGATTAGGAGAAAATCCTACTTTTGGGCGACGTATAAAAAAAGTCTCTGTTGAAGAGTCTAAAATTATCGTGCAAAATCTATTGAACAACTATATTAAAAATAGGAAAGATAGAGAGAGTTTTAAAGAGTTTTACGCAAGTTACACCGATGAAGAGATATTACAAACCATGGGTTTATAAACCGATCTTTATAATTTTTGCATTTTTATTATTTTTCAATCAGTTTAACCTCTTTTAATATTTTTATGATATTTAAGAGATCTTTAATACAATTAAGCCCCATATTTATCTTTGTAAAATCTTTTTCTTCTTCAAGATCTTTAAAAATATCTAAAATCTTTTTTGGTATTTCTTTTTTGATATAATTTTCCATTTTGGCATCAGACCTGTCCTGTATCTCTTCTCTTTTTATATCCTTATCTTTTAGATCTTTCTCTTCGATAAACCTTGTCTCACAAATCGGGCAGATAATTATATCATCCTTTTTAAAGAGTGGGCTACCACAGGATGGGCAATGGGCCGATAACATTTTTCCTCCTTTTATAAGCATATCTGAAATTTTTGTAATCTTCTCATCTTCGTTCATAATTATCATTAAATCATGGTGTGATATATAAAGATAGATGCATAAGTTTTATTTATAGAATGTCTCTTTAACATCTCTTTGATGTAATTTTAGTAAGGTGGTATGATGAGTACAAAAGAGGAGACAATAAGAGAGTGCGTTGATATTATAGAGAAAATTATAGCTGATGCCTCTGTACCGAAGAATATTAGGCGTGTAGTCGGAGAAGTAAGATCAAATATATTGGATGAATCTAAAGATATTCCTATGAGGGCTACAATGGCAATATCTCTCTTAGAAGAAATCAGTAGCGATTCAAATATGCCTTTGCCTACAAGGACAAAAATATGGGAGGTTATCAGTCTATTAGAAACAATTTCTGTAGATTAGATAAAAACGGATTTTTATGACTGAAAAAGAGAAAAATGATAAGATAATAAATCTAGCAGTAAGAAAAGGTTTTTTTTGGAAGAGTTTTGAATTATATGGCGGCTCATCTGGTTTTTGGGATTATGGACCATTAGGATCCATCATCAAAAAAAAGATACTCGACGAATGGATGAGATTTTATCGTATTAAAGAAGGATTTTTAGAGGTGGATACACCAACGATAAATTTAGACAAAGTCTTCGTTGCATCCGGTCATATAGAAAACTTTGTTGATATAATTGTTAAATGTGACAATTGTAAAGAGGAGTATAGGGCAGATCACCTGCTAAATGACTTAGGGATCGATATAGAAGGTACAGATTTAAACAAGTATGAAGAACTGATCGAAAGAAATAACATAAGATGTCCTGTTTGTGGGGGAAAATTAGGAAGATGCCAACGGTTTAATCTTATGTTCGAAACATCTATCGGTGTTGATAGAAATAACAGGAGCGGTTATCTAAGACCGGAGACGGCACAAGGCATATTCATTAATTTTCTTCGTTTATCACGACTGGCAAGAACCCTTCCGTTTGGTGTCGTTCAAATAGGCAAAGCTTACAGGAATGAGATATCTCCAAGGCAGGGTATAATTCGATTAAGAGAATTTACGATTGCAGAGGCGGAGATATTTATAGACCCCAACGAGGACGGATTATCAATAGACAAAGTCGCAGATTACGTTGTGAATCTCTTTCCAAGAGATTATAATAGGGAAATACGAATAACAATAAAAGAGGCTATAGATAATAAAATAATTAGAAACAAGTTTGTTGCTTACAATATTGCTATCGCCAACATGTTTTTGACTAGGATAGGTATCCCAAATGAAAAAATAAGGTTTAGACAGCACAAGAAAGACGAGATGGCACATTACGCATCTGATTGCTGGGATGCTGAGATAAAAACGGATAAATATGGCTGGATTGAGGTCGCGGGAATAGCAGATAGAGGAGATTATGATCTGAGATCTCATTCTATCGAGAGCGATCAAGAGTTGTACATTTTTAAACCATTTGATAAACCTATAAAGGTTAAAAAAAATGTAATAAAACCTAATATGGATATAATTGGTCCTATGTTTAAAGATAAGTCTCCATTGATATTAGAGAAGTTGAAAAAAGGAGAAGGTATAATCAAAGACGGAGATCTTCATTTGAAGATAGGGGACGAAGATATTATAATAAAAAACGGGGCATATTCGATAGAAGAAACAGATGAAGAGGTTCATGGAGAAAAGATTGTTCCTCATGTAGTAGAACCTTCTTATGGTATAGATCGTATTTTGTATTCCCTGTTGGAGAGTTCTTATCGAGAGGAGCCTTTAGAAAACGGTGAGATGAGAGTAGTTTTAGGCTTCAAAGCTTTTATGTCTCCTATAGATGTGGCAGTATTTCCTCTACTTCCTAAAAAAGAGTTGATAGAAAAGAGTAAAGAGGTTACAGAATTATTGAAAAGTTATAATTTGTATGTATTCTATGATGATAATGGGAGCATTGGACGAAGATATAGACGACAAGATGAGGCAGGTACTCCTTTTTGTGTTACTATCGATTTTGATACGTTGGACGATGATAAAGTGACGGTACGGGATAGGGACACCATGAAACAGGAGAGAATTAAGATAAGCGATCTGGGAGAGTTCTTAGAAGATTTGATAGAACAATCAAAGTCAACTCCTTGAGTGAATACAAAAGTTTTTATTTATAATAGAGAAATAATTTTTCATGAAGAGGAATACGGTAATTTTGATTGCCGTCTTGATCTGCATAGTTGGAGGTATTGCCTCGTGGATGGCGTTCGTACATCCTCCAACAGAGACGATCAAAGTCAAGGTATTTCATGCTGGAAGCTTAGCAGTACCTTTTGAGGAATTGGAAAATGAGTTTGAGGATGAGTATTCGAATGTAGATCTTCAAAGGGAGTCTTCTGGTAGTGTAGAAGCCGTTAGAAAGATTGCAGAGGTTGGAAAAGTTGCTGATGTTATCGCAGTGGCAGATTATCATCTCATTCCAGATATGATGATGCCAGAATATGCGGATTGGTATATCAGATTTGCAAAGAATGATATGGTTCTTGCATATACAGATAAAAGCAATTATGCAGACGAAATAACTGAAGAGAACTGGTATGAGATTTTACGAGAGCCTGATGTTAAATTCGGATTTTCAAATCCAAATTTAGATCCTTGTGGATACAGGACACTAATGGTATTCAAACTCGCAGAATTATATTATAATACAAGCATATTTGATCTAATCACGAATAATACGAAAATAACAATAAACGAGACAGATGGGACATATCTGATTAAATCTCCAGAACATCTGGAGCCGAGAGGGAAGGTAACGATCAGGGATAAATCGGTGGATCTGGTACATCTGGTTAAAGCTGGTGAGATTGATTATGCATTTGAATATAGAAGCGTCGCGGTACAACACGGATTGAAATTTGTAGATCTTCCCGCGCAGATAGACCTAAGCGATGTAGAATATACGGATCTGTATGGGAAAGTGAAGCTGATGGATGCCACTGGAGAGATAAGAACCGGTAATCCGATAGTTTATGGAATAACGGTGCCAAATAATGCAATAAATGAGGAATTAGGTATTGAATTCGTTAAATTAGTAATAAGCGAAGAAGGACAGAATATATTTAGAAGATTGGGGCACACTCCGATTGTTCCAGCAGAAGCAAGTGGGAATCTATTAGAGGAATTGGATCCCGTGATTGTGTCTGCATCACAAACGAATTAGATCGATAATCTACAACGATTTGCTAAGACTGAATCGCTCTGGAACGCACAAAAAAGAGATCTTTATCTGAAAAGAGGCTGGTACAGTACCAAGCGGAGATTGGTATCGAAAACTTTGGAAACGATCTGAACGGATAAGATAAGAAAAAGGCTAAAAATATGAGAATAAAACAAGAAAAGATGCTCATATTCTTCTATATCCTGAGTTTTTTCATCCTATCTTTCATAATCATTGTCCTGGCTGAACCGATCTTTTCGCAGATTCTATTCGGTCTCGATGATTTCTTCTCTGTTTGCAGAGATCCAGAAGTTTGGAGCTCTATAGGACTAACCATCGGCGCATCCTTTCTTGCAACGGGAGTATCATCCTTATTTGGTATTCCTCTCGCTTATATTCTTGCCAGGAAAGAGTTCTTTGGAAAGAGGATGGTGGAGAGTGTTGTAGATCTCCCAATCATGATTCCGCATATGGTTGCAGGAATCGCTTTATTCTCCGTATTCAATCGTCATGGATTGATAGGAGCACCTCTCTCTCCAATCATCAATTTCTTCGATGCGATTCCTGGCATCGTCGTTGCCATGCAATTCGTTTCGGCTCCGTTTTTCATAAATCCGGTGAGAGAAGGCTTTCAGTCCGTAGATCCACATTTAGAGAACGTCGCAAGATCGCTTGGCGCCTCAGAATGGAAGGCATTTTATAAGGTCACGATTCCCATCTCATACAGATACATACTATCTGGGATTGGAATGAGTTGGGGGCGAGGAATCAGCGAATTTGCAGCCGTGATACTCCTGGCATACTATCCGATGGTTGTATCAACGCTGATATACGAGAGATTCTTGATCTATGGGTTAGCAGGTTCAAGACCGGTCGCAGTCCTGCTGATGCTAATCTGTTTAGGGATATTCATCTCATTCAGGTCGATTAGAAGATGATAAAGATAAAAAAGATCTGTAAGGACTGGAAGGAATTCTCGCTAAAAGAGATAAACTTGGAGATTAAAAAAGGCGAGTATTTCGTCATTTTGGGACCAACTGGAGCTGGAAAAACGTTACTTCTGGAGATGATTGCAGGCTTTCACTTACCGGATGAGGGAGAGATCTGGATCAATGGTAAAGATATGACCAACTATCCGCCTGAAGATAGGAATATCGGTTTTGTCTATCAGGATTATTCACTCTTCCCGCACCTAAGCGTCATCAGAAATATACGATTTGGATTGGAGTTGAAAGGCACTCCAAAAGACGATATGGAGCGGAAATCGAATGAGATTATGAAGTTGCTTGGGATATCACACCTATCGCATAGATATCCGGATACGCTGAGTGGAGGAGAACAGCAGAAGGTTGCAATCGCACGTGCCGTTGTAACGAGACCAAGTGTATTATTGCTCGATGAGCCGTTGAGCGCTTTGGATCGGAGAACTCAGAATCTTTTGAGAGAGGAATTGAAGAGGATACACCAGATAGAAGGACTAACAACTCTTCACGTGACACACGATCAAACCGAGGCAATGATATTGGCAGACAGGATCGCCGTGATGATGGACGGTGAGATCGTACAGGTGGGAACACCTCATGATATCTTTAACAAACCTTTGAATGAAGATATAGCAGCCTTTGTTGGTGTTGAAAACATATTGGAGGGAGAGATAAAGAGAAACAGGGATGGTATCGCCATAATAGATCTTGGCGATATCGAACTTAATGCCGTATCTGATTATGGAGAAGGAGAAGTGAAAGTCTTTGTGAGACCTGAGGATATCTTAATATCAAAGAAGATGCAGGAGAGCAGTGCAAGAAATAATATGAGAGGGAGAATCGTTAAGATGACATACTTTGGCGCGCTCGTTCACCTTCAACTAGATAACGGCTTGATCGCGTTTGTAACAAAGTTATCTGCGGAAGATCTTGGGTTAGAAATAGGAGAGGAAGTATATGCCTCATTTAAGGCTACCTCAGTGCACGTAGTGAAAAAAGAATAATAAGATATAAAGACGAGATCAAGATCTGGCGTTGGAAGATTCGTCTTTTCTGATCTTTTATTGAGAACGAGACGCCTGACCTGATAGATGATGTTATTAAAGCACTATGATCATTTAAAATTTTGTATTATCTCCAAATCATAAATATGAAAGATATAACCATCAAGATTATTGCCAATATGGATACAAATTTTAAAGAATCCGTATAAGATCCGAAGATAATAGGAAACGGTCCTATCATTATGATACCTCCCGTTCTTACCTCTTTCTCATAGTTAGATTTGTATATCAAGTAAAAAAATCCTCCAAAAAGGATCAATATACCCAACATTATCAATAAAAATCCTGCAACAACCCATTTCATATACTTAATATTATAATTTTATAGCCAAATATTAAACTTTTTATCTATGTCGAAAGTAGAAAGTTATCCAGAATAAAATATTAAGAAGACATATACACCATTTTATTGATTTATTATACCAATTGGTTAAACTTTAATAACTATAATTTAAAAGAGTAATTATTATAGAGGAAGATCATGGCTAGTAATAAAAGAGATAAGATTAAGTCCATCGTTAGACAAATCCCATCTTATCTTATTCAGATATCTATCTTGTTATATATAATATCATCTTTTTTGAATAAAGATTATTTATGGGGTTTTTGGGGAATTTTTGGATTTTTTTTAACAATACTACCTTTAATATTAAAAAAGAGCTATAAAATCAGCCTTCCATGGGAATTAAGCTTTTTGATACTTTTACCTCTTCTCTTACATATGGGAGGTACTATTAGAGAATGGTATGACATTTTTTATCCTTTTTACGATAAATTTGCGCATCTTATCTCGTCTATGGCCGTTGCAATCTTTGGATTTATCTCTGTAATCATTATCGATCATTATGTAGATTCGATAAAGATTGAGAATAAGTACTTTCTTGCATTCTTTGTAGTAATTTTCACCGTGACGATGGGCGTATTTTGGGAAATAGGAGAATTTTTATCCGATATGTTCTTTATGACTAATACTCAACCAAGTCTTGCAGATACTATGTGGGATTTGATAGTAGATCTGGCAGGTGGTGTTATAATTGCTGTTTTAGGAACGTATTATTCGACTAAGGTTTCAAGAGAACGATTTATTAATAAATTAAAAATAGAAAAGAATAAGGTAGAACAGGAAGCTTATGAGATAGAATATCGATAAAAATTAATAAATAATAAAAAATTTTAAAAGAGAGGAAAAAATGGAAAGAATAGATCCGTGGACGACAAAACGGATAGATATCTCTAAGATATTTAAGGAATTTGGAATGGAAAAGATAGATCCATTATTAGAAGAGATACCGGTAAAACATAGGTTTGTCAGAAGAAGAATAATTTTAGGACATCGGGATTACGATAAAGTTCTAAATGCTATTCATAAACACGATAGGTTTGCCGTGATGAGCGGGTTTATGCCATCTGGTGCGGCACATATAGGTAATAAAATGGTGATGGATGAGATAATATGGCACCAAGAGATGGGAGGAGATGCTTTTGTGTCTATTGCAGATATGGAGGCACATGCTGTTAGAGGAATTCCATTAGAGAAATGTAGAGAGATAGGAATAAAAGAATATATTACAAGCATTATCGCGCTCGGCTTAAAGCCAGAAAATGCTCATATTTATTTTCAATCAGAAAATTTTAGATTAAGAGATCTGATGTTCGAGATAGGTATTGTTACCAATTTTTCTACATTGAGTGCAATATATGGATTTTCAGGAGATACCTCTATCTCACATATGTCAAGCGTTCTTGCTCAATCGGCAGATATCCTCTTGCCACAACTTAAAGAGTTCGGCGGAGCAAAACCTGTGGTGGTACCAGTCGGATTTGATCAAGATCCCCATATAAGGCTTGTACGAGATATTGCTGGTAAATTAAGGAGGTTTAAAGTGGAATTGCACGACGGATATATTCGTATAAGAAATAAAACGGCCGATGACGATCTGTTTAATGAGCTTTATAAGAGAATAAGAGGATATGGAAGACCTAAGATGTATCAAAAACATATAGATATATTCGGTTTAAAAGACGAAGATTTAAATGAGGTTGAGAAAATCGTCAGACAAATAGAGATGGATTACGGATATTTTGGATTTTATAATCCATCTTCTATATATCATCTATTAATATCAGGATTGACGGGTGGCAAAATGTCAAGCAGTAATCCAGATAGTTATATATCTCTGCTAGATAAACCGGAAGATGGTGCAAAAAAGGTTGAAAAAGCAAAAACTGGTGGAAGAATCAGTTTAGATGAACAAAGAAAGATGGGTGGTAGTCCCGAGAATTGTTCAGTCTACGAATTGTTGTATTTTCATTTAATTGAGGATGATCAAGAGGTAGAAAGAATAAAAGAAGAGTGTAAGAGCGGAGAAAGAGTGTGTGGTGAGTGTAAAAAAGCGGCATCTATATTGATGGAAGAGTTTTTAAGAGATCATCAAGAGAAGAGAAAGGCAGTAGAAGATACCGTAGAATCATATATTGAGAGGTTAAGATAATGCCCAATCAAGATTTGACGTTCAACGAGGTTAAAGTATTAAAAAGCTTGCTTTCAGGTAAGACCAAGCCAGATGATATAGCTAAAGATTCAAATATGAAGGTAGAAACAGTCATACAATCGGCGTTTTTCTTAGAGAAAAAAGGGCTTGTCGTGATAGAAGAGCATACTGAAGAGAAGTATTGTCTTACGGAGGAAGGTCTGGATTATGCAACCAGCGGTCTTCCAGAGAGAAAAATATTTGATTTTATACAATCGAACGGAGGAAAGGTCCCCCTCTCTCTCCTGAAAGAGAAGTTCCCAGAATTTATAGATATAGGTATTGGTTGGTTAAAGAGAAAAAAATGGGCTAAACTAGATGATGAGTATGTAATAGCATTAGATGCTCCATTAGGTGATGATGAACGATTGCTTAAGGAGTTATCTGATAAAAAAGACTCTTGTCTTATCGATAAAGAAGAGCATAAAGATTCTTTAAACCAGCTTAAAAGAAGGAACCTTCTAACTGTTCGTGAAGATAGCTATATAGTTATCAAATTGACCGATCTTGGTAAAAAAGTTGCAAAAGATGCTAAAATTGAAGATTATGACGAGATAACTAAGATTACACCACAGATAATACGCAATAAAGAATGGATCGGCAGGAAGTTTAGAAGATACGATATAGATATACCATCTAAAGAAGTCTATCCTGCAAAGAAACATCCGTATAAACGAATAATTGATGAGATAAGGGAGATATCTCTCCAAATGGGGTTTGTAGAGATAAGAGGAGAGATTATTCAGTCATCTTTTTGGAATTTTGACGCGTTGTTCCAACCACAAGACCACCCGGCAAGAGATATGCAAGATACATTCTATCTAAATTCTGAGTCAAAACTTCCAAAGGAGTATGTTGATAGAATAAGGGATATGCATATCAAAGGTTGGGGTGGCAGTTGGGATGAGAAGTTAGCACGAAAAAACGTCCTAAGAACCCATACTACGTCGTTATCGATAAAATATCTTGCAGACCATCCTGATCCGCCTGTAAAAGCTTTTTGTATTGGCAGGGTATATAGAAGAGAGAGTATAGACCCGACGCATCTACCTGAATTTGAGCAGTTAGAGGGTGTGATTATGGATAAAGATCTATCGTTCAAGCACCTTTTAGGTTATCTCAACCAATTTTATAGAGCGTTGGGATTCGAGAAGATACGATTTCGGCCAGGTTATTTTCCATACACAGAACCATCGGTCGAGCCTGAGATATATGTAGAAGGATTAGGCTGGATAGAAATAGGCGGTGCTGGAATTTTCAGACAGGAGGTTACTGAACCATTCGGTATAAAATATCCAGTCCTCGCATGGGGTATCGGAGTTAGCAGGCTTGCAATGTTGATGCTTGGCCTGAACGATATAAGAGAACTTTATAGATCCGACATAGATTGGTTAAGAAAAAAGCCCATTTGTATAGCAAAACCAAGGTTTCTGCAAAGGAGATTTTTGAATGCCTGTTGTATCTTTACCTTATGAAGATTTAGAAAGGTTAGTTGGGGTCCCTAGAGAGCTAATCATAGAGAAGATTCCGTTTCTAGGAGCAGATATAGAAAGAATAGAAGAAGACCGGCTTGATGTGGAATTTTTTCCAAATAGGCCTGATTTGTACTCTGTAGAGGGTGTTGCAAGAGCTATCAAGGGGTTTCTCTCTATCGAAGAGGGAGCAAAGTATTATAGACTCTATGATTCGGATGTAGAGCTGAATGTAGATGATAAAGTGATACCTATACGGCCATATATCGCGGTTGCCATCGTTAAAGACGTTCTTTTTACCGAATCGTCTATAAAATCTATCATGAATCTTCAGGAGCATCTGCATAAAGGGTTGGGTAGAAATAGAAAGAAATTAGCAATAGGACTCCATGACTTGTCCAAGGTATCCCCGCCATTTACATATACGGCAGTATCCCCCTCTTTCAGTTTTATCCCGTTGGATTTTGACGAGGAGATGAGTATGCAAGAGGTCTTATCTCGGCATCCTAAAGGTATAAAATATGGTAGCATTTTTGAAAATTTTTCTTTATATCCTGTAATATTGGATTCAAACGATAACGTACTATCTTTTCCACCAATAATAAATGCAGAATTGACAAGAGTATCAGAAGATACAAAAAATTTGTTTATAGATGTTACTGGAACCGATCCAATAGTATTCAAAGCATTGAATATAGTATTATCAGCTATTTATGAAAGGGGATGTAATTTATACTCGGTATGCATAAAAAGAGAGGGAAAAAATATAAAGTCTCCTGATATGTCATATAAGGAGATAAATATAAACATAGAAGAGTTTCGTTCGTTGATTGGTGTAGATTTTACAGAATCAACGATAATAAAATCGTTAAAGAGATTGCGGTATGATGCAGAAATCAAAGATAAGATGGTTCATGTTAAAATTCCACCGTACAGAACGGATATCCTTCATAGTAGGGATGTAATAGAAGATGCAGCGATAGGATACGGATACGATAATATTAAATCAGAATTTCCAATAACATTTTCTATAGGCAAATCGGACGATATAGAGATTTTATCAAGAAAATTAAGCGATGTTATGGTTGGGTTGGGATTTTTTGAAGTTATGACTTTTACGCTTACTAACAGAGACAAAGAGTTCTCTTTAATGAGACGAGAAGAGATACCCGGTTATATCGTGCTGAAGAATCCCATAAGCACCGAGCATACTATGTTAAGAGGGTCTCTTCTTCCCAACTTGATGGAGTTTTTATCATATAATAAACACAGAGAATTACCCCAAAAGATATTCGAGATCGGGGATATAGTTTTAGATGAAAAGACTCTCCAAAATTTGGCTTTCGTATCCATGCATTCCAATGCAGAATTTGCCGAGATACGGTCATATCTCGATGCATTATTCAGAGAGATAGGTATAGATGTAGATCTAAAAGAGTCTAACGATCCTGCATTCTTGAATGGTAGAAGAGGCGATATATTCTACAAAAACAAAAAAATTGGAGTCTTCGGCGAGTTCCATCCTGAAGTAATCTGGAATTTTCAACTGGATCATCCAACAATCGGAATGGAGATTAATATTAATAATCTAACGATATGAAAGAAGAGGACGGCTATATCTACAAACCTAACGATGATACGTTTATATTGTTAGATGCAGCGTTGGATGAGGTTAAAAAGACGGATATAGTATTAGAGATCGGTACCGGATGTGGTGTAATAGCAGAAGCATTATTGAAAAAAGCAAAATGCTTAGTTGCTACCGATATTAACCCGTTTGCAACTAGGGTTGCTAAGAAAAAAGAAATAAACGTAATTAGAACCTATTTATTCGATGGAATAAGAGGTAAATTCGATTTAGTCTTGTTTAATCCTCCGTATCTACCTGATGATGCGTATAATGAAGAAGATAAATGGTTTAATCTGGCATTGATTGGGGGACCTACAGGACAAGAGATCATAAAAGAGTTTTTAGACAGTATTGATAAGTATTTATCCAATGAAGGAAGATTTTTAATCGTTATCTCTTCGTTGACTGGGATTGAGGATATAATGGATTTTGCAAAATCTAAAGGATTTTATACAGAGATTGTTAGAGAGAAGAGAATATTTTTTGAGCGGATTGTTGTTATAAAAGGAATTATGAAAAAATAAGAAATTGATAAGAATGATTCTTTTCGTAGGAATAGATGATACAGACTCTGCTGATAAAGGTATGTGCACCACATATCTTGTCCCTATTTTAAAAGAGAGGTTTGTATATTATGGGTTTGGTGATATAGTCGATAAATCATATCTCATTAGGCTAAACCCGAATATCCCTTTTAAGACTAGGGGAAATGGGGCAATATGTTTAAGATTATCCTTGTTAGAAGAGAAAGGAAAGAATAGAAGATCTATAATAAAAGATATCAAATATGTTGTGAAAGAGTGTGTCGAAGAATTAGCCATATTTTCTGATCCAAAGACAAACCCGGGCATTGTATTTATAGACGATCTTAAAAAAGATGCTATAAAAGATATCACAGACTTTTCCAAGTCTGCATTGCATAGAATTATAGGGATAGACGAGGCAAAAAAGATCATTGAAGAGCATAATCTTGATTATTTTGAATATAAAAACGGTAGAGGTCTGATAGGAGCATTATCCGCTATAGGATTGAGCTTAAACTTGGATAAGATGGATCATACGTATGAACTTATTGCATATCGATTAAGTTCGAATTTAGATAAAAAAAGAAGAATAGATAAGCAATCCGTCTTTTATGCCGATGAAGTTACTTATCCAAAAACATGGGATACCGTGGATCGTTTCAATAATAAGATAGTCTTTTCCCCTGCAGGAAAAGATCCAGTCTTATATGGTATACGAGGAGATGATCCTTATGCGATAATTAAAGCATCAGATTTGATCATTAGCGAGCGTATAAGATCAAAAAACCTTTTTATAACGAACCAAGGAACTGATATGCATTTAAATAGAGAGAGCATCAATAAACTGAAAGAGTATGGATCTTATATCGTTTATGGTATAATATCGGAGGCTCCCTATGATATAAAAGGAGGACATGTCTTTTTTGAGATAACAGATGGAAAAAAAAGCGTAAAATGTGCTGCTTTTGAACCAACCAAACAATTCAGAAAGATAATTAGAATACTTAAAATTGGTGACGTAGTCGAGATATATGGGGGATTTAAAGATGATACGTTAAATATCGAGAAGATAAATCTAAAAAGATTGAACAATACAATACATAGGAATCCTATCTGTCCTTTTTGCGGAAAAAGAATGGATTCTTTAGGAAAGAATCAAGGTTTTAAATGCAAAAAATGTAAAACGCATAAAGAAGATCGAGTTGTAGAAAAAATAGATAGAGGTATAGAAGAAGGATTTTACGAGGTACCTCCTTTAGCCAGGCGTCATCTTTCAAAACCACTTGTAAGATTTGATAATAATATTAAAAAATACCCTTTCAGGTAAAAACCTTCTTTGAAAACCAAAAGATTGCAATCTTTTTAGAGTCTCTCGTCTGCAATATTAATAATATCGCTCAATATAGCACTCGATGTCTCTTTAGGACCGGCACCTCTTCCAGTAATGGTTATCTCTCCTGCTATATCTGTATTTAACATTATCACATTGAGTGTACCTCCTACCGAGAGAGGATGATTAAAAGGTACCAATCTGGGAGCCACTCTTAATAATCGCTCTTCTTTATTTACCTCTCCTATTAATTTGATTGTACAGTCGATCTCTTCTGCCAACTCCAACGCTTCTCTGGTAATCCTTGTTATACCTTCTACCTTGACGTCAGTATATTTTACATTCATTTTCATCAGAGAGTTTGCCAATATAACCAGTTTTGAAGCGGTATCTATACCTTTAACATCGTAACTTTCATCCGTTTCAGCGATACCTAGTTCTTTAGCCTCGAATAATGCCTCTTCGTAATCAAGCATCTCTTTCTGCATCCTTGTCAATATATAGTTACAAGTTCCGTTCAATATTCCCTTTATTGAGAGTATTTTATCTGCCCGTATGTTAGATTTAATCAGATTTATAATAGGTATAGCACCACCAACGGTTGCTTCATATCCAATAGATACATTGTTCTTATCTGCACTCTCTATTATTTTATCATATGCTACTACAAAAGGGCCTTTGTTGGATGTTACAACATTTATTCTAGAATTTAATGCAGCTAAGATATGAGATAATCCAGGATTTCCGTCTATTATGTTAGAAGGAGTGCATTCTACCATTATATCTTGTTTTACTTCATAGATTATATCTAATGCAGTTTTATTATAAGAATACTCTTCTTTTTTCAAAACATTTGCTAAATCTAACCCATTGATATCTATTTCAGAGCTATTTTTATCTGCTATTGCAACTACTTTTAAATCATATCCTTTTCGTAATAAAAAATCTCTCTTTTCGATGATCTCTCTTACTAATCCCTTACCTATCGATCCAAATCCAATTATAGATATCTTAATCTCTTTCATTTTGCGTCTCCAGCATCAAAGGATAGATTAAAACGAAATCTTTCTCATTTGCTATCTTATTAATCAGATCTACACATTTTTTCATCTCTTCTTTACCTGTAGCTCTTATAATAATCCTCGCAGAGCTCTCTTTCTTTATGTTAGGCATCTTAAGATTGAGATCGATTACTTCAGCAAATCCGGTATTATCAACCCTATCTATGGTATCTTTGATATCAGTATCCACAATATGCCCAATCATGATAAATGCCAGATCTTCTATCAGTTTTACTTCATCTATGCTTAGTATACCAATGTCTTCATCTTCAAGAGCATTTTTAATCTCTCTAACTTGGTCTTTATTGGCTTCTATGCTAATCTGAACTGTAATATTTCCATTAGGCAGTTTTTTCTCCCTATCATGTACTACATATACGATATTTCCACCATATTTACTAATCGGTAGAAGGGCTTTGATTAATGTTCCAGGTTCGTCCTTTAGTTCTAATTTCATTTTAACTTTCATCTAAGAGCTCCCCTTTTTTTATAAATTCAATTAATATATCTGTTTTATCGTATTTTGATATTTTATTATCTTATAAATACTGTAGAGATAAAGACTTTTATGAATTATATATGACAATATAAGCCAGATACCAAATCTTTATCCAGAAGATACCATCAGAATCCCCGTATCTATCCGCTATTGTTATAGCCAAATATTAAACTTTTTTATCTATCGTAGATCATTCGTCATGATCTTAAAAGGTTAATTGTGCAAAAGGTTTAATTTGGCAGTTTCTATTTCAGAAATCAAAAGTTTTATATAGTAAAAATATCACTTATATAAAGTTAGCGAAAACACACTTACTGTAATTAAAATTTTTGTTTTTCTTAATAAGTTATAATCAGGGTAGGGTAAATATTTTATCAAATATGGTTTGATAAAGGAGGAAAAATTGAGAGAAAAAGAGAGGATAGATGAGTTGGATATAGAAAAAAATGATTACTTAGTAAAAGAGAATGAAGTAAAAGAAAAATTTGAAGAGATAATTGCAGAATGTCCTAAATGTGGAAATAAAAGGCTTATTCAAGACTATAAACGTGCCGAATTGTTCTGTGAAAAGTGTGGTTTTGTAATAGAAGATTATATAATTGATCAAGGTCCCGAATGGAGAGCATTCGATAACGATCAAAGAATGGAGAAAAGCCGTGCGGGTCCTCCAGCAACTTACACAATTCATGATAAAGGTCTGAGTACAATAATCGATTGGGTGGACAAGGATTCTTATGGTAAAAGGATCTCGTCGAAAAACAAAACACAGTTATATAGGTTACGAAAATGGCAAAGAAGGATTAGAGTTAATGATGCAACCGAAAGAAACCTTGCTTTTGCATTATCAGAGCTTGATAGAATGGCATCTGTATTAAACTTGTCAAGGAATATAAGAGAGACATCAGCGTTGATCTATAGACAAGCTGTGGATAAAAACTTGATAAGAGGAAGGAGTATTGAAGGAGTTACATCTGCAGCCTTGTATGCAGCATGTAGACAGTGTGGTGTGCCTAGAACATTAAATGAGATAACATCCGTATCAAGAGTATCTAAAAAAGAGATTGGCAGAACATACAGATTCTTAGTACGAGAGTTGTCTTTGCAGTTGCCGCCGGTTTCGCCAGCATCTTATATATTTAGATTTTGTTCAGAACTTAATCTATCTGAGGATGTTAAGACCAAATCATTAGAAATTTTAGAAAAAGCCAAAGAAAAAGAACTGACAAGTGGGAAAGGTCCTACTGGTGTTGCGGCTGCCGCTATTTATATAGCTGCGATACTTTGCGGTGATAAAAGGACACAGCGAGAAGTTTCAGAAGTTGTTGGCGTGACCGAGGTAACGATACGAAATAGGTATAAAGAGTTATCTGAAGAGTTCGGTCTGGATATATCACTATAGCACTATAAAATATCCTTTATTATATAATCATGTATATTTTTAAAATTGATTAGTGCTCCGATAATCATGGTAAAATAATAGGTCAGTGAGCGGAATATCAGAACGAAAACTCCTATGATGGGTGAATTTAAGAATATGTTATACAAGTAGGCCATACTGATCTCTGTTATTCCACTGCTGCCTGGCGTTATAGGTATGGCGGTTATTACATAGACTATTGCCTGTGCTGCAAAACATAAAAGCAATATATCCTTAACATCAATACCCAAACCGAGAAGTATTATCACAGGTAAAAAATAATCGATCATCTTGATAAGAAATGTAAGGAGGGCTGCATAAATAATATTTATCCTATCGTTTTTAGTAAACTTCCATAACGCCTCGTGAAAATTAGTTACTTCACTATCTACTTTATTTAAAATTTTTTCAGATTTTACAAACCTATTAATCAATCTTTTAATGCTATTTGGTTTGATCATTCCATAGACAATTGCTATTAATGCTAAAACAATGATGAAACCTATGAAGATAAATGCGGCAATCAATACATCCCGGTTAACTACATTTTTTAATAAAAAAATAGCAATTAAGAATGCAGATATAAAGAAGATCATATCAAGGATACGTTCTCCTATAATAACAGCAGTAGAGTCTCCTATAGAGAAACCCTTTTTGTTTAGCATGTAAATTCTGATAGGTTCCCCTCCCATACTTGAAGGGGTGATCGTTGCAAAAAATAAGCTGGATAGAACGGTAGTAAAACTATCTGTAATCGATAGATCTGTCTCTTTATCTACCGATTTACATAAAAACTTTATACGCAACCCCCATAAGAACCAATTAAAAATTTGGATTATCAGCGTTAAAAATAAGTATTCCAACCTTATCTGTTTTAAAGATAGTATCGTTTCTTCATTAATAGTTAAAAATAATAAAAGCAGTGTTGTTAAAATACTAATCCCTACAGATGATATCAAAAAAATTTTACTTCGGCGTTTCACGTTAGATTTTTAAATCACACCATCTATTTTAAACCTTTCTATATCCTCATTAGAATATTCTATTAATACTTTTGTGAAATTTTCATCCTTTTCTGCTATTTTTTATATCGTATATATGGATCTTCTGAGGTTTTCTATAAATAATAAATATAAATATGATAATCGATAACATAAGTACTATATACAGATTATATGTTATAACACTCGATGATAAGAATGAAATCGAATGAAGTAGTTATAATAGATGGGATTAGGACGGCTATCGGTAATTTTGGCGGATCATTAAAAGATATACCTGCAAAAAATCTCGGTGCTATCGTTATAAAAGAAATACTTAAAAAATCCGGTCTCAAACCAAAATTTGGAGAAAAAAATCCATATTTTGCTCCTAATGCTATTGATAAAGGTTTATGTGACGTTGAAAAGAAATATTACGATTGGGATGAAGGATTAAAAGAGATCTCGATCGATGAGGTAATAATGGGAAACGTTCTTCAGGCAGGACAAGGACAGAACCCGGCAAGACAAGCATCGATCTATGCTGGTATCCCAAAGGAGACACCTACATATACAGTAAATAAAGTATGCGGTTCAGGATTAAAATCTATAATTCTCGGAGCCCAGGCAATCAAATCAGGAGATGCAGAGATTATAATTGCAGGAGGAATGGAGAATATGAGTTATGCACCTTATGCTCTACCATCTGCAAGATGGGGTTATAGGATGAATATTAATGCTTTTGGGGAGATAATGGATATTATGGTTTATGACGGTTTATGGGAGATCTTCTATGGCTATCATATGGGAGTTACTGCAGAGAACATAGCCGAAAAGTACTCGATATCAAGGGAGGAACAAGACGAGATAGGGTTAAGAAGTAACCAATTAGCATTAAAGGCTACAAAAGAGGGTAAATTTAAGGATGAAATAGTGCCTGTTCCTGTAAAAAAGAAAAAAGAGACTGTGTTGTTCGATACCGACGAGCATCCGAGAGAGACAAGTATGGATTTAATGGCAAAATTGCCTCCTGCATTCAAGAAAGATGGAAAAGTAACTGCTGGAAATGCATCAGGGATAAACGATGCGGCTGCATCCGTCCTTTTAATGCTGAAAGAGAAGGCTGAAGAGTTAAACCTTAATCCTATGGCAAGAATAGTATCTTACGCATCCGGTGCAGTTGATCCTGCCTATATGGGTCTTGGGCCGATTCCTGCAACAAGAAAAGCTCTCGAAAAGGCGAATCTTACCATCGACGATATAGATCTGATAGAGCTTAACGAGGCGTTTGCTTCTCAGACGATAGCATGCATTAAAGAGCTTGGCATAGATCTGGATAAAACCAACGTAAACGGCGGTGGTATAGCTTTAGGCCATCCTATCGGCTGTACAGGAACGAGGCTCATCGTTACATTAATACATGAAATGAAACGGAGAAACCTTAAAAGAGGCTTGGCTACCATGTGTATTGGCGGTGGGATGGGTATAGCTATGATCATAGAGAGGGACTGACGACCAAAATTTTTCTTACCAGACTTCCGTGTACCCGTTGCTCGTAATATCCTACTCTTTTGAATCCGATACTCTCTGCTAAATCCGAGATGTTGTCTCTCGATACGATGACACACCGTCCTCTCGATACTCTATATAATTCCTCTAAAGATTTCTGATAGAGTTCTTTCATACTCTTTCCGAAGATAGGGGAAGATCGCCCGTAAGGCATATCTACAACTACTCCATCTATCGTTTTATCTTTAAATGGTAAGTATCTTGAGTCAGCCACTATAAAATGATATTTTGGTTGGAGAACTCGTCCGATATTTGATACAAAATTAAGATTTTGTATGGCACCTTTTACTACCTTTTTCCGTATATCAGATCCTATTGCTTTTAAATTCATTAAAATTCCTTCTATAAGCATAGAACCGGTGCCGCACATTGGATCGAGAAGTATCTCCCCCTCTTTTAATGCACATAGATTTACAAAGACTCTGGAATATTTAGGTTTGATGATGCCAGGATAAAAAAATGGTAAATCTTTGTATGATATTTTCTCAAGATCTTCATACGAAGTAATCTTTCTACCGATTATAGCCTTATTTTTGCAAAGTATAATCCTTATCTCAATATCAGGATTTGTTAAATTTATTTTAAACCCCTTATTTTTGAATATCCTTCCAACTCTTCTCTCTAACTCTAAACAGATTTTATCAGATTTTTCCACTTTTTTGCATCTTACACGTAAAGAAAGATTTTTGTTTTTATCTTCATCGTCCAGTTTGATCTTTATCGCCTGTTTAATTATATCATCTTTGTCCAATTCTGTTATGGCAAGCACTTCTGATACGTATTTTGTCAAGCCTAGATACTGAAACTTTCTTTTATACTTCGTAGTATACTCATCTTGCTTTAAATCTAAAACTAAGGCAGTTTTAAAATCTAAAATAACCTTATATTCATCAAATGATGAGAAAACTTCGGCTTTAGAAAGTATTTCATCTTCTCCGGATAATTCGAATAAGAGTTTCATATCTATTCTATCATCATTTAATCGTTATTTTATCCATAAAACTTTGCCTTTGGATATGTTGAAAATTAGGAAATTTGTTAGTTTTATATAGATACCAAATTTATATAAAGGATGTTGGATTTTTAATATATTTTGAGAAGTATTCTTATGAGGTGAAAAAATGAGATTGATCGATGAGGTTTATATTTATCCCGAAAGAGGGTTCTTAGATTGTAATACTTACGTAGTAGGAGATGCAATTATCGATCCAGGATCACCTGCATACCTGAAAAATAAAATAAAAGAAATGGATCAGGATAAAATAGATATCGATGACATAAGATATATAATAAATACGCATCTACATCCGGATCATAGCGGAGGAAACGAGGATTTTGCAAAAGAATTTAAGGCGAAAATTGCGGTTTATGAGGAGGTAAAGCAGTATTATAGTTATTATGATCAGTTATTTGAAAAAAATATAAAATTAAACGATATAGAGATTGATGTATTGCATACACCCGGACACTCTCCCGAGAGTATATCCTTGTATATACCAAAAAAGAAGGTATTACTTTGCGGAGATTTGGTATTCAAACAGGGTGTTGGTAGAGTAGATCTAATCGGAGGTAATGCCGAAAAATTGAAAGAGTCTATAAATAGCGTCTCTAATTTGGATATCGAATATCTTTTACCAGGACATGATTCTATTATTCAAGGTAGCGATAATGTCAAGAAGAATTTCTTATATATCAAAAAATCATACTTCTGGCTACTTTGAAAACCTTCGGTTCTTTTCGAATCTTCGATTTGTGATGCAGGAACGTGGTTCTGCTCGAAAACCCACAGATCCTTCAATAGCCTTCTTCTACTCTTGGTGCTAATAGATACTCTATGAATCCTTCATGTTTGGCAATATTAGATTTCATCAGTATAGGGAAATCGTTACCGATATGTAATTCCACGTCTTCTTGATTTGTAAATACTTTAGCGATTTCTGATACATATTCTAGAGAAAACATCGATCTAACACTATTACCCTCTTTTATAGAATACTTCATCAACTCTTCCTTCGGAATGGATAAAAACATATCACGCATATTTCCTTTACTACTAATCTTTAATCCTTCGTTATCTGCATTGAAGATTATGTAATCACTGATCTTCTCTGCTGCTTTTACTGCTTTTTTAAAATCTTCTCCATTGATAACTGCTTCAACAGGAAGATCTATCTTAGGAGTCTTAGGCTCTTTTTTTATAGCATCTATATTCAAAAGCACGAGGGAATAACTCAGATTGCCCATAGAAAATTTTATCTTGCTATCTTTTTCTAAAAGTTCTATCTCTATTGGTTCACCCTTTTTTGCATCTTTCAGTAAATCATACGCAGTTTTAATGTTTAGACCGATTGATGAAGATGATGCATCAAAATAGTCAAAATCATCCTTTTTTAAATTTAAAGATACCATACATACGTTTGCATCATCTACGGCTTTGATATATATCCCCTCATCATTGAAATTCATCTTAACATCGTTAGATAGTATTGATACACCCATAAGTGCGTTCTTTATTACATCACCATTTATTAATGCCTTAAACATCACAAAATACCTCCTATTTTGTGAGCTACAAATTTTTTGATTTGTAACATTTTTATCTCACATCTTAAATCTTTAGTTCTTTAATTATATTCTCTCCATGTCTTCCCACATTTTGTACATCTAAAGAATCTTACCTCACTTTCATCGGCGCTTCTTAATTGTCTAAGCCACCAATATGCTTTATTATTACCACACTCTGGACATTTAACCTCGATCACAGGAAGGATTCCTTCACTCTGCTCTTCTAATATTGTGATATTATCATCCTTTTTCTTCTCCTTTATAATCATGTTATCCGTAGTTTCTGCTCTATCCGAATCTATCTCGTATCCACAGTTTCTGCATACCATCTTATTGTTATCAACAGGTAGCATAATACTCTTACATTTGGGACAAAACTTCATTTATATCCTCCATTGCATCATTTATCATCTGATTATGATCGAATGCTAGTTTTGGGATATTTTTAATAGGAAACAATTCGACCGATTCAGCATCCGTATCAGCCTTCAAATCTCCGTTACCAAATGCTAAATAACAAATAGAGATTATATGTCCACGAGGATCTCTATTAGGATCCGAATATACCCCAACAATCTTAATTATATCAGCATCCAGCCCAGTCTCTTCTTTTACCTCTCGTTTTAATGCTGATTCTGTCGTCTCTCCATATTCGACAAACCCGCCAGGAAGAGCGTATTGTCCTTTGAATGGTGGGTTTTTTCTCTTTATCAAGACTATACCTTTTTTATATAGAACTATTCCATCGACAGCCAATTTTAATGATGACATGCATAAATATCAAAAACTTAATATTCAAAAACTTTATCAAATCTATATTTATCTAACTATTAGGTTATTAATGAATGTTATGTGGATCGTTCTAGCAATTTTTTTAATAATTCTTATATTCGAACGGGTTGCTGAAAGGCTCGGTATTGATAGATGGTATAAACTATCCTCGATTGGCTGGATTTTTCTCTCAATATATTGGTTATCTTCTTTTATAGCTTATTTGGATACAGACGATTTTGTAAATATGTTATTAACTTTACTAGCAGCGATTTTCAGTTTTATTATTGCTTTTAAAATAATTATAGATAATAGAAAATATCCATGGAAGAATATAACATTATGGGTAACAATAAGCATTCTGATCATATTCCCTTTTTATAAGATCCCGATACTAAGAGATTTTTTAATAGATATGGTTGCCAATCATACTCTCTTTATACTATCATCCGTTTTTAATGCGTCAGGAGAGATCATCACAGATGCAACTATTATCTTGAATGGCTTCCCTGTCTCTATAGTTATAGGCTGTACGGCAATAGAAAGTATGGCATTTTTTGCTGGTCTTATCTTATGTCTAAACGCTCCTTTGAAAAGAAAAATTATAGCACTTGTATTTATTCCTGTAATATACATAGCAAATCTCTTTAGAAATGCTTTTGCGATTTACGCATATGGTAATCAATTGTTTCAATTTGGAATAATAGGTACAGCACACGAGAGCTTTTTTTGGGCACATAACGTGATAGCAAAGATCTATTCGTTCCTAGTTGTAGTAATATTGGCTTATCTAACTTTCAAAATATTTCCAGAGTTTTTAACACTGATTGAGGATATAATCAGCAGTTTTAAAAAGGATGTTGATAAATAAATACGGGAGCGATGAAAATCTTTTTGATTAAAGGTAATTTTATATATAGGATTATAGCAAACAAGATTTAATATGGCTTAATATTGCAGTATTAAAAAGGATAGAGATCTTGTTATGGATAAATTTGCTATTGTTTTGATATGTAACAATGTTCCGGGTGTTCTCAGGGATGTTTCTTCTTTGATAGCAGATTTTGGATTGAATATTATGTATACTCAGCAATACATCATTGATAAAGGTCCAAACAAAGGTAAAGCATCGATACATTTTGAAATAGAAGGAGAGTTTGAAGAGAAGGACGCTCTTGTATCTTCTTTAAAGAAGATCAAGAATGTAGATTACGTCGGTCTTTACCATACGTTTAAAGAGATATGGGGAAAGAGAGTGATAATAATTGGAGGTGGTGCTCAAGTTGCTCAGGTAGCAATAGGTGCCATAAACGAGGCAGATAGACACAACATTCGTGGAGATAGGATAAGCATCGATACAATCCCATTAGTTGGAGAGGATACGATAGCAGATGCTGTAAATGCAGTATCTAGAACACATCGTTCGTCTATTTTAGTTCTTGCAGGTAGTTTAATGGGAGGAAGGATCACAAAAGAAGTGGAACATCTTAAGGAGGAAGAGATACCTGTCATCTCTTTAAATATGGCAGGTAGTGTTCCAAAGGTTTGTGATTTGGTCGTTACAGATCCTATACAGGCAGGAACCTTTGCTGTTATGCATATAGCAGATAGTGCAAAATTTGATATAAACAGGGTTAAAGGAAGGAAATTTTAAATATAAACAGACGCATAAAAAGGTGTTATTAATAATGGATGAGATACTTAAAATTTTGGAAGATGATGCAAGAATCTCATATAAGGAATTGACTGAGATAACCGGTTTAAGTGAGGAAGAGATAGAAAAAAAAGTCAAAGAGTATGTGGATAAAGGTATAATCAAGCGATTCAAGGCGGTTATCGATTTAGAAAAAGTTGGAGAGGAGAAAGTTTATGCAATAGTGGATTTAAAGTTGAATCCTGTAAGAGGAGAGGGCTATGATCTCACTGCCAAGAGAATATCCAATTTTCCTCAGGTTAAAGAGGTTTATCTGGTCTCTGGTGCATATGATCTCTCTGTTTTAGTAGAGGGAGATAATATTAAAGATGTCGCCTTCTTCGTATCTGATAAATTGGCTACTTTGGATAGGGTATATCATACCACGACTCATTTTATTCTGAAAAAGTACAAAGAATATGGAGAGACATTGTTCGAGACTGAAAAAAATCATAGGTTGGCTATATCATTATGATCTCTAAAAGAGTTAGTAAGATATCGTCATCGGGCATAAGAAAATTTTTTGATCTTGTACTTGGAGCAGAAGATGTTATCTCTTTAGGTGTGGGTGAACCCGATTTTATCACACCATGGGAGATAAGAGAATCGGCAATATACGCTATAGAAAAAGGATATACTTCTTATACGTCTAATTATGGTTTGTTAGAATTAAGAAAAGCCATTTCTAAGTATATCTACGACAAACACGGGGTTTCATATAATTATGAGAATGAGATCCTGGTAACTTCTGGGGTAAGCGAGGCATACGATCTTGCAATAAGGACTATTACAGATCCTGGAGACGAAATCATAGTCGTAGAACCATCTTATGTCGCTTATAAGCCATGTATTATTCTTGTTGATGGAGTAGCAGTCTCTTTACCAACATCAATCGAGAATAATTTTGTTCCAACGTATGAAGAGATAGAAAAAAAGATTACCGATAAAACGAAGGCTATCGTATTGAATTATCCTAATAATCCTACTGGAGCTATACTTGATAAGAAACAGATGGAAGAGATCGCAGATGTGGTTGTTAATCACGATTTAATACTCATAAGTGATGAAATATACGAAGATTTGACCTACAACGGCAAACATATATCTTTCTCGTCTTTGAACGGGATGAAGGATAGAACAATCCTTTTAAATGGTTTTTCAAAGGCTTATGCCATGACAGGGTGGAGAGTAGGGTATATCGCATCTAATAAAGAGATTATAGAGGGTGCAGTTAAGATCCATCAATACACATCTATTTGTGCACCAATAATGTCTCAAATGGCGGCTATAGAGGCAATAACCAATGGAAATAATACAAAACAAGAGATGATTGATGAATATAATCGAAGAAGACGAATTATTGTAGGCAGGCTTAAAGAGATGGGATTAAATCTATCAGAAACTAAAGGAGCTTTTTACGTTTTCCCATCGTTAAACGGTTATCTTGGATCAGAAGAGTTTTCTGAGCGTTTATTAAAAGAGAAAAAAGTTGCTGTTGTTCCAGGGAATGCTTTTGGAGATTGTGGAGAAGGTTTTATTAGGATATCTTATGCAACGTCTAGAAAAAATTTAATAGATGCGGCGGATCGAATTAGCGAATTTTTAAATAGTCTCAAAGAATGAGAAGAGAGCTACAAAAAGATGATGAGTAAAAATGGGTAAACCGACTCTTTATCTAATCAGATATGATGAGTTGGCATTAAAATCTGACTATGTTAGGAAAAAGTGGGAAGATCAGCTGGTAAAGAGCATAAAGAGCCGTATTAAATCTTGTAATATTCGCCGCGAAAGAGGTAGAATTTGGGTATATTCTGGAGAGGATATATCATCCAAGTTAGGAAAGATACCAGGCATACATTCTTTCTCTTTATGTTATCCATGCACCTTGGACGATCTTAAAGATAACCTCTTAGAATTTGTCGAGAGATCGTTGAAAGATGAAAAGACATTTGCTTTAAGGGTTAAAAGAATAGGAGATCACAATTTTACTTCACAGGATGTAGCCCGACAAATGGGTGCTATAATTCAAGAAAACTATCCTTTTTTATCTGTTGATTTAGAAAATCCTGAAAAAGAGATATTCATAGAGATCAGAGATAGAGATTGTTATCTTTTTGATGACATAATTAAAGGAGTCGGTGGATTACCAGAAGGAGTCGAGGGCTCTGTATTGGGTTGTTTATCTTCAGAGTTGGATTTACTAGCCTGTTGGATGATGATCAAGAGAGGTTGTAATATCTGGGCGATAATCGATAAAGATTTCAACAAATCGGATGATCTATTAAAGGTTTTAAGAGAATTTAAACCAGATATTAAATCAAGTACCATCGAGGATTTAAAAACTAAAAAAATTCTGGGTATTGTGACAGGTGATATTAAAATACCATCGCAGAAAAATGAGAAAAGATATAAAATCCCGATATATCAACCACTAATTGGGTTAAAAAAGGATTATCTAGATAGATTTAAAAAATTCTTTAATATCAACCCTATGGATAAAAGATATGATTTATTGGATGAAAAACCGTTTTCACGAGTTGTCTCTTTGATGTCGGATGGAATCGATTCTCCTGTGGCTACCTATCTCTTATTAGATAAATATGTAGATGTCATTACAATCCATTTTGATAATTCTCCTTTTATCGATCAAGAGAGCTTACAAAAATATAAAAAAATAATAAACCATCTCAATAAATCTTTTAAAAGAAATATCAAAGCATACATAATTCCAAATGGTAAAAATTTAAAATTTTTGGCAAAAAATTGTAAAGAGAGTCTTCGTTGCATCTTATGCAAGAGAATGATGTTGAGAATTGCGGAAGATATCGCAGATAGAGAGAAGGCTAACGGTATAGTTACAGGGGAATCTATCGGGCAGGTGGCATCTCAAACGTTACATAACCTTTGTATCTTAAACCAGACGGTTGAAAAACAGATAATACGTCCTTTGATAGGAATGAATAAGATAGAAATTATAGAGATCGCCAAAAAGATAGGTACTTACGATATCTCTATATCACCCAGTTTAGAATGCAAGATCGTTCCTAAAAGTCCTGCTACTTCGGCAAGACTGGATGATGTAATGTACGAAGAGAGTAAGATAGATATAAAATTTTTAATCAACGAATCTATAAATAATGTATATATATGCTAAATTAGCGAAAACCAATCTGTATGCTACCTGAATAGTACAGATATGGATAATAAGATGTCGTGTAAATATGATTATAAGGGCCGATATCATCAAAAATAAACTTGATAGACTTGAAGAGGAGATTAGATATAGAAAAAAACTTCTAATATCTTTCTCTGGTGGGGTTGATAGTAGTTTATTGGCTAAGGTTGCAAAAGATGTTTTAGGTTATAGTAATGTCATATGCGTCTTTTTTGATTCGGATTTAATATCAAGATCCGAACGAGAGATGGCAAGAGCATTTTTAAAAAAAAATCTTATCGATTACAGAGTAGAAGAACTCCCGATTCTAAACGATGAAAATTTCATTAAAAATACGATAAAACGGTGTTATATCTGTAAAAAAGTATCATCCCGACTCTTGAAAAAGATAGCGATCGAAAAGGGGATAAGACATATAGCAGATGGTGTTAATCTATCCGATTTAAATGATTATCGGCCAGGAGTGATAGCTTCTAACGAAGAAGGAATTTGGCACCCGTATCTCGATGTCGGTATAAACAAAGAAGATATAAGAGAAATCTCAAGAATGATCGGGCTGCCTTTATGGGATAAACCATCTTCTGCCTGTCTGGCATCAAGGATACCTTTTGGCGAGGAGATTTATAAAGAGAGAATCTCTATGATAGAAGAAGCAGAAGGTTTCTTGAAGATGTTGGGGTTTGAAGATGTTAGAGTACGAAATCCAGGAAAAACAGCACGGATTGAGGCACGTAATGAGTATTTTAGTGGTATTATTCGATATAAAGAGGTTATATTAAAAAAATTTAAATCTCTCGGATTCGAAGATGTTTTTCTAGATTTAAATTCTCGTAAACGATCTTGACTTATGATTTTATAATAAAAAGATAGGATAAAAGATGATTAAAAAAATAAAAATGGGATTAGAGTATGGATAAAATATTTAAACGTACGCTGAGAATCCTTTTCCTAACATCTCGTAACCTGTTATTAATTTCATTATCTCGTTAGTCCCGTCTGGAACGGTCATCATTCTTGCATCTCTAAAGTATCTCTCTAAAGGCATCTCTGTAGATAAACCCATCCCACCATGAATCTGCGATGCTAGATACGTGGCTTTTACGGATCCATGACATGCATAGACTTTTGCCTCGGCAGAAAGACGTCTGGCTTCAGGAAGCCCTCTCTGAATAGCATATATCGCATTATAACCGAGCAACCTTGCCGTATCGACAAAAACTTGTATCTCGTAAAGCATCTCCTGTATTAGCTGGAACCTACCTATTTGCTTGCCAAATTGTATCCTCTCTTTAGCGTATTTCTTAGCTGCTTCCAATGCCGCCTCTGCAATTCCAACAGCACCTAAAGCCATACCAGCTCTTGCTGGGGTTAAAAGAGCCGTTGCAGGAGCCATTTTGGTAAACATGTTAACGAATCCTTCCATCTTTTCACCAAATTCTGCAAGTACTCCGCTACTCATAGCATTGCCGAACAGGTTGTTCATCTCATTATCAACAGGAGTCTCACAATCTTCAAAGAATAGTTCTCCTGTTGGATCTGCGTTCCATCCGATCTTATGTAACAAACTTGATCCGTATGGTGACTCTTCTTTGTCTACTAGTATAAATGTCGCCTCTCCATCAACTTTTGCTCCTACGAGGGTCATATCTTCTATAGTGGCGTTACTTATCCATGTCTTGTTCCCATTTATAACATATTTATCCCCTTTCTGCACAGCAGTTGTCTCTATTCCAGACGTATCGCAGCCATGAGCAGGCTCAGACTCACCAAAACATCCTATAAACTCGCCTCTCTCCATCCTTGGTATCCATTTATCTTTGACGTCATCTGTAGCAAAATTAACCAATATCCCAGGTAATGCAGTCATTCCAAATAGTGGAAGAAGAGACGCCCATACTCTCGATACTTCTTCAGCTACAATTCCATACATTATCATATCACCGAAAAGCTCGGTTATACATTCCATATCATAACCGATACCTACTTGTCTTAATTTTCTCATGATACCCAGCGCCTCTTCTCTTGTCAAAGCCCCTTTTTTATCCATGTCATCTGCTATTGGTGCAATCTCTTTCTGCAAAAATTCTCTCAGGCTATCTCTAAACAATTTTTGGTCTTCATCAAATTCGAAATCCATAATAAAATTAACGTTAACAACATAGTATATAAAACTTTTTAATATATCAAACTTATTCTTATTAAATCATGATAACAATTAATAAAATTTATATAAGAATCTGATACGATATTTTATAAAATAACCTTTTTCAATGATTCATAAAAGGTGAATAATGAGAGGGTTCTTGATTATTGGTAACAACGCAGTAGGCAAGCCGTTCAATCTTAACGATCTTCCTGGCAACGGACGAATGGATATATTATGCAGGTTTGTTGCCCAATCGCTATTTATCTCTCATGGTATAAGAAGAGATGTCGAGGTTTATTTACTGCTATTAGGCAATCCTAACGATCCTAAAACTATAAAAATATCAGGAAGATACGTTCGAGGGATGAGACCTGATGAAAGAAGCATTGGTGGCTTAATCAACAAAGCATTACGCATTCGATATACTGACGGGTGGGTCATGAGTACCCCTGGTATATTCGTATCGAGAAAAGATCTATCCGATTTGCTAAAAGATATCTGTAAAGAGAAAAAATATAATACTATAGCTTATCTACGGGAAGACGGGAAAGATATAAGAGATTTCATCAAAAAGGAGAAAAATGATATTCTTTTTATCACAGGAGACCATTTAGGATTAAATGATGATAACGAGAAAATTGTATTAAATAACACGGAAAATATTGTAGCGATACCAACTTTATCATTGCAGGCGGATCAATGTATAGTTATTATAAACTACGAGCTTGATCTTTTAGAAAAAAATGCGATTTAAAATTCAGTAATTTTAATAATATCGGATTGGTTCAGGTTTTTTACCATTTTTATTTATTCTGCTATCCTTACTATGCATATCTGTCTCTTGCATATAATTCCTTTCTTCTCGCCTCGAGCAGATTATTCTCTTCTCTCATAAACTCAGCAGCGGATAATATCTTAACTCCCAGATCTTCCGAATAATCGTATAATCTCTCTATCTTATCTCTATACTTTAAATCTCTCATAAAATGGTGATCTATAATTATCTCTTTGACGTTTGTATCGCTCATTATATTTTCTAAATTTTCAATAGACCTTTCCAATGCGAGATACGAGTAGGATCTACCCAAAAGATAAGTCATAGGACCATCTACAAAGAGAATATCTGGAGATTTTTCAATTACGAATTTCACCTGTTCGTCTGTCGATGGACCTTCAACATCGCTTGTAAATAAAAAACCTTTCTCTCCATCAGAGACAAAGACTTGAATTACATACCCAAGCCGTGCATTAACTCCGTGAAAGACAGGACTCGAAAAACAGATGTGTATATCTTCAAGATCTAACTCTTTTCCATCCGCTATGATAATAGACGGTTTTTCACTTTTATTTATTCTTGAAATGTTTTTTAATAATATATCTGCCCTATTTTTCTGGTTTTTGTTGATGTATATATTGTAATCTTTCATAAAGAGGGTTTTTTCTTTTAAAAGATCGGTTGCTAAAGGGTTGTAATGATCATAATGGTAATGTGTTATGGCTACAAGATCACTTTTTTTAAGATATTTCTCTATTTTAAGCCATAATTCTTCTTTCTTATTTATTTCAATCTGGTGTGGAGGAAGATTAAATCTTTTAGGAGCTAATTCTACCCCAGGATCTATAATCATCGATAAATTGGTTGATTTTAAAAAAGTAGACATAGATCGTGCCCCCATACTTTCGGAGGCTAATATATCAATAGTAAAAACCATTTTAAGATTTACTTATGTTTGATATCATACATATATACTTCCAAATTGCGACTTCTTGTACGAGTAATGCGATCCCCCACGTAAGACAGTTTCAACCGCTATTAAAAAGTCGGTCATTGATACAATCTTTTTCTCGTTTCTTATAGCGTTCATTCCTGCTTCAGTGGTTATCGCCTTAATATCCGCACCTGTCGATCCTTCAGAGAGCCGAGCGATCTCTCTTAAATCTACATCTTTCGCAATAGGCATATTCTTTGTATGGATCTTTAATATATCGATCCTACCTTCCAAAGTTGGTAAAGGCACCTCTATCAGCCTATCAAATCTACCTGGTCTGAGCAACGCATCATCCAGCATATCTATCCGGTTGGTTGCTGCTAATATCTTCACGTTTCCCCTTGCATCGAAGCCATCTATCTCTGCGAGAAGCTGCATCAATGTCCTCTGTACTTCTCTATCTCCAGACGTGGTATCATACCGTTTAGACGCTATAGCATCGATCTCATCTATAAAGAGAATCGTTGGAGCTTTTTCTCGAGCTAACTGGAAGAGTTCTCTAACCATCCTGGCACCTTCTCCAATGTATTTTTGGACCAACTCAGATCCAATTACTCGTATAAAAACAGCATCTGTTGAGTTAGCTACCGACTTGGCAAGCATTGTTTTGCCTGTTCCAGGTGGTCCATATAACAAAACACCACTAGGCGGATTTATACCAATACTATTGAATAGATCAGGCCGTTTTAACGGTAATTCTACGGTCTCTTTTATAGCCTTTATCTGATCTTTTAATCCGCCTATATCATTAAAACTTACATCAGGAGCATTAATCACCTCCATACCACAAACAGATGGATCTTTAGGCATTGGAATAATATCTACAATTGCAGAAGTTTGTTGATTTAATACTACATTATCTCCTGCCGTTAAATTCTTATCAAAAGATTTTGGTGCGTTTACCATGAACCGAGGACCTGCACTACTCTTTATTATGACCCTATCATCATCCAATATGTCCAATACCGTTCCTAAAAGTAAAGGAGGCATATGCATCCTTTCAAGTTCATTTCTCAATCTTCTATTCTCTCTCTCATATTGTAATCTATAATTTTCAAAAGATCTCTTTTCTTCTTCTAACTTCTCACACAGCCTCTTTAATTTTAAATTTTTATCTTCCAGTTGATTTATACGATCCATCAAGTATTTTTTGAATTCATCATCAGTATTGTATTCCATCTTTTATCATACCCATAAACTATTTTAGTGATTATCGTATATATTCTTTTTGGAGTATAGATTATGGAATGTGAAATTTGTGGAGAGAATATAAAAGGGGAGGCAACAACCATCGAGATAAATGGCACGATCATGAATGTCTGTCCAAAATGTTCTAAATTTGGTAAAAAAGTGTTTATTAAAAAAGATAGAGAAAATAGGAGACCTTTAGTTCAAAAAACGACAAAAAATGTTATTGATCTAAAAGAAGAGCTCGTTTCGGGATATTATGAGATAATAAGAAGAGAGAGAGAAAAAAGATGCTGGGATCAAAAAGATCTAGCTAAAAAGATCAATGAAAAGGAGAGTATTATTAAAAAGATAGAAAAAGGGGATATTAGTTTAGATGATAAAATCAGAGAAAAGCTTGAGAGATTGTTTAAAATAAAATTAACGGAGCCAATAAAGGATGTTCATACGCATAAGATCGATAATGTCAAAAGAGACCTTACATTAGGAGATGTTGTTAACATAAAAAGAAAATGATCGTTTTTAGCTAAAAAAGGTATTTGCATGAAGATTTCTGTAACTATTGAAGATGCAATAAATTCGTTAAAACGTAAAAAAATTGTAGTTTATCCTACTGAGACTGTTTATGGTTTGGGATGTGATATTTATTCTAAAAATGCTGTAAAAAAGATATATGAGATTAAAAAAAGGCCATTTGATAAACCGTTATCTATCGCTGTAGTGGATTTTGATACGATAGAGAATTTTGCTTTTATACCCAACAGAGATATACTGCGTATTCTTTTATCCAGACCGGTTACTGTCATATTAAAGAAGAAAAAATCCGTTCCAGATTATATTACAGGCGGTTCAGATAAGGTAGGTATCAGATTACCACAACACCCGATCGCTTACGATCTTATCAAAAAGTTTGGCTCTCCTATTACTTCTACAAGCGCAAATATTTCGGGTGAAAATCCTCCTAATAGTATAGATCAAATTATGCTCGATATCCCATATATAGATGGAGGCACTGTATCCGGTATTCCTTCCACCATCGTTGATCTGGTTGATAAAAGAATAGTACGGAGCGGTATCGATGATGATTTTGTCAAGAATGTATTAAAGGATTTTGTAAAAAAGATATAAATATTAATACAAATATTAATCATATATATTTATATATGTGGTACTCGATCCTTTTTTGAAGATTTCCGGGAAAGATTATGAAAAGAACAAATCTATCAAGTATTGGTATCTCTGTGGGTATCACTGTTAAGAACGATAAAGGTATAGTCGATACAATCGGTAGTATATTACACCAATTAAGATTGCCTGATGAAATAGTGATAGTAGATGCTTTTTCGACCGATGGGACAAAAGAGGCGATAGAAGAGACGATTGCTTATTACGAGTATTTTGAAATACCATTCTTCCTCATACAAAAAGAAGGTAATATCGCTGTAGGAAGGAACGAGATTATAAATAGATCGTCATTTGAATATGTGGCAATGACCGATTCTGATTGTATAACCGATTATAAATGGTTATATGAGCTTGAAAAATCTGTCTTGTCGGACAAGACTATAGATGTTGTAGGGGGTTCTGCAGGAATATTTGGTGACGGTGTTTTATCCGATATTAAAGAACACAATCCGGCATTTGTAGAGATTAACGGAGTAAAGATCGATTATGCACATCAAACGCGAAACGTCCTGCTCAAAAAAGATACAATAAAAAATCTCGGTGGTTTTAATCCTGAATATATATTATTTGAGGATATGGATATGATGTATAGGATAGCAAAATCCGGTGGTAATATTGTTTACAATCCTAAAGCAAGAATCTACCATAGAAATTCTCCCAACATAGAGAGATATATGACAAAAATATTAAACAATGCTATATGGAGTGCAAAATTTGCTATAGATCATCCAGACACGTTTGGTGGTGAATCGAACGTTGGCAATATGGTTGGAAAAGCGTTGGTTGAAGGACTGACGGGTGTTATGATGGTAGTTGCTGGTACCCTCATAGATAAAACAGATATCTACAATCCTATTGATCGTCTATTTTATGGATTGATAGGCATAATAGAAGGAGTAATCAATGAGTTGGCTTTTCCAATAGATCAAACATCTCGTTTATTACAGATGCTCGCATCATTGATTGATCGGTAACGTTAATCAATACTTAAACTACTATGACATCGATCCCTTTGTCGGCAAGACCATTTGCTCTTTGGATGTATTATTATGAATCTTTCATGACAGGATTTGTTATAACTCTACTATCTGGTATAACATTAAGCACGTTATCCTCTCCGGAGATAATATTATCCGCGCTCAGTATGGGGTTTATCTTCATATCTGCATTTATGTTCAACGATATTATAGATAGAGATCTGGACTTTAATTCAGGCAAACATTGGAAGTTTACATATAAAAATCCTAAAGATGTAAGGATCCTGCTCAGGTCGTCTATATTTTTATGCACTGTATCGCTTCTTATTACCGCTATCATAGGTCTTTTTCAATTTGTAATAGCATCTATATCTGTATCGATGGTGGTGCTCTATTCTAAATTTTTTAAAAATACAAAAATTGTAGATATGATCTCTAATTTTTGTTTGGGTACAGCACCACTCTTAATGGTAGGATACGTAGGACCGATATTGCTCCTTTTTGGATTTACCAGCCTTCTTGTATTTATTAACGGCGGCATCGTCGATAGAGATAAGGATGCTATATATGGTATAAAGAATACTTTTACCAGTATCAATCTGAATAAAAACCTTAAGATCCAAAAAACGATCTCTCTTATGATTCTGTTAAGTGCTATCTTTATTATAACATACTATGCTGCATTCTCAACCTTTAGGTATACGTATTTTACATACTTTATCTTTTCAGTATATCTTATCTTATCTGCATTATCTGTCTTATTATTATCTTATGTAAACAAATCTTTGATAGAGAGACCATTAAAAATTAGATGGATGGAGCTATACTCGATAGTCGGATTGATCCGTCTTTTTACATTATTTCCCATAGGTATCATTATTACATAGATAATAAAATAGATACTTAATGAATAAGTTTAAACAAGATTTTAATGTATTAATGTAAAGAAGAGTTTTGAATAACTTTGTTGATTATTTAAAATATAATTCAGGTTAAACTTGCATAAGGATATATAAATTTTAAAATATTTTGTTAAAAAGGTGTATCTATGAATCTATTTGAAGATCTTCCGTTATTATTTTCCGTCATTCTGATGACTTTTTTTATTGCAGCAATTATCATCGTCACATTAGTAAACTATTTGAAAGATAAAGAGGGTTTTAAAAAGACAATCGGGGCATCTTCCCGGGATTTTTGGTTACTTTTTTCGTTACTCGTTGCGATCTTCTGTATTCTTTTATCTTTATCGATTTTTATGATTTATACGTAAATATTTTAATAATATCATCTAAAGTGATTTTAGATACCTTTTAAACGACCCCCACTTGTATAAAAAGTACTGGCTACCGTTGTGTTTAAGGTTTTAATATGTTTATCTAATAGATGCCATAAGAGAATTAACGATATCCATCACTTTTGATATTATCGGATTTATAAATGGAGATATCGCCTCTATAATTGGATTTAACATGGAAGACAGATATTCTATATACGGTGATAATGATTGTAGTAGAGAATTCAACATATCTAAGATTTTATCAACGACAGGAACTACCAGATCCAGCACAGGACCTATTAAACCGGTTACCAATGGTATTGAAGATTTAATCAACTTAGAGATATCAAGTTCTGACATGATTCCAGAGACCATATTTGAAATAATCTCCGGATTGTTACCAAGCGCTGCAGTGGTATTTTCTATCATTTTTACAATTGATTTTGTATCTAAATTGGATAAAGTCCCGAGTACCATATCTGGTTTATCACTCACAACATCAAGAACGTTATTTACAAGTTCTGAAACGGCTGAAATATCTTCTTCGCTTACAGACTTCATTGAAAACTTTATTATATCTACCGCTGGTGGACCGATCAGCCTTACCAGTCCACCGACCAATCCGTCCATAAACCCTTTTTTAGATGTTTTTTCACTCATTTCTATCATCTTTTCCCCTTTCTTATATAAATATTAATTATTATATTAAATATAAACTTTCGTATTAAATAATATAAAACTTATTAAATAAGTTTTATGATATAGACGGAGAAAACATGCCGAGTAAAGAATTCAATGCTTTTATCAGAACATCGATTATCGGTCCCAATATCTTGCTTAAAGATTCGACAATCGGACCAGCCATCTCTAATAATGGGCTTATGAAGTTTAGTACGGGACTGAGCTTATCAAGCAAAGTCTCGATTATTGGTCCAATAAAGCTTAATATGGGATCTAATAATCTCATAAGCAATGGCAGAAGCGCACCGGCAAGCGATGATATAATCTCTCCTAAATTTATAGAAGAAAGTGCATCAATGGCAGTATTAAGAAGCTCAGGAATCATTTTTACGATAGATTTTATAAATTCTGGTGATAATATCGATTTTGTAATTCCAAGAACTATCGGTGCTGCCGTATCGGCTAAACTACCCATCAAATTACCTAATATCTCTCCAACATTTATTTGATTTTCACTCATATTATATTATTTTATTTAATCTAATATATATAAATTACTATTATTTATTAGAACGAATTCTTTAAATATTACAAATTTACTATAACAGAAGTTTTAAAACATTCTTGAGCGTATGTTTAAATTTGGTCTATTGATTTATTTATATACCACAATACAATAACAACCGTTTATGGAGACGGCTCTTTTTAATATTAATAGAGTCGCTCTATAACATTGGTAATAAAAGATAAAAGGAGGTCTTAATATGACTATTCTATTTACAAAAGAGAGCATCGAATCTGTATTTTTAGATCCGATGAACAATTTTTCAGAGAGTTCGGTATGTTTTGAAGTGAGAAAAGATCCTCTTACTGGAGAAACGTCTCGTATAGTCCCTGAAACAGGGATAGAGCTCCAGAGGACAGAAGATTTTTCAGATATCATCGAAGAGAGTAGAGGGTGTTTTTTTTGTGAGGAGAACATTGAGAGAGATACACCAAAATTTAAACAGGAGATCGTGGAAGATGGAAGAATAAAGGAAGGAAGCGTTATATTATTCCCAAACATATTTCCTTACGGTAAATACAGCGGAGTTTGTGCATTTAAAGAACATTTTATATCGCTAGAAAAGTTTAATGCTGGACTTATAAAGGAAGCTCTAATCGCTTGTAAGATATTTGCAGAAAACGTCTATAAAAACGATAAAACTGCAAAATACTGTACGATCAATTGGAATTATTTGCCTCCTGCCGGTAGCAGCATATTGCATCCACATATTCAACCGCTTATAGATCCTTTCGTCTCAAATTATCATCGATTGTTGCTGGATAATAGTAAAAAGTATTTTTCTGTTAATGGATCTTCGTATTGGAAAGATATTATCAACGTAGAGATGGATAGAGATGAAAGGTATATTGGCAAGACAGGATCCGTAGAATGGATTACTCCATTCGCTCCAAGAGGACATTTCGAGATAATCGGAGTTACAAATTCCCCTGATTATATATCCTTATCCGATAAAGAGATTATGGATATTGCAACAGGAGTTTCAAAAGTTTTAAAATTTTACAATACAGAAGGCCGAGATAGCTTTAATATGTCTATATATTCGGGTATTATGAGTGATTTTAAAGATAAAGAGTACTTTTCGACTAACATACGTATCATTGCGAGATCTAACATGCAGAGATACTATATGAACGACGCAAATTATCTAAGGATGTTATTAAATGAGCCGGTTATATCAACATCCCCAGAAGAAGTATGTAAGAGGATCAAAGAGATTTTTTAGATCTATAAATTTGCAGTGGACACGCCATCGGTCGGAAAATCTTAACCTCCAGGTGCTTTTGAAAACCGCCTCCGTCCTGCCACTCCATGAGCGTCGTACGTTCGTGCTAAGTCTGCTCCCTTCCGGGCCTGAACCGGTCTGCACGATAAAGAATATGGAATATACCTTCCGATATATCCTATATCACCGGCGACCACATGGAACAAGACATCTACAGCAGCCTTTCAAAGCTACTCTGAAGGCAGAAAAACCTTCCTAAGGCTTCGCCCCCCGCATATCGACGGTTTCGGGTTACAGATGACGTCGAGCCACCCGGGCTAGTCCACTGCAAAGGAATTATATATATTTCTTTTATATATAAATCTATCCCTTTAATATTTATAATAAATATCAAAATCTTATCTATTCTGATAATATATCCTTGTACCTTGGTCTGAGCAGTTTTTTATCGAATTTACCTACACTTGTCTTTGGTATCTCGTTTACAAAGACAAATCGTTCAGGAATCCACCATTTCAATATCTCTCCGTTCTCTACATAACTCTCAAGATGTTTTCTCAACTCATCTTCCATTATATCATCTTTAAACTCGCTCTTAGGTACTACGAGGGCTATAGGTCTCTCTTCATATTTTTTGTGAGGGACTCCTATAACAGCAACCTCCAATACTTTTGGGTATTTACTAAGTAGATTTTCTAAGGTCAGTGTAGATATCCACTCTCCACCGCTCTTGACAACATCTTTTTCTCTATCCACTATTAACGGGTTTTCCTCCTCATCGATCACTGCTAAATCCCCTGAATGCAACCATCCATCCCTCCAAAGCTCTTTAGATTTTTCTAAATCCTTGTAGTATCCTAAAGTACACCAAGGCGATCTTAATATTATCTCGCCTATCGTCTTATTGTCTCTCGGCACATCTCTTCCATTTTCATCGACAACCCTCTGTTCTTCGAATGGTGCAGCCCATCCTGTCCTCAATTTAAAATCTAGAATCTTATTATCCGGCCAATCTCTCATATGTGATTTTAATAATGATATGCCCATGATAGGACAAGTCTCAGTCATACCCCATCCGGAATACGGATCCATTCCTAACTCTATACACCGTTCTGCAAGACCTCTGGGAAATGCCGTTCCGCCAACAAGATATTTAACGTTCTTTAGATATTCTTTATATTTCTCTATGTCTGGATGATAAATTAAAAATCTTAGCACCGATGCAACACCGAATATTGTGATAGGTCGATCCGGTAATTCCTCCCTCTCTCTCTTTATCATATTTAATACCATCGTTGGATCTGTCCTACCGATCATCAGTTGTCTTGCGCCAAAAAGAGTACTCATAAAGGGTATACACCATGCATGAGCATGAAACATAGGAACAATACATAGTGTCGCTCCGTATGGCGCAGGCGTAAGACCATGCCCGGAAGAATAACCGGCCCAGATAATTGAGTGAAGAGATAAAGCACGATGAGTGAACCAGCAACCTTTTGGATCACCGGTTGTGCCTGTGGTGTAACCCAACGTTGCGACGGTATTTTCATCCAATTCAGGATACTGGTAACTAGACGAGGAAGACTTTAATAGGTCTTCATACTCGTATATCGGTCTTAGTTTCGTATCCGGAATCTCTCCATCATCCGTAATTAGTATGTAACTTTTTACCGTCTTTATCTTATCTTTTATACCCTCTATAAGAGGTAAGATGTCTTTGTTTAATATAAGCACCTCATCACCGGCATGGTTTATGATATAACTTATCTGTGCCGGAGTCAAGAGAGGATTGCCCATATGTAGTATAGCCCCCATAGATGGTATCGCAAAGTACATCTCAAGATACCTGTCTGAGTTCCATTCGAATACTATTATCTTTGTACCTCTTTTGACACCCAATCCTTCTAGAGCATTTGAAAGTCTCTTACATCTCTCATACGCTTCTTTATAAGTCTCCTTACGGATATCTCTATAAACGACATATTCTTTAGGATGAAGCTTTGATGCATGTTCTATTATATGATTCAATGTCAACTGGTAATGATAACCTACATCTACAAACTCCTCGTTTGGATTCTTCATATTTAAATCTTATTTATTATAATATATATAATTTTTGGTAGAGTATATCTTGAAGTAAAACATCATTAATAATCTATCTGAAATAGATAGGGATGATATTGGTATATCCTACAGGTTATAAAGCAAAGGATCACTCCCGATCATTGCAGACGTGGTAAAGAAGAGGATATCAACCTTTGTCATAGCAGAGGTATTCGACATATCGAGTTCAACGGTCTGGAGGTGATGTAGAAGAGCATTCCATCCGGAAATCATTCATGGATAGATCAAAAGAATTATGTTCCTTTTAAAGTTTCTCATTTTTATTATTATCAAAAATAGTTGAAATTAGAGGATTACTAAAATAGACATTTCGGTTAATGATGTAATCTATATTATGCTACTATCCAAGTCGTTCGTATCAATCTTCAGCTTGATACCTCTGATTTGGGAGATGAACCGTATCACGAGTATGCAAAAACACATATCATATTATGCCTTTTGCATTTTTAAAGATCTTCTAATACCCTCTCTGACGGATATAACGACCTCTTCTCCAAATTTAGTATATGGACCAGAAAATTCGATCTTTTCCTTGTCTGACTTTTCATAAGCTACAATTACAGCATCTGTGGAAGTTCCGCTAAAATTAAATCCACATTCAAATAAAGTGAAGGTTTTTGCCTCCGTTGCCGTGATAACGCAATTTACCAATGCTCCCTCTGATAAAGGTCTTTTTGATATTATAATGATGTTGATCGTTCCAAAATTAAAATGGACAGGATTCTTAATCCCAGCAGTCACAAATGTATATAAGTCCTGCATCTTGATAAAGACGAGGTATCGCATATCAACTGCAGTCAGAAGAGAAAAATACGGATATCTGATATTTAACCTATTTTCAAGATATTTTAGGTGATCTTCTGCATTAAACTCATTATGAACGGTGGAGTTCAAAATGAATTTAACGCTACTTCTACCACCATCAAGCCCAGAGCTTAAAGCTTCAAAATCTCCCTCTATAACCAATGTTTTCTCCTTTATATACCACTTCATCTTTAAAATTAAGATTTAAAAATTTATGAAATTTAAATTTATTAATACTCCAATATTTGTTTATTCTTCTTTTTTGATGACCTCCGGTAATAATTTAAAGAGCGCGGCGACTATGCCCAAGATCAATATTGCAACTCCTATGACCGTCCACAGAATTTTCCATCCAAACCCAGGAGCGCTTAATATAGATAAAATATCTCCTTGTGCAAGGAAAAAGTTGATTATGATCGGGACTAGCCCGAAAACTAAAAATGCGATACCTATAACTATTGGAACGATACTGTATCCCAAAAACTTCAATGCCTGTTTTAATGATATACTATATTTAACCAATTTAAATCACTCCATAATATAACATCATATCATTTACTTGTTGCAAGACAATATTTAAATATAATGGTAAACTCTTTCCATGTTTATAGAACAATGTTAAATTTAAAAGATTAAATTATAAACAAATCTGATTATAAAATGAAGATGAGTATAAAATGAGGATAAAAGATCTTAAAAAAGAGAAAAATGCTATAATCCTTGCACATAATTACGTCAGGCCAGAGATACAAGATATCGCAGATTTTGTCGGTGATTCGTTAGAACTTGCTTTAAAGGCATCGAAGGTAGATGCGGACTTGATCCTGTTTTGTGGTGTAGATTTTATGGCAGAGACCATTGCTATTTTAAATCCAAGTAAAAAAGTTTTGGTTCCTGATATTGCAACCTGCTCACTTGCACAGATGCTTGATACAGACTCATTATTGGATTATAAAAAACTGTACCCTGATGCCAAGGTTGTCTTATACATTAATACCCTTGCAAAACATAAGATATACGCCGATGCTATATGTACTTCTTCAAATGCACCGGAGATTGTAGATTCAATGGACTCTGATAAAGTTTTGTTTGGTCCAGATATAAATCTAGCACGTTATGTTGCAAATAAAACATCAAAAGAGATAATACCCGTGCCTAGATATGGTTTTTGTTCTACACATTATCAAATCACGATCAATGATCTATCGACCGCAGTTAAAAAGCATCCTAATGCCGAGATAGTCGTACATCCTGAGTGTACCGAGGATATCCAGAAAAAAGCCGATGTTATTGCGTCGACAAGTGGTATAATACGATATTGTAAGAGGTCAAATAAAGAAGAGTTCTTGATAGGCACAGAGATAGGACTTATTCATCGTTTAAAAAGGGAAATGCCTGATAAAGAGTTCTACATGATATCAAAATTTTCTGTATGTCCGTCTATGAAGATCCATACCTTGGACAAGATCGAAAGAGCATTAAAAACGGAGATCATCAACGTAACAATAGACAAAAATATTGCGAGTAAGGCAGTTATACCTATAAAAAGAATGATAGAGATTACAAGTAATTAAGAGAACATGTAAGCAAGCGTATAATACTTCATCGGCGTAATATCTTTTACTTCCCACTCTCTGGATATCTTCTCTATTATCTTGAACACAGGCATATTTTCTGCGGATACAATCCCAGTATCGGCCTCTTTATATCCTTCTTTTGCTATTAGCCCGAGTCCATACCCTATTATATCAGATATCAGACCTATACCCCTAAAATCTTCATCTATACCTAAACTACCAATTCTTGCTCTATTTACACCTGTAGGACCTTTGAATATCAATCTTAAAAAAGAACCAAAACCAACAGGGTTTTTCCCTTCATCGCGTAAAGATTTGTAATATTGATTCATATCGGAGAAAAAAGAGAAATAAAGTATCATTCTATCCTCCTTGTATCCTACGTATATCTTCAGCCTGGTTAAATGTGCTGAAAATCTTGATAAAACACGTTTTTTAACCGTATTATATGAAGAAATGAATTCTCTAGGATTAAAACCAAAATGTGTTATGAATATACGGTTTAACAGGTCGCTATATTCCTTCACAGCCTTTTTATTCTTTAGATTCAAAAGGGTTATCTTGATATTAGCATCTTCTAATCTCTTCTTACCCGATTCAATATCTTCATTACTCAATAAAGGCAACTTAATCCGCATGTTACTCCATTCAGCCCTCTTCTCAAATCCGTAATCTGTAAAGAGATCGATGTACGATGGCGGATTGTATGGCAACTGTGTAGGTGGTAAATGCTCGTATCCTTCGGCAAGCAAAGCAGGAAATCCGTTATTTCGTAAATATACCCCATCTAAACCTTTATCTTTGAGGATTGCTAAGCATTGGTCTATGAGCAACTTTGCATGGTCTTTATACTCCGGTATCAACAAAAAATCATCTATGAATCCGATATTCTCTTTTTTTTTCTCAACCCAAACCTTATCAAAGGTTGCACATGCCTTGCCTACTTCTTTATCCCCGTCCATCAAAAACAAAAACTCTCTCTCTTCACCCTCTCTAAGAAAAGGAGAAAAAAAAATATAGTTCTCATTTCCAGCAAATGACTTATCTACAACCTTTCTCCATGCTAATAAATCTCGCCTTTTCAACGAACTTCCAACAGATTTAACAGAGACCATCAAAGATACCTCAGCCAAAAAACGCCCAGGTCGGGATTTGAACCCAAGTCGCGGCCTCGACAGGGCCGCATGATAGGCCACTACACCACCCGGGCATTCTTCTTTATCCAGTTACTATTTCTTATTCCTAGATATCATATCTATTATATAAATTTTTATATTTATAGTCTTTGGTATGATGTTTAGATTTAAATTTTTCGATTCTCAAATAAAATTTAAATAAACACTAGCTTAGACTTTATTTACTTTGAATTATTAACACATTTTATGTATCAATACGTAATCTAAATATATTTAAATAATACATCTCTTAAAAATAATAAATCCTTTAACCCTTCAATAAAGAGGTTTTTATGCAAAATAATTTAAAATTGAGTAGATTTTTGCAGATATATAACGAAAGATATTACTCTGAAAGAAAAGGGATCTGTCTGCAATGTGGAAGAAGAAAGTGCCCAATATTAGATAAAAAACTGATTAGTAATTCTATTACAGACTTATTATCGAAAGAAATTCATAATTTTAGCCCGCCCGGTATTTTTGTAGGATGGGTGGGTTATCCTAAAATAAGATTAGGACCTATGATCTCTCTGAAATCATACAAGAATAACAAGGAGTTCCATGTTCTGGATTATCCGGCAGAATGGTATGGTTTATCTCTGGATAATCTTATCGAGTATAGAACTTCATTGGTACGTTCAGAGAGCATAACTCATGCAGATCTGGCGAAAAATCCCGATTATAATTTAAAAAATATTCAAGAATTGACTTTATCGACAATACCGGTATATATGGAGGCAGAATTTCTAAAAAAACCAAGATTAAACCTTTTTTTTGATCCGATAAGCGAACCCTTACCGCCGTCTGCTACTATTAAAAAATTCTCATTGGAGAGTAATATATCTATACCGGCTGATGTCGAAAAGATATACTATGATACGGATTTGAATACGGTTAACGGATTATATTTTCTCTATACGAGAGGGTACGATGAATATTACTTGACAAAAATTTTTTCTGCTGGTACGATAGGTATCAGAAAGAAAAGAAGGTTTGTTCCAACAAGGTGGGCTATAACTGCTGTAGATGACATAATTGCGACTAAAATCAAGGAAGAAGTGAGATATCTTCCATCCATCGACGAATTTTTAGTCTTCAGTAATACGTATCTTGGAAACCATTTTGAGATCTTGTTCATGCCTGGCCCGTTTGAGTTTGAGAATATCGAGTGTTGGATGCCAGGAAGCGTCTGGTCCTTTGGGGATATAATCATTACGAGCGAATATGACCCAGAAAAAGGGAGGAAGACGTATGCAAGGCTGCAAGGCGGGGGATATTATGCGGCAAGGCTACCTATATTGGATAAGATGCTGAATAAAGGAAAAAAAGCACGGGTAGTATGTTTTAGAGAGATCAGTGATGAGTATTATATCCCTGTTGGCGTATGGGAAGTTAGAGAGAATGTTAAAAGGGCATTATCAAATAGGCCATTAAAATTTTCATCGTTGGAGGAGTCTTTATCCTATATAAAAAGTAAATTAAAGGTTGATTTTGAAAAATATTTCAGGATTAGCGTGATTTTACGCAAAGCAACGACACAAAAAGTCTTATCGTCTTTTGATAGATAGTTAAGGTGTTTTTCTAAAATGGTATTGAGCAAATATTTATATATAATTTATATATAAACCTATAAGATAGTAAGATATGTATATCGAAAGGAGGTGATAGATATGAAAAGTATTGGAAGGATGTTGAAAGATGCGGACGCTTGCCCTATATGCGATTTTGGATACTTAGCTGCAACAGCATTAAACCTATGTTGCATGCCTTTAATCATAGGCTGCTCTATATGCCCTGCTATGACACCTGCTATGCTATCTATTCTTTTACAAGGCAAATAAATTAAACTAATTTTTTTTATTATTCTTTTTGTTCTTCTTTCTCATATAAAATTTATATTATTCTATTCCATAAAGATATATAAAAGATAACTCAAATTTTGTAGTATGACTAAAACAAAGATGAAATGTGTCTTGACCAATTGGGATTATATATACAACCTATGCCGCAATCTCTCTAATAAGATAAAAGATTCAGATTTTAAGATAGATGTAGTGGTAGCCCTCACACGTGGAGGATGGATCCCAGGAAGAATCTTATGCGATTTTATCGGTTTACATGATTTGGTTGGCTTAAAAATTGAACATTACGTTGGAACCGCGTTAATGGAAGATGAAGCAATAGTTAAATATACTGTGGATGAGCGTGCGGTTAAGGATAAAAATGTTCTTATCATAGATGATATTACCGATACAGGCAAAAGTATAGAGAGTGCAAGAGATTACATCTTAAAACTCAATCCCAAAGATATAAAAACAGCCGTATTGCAGTTTTTATTTACCTCTAATGCAAAAATAGATTTTTATGCAGAATACCTGGACGAATGGGCTTGGATCATCTATCCATGGAATTTTATAGAGGATATGGTAAATATAATATCACGGATTATGAGAGAGGGTGATAAGGATTATTGGAGTAAGACCGATATTAAAAAAGATTTGAAAGATTTATATCAGATCGAACCGGGCAGGTTGGATGAGGTATTGAATGAAATTATATATAGAGGAATCATAAAAGAGTATAATGGAATGTACATATTAAAAGAAACAAAAGAGAAGAAGGTAGTATAATGATTGAAGAGGTAGAAAAGGTAGATATAGGCATTATTGGAGGCAGTGGAGTATATGACCCGGAAATTCTCGAAGATAATCAAGAGATAAGTCTAGATACACCATTTGGTAAACCTACCAGTTTTATCATTGTTGGATGGGTGGGAGATAAAAAGGTAGCGTTCATCTCTCGTCATGGGAGAGGGCATATCTATTCTCCATCCAAGGTTAATTATAGAGCTAACATATTTGCATTCAAGAGACTTGGTGTAGAAGATATCATAAGTGTCTGTTCCGCTGGGAGTTTGAGAGAAGATATAAAACCTCTTGATATAGTTATACCAGATCAGATCTATGATAGGACAAAAAATAGAGTTAATACGTTCTTCGAAGATATCGTGGCTCATATAAGTTTTTCAGACCCGTTTTGTAAAAGATTGTCCCAGACAATATACGATCTGGCTATAAAAAAAGGTTATACTATTAAAAAAGGTGGGACTTACGTATGTATAGAAGGTCCTCAATTCTCTACAAAAGCAGAATCTAACATATATAGACGATTAGGTTTTGATCTGATAGGAATGACGGCTATTCCTGAGGCAAAATTAGCTAGAGAGGCTGAGATATGTTATACATCGCTTACAATGGTGACCGATTATGATGTATGGAAAGAGAAAGAAGAGGTAAGTGTAAGTCTTGTTGAAGAGAATCTCGGGTTAAACGTGGCAAAGATTAAAAAAATATTAAAAGATATTATTCCTGATCTTAAAACTACTGAATGTGAATGTAAAAATTCGCTATCCGATGCAATTATTACAAACTTAAAAGCTTTAGATGATAAAGATATCGAACCATTAAGTATCTTGTTAAAAAAATATGTTTAATTCGATTAATAAATACAATATAAGTAAATACCTGAGGTATCGAAAAAATAGTTTAGATTATGGATGTGATATAAGAAATAAGGAAGGTTCGCTTGATCAACATCTTGCTGACTTTATTGCTTTGCCTCTTTTTATTTATCATCTTCTATTTTATCCGTGAATTCTCTTTTTTTTGGCTATGGAGGATCGATTAATTTATTGAAAGAGGCTTTATATATAACGAATGGTTTTTATTCTTGGGTCTATATAATGGCTCTATAGTAACACTGGTTGGTTGTATTCTCTACTCTTTAAGCGAAGGATTTATAGATTTCGGTATTTTAGCTATCTCTCTTGGAGGAACGTTATTTACTGGTCTATTATACAAAAACCATCGGAAGATTACAACCCTCTTGTTCAATATACTTATTCTATTCTTCTTACTCAGAAGCATCCTGTCGTCATCAATCGCTCAAAACTATCGTTTTTTTATATATCTGATAGCATTTTTTGTGATCTTTGGTGATAAAATTCACGATATGCTCTATGATAGTAGCATGATATACCTATCTTTATTAATAATTTCCTTTTTTTGCTCGTTCTTTATCTATCTCTTAAGTATTGTACTCTATTTTAACAGATATACCAACTTTATGTTATCTAATCCGGTTATGCCTTTTTATTTGCTCTTAGATATAGTAATAATAACACTTGCTGGAAGTATATTTACACTCTTTTTAATCTTATCAATACAATCGTTATATCAAAAGGATGAATTAGAAGAGAAAGAAATTCTGGATTATGCTACAAAAGCTCGTAATATTGTAGAGAAAAAAGATGCCGGAAAGAATAATAAAAAAATAGTAAAATCTAGATGAGATATATCATCCTTTCAGATCATAAGATAGAGTAACATAGTTTATATTATCTGCACCTAGATTATATGCATCTATAATTATCTCTACGGTCTTTTGGACTGGAATGTTATCTGCCAATGTTGGACCGGTAGTCAGTCTTCTCACCCCATCATCTGCCATTATCTTTAGAATCACCGAAAATAGGGATCTAACAGCACCTAATCCCCTTATATCTTCATCTATCCCTAACCCTCCGACCATATAACTATCGTTGCTTCTTGCATACTTTAACAAACGGAAAAAGTTTAAAAATCCTTTTTTCTCCTTTAATTTTAACATAGGTGCGGCTAAATCTCCTAAATATGTCACATATCCTATTAGGGTGTTATCAGATCGTCTTAAAGCGATTGTTTTTATCTTTAGAAGATAATTTGTAAATCTGAGCTGCATCTTTTTGGAGAACGTGACATCTCCTGTCCCCATAAAATCGCGTGGATTGTATCCAAAATGTTCCATGCCTAAAAAGATATCTTGTTCGAACTTGCTTAACTCTTTCATCTCTTCTATATTCAAAGTATCTATCCTAACAAAATACGAATCGTTCTTTTTAATGAACTCATAAGCTTTTAAAACATCCTTTATCACTGATTCTGGGACATTCTTTTTTGCTAATATTTTTAAAACATCGTCTTTATGATTTTGGAAATCATTTGGATTTTTGGATTTAAAAAATAATTTTTTGATTTTTCTATCGTTAAACAAAGGCGGAATATCATCTGTTAAACTAGTTGGTAGTCTCATTCGTGTTTCTATCCACTCTTTTTCTACTTTAAACCCTTCTTTCAAAAAAATGTCTATGTAAAATTTTGGGTTATAAGGCATAAGAAATGCAGGCGGCTCTTTTGGGTCGCATAGCAATCCTGGAAATAATGGACTTCTTCTAACAAAAATTTTATCCATTTTTTTGTTTTTAAGATTGGATATACAGTGTTTTATCAATACGTCCGCTTCTTTCTTATAATCGGGAAGTATGGCAAATTCATCTATAAATCCGATATTTTCGCCTCTTTTTCTGATCCAAACTCTATCTATTGTAGTAGATGCTCTTCCTATATCCTTGTCTCCCTCTACTAGTACAAAATATTCTCTCTCTTCCTCTTCTTTCACTCCGTATGGGAAAGGTATATAATTTTTGTCACCCTCGAATGCATTCTCTTCTATTTTTCTCCATCTAATCCGCTCTCTTCCTTTTAAAGAATTACCTAAGGGTATAATATGTGACATTGATGGTACTCCTCATTTTGATTTGTAGCGTTTAAATATAATTAAATATCAATCATTTATATTTAAAAGCTTCGATGAAGCTTAAAAAGATAAATATACTATAAGACCAAAAATTTAAATATGATAAAAACACGATTATTTATCATACTGGAGATATTATTAACTTTGACTGTATAAGGATATATATTCATCGATAATATGAGAATTTTACCCATTATAATTATAACAGGACTGATAATATTCTTTTGTCTTCCGATAGTAGGAGGATACGCCGATCTTCCAACAGATTTATCTCCAGACTCTGTAGGTAATTTTCTAGGTGGAGTTACCAGGTATTGGATATCTCTAAAAGATATTGTTATGCAGGCTATAAATCCTTCTACAGTAACAGAGATGTCTTTTATAGTTTGTATTTCTTCTTATAAGATCTGAATATACTATAATAGCATTTTTCAAGTTTTTATTATTTTCTATTATCTCATAATTTTTATGAAGATTTCTTCAAAGTTCTTAAATAGTTTTTTATAAGAGAGAGTGAAAGGTTGTGAGGAATGGTTGCTAAGGAGTTCTTTGAGCTTGCATTACGGAAGCTTGATACCAGACCGTATGATACTGCTATAATAGGGGATGATATATTTACAGATATTAGAGGTGCAAAGAGATTTGGAATGAAAGGGATATTAGTCAAAACCGGTAAATATAGCGCGGGTGTGGTTGAAGAGGCTGAGATCGAACCTGACCTAATCATAGATTCAATATCACAGCTCAGAGAATTTTTATGAGTAAATATAATTATAAAGTAGCATTGGCACAGATAAATGCAACCGTTGGGGATCTGGATAACAATACAGAAAAGACTATAAAATACATCAAAAAAGCGAGAGAAAGAGATGCGGATTTAGTAGTATTTCCGGAATTAGCAATCACAGGTTACCCTCCAAAGGATCTCTTATTAAAACCTTCTTTCATTAAGGCAAATAAAGAAGCTTTAGAGAAAATAATCAGTAAAACGGAAGATATTGCTGTTATTACAGGCTTTGTTGACGAGATTGATAAGAATATCCATAATGCTGCCGCTCTTATCAAAAATGGAAAACTTATAGGCATACAACATAAGACGTATCTGCCAAATTATGATGTATTCGATGAACAGAGGTATTTTAAGCCTTCTAAGGAGAATTTTGTCTTTGAGCTGGATGAGCTTAAACTGGGAATAAATATCTGTGAGGATATATGGGTTGATAACGGTCCTACGGAGATACAGACGAAGAAAGGTGCTGACTTCATTGTAAATATCTCCGCTTCTCCTTTTTATATCGGTAGAAGTAGAGTGAGAAGGGATCTAATTGCGAAGAGATCGAAGGAGAATAAGATTCCAATCATACATGTCAATTTAGTTGGAGGGCAAGACGACTTGGTATTTGATGGCAGAAGCTATGCCTTCAATCGAGGAGGGACTTTAATTGCAGAGAGTAAACACTTTGAGGAAGATCTCGTAATAACAAATTTGGATGGTAATGAAATAGTTCCAGAGGAAGAAGATGAACTAAAAGAGATTTATGGTGCTTTATTGTTGGGAATTAAAGATTATGTGAAAAAGAACGGGTTTAAAAAGGTTGTTATTGGCTTAAGTGGTGGCATAGACTCGGCATTGACTGCTACCTTAGCAACAGAGGCTTTAGATGCGCAAAATGTTGTTGGTGTTTCGATGCCCAGCGCAATCTCCTCACAGTCCAGCAGAGAAGATGCAAAGAAATTGGTTGAGAATCTTGGTATAGAATACAAAGTCATTCCTATTATCGACATTGTTAACGCATACACTGCAATACTATCAGATGAATTCAAAGGCACAGAACCAGACGTAACAGAAGAGAATATTCAGGCGAGGATTCGTGGAAATATATTAATGGCGATTTCAAACAAATTTGGGTATTTGGTTTTATCTACTGGAAACAAATCTGAGCTGGCAGTTGGTTATTGTACTTTATATGGAGACATGTCAGGAGGCTTAGCAGCAATCTCAGATGTTCCAAAGACGACTGTGTATAAGCTTGCGAAATATATCAATGCGGTCAAGGGAAAGGAGATTATTCCAAAAAGCATATTGCTTAAAGAACCTTCTGCAGAATTAAAAGAAGGACAAAAAGATTCTGATTCGTTACCACCATACGAAGTATTAGACCTGATATTACATGCATATATCGAGGAGAACAAAAGCAAAAAAGAGATAATTGAGATGGGATTTGATGAAGGTATGGTTAGCGAAGTAATCCGGAAGGTGGACCATAATGAATATAAGAGACACCAAGCACCGATAGGAATAAAGATAACGCCTAAAGCATTTGGATCTGGTAGAAGGATGCCGATAACAAACAGATACGAAGAATGAAGGGCAAGATCATGAAATTGGCAGCTTTGGTTTCGGGTGGTAAAGACAGCTTGTATGCAACGTATCTTGCCAGTAAGAGACATGAGATTCGTGTTATAGTTACGATAAAATCACTCAATCCTGAATCGTATATGTATCATGTTCCCAACATAGATCTTGTTAAGCTCCAGGCAAAGGCTATGAGGCTTCCTTTGATATTCAAGCATTCCATGGGAAAGAAGGAAGAGGAGCTTATAGATTTAAAGGATGCTTTATTAGAAGCAAAAGAAGAATATGGCATAGAAGGCGTGGTATCAGGAGCAATATTCTCCAGATATCAGAAGGAAAGGATAGATGGTATATGTAATGAGCTTTGTCTAAAGAGTTTAGCACCTCTTTGGAAAAGAAAGCCAAAAGAGCTATGGAATGAGATGTTCAAAGCGGGGTTTGAGGTGATAATCTCAGCTGTTGCTGCTTACGGTCTTACGGAGGAGTGGCTTGGTCAGCTAATAGATAGAGAGGCTTTTAATAAACTATGTGATTTACACGATACCTGCTACGTGTGCATCGCAGGAGAAGGTGGTGAGTTTGAAACGTTTGTCATTTATTGTCCTCTTTTTAAGGAGAGGATCATCGTTGAAAAATCGAAAAAAACATGGGATAGAAAAACAACGAGTGGTAAACTCATCATAGAAAAAGCTATGTTAGCGGTTTAAATCATCCTAATTCTCACCTTTAGCTTTGTGAGCCAGCTCCGTTTTTAACAATAAAAGCCAATGGTCTATATTCAATATGACATCTTTTCTGGTGGAAAGCATCTCTGCATTTTTATGAAGATTTCTTAAAAGTTCTCAAATAGTTTTTTAAAGAAGGGTGTTTTATTAAATGTTAGAGCAGGAGGTAAATAAAATTAGATAAATAGCAATTTTATGGTAAAGGAGGTATTGGAGAGAGCACGACGACGCAGAACCTGACTGCAGCACTTTGAACAATGGGCAAGCATATGCTGCAGATTGGCTGTGATCCTAAGGCAGATTCTACTCGGATGCTGGTGGGTGGAAAGAGGCAGCTATCGGTTCTGGATACTTTACGTAAAGTTGGAGCAGAGAACGTGATTCTTGAAGACGTTGTGCGCACAGGATTTGGCGGCTTTGCAATGCCAATGAGGGAAGGAAAAGCACACGAGATCTATATTGTGGCATCTGGCGAGATAATGGCGCTTTATGCAGCAAACAACATCTGTAAAGGGATACTCAGATTCGTAAAGTAGAGCGGTGTTCGGCGGTCGTGATAATCTGGTAGAAGGTATACACAACCTGGTTTACCGTTATCAGCCAGAGATAATTTCCATCGTCACGGTATGTTCCAGTGAGATAATAGGAGACGATTATACAGAGTTATTTAGACGATGCGAAAAATAGATTAGAGGATGAATTCGGCGAGGAAATCTTAGATCGCGTGAAATTCGTAATTATCAATACACCCAGTTTTGCCGGTTCTCATGTAGAAGGCTATAATCGTGCGGCGAAGGCTGTATGCATATTTACCTGCACGGGTGAAGGAGGCTACCTAGAGGAACTAAAAGCATGATAATAACATGATTACGCAAGTTGCAACCGGGCTCTTTGGTGTATCAGAAGAGACAATACGATCGTTGAGCTCAAGTATGTCTAGGGCGCAAAACGGGTCTCGGCGGGCATTTACTTGTTGATAAAGTAACACCAGAAGTTTGCGGGTAAGAGCCTCTTCTCGCCATTTTCGTTCATGTCGATTGGCTTTGTCAGTAGGGTACTTTTAGAGAACAGAATACGCCCTATCCAGGTTCAAATCTGTTTTCAATCGCATCGGGTGGCGCTATTTATATAAGAGATAAGAGACCCGTATAGTAATTTGGTGAATTCGCAACCCTCACTCAAGAGGGCTGGGAGCTCATCTTGAACGTTCAAATTTTATTCATACCTGACTGCTTCTGCAGGACTCATTTTAGAAGCACGCCGTGCTGGATAGAGACCGGCAAGTATTCCAACGATAATTGCAACGATTATTCCAGTAAGAACAACAAGCGGATCTATTACCATCGGAACCCTTCCAATGGCTTCCCCTCCTATCAACGGTAAGACTATACTTACAATCTTTGCTGCGGCTATACCAAGTATACTACCTACCACCCCACCAATAGCACTCATTAGTGCTGTTTCTGCCAAGAAAAGCTTTAAAATATCCGAATTTTTAGCACCGACAGCTTTCATAACCCCTACTTCATGTGTTCTCTCCATTATCGACATAAACATGGTATTTGTTATACCTATTGCTGCCACTATAAGGGAAATAGACATTATTGCACCCAAAAACAATTCTAGGGTTCCTATAATTACGTTATAAAGCTGCTGCACATCGCTTATGGATGTCACCATTGCAAAATTTTCAGTTTTATGATTCCGATCTATCGTGGTTTTAATCTCTTTTGAGATAATACTGGCTTTTTGAGGATCTTCTATCTTTACAAATATCTGTGACGGTATATTCTCACCAAAAAGAGTTTTTGCCTCTTTGTTAGAGATCAATATTGACGAAGACGATGTTGGAGAAAATATATTAACATCACCCTCTTTTTGTTCTTCTATTATACCAACAACAGTATAATTCACTCCGTTTATCTTTAGAGTAGAATTTAAACGAACAGTCTTTCCTAAAACATTAGGAACATTCGGACCAATTATACATGCATTTCTATCTGTCTCTCTCAACATTCTTCCAGATGATAGAGATATTGGAAATATTTTTTCGTATTCTACAGGATCTATTCCATTTATCATCATCATCTTACTGTTTCCTGCGTAATCTACGTTTGTATACCAAATTACCTGTTCGGATACTGATTTTACACCACTGATATTCCTTATATCTATTAAATCTTTCTTTGTAAAGTTATCCGATGTTACTCCAGCCATTGCAGGGGATACAACTATTATGTCCATAGAACCGCTTAATTGACTGGTTATTTCCTCATTTAAACCTTGGGCTATGGAAAATAACGCTACAAGTGCGGCTATTCCAATAGCTATTCCCAAAATAGTCAATATCGATCGTACTTTTCTTTCACGTATGTTCCTAAAAGCAAATATGATGGTGTCAAACATAATATAACTCTCAATTTATGATCATTCCATCTCTCATTCTAATTATATATTGAGTCTTTTTTGCGATCTCCATGTCATGTGTAACGATGATTATAGTTCTGTTTTCCATGTTCAGTTCTTTTAAAATATCTATTATCATCGTACCAGCTTGGCTATCTATATTACCCGTTGGTTCATCACCCAGTATAATCTTTGGATTGTTGACAAGAGCTCGAGCTATTGCCACTCGTTGTTGTTCTCCTCCGCTAAGCTCATTAGGCTTGTGGTATAGTCGATCACCCAATCCCATTTGTTCTAGAAGTAGTTTGGCTTTTTCTAATCGTTTTTTCTTGCCAACACCTGCAAAATAAAGCGGGAGCGATACGTTTTCCAAAGAATCCATCGTATGAATGAGGTTATATTGCTGAAATATAAACCCGATCTCTTCCATTCGTATTCTTGCAAGATCGTCTTCAGATAATTCTGAAAGATCCTCTCCTTTCAAGATAATTTTTCCGCTAGTAGGCCTATCCAATCCTCCTATCACATTTAAGAGGGTGGATTTGCCTGATCCGGAAGGGCCAACTATAGCAACAAAATCCCCTTCTTCTATCTCCAAACTCACCTTCTTCAGCGCAGATACTTTGATCGCACCTCTTACATATATTTTTTCCACGTCTACCAGAGAAAGAATGCTCATCTCTATCTTTACTTTATCTCTTTCTTTTTATTATGAATATTCCTAAGACGATAAATACAACCAAGATCAACGGCAACATTGTATATGTAAACCCTGTCTTAGGAGTACTACTTGTTATAACATTATATTTTACCGGATACTTACTCGATTCGTAATAAGTTCCTCCACTCTTGTAGATAACTTTAAACGTGGCATCTTTCTCACCTGTATCCTGGATTTTATCGGTAGTTATTGTAAAACTTGCAGGAAACGTACTGTTGGCAGGCATTTCACCAATAAATATCTCTGATGGTATGATATTATCGTTAAGAGCTATTACTCTAACCGATTCTATCTTTTCTGAACTTCCATTAACGACATCCATCGAGATTTCTCCCTCTCTGCCTCGGTTAATCGAGGAAGGATACTCGTTAAAGACGATCTTTATCTCCTCCATATCCATCACATCTACCGATTTTACCAATTTGTTCGTATGTATATTCTTCCCGTTTGCATACTGTAAGATGAAAGACATCTTCATATTATCACCCAACTTGTTAGGCATTACCGAGAATGTTACAACTTTAGACTCAAAAGGTGCCAATTTAGATATCTGTGCCATCTCTTTCTGTCCTCCTAACATTCCACCAAGATATTCTTCGTATTGACCGAGCATATCACTCAATCCAGGAATAATCTGAGACGATACAGTATCTGTATTGGCTTTTTCCTCTTCCGATGGAGAAGATGATAATATTATTGCCTCAGATGGAGTAAAATCAAAATCTCCAACCGGTTTGATTCTTACATTATAGACAGGATTCGACCGATTATTAACTACTCTCAACTCAACATTGGTATATCCTTTTAATGGTATAGATGATGGAATTTTTTGTTCTATCAGATCTACTTCTTTATTATCCACTTCTATAGGTATCGGGTAGGTCTTAACTCCACTATCCATAACGACCTTTAAGTTTAATAAATAAACACCATCTTTCGTATTTTGAGGGACGGTTACAGGAAAGACGAGAGATTTACTCTCGGCTGCAGAGAGGATACCACCTGGCAGAATATCACCGATGTTTGAGTATCCTTGATGGCATATTATCTCGTTACTCTCTAGATAAATCTCATTTATGCTCACTGCACCGGACGAGAGGATGCCTCCCGACCTAGAATTTTTAATAATAACCGTAACGGTTCCAGTATCTCCTGCCATGAAATACTCAGGATTTGTTTTAGAATCAACGATGGATATCTGTGCATAAGATACATCAATCGCTAGAAAAGATGACCCTAATAGTATGCTAATTACACATAAAGCATTAAACATTTTTAATAAAAATCGTTTGTCCATATCAAACTTTATTTATAAAGTGTTATATTTAATTTTCTATTTTTGCAGATAATTTATTCGATATATATAGCAGGTTTCAAGAACTTTGCAGCATCTTTCTTGTTCATAGGATCATATTCGGCATCTTTTGCATCTCTCACTTCTATTCTACATCCTATTTCTCGCTCCATAAAATTGATAGCATTTTTTATCGTATCAAACTCGTCTATGGTTACATTTGATAGTATCTTTATAAGATTTGGATCCATCAGCTCTACATCTCGTATGGCATTCTTAGCAAGATTTGACACCTTTTTTGAGAGAGGTTGCTGATCTTTTTTTATCTCTTCCATAAGAAGACCCATATTTAATTTATCATCTTGTCTCAATTTAATGGCACTATAATATATTTTATTCTTCCATTCTGGAGCAGTATAAATAATAATCCTTGTAGGAACAATTTTAATGACTGCCAATATCTCTTTTATATCGTCTATCGTTCTTCTGACAAGATCTTCCTCTAAATCCAGAGAGAAATCAACAAACCTTTCATTAAATTTAGGAAAATCAGAGACTGATACAGATACGTTAGACAACCAAGACCATATCTCTTCGGATATATGCGGAATAAACGGTGCGAGAAGTCTGACCCATATCTTCAACACTTCTCTCAATACCTGCGAGTCTTCTCCCCTCTTTTTATACCATTTCACATCGTTTAATATGGAATAAAAAGCACTTTGAAGGGCTTTTCTAACTTTCATATCTTTTATTGCGGATTCTACATCCATTATTGCTATCTGGCACCTGTGTAATATCCACCGATCCTGCCTGGTCATCTTATCCATGTTTATCTCATTATTCGAAACTCTTGAGTTCGAGATAATCTCTTTTGCCAATCTATAAAACCTGTTTAAAGCTTTTTTTGCATCTTTTACGTTAGAATATCTCCAATCAGCATCTTGAGTCTGTTCGGAATTGCTTAGTATATAAAATCTGGTTACATCCGCACCAAACTCATCTAATATCTCTTTTATAGTCAATAAAGGCCCTTTAGACTTACTCATCCTCTCTCCTTCGAGAGATACAAAACCATTGATGGCAATAGCTTTTGGCCAATACTTTTTAGGAAATATCGCAACATGATGGTATAAAAAGAATAAAAGGTGATTAGGCACCAAATCTTTTCCTGATGATCTTAAATCAACAGGATACCAATAGTTAAATTCTTCTCTAATTGCTTTATAAATCTCTTTTTTTGGATGTCCGATGCCTAAAAAGACATAATCAAAAAATTCATCGTCCATCTCTTCTTCTGTCAACCTTCCGTCGTTTAAAAATTTTGCTATGGTATAATAAGCCATGTAAATAGTAGAATCGGCAAGAGACTCTATTAGCCATTCTTTATCCCATGGTAACCTTGTTCCTAATCCTTTTTTTCTGGCACATGCCTTGTCTTTAAGCCAATCTATCTTATTTTCGAACTCTTTTCGGTATTCTTCTGGAATTATAGTCATAGATCTTAGATAATCCAAAACCAGATCTTTCCACTCTTTGTTAGAATAAGTAAGGAACCATTGGTCTTTTACCAGTTTAACCACACATTCGGTTCCACATCTACATATGACTGGTTCACTAAGGTCGTATAACAAATCAGCATAACCTTTCTTTATTAAATCTTCTGTTATGACATCTCTTGCTTTCTTACATAACAAACCCGCATAACTGCCGGTTACTTCATTTAAAACTCCTTCATGAAACTCTTTTTTGTAAAGAATCTTTGTTGCATTCTCTGCTTTCTTATCTTTCTGGTTTTTTACACCTAAATTTTTTACGATATCCATCGCAGGAATATCATTTAATCCGGGAACATTTATAAGTTTTATAGGTTTTATCTCTTTAACAAGATCTAAAATCTCTTTATTTATGCCAAAGTCATAGATTCCCTCTTGTAGATCTCTCAGTGCAAGATAATCATAAGGTGCATGAGCGGGCACACTCATTACAATACCTGTTCCATCATCCGGGTTTACAAACGATGCAGGTAAGATTATCAAATCTTTATCGTTTATAGGATTCTTAACAAACTTTCCGATAAGTTGGGAGCCTTTTATAGTACCGACTCTTAATGGGTTTTTATCCAAGTAAGATAATTTCTTATAGGCAAAAGAGCTAACAATCCACCTCTCGTTATCGATCGCGGCTATGGTGTAAGTATAATCGGGGTTTACCCATAAATTTGTCACACCGAATACCGTCTCTGGTCTTAGTGTGGCACAAGGAATGATGCATCTATCAAAAGAGAATTTTATCATGGTATAATTTATAATATTTGCATCATCGCCGTTAAGGATATCGTGATCTTCCACAGGGTTATCACAGTTAGGACACCATCTAACAGGATGCGATCCTTTTGAGACGTAACCTTTATCCTTAAGTTTTTTAAACTGCCAAGTTATAAACCGTTTATATGGTGGATCGGTCGTGGTGAACTTTCTTCTCCAATCTATAGAGCATCCAATCTTTCTTAAAGCAAGCTCTGATTCAACTTTAAAATAATCCACTATCTTTTCTGGGGTGTTTAAACTCAATAATATGTCCAACGGGATCTTATGTAACGTATTATAGACTTTTATGGTACGTTCATCTTTTTTTGATATCAACTCTGCGAGAGCAACGATCGGCGTTCCTGTTACATGAAAAGCCATAGGAAAAAGCACATTATAGCCCTTCATTCTCTTATAACGTGCCACCAAGTCTCCTATTACAAAAGTTCTTGCATGTCCAATATGAAGATTGCCATTTAAATAAGGATACGGAACGGTTATAAAAAATTTATCTCTATCATCTGGATCTGGTTCAAATATTCTATTTTTATTCCAAATTTCTTGCCATTTTTCTTCTAACTCTGAATTCATATCGTCTCAACATGTATTAATGATCTTATTGTTACTCCGTCTATAGAGCTTATACCTTTTTTATCTATTATAACAACCATCAAGAGGACATCCGCACTAACACTTTTCAAGTGGTTTAATGTCACTTTAGCAGTTCTTCCAGTTGTTATTATATCGTCCACTACGATACATTTTTTACCATCCACATCAGAAAAATTACTGCTTAAAAAACTCCTTGATGATTCATCATTTTCTGATATCTCTTGTTTTGGATTTATTATCCCAAATTTTTTATCTAACACATCTGCCATTAATGCGCCTAAAGGTATCCCATTAATCGCAATACCCAAAACCACATCTACATCACGGATATCCACAGTATCTAGTGCTAAGTCGGCCAACATCTCAGCAACAAGTCGCATTCGTTCAGAACTTCTTCCTATATTTGACCAGTCAATATATATATCTCTAGGTTTTGTCTCTTCACTTAATTTAGGTCTAGTAAGCAACCATGTCGCCGTTTCTAAGGAGACATTTAGGTTCTCTGCAATCTCGGCCGTGTTAAGCCCTTTCCCCCTCATATCCAAAGCTTTTTTAATTAGATCATCTATCCCTTTCATATCTTTTCACCTTTTTGATTTTAAGATCAGAACCGCAGACAGGGCATATATCCCCCTCGTTATATATTCTTTTACATCCTATACATCTTTTCTTCCATATAATTTCTTCTTTTATTCCAGCTTGTATTATCCCCTTCGATTTTATACCAAACTTAGAACAGACATTTTGGATTGCATAATCATCCGATAAAATAACCACATCTTTTTTATTGTTATACTCTAACGCTTTTGCTATTAAAGATATATCCGTATCTGAAAGTTTATTTATATCACCTGTTTCTTTGGCCATATTTTTAACCTGTTTTATCGTATCTTCTCTACTAGATTCTATTCCTAAATTATAGTTCAAAGCTATTTCTAAAAAGATATTCTTACTGCACTGGAGTTCATTTACTACTTCGGGTACTGTTATAACATTAATCCCACTTAAACCATTTAAAATATACCCTGTTATAAAAACAGTAGTATCAACAATAAATATTTTATCAATCATATACGCTACATTATCATGATGATATACTTAATAAAAAGTTCTGCACTTGTTAGTGTTAGTATTATTCTATATTTAAACTATTTTGGTATATTTTTGATATATATTTTTGATATAATATTAAAACTTTCCTAAAAATGCCCTGTTTTATCGAAAAGTATATATAACGATAGGTATTAACTAAAATATGGTGATTGCCTAATTTAATTAAATATCCATAAAACAGGCATTCAGTTTTTAAATAAGAGGTGAAATAATATGACAGATTTACCAATAGCTCCAATAGACAGAATAATTAGAAAATCTGGTGCAGAAAGAGTGAGCAATGATGCAAGAAAAGATCTTGCAGAGATTCTTGAAGAAAGAGGAAAGACTATAGTACAAGAGGCAGTAAAATTAGCAAAACATGCGGGAAGAAAGACTATAAAGACCGAAGATATTGAATTGGCAGTAACGCGTGTTTAATTTAAAAGCAATTTTATTTTTTTTTCTTTTTTAAAATAAACTTATAAATGTTGAAGTCGATGATACACAAAAAAATCGCAGTCTTTGATTATGGTTGTGGCAACCTTAAAAGTATAAAAAAAGGATTTGAAAAAGTAGGTGCAATCGTCGATATAACTACCGACAAAAGATTATTGAAGAATGCAGATGGAATAATATTACCTGGTGTTGGAGCTTTTAAAACTGCTATATGTAAAATAAAAAAAGATTTATCATTTATATATGATTTAATAGATGATAAAAAGCCATTATTTGGCATCTGCCTTGGAATGCAAATATTGATGGAGAAAAGCATGGAAGGTGGATTAATAGAAGGTTTTGGGATACTGCCAGGAAAAGTAGTGAAATTTAATAAAAATATACTTACTGGTCTTAAGGTTCCGCATATGGGTTGGAATCTTGTTGAAGTTAAAAATAAGAAGAATCCTATTTTTTTAGGAATAAATAAATCTTATTTTTATTTTGCACATTCATATTACGTAAGGACGAATAATGAGTATGTAATATGCGAGACAGAATATGGTGTAAAGTTCCCATCAGCGATAGCAGATTTAAAGAAAAATATATATGGAGTTCAGTTTCATCCTGAAAAGAGTGGTAATGAAGGATTAAAGATATTGCATAATTTTTTAGAGATTTGTTAAAATGGACCTAGAAGGATACGCAAAGAACCTATTGTATAAAAAAGTGGATAAAGATAAGATAGTAGAGAAGTTAATCGAGTTAATCATAGAGTTCAAAGGATATGAACAAAAATTAGCTGAAAAATGGGCTAATGCAATAATACAAGAGTCAGAGACGACGTTAAATATAAAAAATGATTTTGCACGATACGAAAGATCAGGTGTCAAGATTGGAGATGTTGGAGTAGGTTCAAGAGGTTTAGGAGATTTTTATATCCATTCGAAGATAGGGGATATAATTGGAAAGACGTCTGCAGTAATAGATTCTAAAGATATGGATGATTCTGGCGTGGTAAAGATAGATAAAACCAAAGAATATTATATAGTAATAAGTGTTGATGGGATACATTCTCGATTGAGCGATTTCCCATTTCTATCTGGTTTTCATGTAACGAAGGCTACTTTACGGGATATATACGTGATGGGTGCAACACCGGTTGCTCTTTTATCAGATATTCATGTAGCAGACGATAGTGACGTATCAAAGATATTTGAACATATCGCTGGGATATCTTCTGTATCCCGTCTTATGAATGTGCCATTGATAACAGGTTCTACGTTAAGAATCGGTGGAGACATGGTCATAGGAGACAGGATGACGGGATGTGTGGGTGCTGTAGGTATTACAGATTATCTAACTGCCAGGTCTTATTCGAAGCCAGGAGACGTTATCTTAATGTCAGAAGGTTCTGGAGGGGGTACAATATCTACATCCGCGTTATATTATGGGGAAGAAGATGTCATACCTGAGACATTAAACATAAAGTTTTTAATTGCTGCTGATTCGTTAATAAAAAGTGGTCAAGTAAAAAAAATCCATACAATGACTGATGTCACCAATGGCGGATTAAGAGGGGATTTAAATGAGATATCGAAGACTGCTAATGTTAAATTGGTCTTTTATGAGAAGAAAGTAAGAAGTTTAGTAAACAAAAGAGTCCTTGAGATGTTAGATCGGTATGAGATAGACTATCTAGGTGTATCGTTGGATTCTCTTCTTATAATATGCCCACCAGATTTAGCAAAAGACATAAAAAATGTTTTAAAGACAAAAGATGTAAGGATAGAAGAGATAGGATACGTCGAGATGGGAACCGGCGTAGAGATAGTCGAGGATGGTATACATAAAAAATTCGAGCCAAAGTTTAGGGAGTCGGCGTATACTCCGATAAAAAAGGTTGTTGGAGATATTAAACCCGATAATTTTGAAGATATGGTAGAAAGGATTGATAAATCTGTTAAAAAAGCGATAGAGAAGAGAGACCGGATGGTAGATATGCTAAAGGATAGAACTTAAAAACATCATCTATCAAAAAACATCTTGAAAATATCACCAATCCCTTTGAACGATTCTTCTTCCATCTCTTTTCTGTAATCCTCTATCTCTACATCCCCATCTATCCCAGCTAGTTTCTTGCATATATCTATAGCCTCTTTCCTTCCCCCAATATAATCTACTAGTCCTATCTCTTTTGCTTTAAGCCCCAAGAAATATTTTCCGTCTTTTATCTCTTTTAATCTATCTTTATCGATATTTCTACTCTTGACAATTTCGTTCAGGAATAGATCGTTGATCAGGTTTAATTCCTCGTCTATTATCTCTTTTTCTTCCATGCCGAACGGCTTGAAAGGCATACCGAGATCTTTAAACCTTCCTGTTACAGAAGTATCGACCTGTATTCCAAATTTTTTCATAAAATCTGATAGATCAACTCTGATACCCGCAACACCTATTCCGCCAACCCGGCTTAGTTCATCACATACAATCTTGTCACAGCTAGATGCGATCCAGTACGCACCAGATAGACAATTTTCTTCGATTCTTGCAACTTTTGGTTTTTTTACCTCTTTTATCTCTCGTGTTAACTCTTTTGAGTAATACGGAGATCCGCCTGGAGAATCTATCTCAAATACTATGCCTTTAACATCTTTATCATCGGCTGCTTTACTGATATACCTTTTAAGTCTTGATATTTTATCTGAAAAATCAATAGGAAGGAATAATATGGATTTTTCTCCAAAAATGGCACCTTCTATCGGTATTATTGCTATTTTTTCACTCATAGATAACCAAATTAACATCTCTTTATATAAAAATATTCGTATTATAACTTGTGTCGTAATCGCCGAATTTTAGATTCCATATCTTAAATTTTATAACTCTTTGACATATCAAATAAATTAAAATCTCATAGTTTAATAATTCAATAAAAAAATAATTAATGATAAAGTTTATATATTATATAATTATAAAATACTTTGGTGTAATATGTATGAATTTTAGTGTAAATAGATCAAAAATAGAGAATGGTTGGGTATGCAGAGAATGTGGTGCTGTTAATAACGTTTATAGAACTACCTGTCGTCTATGCGGTAAAAAGAAGCCAATAATATAAATAAACAAGTTTAAGCATTATAATTTATTATTTACCCTTTTTTTTGAAAGAGTAAAGATCCTGATTGAATAATCTTAAATCCTATTCTCTTGTCTTGTTCCATAAAACATAGTAAAAATATGATGGCTTTTCTTTGATATCTATAAATCTCATCTCTTCATAGTCGATGCAATGTTTATATAAATAAAAAGATATATAAATAAAAAAAGTTTATATCAATATTAGTAAAAATTTATTAATAAGATACATAAAATCAAGTAAGGGTAAAGAATATGGATAAATGTTGGAGAAGAATTCTCTATTTGCTCTCCGCTCTACTACTTCTTTCGTTCCCCATCATTTCGGCTTATGGGGATGTTGAAGGGTTTTTTGCCAATGATAATATACCCTATAATATACATCTCGGTTTTAGATCAGATCCTTCTACCTCTATAACCATCGCATGGAAGACCTCAGCTCCGGCGGGAAGTTTTGTCCAGTATGGGATGGATCAGTACTATGGAATGACCGCCAGAGGAGATAAAGGATCTTCGCTTTTTCATGAGGTGAATCTGATCGATCTAGAACCGAATACAACCTACCATTACAGGTGTGGATCAGAAGACGGCTGGAGCCAAGACCATACTTTTAAGACTGCCCCGTTGGACGATGGTAACGTATCATTTATCGTCGTGGGAGATTCTAGAAACGAGGCAACAGATTGTAATTTTGATGGATGGAAGGTGGTATCAGAAGCAGCCGCTTCTGAGGACTTTGATTTCTCGCTCTTCTCGGGTGATTTTGTCTATTTTGGTTTTATTCCTTTGGAATGGAAATTATGGTTTGATTCGGCGGCACCCGAGCTTTTTCTCAAAGCCCCATTTATGGTAGTACTTGGGAACCACGAGTTTCGCAGTCCAATCTACTTTACCCAGTTTGCCACACCTGATTTTAAAAACAAAGGATGGTACTCGTTTGATTATGGAAATGTGCACGTGGCTGTTCTTAACACCGAAACTTCCCTCTTAACATCCATAGAACCTCTGATATTCCCGGCTGATATGGGACCCAGCTCGGAGCAATACAAATGGCTTGAAGATGATCTATCCAATGTCCCGGATGATATGTGGAAGATTGTCGTTCTACATAGACCACCTTACTCTTGTGGAAAAGCACACGGAGATAATATCGATGTCCAGCCTATAACCACACTTTTCGATGAGTATGGCGTGGATTTGGTCTTTGCTGGGCATGACCATGGATACCAGAGGAGTAAACCGATAGTGAATGGAGAGATAACAGGAGGGGGTGGGACTATCTATATGATATCCGGCGGCGCGGGAGCTCCGCTTTATCCTGTGGATAAGAAGGATGAACGTTTTTCATATGCAGAGTCTTGCTATCATTATACTTTGGTTGAGGTAGATGGGAATGTACTAACATTAAAAGCAAAATATCCTGATGGTGAGGTCTTCGACTCACTTATACTTACCAAATAGAGGGGTGCAACAATCGTCCTTTTTGATGAGAGATCGAGCGAGAGAAGGATTCACGGAATGCTAAACAGTGATATAATAATGGATAATATTGCTTTACTTAGATTTTTTATATCTCTTATTTACCTATAATGAATTGGAAACTGTTCTCATATCGATCTTATCATCTTTTACTTCTCATGATAATCTATTTTGATAAAAACCGTAATTAAATAGAAATAAATACTCTCCTATATAACCAAAGGCGGAAGACTATGGATGTAAAATTTGAGATAATAAAAAAAGATGTCTTGGGCCGGGTAGGACATTTAAAAACCAAGCATGGTATCATTGAGACACCCATGATACTGCCTGTTATAAATCCTAATAATATAGTAATTCCACCGGAAGATATGAAGAATATCGGGGCTGAAGCGATAATAACAAACTCTTACATAATCTATTCAAACCAGAGATTGAGAGATCGAGCGAGAGAAGAAGGACTTCATAGAATGCTAAACTTCGATCGACCGATTATGACCGATTCTGGATCGTTTCAATTATCCGTTTATGGAGATATAAACGTTGATAACATGGAGATACTACAATTCCAGAACGAGATCGGATCGGATATCTGTGTGCCGTTAGATATACCTACCAAACCAAACGAGAGATACGATGAGGCTGAAAAGGATGTTACGATAACAATAAATAGATTAAGAGAAATATCTAACATAAAACATATATTCAAAGATAATATCATTGTTGCACCAATTCAAGGCTCTACTTACAGAGATTTGAGAAGAAAAAATGCTATAGAAGCAAGCAAATTAGATTTTGATCTTTATGCTATAGGAGCGATAGTTCCATTGTTAGAGGAGTACAGATACGATGATATAGTCGATGTAGTGATTGCTTCTAAACTGAATATCCCACTTAACAAACCTGTCCATTTATTTGGTGCAGGACATCCAATGGGATTTGCAATATTTGTCTTGATGGGATGCGATCTCTTCGATTCGGCATCTTATATCTTATATGCAATGGATAAACGATATTTAACCGTAAATGGTACCTACAAACTATCCAACCTGAGATATTTTCAATGTAACTGTCCTGTCTGTTCCAAATATACCCCTGAAGAAGTCAGAGGGTTGGAAAACGAGGATATTGTAAGATTGTTGGCTATTCATAACCTATATGAGAGTTTTACTGAGATAAAACGGATAAAACAATCGATAATGGACGGAAGATTATGGGAGTTAGTTCAGATCAGATGTGCAAGCCATCCAAAATTGCTGAACGGTCTAAGAAGATTGGTCAAATATTCTAATAATCTGGAAAGATACGACGTCTCAAGTAAATCGGCATTTTTCTATGGTGGCGTGGAAAGTAACAGACGGACAGAGGTTATAAGATATAGAAAAAAGCTGAGAAACATGCCTATTAAGACGACACCTGCTTTAATAACGACCATACCATCTATTGAAGATATTAAAGACTATAAGAGCGTTTATTATTTAAAACCTCCTTTCGGTCCGTATCCGTTGGAGTTATCTGAGACATACCCATTAAATTTTGAATCGCCTGAAATTCTCGATAAAGAGATGGTTAGGGCTGCTCTATTAAATTTGATCGTTTTTCTAAATAATGATAAAAATAAGGGGAAAGATGTCACGTTTGAATACGATAAAAGATACAGAGACCCATTAATAAAAAAGATTAAGAAAATGGTGGATGTGAGATTAATAAATGAGATTTGAAGTATTAAAAGAGGATGGGGTGGCACGGTTGGGATCGTTAAAACTAACTGATAAGAAAGAGATAAAAACTCCTGGTTTAGTCGGAGAAGATCTTCTAAATGATCTTGCAATAAAGATATATGATGAATCCTCTTATCCGCATATAAATTATCTTAAGAATCATTCAAAATTAAACTATCTGCAGAATCAAGATGCAGAAATTTACATCTTGCTATACGCCAACAGATACATAGGAGATTACAGAAAACTCTCTATGATGCTAACAAGAACACGCGATTCAATCCCCCCCGATTCAGCACTATTTCTTCGAGCGATTGCATCCCCTGAAAATGTTTCTATCTTTGTTTATCATGGAGTAGACCTATTCGACGATATCTATGGAAAAATTGCAGCACTACGTGGCATTTATCTCACGACAGATGGAGAATATAGACTGAAGGATCTTATAGAGTTCCCGTGTAACTGTCCTGTATGTAAAGATAAAAAACCTTCCGATCTGGATAATGAGAACATAAAAAGAGTAATAGAATTTTTATATACGCACAACAAGTCTGTATTAGAGGTCGAGATTAAAAAGATAAGGTATCTCATTGAGAATGAGAATATAACAGAATATGTTGAGAAACAATGTAGATCATCACCATGGATCACCGCTCTATACAGAATTATGGATCATGATTTTTTGAGTAGAAGGATACCTTTATTCAGAAGATCTCATCTATATGCTAACACATCTGACAGTTTTAATAGAATAGAGATCAAAAATTTTAACGATCGGGTGATGGAGAGATATCAAAAGCCAAATTTGGATAATTTGTTAATCCTTCCATGTTCTGCAAGAAAACCTTATTCTTTGTCCCCATCGCATAGAACAATAATAGATGCCATCCTACCATATAGAAAATATCTTCATGAGGTTATATTAACCTCGCCTTTAGGTCTTGTGCCGAGAGAGCTCGAGCTGATATATCCAGCATCATCTTATGATATCCCGGTTACAGGAAAATGGACTTATGAAGAGATTGAATGGGGTAAACACTGTCTTAAAAAGTTTTTAGATAAAAATAAGTATAAAAATATAATAGCCCATGTTGATGGGGCGTACAGAGATATCTGTGAATTGGTAGAGGAAGAATTGGGTCTAAATGTCGTTTATACTTCTGGATCTATTGAAAATTTAAGAAAAGCTATGTTAGATATAGATACCGATAAAAAGATAACTAATAAGGAGAGAAAATTTTTAATATTTAGATCGATGCTATCCTACCAGTTCGGTTGTAAGATGGCTAACGAAATTCTGAACGATCAAGATGATATAAAGATAAGGGGTAAATATCCATATATGACGGCTTTTATTGGAAAAAAACAATTTTTAAAGGTTAATATGAATTATAAACTGGTAGATTTGACGATAGATGCTGTAGAAAACGTGAAAAAGATAAGGAAAGATATATTTCCCGGAGATTATGCCGTATCGATTGAGGATTTTGTTCCATTGGGAGATGTTTTCAATATCGGTGTGATAGATGCAGACAAAAAGATAAGACCCAACGATCTGGTTTTATTTGAAGGTAAAAGAGCGATAGGTTTCGGTATGGCTAAAATATCTGGATGGGAGATGGTAAAATCCAGAAAAGGTTCTGCAATAAAGGTTAAATCTGTTAAAGAGGTAAATTAAGATGAATAAAAAATTTGTGATGTCTCAAATCAAAGATTTGAGGCTCACAAACAGGATGTTTGTGATGATAACTTTGTCTGTTATTCTAATCGCATCAATCGGATCGGTAACTGCAGAAGAGGAGATGTCAACATATAGAAACAACGAGTATGGTTTCTCGATCGACTACCCTGAAGATTGGGCAATGATAGAATGTTATATGGGTAATATCATGGGCGATGTAGCCTTTTTTTTAGGACATGGATCGTATGCTATTGTTGGTATAGAAGACTTACCAAGAGAGATGACGCCCGATGAATATATTACATCAGCCATAAAAGAGTTAAGATCTGGAGTATCTTCAGTAACATGTCTCGAGACGGGTATAACGTGTGTATATCCTATGAACGTAGTTGAAACATTCAGTGAGACGATCAATGGTGAGCCTGTTGCTGGAGCCATATATACGATAGGATTTGGCGGAATCGGATCTAAACAGATGTTAGCAGTCTTTGTTCATGATAAAACAGCTTATCTAATAACTTTTACTGCACCATTAGATATATATGATAAAGCAGAATTCGAGTTCTTTGAGCCGATGCTGCATAGTTTCCGGTTCTCGTGAAAATAGTGGTGTAGGTTAGTAATTTTTCAATCTTTTCATTAACAGTGATTGCTTCGATACAAAATTTACAAAATATTAAATATTATTATGATTTATTATTATTTATTAATACTAGTAATATGTATCAAAATGAGATAAATAAAAGATTAAAAACAAATATTGATCATAAATGTTATAAAGGTGAAGAATCTTGAGAGAAAGAGAATATTTTTTGGATCCTTTTTTTTATCCAAAGAGTGTTGCGATCGTAGGCGCTACTGGAAATGAGATGAAGATGAATTATCACATAACCGAGAATTTACTGAGGCTAAAATTTCTCGGCAAGATCTATCTTGTAAACCCAAATTCAAAAGAGATTCTTGGGATAAAAACGTATCCGAGGTTAAATGATATACCTGATGATATAGATCTGGTCGTCTCTGCTGTTCCGTATAATCAAACATTGAAAATTATAAAAGATTGTGTAGAACTGGGAATAAAAAGAGTTGTGATAGTATCAGGAGGATTTGATGAGGCAGGAGAAGAAGGGAGAGAGTTATATAATGAGGTTAAAAGAATTACAGGAGAGGAAAAGATAAGGGTGCTCGGGCCGAACACTTTAAGCCCGATCAATACATCGAACAATCTTATCATCAGCTTTCATCCTGTTGAAAAATTAAATAAAGGCGGTTTATCCTTTGTCTTCCAATCTGGTCTATACGAGTACAAGCTAAATTGGATATTCTCCCATTTAGGTATTGCTAAGATCCTCGACCTTGGAAATAAGATGGATATAAACGAGGTCGATACTTTGGAGTATCTTGTAGATGACCCAGAGACAGAGGTGATAGCAATGCATATCGAGAGCATAAAAGGGGATGGAAGAAGATTTATGCAGATTTTGAGAGAGAGATCAAAGGAAAAACCTATCATAATCCTTAAATCTGGAAGGACAAAGGCTGGATCAATGGCTGCCGCCTCCCATACCGGCACAATCGCGCGAGAGAATGATCCGATCCTTGATACTATCTTGAGACAGGTTGGGGCTATTCGTGCACAAAACATAGATGAGTTCTTCGATTTTGCAAAGATCTTTGATTTTATAAAGGAGATGCCTAAGAGTAATAGGATCTCCATAGTAAACTTATCAGGAGGTGAAGGTGTAATCGCAACGGATGCTTGTGAACGGAATGGCCTAAAAATGGCAAAATTGGGTGAAAAGACATATAAAAAACTCAAAGAAATCTTTCCTCCATGGGAAATTCCGTTAAATCCTTTAGATGCTGGTGTTTGTATGGAATTCCATCTAACAGATTTTGCGTCGAATATCTACAGTTTTTTCGAGCATCTTACTTCTGTTTTGGATGACGAAGGAGTCGATTGTATGATCATGCAGATTCCTACTACGATATTCATAAAGATGGCATACTCTCAATTTCCAAAATCGATTATTTTAGAGTTGATGAATACCGTAGCCGATATATTTTTGAGAATAAAAGAAAAAGGAAAACCTTTGGTTCTATGGAGATCTTCCATGGACCCTCTAGAGGATGAGTTTGTCAGTATATTAGAATCGAGGAAGGTACCTGTATATCCGTCCTCAGAAAGAGCAGTAAAGGCTGTATCTGTATTATGTAAATATAAAGATGAGGGATTATAATAAAATGAGATGGGTAACAAAGATTACAAAGATGTTAGGCTGTAAATATCCTCTAATACAGGGAGCATTCAGTTTTTTTGGAACGGCTGATCTTGCTGCCCCTGTCTCTGATGCAGGAGGGTTTGGAATAATTACTGCACATAATTTTACTCCAGAGGGGTTGAGAGATGAGATAATAAGGGCGAAGAGTATGACGAATAACCCTTTTGGTGTAAATTTTACTGTTATGCCTCGTACCTCTGCTGATTTTGTTGAAACTCCTAGAGACTATAAGAAATATATAGACGTAGTTATCGATGAAGGAATAAAAACTTGTTTTACATCTGCTTATAAAGCAAAAGAGATTGGTGAAAGATTAAAGGATAATGAGATAAACTGGATACATAAATGTGCAATCATGAAACACGCTTTGAAAGCAGAAAAAGATGGAGCAGATGCTGTAGTGATTGTAGGCTTGGAGGGAACCGGATATAAAAACCCGATTCAAAACACAACGATGATAAATATGGTAATGGCGAATAGGTTGCTTAGAATTCCTTTTATTGCTGCAGGAGGTATAGGAGATGCAAGAGGATTTTTAGGATCTTTAGCAATGGGTGCAGAAGCCGTTTATATGGGAACCGCCTTTATGGCTACCAAAGAATGTCCTATTCCAGAAAATTTTAAACGAGATATGATCGTAAAGCAGGATTGTTTTGATCCTAAAATGTATGAAAGACTCTATCACCATAAATTAAAGGATTCCGGTACTCCATCCATGGCAGTCGGTGTTATTGATGATATATTAACCGCCAAGGAATTCATTGAAAAAATTATGAAAGATGCGGAAGGTATGCTTAGAAGATTGGGATTTAACAGTGATTGCTTTGATACAACGAATATTTAAAATTACCATTTTATTTTTTATAATCTATAAGCCCCACTCTTCTCCTGGTTTGAGAACAACTACTTTAACATCAGGAGACTCTCTCTTTGCAAGGTCTAAAAACTCTTTTGCATCTTTTACCAATGCTGAAAACGTTCCGTAATGCATTGGGATCGCAACATCTGGTTTTAATAATCTTAAAGATTTCGCTGCTTGGTAAGAATCCATAGTGAAGACACTGCCTATCGGTATCAAAGCAACGTTTATATCGTAAAGATCACCCAACAGTTCCATCGAAGAAAAGATACCTGTATCTCCTGCATGATAAATAATCTTGCCGTCTATATGCAAGAGAAAACCGGCTGGACAGCCGCTCTCAGAACTATGGAACGCCTGTACCATTGTAACCTTTACTCCATCTATAGGTTCTACGCTTCCACCTATGTTTATACCTATTACATTCTCGACACCTGATTGTGATAACTTGTTTGAAGTCTCTGGATTAGTAACAACCATAGCACTCGTCTTTTTACAGATATCGACAGTGTTTCCTATATGATCAAAATGGTCGTGGGTGACCAATACTAGATCTGCCTTGGATATGTCGTCCAGACTTACAGGTGATAACGGATTCTCTATCCATGGATCGATAAAGATAGATTTATCTGTAGAAGTGGTAATCTCGAAAGCTGAATGACCTAACCATTTTATCATCATTATACCTCACCTTTAATAGTTATATTACATAGTTTATTATAAACTTTACGATTTTACGAAAGAGATGATAAACAAGAATGACTTACATGTATCTAGAATCATACGGATGTACTTCTAATGAGGAGTTCATAAGAAAACTTGAGGCTTATTTAGAGAAGAAAGACGTTTACATTGTGAAAGATTCATCCAAATCGGATACCATTGTTTTAAATACGTGTTGTGTAATAGAAGCAACAGAAAATGCTATGTTAAAAAAGATAAAACAATATGAAGGTAAAAGATTGATTGTTACTGGTTGTCTGGCGAAGGTATCGCCTGATAAGATTAAAAAAGTTAATAATGACGCCATTATATTGGATCAACATTATTTTTATGAATTATTCAGAGAATGCGATGATATCGTTGCAAAAGATGGTAAGATAGGTATTGTTAATATAGGTAAAGGATGTGTTGGAGAGTGTTCTTATTGCATCACAAAAGTTGCACGTGGATCTTTGGTGAGCAAACCTCCCGATGATATCGTAAAAGAGGTGAAAGAGTTGGTAGATAAAGGGGTAATAGAAGTCAGGCTGACAGGACAGGATGTTGGGGCGTACGGACGAGACATCTCATACGGATTACCTGATCTATTAAGAGATATTGTAAGCATAGATAAACGATTTTATATCAGGGTGGGAATGATAAATCCCTACTCTTTAAAGGATAAAAAGACATTATACGAGCTTATAGAGGTATTTAAAAACGAAAAATTATTCAAATTTTTACACTTACCTGTTCAATCAGGCTCGGATAGAGTGTTAAAAGATATGAATAGAAGATATTCGGTCGATGATTTTCTAAACATCGTAAGATCATTTCGATCAGAGTTCGATAGTATCTTGACATTATCTACAGATTTTATAGTAGGCTATCCCTCTGAAACAGAGGAGGATTTTAAGAAGTCTATAGAGTTATTACACAGATGCATGCCCAATAAAGTGAATATAACGAGATATTCACCAAGACCATTCACGCAATGCGAGGATAAAGATATCTTGGGAAGGATAAAAAAGGCACGATCAAGGATCATGACCGAAGAGACAAAAAAGATATATAGCAAGATAAATAAGAGTTGGATCGGAAAGATAGTGAGAGGGATAGCGACTGAAAGAGGCAAAAAAGGTGGAGTAATAGTAAGAGATATATCTTACCACCAGATCGTTGTAAAAGATGATCTTGCTATAGGAACAGAATCAGATATTAAGATCGATCAAGATCGTAATACATACTTTGTAGGATATCGGGTAATAAGATGAGATTATTATTGATACACTCGGATAAGATAGAGTATAGTTTGAAGGATAAGACAAGATATGCAGAGTATTTGGATAATTCTTCCAAATCGGATAGTATGGATGAGGCATTGGTGGTATTCGTATCTATTGAAAAGATCGATGAAAAAAATCCTGAAAATGTGGTAAAAAAAGCAATAAAAGAGATAAAAGATGTATGCAAGGAAGTCGGTACAGTTAACGTGATGTTATATCCATACGCCCATCTGAGCGATACTCTTGCCGATCCTAATTTCTCGATAGAGTTGTTAAAGAGGATGGAGACAGAGTTAAACAATTTAGACGGGTTTAATATAAAGCGTGCTCCTTTTGGATGGTATAAAGCGTTTAATCTTCAGTGTAAAGGCCATCCGTTATCTGAGTTATCCAGGACGATAACTCCAGATAAAGAAGAGGACGAATCAAAAGAAGAGGTAAACTCTACCTTTTATATTTTGGATACAAGAGGACGGCTATACGATCCTGACTTGTTTGATTTTACAAATTACGAAAACCTGAAAAGATTTTATATATACGAATCAACTGGAGACAGGAAGACGGATAATAAAACTCCTAACCATATCCTGTTAATGAGAAGAGAAGAGATCGCAGATTACGAGCCTGCATCAGACCCGGGTAACATGAGGTATTATCCGAAAGGACGATTAATAAAATCTCTTTTAGAAGAATATATCTTGAAAAGAGCTTTAGATAGTGGCGCGATGGAGGTGGAGACACCTGTAATGTATGATACATCCCATCCTGCGCTCGGAGAATATTTAAAAAGATTTCCTGCCAGGAGATATGAGATCGATTCCGAAAAAAAGAGGTTGTTTTTGAGATTTTCCGCTTGTTTTGGCCAGTTTTTGATCGGAAAAGATATGACCATCTCTTATAGAAACCTTCCGTTAAAGATGGTCGAGATGACAAAGTATAGTTTTAGGAGAGAACAACGGGGAGAATTAACAGGTTTGAGAAGGTTAAGAACATTCACCATGCCGGATATGCATACTTTCTGTTCCGATTTAGACCAGGCGATGGAAGAGTTTGAGAAGCAATATGAATTGAGCGTAGATATGCTCAAAGATATCGGATTGAGTACCAAAGATTATGAGGTTGCTATACGGTTTACCCGAAATTTTTATGAGGAAGATAAAGAGTTTATAGAAAGATTGGTAAGTATTATAGATAAACCAGTGCTGGTCGAGATATGGGACGAGCGATTCTTCTATTTCGTGATGAAATTCGAGTTTAATTTTATAGATAAGTCTGGTAAAGCAACGTCACTCTCTACGGTACAGATAGATGTTGAGAATGCTGAAAGGTATGGCATCACATACACGGATGCCGATGGGAGGGATAAATCACCAATAATACTACATTGTAGCCCTAGCGGAGCCATAGAGAGAGTTATGTACTCTTTGATCGAGAAAGGATCGATGATGGATATACCAATATTGCCTACATGGTTATCACCGACACAGGTAAGGATCATACCGATCCATAAAGAGGAGAATGACTTTACAGAAGAGGTATATTTTAAATTACTTAATGAAGGGATAAGAGCAGATATAGATGATAGGGATAGCACTTTGAGTAAGAAGATACGTGAGGCAGAGATGGAATGGATTCCTTATATCGTAGTGATAGGAGAGAAAGAAAGAAAAGGTAGGATGTTAAGTGTAAATATCAGGAAGGATAAATCTAAAGAAGAGCTCTCTGTTGAAGACCTTATTAGAAGAGTAAAGGAAGAGGTAGGCTCTTTACCAAAAAAATCGCTTAATCTTCCATATACTTTATCTAAAAGGGCGAAATTTGTATGAAGTTTGATCTGAATCCGTATAATTTAGATACAAAAAAGATGATAAGGATACCATTGTTTATACTAGTAATCTGTATCGGTATTCTTTTTTCTTTTTTTGTGATATATGATACGCCTGTAAGACTTGGATACGATTTTACTGGAGGTACTGTTATTACCGTCCCTTCTACGAAGGATGTAGGATACCTTGAAGAAAAATACCAAGCATACGACCTTTTATTTGTGAGGGATATGGGTTCGAGGACTATGCTTCAATTTGGGTTTATAGATCCAGACAAAGGGAAAGAATTAAGAGAGTCTATAATACAAGAATATGGCGAGGAAAATGTCCAATTAGATTATTCTGGTGCTACTTTTGGAGAAGAGATGCAGCGTTTAGCCATAATAGCAATAATATTCTCTTTCATACTTATGGCTATCGTCGTATTCGTTGCGTTTAGGATTCCGTTACCATCTTGTATGATCACATTCTGTGCGTTATCCGATATAATAATGGCTATGGCGATGATGGATATCTTTGGGATTGAATTGACTCTTGGAAGCCTGGCAGCATTATTGATGTTGATCGGTTACTCCGTCGATACGGATATCTTATTAACTAATAAAGTTCTAAAAGAGGGGAAAAATACAAAAGATGATTTTAAGAGAATATTTAATACCGGTTTTACCATGACCACCACTACGCTGGTAGCGGTAGTCGTAATGTTTATCGTCTCAACTTTTTCGTATCTCTTTACGTCGTATACACAGATAACGATACTGAGCGAGATGTCTGCCGTATTGATATTTGGGTTACTGGCGGACATGTTGAATACATGGCTCATGAATGCAGGATTTTTAAGATTGTATATAGATAAAAGAGGTAAAAGAAGATGAACAAACTCTTCAAGAGTATCAGGTTCTGGATATTGATCATTCTCGTTATCTTATCAATCTTTCTCATACACCCGACGGTATCGGATGGCAGATTTAAAACTAATTTAAATTTTGGTTTGGATCTAGATGGTGGATCATATTTGAGATTGAGAGCAGATGCAGTGGTTGTAAGTGTAGATTTAGATAAAAATCTGGTCTCAAAAGCGTTTTTAGAAGAGTTAATAGGTGGAAAAGTTACAATAGTCAGTTTAGATGATAATGGAATCGTGTTTACCACAGATAAAGAGGTTCCTCAAGAGATATTATCTTCATACGGTCTTACAGTAGAATCGGAGGATGGAAAGATAAGAATGCCCATCTCTTACGAAAGGATTGTTGCGATATACCTCAGCGAGAAGTTAAATGCAGAAGTTATACCGGTTGTAGAAGATAACACGTTAAGATACGAGATTAGAAAGACTGTCGATCGAGATGAGATAGAGAAGGTTATACAACCAGTAGGCGGAAAGTTGACGTATTACGATGATAGAGCATCTAACAGCACGTTGGAACAGACTAAAACGATGTTAGAAAAAAAATTAAATGCGCTAGGCAGTAAAGACATCGTCATTAGAACGATCGGCAACAAATATATCTTGATCGATCTAGCAGGAGTAAATTTATCCGATACTGAAAAGATAGTATCTACACCAGGAGTGTTTGAGATAAGGATCATGGCAGATGACGGACAATATAAAAAAATCCTTTCTGGTGATGATATAGCAGAGGTGGATCCTGCACCAAGATCAGAAGATGGTATAATCTGGGGTGCAGGTTTCACGTTGAATGAGGCTGGTGCAAGCAAATTTAGAAATGCGTGTATAAGATATAACGCTGTAAACGATCCAGAAAAACATCCTATCGCGATGTATCTCGATGGAGAATTGGTATATTCGGCACCGTTATCTCCTGACCTTGCTTCTATGCTCAAGGACGAGAAAGTATACAGCCTGTTTGCTCGTACAGGGATAGGTGATACGGGAAAGATGGAGGCAAGAAACCTTATAATACATCTAAGTACAGGAGTATTGCCAGTAAAGCTTATAACAGAGACATCAGGCCAGGTTCCAGCCACTCTTGGCGATCAGTTTAAAAAAGAGATAGTATTGATAATTATTCTTGCAATAATCGCCGTTTCGATAATCACAGGATACAGATATAAAGAGTACAAGATCGTTCTACCAATGTTATCTATATCATTTTCTGAGGTTTTGATAATTGTTGGCATATCTAAACTACCTTTGATTGGCTGGCAATTGGATTTACCAAGTATAGCAGGTATTATAGGAATAATCGGAACTGGTATTGATCAACTGATTATTATAACGGATGATATGTTAAGTGAGGAGAAAGATAAAGAGCAACAAATCAAAAAAAAGCAGACAAAACGAAGGATTAAAACTTACGAAAAAAGATTGACCAATGCCTTTAAGATAATATTTATATCCGCAGCTACAACCTCCTTTGCCATGCTTCCTTTATTGGTTATGGGGTTAGGTAAATTGACAGGTTTTGCTCTTACTATAATAATAGGTGTTTTGATAGGCGTATTGGTTACAAGGCCTGCCTATGGAGGGATTTTAAGAGATATAATGATATCAAATAAAGAATAAGACTATCATGCGAGTATAATAATGAAAATTTTTTTAACAAGACGAGGAAATCCTGTACCGAGATTCGCAAAAAGCGAAAAGATAGATGTGTTACGTATTAAAGGATTTAGAAGAGTCTCCTCAATGAAAGATTGGAGCAAAGATGTATATTATATTGTAGCCTCCGTAGAAGTAGGAAACACTACTACGAAATGCATATTGACCGCTACAAACTTGAATGAGGGTAAAACGTATATTTTAAACAAAAAAATCAGGATGACCCGTAATGTTAGAGCACCTAAACAAGGTGAGGAAATATTTGGAAAAACATTAGATGGTGTTCCTTTAACAAGAGAATCAATTACAGAATTGGTAAGAGATACTTTAATAGATGCACATAAAGAGGTAGGTCTCAATATAAAGACTGATTTAGATTTTGTAGTAAGATCTACCGGTGTTGTTGCCAATTTTAGCTCTCCTGATGATGTAGGAATGTTTATTCTTGCATTAGCAGATGGTTGTATAGCAGCGGGCGTTCCTACGAGAAATATGACGCCTGCTATAAGTAAAGATGCGCTTCCAAAACATATTCAAAAATTCAGCATGCTTGATAAAGTATACTTTGATGGAGCAGTGGGAAGCGTCCTTCCTCCTTTTGGATCTACAGGAGTGGAAGTAGTGGCAAATGAGATGGAGGGAGAATTAGCTACAGTCGGTATCAAAGAGGGTGCAAAATGGGCTGGTATAGATTATAGAAATCCATGCGCATCGTTGGATTTTGGTACAACCCTTGATGGTAGGATAACTAATGATGATCTTCCGTATGCTAAGACTATAGGCAATTTTTGTGGTCTTGCTGGTGCTATACCTGATAATTTAGTAAGAGGAGCGTATAATAAGAGAGATATATCTGCGTTAGACGTTATAAAAGATCAGGATGGAAGGATGAATAGTTTTATAAAGAGGAAGAATAGCTTCTATAAGGTCTCTAAAACCTACATAGAAGAGATTAACGAGATAATAAAGATAGAAAAAGTTCCTAACAATGCAAAGATGTATGGATTGGTTCCTGTAAATGCAGAGGCAGCTATAAAAAATGATATTGTTCTTATCGGATGTGACGTAGGCAAGAACGGTGATAGATTTGGTGAATTAAGAGAGATCGGCAGGAGGATAGTAGACGAGAAAGGGATAGATACGTTATATTACGTGATCGATGAGATTTGTTCAACGGTAGCGGAACGATTGATAAGAGTTGCAATCGATGAAGAATTGATTAACAGCAAGACAGCTATTGGTTTTACCGGAAGAGCAATTATAACCGGATTCAAACCGTTTTTAATATTAGAAAAGATCGGCGGACTTTCATTATATAATAAACCTGTGGATAACGTGGTTTTTGTAGATGATGGATTAGCAAGAGGTGCTGCTATGATGGCACGGTGTATGAACTCTTTAGGTAATCCAAAAAATCCTATTGGTGGTGTTAGGAATGGAAGATGTATCTTGAAAGACAGAATAAAATATCAAAAAAAAGATAAGAGGGGTATCTATGGAGGAAATAATCATAGTTGATGGATCGAAATATTCCTTGATAAGGGCTAACGAATTTCAGAAGAAAGATAGGAATATCGAGACACTATGCCCGGTAAATTCCGAATTTTTCTCAAAAGAGCTATTGGATACTGTACCTTCGATGAGAGACATACTCAGAGAAGAGATAGATAGATTAAAAAATGAGGCAAAATCTATATTACACGATACAGAAAGATTTATTTTACTCTATGGAACTGCGGATGATGTTTTAGAATACTTAAAAAAGAAGAAGATCAAAAAGGCAAAGATATTCGTTACAAAACAAGCTAAGGATTTAAACAAGATAGATTTTTCTAAAATAATAGAGAACGTTCCCTCTGAGGTGGAAGAGGGAGATATAACAGCGGATGATATAAGAGTATGGGATATTATAGAAAAAAACGTCATATGTGTCAGCATTCCTGGAACAAGAGACGATTTACTCAAAATATTTAAGAAATATAAAGTATCTGGTGTGCCTGTCGTCCAAGATGGTACGCTAGTAGGGATCGTTACAAGAAGAGATATATTAAGAAAATTGGAAGAAGATCAGATTGCGTTGTTGATGACCAGAGATCTGAACACTATATCTCCTCATGCAAGCATAAAAGATGCTGCTAAAATTTTGCTAGAAAAGGATATAAGAAGATTACCAGTCGTCATGGATGGTATCCTTATTGGTATGATCACTGTTGCAGATATCATCAAAGCGATATATATCTTAAATATAAATGCAGAGGTTAAAGATTTTATCGTTAATAAGCTCACAATATCATGGGATGAAACCCCGATTCCATTGATTACACGTATTATGGAACTCTCTAGACAAAAAGCTATACCTTTGATCAATACGGAAGGAGTATTGAGTGGTATCGTTACAGAGGAAGATATTATAAGAGTTAGTGAGATACATGATTATGTAGAAGTCTTTGCATCATCACCCGAGTATGACGATGATAAATGGTCTTGGGAAGGTATTAGAAACGTTGAAAGTCATTATTACGAGGTTTCAAAGATAGAACAGCCTATGTTGCCCGTGAAAGAGATCATGATTAAAGATGTTATAACAGCAACAAAATTATCTAAAATAAACGAATGTATATTAAAGATGATCCGAAACAGGATAGATCAAATCCCCATAGTATCTGTAACAGATGAGATAGTGGGTATGTTATACGATAAAGAATTGTTGCGGATACTGGCCGACTAAGACTCTCGATTTGTAATACGGCTCTATCAACAACCCTATCTATATGTCTACCGCTATACCTAATATCTCTCTCTGTCCGTTATATACATCCTTTGCAATGAATGAGCAGCCTATCGAGGCTATCTCCCCTACACTTCTGATCTTATTATGAAGCAATCTCTTTATCTCTCCTATTATCTTCTCATTCAACGATAATTCACCGCATAAAAAAATATCTGTATCAGGCAATAATACAGCCATTGCTGCAATCTCCATTGATATTAAGAGTGATAAAGATTTTGTAATCCATGCTTCTTTATCTTCTGGTTGTTCTCTCTCCAATAATTGAAGAAAAGGTTTTTTCATAATTCCACCATTATTAAATCCATCCCCTGCCGATATAAAATGGTTATCTATCTGTCTTATCGTTTCCAAGTCTATTGGACCTTGGTATAATCCTGGAGAGAATACACATGCATCCAGACCACCTATTATCCTCCCATCTTTTACTCCCACAGATACGGTATTTGCTCCAATATCACATAGTATAAAACTATCTACACTAAATTTTTTAAATATGTAATAACAAGCGCCTACTTTTTCAGGACTTGCATGATGAGAGAAGACCTTTAGCCTAATATCTATATCACTCTCTCGATGGATTCCAGGTATAATTATCGTAGGAATATCACTATTATAGAAGAGATCAAATATGTTAGTTCCACCACCGATAAATTTTCCAGCGCCCCTATAATCGAGTAATCCTCTATTTTTAATGGTCTTTATATTTCTAATCTTAGTTATCCCGTCACCCATTGAATATGTCAATGCTGCTAGTTTTATCTGGTCGGTATCCTGCTTTAAATGTTTTGTTATATAATACCTGAGATTTTCGAAAGATATTTTAGACGCTTCCTTTCTATCTATCATGAAAGAGTATCTATCAGATGAGGAGATACGGATGGCTCTTGTTCCATGATCAATACCAATAAACATAACAATCCCATGTATATATCTAATCAAATATAAAATTAAGGTGATTAAATGATCAAAGAAAAATCGCAGAATGAGAATAACGAGTTAAGAGATCCAATATATTGGTGTAATAAAGATGGATATTATAGAGGCAAAAAATGTCCTGTTTGTAATTCAAAAGGATGCTTTGTATTGGGCGGAGAAAAGACATACAGGCTTGGAAAGATTGTATCAGGAGCTTTAAGACATTTTCCAAAAGAGTTTAACATAGATGTAGATGATCAGGGATGGACAGATCTAAACGATCTTTTTATAGCATTGCGAAAAAAGTACAGATGGCTAAAGATGAGACATCTGGTTGGATTGATTAAATCTGATGAAAAAGAGAGATACGAATTAAAAGGCACAAAAGTAAGAGCGAGATACGGCCATTCGATAGTGGTAAACCTGGACGATTATCCTGAAAACGATCAGTCTATACTATATTATGGTACAAGTGAGGAGGAGGCTGGTATCATATTATCCGTTGGTTTAAAGCCGATAAAACAAAGATACGTACATCTAAGCAAAACTTACGAAAAAGCATTAGAAGCAGCATCTATTCATACGGATAGACCGATAATACTTAAGATTGATGCAGAACATGCCCAGTTACATGGCATCAAGATAATATCTGCCACAAAAGATATAGCATTAGCCAATAAAATTTCTCAAGAATATGTTTCAAAAATATAAAATGGGAGTTTCAATGATTAACCGAACTGAGATAAAAGTTTTAGGACTATCAGTTAATAGATCTATTAAATTGTTCGATACAGCAAATATCTCGATAAATTTATATATAAATAAAAAGCATGGTCAAAATGGATCTCTTCTTATTAAAAAGTTTTATAATAATAACAAAATTTTGGTTTGATACTATTTAAATAATTTTAAAATATGGTTAATTGGATAATATTAAAAGGAGGTTATGAAAACGTCACCTATAATAAGTGTTGAAAATTTGTCTATGGAGATCGATAAGACAAAGATTTTGGATAATATCAGTCTTGAGATAAAAGAAGGGGATGCATTAGGTATTATTGGCATTAGTGGGGCAGGGAAATCTGTTTTTTTAAATGTTCTGAGAGGTAGTATCATACCTACAGAAGGTAGAATCATATATACTCTCTCGGTATGCAAAAATTGTGGATGGTTGGATCGTCCTAGCCTTGCAGGCAAAAAATGCCCTATCTGTAGTTCTAAGATTCTTGAATTAGAAAAGATGGATTTTTGGAAAGATCCAGAGATAAGAAAAAAAATAAGAAAAAGGACTGCTATAATGCTTCAACGAAGTTTTGCTCTTTACAGTGATGATACCGTTATAGATAACGTATTAAAAATCCTTGAAGAAAACAATTTTAAAGGAGATAAGATACAAAAAGCAGTTGATCTCCTTAAAATGGTTAATTTAAGCCACAGGATGTTTCATCGAGCGGGTGATCTAAGTGGAGGAGAAAAACAGAGAGTTGTCTTGATAAGACAGCTGGCAAAAATGCCTATTATTCTTTTTGCCGATGAACCCACTGGAACGTTGGATGAAGAGACTGCAAATTTAGTCGAAGATAAACTATTAGATTTCAATAAAAACGGGAATACTCTACTTATAACTAGCCATTGGACGGAAACCGTACGGAAGATTGCAAATAAGGCTTTATATCTCGAGAATGGGGCATTAAAACGATATGGAGATCCTGATGAGATCATAGATGAATTTTTAAAAAAGGTGGGAGAGATACAGAGACCTAAAAAAGAGTTAGGTTTACCTATTTTAAGGGTAAAAAACCTTAAAAAAAAGTATGTTTCTATAGAGAGAGGAGTAGTTAATGCGGTTAATGGAATAAGTTTTGAAGTTAATGAAGGGGAGATATTTGGATTAATCGGACAGAGCGGTGGCGGAAAAACTACAACAAGTAGGATAATAGCAGGAATTATAGAACCTACGGCAGGTGAAGTTTTTGTTAGAATAGGCGATGAATGGATAGATCTAACTGTTCCAGGGATCTATGCTCGTGGAAAAGCAAAACAATATATAGGTTTACTTCATCAAGAATATGATCTCTTTCCATATAGGACGGTATTGGATAATCTGACCGAGAGTATTGGATTGGATCTGCCGAAAGAGTTGGCTACAATTAAAGCAAGGTATAGTCTAAAGAGTGCAGGTTTTTCAGAAGGAAAGATTGATGATATCTTGTATAAATTTCCATACGAGCTTAGTGTGGGTGAAAAGCATAGGGTAGCCTTGGCTCAAGTCTTGGTCAAAGAGCCGAGAATTGTAATATTGGATGAGCCTACAGGAACCATAGATCCAATAACACAGAAATATATTGCAAATAGTATTCTTAATGCAAGAGATGAGGAAGAGACAACGTTTTTAATTGTGAGTCATGATATAAACTTCGTTAAAATTGTATGTGATAGAGTAGCCTTCATGAAAGAGGGACAGATACTTGGAACAGGGGAAGTATCTGAGGTTATAAATAATTTTTGCGATGGGGAGCGAGAAAAGATTGAGAATTAGTCTTAATGGAGACGAGATAGAACTTAAAGAGGGGGTTACAGTCGCAGATCTTTTTTCTGTAGCCGATTATCATTACGATAATAAAGGAGTATTCGCAATTATAAGAGCTGCTGAAAAAAAAGAGAGGTCCAAGATACGATTTTACGTGATTAAAACATCTAAAGGGGATATGAAGATAGAGATGATATCTAAAGATGATAATAATCGAGAATCTTTCGATCTGCAACGTTTTAAAGAATCCTCAGTAGAATGGATCGATAAAAATACTGTAGCGTTTGGACCGGTAGAGATGAATATACCTGTAGATGAAGAAGCGTATGATTTTAACAGCTACGATGTTTTTCTTGGATCTGCAACAAAGAATTTGTATTTGATTATCTCAAGAAAACACCATAAAGCATCTTATAGATCTCCTAAAGATCCAATATTTGCAAAAGTTGTATCTGGAAAGAGCGTCTTAGAATACCTTACCGTTAGTGATTATATCATAGATTTAACCCCTGATTTAGAAACAGAAGAATTATCTAATTCTATTATCTCTACAAATACAAGATTAAGCTTAAAAGATGGAGATAAAGTCTTGACTCATATTAATGTAAGGTTAAACGATAAATCTGTTAAAGGATCCGAACATTTCTTATTTGTTGTAGATGATGGATTTTTAAATACAAAAGAATTAAGTTATACTTACATAGCAAACGATGATCTTATTGGGGAAGATATCTTATATGAGGTAAGATCACCAAGAAAACGAGGAACAATCACTGTTAGAACTTCTGGTAGTGAAAAAGGAAAGATATTCATATATAAACAAGATCGAGGGGCAAGCAACGATCATTCTCTGATCGGCTGGGTGGAGGATGGTTTGAGATTGCTAGATCTTCTAAGAAAGGGAGATTTTGTAAAGGTTAATACAAATATCAAAAAGATCTCGCTTATTGGAAAAAGTATAAGGGATGCAATAGATTTCTGTTCAAAAAATGGTATCACGATGGATTATAAAAATTGCGAAGAAGATTACATCGTTGTAAAACAGGATCCACATTATTCTTTCGAGATATTAAAGAAAAAGAGTGTCAAGATCGAGGCTGTACCAGATGAGACGATTGCTAACATTATTTTATACTACGATAAGGCACCAAATACTATTAGATCCTTTAAAAAGGAACTTGGATTGGATAGATATCCTATCGGTATGCTGACAGTATTCTTCCATTATAACAGCATGTGGTTGTTTAAGCCAAATTTGGCTAGTTTAGTATTACCGGAGAATTTGCCATCAGAAAAAGTTTTTAAAGGAGAGATTGGAGTTACTAACCAAGCAGCAAAGAGAATGGGTATGATAGGTATAAAATTAGAAGATGATAATAGATATGGTCCAACAGGAGAGGTCTTTAAAGCGACTAATATTATTGGAAGGGTATTAGAGATGAATAAACTGAAAAGATTAAAAGAGAACGATATTTTGTATATAAGGGAGTATCATGAGTAAAATCACTAAGATTATTGTCTCACCTTATTATCTGCCGATAATACCTAAACTATACGAAAAAGGTTTCGATTTAATAATAAAAGAGACATGTTATGGTGTAATGATCAGCGGGGAGGAGAAAGATGTGAAAGATGCCGTTGATTTTCTTAGGAAAGAGTTCAAAAATAGCGTATTTATCAAAGATAGAGGGTTTCCTCCTGGTGAAAAGGTTAGATGCCGTGCGGATAGGGGGGGTGGTGGCCGGCCTGGTTTTCATCAGTTGGAGTACGAGATAAGTATGCTTCCAAATATAGAAAAAGCATTGAACGAGATCTATAAAAGTGATAAAAAAACGATTAAAAAAAAGAAAAAGAGAATAGGTATCGATAAACTTCAAAGTATTATAAAGGAGAATGTTCCTCTATGAAAATCTTTATCTTTCCGCCAACAAGTCTTATCTTGTCGGATCTGGTAGAACGGTTTGGCCATGATCCTCTTGCAATGATGAAAGTTGTACGGGAACGGGTTACTGGTCCAAGTCTAGACTCGCCACCTATTAATGTAACGCCGAACGATGTTAAAGATGGTTTGAAATATGTTGCAGTAGAAGTTCCTTCTGGTGTAAGAGGCAGATTAGCGCTTATGGCCCCGCTCGTTGAAAAGGCTGATGCGGCAATTATGGTTAAAAATGCTGATTACACGTTTGGTTGTGTAGGTTGTGCACGAACGAACGAATATTTGAGGTATTTTGTAAAACGAAGAAGGATTCCTTATATTGAGCTGGAGTATCCATATACTGAAGAGGAGGCTAAAGAATTTGTAATCTCTATAAAAAACTTTTTATCTAATTTGGAGAATAAAAATGGATGAAATTAAAATTGCATTGTTATCATGCGGTGCTGAGTATAGCGGTGTCTATCCTGAGATAGAAAAGGCTATTAATAAGTTTAATGCAAAAATCATCCATCCTTTTGTCGAGACCAGTGATATAGATGATGCGGTGGAAGAGATTGGAATGGATGTTGCCAGTCCTGATCTCAGGTTAATGGCTGCCAAAGCAAAATCGCTTGTGGAAAAAAATGCTGATGCCGACGCGGTATTTATATGTACCTGTTTCAGATGTGCCGAAGGGGCATTGATGAGAAATGAGGTAAGACGGTATATCGCTGAAAGATCGAATATCCCTATTATCAGTTATTCTTTTACAGAACGAACAACAGCTGCAACCCTTTATACCAGAATGGAGGCATTAACTACTACTGCAAGAAGAAAAGCACTCTTAGCTATAAAAAAACAGGAAGGGCTTACTGCAGGTATAGATTCTGGATCGACTACTACTAAGGCTGTAGTTATGCAGGATAACGAGATAATAGGACACGGCTGGGTTCCTACCACACAAGTTATAGAGAGCGCATCCAAAGCATTTAGTCTTGCATTGGAAGAAGCGGGAATTAAACAGAATGAGATAGAAGCTTTTGGTGCAACAGGATATGGTAGGCTTCTGATCGGTGAGAATATGCATCCTAATTTTGTTCAAGAAGAGATAACGGTTAATTCAAAGGGTGCTGCTTTTTTGGCGGATAAGCAAGAAGGAATGGCAACGGTTATAGATATAGGCGGGATGGATAATAAGGCTATATCTATGATGAATGGTATTCCGGGCAGTTTTACGATGGGTGGAATCTGTGCAGGTGCATCTGGCAGATTTTTAGAGATAGCCTCGCGACGGCTTGGTGTGAGTATAGAAGAGCTTGGACCGCTTGCATTAAAAGGGGATTACAGAAACGTCGAGATGAATAGCTATTGTATAGTCTTCGGTATTCAGAGCCTTGTTAACATGTTATCACAAGGTGCAGAGCCTGCAGATGTAGCTAGCGCGGCGTGCCATAGTGTTTCAGAACAGATATTTGAACAACAGTTACAAGAGATAGATATAAAAGAGCCGGTAATAATGGTTGGTGGATGTTCTCTAATATCCGGGCTTGTTAAAATAATGGAAGATTTATTACGGGTCAAAATAATTGTTCCTAAAGATTCACAATATATTGGGGCGGTAGGTGCGTCTCTTCTTGCATCAGGATTTAGAAGATGATTAAGGGATTAAAATGGCAGAATTTACGGAAAAATTTGATATAGAACTGTGTAATGTACCTCCTATGTTTTTAGATGAAGAGAGATCATCACTCGATAAGGTTATACGGGATGTGATATCCAGCTTAAATCTTTCTAATACTGTTAGAAAAATGAAAGTCTTTATGGATCCAAAAGAGGCGTATTTTATAATAGTAGCCAATTTGGCTTCACCTGCATCACCAATTCTTCTTAAAGACGTATCAGTTACCTCTTTGAAGGGCGGAAAAATTGCTTTATCCGTATTTAATGAAGAGTATATGCCATCGATACTTAAATTTTTATGGGATAGATATGGAAGAGAGAATATAGAACAACCGGAAAGGTTAGATGTCGTTATAAACGCTTCAGATCTTGAAAATATTCTTAAGTTTGTTGTGGAAGATCCATCTAGCATCATATTTAATAAATTGATAGATGCGTTCGATAGGATCAAACCAGAAGGATTCAGAGTTACAAGATATTTTTATGATAAGAAAAGCATTTATCTTATTGCATCAGAAGACACTATAAAAGATGAATGGCTTGAGACTGCAGAAAGAATTTTGAATGAGATAAAGGGGAGTGAATAATATTGTTTGCTCCTATGATATATCAAGGTGGAGTCTATCAGCATAATAAGATTTTAGAACTCGTAGAAGATCTTGGCGGGTACTTAATCCAAAAGAATGAGATGCAGACAGAGGTCTCTTTAAATTTATTCGTTCCTAAAGAGGATATTGGTTTATTAGAGGCTAAAGCCAATGCATTGAAAGGAGAGCTTAAATATGCACCGCTTGCTGGGACGGATATACTTCTTGTCATTCCATCTTTAGCCTTTCATCATATGCCACATCCTAGCTGTGATATTGCAGAATATTTAAGGAGGGAAGGGGCGACAACCACTTTAATTGGTTTATCTCGTGGTGTGGGTAAGAGAATAGCACAGATAAAAGAGAGTGAGAAAAAGTTGATAGAGGAGTACGATATCGCCATATTTGTTATGGGCATCTTTGATGCATGCATAATCGAAAAAGAAGAAAAACTATTGGAAGACATAAATATACCTACTCTTGTTACCGGAGGTCCTGAAAGACTCAACTTGAGATATGCTAATAGTTATGTAGGTGGTATAGGAAGAATAAATCATAGGCTTAAAAAGGAGGGTGAAATTAAAAAATTAGATGATGTATTAACCTCCGTTATTCGTCTCGTAGAAGAGAGAAGGGAGAACATCGCTAAGGATCCTCTCATCATAGAACCGCCAAAAATAATGTATGAGATAGAGAACCAGGTGTCTGATATAAAGGATGTCGTATCACCATCGCCTATATCTATACAGATAGACGGTCTAAGGGTAAAACTTCCCTATAATGAGTATAATAATGTTATAAACGAGATAAGGTTTGATGATGAAGGGTATAAGCTGGGAGAGATTGCCGCTATAAAACCTTCCTTATTCAGGCAGTCTATTCTTATCAAGGTAAGACCAATATCGGATATTACGACTATTTAATAGGATTTATTAAAAAGGAGTTGATTTAGTAATGGTTGAGACAAGAAACGTTCCAGGATGGGAATATTGTCCTGTTCCGGTCTGTCATGGAGGAGATCCAAGGGCATTGACCTTCTGTTGCCATCCTGGCTATCTATTAACCTTTTCTAATATATGCCAAAGAGATAATATGCTTAATACTGTCGGTTTATCCCAAAAAGAGTTTGTAGAGGTAAAAAATAAATTCTCTAAAGATGTCGGTTGGGATAATGAAAAGGTCTGTTTTGGCTCTTTATCATATTGTTGTTTGAGAAAAAATGGCTGCCCTTCTTGGAGAGATATAGTATTGAGGGAACTTTACGGTCCAGATTTTAAAAAAGCGTTCAGAGAATATATGCTAAGAAAACGAGTATTGGCGGTCAAATTATTAGAAAAAGGTAAAAATAAAGATTTATTTAAAGAATATATCGATAAAGAGCGAGAAGAGTTAAAAAAATTAGGTAGAGAAGATATCTTGTATCTTTTAGAAAGATCTTACTGATTAAAAGATATGCACTGCAGTTGCTTTGAACGTAATATAGACGGGTGTATCTTTTTTGATAGCGAGATCCTCAAACGATCTCTTTGTTATTATTACAACGAATGGGACACCTACATCGACCACTACCTTTATTATCGTTCCTTGATCCATTATAGATACAACCTTGCCTTTGTACGTATTTCTCGCGCTCGATTCGATCTTATTTATCGATATTAATATATCTTCAGGCCGTATAGAGATCAGAACATTACCTGTTTTTTTAGTAACAGAAAAAACCGTTAGAAGTCCCTCTGATTTTTGTTTATCTATTATTTTTATCATGGATAAATCTGTTAAAGGATCGATGTTTGCTATTCCTCTAAATAAATTTTCTATACCTACAAAATTTGCAACGAATTTTGAGTTTGGCCTTCTAAAAACTTCGTCAGGCGTTCCCACCTGCAAAATCCGGCCATTGTCTATCACTGCTATTCTATCCGCCAACAAAACCGACTCAAATTGATCATGAGTAACATGAACGATCGTTATCTTTCTTCCTTCTTTTATCTTGTTGAGCATCTTTATTATCTTCTTTCTCGTGTTCAGATCTAACGCAGATAACGGTTCGTCCAAGAGAAGAATTTTAGGGTTGTTAACAAGAGCACGAGCTAATGCTACCCGTTGGGCTTCTCCTCCCGAAAGAGTGTCTGGCATCCTTTGAAGAATATGATCTATCTCTAAAAACCTCGTTAATTCATCCAATCGATAACTTTTTTTCTGATTCAGTCCGAACTCTATGTTCTTCTTAACAGATAGATGCGGAAAAAGCATATAATCCTGAAAGACGATACCTATCCTTCTTTTTCTCGGCTCTTCTTTTGTAATATCCTTTCCATCTAATTCTATAGATCCTCGAATAGGTAGATGAAAACCGGCTATCGTCTCTAATAAGATACTCTTTCCCGCACCGGTCGGTCCGATTATTACGAAATATTCACCCTTTTTAATCTCGAGATCTATATCTTTCAATATAAACTCTTTCAGATCGACTACAAGGTTTTTAATCCTTATCAAAATCTTCCGCCTCCAAACTTTTCAAAAATGGCCAATGCTATAAACGAGATCAGTATTAAAATAACAGCAGAAGTGATCGCTCCTTCTATGTTTCCTTCAGATAAACTTAAAAATAGGTTTACAGGTAAAGTCTCCGTCTTCATAGCGATGCCTCCTGCAAATATCAATACCGCTCCAAACTCTGCTATCCCTCTTGCCCATGTTATTACCACACTACCAATTATTCCAGATTTTGCCATCGGTAGAGTAACTTTAAAGAAGGATCCTAATTCTGTTTCACCAAGAGTTCGTGCGACCAATTCGTATCTTGGGTCTATGTTTGAGAAAGTAGAAACAAGTATTCTTGTTGTATATGGAGCATTGACAAAAAATTGAGCTAACACTATTCCTAAAGGTGAGAATACTAATTTTAAACCTAAACTTTCTAGTGCAGCACCAAAAAAGGTGATTCCAAATATGATCAACAATCCTAAACCTGCAACGATTGGAGGAAAAGATATCGGTAGGTCTAAAATTATTCTTGCCAGCTTATTTCCAAAAAAGTCGTATCTTGCGATCGCATAAGACGTTGGAATCGATATCAGCATACATAATATGCTAGATATTATAGATGTTGTGATGCTTAAAAAGAGCGAAAAACACATTTCTTCACTTTTAATGTTTGATATAAATCCTTCTGGTGTCAGTCTTAATATAATACCAAATATTACTGTCAGAATTAAAAAAGTAAATAGATAAGTTATGGTAATCGTTGTTTTTTTGAAATAACTCATTTGCTCTTTTTTCGCTTTATCTTATTCAATAGGTTTAAATCCTTTCTCCCTCCATATTTTAAGCCCTTCTTCGCTCGTAATAAAATTCAAAAACTCTTTTGCAGTATCTAAATTCTCTGTGCACCTTGTAACAGAGGCAGGTATCGTCTCTATTATATTCTTAGCCGGATCGATCTCTATTACTTCTATCTTATCATCATCTACGAGCGTTTCTTTCCATACTATCGCAGCATCTACTACCCCAGTAGGGATATACACAAGCAATTCGTTCACAGTAGCGGTCTCAACTTCTAAATTGTTCTCTCGTATTATATCATAAAGCCCCTCTCGTTCCAAAATTTCCTTAGAGACTCGACCTATAGCACACCGATCCTTATTTCCTAGCGCCACCTTTACACCTGGTTTTGATAAGTCCTCCAAAGAGGTTATACCTTTCGGATTATCATCCTTTACTATTATGCAAGGTATATGATATACTACGTCTTTTGTCAGGTTTTTATAAACCAATCCTTCCTCTATAGCGCGTTCGGTATAATATTTTCCACCTGGAATAAAGATGTCACCACGTTGAGATAGCGAGAGTTGTCCAAAAAGATGGGCGGATCCGCCATAGATAATATCGACCGTTATACCTGTTTTTTCCTCGAATTTGTCGGCTATCTCATCCATTACCGGCTTTAATCCTGCTCCGCTATATATCAATAATCTTTCTTCATCGATCTTTTGATCATTATAATTATAACCATAGTAACATGCTAAACTCAGAATAGCCACAATCGATACAGATACTATCAATATTATATCTCTTCTTTTCATATTTATCTTATTTCTTTTTATGTATACTATATTAAGTTTTCTTTATCTTAAATAAAATATTTTTATTTTACATGATAAAATCTTTAACTCCAACCTATCTTGCTTTTTTTTAAAAGGTATATAAAAAAAGGTGCTCCCATAATCGCTGTCAGTATCCCTAACGGAATTTCTACCGTAGTTAACGCCCTTGCAAAATTATCTACTAATAAAAGATAAGATGCACCTAAAGAGAGTGTTGCCGGCAATAATTTCCTATGATCAGGCCCTACAATCATCCTTCCTATATGAGGGATCACCAATCCGACCCACCCAATTATGCCGCTGATACAGACCGCAGATGCTGTTAATATAGTACAACAAATTATCATCAATGTCGTAAATTTTTTTGTGTTTAATCCAAGAGAACGTGCCTCCTCATCTCCTATTGATATTACGTTTATCTTCCACCTAATCAGCAATAGTATCATTATACTGACTAACATAGGAAAAATAACAACCAATAGGTCTTTATTAGAGACCGAAGAGAGACTACCCATAAGCCAAAAAACAATAGCGGGCAGTTTTTCATACGGATCTGCCACATATTTTGTAAAGGAGGTTAATGCTGAAAATAATGATCCGACTGCCATGCCAGATAATACCAAAACTAGATTAGAGCTACTTTTGACAAGCCTACTGACAAAATACGTTATGGCGACTGCGGTCAACCCGAATAGCAGTGCAAATATCTGTATGTAAAAAAGGTTTAATGATAGAAGGATGGCAATAGACGCACCCAAACTTGCACCAGCCGATACTCCTAATATGTCAGGAGATACCAAAGGATTTTTGAACAATCCTTGAAATGATGCGCCTGAGATGGATAATCCCGCACCGACAAGCATGGCGGCAATTATTCTTGGTATTCTTATTTGAAATATAACCGTTTCTGCTATGTTATCGCATTCTATAGGTAATATTTTAGATAATATAACAGTTATAACCTCTATTGGTGAGATCGGATATCTACCAATCAAAAATGATGAAAAGAACAAAAAAAATGGTAATATAATAAGGATACCTTTACAACGACATTTTTTTTATCGATATAATCGATCTCGTCCATGATATTACCCATCAATTACCAATATTTCATTCGTATCTCTATAGCATATCTTAGATCAAAAAATCACCATTCGTTTTTAAACCCCATTTAATAACTGAGATACCTCTTCGTCCGTCAATTCGTAATGATAAAATTTGGAATAAAACTCTTTAGTGAGATCTCTTATATCTATGTCATCAAATTTTTCTGGATACAAAATTTTTGCAGTCCAAGGTATCCCAATAATAGTGTTAGCACCTGGAGGCCTGTCAAACCAGCAAAATGGCGAAAGTGGCGTGAGATATACTTTATGATTCTTAACTGCATCGATTTCTCGCCATCTCGGGTCTGAATAGATTTTATCGTAGAATATCTGATCACCAGCAATAATTATTTCAGGATTCCAACTAATGACCTGTTCCATATTTACCTCGGTCCGTCCATAACCCATCTTTAAAGGACAATCTGCAATATTGATCCCCCCACATATCTCGATCAGTTGTGAATGCGGCGATCCTTTTGGATCTGTCATCAGCCCATCTGGACCTTCAGCATAGTAAACTCTTCTTTTCTCATTATCAGGAATGTCTGATACCCGTCTACTTACCATAGTTATCATACGATCGTAAAACGATATTAATTCATCGGATTGATTCTCCACATCTAAAATTTTTCCAACAAATTGGATAGACTGTTTTAAATATAGTATATCGACCGTCTCTGCTACACCTACCACGGGGATATCGCCAAACTTCTTTTGACGCATGTATATTGTATCTCTAAAATCTCCTTCCGTATGAAATCCTTCAAATATAACGTCTGGATTCATTACTATAAAATTTTCATAATTTCCACTCTGAGTTCCAAACCAACCGCCCACTACTGGTAAATCTCTATATTTTTGAGGAATATATTCCCCATTAGGCATAAAACTCCATCCAGCGAGTTTGTCGGGTGCTAGCATATATATCATCAACGTAGTTGGAGGAGAAGTTCCTAAAACCCTATCTATCTCTAAAGGGATCTCTACTTCTCGACCAACCATATCGATTATTGTTTCTGTCTCTATATTTTCTAAATTTTCTGTTGGTTGATAGAGAATGATGGCTAGAAAGGCTAAGGCTACGGCGGCCACTAATACTATAAGTAGTATCTTACTCTTTCTCATCTTTCCATCACCACGAACTCTATAGCATCTTCGAATTGCCTAACCATTCCGCATCCTTGCGCTATCTTTTCCATCATAAGTCTCTCATCTGTTACTTTTATGCCTGCAAGTAGATCTACACCATAATCGAATAATATTGGAGACATTGGTGTACTTGGTCCTAAAAGAATTGTATAACCGTTGCTTAGTTCTAATAATCTCTCTATTGACTTATTTATTATTGCAGAACTGGTTATAACGACTATATCTGCTTTCGGAACAAAATATTCAGAAGCAATATCAGGTAGATCACCTTCTTGAGGATTTTTCTCTATCACCCATAACTCATCTGCTTTTTCTCTTAGTTCTTCTATCCGTGGAAAATGTCCTATCATCGTTATCTTTTTTCCATCCCCTTTTTCCAATAATAGATCTAGCAAATTTATTCCTTTTTTACCTTTAACATCGATCAAAGAATTTATAGCAGCAACTCCTAGACCAGCCTCGATCATATTCCAAGACTTTGCATAACCTGCCAGATTTATAGCTGTTTTTTCCTTTAATCGTCCTAGGTCCTTGATCTTATAATGATGTAGCGATCCAAAATTTTTGGAGATTCCACAATTCTTGCTTAAAACGCCTATCCACGAATAACCTACATGTATATCTCTTATTTCATGATCTTTATCGTTCAAATCCGATATCAGGTCATCTATTATTTTTATTTTCATATTTATCTTATTTCTTTTTTATATATACTATATTAAGTTTTCTTTATCTTAAATAAAATATTTTTATTTTACATGATAGAATCTTTAACTTTTATATCTGCTATTGGTCTATAATAGGAACGCATACCTTTATTTCATTATTTTTGCCATTCGAAACTTGAACTATCTTCACATCTATTGCATATATCTTTTTAAGATTTTTTTCAGTTACAACATCATCGGGATTACCTATATCTATAAATCGTCCATCTTTCATTATCGCCGTCATGTTTGAAGCAATAAACGCATGATCTGGAAAGTGTGATGTCATAACTATGGATAAACCCGTATCTGCTAACTTCTTTATAATTTTAAGAACACGTACCTGATTTCCGAAATCTAAATGAGATGTTGGCTCATCTAAAAGTAGTATCTTTGGTTGCTGAGCTAATGCTCGAGCGAATAATACAAGTTGTCTCTCTCCTCCACTAATCTCAGTATATGGTTTGTCTATCAGATGATTTACCCCGACAGAATCGATTGCTGACTTTGCTATTGCGATATCTCTTTTTGATGGAGCAGAAAAAGGATTAAGATAGGGTGTCCTTCCCATAAGCACTACGTCTAAGACGGAATATGGAAAGGTAGGATTGTGCATCTGTGGAATGTAACTTATATATCGTGCTAAATCCCGCTCGCCAAAATATTTAATATTTCTTTCTCCGATCGATACAGATCCACTTTGAAGTTTCAATAGATTACAAATACAGCGAATAAGTGTAGTCTTTCCACTCCCATTTGAGCCTAATATACATAGAACATCTCCTGCTTTTACTGAAAAACTAATATCTTCAAATATACATCCATTTTTATTATAAGAGAAAGCCGCATCTTTTACGTCAAGCATATACTTATTCCCCTTTTTTCCACCATATTACAACCCATTTTGTCTTTGATTCATTTTTAAATTTGAAGATGCCGTCTTCTTCAATTAATTCGTTCTCTAAAAACAATTTTGCTTTCTCTTTATCATCATGTGTGAATTCTCCAATACGCCACTCAAAATCGGATAATGCATCATCAATATTTCTAAAATATGCAGTTCTTTTACAATTTATGAACTCTACATTAGCATCTATCCCTATTTGGTAGAGTATGTTGTATATGTAGATAAAACCTGGAAAACTGGTACTCGTTATAGAATAGTAGTTCTTACCTAAATACTCACAGAGTTTTTTATCGTACAAATGGCCATCTTTTGTCGGATATACAAGATAAACAGCCTTTTTAGCAATTTTGTCAACCTTTATTAATTCTCTCTTCATATCGTACGGAATAAGAGAACGAGATGCAACGATAACATCGTGTCTTTCTATATCTTGATATATGTCTAAGTCTTCCCATGCCTTGTTTATATAACTTATGTTGTTCAATCCTTCATTAGAGGCATTCTCTCTTAAAAAATTTAACATCTCGATAGAGATATCTAACGCTGTAACACTTTTTACTTTTTTGGCTAAAGGAATGGCCAACGTCCCAGGTCCCGAGCCAATATCTAAAACACTATCATCTTTATCTACATCAATTATCCTCAAAATCTGGGTTATATAGTCTTTATCGTTCAGTTTATTCCAACTATTTTTTATAGATTCGTTAAATCGTTTTGCTCGTTTATTCCATTTTTCTTGTTTGTTGATTATATCTATTGACTTACTTTTTGTATTAAAAAAATCTTTCCACTCTTCATTCCAATCTATTTTTTCAAAAATCAATTTTTTTTACCTCTTTGATAAAAGATTTGTATGGTTATAAATTACAAAAAATAATAGTTTTTTAAAACTTTTTATATTTTTCTATTTAGATAAGTAAACAGCAAATGGTTGATGATATAATAATAAATATTAAAAGATGTAGGTTCTGCAGAATCATCATCTTGAGGTTCAGCTGGTTCTCCTATTTGAGCAAATATAGGAACTGCAAGAGTTGCAGATAGTACGACTGCGGCTATCATCAGACTTACAAATTGTTTACCTTTCACCTTTATCACCTCCATAATATAGTTAAAGAGGTAGCTTTATTATACATTCGAAAACGTTAATCAAATGGTTAATAGTTGTAAAATTCACCTATTTTCAATGCGTTTTCTATATTAATCCTTCCTGTTTCATCTCCTTTTACATTATCATAACTCTTTTTTAAGACCTCTTTTATCTCTTCTGATGTGAGTAAAGGATTTATTTCTTTTAATAATCCCACAGCACCCGTAACTTTTGCACTTGCAAAACTTGTTCCACTTACCTTTACGATATTGTCAACCACACTCTCCCCGATTCTGCTAACATCTATAGATCTTGCGAGTACGTCCTCACCTACAGCATAGATATCTCCACCTTTATTTGAAAAGGAAGACGGGATTGAATTTGCGTCGCATGACATCACAACGATAGCTTTATCACTATTTGCCGGTTGAAAATTTTGAACGTTATCTGCTGAGTTACCTGCTGGTAAAATACATATTATTCCACTATCTACTGCTTTATCTATTGCCAAGGTTAAAGGAGATATGATATCATTCTCTATCTGTGAATACATGTTTAACGTTATTATATTTACATCGTTCTCGATAGCCCAATCTATAGCTGCAATTATATCGCTTAGATATGCGTTACCGTTTTTATCCGCGATTTTTGCAACATAAATGTTTGACCTAGGGTCTGTTCTTTTGATTATAGAAACAATCGCTGTTCCGTGTCCATTCTCATCATCTGCATAATAATCCTGTTCTACAAAATCTATCTCTGCCAATGATGGATAAGCAGAACCAGTATCTAATACTGCTATCTTAGAGCCATGATTGTTGTATTTAACGTTGCCATATTCTCCATATATCTTTTTAACCTCATTTTTTTTATCGGATTTATCAAAATCTAACTCAAAATCCGAGCCATCTATCATATAATCTAGGTTGCATCTTTCTGCTCTTTTTTTGATCTTGCTAAGTTTGTTATTCTCTACAATTAGGCAATATCCATCTATTATTTTATAATCATAAAGTAACATCTCGTCATCCTGTATCTCAAATTTATTGATAGAGTCTCCCCATACAATTACACGGGATTTGCCGTTTTCATTATTTAAAGATGGATAGTATTGATCTATTTTTTTGTTTTCTGCTAAAAAAGCACCAGAAACAACAAGAAATAAGAATAAAATTGCTAATAAAAAAAATTTTCTTCTCATTTTAAAAATTAAAACTTATAATAAAATAGTTATTAATTTATTCATATATCCTGTGTTATATACTAATCCAGACATTTATTCATGCTATATTTTATGTATGACAATACAAACAAGAGAATACCTATCATTAAAAGAACAATACTTAGATACATCAAAATACTTGCATTAATGGTATTAAAAGCAGCAATGTGCATAATAATCGGCTTTGTGATCTTGAAGTAATGTAAGAGTATAGAAAATCCTGTTATTATCGTCATAATGCTACTTAATAAGAGAATAAACGACTTTTTCTCACTTTTCTTATCTGTAACTACCATTCTTCCCTTCTCTGTTAAATCGTAATATATCCATTTATGGCCATCATCTTCTTTAACAACCATTTCAGAGGCAATCAATAAATCGAGATGTTTGATCAATGCAGGTTTACTCTTCTTCAATGCTTTACTGAGCTCAGATAGAGTTGCCCTTCTCTTTTTCAGCAATTTTAATATATCTATCCTTGTATCGCAGGAAAGGGCTTTCATCGAATCTATATCTAGGATGGCTTCCATACCAAAATAAAAATATAAACTTATCTTATAAATAATTTATTATTCTTAAGGGAGTAGAATGCAATTGTATATGAGAACATAAGCCAAATATAATCTTGTTTTTGAGATATAGAAGAACGAGAGAGAGAGAAAGGTATAAACCATATTGAGATTGACCAGTGTAATAATACAATATTTAAGAGCTGTAGCCTTGGTGCTGTATAATATGTTTAAATACTATAATAAAGATAATTTATTTTAAAGATGTTCAAGATAATACCTGCAATCGATCTGAAAGATGGTAAATGTGTCCAGCTTATAGGAGGAGACCCTTCAAAAGAAATCATCAGTATAGAAGATCCTATAAGTATTGCAAAGATGTGGATAGAAAAAGGGGCAAAGATGCTTCATATAGTAGATCTAGACGGGGCATTAAAAGGTAATATAAAAAATTTTGAGATAATAAAAAGAATTTCAACCTTTCCGATACGAATTCAAGCAGGTGGAGGAATACGATCCATAGAAAACGTATCAAATATGTTAAAATATGTAGATAGAGTGATAATAGGTACGTTAGCGATCAGAAATCCATCTATTACTAAAACTCTTGTAGAAAAGTTTGGAGAAGATAGAATCGTTATCTCTTTAGATAGCAAAGATGGAAAAGTCATGATGGAAGGATGGCAATCAAAGAGTAGATTGGGACCGGATATGTTTGTGAAACAATTTGAAGATATAGGCATCCGCAGATTTTTTTATACAAACATTAATATGGAAGGTAGGATGAGCGGCATCGATATCAAACCTATAAAAAAGATTTTAGAGAGTATAAAAAATAAAGACACATCTCTGATTGTTTCAGGAGGGATCTCAAGTATAGAGGACGTATCTTCTCTTAAAAAACTTGGTATAGAGGGCGTAATAATTGGATCTGCCTTATATAAAGGGGTTGTAAGATTAGAAGATCTGCTAAAATTAGAAGAGTAACGAATAAGTATGATAAAGATGGAAAGAGTAATAATGAGAGAATCAAAAGTTACAAGAAAGACGAGAGAGACGGATATCGAGATATCTATTATCATAGAAGGTTCTGGAGTTATAGATATAGATACAGGTATCGGCTTTTTCGATCATATCCTCTCTTCCTTTGCAAAACATGGATTCTTCGATCTGATGATAAAAGCAAAAGGCGATTTAGAAGTGGATGATCATCATTTGATCGAGGACACTGGTATCTTGCTTGGTCAGGCAATTAAAAAAGCACTCGGTGATAAAAGAGGGATAAATAGGTTTGGATATGCAAAAATACCCATGGATGAATCTATAGCAGAAGTAGCACTCGATATAGATGATAGAGGTTTTTGTAAATATCAGGTAAAGTTTATCCGTGAGATGATAGGCAGTATGTCAACCGATATGATTAAACATTTTTTTGAAAGTTTCTCCAGAAATTCTGGAATAACGATTCATATCACTGCAGATGGAGAGAATGATCATCATAAAGCAGAGGCAATTTTTAAATCTTTTGGAATAGCTTTATCTAAAGCAGTAGAGATGGATACGAGAATTGATGGATACAGAAGCACAAAATGATAATAACCGGATTTTTAGGTAATTTTCGAGCAATTTTAATAGCTTCAGCCGATATGTCAACTCCTGTAACCTCCACTAAATCTCATTAAGATATATGGAGGATTAAACAATAAAGCGAGATAAACAGTTAAGCAAGATATTCGAGTTTATGCTCATGTACGGACTCATCTATGCTTAAACCTTCGTCTATTAACGATAAAACTCTGCCTTTCTCGTCCGGAAATTTATACCCTTCATAATTCCTTGAAAATAATGGCTTTCCGTCTTTTTTCATCCAAAAATTCATCATATGATCGAAACAAAGCCTTCCTTCGAAGTTTAAATTTTTAACCAGTATTTTAAGCTCTTTTAAATACTCGTGTGGTGTTAAAAGCTCAAACTCTCCGTTAATCATCTCTTCATAAAGCGGCGTCAATGGGTTTGGAGTATAAGGCCTGGATCTTACATAATCCGGGTTTATCTCGTTTATTACCCGTGCAGTATTTTCTGCGTGCTGCCTTGATAATTTTTTTCCGCCTAATCCTGGCATTATATACTCTGACAGCTCGATTTTTGCCTTTTTAGCTTTTTTTCCGCCTATTATATGATCATCAGCGGTTGCTCCTTTATTAACATATTTTAAAACATCATCATCCCCGCTCTCGAGACCTACATGCAATCTATCCAATCCGGCGTTCTTTAACATTATAAGATCGTTTAAACTCTTTCTTGATAAAGTGCTAGATCTTGCATAGGAAGTAATTCGTTCTACTTGTGGAAAATGTTTTTTAATATATTTCAAGATCGTTACAAGGTCTTTGGAACTCATAACCAAACTGTTAGCATCTTGTAGAAATACTGTTTTTTCTCCCGAACACATCCAGTTATAGACGTTTATAATAGATTGAATGTTTTTATATTCGGTATCATCCAGTTCATCAAAGAATTTCCCATATAAGAATAATGGATCTATTATATGGCTAACCCAGTCCATACTTCCAAACCTTGCTGCTAATCTTTTTATAACGTCTTCGATATTTTTTATCGATTGTATATCTTTTATAATCTCTTCTAAGCCTCTTTTCCTGAATTTTTCCCTTCCGTATGGAGTACCATAACAGAATTTACATTTAGACCATGGACAGTTACATGTTACTCTTATCAATAGAGAATGACTTCCACCTTCTGATGGTGGTCTTATGGGACCTATCTCAAATTTGTATTTTTTTAATTCTTCTACCTCTAAATCTTCCATTGTTCTCTCCTTTTCCTTTACTCGATAAATAACATCAATCTTACCTATTTTGTTTATTTTCTATTGTAAAAGATTTAAAGGTATATTCTTTTTATGGATTGCGGTAGATATCAACGCACCATCTATACCAATATCTTTTAATGCCTCTATATCGTCTAATCCTCTAATTCCTCCGCCATATATCAATCTATGGTTGGATACGGATCGCATTATTTCTAAAGGTGCTATATTTATTCCTGTCTCTGTTCCAACTCTATCCAAAAATAAGATAATTATGCCATTTATCTCATATCCATCCAGATATTGCAAAAAACATTTTGGATCGTCTGGAAACATTTTATCTTTTTTTAATAACTTGTTATTCTTTATATCAAGGCTTATTATATCATCTTTAAGAAATCTATCTTTTAAGATGAGATCCATGTTGGCTGTCTCCGTTCCTATAACAAGGTTTTTTAGGTAATGGTGCCCTATATCAAGATCTGAGATATCTCTTATCCCAATATCAGCAATTAATTTCCATTTTTTTGCAATATCTCCTATAATCGAGAGGTTATCACCTATTCCGATGATTCTGTCTAGATCTGCAATATATACCTCTCTTGGATTTATGGTTTTTAAAACATCTAACGGATCTTGGCTTGATACAATCATGCTGTATTTATCTATCGGTTTATATCTTGATCTATCTCCTTTGATTCCATGAACGACTACTCCATTTAATATATCCATGACAAAGATCAGATCGAACGGCAAGAATAATCACCATAACTCTATAGCAAATATTAGAAACATTTATCTATCTTATTATTTATCTATTTTATTATATATTTATTTTGTTATTAATCAAGGTTTGCCCAAAAGCTATAAATACAAGCTCTTTTAATCCCTTTTATTACTAAATAATAAAATTAAGGTGATTAAGATGAGACTTCTTGTCAGTCCACGGGATATTGATGAAGCAAAATCTGCAATGGAGGGAGGGGCAGATATTATAGATGTAAAAAATCCGAAAGAGGGATCTTTAGGGGCTAATTTTCCATGGATCATAAAAGAGATAAGAAAGATCGTTCCAAAAGATATACCATTAAGTGCCGCTATCGGTGATTTTTGTTTTAAGCCTGGTACTGCATCACTGGCAGCCTTGGGTGCTGCTACCTGTGGAGCTGACTATATCAAGACTGGGCTTTATGGCATAAAATCTAAAGATGAAGCTATAGAGATGGTTTATAGTGTAAGCCGGTCTATAAAGGATTATGATCATGATAAAAAGGTGGTTATAGCAGCTTATTCTGATTTTGAACGAATTGGATCTGTCTCTCCTATGTTGCTTCCAAAAATTTGTATGGGTTACGATGTTGATGTCGTTATGATCGATACAGCTATAAAAGACGGTAGATCCACTCTGGAGTTTATGACGATCGATAGTATTAAAGCGTTTATAAAAGATTCGCATTCAAGTGGGTTCGAGGTTGCTATTGCAGGATCGCTTAATATGGACGATATCGAAAAATTAATTTTGTTAAATCCTGATATAATTGGTGTACGGGGGATCGTGTGCGGTGGAGATAGAACTGCAAACATAGACAAGAATCTTGTAAGATTATTGAAAAATATAGTATATGTTTAAGGAAAAATTAAATGGGATGGAGGGATTGACGTTCAATGACGTATTGATCCTACCAGCTCGTTCTGAGGTCGAACCAAACCAGATAAGTTTGAATACAAGGTTTTCTAAGAATATATCATTGAATATACCCATCGTTAGCAGCCCTATGGATACGGTTACGGAGTTTAAGATGGCTATATCCATGGCAAGGAGTGGTGGAATCGGGATCCTGCATAGAAATATGTCTATAGAAAAACAGGTGAAAATGGTTTATGCTATCAAGAGATCGGATGAATTTATCATAAGAAAGACGATAACCGCATCACCCGATGATTCTGTATCACATATCTTAAGCCTGATGAGATCAGAAAACGTAAGTGGTATTCCCATACTTAAAGACAATAAATTGCTGGGTATTGTCAGTACAAGAGATATAAGAGGCATATCTGGATCTAAACTTGCATCAGAAGTCATGACGAAAGATGTTATAGCTGCAAAAGAGAATGTTACTGTTGATGAAGCATTTAAAAAGATGTATGATTCTAAAATAGAGAGACTACCCATTATCAACGATAAAAACGAGTTTATTGGAATGGTCACAATGCACAATATAATGGAGAGAGAGAAGTATACCGACGCGGTAAGAGATATCGAGGGTAGACTTCTTGTTGGCGCTGCTATTGGTCCTTATGATTTAGAGCGGGCAAAAAAATTGGATGCAGAGAGCGTAGATATAATCGTTATAGATTGTGCTCATGCCCATAATATGAATGTTATAAAGAGTGCTAAAAATATTAAGGATAATATAAGTGCAGATCTGGTAGTCGGAAATATAGCCACAGCAGAGGCTGCAGAAGATTTGGTAGATTTTGCAGATGGGTTAAGAGTAGGAATAGGTCCTGGATCTATATGTACTACCAGAATTGTCACTGGTGTGGGTGTTCCACAATTGACAGCTATTGCGACTGTTTCAGATCTTGCAAAGAGGTATAATGTGCCTGTAATAGCGGACGGTGGTATAAGATTCTCTGGTGATATTGCCAAAGCGATAGCAGCAGGGGCAGATACTGTTATGCTTGGCAACCTTCTAGCAGGAACTAAAGAGTCTCCGGGAAGGGAAGTAACTATCAAGGGAAGGCTTTATAAGAGTTATAGAGGTATGGGATCGTTAGGTGTGATGGGCGGAACGGATAGATATTCTCAAGTAGGACAAACAAAATTTGTACCAGAGGGTGTTGAAGGAGTAGTTCCATTTAAAGGGTCTGTAGAAGATGTTTTGTTCCAACTAACAGGAGGACTTAAATCGGCTATGGGTTATGTAGGTGCAAAAGATATAGAGAGTATGCAACGGAAGGCAAGGTTCATGAAGATTACGAATAATAGCATCCTCGAGAGTCATCCTCATGATATCCTGATAACGGATGAGGCACCAAACTATCCGTTATACTAATTTAATATATATTTAAACTACTATGGGCCGGTAGATCAGCTGGAAGATCGCCACCTTGGCATGGTGGAGGCCTCGGGTTCAAATCCCGACCGGTCCATCTTTCAATAACAACGATATTGCCATCTCTGCTTGTAATTAGACTTGATATACTTATAAAAGTTATGAGATATCTTATTAGAATTTTTAAGTAAATATTATTTGTTTTTGGCTGCAATAGTAATTAATTTGACCTGTTCCACTCCTTTTTGAGCCATTATATCTTCAGTCATCTTTTTTATTCTTTTTCCATCGCCTTTTGTAATAATTATTTCTATGCAGAGATCTTTGTCTATATGTATATGTATCGACGAGTTGATAATGTCTATATACCTATGTTGGATTGTTATCAATTCTTCTGAGAGACCTTGCCTATGGTGATCGTACAATGAAGATATGATACCTATTCGCTCACCCTCTATATTACTCATCCATTCATAATGTAGTATATAGTTTCTTATTGCATCACGTATTCCTTCCGATCTGGATGAATAACCCCTTTGCTCTATTATTTTATCAAATTTGTTTAGTAGATCCAATGGAATGGATACACCAATTCTTGTCAAGTCCATATTATGTTTTAAAATAACTTGCAAATATTAAAAGGTTGTTAAATCATTAGTATGCTTATCGGCATTTATTTATATAACATCCTTCTTCTAAAGAAAATAAAAGAATAAAAATTGAAAAAAGGTATATGTTATGGATATTGCTATTATTGCAGGATCAGAATCCGATAGAAAGATTGTAGAAAAAGTATTGAGTATATTGGATAGAGAGCATGTTAGTTACGAATTTAAAGTGATCTCTGCGCATAGAGATCCAGATTTATTGGACGAATATATTAAAAATTCTGATGCAAAGATTTTTATAGCGATAGCAGGGCTTTCGGCTGCACTGCCTGGTATAATAGCATCTAAGACAGATAAACCAGTCATCGGGGTTCCAGTGGAGGGAAAACTCTTAGGATTGGATTCACTCTTCTCTATGGTTCAGATGCCTCGTGGAGTTCCAGTAGCTGTTGTAGGGATTGATAACGGTGAAAATGCTGCATATTTAGCAATACGAATACTTAAATTAGTTAAATAATTGAGCTTAAATTATGAATGAGACAGTTTATCTGATTGTTAAAATCCTAATAACAATCCTTATAACTTTTGTAATCGGATCCATAGTCAACAGAATACTTCGTATTGGTTTTAAAGATATCAGTACGAGGATAAAAGTTGATGAGACGAGATATACCATTATCAGAAGGTTAACAGTCGTTTTTATCTATTTTATAGGCTGTACTGTAATCATAAACATGATTCCACAGTTAGACTTGGCTGCAAAATCTTTATTGGCAGCAAGCGGGGTTGTAGGTATTATACTAGCTCTTGCTGCACAGGCTACTGTCTCAAACGTTATTTCAGGCATCTCTATTGCAATATCCCAGCCGTTTAGGGTTGGTGATATCGTAGATATAGACGATATCTATGGTACTATCGAGGATATAACTCTCAGGCATACCATAATAAAAACATGGCAGAATAAACGGGTGATAATACCAAATTCTATCATAGGGAATAAGACGATAAACAATTGGTCGTTAAAAGAACTACCTGTATATTGGTATGTTGATTTTGGTATCTCTTATGATTCAGATATAGATCTTGCAAGATCAATTATTTTGGAGGAAATGAGAAAGGATGAGAATATAGTATTCAATGACGAGGTAAGTGTGAAGCTAATAGACTTTAAAGATTTTTCAATAATCTTAAGAGCGTCGTTTTGGGTACCAAGTAGAAGATATGCCTGGGATGCCTCATGTAAGTTAAGAGAGACCGTTAAAAAGAGATTTGATGAGGAAGGTATAGAGATACCGTTCCCTTACAGAACGATTATCTTTAAAAAAGATCTTGAAAGAAAGATAAAAAATCAATAAGAATTATTTTTAATATTTTGAATTATGCAAGAATAATTCTATAAAAAGTATTATATGGTATCTATAAGATCGAAGGTTATTAATAGTATTAAAAAGGATGGATCAGTTATGGTAAAGGTTACACCTCACAAGCATTGTATAGTATGTGGAAAAGCAGTAGAACCAGAAGAGGTTTTTTGTTCAGAAGAATGTAAACAGAAGTATGAGTCAGCAAGAAAGAGGCAGTGGATTCCTTTCGTGATATTCTTTGTTTTGATGATCATACTTATAGCGTATTCCTTTATGGCCGTCTGATCATTTGTTTGCCTCCTCGCCGAAGCTTTTCATCTGATTGCTTATAACATAATCAGCTTAAATCTCCACAATCTCTTTAGATCTTCCAGTTAGGCTTATTCCACCATTTTCTGTGATTACATACGTATTTTCAAACTCAACCATCCCAACATCTTTAATTGCTCGTTTTGGTTGGTCATATTGCTCTTTAATGGATTATTAAATCTCTTTTGGCTAATACAGGATATTCGTCGATCACCAATCCTATTCCATGACCAAGAAAGAATTACCCTATTTAACTCTGATGGAAGAAGAGGCAATATCATATATGCTTATTTGAGAGACGAAACATTTATTCGTAATACTTATGATATCTCTTACGTGGCAAAAAACAATAAATTAAGCCCGATGGAGATATACAAGCTTCTACCACAGACCAATTGTAAGGAGTGTGGAGAGGAGACATGCATGGCATTTGCTTTCAAACTCTTAAATAAAGGGACCACTTTGGATAAATGTACTCCCTTATACGAAGAAGAGTACAAGGAAGAACGAAAAGAATTAGAAAAAATATTAAAGCCGATAATGGAAGCAGATGTAACCGAAACAGGGCTTGTAATACACGAAGATCTTTGTTTTGGATGTGGAAACTGTGTTGTTGCCTGTCCTGTAAATGTGGCGGAAGATCCAAAAGGTTGTGCCATTGGCAAAGGTGCATCATCAGATAAAGTTATATTGAAGGTAGAGAACGGTAAGGTCAAAGCGCAAAACATAGAAAGATGCAGAAGGTTTGGAGAGCATAAAATTCTATGCAACGCCTGTATCACGCCTTGTCCTACAAAGGCTATAGAGTTTCCTGGGGGTTAGGTGATTTAAAATGATTTGTTTAGGCTGTTCCTGTTTATGTGACGATTTGGAGTTTAAAAACGAAGAGAATAAAATTACGGTAGGTAATGCCTGTTTAAAAGGTTTCAAACGAATAGACGCTTTTAATAAGAATAGGTTAATTTCATCCATAAATAAAAAGGAGGCAAGTATAGATGACGCAATTAACAAAACGATAGAAATATTAAAGAATTCAAAAAAATCTGCCATATTTGGATTGGAGAATTCTGTATTAGAAGCACAGAACGAATCGATCAAATTGGGTGAAAAGACTGGCTCGATCATAGATAATTTTTCATCTGTTTATGGCGGGTATCTCATAAATAGATTTTTGGATGGTAGTGTAAATACCTGTACTTTAGACGATGTGAGGGATAATTGTGACGTCTCTATCTATTGGGGTTGCGATCCGATGAGTACACATCCGCGATTAATGAGCAAATTTTCTTATTATCCCAGAGGGAAGAACCGGCAGAGAGGATGGGAAGAGGATAGATACACCATAGCTATAGATGCAAGAAAATCTTTGACGGCTAACATCACTAAAAAATTTATCAAAGTAAGTCCGGGTCGTGATTTTGAGTTATTTAAAGCATTTAAAGACGTTTTATCTGGAAAACTACCAAAGATTGGGGATAAAAAATTATTGATGAATGTTGGTACGTCTATAAAAAAGGCTAAATATGGTGTAGTATTTGTTGGTGATGGTTTAGATTATTCCATGGGATATATGAACGATTTTATAGATTTGATAAATGATATCGGCTTCAAATTACAGCCTGTTATGGATTGTATCGGATTTAACAAACTTTTGTTTGAGCGGTTTCGATATATAAACAGCATAGATCTAGAAGATAAGAGCTATGCCAAAGATAACAGCATATTCAATCTTTTGAAAGGCGACGATATAGATAGTATTCTGATTGTAGAGTCGGATATTGCATCGTATCTTCCTCATAAAATTGCAAAAAAATTGAAGGATATTAATTCTATATATATAGGCCCACATAGTAATTTAACAGCTTATCTATCCAGAATAAATATTCCATCGTCTATTTCAGGGGTAGAATCAGGGGGTAATGCATATAGAATGGATCTAAAAGAAGAAACAGCTGAAAAAGTAATCGATTCGGAATTTTTATCACAGTATGAGATATTAAGCAGGATTGGTGAGGGATTATGAGTGATAACGATCTTATAATTATATCTTATGAAGATAGAAACGTTTTTAAACAAGATAGCCCGTTTGATAACTCTTATATCGAAAAGATGGCTATAATCGAGTTAACAGAAGAAGATATGAATAAGAATGATATTAAAGATGATGAAAACATTCTGGTTTATAATGATAACGGAGAAGTCGTAGTAAAAGCAAAAAAAATGGAAGAGGGTGATGTTGGAATTGCAAGCATGCCTAAAGGACCATGGTTTTCCGTTCTTTTACCAAATAATATAGAAGATTTTTACAAGCATATAAATGCCAAGATCAAAAAAACTGAAGATCCAATAACGACGATAGAGTTTATATTCGATTAAAACCGATTAAGTTCTATTTATATTGCTTACACACTTATTTTTTATAGAAAAGCCTACAGGATGGCTGTCTCCTGTAAAGTAGATTATCAATTTTGAACTTCTTAAGCTTTGAATCTGTTTGATTAAATCTTTTCTCATATTGATTATTATCTCCTTTCTTATTAATGAAACTTTCGCATAACGGTTCCAGCGTAAAAGAAGTTCCTCCGAAGGGCGAATCTTTTATGCTGTGTTATATGAAGTTCCGAACCCTTATTCTGTGCCTGTTCTATTTCCATTACAACTCCTTCTCAAAACTATCAAAATCCTTAACAGGAGCAACAAATTTCGAATCTCTTATAAGTTCAAATCTCTTTTTGGCACTTCTTATCTTAATTTTTTCTTCAGGCTTCAATTCATAAATATTATTAGTCCCTTTGGTTTCAACCACAAAGTAAACTTTTTCGGAAGTTACACCATCCTGAACTTTTTCTATCACAATCGCCCAATCAGGTGTGTAGTTCCCTGCAGGTGTTTCTATTGCATACCAATCAGGTAGTTTTATAAATAACTTTATCCGGGAGTCTTTATCAAGTGCCTTAGCAAACTCTTCTTCTATATCTGATTCCTTAATTATTCCATCATAAATTGATTTCTGTACTTTTAGTACATACTTGCCATAACTTGCTACTTCCTCCCTTAAAAGACCAACATCATAACTTTCTTCCAAATTAATATATTTGATACCCTCAACTTCAAGTGATTTTTTACACTCTTTAATAACTTCTATGACTTTTTCTGCATATTTTTGAGGATTTATTCCTTTTCCTTCACTTGAGCTGAAAGTTCCTTTATAGCTATTGGGTTTGTCTTTCGGTCATTAAAACTTACATTGTAAGTGCCAGGAACTATATCGTTAGAGAATAGAAAACTATATTTTGCAGATAGGATACACATATTCTGCTTTAGTGAGTCCCGCATTTAGGTTCTTATCCCATATCTTCCTATTTCCGCATGGAACTATACAAAGTGTTTTCATGTTTCCAACTTCACTATGCTATTTTCTATCTCAATCCTACCTTTAATACAAAATTCTCTTGCTTCACATCTATTAGAGACTGGACAATAGCCTGTTATCTTATTTCGGTATGAACAACCATACTTAGATAAATGCCAAAGTGGTTCATCCACATCTAAAGCAATCATAGGTCTGTTCTTAACGCTCAACCCTTTTACACTTTCAAACCAGGCTTTTCTTATATATTCAAACATTTTATTCGATCTGATTTCTATACTTCCTCTCACAACTCCAGTAGTTAATGTTGCTCTTGCTACGTGGATATCCACGGGGATAGGAACCTTCTCTAAATTTCTTAATTGTGTTATGCCTACATTGTCCCTAAGCATCCTCAACCACAATGGCCCTATTTTAGAACCACGCAGGTATGGATAATCTGGTACTAATCTTCCGTTATACAAGTGAGTATCTTTTCTTAGGCGCTCCAAAATAAGAGGCGAATCCCAGTTGCAGTTTTTAAGAAAGTTACGTGGATCACCTTCCCACTTCGTATAAAAAGTAACGCCAACCGTTCGCCAAATATTAGCATCTTTTTGAGGTTTCTTTGACAGTTTATATTTTTGCATATCATCAACAATTTTTCTGAATGGAGTTTCATGTAATAATTTTGGATCGAATAAATACCTCGTTTCTGGATTATCAAATGTTTTTCTCGAACTCTCCCATAACGATAGGGCATCCCTTTGATAGTCAATAGAAACCGTGAGTGTTATAAAAAGTATATGATCAAGAGAGCCTCTTACTACACTATTGGGCGTTATATCTTCTGGCATATCAGTTCTTCCATGAATACCCATAGTAGAGAAAGAATTATAGAGGAGTTCCGCAACTTTCTTTCCTCTTTGATTATCAATTACAATTGACATATTCTATACTCTCCTACGCATTTCGCACAACGGTTTGCGGATAAAAGAAGTTGCCGAAGGTAATTTGGACGAACGAAGTGAGCCTTTTATCCGCTTTTTGTATGACTCAAAGGGCGTGATTTCCAGTTTTCAAACCTTAAATCTTCGATTATGTCTTGAAAATATTTTTGGCATTTTTACCACCAGATTAAGGATTTAATAAGTTTATAATCTAATTTTTTTAAGTTTTTCTTTTTTTGCATCTCTTATTAAATTTTAATTTTCTTCTATTGTTTCATCAATTACTAGTTCTTTTATTCTTTTTATCAGCTTTTTCTCTTCTATTATTCCTTCGTCTTCTATCATTTTTAAGATTATTACTTCTATTAAATTCTCTATCTCTTTATCATATTCATCCATTATTAAAATCCTCCTTATTTGTTTTTCATTCATCTTTCTGTTTTACAACAAGTATTGCCAAATTAGAGGTTATCTTTTGAATGTTATTTTTATTTCCGTAAATTATCTTCTCTGTTGGATAACCTATATTCTCTAACAAGACAAGATCGAGGTCTCTGTATCTTTCATCGCTCAAAATTTTTGCTATATCTATTTTAGGTCGTCCCACAATTATTGCAACCCGTTTTATCGATAATACTTTATCCAACTCATTTTTTACATAATATTCGTCCTTGGAATGCCCGTTTATTATACAGACATTAGACATATCTATCTTTAATCTTGCACAGACTAATTGTACCGACGATATTCCTGGAACAACCTTATCACCTAGATAACCCAACCCTAAGACCATAGGATCGCCTGTGGATAAGATAACATCTTCGTCTGTCAGTTTTTTATTTTTTATCTCATCGTAATTGGTTAAGACTACTTTTTTGCCTTTTATTTGATTTTTTACCATATCTATAGCCCGTTTGCTACCATATACCGTTTTAGCTCTCTCTATCTCTCTTAGAGCCTGATCTGTTAATAAGCCAGGAGCTGCACCTACGCCTATTACTTTAACCATAACTGATTACCCGATCTTTAAATATAATATACACAGAATTTAGGTTTTTTGCTATTTTTTTAGCCTTAAAATAGATTTGTCTTACCGCATCTTCCCTTTCTTTATCGTCTTTTTTAGTTTTAAAATCTATCCCAGCCCATCTGCCTATTAAAGATGGCATACCTACCAGACTGATCTCACCTGTACATGCCTTCAACCCTTCATCGATATGTATTCCAAATACTATAGGCTGATATTCTGTATTATCATACGCCCATCTCCATCCTTTCCTACCAGTAACTATCGCAACTCTTTTATAATCTTTTACCAACTCCGATTTCATATCTATCAATCTTTTACACCACGGTTCTACAAAACCCGTAGTTCCAAGCAGAGATATACCAGCTCTACCTATCTCTGCACCTTTTTTTATACCATCAGGGATTTCTATCTCTACAGTTATATCATCCATATTATCCAGTAATTGACTCATTGCAGATCTGCTGATTGTATCTATACCGTATCCTTTCAGTATCTTCTTACCATCATAGCCGATCTTTTTTGCGATGATATCTATATTGTTAGTAATATCAAAAGCGTGATCACCAGCAAATTTCTTTGCAACAGCAATGTTTTCGCCAACCAGTCTGACTTTTACGTCTACATCTATATTTACAGGAGTTTTAACAGTTACTTTGGTATAATTATTAAATAATGCTTTAACAGCAGCAGATGCGGTAGTGCCTGTCGTCAATCCCCTTCTAAGCAATCTTCCATCGGGGCATACTATGTATAATCCACTTGTTATCATATCTTCCAATGCATTATCCGTTATCTTTTCTATCCACTCTGTGGGATACTCATATAGTTCTATAGGGTCTCTCATCTTCTATAGCCTGATCTATAAGACCGTTGAATATTGCCACAGCCATAGTACTACCGCCTCGAGTTCCCACCGTCGTGATAGATGGTATATCCAGACTTCTGATATATTCTTTCGATTCGGCAGCATTTACAAATCCTACAGGGGTAGCAATTATCAACACTGGTTTAATAATACCCTCTTTTACCATATCAGATACTGCAATAGCTGCAGATGGTGCGTTTCCGATTATAATAATAGAGCCATCTAATCTGTCTTTATTTTTGTAAAATCCGGAAGCCGTCCTTGTATTTTTATCGTCCTCAGAATAATCCGATGATAGGACGCATTTTACTTTATATCTATTGATGCCTGCTTTTATCATCTCCACATCACAGTAAGCCTTATATCCTCTTTTAATAGCATCTTTTCCTGCATTTATCGGATTATTCTTAAAAACTATCAGATCTTTTATGCTAAAATCTCCTGTTGCTATAACTGCTCTCTTAATTATTCTATCTTCAGGAAGATCGCCCGTGATTTTTTGGCTTACAATCTTGTAACTTCTATCGGCTATCTCTTTTGCCCCTCTCGTATAATCTCCCATATCTCTCATAGTTTATACCCTCTGGGTGTTATCAACATATCATTATACTTCGTCTCAGAATTTCCCACGATCAGGATAGTACTCATATCTACAAAATCGATATACTTATCTAAATCTCGACATCTACATATTATATGTTCTTCGTTGCTTCTAGTAGCATTTTTTACTATTCCAACCCAACAATCTAGTCTATACTCTTTCAATACATCTATTGCTTCTTTTAATCTGTTAACTCTTCCTCTGCTTGAAGGGTTATATATAGATATTACAAAATCACCCGATACGGCATGTTTAATTCTCTTTTTGATAACCTCCCACGGGATCAATAGATCGCTCAGACTGATTACTGCAAAATCGTTTGATATGGGACAACCTAATCTTATATTAGCAACACTAAACGCGGAGATTCCAGGAATAACCTCATAGTCGATGTCATTATTATTTTTCATTATCAATTCTATCACAAGACCTAATAATCCATAGATAGCAGGATCTCCTCCGCTGATCAGAGATACTGTATTATTCTTTGCCAACTCAAACGCCATATTTGTTCTTTCTATCTCTTTACCCATACCTTTGGATATCTTTTTTGCATCCGTCTCGATGCCTTCTATGAGTTTTATATATCGGTTATGTCCTATAATATATTCAGACTCTTTCAGTGCTTTTAATGCCTTTAAAGTTAATAGTTCTTGATCCCCTGGACCAATCCCGATTATGTATAACTTCCCTTTTTTATCTTGCGATTGCAATCGTTACCCTCCCATAAACTTTTTTAGGATAGATCAGCTCTTTACCAAAATACAATGCAGATGCATCCGCCACACTTTTTAATCCTATCAATCTTGCTTTACTCTCTTTTACATTCATCTTTTCTATCTTGTTTTTCTCTAAAAAGATTAAAGGTTTTTTAATCTCATCTACAGCATCGATCAATCCTTCTTCATTTTTTTTAAGATCTGTAGTAACAATCACTCGAATATCTTTTAAATCTGCGTTGATATCATCCAATGCTTTTTTTAATGCGTTCAATATCTCCTCTTTATTAACTCCTCGATCGCATCCTATTCCTATGCTTAATCCTTCAGAATATTCCATAGAAGTAGTAATTACAGGAATTAAACCAGATTTCGATAATATATATGCTATATCGTTCGCACCATGGTGTCCACCTATTAACGGTATAGCATAAGTCATCGTTTTATCTACAGCGATTACAGGTGTATCCGTCCATTTATTTTTGAGGAGAGGAGCGATCTCTCTGATAATGATTCCTGTCGGCATAAGAGCAACGATCCCTTTACATCCCCATATCTCTTTAAACAAGTTTTTTGACCAGAATAAGACGGTACTATCCTTCATAATATTGGCAATCATATGAAGCTTCTCATAATCCTTTTTAAATCCAACTACGGCAATCATTTTGTTAATTTCCCCATTTTACAAGAATTTTGCTTATATAATTTTATAAACTTTATATAATTTTCAACATAATTGATATTGAATGCAAGGTATGCAAGAGTAGGTACCTTTCTGATATCTTTTAAACCTAATATAAGTTTGTACTCTTCCTGTTCTTCATCTATATACGACCCATCTATGATATTGATACCTGTTGGAACTATATTCTCGTTATTATACTCAAGAATTAAATCTGTTTTTATTTTATATTTATCGTATACTTCTTTTTGCATAAAGACAGCAAGTGCATCCTTCTCTACTTTTTTATATATAGAAATTATGTACCTTAATATTTCTGAATCAAACAATGGAATATCTGCAGACATATACAAAAAAGGCTCTCTTAAAGATAGATAATTTATACATTCTTGTAAATCTTCAATGTATCCTTTCCCACTGGTCCTTATGATAGATAAATCTTCTCTTTTAGACGCCAGTCTTAGAACAAATCTCTCGGTAATCGGTGTATACGTCGTGGTACATACGATTATTTTATCAATAGTATTATCAAGACTAAGATCGATCAATGAGTCTAAAATAATCTCTATTATCGGTCTTCCAGATATATTTAAAAAAGGTTTTTCTATATCTACTAAGAAACGTCTTCCTTTTCCACCTGCCATCAAAATGGTATGCATCCTATCACCATCAGTACCAACAATCTTCCAATCTCGTTTCCTGCACCGAGCACATCTCCGTTTATCCCACCAAAATTCTTGTTACATATCAGCAATATTACCAAATCGGCTAAGATAACAGGAGCGATATAAATTAATGTTTTTACACCCCATAGGTATAAAAAAGGTAGAATGAAGAGGTATGATAAGAAAATATCCCTGTATGATATCCTGTCTATAAATAACGATCCCATTCCTTCATGAATACTTCTTCCGAGAGACGCTAGATTTACCATAGAGATTTTAGCTAAAATCTCGGCAAAAATGAATATAACAACTAAATTAAGCCCAATTATATTTTCAATAGAAACATATAACGCTAAAAGGTAAAAAATAAGAGAAAAGAGTGCACCAATCCCAATGTTTGTATCTTTCATAGCATCAATATTACCATGTGCCATCAATCCATCGAATAGGTCGGCCAAACCATCTATATGAATTAAACCGGTTAGTATATACAAAAAAAATATAACAGCAAGTGGATATATCCCTTCCAATAGGGTTATCTGTGAAATAAACGTAGAGAACATCCCTACTAAAAACCCTATTAAAACACCTATTAAAGGAAAGACGAAGATATTCTCTGCCAATGCGTGAAACCCCTCTTTATCGGTCTTGACAGGAAACCTCGTAAATAATGCTATTCCTCCTATAACTGCTTTAAATATATCATTCACATTCTTAATATATAAAATTCTATATATATAAAATTCTATATTTAATTATAACTTTGGTGAAGATTTAATATAAAAATTATAAAATAATTGTAGTTTTATAAACTTGAGATTAAAACTCTGTTTTTCTGATTAAATAGTACAGGTATTTAGTTCGGTACTACCTGTAGTTATACTAAGGATCAAGTTAAGTATTTCCATCAAATTTTCCAATAATGGCATCTTTTATCCCTCCTTTTATTTTACGATACTGTAATATAATAATGCTATATATATTTATCCTTATTATTAATGATTACTTTATCTTACTATTAAGACAAATTTTATATATATCTATCTCTTTCCAATAAGATTAAGGAGGTAAAGTATAATGAATGTAGATGATATAAAAAAGATAGCTGTATTGGGTGCAGGCGCAATGGGTCATGGTATAGCGATGGTAGCTTTAATGGCTGGTTACAATGTTGTATTAAGAGATATAAAGCAGGAGTTTGTTGATAAAGGCGTTAAAGCAATGCAAGAAGAATTTGATAAATTTTATGTCTCTAAAGGAAAATTAACTGAGGAAGAGGTAGCTAAAATGATGAACGAGCAATTAACTACTGCCGTAGATATGAAAGATGCTGCATCTGATATCGATTTTTCTATAGAAGCAGTCCCGGAGATTATGAAGATTAAAAAAGAAGTATTCGGAGATTTAGATAAATATGCTCCGGAACATGCAATCTTGGCATCTAATACATCGATGATGAGTATTACAGAGATTGCTAAGGCAACTAACAGACCGGATAAAGTAGTGGGCATGCATTGGTTCAATCCCCCAACCAGGATGCAACTCATCGAGGTAATAAAAGGAGAAAAGACGAGCGAAGAGACGATGCAGGTTACATACGATCTATCTAAAAAGCTTGGAAAGGTTCCGATACGTGTAGAAAAAGATGTTACGGGATTCATTGTAAACAGAATTTCAGCTCCTGCTAATGCGCTTCTTGGTGCGCTATTAGATAAAGGAGATGTATCTCCAGAGGCAGTAGATGCACTTTTGATGTCTGTAGGACAACCTATGGGTGCATATCTTCTAATGGACTATGTAGGTTTGGATATATCTTGCGAGACGCTAAAATACTGTGCAGAGACACTTTCATCCGATTATGAACCTTCAAAAGTTATATCAGATCTAATCAGTAAAGGCCAACTTGGAATGAAGACTGGAAAAGGAATATATGACTGGTCACAAGGAAGGCCAAAGATAGACGAATCTAAATCTGCTGAGGCAGCAGAAAAGTTTGATCCGATGGAACCTGTTGCAGTTCAGATAAACGAAGCAGTAAAACTTCTTGAACAAGATGTCGTTAAAAACCCAGATGATATAGATACTGCAGTTAAATTAGGATTGAACATGCCGATGGGACCGTTTGATATGCTTGGCATGTTCGAAGATTTAAAAGGTTTGTTGGAGAGTCTGGCAAAGAAGTATAATAAGAAGATATTCGAACCTACCAAGACGATTAAAGAGGGTAAACTTAAAGAATTATTAGAAAGCCGTAGAAGATAAATAAGGAGGAATTATATGGCAGAAGATCTTGAATTTTTTAAAATAGAAAAAGATAGCGAATCTAAGGTGACAAAAGTAATCTTTGATCGTCCACCTGTTAATGCAGTTCATGATGGAGTCTTAAATGAGTTGAACAGAGTAATAGATATGCTTTGGAATGATACTGATACACGAGTGGTCGTTATAACCGGGGGCGGTGAAAAAGCGTTTTCTGCGGGTGCCGATGTTGCTGGTGGAACTATACCTACAAATCATTTTGAGTTTCTTGAGTTCAATAGGAAAGGCGAAAGGATATATAGACGGATTAGCGAGATGCCAAAACCAGTCATAGCTGCTATAAACGGTTATGCTCTTGGTGGAGGGCTTGAACTTGCTATGGCATGTGATCTAAGGCTTGCAAAGAAGAAAGTTCAGCTCGGTTTTCCGGAGGTTACTTTAGGTATAATTCCCGGTTGGGGTGGAACACAGAGGACGGTGAAGTTGGTCGGCATATCGAAAGCAATGGAGATGGTTCTTACAGGCGAGAGAATAACTGCCGAAGAGGCAGCAAAGTTTGGCTTGGTAAATAGAGTCTACGATGATGAAAAATTTGATGAAGAAGTTATGAATTTTGCAAAGAATATGGCAAAGATGTGCGCACCTCTTTCTATGGCAATTGCGAAGAGATTGGTAAATAAAGGCGGAGAAGTTCCGATGGATATCGGATTAGAGATGGAATCTTTCGGTGCTGGACTAATGTATCCTACGGAGGATATGCAGGAAGGTATGATGGCACGTATGGAGAAGCGACCACCAGACTTTAAGGGAATATAAAACAAACTTTCATTAACGAGTCTTTATTTTTTAGAACGGGTGAGAAAATTGGATTTTGGATTGACAGAAGAACAAGAGGATATTAAAAATGCTGCTAAAGAATTCGCAGAGGGTGAATTTGATATAGAATTTGCGAGAAAATGTGAAGAAGAACACATCTATCCAATCGATTTGGTAAAAAAAGCCGCAAAAGAAGGATTTATCGGAATGGCGTTTCCTGAAGAATACGGTGGTCAAGGACTTGGTATATTGGAGACCTGTTTGGTTTCTGAAGAGTTTGCAAAGGTAGATTCTACTCTTTCTCTACCTATATTGGCTGCCACTTTTGGATCGGAACAGATACTTTTGTTTGGTTCTGAAGAACAGAAAGAGAAGTACCTTCCAAAGATAGCAGCAGGTGAATATATATCATGCGGCATGTATACAGAACCGGATGCAGGGAGTGATGCTGCCAGTTATAAAACAACGGCATTAAGAGATGGGGATGATTTTGTAATCAATGGAACAAAGACGTTTATAACGAACGGTGGTGTTGCAAACGGTGGAGCTTTATGTGCCGTTACCGATCCGGATGCTCCAAAGTTTTCCAATATGAGTGTTGTCTGGATAGATGACTTACAGACAAGGGAAGGAGTGACTATCTCTGATCTTGGTAAAAAGATGGGAATTAACTCCACCAGTACATGTGAGATTGCCTTTGATAACTGTAGAGTGCCACAATCAAACCTTGTAGGAAACGAAGGTATGGGGTTCATGCAAGCTATGATGTTCTTCGATACTACAAGGGTTGGTGTTGGTGCGATGTCCGTAGGTATGGCACAAGGTGCGTTCGATAAAGCACTGGCTTATGCAAGAGAGAGGAAAGCGTTTGGGATACCTATAGCAAAATTCGAAGTGACGATGTTCAAGTTTGCAGAGATGGCAACATATATAGAGGCGGCTAGAAATCTCGTTTATAAAGCTGCTTGGCTTATAGATCACGATCAGGCAGATCCTACACTTTCTTCGATGGCTAAATGGTACGCTGCGAAAGTGGGCGTCTATGTATGTGACGAGGCTATACAGATTCATGGCGGTTATGGATACATGGCAGAGTATGACGTCGAGAGGTGGTACAGAAATGCAAAGATTCAAGAGATTTACGAAGGTACAAAAGAAATAGAGAAGTATACGATTGGAAGAGAGTTAATAGGAAGAATATAAAAAAGTGAAAAAATAAAAAGGTGAAAAAAATGCCAAAATTGAATAAGATTGTTATAGTAGATTATTTAAGGTCTCCTTTTTCGAGATCTAGACCTAACAAACCAGAGAAAGATGTCTTTAACAATTTATATATGACGGATGTAGCGGCTTTGCTGATAAAGGAGATGATCAAGAGAAAAGGAATAAATCCTGAAGAGATAAATGATGTATTGACTGGTTGTACTATGCAGCAGGCGGAACAAATGTTGTTGGGCGGAAGAGTAGTTCCTATGTTGGCAGAACTTCCTATGAACGTTCCTGCGGAAGGTATAGATCGTGTATGCTGCAGTGGTATGTCTGCTATGCATAAAGGAGCAATGGAGATAGAATTAGGATTCTCAGATGTATGTATTGCAGGTGGTATCGAGCATATGACTCATCTACCGATGCAACCAGAATTTAACCCGCATATGGGTCTATCCCCTACCTTGATGGGCGAACCTTATTTTGATAAATACGATATGATGACAACGATGAGCATGGGATTAACCGCAGAAAAACTATTCGAAGAGGCTAATAAAGAAGGATTGAATATCACAAAAGAAGACATGGATAGATGGGGAGTAAGAGCTCATAATTTGGCTGAAAAAGCGTTGGACGAGGGTTATTTTAAAGGAGAAATCTTGCCTATTGAAGTAACACTCGATGATGGTAGCAAGAAAGTGATAGATGAAGATCAATCTATAAGGAGAGGAGCTACATATGAGGAGACTTCTGCATTACCACCGGCTTTTAAACCTGATGGAGTTATAACTGCTGGTAACTCTTCTCCATTGAACGCAGGCGCTGCATATATGATCTTAATGTCTGAAGAAAAAGCTAAAGAGTACGGATTTGAACCATTAGCAAGGATCGTCTCACTGGGTTGGGCTGGTGTAGATCCGAGCGTTATGGGTAAAGGTCCTGTTCCTGCGACAGAGATGGCTCTTAAATATGCTGGGATTAAAGCCGATGATATCGATTATTGGGAGATTAACGAAGCTTTCTGTATCGTTGCTCTATATGCTATAAAAAAATTGGGTTTAGATCCGGATAAAGTAAATATAAAAGGTGGGGCTACTGCGATAGGTCATCCTCTTGCTGCATCAGGGCCAAGATTAATAGGAACGTTGGCACGTATTTTAAAAGAGAAAAATGCTACTTACGGTTGTGCAACCCTTTGTGGTGGTGGCGGTCAAGGAGCTACAACGATTATAGAGCGTTTATAAATAAAGAATAACAAAATGGAATAAGGATTATTTTTTTTATTATTTTTATTTTTACAATAAAATTTAAAAAACTTAAATATGGTGAAGAGAGCAGTAACATCAACGATCGTATTTCTTCTCTTGGTCTTATCTATATTAAATTACCCGAGCTGCGCAGAAGAAAAGAATGTCGAAATTGAAAAGATAGTCTCTCTTGCACCGTCTAATACTGAGATACTCTTTGCTCTTGGGCTTGGAGAAAAAGTAGTAGGCGTAACCGATTATTGTAATTACCCAGAAGAAGCAAAGAGAAAGGAGAAGATCGGTGGTTATAGCACCGTTGATATTGAGAAGGTTGTCTTATTAAAGCCGGATCTTGTTTTAGCTGCCTATGGGAATGGAGAGGAAGTTGTTAAAAGATTGAAAGAATTAGGGCTAAATGTTGCTGTTGTAAGTTCTAAACCTGAAACATGTATTGAGGATACATTAAAAGAGATAAAATACGTTGGAAAGATAACCGGAAAGGAAAAAGAGGCATTATCTCTATACGAAGAGATGGAAAATAAAATAAAAGAAATAACGGATAGAACGAGAGATGCAAAGAAGGTAAGGGTGACACATATCTGTTGGCATGAACCTATATATGTTGCAGGGGCAGAATCTCTTCAAGAAGATATACTTGAAAAAGCTGGCGGAGAAAATGTTTTCTCAGATAAAAAAGGTTGGCATACGGTGAGCTTAGAGGAGTTGATAACAAAGAACCCAGAAGTGATAATCGTCAGTAGCGGTGCAGGAATGGGGGGAGAAGAAGATGTTGCATACAATTACATACTTGAAGAGGAGAGGTTGAAAAGTATAGATGCGGTGAAGAATAATCGGGTTTATCTGATCGATGCAGACATAATAGATAGATCTGGTCCGAGAATCGTCGATGCACTTGAAGATGTTGCAAAATTTATTCATCCTGAGATCTATTCCGAAAATGCCCAATGAAACGCAGGTTATTATTAATCCTGATTGCCTTGGTATTTACGTTAACAGCTTCTATTCTCATTTCAATCGCTGTTGGATCGGCAGATATACCTTTGAAAACAATTGCAAAGATAATTATAAATCACAATCATGTATCTTTGTCAGCCGAAGAAGTAATAATTTTACAAATCAGATTACCAAGAGTTTTTTTAGGTGTTTTAATCGGTATGGCATTATCTGTTTCAGGAACAACAATGCAAGCTTTATTTAAAAATCCTATGGGCGATCCTTACATTATCGGAATATCTTCTGGTGCTGCATTTGGGGCTGTTCTTGCTATGCAATTTTCTTATACGTTAGTTCCGTTAATGGCAGTTATTTGTGCAATATCAACAGCTTTTGTCGTTTATAATCTTGCAAAGGTTGGAGGAAAGATTCCTGTTAATACATTATTACTTTCAGGTATAGCGGTCGGTTATTTTCTCTCTGCAATCACCTCTTTTATGATGTTTAAATCTGGAGAAAATCTGAACCAAATCGTTTTCTGGATTATGGGCGGGTTATGGAACGCAAATTGGAATCAGGTTAAAATTATAATACTCCCTATCTTCATCGGTATGCTGGCATTATATATATTCTCCAGAGATATGAACGTGATGCTTCTTGGAGAAGAGTCTGCAGAAACTCTTGGAATTGATGTTGAAACGCTAAAAAAGATCTTATTGATCATATCTTCGATCATTACCGCTACTGCTGTCTCTATGAGCGGTATTATCGGGTTTGTTGGTCTGATTGTTCCTCATATTATGCGAATAGTAGTCGGTCCAGACCACAGGATACTCCTACCAACATCTGCATTTACTGGCGGGACTATTTTGCTTATTGCCGATACTATAGCTAGAACAATGGGAGAGATTCCTGTTGGAGTTGTTACAGCATTATTCGGTACACCATTCTTTATCTATCTGTTACGTTCAAGAAAGAGTTCGTATTAAGAACCGAGGTAAGAAGATATGTTAAACGTAAAAGAGATCGACGTGTATTATGGAGATGTAAAAATCTTAGAAAAGATAAATTTTTCAACAAAAGAGGGGAAATTACTAGGGATAATTGGTCCAAACGGATCTGGCAAGACAACTTTGCTTAAAGTAATTAGTAGGATCTTAAAGCCAAGAGTTGGAACAGTTCTCTTGGATGAATCTGATATTTCAAAGATGAGAAGAGATGAGATTGCAAGAAAGATGGCAGTTGTGCCTCAAGAAACTTCAATAAGTTTTCCTTTTACTGCAATGGAGATCGTCTTAATGGGACGAACACCACATCTGAAAAGATTTGAAAATGAAGGTTCAAAAGACTTTGATATAGCAAAAAAGTGTATGAAGTTGACAAATTGCTTAGAACTTGCAGAAAGGCGGATAGATGAATTGAGCGGCGGAGAATTACAGAAGGTAGTCATAGCGAGGGCACTGGCGCAAGAACCAAAGGTCTTGTTGATGGATGAGCCTACATCTCATCTGGATATTAAAAATCAGATAGAAATAATGGAATTGATGAAGAGACTGACAAAAGAAGATAGGATGATCGTGATAGCTGTAATTCATGACCTAAGCATGGCTTACATATACTGCGATGAAGTAATGCTCCTGAAAGATGGGAATATATTCTCATTTGGAGTGCCAGATGAAGTATTAACATCAGAGAACATAAGAGAAGCATTTTGTGTCCAAGCGTCGGTAAAAAAAGATCCTTTGACAAATTCGCTATCCCTTGTGATTCCAAGAAAGGAAAAAAAGAGAAAGATAAAAGAAAAAGGTCTTTTAAAGATACATATAATCTGCGGAGGAGGTAGCGGTAGCACCTTGATGCATTCTTTGAATGAGAAATATGAGGTTACTGCAGGTGTCATACACAAGTTTGATACAGATTTTGAAGTTGCTAAATCCTTTGATATCGATGTTGTAAGTGAGTTGCCATTCTCTCCGATCAGTGATGAAAAATTTAAGGAAAATTTGAATATGATCAAAAGATCAGATATTGTGATAATGACAGATATGCCAATTGGATTTGGAAATATAAAAAATCTATATTCTGCTATATATGCAATAGAGAATAAAAAAGAGGTTTTAATTATTGATGAAACACCGATAGAAGAGCGAGATTTTACAAATGGAGAGGCTACAGAAATTTTTAAACGTTTAAGGGAAAATGGAGGTATATTTTTAAAAGATACGCACAAGCTCTTGAATTTCTTAAAAGATTTTTTCGAAAAAAATAAAAAATAGATCAGAGTTCTCGAGATATTTAAGATAATTCAAAACATATTGTAGAGTCAATAAGTAACTTGATATTTTATATAAATATATTTATATGTTTATAAATTTATATGTTTATAAGTATAATAACAAAGAGTATTATGGTAGAGACAATATTGGATCATGCTAAAAAAGGAGAGATCATCGATCCTATTAGAATTGTTGCAGAAGCCGAAAAGATCGATGAGAAGAGATTACTCTATCTGATTGCAAATGGTAGAGCAGTTATTACAAAAAATTTTAATCACGATATAATGCCTATCGGAATAGGAGAACTGTTGAGTACTAAGATAAATGCCAACATTGGCACCTCCAGAGATTTTGTCGATTTACATTATGAGATAGAAAAAGCTCGAACTGCGCTAAAATATGGTGCAGATTCGATAATGGATCTTTCTACAGGTGGGGATCTCGATCTAATAAGAAGAACTATAATAAAAGAATTAGCCATGCCTATAGGCACAGTTCCTATATATCAAGCAGGATTGGATAACAAAGGAAAAGCCGTTGTGGAGATGTCTTCCGATGATCTCTTTAATACGATCAGGAAGCATGCCAAGGATGGTGTTGATTTTATAACAGTCCATGTTGGAATAAACAAAAACTCTGTAGAACGATTGATAAATGGAAAGAGAATATTGGGCGTTGTCAGTAGAGGTGGGGCGTTCACGATAGCATGGATGGTGCACAACGACGAAGAAAATCCTCTATATAAAGAGTTCGACTACCTTTGTGAGATTGCAAGAGAATACGATTTGATACTGAGTTTGGGTGATGGGATGAGGTCTGGATGCATAGAAGATTCGACAGATAGACCAACTTTTTCAGAATACATAACCCTTGGCGAGCTTGTAAAGAAGGCAAGAGAGTATGGTGTCCAGACGATAGTGGAGGGTCCAGGACATGTTCCTCTTGATGAGATCGATATAAACGTTAGGACTATCAAAAAATTGACAAATAACGCTCCTTTATATCTATTAGGCCCATTACCAACGGATATAGCTCCTGGTTACGATCATATCGTCGGTGCTGTCGGTGGGAGCCTGGCAGGTTTTTTTGGTGCGGATTTTCTATGTATGGTTACGCCCTCCGAGCATCTTGCGTTGCCTTCTATAGATGACATCAAAGAAGGGACGATAGTGGCCAAGATCGCGGCTCATATAGCAGATACTGTCAAAGACGGTGTTAAGGATAGAGCAAGACTATGGGATAGAGAGATGGCTGAAGCACGGGAGAACCTGGATTGGAAGAGACAGTTTGATCTTTCAATCGATAGAGATAAAGCTGAGTTGATCAAGAATAAAAGAAGATCTAAGAGTGATGCTTGTTCTATGTGCGGTGATCTCTGTGCTATAAAGATGGTTAAATATGTATTATGCAAGAATAATCAAAAAGGGATATGAAGTAGGTTGTTTATGATAGAATGGTATTGAAAAGAATATTGGAAACGGTATCAAGAGCCGGGATTGTAGATAATATCATATTCTTTGCTGAGAATAAAGAAGATTTAAAATATATTGATAGTCTCGATATTCCTGGAAAGATAGTCTGTATCGATAAAGATATAAATAATATCACCTCTCCTGTAATAAAATTACCGTTTAGAGTAAATAATATAACTGAGGTAATAAATCTTGCAATTTTATTAGGATGTGATGATCATATTTTAGATAAAGATAAGACCATTTTATGCGTTTTTAAGATTAATTCAGACAAATTTGATACGATATTTATTAATAGCTCCAACGATATTAATAGCAAGATATATAATCTCTTAAAATTTGATTGTGTAAATACGGAAGTCTTGAGTTATATCATAGACTTGGCTATAGAATTTGGATACGAAGGAGTTGATGATAAATCTATAGGTGCCATCTTCATGATAGGTGATTCCGAAAAAGTTATGGAGCTATCAAGAAGTATCTCATACTATCCGTTCGAGAATAATTATGCCAGTATCATGGATGAGAATGCCAGAGATGTAATAAAAGCTCTTGCTAAATTAGATGGTGCATTTGTCATAAACAATGATGGACGGATTGTTGGAGTATCTAGATATCTTGATGTGCCTACCCAAGGGATAGATATACCCAAAGGATTGGGAGCGAGACATATCTCTGCTGCATCAATGACAAAAAATACTAATGCTATCGCAATTGTACTTTCAGAGACTGATAAAAAGGTGAGATTATTTAAAGATGGTAAATTGCTGGCGGAAATTACTTGATCATGTGATTGGTTTTTGTATTCCTCACTCATAAATATTATAAATGGCTATTATAAACGTTGTATTAAAAAGGATGTGCAATTATTGGATAATTACCGCTCAATTATAGCTATAATATGTATCTTCTTGCTGATACAGGTCCTATCTTTGTGTATGGCACCTTATCATCATATTAAAACATTTGAAGACCCAACATCGTTATTAAACGCCATATACTTTGTAATTATAATAGTATTTGCAACCGTAATAATACTCTTGCTATCAAAGTATAATATGAAGAGAGTTATTTATGCATTGTTGATCTTTTCAATCTTTCTAACTCTTTATATCGCTATTGACGCTTTCTTACTTGGATTTATAGCAAAATCTACCGTATCTATTTTTTTACATGCGATCTCGATAATGATAGCAATTTTCTTGACAGTTATTCTTTTTAAATTTAAGAGATGGTATATTATAGATTTTGTTGGTATAATATTGGCGGTAACTATAGGAACACTCTTCGGCATATCTCTCATACCTATCGTATCTATAGTCTTGCTCTTATTGTTAGCAATATACGATTATATATCTGTATACAAGACCAAGCATATGATAACATTGGCAGACGATCTGATAGATTATAACCTGCCGTTGTTATTGGTTATACCGAAAGATAAGAATTTTTCAATGGCGGATTATAAATTAAAGGAAAACAGGAATAAAAATGCAAAAAAAGATAGAAAAGCTCTTATAATAGGTTTGGGTGACCTGATCATACCTACAATTCTTATTGTATCTTCGAACGTCTACGTAGGACTGCTTCCATCGATAGGTGCTATAATTGGGGGAGTTATTGGACTTTTCTTTCTTTTAAGAGATATAAATAATTCAAAGCCCAAAGCAGGGTTGCCTTTCTTAAACGGAGGCGTCATCTTGGGTTTTCTGATAACGTTATTCTTGATAAGCATAATTCAATAACGGATTACAATAACCTGGGTGATACTACTCTTTTACGCTCTGCCATTCTATACCCGCTTATAACACTTATGTAACCTGCCAATTCTTTATCTAGATCCGTATCTCCGGTGTCGACGAATAGATAAGGAGTCTCTCTCAGCTTTTGCGGCGTGGCTATTACTATTATATTATCTATACCAACTTTTCTTATCACTTTTGAACTAATCTGCTGATTTCCTCTTCCGAATATAAACCCCTGGGTGCCTATCGGACTTACAATTATCTTTGCTATACCACTCAAATTTAATCTTTCCTGTTTTTCTAAAATATCCAATATTTCCCTCTCGTTAACGTCTTTTCCTACTAATCTTCCATCTTTTATTATATCGACGCCCAACATAGTTTTTTTTATGTTTAATTCATCAGTAACAGATTTTGTGGTGTTTCCAGGTCCTATTATGTATAATATGCCATCCAGCATAACCTCTGAGATAAATTTCGCTATATCTCTCCTGCACCTCTCTTCATTATTGCCATAAAAGATGGTCTTTCGGTCTTGCACAAAAAAGGGTTTATATATGGTCGTTGCATATCCTATGATATCGATGCTTATATCTCCCCTCGTTCTATATTCTTCTTCGTCTATATCTACAATCTCTGCATCTCTTAATACTATATCATTATCCTTACGACAAAACTCGCTCAACAGATCGCCTGCTACTGTAGGATCTATAGCAAAAACGGATGAGTACATCTTGACTCCAGATGGTATCCCCAATATAGGCAAATCTTTTTTAGTTACACTATAAACGTCTTTTGCTGTGCCGTCCCCTCCACAGAAGAGTATGATATCTACTTTTTTGTCCATAAAACGTCGGCATGCCTCACATGTATCTTTATAGGTAGTTTTTTCGCTTTTAACCGTATAAACAACCTTATAATCAAATCCAACCTTTTTAAGAATATTCTCTCCCATTACGTCAGAACATGTAAAAAATTTAAAAGATATCCCCTCTTTTGTCTTTTTTTTATCGCTTAAACGCTGTAAAGCAATACCAGCTCTTCTCTCGGCTATATATATCCCGCCCATAGCGATTGCTCTATCCAATGCATCATCGTCAGTTCCTTTTAGTCCAAGACTACCACCCATACCCGCGATAGGGTTTACCAGAAAGCCGATATTCATAATATCTTTTTATAATCATAAATTAAAAAATTAAGAGTTTTAAAATTTTGATCAGATCTTAGGTAGGCGTTCCAAAGACTGTTTTACCAGTTCAGCAGGATATTCGTAATCTACCAATCTCCCATCAAAGTATGCTTCATACGACGATAAATCAAAATATCCGTGACCTGAGTTATTAAACAGTATCGTCTTTGGTGTATTATCTTTTTTGCATCTCAATGCCTCATCTATTACCGCTTTTATAGCATGAGCAGATTCTGGAGCCACAATGAACCCCTCTGTGTTTGCAAACGTTATTGCCGCATTGAATACCTCCGTCTGATAGTACGCAACGGCATCGATCAGCTTATCGTTGTAGAGATTACATAGCAGCGGGGCGTTACCATGATATCTTAATCCACCAGCATGGATTGGTGGTGGTACAAAGTCATGACCTAGAGTAAACATCTTCAATAGAGGTGTTAACCCTGCTTGATCACCGAAATCGTAAGTATAAAGTCCACTTTTGAGTTTAGGACAAGCCATCGATTCACATGCTACCACTCTTAAATCGGGTTTTTTGCCTTTTATCTTATCGTATAAAAAAGGGAATACGGTACCTGAAAAATTCGACCCTCCGCCCACACATCCAAAGATTACATCAGGATACTCATCGATCTGTTCAAACTGCCTTTTTGCTTCTAGTCCTATGATCGTCTGATGAAGACAGACATGGTTAAGAACGGAACCCAAGGCATAATGTGTATTATCATCAGATAATGCATCTTCTACAGCCTCTGATATTGCAATTCCAAGACTTCCTGGTGTGTTTGGATCTTTTTCCAATATAGCTCGTCCGGATTTTGTTCTATCGGTTGGACTGGATAGGCATTCTGCACCCCATACTTGCATCATACTTTTACGATACGGTTTCTGTTCGTAACTAGCACGAACCATATAAACTCTGCATTTGATACCGAATAACTTCGTACCGAATGCTAACGCGGATCCCCATTGTCCCGCACCAGTCTCGGTAGTTATCACCTCAATACCCTCTTCAAGATTATAGTACGTCTGAGGAACCGATGTATTAGATTTATGGCTGCCCGGCGGAGATACGCCCTCCCATTTGTAATATATTTTTGCAGGGGTTTTTAGATATTTTTCCAATCGTCGGGCACGATAAAGAGGAGTAGGTCTCCATATTCTATAAATATCTCTCACATCCTCAGGTATAGTGATCCATCTCTCCGTGCTCATCTCCTGTCTTATGAGTCCCATAGGGAATATCGCCTTAAGATCGTCTGATTTTAATGGTTTTAACGTAGCAGGGTTTAAAGGCGGATCTAACGGCGTAGGTAAGTCTGCCTGGATGTTATACCACTCTTTAGGTATATCTTCCTCGTCCAATAAAATTTTTGTTGTCTTATCGTTCATTTTATTGATCTCTCCATTCTTTGAATTCTGTGTTAAAATTTTCTCTATCTATCAGCACCTCAATAATCTTTGCAAATATACTCTCATCGTTATTCAACACTTTTATATTATGATTAATCTTAAGGTTTTCCAACCTTTCTTTTATCTCCTCGTCTATCATGAATCTGAACAACTCGTTAACATCTCTGAACCCATCGGATGATGCTTTCGTTTGTATAGGAATATATACAATTATATCGTAAGATCGGTTATTCTCTTCTATCGTTTCCATAAGATTTTTATTTATTATCTTCTCTTTATGCCCATATAACTCAAGATATACAAAATTATCTATTGTAGTCCTATCGGTTATAAGCACATACTGGCCACCTTTGATTAGATAATCAGACTTTATCTTCTCTTTTATCTCACGTTCCTTTCTTATCTGTTCCTCAATTATCATTTTTTGAACATGAAACTCTTTTAATGAACTTTTTCTGCCTCGTCTTGCCAATTCTTCTATTATATAAACTGTAAATCCTTCTTTGCTTAAATATTCTTTTAATTTTCTGACGAATGTTGTTTTTCCTGTAGAGTGTGCCCCAACGACACCTATTTTTGTTATCATAATGTCGATCTAATCAAATTAGAAATGTTTATCTTACCAAATGATTCTAACGATATTAATAAATATGTTTCCAAAGATTAAAAAATACTTGATATTTACTATAATCATTTTTTTTTGTTCGACGATTATAGGTATAACATACGCTAGTACATCCCTATCAGAGCCTGATCTTATAGAGTTAATAGACGATCAGATCTCTGGATTTATAAAAGATCAGCCAGATTACATCTTAGCACTTTTTATATTTTTCAATAATGCATCTACCTGTTTTTTATCTATAATTTTTGGTTTATTCTTCGGCATATTTCCTTTCATCGTTTTAATCTTGAATGGCTTCTTAATGGGTTATTTGGCATATTTTGCCTATTTAGAGAGAGGAGTAGCTTATTCAATATTAGCATTGTTCCCTCACGGTGTAATTGAACTAACAGCTGTTTTTATATGTTGTGCGCTTGGTTTAAGGATAGGAGCATCTTTTTTTAAAAAAATAACTGATCTTTATACTCCAATCTTTCCCGAAATCATAAACGCTCTTAAAATTTTTATATACGTATCGATACCTCTTCTCTTAATAGCAGCATTTATAGAGATATATATAACACCTTTGCTAATTAAGATGTTTTTATAAAGCAATAATTTTTTTTAAAGGAGTGTAACTTTTATATATTATAACCTTTTTGTTACCTGTAAAAAAGGAGTTTTAGAATATGGTAAAATTAAAACCAGGAATATTCGATATTGAAGATTTGGAAAATGTTAAAATCGAGATCAAGGAGATTATGGGCGAGAAGATGCCTGAAGAGGAATGGGCGCCGATGGGTCCGACACCAAAACCGAAAATTCCAGATTTGAGATATTGGGATAGAATTTTATTGAAGAGATATCCACCGTTTTATGCACCACAGTGTGACACCTGTATACTTTGCACGATGGGAAAATGCGATCTTACGGGAAACAAAAGAGGTGCATGTGGTATAAGCTTAGAAGCGATGCAGGGAAGGATCGTCCTTCTAGCATGCTTGGCAGGATGCAGTGCCCACGCTGCACACGGGAGACATATGCTGCACGACATAGAGCATATGAAAGGAGAGTTAGACAAGATCCCGATCGACTTCGGAACAGAGATAAATGTTGAGGCTCCGTTAACACGATTGATAACCGGAATAAAACCCAAAACGGTTGCAGATCTGAAAGAGGTCTTCTCTTATATAGAGGAGAATATTGTTCAGTTAGGAGACGCGCTTCACACAGGACAAGAAGGTTCTGCTTTAGATTTTGAGTCTAAGGCATACCAGATGGGTATGCTTGATTCTTTGGGAAAGGAGGCCGCAGATATAGCACAGATAGCAGCATTCAACTTCCCAATTGGACCTGATCGCCCGTTGTTGGATGTAGGGATGGGAACTTTAGATACTAACAAGGCAGTCATCCTTGTGATAGGGCACAACGCTCCGCCTGCAACGAATATATGTGATTACATTCAAGATCACAATCTGGAGGATGAGGTGGATATTGGGGGTGTCTGTTGTACGGCTCTCGACTCTTCCAGATACTCCACAATTGTTAAACTTGCCAGCTCGCTCGGAAGGCAGTTGAGGGTTATACGGGCAGGTTTAGTTGATTGTATCGTCGTAGATGAGCAGTGCATACGAGCGGATATAATCGAGCAGGCTCAGAAGGTCGGAACACCAGTGATATTCGCGAACGACAAGAAAATGCATAACTTGGAGATCAGGGATGGAGATGACCCCGATGAGATCGTGAAGGATCTTGTCTCTGGAAACGTTCCAGGCGTTGTTTTACTGGATCCGCTCAACGTGGGTGAGGTTGCCGTGAAGGTTGCTCAGCAGATAAAGCCGATCAGGAGAAAGAAGGGCTGGATCCTCTCGGACGAAGAATTCAAGAAACAGGTGGAAGCCTGTACGAATTGTGGAAACTGTACGATAGCATGTCCAAATGGAATAAGGATCGGTGATGGACATAAACTTGCCGCTGAAGGAGATAGCTCTCTGTTGGCATCGCAATTCGATATCTGTATCGGTTGCGGAAGGTGTGAACAGGTATGCCCGCAGAACATACCGATCGTCAGCACGATGATAAAGGCTGCATGGCCTCTGATACAGGAGGAGAAAGGAAAGATAAGACAGGCAAGAGGCCCTATATTTGATACAGAGATAAGAACTGTTGGAGCACCGCTCGTTCTTGGGACGATACCAGGAATAATAGCCCCAATCGGATGTGGGAACTATCCAAACGGGACCAAAGACGTATACACCATTGCGAAAGAGTTTGGTGATCGGGGTTACATCGTCTGTTTGACGGGATGCATGTTGATCGACACCGGGTTATACAAGGACGAGGATGGAAAAACGCTCTTTGAGACACATCCAGACGTCTTCGATAAAGGTGGGATCATAAACGTGGGTTCCTGCGTCTCGAATGCACACATACACGATGCAGCGATCAAGGTCGCGAATATCTTCGCCCAGAGAAATATAAGAGGAAACTACGCAGAGATCGCCGATTATATATTAAACAGGGTCGGAGCATGTGGAGTTGCCTGGGGAGCAATGTCACAGAAGGCAGCATCAATCGCTGCAGGATTCAACAGACTTGGAGTTCCTGCTGTTGTAGGCCCGCACAGTATAAAATATAGAAGATCTTTCTTAGGTAGAAAAGATAAAGAGGAAGATTGGTATGTTTATGATGCAAGGAACGGCGAACGTGTCTATGTAGGACCTGTACCTGAGCATCTACTAGTCGTAGCCGAGACGATAGAAGAGTGCATACCCTTAACAGCTAAACTTTGTATGAGAGCTGCAGATACTCCTGCGGGTAGATCTATAAAATTGACCCATTATATAGACTTAAACCAGAAATATTTGGGTGATTATCCAGATGATTGGCATCTCTTCGTAAGATCCGAGGCAGATCTTCCTATAGCTAAGAGAACGGAGTTATTGCAGAAATTAGAGGCAGAACAGGGATGGAAGATAGATTGGAAATCGAAAAAGATTGTTGAGGGACCAAAGGTTTATTACAATCCATCATTTGATCCTACAAACATAAAAGATTTAATTAGAACAAAGAAGGAGTAAAAAAAATGGCAGAACTTAAAATGTTACCTTTTGATGCAGGGAACATACCCGGACCAAAGATGGGCCGGGTTACTGCACCCAAAATTATCGGAAAGATGATAAAAAGGGCAAAAAAGCCTCTTTTAATCTGTGGATCTAATATAGAGGAACATGGATCGATAGATAAGGCTATAGAGATCGGAAAGAAAGGGATACCCATTGCTGCAAGTGGTAATGCCATAGTCGCTTTCAGGAATAAAGGATATATGGATAATGTAAAATATGTCTTATTAAATGACTTGGCAAACTGTTTAAGGGATCCTGAATGGAAGGGACTCGATGGTAAAGGAAATTATGATACGGTAATCTTTATAGGATCGCTTTATTATCTGACTTCTGGAATACTCGCTTCATTAAAGAATTTTGTACCGCATATAAAGGCATTGGCTATAGATCCTTATTATCAGCCAAACGCAGATATGACTTTTGGTGATATTTGGAGAAAAAAAGACGAGTATTTAGCTATGCTTGATGAGGTTATAGGCGAACTTTAAAACCCACAGGTTCTTCACTCCCATCCATTGCAAATCTTCGATTTGAAACTGGATTGCACAGGAGTGAAGAACATCTATTTTCAAAGGGAGGTGCAGGAACCGTAGGTTCTGCAAGAGCATCTGTTTTCAGCAAGAGGTGGTTTTTTGGAATTAGAATATACAAAATTTGAACGGGCAAGGATACTATCCGCACGGGCTTTACAGATAGCAAATGGAGCCCGGATCTTTATAGATCCAAAAGGTGAGACAGATCCTATTTTGATCGCAAAAATGGAGTATGAGGCAGGACAAATACCAATAAAGGTATTAAAAACATCACAAATCTTTGATTCGTAACAAAAAAAAGAATAAACAGATAAACAATCCTTGGATTGGATGAATAACGATCAATTAATCAAGAAGATACTATATTTATCTTTATCTCCTCGACATCCTGTATATATTCTGCTATCCTGATCAAGCTATCTACTATAGATAACTTATAAACGCCATACATAACATCATCGTAGCTGCTTTTCAGTATTTTTTCGTAGAGATCCGAGCTTCCTTCATCTATTATCTTTTTGGCATTTTTTATAATTCTATTAGACTCGTTAATATTCATTTTATCTGCTGTTAAAGAGCTTAACGATGCGGATAATATATCCTGTATCTCATTACAAACATTTAATAAACCATCCGGCGTGTTGTTCAACAAGATAAGATTTTTTGCTATATTTTTTATATGGTCACAGATTCGTTCTATACTTTTTATTAGTACTCTATACTCTACGATAACTTTTATTTTTAAGATACCAACCTTTTTTCCAATTTCTGGTATGTCTAATGCCTCTTTAAGTTGTCTCACTATCAATAGATAGAATCTATTAATCTCTTTATCTCTTTGAATTATATCCTCTAAAAATCGAGTTTTTCTCTCTTTTAAACTATACATCATATCTCTAAACATAGATTCTGTCATATCTTTCAGTCCGTTTATTACTTTATCCAGAGAAAAATCTTCATGATTTATAAAACATCTTAAAACTATCTCTTTACTGGACTCTTCGATTACCTCTAATCCCATAATCTGTTCCCTGATTTTATCTTTCAATCCTTTTTTATAATTATTCGTTAATTTTTTTTTGAATACGATTCTTATAATATCAATACCAGCCAGATAATATGCTACAATTTTTCTATATATATTATCAATGAGCAAGTCTTCATCCTTACTTAATTCGATCTTTGATTCAGAGATACTTTTTTTACCTATATTATCAACTAATATCGTATTATCGTCCCTCAAAACTAAGTTTACTTCATCTCCTTTCCTCAACCCCATCTTCTTTACCCATTCTATTGGAATAGAGAGTACATAAGTAGAGCCGCCTGTAATTTGCAATTTCCGTTTTATTATATCTCTTACCACTTTTTGCACCTCATTTTAATTATTACCATATGTATTTGATTTTTCTATATTCATGTTGATAATAAGCTCGTTGATATCTGCAAGATATCCAGATATCCTTTCTAAACTGTTCAGTATCGTTATGAACAGTATCTTCTTAGAAAAAGCAACCTCTTCTGTTAATATATCTTTTTTTAATAAATTAACCTCTTCAATCAATTCTTTTGCCTTATTTATATTTATGTTTACCTCATCTACTCTGTTCTTGAATAGAATATTCAACGAATCGATGTATAATTTTTTTATATTATCGGTTATACCAAAAAACTGTGGTGGATAATCGATACTATCATTTTCGGTTTGTATGACACTGTCTCCTATTTTTTTTATATGATCGCTTATCCTCTCTATATTTTTAACGATAAGCCTATAATTAAAAATTTGAGTAGTATCTTTGATACCAATCTTTTTTCTTATAGAGTTATACTCTGCCGCCTCGATCAACTGTCTTATTGCAAAAAGATAAAACCTGTTCACTTCTCTATCTCTCTGCACGACCTCTCGAGCTAGATTTGTATCTCCTTTTTTTAATGATAAAACGGTATCCTCGTACATTATCTCTACTATATTACCCATAGTATTCAGAATGTTCGAAAATGAAAAATCTTCATAGTTTATAAAACACCGTAGGATCATCTCTTTATTTGACTCGCTTACCACATCCAATCCGATGAGCAATTTTCTGGCGGTATTTTTAAACCATTTTTTATAAATCTTGTCAAATCCTTCTTCCGGAGCGATAATTTTTATAAAATCATAACCTACAAGATAGTAAGCAACTACTAATCGGTAAATATCCTCTATACTGTCTTTCTCATCCACTGTTATAGATATATCAAGACTTTCTCTCTTCTTCTCTTCTCCGATTAATATTGTCTTGTCTTCTCTTAAAAATAGATGGACATGATCTCCTTTCTTTAATCCCATCTTCTTTACCCATTCTATCGGCAAGGATACGATATGGGTAAATCCCCCTGTTACCTGAATCTTTCGTTTTGCCTCTTTTATCACTCGATCACCACTTTTAGATATTATTTACATATTATTAATTATATATACTGCTATATATATTTTACTATGATGTATAAATAATTAATATTAATTTATTTATACCAGTTTAAATATATTTGTGGATAAATAGATTTATCTAAGTAAAATTGATAGAGGGAATAATTACTATTAAAGGTGGTATGTTTGAAGGCAAATCAGATTGAATGGATGATAATATTACTGATAATTTTATCAGTCTTAATATTTGCAGATTATTTTTTAACAGATCAATCAGAAAAAGAATTAATTATTGCTGGGTCTACTACTATCTTTCCTATTATCGAAGGAGTTGCGGATAATTATATATTAGAAGATCCAGATAAAGAGGTAACTGTTATTGGAGGTAGCTCAGAATATGGTCTTTCTCTCTTGAACGATGGTGATATAGATATTGCCACCGTTTCTAGGGATCTTACTATCTATGAGATAGAGCAATATTGCACGTTAAGATATCCGCCATTATCTGTAGCTACTATTGCAAAAGGTGGGACTCTTTTCATAGTTAATCCTAAAAACAATATAGATAACTTAACTTCCAGTCAAATAAGTGATATTTATACAGGAAAAATAAAAAACTGGAAGGATGTGGGAGGAGAAAATAAGGAGATCACTTTTTTGGGTAGAGTATCTTCATCAGGAACTAGACAGACAGTTGAATCTATTTTAAATATAGAAGAGGTAAGGAACGATATGGTCCCATTACCTACAAACAGCAGTGTGGTAATCGGCGTATCAGAGGATGAGAACGCTATAGGCTATATAGGGCACGGATATCTCGATCCAAGTAGAGTAAAAGCACTATCTGTTGATAATGTGGAAGGAAGCATTGAGCATATCTCAAGAGATGTTTATCCTTTGGTTAGAAACCTAAATCTTGTCACCAGAGGAGGACCAAAAGGAATGGTAAAAGACTTTATAGATTTTATATTTAGTAAAGAAGGAGAGAATGTTATTAGAACGAACGGATGTATCCCCGTTCGGTGTTAAGAGGTGTAACAATGCCCATAAAAATTATACATCTGTCAGATATCCATATAGCATCTCCATACTTCATTCCAGATATGTATGACGATGTAGTGAGAGAGATAAATGATATAGAACCTGACATAGTTGTTATTACAGGAGATTTAACAAATGAGGGGAGGCTCTCCGAATATGAGGAGGCGAGTAGATATATTAAAAAAATAAAATGCAAAAACATGGTTATCTTGCCTGGAAATCATGATACACGAAATGCAGGGTATCTACTTTTTGAAGAATATTTTGGAGAACGGATTAAGACGTTACGCTATAAAAATATAACGGTTGTCGGTGTAGATTCTTCAGAACCGGATATAGACGATGGACATATTGGTAGAGATAAGTATCCATATATAATAGACAGTTTTAACCAGAATAAAGACGATTTTAAGATTTTTGCACTTCATCATCATGTGATCCCTGTACCATTATGTGGCAGAGAAAGGAATGTACCTACAGACGCAGGAGACCTGCTAGATGTTTTGGATAGATTAAAGATAGATATGATTCTTTGCGGCCACAGGCACGTTCCATGGCTCTGGAATTTAAATGATATGATCGTTCTTAACGCTGGAACAGCAAGTACAAGTCGAACAAAAGGCAAAATCAGCCAGTCTTATAATTATATAGAGATCGATGATTTCCTTAAAATATATAGAATATCTTCTAATGGTGAAAAATATATATTACTTAATAGAAAGATATATAAAGACGAATTATAAGAAAAAAAATGATGATACATTATTTATTAACACTACGTATATTGCAAATGTAGGGATCTCAGCATGAAGTTTGTTATTAAATATCTAGCTATAGTATTGGTTATTGTACTAACTATAATACCCTTTGGATCTGCTTTAGAGATTGTTCAAGTTACGGGATCTTCTACAGTTATGCCAATTGCAGCAAGGTGTGCAGAAGTATTTAACAAACAACAGAACGAAATAAGAGTTACTGTAACTGGTGGTGGATCGGGACACGGTATTGAGGCTGTTGCGACTGGAAAAGCAGATATTGGAATGGCATCACGTGATATAAAGGAGTCAGAGATAGAACGTTTTGGGGATAAATTTGTGGAACATACAATTGCAAAGGATGCCGTTGCCGTAGTCGTCAGTTCTGATATATATAATGCAGGTGTTACCGACCTTACCAAAGAGGAGATAAGAAAGATATTCAATGGGGAGATAAATAATTGGAGTGAAGTTGGTGGACCTAACAAATGGATCGCTGTTATAGTCAGGAAAACAGGATCTGGAACGAGGAATACATTTATGGATGCCATATTTGGAACTGCAGATGCAGAAGCTAATGGGAAAGATGTAGAAGTTAGCGAGAATGCAGAAATGCTGATGAAAATCGTAAATAAGGACAATGCGATAGGATATCTTTCAGTAGGATATCTTAACGAGAATGTTAAAGCAATCGCGATAGATGGTGTGTTACCTACGAAAGAGAATATCTACAATGGTCGTTATCCTATCTCTAGAAGCTTGTATTTTTATACTTTTGGGAAACCATCACCAAAAACGCAAAGATTTATAGATTTTGTATTGAGCAGTGAGGGACAAAAAATTGTTGAAGAAGAGGGGTATCTTCCACTATAAAAATACCGTATATTTAAAGAGTTAAGTTGAGATTTATGGATGACACAAAATCAAAGATTAGTTTTAAGATGTTTAAAGAGAAAGCGATCGAAAAATTTCTGCTTATCATGTCTCTGATCTCTATCTCGATCGTTTTTATTATATTTCTGTATCTTATATTGGAAGGAGTTCCAGCATTTTCAACGATTGGTTTTTTTAATTTTATATTTGGAACAGAGTGGTTTTTTCCTACTGATACATACGGCATAATGCCACTATTGATAGGATCTTTTTACGTAACTATCATTGCAACAGTTATAGCTGTTATTCTCGGTATACCATCTGCTATTGTGTTATCTGAAATGATGCCGCCTTCCATCGCGTCAATCATAAAACCGATCATTGAGATCTTAAACGATATTCCTTCCATCGTATACGGGTTTATAGGGATGATAATCTTGATCCCATTCATGGAGTCTAGCCTTTCTATGGTTGTAGGCGAATCATATATTACAGCTGGAATTGTGTTGGGCATTATGGCACTTCCTACAATAGTAACTATCTCGGATGATGCCATCAGATCTGTTCCTAAAGATATCAAAGAAGGTAGTTTAGCACTTGGCGCATCACATTGGGAGACTATAAAAAACATTGTTATTCCCAGTGCGATATCAGGCATTATTGCCTCTATCATTCTAGCAATGGGCCGAGTATTAGGTGAGACTATGGCTGTTATGTTTTTGATAGGATGCATACCACGAATACCAACCCCCTTTTATAACATCTTTCAAAGTGGTAGCACAATGACGACAGGAATAGTAAGCGAGATGGGAGAAGCCGCACGAGGATCGCTTCATTATCATTCTCTGGTTGGTATAGGCGTAATTCTATTAATAATAGTTACTATTTTAAATTTTGTCGCGGATTATGCACGTATTAGAGTTCAAAAGAAGTTTGGGTGAATTATGGATCGCTTAAAGATCAAAGATTTTGATATAATCAGACGAATTACGAGAATAGATAGATGGGCATACTCGATCGGTTTTATCGTCTTGATTTTCGGTTTTATTACTCTTCTTACAGGCTCCTTCAACAAATCTTTTATATCTGATTATACTATTATCTTTTCGTGGATCATTCCAGCAATTCTCTTAATTCCAGCCTTGATATCATTATTTCTCTTTTTAAAGATTATAATATCGGATGAAAAAGATGATAATTCATCTTTTAGAAGAAAAAGATCGATCTTTTTCGTATATTTTATTGTATTGATTATTCTGTCTTTGACCGTTCATTCGATCGATCCTTCTCTATCGATAATATTTGATGATTTGATGATAGGTGTTGATAGTAGCATTATTATCTCTATATTACTGTTGATTGTGGGTATAATCATAATAAAGTTGGCTACGAATCTACAGCACGGCTTTAAAAAACAAGCAAATCAATTATTTGTATTTATTTTATTTGGTTTGGCCGCTTCCATCGTTTTATTGATCCTTGGATACATATTATTTATACTTTTTGTGAATGGCGGTGGTGCAATAAATTTAGAATTTCTAACGGGAGACGTAATTAATTATGGTGCCGATGGAGGTATATTTCCATGTATTGTAGGGACTATATATCTTGTCGCAGGTACTGTAATAATAGCACTTATTCTGGGTGTGCCTACCGCGATATATATGGTAGAATATGCTAATACCAGCAAGCTAACGCGAGCAATAAATATAGCAGTAAATAGCCTAAATGGTATTCCTTCGATTATATTTGGTCTATTTGGTTACGCATTCTTGGTATCTTTTTTCGGCAGGCCGACTCTCTTGGCAGGTTGGATACTTCTCGGTATCATGACCGTTCCAACAGTAATAGTGACCACAGAAGAAGCATTGAAGAACGTGCCTAAATCGGTAAGAGAGGGAAGTCTTGCTATGGGTGCGACCAAATGGCAGACTATAAGAAGAGTTGTCTTACCTGCAGCCGTCCCTGGTATTATTACCGGTGCGGTACTTTCTATAGGTAGAGCAGCAGGTGAGACTGCACCTATAATGTTCACTGCTACCGTATTTTTCCCGGCGGATATTCCGTCTTCCGTGTTAGAGCCTACACCTGTGTTGACCTATCACCTCTATGAACTTATGATGCGTCTATCGTCTCCTGAGATGTTTACGAATGCGTGGGGAACTGCTCTTGTCTTGATTGTTCTGGTTTTAGGAATAGATATTATTGCAATAATTATAAGAGATAGGTATAGAAAGAGGATACAATGGTAGATTTACCAAAAGATCAGTTGAAAAAATTAAGTAAAGAGACGCTTATAAACTTGCATTATCTGAAAAGATAGATTTAGAATTTAGGATAAAGTGTTACGAAGAGCTTAATTTTAGAAACAAGATGGAAGAGATTAAAGATATGCTTAATATCGAGATAGCACTTGATAAATTGGATAAAATACTTGGTGATGGGATATGATCTGCCCAAAAGAGATTATAAACGCGTTAGATAAAAAATCTGGATTTTCACTCATTGTGAGAGGCTCACCTGGTACAGGAAAAACCACGTTTGCACTCGAGTTATTGAAGAGGTATAAAGATAGTGGATTATATTTTTCGACGAGAACAAGTGTAGATTTGCTTTATGAACAATTTCCATGGCTGGTAGATGTGGTGGATAGAAACAAATTTTTTGAAAAGATACCAGAAGAAATATCATCTATTTTAGAGGATTCTGTACGATTTGAGTATGCTAACAAGATTGAATTTATAAAAGAGCTTTATGATCATGTTAGTTTGATAAAAGGGATGCCGCTCATTGTGTTAGATAGTTGGGAGGGAATTATTGGACAGATAGGCGAAAGAGAGACAAGTGCATTGGATATGGAATTATTAAATGTTTTTAAAGGAATGAAAGCAAATACTGTGCTTGTTTTAGAGCGGTCAATCCAAACACCGTTAGATTACCTTGTAGATAGAGTAATAGAGATTAAAGACGACGAGATTGAAGGTAGAAAGATAAGAGAGATGTACATACACAAGATGAGAGGAATACGTATAAATCAGTTTAAATATCTAATCACATTGGAAAATGGAGAATTCAACTATTTTGAGGAATTTACGAAGAATTACAAGAAAATAAAAGATTATTCAAGCGATAGTGGCGGATTAACAAATATTATTGGTGAATATAAGAAAAGGTCACACATCTTTTTGGAGTTTGATGAGGAGACAGATCCGCTGGATTATAATCTCTTAATATTAAAGATCATTAACGATTATATTGCCAAAAAGGGAAATATAATACTGATTGAGCCAAAAGACTTAGATATAGACGAACAAAAATATCCAGTGGAATTGATAAGGTTGGCAGAGATATCAGAGAAAAAAACAGATAATACAGCACTAATAAACAGATTAAAAGAAGTTGTTAAGACAAGAAAAGAGCCGATGCTTCTTATAAATTATTACGATGCAATAGAACGATTTTTTGGTAGAGATTCGGAAAGATGGATGAATATATTTTTAGGCGATTTAAAGGAGTATTTTTTAAAATCCTGTATAGTAAACTAACTGTTCAAGGAGGTTGAAGGAACCGTAGGTTCTGCTTAAAATGAGAGATATAATTGTTGTCAAAGAATTCAATCTATGGTTTGGTAAGGATCATATATTAAAAAATATCAATATGAATATCGAAAAAAATAAAGTTACTGCGATTATAGGCCCTTCCGGTTGTGGAAAATCTACTTTCATAAAATCTATCAATAGGATGAACGATCTTGTTCCAAATTGTACAACTGATGGAGAGATCTTATTTGATGGATTCGATAACATCTATAAAAAAGATGTAGATGTTTATGAATTAAGGAAGCGGATAGGGATGGTATTTCAAAATCCGAATCCATTTCCTATGTCTATTAAGGATAATATAACTTATGGTCCTAAAATTCATGGCATAAAAGATAAAAAAAAGCTTAATGAGATAGTTGAATCATCATTAAAGTCTGCAGCATTGTTTGATGAGGTTAAAGATAGATTGGATGATATGGCTCTTGGATTGAGCGGGGGCCAACAACAGCGGCTATGTATCGCTAGAGCTTTATCTATTCATCCGGAGATAATTTTGTTTGATGAGCCTTGTTCTGCTCTTGATCCAATATCTACTTCGAAGATAGAAGACCTTATATTAGACCTTGTAGAAAAATATACAATAATTATTGTAACACATAATATGCAACAGGCTGCAAGAATCTCGGATAATACCGCTTTTTTCTTGTCAGGTGAGCTTATAGAATATGGAAATACATCCGATATATTCGAAACACCAAAAGATAAAAGAACGGAGGCCTATATAACTGGTAAATTTGGATGATTCGTTTATATTTACCAATACGCGAAAATTAACAGGTCATCACAAACCTTTGGTTTGTGAGCCGCAAATCTTCGATTTGCAACATCTCAAATCTTATTTATCGATACAATCCTTGCATATCTTTCTTATATCATCTTTATCATCCATAAAGTATGCAAAAGGTTCTCTACATATCTCACAGATAGCTATTGCCTTCTTTTTTTTATCGGGAATTTTTAAATCGTTTACTTCGTAAGATAATATATCGGTCCATGCTTTAAGTATCTCAGGCACCACTTTCTCATGTGAGATATCTTTTGTATTCATAAACCAATCGTAGATAATAGGATATTTTTTTAATTTATTTATATCGACAAAGACTCTTACACTTTTATCCCCCCATTTTTTAGATACGGTTATCGCGAACTTACCCACATCCTTAATAATTACCGTTTTGTTTCCTATAGTACTCTTTGTTAATGCCATCATAGTATCTGGCAGACAGTTTACCGATTCTACCGTAAAGAATAACTTGCTATCCAGATTACATCCTAAAATCTCGCATGCATAGTTTAACATCGGGATTCCCAAAGCGGCACCTGAACTTAAATATCCATGAAACTCTCTTACCTTGTCTATCTGCCTCTTTAAATCTTCCTCGTTCATAATATATCACGCATCAATTTTGAAGCATCTTCATGATCAAGAATTATATTTCCAGTAACCATATATATAGTTCTATTAAAGATATTATAAGCATGTGCAACAATTCTCTTTAGAAACCTTGCAATAATTAAAAGATCGGACGCGTTCTTGAGTTTTTTTGGGTCTTCGATGATAAAAGTGAGTAATTCTCTCCTAACCTGTTCATATAATCCATATGCTAAATCGGCTTGATTCTTCATTATTTTATAATCGGATAAATCTTCATTCTTGAATGCACTAAGCGCTTTATCCAACATATCTTTTCCAATATCAATCATCCTTGGAATATCGATTAATGGTTTAATAAACGGTTCATCACCTATAGCAACGGTAGTCTCGGCAATGTTTCCTGCAAGATGTATTAACCGATTAAAATCAGTTATAACCTTCATACATGTGCTGATTATTCTTAAATCTTTTGCAACAGGCTGTTGGAGAGCAATAATCTGAATACATTTATTCTCTATATTTAATTCAAGTTTGTTGCTATTTTTTGCTTTATCTAAGACTGATTTGGCCAATTCTATATCTTTTGTAATAAATGATTTTGTCGATGCCTCGATCAATTCTTTTGCTAACAGCCCCATCTTATATACTTCATCTTTTAGCAAGGAGATCTCTTTTTTATATCTTTCTCTTGTCATTTTTATACCTCTTTAAAATCATCATTCATCAATCTTCTATTTGTGATATTTCTTTAACGTATGATACTCCGTTCTTTTTTTCAACTCTGTATATTGTATCTGCGATGTTCTCCAGTTCTTCCTGATGTGTTACTATTATAAGTTGTACTACTGGAACATTTGAAGATATACTGGTCGAAAAATTACTCAGTATCTCTGCTAGCTCATTTATTCTTTCACCATCCAGATTGGTCGTCGGTTCGTCCATAATTATAGTTGAGATTTTACTGGAAAGAACGTTTGCTATCGCCAACCTTATCGCTATCGCAACAGCTACTTTTTCACCGCCACTAATAGAAGCGATTGGTACCTTGCCGCTCTGTTTCCATAATTCTATATCGAAATCCTCATTTATATCTATAGATTCTATATCGAGATTAAACCGATCAAGATAAGATAACGCAACCTCTGATATCAAAGGAGCTATCCTCTTTCTAATCACCTTCTGCATACCATCTCGTGAGAATGCATTTTTAATCTGTTCCAGATCCTGACAGAACGATTTAATCTTATCTGCCTCTTTTACTTTCTCTTCAATCTTGCTTATCTGGTCATTCTTCTCATCTAAATCTTTAGTGTAAGTGTCTAACTGTTTTTCTAACTGTTTAATCGACCCTTCCAGCTCAGATATCTCACTAGAGATCTCGTTATACGTCTTTTCTACTCTCTTAAACTCTTCATCAGAAAATGCTAACTTCTTTATCTCATCTTCTATCGACTTTGATTTAACAATAAGATCTTCTTTCTCATCTTTATATCTCTGTAGTTCTTCTTTAATGGCAGGTATATCTTCTACCTTACTTGATAGTCTATCATACTCCTCTTTACTTTTTCTTAATCTTTTTAATTCTTCTTCCCCATCTTTTGGCTCATATCCAATGATACTTATAGTTGAAGAGATATCTGCTTCTATGTCCGTAATATTTTGGATCATAAGATCAATATCTGCTTTTACATCTTCTATATTCCGATATCTTAAAGACGTCTTTGCCGCATTATACCGATCATAAAAATCTTTCAAGCATTCAATCTCCGAATCGACCTCTTTTAATCTCTCGTTTGTTTTTTCAATCTCGATTAGAACAGGTTTTAATATATCCTTATCCCTTTCAAGGTATTTTATTTCATTTTTTATCTCTTCAATCCTCTCTATCTCGATATTTTTTATCTCTTCCAGACTTCTGTTAATATCATCTCTTTGTATAATTAATCCGTCTTTTTTTCTTTTATAATCTTCTATATCGATAGATAAACGATCTCTTTCTATCTCAAGATCATTCTTTACTTTATCTCTCTCTTTATCTGTTTGAAACGGCCTTTTACATACTGGACAGGCTTCTTTATCTCCCAATATCTCTAAATATTCATTAATTTCGTGTAATCTACCTTTGATCTCCCCTTCTCTTGTTTTTATATAGTTAAGGCTTGATTCGATATCATCTAATATCTCTCTCAATTCTTTGATTTTTTCCTTTTTGCGTTCAATAGTCACAATAGGAAGAATACTAGCAGCTTTAGACTCTAAATTTATATTCTCTTTGATTTTATTCTCTAACTCTTTATTAAGATATTCGATCTTTGTATCAATCTCAGTAATTTTTTTATAATCCTCGTTTAATCTATCTTTTTTAGATAATAATTCATTCTTGGACTTGTTTAATATCTCAAATTTATCATGAGCATCTTTCGTCTCATCAATTTCAGTTTTAAGCGATTTTATCTCTTTTAAATCTTTTTCAAGCCGTTCTTTATCACGAATTAGTTTTACATATCTTTCAACATATTCTATCTTCCAAATATCTTTTTCAAGCCTTTCTACATCTTTCTTTGCATTTTCTGCCTTGCTTAATTCTTTTTTCAATTTTTCGATCTGATCGTCTCTCTCATCCATCCTGATATTTAACTCTTTTAATGATGCATTCAGCTCTTGATATCGATCTCTATCTTGTTTTAAACTATCATATTTGTTTTTTATCACAACAAGCTCGTTTTTTTTATCCGATCTATCTTTTTTCATCCTTTCTCTCTCATCGCATCTCTCTTTAATTCTTTCTTCGATGCTTTTTATCTCTCTTGTTAGATCATCAAGTTTTACTTTGAAATTGTCATATCTTCTAGATACATCATCAAAATAGCTAATTATCGATTTAATATTTTCCCACGATCGTTCAAGCTTATCCAATCCTACTAATCGTCCTATAAGATTTTTTCTCTCTTTAGGCTGATCATCAAGCAGTTTAGATATCTCACCTTGCCTGATAAATATGGAAGATATTGCTATATTCTTATCTAGTCCTGTTATCCTCCTAACTTCGGATGTTACCTCTTTATCCGTAGCGAGATGATTATCTCCTTTCAGCAAACGAGCATAATTTCCTTTTAAATCTCTTGTTCTTATCACCCTATACTCCTGACCACTCTCCTGAAAGATCAGATCAACTTCAGTAGAGTTTTTTCCTATTCTTATGATATCCTTAACACTATCACCTCTTGGTTTTTCACCAAATAGTGAATAGAGAATAGCATCAATGATAGAAGTTTTACCAGCACCGTTAGGACCGACTATAACTGCCGTCTCGTAAGGATTAAAATTTAGCTCCGTATCTACGTGAGAGATAAAATCTTTAATCTTAATCGATTTTATTATCATTTTGAAAACCTTCGTTTTTAACCCCGTATCTTTTAGCAAGATAATCACGCGCCGTCCCTTTTGCATTATCTATGTCAATGTTATCGAGGTATAACTCGTTATAAAGGTCGTATGCCAAACCAGAAAGATAATTGTCCTTGAAATATTCGTCAAATATTTTTTTCATATCAAAGGATTTTTGGATCTCTACATTCTTATTCTCTTTAGCAGGTTCGTACCTACATTTATACCAGAATATCTTGTCTTTTAGCAATTCATTTAAAGATTTCTCTATCTCTCTCCTATTGGCCAATCCATCGATTATATTTATATGGAGCAATGGTTTTTTATTATTGTAGATTGGTATCTCTTTCAATACTTCCTTTACTCTTTCCAATCTATTATCCGTATCAATCTCATACTGAGCCCTTATATCTAAATCTACTGGGTAAATCTCTGTATCATCATCTGTAAGATCTATAATATAGATACCTTTACCATTCTCTCTCCAAGGACTTATTTCAGATGTGGAACAGATATCGGTAGAACCGCTGTATGCCAACCAGCCGTTTCCAAACCGTTCCAAAGATCTTGAATGAATATGACCTAGTGCATAGTATCTAGCGGTTCTCGGCAAGTCGTCCTCGGTCAATTCATAGTTGAACGGAAGAAATTTTTTAATGCCTTGATGTGCCATGAATATAGATTTTTTATAACCTTTAGATATAGTATCAAACCTCTTTATCTCTTCTTTCAATACCTCGGTTGCAGCCCCCTTCATATTGGATATTCCTGATATCAATACTCCATCTACCACCACTTTTTCTAACTTTCCAAATGCACCTAATACAGGTATATCAAAGACATTATGAGGGATCATCGCTCTTCTCTTTGGTTTATCATGATCTCCCAATATGGTAAATATCTTTATCTTACCTTTTATCTTATCTAAAACGCTTTTAAGCGAGAATAACGCTTTTATTGGAGGAGTAGGAGAATGAAACAGATCACCTGAATGAAGTATTACATCCACCCGTTCTTCGATCGCTTTATCTATCGCTTGGTTTAATGAGTTATAAAAATCATCTTCTCTCTCGTAAAGATTATACTGTCTATATCCAAGATGAGTATCAGAGATATGTGCTATTCTCATTATTAAAACCTTTTTTAACAGTTTGATATATAATCCTTTGGATATAACTATCTCATTTTAAATGGTTTGTAAGCGTTATCTGTTGACTATGGGATATCCTAGTTATCGATTTTATCCTATCATCATCCTGTATTGCCCGTTCTACTGTATCCGTATCGACTGCTAACGATATATTTTTGGTTCTACCGTATCTTCCTTTGCTTATCAAGACGGTGTTGATTAATCCTATTATCTCAAGTTCGGATATTAGATCTGAAATTCGTCGATAGGTAAGCCTTTCTATCTGAACAAGACCGCATAGTCTTTCATATAACGAATAAACCTCGCTTGTAATTATGCCTCGTGTCTTGCATTTTTCAAGTAGAAGGATAGAATAGATCAATATTTTTGAATGGACAGGAAGGGTCTTTATAACTTCGGTCGTTCCATCTATTTCCAACTTTTCTTTACCTTTTCGAACATGTTCTTCGGTAATTTTAACATCATTATTCCTCTCAGCTATTTCTCCAGCCATTCTAAGTAAATTCAATGCTTTTCTTGCATCACCATGCTCTTGAGCAGCAAAAGCTGCACAAAGTGGGACGACCTCTTCTAACAATACTTCCTTATCAAATGCTATTTTTGCTCTATTATCCAATATGTCTCTTAATTGTTCTGCATTATAAGGTGGAAAGACTATCTCTTCATGTCCTAGAGAGCTTAACGTTCTGGAATCTAAATACTTGATGAATTTTAAATCGTTTGATATACCTATAATAACAACTTTTGAATTGGTTAAATCTCCGTTAATTCTGGATAGATTATATAATAGATCATCTCCACCCTTTTTAACAAGTTTATCGATCTCATCCAGTCCTATTATCACGATCTGCTTTTTCTTCTCAATACATTCTATGAATTTGTTATACAATTTATCGGTAGGCCATCCTGCCAATGGGACATTCTCTCCATAATAAGATAACAGGTTAGAGAGCACTCTATACTGTGTATCTACCATCTCACAATTAATATATAAAAATGATGGCGATAGATCTTTTTTAATAGATAGAGAGTTTAATTCTTTACCAATATGTTTTACACATGCTGTTTTGCCAGTTCCTGGTTTACCAAATATAAAGATATTAGAAGGCACCTCCTGCCTTATTGTAGGTATAATTATGGATACAATATCCTCCAATTCTCTATCTCTATGAAGTAGATTTTCTGGTATATAGGCGTGGCTAAGCACCTCTTTATTCTTAAATAATGACTTATTATACAGATATTTATTGAACATATCTTTAATAAACTCGTTACCCATCAAGATGCTCCTTTAATCCGGTTTTCGTATTTAAAAATAGAAAATGTAGGATAACGTATCTTACTTTTCAACATTAATAAAAATTACGAACAATATTTTTTTTAAAAGAAATATATAAATAGCCGTTTTATATTAATGTGGATAATATGATCGATGAGATAGATATTACTCGTACAATAATCGAAGGTTATGTAGAAGATTTTTTGAAAAATATTGATATAGATGTTGCTATTGCCGGTGCAGGACCATCTGGTATGGTGGCTGCATATTATTTGGCAAAAAACGGATACCACGTTGTAGTATTCGAGGGAAAATTAAGCATCGGCGGAGGAATGCTCGGTGGCGGAATGATGTTTTCAAAGATTGTTATTCAAGAAGAAGTTATACCAGTAATAGACGAATTTGGTATAAAATATACTAAACATAAAAATCTATATTTATTAGATGCATTAGAAACCGCATCATCGTTATGTTTATCGGCTATAAGATCTGGTGCTAAGATATTTAATCTGATAACTGTAGTAGATGTCTTAATAAGAGATACCAAAATAGAAGGCTTAGTCCTAAATTGGAGTCCTATAGATATGATAAACCTGCATATAGATCCTTTATCAATTAGAGCAAAGATGGTGATAGATGCTACAGGGCATACTGCAGATATAGCACGGATTATTGAGAAGAAGATAGGTAAGTGTCTTGCAACAGAAACAGGTGGTCTTATTGGTGAAAAAAGTATGTGGGCTGAAAAAGGGGAGAGAGAGATTATCGGCAATACAAAAGAGGTTTATCCTGGACTCGTCGTAACAGGCATGGCGGCAAACGCAGTCTTTGGTTCACCAAGAATGGGAGCAATATTTGGCGGGATGTTGTTATCAGGTAAAAAGGCTGCAGAAGTGGTGATAGATAAATTAAAAAGCGCAGAAAATAGTTCGTTTTAGATTTTATTATTTACCTTTGATTCATCTCTATTTTTTGTTTTTTCGTTAGAGATACTGAACTCTATACATAGATGGTAACAATGAGGCGAATAAGATCTGACGATCCTTTTATTATGGATAAATATATCTCCAGCGATCTCTTCAATTTTTTTAATATGCTCTTTAAACAGATCTTCTTTATTATTCTCTTTACCAAAAGTATAAAAATAAACGATTCCATCTTTCTTGATCAAGTTTGTAGCTTTTTCTAAAAAATTGTAAGTATTGAACGGTAGATTCATTATAATATGATCGGCAACATTATACTTGGATAAGACGGATCCTGAATCTCCTACTATTATATTTAAATTGCTTCCTATATTGTTCAATTTTTTATTCTCGATCAAATACTTTATAGCATAACGATTGCAATCTACTGCAACGACCGTACAATTTTTTTTTGCTGCTGGAATTGAGAAAGGGCCCACACCAGCAAACATGTCTATAACAAAATCGTTGTTATTTATCTTTTCTATAACCCGTCTCCGTTCTGTAGACAATCTTGGATTAAAATATGCCTTTTCTATATCTAATTTGTATAGACAACCATTCTCCTTATGTATCGTCTCAGTCCTCTTCTCTCCTGCTATATATTCGTATTCTCTCGTTCTAAATATGCCCTCTACAGATGATGCCTTCCTCAATACTACTCTTATATTCTTCCTTTTAAGCAAAACTTCTGCCACTCTTTCAGCATCTTCCAAACCTAATGGGAGGATGGCAATATCTCCCACTATATCATACGGAATACGAGGAATATCAGATCTCTTTTCCTGTTCTTTAAAATCCATCTTAACAAACGTAAGACTGTTTTTGTAATCCATTATCGAGTGTTGAACTGGAAAATAGATATAAAAATCGTCTTTTAAGATGGTAAGATCCTCTCTAATAAATTCTTTAATCTCTCTCCTCAATATTTCTGCTCTCTTTTTATTAACCTTTACCGCAAGACTCCTCATAATCTACAAAATCTTCTCTCTTTTTTATCTACTAATAAAAAAGTATCAGGTGCTGTAGAATTTATCTCTTTTTCACCTAGTATAACCCTATATTCCCTGTTGTTTCTATCTCCACGCCACTCCAATATATTTTCTTTGCACATTCTCGATAGATACGTAGATACTGTACTCATCTTTATTTTATCGTTATACTCTTTGTCAAACCTCTCTTTAACCTCTTTGGATGTAAACCATCTATCCGAAAATTCAAAGACAACGAACCGTTTAAACCGGTCTATAAGCGAAGACTTAAAACGTGGCACCTCTTGATAAGAATAAGATGCATCACTGATTGAAGATGATGGCAATTTCAATCCTTCAATAAATAATCCTATCAATTTATAGATCTCACTAAGATCTTTATCAGATGTAACCTCTATACACGATTTATTCCCATCTTCTTCAATCTCGATGCATATTTTTTTCACGGCATCCCATCCCTTTGTGTGAATTTACAAGATGTGATCACAATCTGTGAATTCACAAGTTAATCTTGAGTTTCTCATAATATAAATCTTTTGGTTTGTTCGGTATAAGATGCTATGTTGTATAAGGATTAACACAATTTGATATCATCTACTAGATGTAATAAGCTTGATTAGCATTTTTTTATCTATACACAATTCACATTTATCTATCCCAAACCATATAGTATTCCTCTTTTATATCGCTCAAAGTCAAATCCAGATATTTCTGAGTAGTAGCAAGATCAGAATGTCCCAGTATCTTCTGCAATGCTCTTAAATTACCCCCACGTTTTAAAAAATAAACGGCAAAAGAATGCCTGAACGTGTGCGGATGGATATTCTTATAGTCTAATCCGCTTTTTTTGGCATACATCTTGACTATCTGGAAGATCCTAACTCGTGTTATATTGAAGATGTAATCCGATCTCGTTTTTTTATCTATCAGATATTTTTTGATCCTGTTTAGTAGATCTTCAGTAATAGGGACGTATCTATCTTTGTTACCCTTGGACTGTTCTATCTTTATTATACTATCATCCCAAAAAATGTTCCTCTCTTTTAAAGAGCATACCTCGGATACACGTAGACCACATCGCCACATCAATAAGAGTATTAGATAATTTCGCTCGTTATTCTCTGCATGTTTAAGAATTGTTTCAACCTCGTTCTCATTTAAGTAAGATGGTAATCGGTATTTCATAATTTAACAAAATGTGTCTTTTGTTAAATATAAGCTTATTCATACATCACTAATAAACACATTCTACGATCAAGGTATTAAAAATTATAGGATTAGTTGACTATCGAGCGTTATTTATGCTGATATGTATTAGTTCCAAAAGATCCTAGTTCTCGCAAAATCTCTTTCCGTATCAAGGATATTTTTATAAAAATCCTCCTCGGTAATAGGACGACTAAGTATTTTAGCCGCTGTTTTTGGTCCTATTCCATGTGCAGCCAATACGATAACCGCTTTTTTGCCATAAGAAAGAACAAGGTTTGCATTTTTATATATCTTAATGATCTCTTTATTATCTGAGGGAGATCTACTCTTCTTAATAAGTCCTATCTTATCTGCATCCCATGGTTTGAGAGCGGCTATAAGCTTGGCTCCACAGACCGGACAGATGATCTCATCCTGGATAAACCTAATCCTAATCTTTCTATTCCATTTTAGACAATTAAGACAGAATAATACTATATAATCATCCATTATTCTCTCCTTTACTCTTTTTATGACTAGATCATCTATATTATCAGACGAGATCACTGATCTGAACGAGAAATATTTTTCTAAACTTAACGGAGTCAATCCAGGCATAGTCAATACTTTTATATCTCCGTTTTTTATCCTCTCAAGTATCAATTTAGAGTTTTTAAAATCCATTCTATCAAAAAAAACTTCGTTGACAGCTTCATCATAGATTAGATTATCTTTGAATAACTGTAATAATTTTTTAGAGGATATTTTATCATAATTAAAATCTTTCGATAAAGCACCAATCCTTTTTGCTACTACTATAATCTTCCATTTTAGTATAGAAGTATTCTTTAATGAGAGTTTAATAATGCCTTCTAGATGAGAAGGATCTATATTGGTAAATGTATCATATATAATATTAAGAGGCACATGCTTCGGGAATTCAAGCTTTATCCTGTACGGATCTATTCCCATACTGACATTAATCCCGAGACGCGCGGATAATAAAGCACTTAACCCCGATCCGATGGTCTCGTTTACCTTATGGCCTGCACAGATGTTTATAACAGCTGTATCTCCATCACCCTCAATAGTTATTACCTCGTCGTTAGGTATAACCCCTTTCTTCTTCTGATGCTCTAATAGATTAGAGACTTTAAGATAAGATCCTTCATCAGTGAGGTAGAGAAGATCTTCAACCTTACCTGCAGCAAATACCCTACGAATCTTGCCAACCTCCCTTGCAACATCAAAAGGTACAGGAATCTCCTCACCAGACCAGTTCGGTACATCTCCTTCATTACTGGTTGCAGGTACAACCTCTACCGTCTTATTGTCTATTGTTACAACCCTCCATAGCTCTCCTTTTATGATAAAAGTAGACCCTTCTCTTAGAAAAGATGCTACAAAACTCTCATCTAACGTTCCTAAATTCCTTCTACTTACGAAATCTATAACATAAAACTTTCTTTCGTCAGGAATCATAGAGATATTATCATAATAATGCCGATAGGTCCTTCTCCTTAGCTTAATCAACATATTATCTCTCTCGGATCGGTCGAGAAATATCTGTCCTAAATCGTTTAACTCGTTTAAAAGCCTAAAAAATTCTTCAGCCGTCAAAGTTTTATACGGATAGGCTTTTTTTACCATATTAAAAAAATCGATCGCATCAATGGTTTTATTTTCTATCAAAGATCCGTATATCTGGTTGGCTAATACATCGTACGAATTTTTTATGATATCGACATCTTCTAACTCATTATGTAACCCTTTTCTTGCTATAACCCAAGATTCTGTTATATCATCAGGGAATGTAGCAATTATCAATCCACGCGATACTTTATGTATAGAATGTCCTGCCCGTCCAATCCTTTGTAAAAGCCTATTAACCCGTCTGGGCGAGGAATATTGGATGACAACATCTATATCACCTACATCGATCCCCAATTCCATCGAAGAAGTGCATACCAACGCTTTGATATCGCCTTTTTTAAAACTTTCCTCTATGCTTATCCTTACATCTTTTGATAGAGATCCGTGATGCACCTCGCAGGAGAGACCGAGCATCTTTAATCTTGATCCTATAATCTCTGCAACTTGCCTTGTGTTGACAAAAATAAGAGTAGATCTACTCTTTTTAGCAATATCACAAATCTTCTTTAAACATGCAAATAATTCAAGATCGATAGATAATTCTTTTGCCTTTTCTGCATCCTTTTCGTCTGGCATACCGGTAGAAACATCAATCTCTAAAGATTTGTCTGATTGCACCTCCACTATTTCACAAGCCCTATCGTTACCAACTAGAAACATACCCACTTCTTCCTTATTCTTGATCGTCGCAGATAGACCTATACGCTGTATATTGTTATTACATATCCTTTCAAGGCGTTCAAGAGCAATAGATAATTGTATGCCTCGCTTAGATGAGGCTAACTCATGTATCTCATCTAAAATTACGAATTTAACATCAATCAATAATTTTTTTAAATTTTTGCCGAGAAACAACAATTGAAACGTTTCTGGTGTGGTTATGAGGATGTCAGGAGGATCTATGGTCTGTTTTCTTCGTTCAGACTCAGGTGTATCCCCATGTCTTACCATGACCTTTATCCCGAGTTTTTTACCCCACTCTTCCAGCCTTTTCAAGATATCCCTATTCAACGCTCTAAGAGGCGTGATGTATATCGCAAAGATACCGTCCCTTCTATCTTCGTTCAAAAATTTATGAAATATCGGCAAGATAGCCGCCTCGGTCTTTCCCGTTCCGGTAGGAGAGATCAAAAGAACATTCTTTCCATCCAATATTAATGGTATTGACCTTATCTGTATATCCGTCGGGTTTAAATCGGTAATTATAGACTTTATCCTCTCATCCAATATATCAAAAACATTATTCATCTATACACAACAATAAATTTAAAATCGTATAAATTATATAATAAAACCAAGATCGGTACCATCTAAAAGATACGCTCTTACTTTTTTAATGGAAAATATACTCTCAATAAATCCAAAGGATCGACTTTTCATAATATTTATAGCCAAACCACCACATAGGTCGTTAAATGCTGGAATAACTACTAGTTCGTTCATAGCAAATTTATCTTTTTTATTGATAGGAACTCTTAGCCAGATAGGTAAGATGTTTGATATTCCTAAATCATCCGTTAATCTTATCATAGGATGAATATGTGCCATTATTCCTGTTTTACAATCTAATACATCATTAAATGGGTATGCATGCCCATGAAATAATCCAAATCCATGATATGAGAAACCTCTCCCATCGTATAAAAAAATATTTTCTCTATTTGGAATTAAATCTTCTAGGTTTCCATCATGGTTTCCTTTCACGATATATACATCAGAATAATTTGATATTTCTAAAAAGAAGTCTGGTATCTCTTTTTTTTCTTGTTTGCTGGTATAGGGAACGTTATGTTTTATATCTCCCAAAAATATTACATCTTTCGGGGCAAAATCATCGATTATAGTTATAATCTTCTTTAATAACCTCTCTGTCTGGCTTGATATATTGATCCCGTTTTTCATCAGTTCGTACTCAATACCTAGATGAAGATCGGCCAGAACGATCGTTTTTCTATTTAAAAAGAGTATAGGTATGTCTGGTAAAGGTTCTAACATATCAAACAAATTCTCTTTCCAATTGTTCCCACCTTTTATCGTTCTTGATATACCTGAATATTGCATTGAAACTGGAAAACTCCATAAGGTAAGGATAAACCATCAATGCTACAAATTTCTCTAGCAAACTCCGTATGTTTCTTAATCCATTCTTTTTTATAGAGTCCTGTATAACTCTACAATAATACATCATAAAAAAAGGCTGTAATGCCACTATATTAAAAGGCAAAAAAACAAATAATAGCCACGAGATCTTAATTGATCTATTCTTAATATATAAAAAATCGTTAAGATGAGCATTTATCCCCTCAAGATGCCCTATCATCCACCTAATACGCTGTTTATAAAAATCGTTCAAAGTTAACGGTGCTTGCTCTTTTACTATCGCTTTATCTGTATATACAATTTTTAGAGAATTTATATAGATCCTTTCACATATATCGAGATCCTCACATATCTTATTTTCATCAAAAAACCCTATCTTATCGAATAAATCTCCTCTTACAAGCCCGATTAATCCATTAAAATGTTTGTAAGAATAAAAAAAATCCGAAAATCTATATAGATCGTTGATTAATAGATATTCCACCCCGACCAATTTCTGGATAAAACTCTCTTCGTTAATTATAAACCTAGGACCACTAACCAGCGCTATATTGTCGTTGAGATTGGTCTCGAATACATCGATGCATCTGTCTATAAAATCCTCCTTTGGTCTGCTATCCACATCAAAAAAAGCTAAAAAATCCGGCTTTGTATCACTGCTGTAAATTTTTTCAAGAGCATCGTTTAATGCGGCAGCCTTTTTACCTTGAGACGGCAGTCTAAAGATAAATTCTATAGATTCATCTTTTTTCGCATTAGCTATATCTTCAAGATAAACCCTCTTCTTACTATCGTCTATCACATAAATTATCTTCAGATCTACTTTTTTATTATAATCGGAATATTTTTTGACCGATTCCATTGATTCTATTGACTTTTTTACCAGCTCAACCGGTTCGGATGATGATACAGGGATTATTGCGATAGTTTTGTATAGAGGCTTTTTTTCTAACATCTTTTCATCTTATAGATTTATGGTTAATAAAATTAATCAATAAAAATAGGTTAAAACGAACTATCTATGTATCTATGCGCATCTATTAAAGCCATCAGAATCTTTTTTTTGGAAGGTGAGTAATGTAGATGAGTATAACAATTGCAATCTGAACAACCAAAACCTTCTATACCATCAAATTCATCCGATAATAAATTTGCAATCATACATTCCATCTTTTTATCTGTTTTTCTCAATAAAAATCCTATAATAGTCATATAGTCATTTAAATAATCTATATGCCACCATCTTTTATAGTTCTTTGGACCTCTACAGATATTATCGTAATTAAAATTTATTAGGTGCCGATGGATACGATGATAACTATTTATTCCAAAAGCAGATCCTGTATAAACAAAATATCCTTTTTTAAAATGAATAGTTTCTAAAGATCCGACATTAATCTTATTTTCGGTTTTATTCTCTAACAAAAGATTGTATATGGTACCATACATACTATAATTCTTATATTTTTAACGTTATAATTATCTTATCTTACCACCGACTCCCGATAAAAATGTTTTAATCTTCTTTTCTATCTCTAAAATATTCTTATCTTCGCAAACAAAGATCCTAAAAGTAAAACTTTTCTTCTCTTTGAATACATCTATCAATTCTACCTCATCCGCTCCGTACATGCTTATTACTCTAGATAGAGTATCGGGGGATATATTATCAAAATTTTCAAACTGGACGGATATGTCCCTTTTTAATCTTTTTAAATTTTTTAATCTCCAATCGTTCAACTCCTGATCCGACAACAATCTTAAATTCTCTACTTTAAGTCTCGTCATCTTTGAATTATTTTTATTCTTTATCAAGACATCAATTGGAGATATTTTTTCAACGATGCCATAATGTATTTTTTTAGAATAAATATGTTCGAAAGCTACCTTATCACCAATATTTATATCATTAATATCAAGAATTCTGCTTTTGAGAACTTTTTCAGATTTTTGTATAGATCTTTCTGCATCTCCAAACATTGTTGAGGTACTTACCATCTTTGATATAAAATAATCTAGATCACCAGAACGTATCGCATCATTCAGCTTTTGAGATATATCTAAAAATTTCTCTTTAACATCCATTGCAAATGGATTTTTTTGGATATATGCATAGAGATTTGGATCCTGAGCAAAAATTCTAGCCGTTATATCTAACATTACCTCATAAATAGGTGTTGCAAATCTTCTTGATCTGTTAATATCAAATCCAATCTCTTTTAAAGTAATTCCAAACGAGATTATCAGCCAATGAATCAAAGCCTGAATAACAGACATCATATAATCGTGTTCTTCGCTACTAACTATCTCAACATAAGCACCATGTTCTTCTAAAAATCTTTTTATTTTTTCTAACCACCCGTTATTTTTAACAGGGGTTAAGATGACAATTTGTCCTTTAAAATCCTGTACTGTTGGAGAAAACAAAGGATGAACTGGTATAAAATAAATTTTGTCGTTTTTAATGGCAGATACTACATCCATCTTGACAGAAGAGGTATCGAGCAGAAGAGCATCATTCCTCATTTTTTGACTAACTTCAGATATGACATCCGGGGCAACCTTCAACGGAACGGATACTATCACTATATCAAAATCTTTTATTTTATCTTTATTTGAAAAATCTACCCCAAGAGATACCGCTATTCTCTTACTATCCGGATTTGTATCGTATATTGATACATAAAAATCATCTTTTAAAATCTTGGCCAAAAATCGCCCCATTCCTCCCGCCCCACCAATTATCAGGATTTTTATTTGTTCGCACATTTTTTAATATACTGGATCAAAGAATCGAGAGATCGCGTCCTCCATAATACTGATCGGTGCTTTAATACCGGTCCATATCTCAAAAGATGCAGCACCTTGATATAAAAGCATTTTAATCCCATTTAGTGTCTTTGCTCCAACCATCTCTGCCTCTTTTAACAGCCTTGTTTTTACAGGACTATATACAAGATCAAAAACAATAAGGTCTTTATGGAGATCTTCATGATACAACAACGATTTGTCTTCATTTAAACCAACAGTAGTGGCGTTTATAAGAATATCAACGGATTTTATAATGTTAAAAACCTCTTCTAGTTTTATAGATTCTCCTCCTACTTTTTTTGCCAGATCAGATCCTTTTTTAAAAGTTCTATTTGCGATAAAGATTCTTGCATATTTGGATAAAGCGTAAGCAATCGCTTTAGCAGCACCACCAGCACCTAATATCAATATATTACGGTCTTTAATCTCGGTTATTTCTTTTAATGCCATAAATGCTCCAATTGCATCTGTATTAAATCCTTCTATCTTTTTACCAAATTTGATAGTATTTATTGCACCTATCTGTTCCGCAAGCTTATCAGGATTTGTATAATTAATTGCTTCCTCTTTAAAAGGAACCGTTACATTTAATCCACAAAAACCAAGCGAGTCAGCTCCTAATACTGCATATTTTAGTTTTTCAAAATCTACTTTAAATTTAAAATAAGTTGCATCTATATTCAAATATTTAAAAGCAGAATTATGCATTAATGGAGATAAGGAGTGTTCTACAGGATTTCCTATTATACCAAATATCTTCATCAACAACACTCTCTTAAGAATTCTTTTAATTTTGAATAGAAAGACTCTTGATCGAACGATATCAATTTTAGAGGATCGCCCTCCATTATAATAAATTCTTCCTCTTTTTTAAAGTTAGTAATACAATGTCCATCTATAATAATGATCCCATTCTTTAATGGGGTTACTTTTATTTTTGTCTCAATTGGAACGATAAGAGCCCCTATCTTTTTAGAGATAGGCGATATAGGAACCATATTGATGATATCAAGAGAAGGATAAATGATCGATCCACCCGCAGAATGTGCATACGCTGTCGATCCCATCATGGTTGAGAATATCAATCCATCTCCTCTTATTTCAAAGTCTATTCCATCTATCATGACGATTAGATCAAAAATCTTAGACGGATCCAACCGGGTTATCACGATCTCGTTCAATGCAGGTGGATAATCGTTACATCTTATGCGTCTAACCTCTTTTAAATGATAATTTTCCTCTTTCAGATCGTCGATATGATTTAAAAAATCAGAATAATTTAAAGAGCATAAAAACCCAATACCGCCTGTTTTTACTGGTAAAATAGGTACTTTTGCATATAAAGCTGATAATAACAGAGTCCCATCACCGCCCAATGTTATAATAATACCATCTTTGAAATCTTTAAAATCACAGCTATTTGCATTTAATTTTTTAGCTGTATTTACATCATAGACGACATCATCGAAGTATCTGCCTATTTGTTCAGCTTTTATGATATTCTCTTTATCTTGTTTTGATATAATCATTACCTTTAACATCTATATATAAAAAAAAAGGAAGGGTTATAAATCATTTGTGATTTTTTAGAGGTTTTAAATTATGAAACTGATCGATATGATAAAAAGATCAAATGCATTGAAGGTTGGAGATTTCACACTTAGTTCGGGAAGAAAAAGCCGATATTACATGGATAAATATCTCTTCGAAACATCTCCAAAAATCCTTAAAGAGATAGTTAAAGAGATTATTTCAAGAACCACCGGAGAGTATGATAAGATAGCAGGATTGGAACTAGGCGGGGTACCACTGGCTACTGCTTTATCCTTGTTCACGGATAAACCTTTTATTATAATACGAAAAAAAGAGAAAGAATATGGAACGAAAGCTCTTATAGAGGGAAGTATGAATGAAGGAGATAAAGTTTTGATTATAGAGGATGTCACGACTACAGGACATACTTTAATCCAAGGAATAAATATTATCGAAGAGAATGGTGGGATTATCAAAGAGATCATTATAGTTGTAGATAGAGAAGAAGGGGCAATCGAGAGATTGAGAGAGATGGGATATATCAATGTAAAAGTTTTAGTAAGACTGAACGAGATAATATGAGAGATATCTTAGAAAAATTGCAAAGTGGAAAAATTTCGATAGAAAATGCTGAAAAAGAGATATTAAACGATTTCTTTGCCATCCAACCGTTTGCATCGTTGGATATCTATAGAGAAGAGAGATGTGGGATTCCAGAGATTATTTTTGCAGAAAATAAACCTGCCGGTATATTTTTACACATTGTAGAAGAATACATGAAAAAAAAAGATATTCTTTTGGCCACAAGATTAAAAGAAGAACATTATAAAATTTTAGATGATTTGAGGAATAAATACGAACTTGATGAGAGAAAAATGGCAAGATCAATAATAATTAAACGAAAAGATTTCAGAGTTGAGGATAGTGGCCGATATGTAGGTATCATTACTGCTGGAACAAGCGATATACATGTAGCGGAGGAGGCAAAATGCGTTTTAGATATAACAGGAGTGAGGTCTATATCCTGCCACGATGTAGGCATCGCTGGTATACATCGAATAGTAGAACCTTTAAAAAAGATGCAGATAAGGAAGGTGAGATGTATAATAGTGGCAGCAGGAATGGACGGAGCGTTGCCAAGTTTTATATCAGGTCTTGTCAAATGTCCAGTAATAGGCGTACCTGTATCCACAGGGTATGGATTTGGCAAAAACGGAGTTGGTGCATTGATCGGAATGCTTCAAAGCTGTTCGCCAGGACTTGCGGTGGTTAATATCGATGCAGGAGTAAACGCTGGTGCTATCGCGTCCCTTATCGCACGAGGAATAGCATACGAATAAACAAAAATTAGATGCGGAGGTTGCCGAGTGGAAAAGGCGCTAGATTCAGGGTCTAGTTCCGTAGGGATCCGTGGGTTCAAATCCCACCCTCCGCATTAAAATAACTGTTAATCTCGCTTATGACCGACAATCGTCTTAAATGGTATGTATATTGCATATTCAAATGGTTTAAAAACCGTTTTTTTGAATAATCATCCTCATCGAATTTTATCTCTTTGTCGTATTTTATATCCATAAGAATCAACCCGTAGGACGATAATGGGGGTACTCCTTCGTTTTTTTTATTGTTCAATATCTCTTTAAACCAACGTAAATCTCTAAATCCATCTGATATCATTAATAAAGCATTGGATATTCTCCGTACCATATTCCAGGTGAAACTATCGGCAAAGATATCTATCGTCGAATAATAATCAAAACTTCTTATCTTTACATCATCTATCCGCCTAACGTTATTTTTTTTATATCGATCCTTCCTTGTAAAGTTGGTAAAATCATGTGTCCCGATCAATAATTCTACCGCATCATTTATTGCGGAAACATCGATACTTTTAGGAATAATTTGCCTATAATGTCTCTGTATAGCATCCCTTCGTGGGTTAAAAAGAGAATCTACGGTAGAATATGCCCAAAAACAGATATCTGCATCTAGTTTAGAATTAAGAATACTCGGCCGGCATAGATATGCTTTTTCATCATCGACGTTAAAAGAGACAACCTGCCCGATTGCATCTACTCCTCGATCCGTCCTTCCGCCATATCGAATCGAATCCGTCTCGTCTAATATTCCAAATTTTCGTAACGCTTTCTCTACCTCTCCCTGAATTGTCGGCTTATCATTTTGTTTTTGCATTCCAAAATAATTTTTTCCAATATATGAAAGTTTAAAAGCTACCTGCATAGAGAATATGGTGAACAATAGTATTATTACTATCTTTATTATTATTACTATTTTTATATTACTATTCCTATTTTAATTTAATTTTGTCTTTCTCTTATAACAAGAGATATTAAAAAATGGGACAGGATAGGATAGATCTCTATGATTGGAAAGATTCTTATTATCGGATCGAGTGTCAGGCATATAGTCTGTTCTGCCAAAAAAGCGGGGTATGATGTGATATCCATAGATTTTTTTGACGATTTAGATCTTGTTAGGTGCGATAAAAATCATGTTAAAATAGAAGATAACTACCTTGATAAAGCAATAGCAAAACTATCTTTCGATCATGTCGTCTTATCATCTCATATAGAATCTTTCGATATTCCTGATACTATAAAAGCTAAGATATTAGGAAACCCCATAGACAAGATGAGAGAGGTAAATAACAAATTAAAATTGGCAGAAAGATTAGACAATCTCGGGTATACACAGCCAAAATTTTACGAGGATGCAAAAATTTCCACGGTTATGAAACCTATAGAAGGTGGAGGAGGCATAAAAAATAGACTTATTAAACGGATAGAAGATATTCCTGAAGATTATGAAGGATTCTTCTTTCAAGAATATATCAAAAAAGGAGAAGATATTAGTGTGTCCTGTATCTCAAACGGGATTGATACAATATCGTTAACAGCAAATGAGCAACTAATAGGAGAAAAATTTTTAAACGCCCCCTCTCCTTTTACGTATTGCGGGAATATTGTGCCATATGTTGGGAAAAATTCAAAAAAAATAAAAAAGATTGCTTCAAATCTTATATCTGATCTAGAATTAAAAGGATTTAATGGTGTTGATTTTAAAGTAAGTAAGGATAAGGTATATGTAATAGAGGTAAATCCTAGGATTTGTGGCAGTCTGGACGCAATAGAACTTTCAACAGGGATAAACATCTTTGATATGCATGTTAAATCTTCCATAGGCATATTACCAAAGGAAGAGCCTATATCAAAAAATTTCTCAGCTCGTTCTATCGTCTTTGCTGGAGAGAATGTAAGGATAAAAGATGAATTGGATCATCGGTTCTTTAGAGACATCCCCAAAGTTGGTAGTGTCATCCAGAAGAATAGACCTATTACCAGTATAACTGTGAGTGATACATCCAGACGAAAGGTATTAAATAGAATAAAATTCATAAATAAAAAGATGCTTCCAAGATATCTCGGGATAGAAAAGGAGAGATAAATGGTAAAGATAAAAGATGAAGTATTTAAAAAATATTTAAAAAAATTGGTTGGGGATGATGGATTAGAGATAATAGAATCGATGCCAGAAAAAGAATTTACCGATATGATGATAGTGGAAAAAAGCGGATATAACCTAAATCTTGTTCGTAAAGTTCTTTCAATACTATATGAAAATAATATTGCAAGATACAGGAGAGTAAGAGATAAAGAAAGCAATTGGCTCAGTTATTATTGGAGGATAGATACAGAAAACATACAGAGAAATCTTAAAGATGAGTTAAGCCGTTTATATAGAATATTAAGCGAAAGATTAGAGTTTGAGGAGAATAACGTCTTCTTTGTCTGTTCGTCAAAAATTCCGTGTGGTAGGTATACGTTCGATTTTGCAAGCGATCATCATTTTATGTGTCCTGTATGCAGGAGTGATCTTAAAGCTGAGGATAATACAGATATCATTAAAAAATTAAAAAAAAGATTGGACGAGATCGAAAAATTAAAAATAATATAAATAAAAAGTATCGGTATCATGAAATTAGAACATAAAATTGGTATTAATCTAACAAACCTACCTTATTCATTGATCATCGTCTTTTTATGTATACTTGTTGCATTGTTTCAGGTTTTAATCCCGTTATTTACAGACATAAATATAGAGTTTATTAATCTCTTTGGATTGAGCAGATACGTCCTCTTCGTTCAACACAACATCTGGACTATCGTTACTTATATGTTTCTTCATGGGAATTTCGGTCATCTTTTCTTTAATATGATAGCACTATTCTTTTTAGGTCCAGAATTGGAGAGAAGAATAGGAAGAAAGTTATTCTTAATCGTTTATTTCGTGTCAGGCATCCTTTCGGGGGTAGGACATATCTTGTTTATCTCAAATCCTATGATCCCTGTAATAGGTGCGAGCGGCGCAATATTTGGTGTATTGGCGTGCCTTGCAATCATTGCTCCTCGTATGACAATATATATCTATTTCTTTCCTATAAAGATGATATACGCTCTATTATTCTTTATTCTTATCAATCTGATAATGCTGCCTTTAGACACAGATGTGGCGTACTTTGCACACCTGATTGGATTGATTGTAGGGTCGATCTTTGGGGTAATATTAAACAAAAAAGCGTATGGGCCCGGCCGGATTTGAACCGGCGGCCGCTCGGTTATGAGCCGAGCGCTCTAACCGCTAAGCTACGGGCCCTTGATTTGAGCTACATCTATTTATATAACAGTCTTGCTACTATTTTAATATTTTATGATTGTTGATATTAATAATATATTAAGCTTTTGTTGTTTGAAATAAGAACAAAAACTTGTGAGGAATACAGATGAAAGTAGATGATCAAATAGAGGAGATAATTAAAGAGTTAAAAAATACTCCTTATAATAAAGCTACAGAACATCATATTGGAAGATTAAAAGCAAAATTAGCCAGATTAAGAGAAGAATCTGAAAAAAGATCATCCTCAAGAGGGCCTAAAAAAGAGACTATCCGCAGAGTTGGAGATGCAACCGTAATATTAATTGGGCCTCCATCCGTTGGAAAATCTACTCTTTTTAATAAACTAACATATTCAAATTCGGAAGTAGGCACATACGATTTTACTACGGTCGATGTAATTTCGGGTGTATTAAGATACAAAGGTGCAAAAATCCAGATATTAGATGTTCCCGGTCTTATAAAAGATTTAAGAGGAATGGGAAGAATGGTAGCATCTTACATAAGAGCGTCGGATTTAATAGTAATTATGACAGATCCATACAATCTAAATGCCTTTGATGAGATAGAAGAAGAGCTTTATAATATTGGGATACGATTAAATCGGAAGAGAACCGATATATCCATCAAAAAAAAATTAACCGGTGGTATAAAGATAAATTCCACAGTAGAACAGGAGATAAGTGATGATGTATTTAAAGAGATACTTAAAGAATACAAGATACATAATGCAGAGATAATTATACGGGAGAATATAGATATAAATAGCTTTATAGATGCGTTGCATAGTAACAGAACGTATATAAAATGCATAAAAGTTATTAATAAGATAGACTTAATCAATGAAGAGAACAAAAGAAAAAATAATAATATATTAGAGATCTCTGCCGAGAAAGATATTAATTTAAACCTCCTTAAAGAGACGATATTGAACAAACTCGATCTGATACCAGTTTACATGAAAAAAAGATCAAAAGTAGATTATGACGAGCCAATTATTATCAAGAGAGGATCGACGGTAGAAGATGTATGTGAGAGGATACATAAAGATTTTGTTAAAAGATTTAAATATGCAAGAGTGGTAGGAAGTTCTGTTAAATATGATAACCAGAAGGTAGGACTATCACATGTATTGGATGCCGGAGATATCTTAACAATAGTCTTAAAGCGATAACAAGATACGCCTCGGTGGCTCAGCTGGCAGAGCGCGTCCTTGGTAAGGACGAAGTCAGGGGTTCAAATCCCCTCCGAGGCTTATTTGATTCTTAAAATTGTTAATTATCTTTAATCATGAATGTTTAATATATCATATGCAGCCTTTTTAACTTTATCTTTATACTCCTTTAATGTATAAATACCAAATTTCCAATCATCAGCTTCTGCTTTATCTAGAACGCGGATTAAGGATGAGACGTCTTTTAACGATTTTATCTCATCATCTATCCTGAACGGAATATCAAAACTATCTTTATGGTATTCGGGTATATCTAATATCACATATCTCTCGTCTATCCCGGCACTCTGGGCAATCTCCATCTCGTATTTTTCTCGATTTGTTTTATATTCATATATCGTCTTCTCGTCAAATATCGATATATCTTGATATATCGCTCGTTTAAATAAATTTCTCGTCTCTATTCTATCTATTATCCTTTTGGGATAACCGCTGGAATTTTTTAACAACATATGAATCTCATAATCGTCCATATCTCTTAAAACAAAAGGGTCGGCTTTTTCACTATCTAAAAGATCAATCAGCGCCTTTTTTAGCATAGATTCTGCTATTCTTGATACATGATGATAATAGACTGCACGGGACATCAAAAATCGAGAGACACATAAAGATTCAACCGCTTGAAGCCCTTTATTCTCGATAACAAGCATATTATCAACGAAAGTTATCTCCTGAACCAGCCTATTAAGATCGATGAATCCGTACGTGACGCCGGTATAATAAGAATCTCTTGCAAGATAATCCATCTTGTCTATATCTATAGGCCCGTTTAGTATTTTACCCAAAGGTTTTTTCCTGTTAATAATATCTAAAATATCGCTTTTTTTAAGATCAGTATCATCTAAAACTGACGAGATCGTCTCTTTTTCTAAAATCCTTCCAACATCTTCGTGTGTCTCTTTTGTATATTTCTTTATAACCTCTTCTGAATCATGAGAGTATGGACTATGCCCAACATCGTGTAGAAGTGCTGAAATTTTTAATAATTTCTGATCATATTCGTCTAAATCTTTTGAGAATATATCCGCAAGATACATCACTCCTAACGAGTGTTCAAATCTAGTATGCGTCGCTCCGGGGTATACTAAATAAGTCAATCCTAACTGTTTAATCCTTCTAAGTCGCTGTATCTCAGGTGTATCTATAAATCGGATACATGTATCGGATACATGGATATTTTTATGTATAGGATCTCTGATTATCTTCATGATTATTTTTTCCACCTTAAGTTATTCTTGACAAAAACTATATATCTACAATAGTTTAAATAAAAGCTTTTAATTAATGTTTAATGTTTTTATTAAATAAAACGTGATGAAGATGATCGTATTATCTGGTGGGACAGGAACACCGAAACTTATTTCTGGGCTAAAACAGATCGATGAAGATTTTAATATAATTGTGAATACAGGAGAAGACTACTGGATATCAGGGAATTTAATATCACCCGATATAGACTCGGTAATCTACACTCTGGCAGGAATAATCGATAAAGAAAGATGGTGGGGGATAAAAGACGATACGTTTGTTACGCATGAAGAGATCAGCAGAATGGCATATAACGCAAAAGTTAAAGGCGAATGGATGCAGATAGGTGATCTGGATAGAGCAACACATATTTTTAGGTCAGATTTAATAAGAGAGAATAAAAATAAGACAGAAGCAACGTTAATATTAGCAAAATATTTCGGAATCAAACAAAAAGTATTGCCGATGTGCAACGAGGATATCAATACAATCATAAAGACTGGAGAGGGAGAGATGCATTTTCAGGAGTTCTGGGTTTATAGAAGAGGAGAACCCTTAGTAGAAGATGTATACTTCCGTAATATAGAAAAGGCAAAGATAACGAAAGAGATAGATCGTCTTTTAAAAGAGGAAGATACGGTATTGATAGGGCCAAGCAACCCTATCTCGAGTATATTACCGATCCTTTCGGTAGAAAATTTTAGAGAGAGGCTTAAAGATAAGTATGTCATATCGATATCCCCGATCATTGGAGAAAAACCAATAAGTGGCCCGGCAGCATCTTTTATGCAAGTAAAAGGGTTAGAGGTATCATCAAACGGGGTGGCTGAATTTTATAAGGATATTTTAGACGTTTTTGTGGTAGATTATAGAGATAATATGATAGATAAGAAAAAAATAAAGGATATCGATCTATATGCTACCGATATTTTGATAGAAAACGATGAGAAAAGCAAGAAATTAGCTCAATTTATCAGAAACCTTCTTTAATTTACGTATAATCTTCAATTCTTTCAATAATAGTTCTCTCGCATCGTTTATAGAATACTCTCTTAATATCTTACCATCTTTGATAATTGGTTTTAACAAAGGATCACCATCTGTTTTCTCTTTATCGGGTAAAACCTTATCTTCTAAAGTATTCCAGTCTCTATATACTTGTTTTTTACCACCATACTTGCCTCTCTTGGCTACAGGCTTTCCTTCTACCTCTACGATATCCAAAGCAAAATCAATAGGTTTTGCACCCGCAATGGCAGTCCCAACACCGAATACTTCTACAATATCTTTCAATTCTAATATATCATCCTCGTCTATTCCACCAGTTACAAATATTCCTACGTTTTTGAATCCACGAATATCCAGCTCCCACCTAACTTCTTTTATTATCTCTTTAAAATTACCTCTTCTCGATGCAGGAGTATCCAATCTGACCAATTTTAATCTGTCTTTTAATGTTTCAGCAGCCATTATAGCCTCGGTTTTCTCATCGTAATAAGTATCAATAAGACAGATTCTCGGCACTTCTTGAGATATAACCTCATCAAAAGCTTTCCATGCTTCTATCTGGTCACCCATTATTATAATCAAAGAATGGGGAATAGTACCGGCTGCCTCTTTTCCTATACTTTTACTGGCTATTACGTTGCTTATTCCGTCCGTTCCCCCTATTATTGCAGATCTTTCTACTACCGTGGCAAGTGCAGGATGTTGTCTTCTTGTTCCAAAAGATATCACTTTTCTATCACCGGCGGTATACTTTATTCTTGCTGCTTTAGTAGCAATCCCGCTTTCGTGGCAGAGAAAGCCGAGCAGAGATGTCTCATACCTTGCAAAATCTAAGTATTTACCTTCTATACGTAATACCGGTTCTCTAGAATAAAAGATAGATCCTTCGTCCATTGCATATACATCAACAGGTAATCCTTCTAAAAGGTTGACAACGTCTTCTAATCCAGCCAAAACAGCCCAATCCTTTATAGAACTTACGGTAACCTCTGCTACAACAGTTGGATTTATCTTTTTGGTGTTTAAAATATCTTCCGTTCTTAAAAAATAGATGTCTGTTGCCAATCCTTTTTTTATATCCTCACTATCTACAATTAAAAATTTTTTTTCAGCCATATAGATCATCGATTTTTATATCTTATTACCTTCATATACTACACAAAATAAATATTTCTTTTATTCTATTATAAATCTTTAGGGATGCAATTGAAAATAGAAAGACAACTAAATAAGCCTGTATAAGAATTAGAGGTCAGCTATCCCACATATTCTATCCTCATAACGCTCTTTCGATCTTGAGTCTTGATATATTGCGAAATCGATCAATTTTTTTCTAAAAGTTGTCAAACCAGAGCTTTTAAAGAAACAATAGGGCTTATTCTTGGATTTACACACCTTCTTAGCATAACGACATGCATTATGGCTGTTCATATCTACAGAACAAAATAGCACATCTGCCTTTCCTACAAGCTCTTCTATCTCTTTCTTATATACCGAACACCTCCCAAAATGATGATAAAAAACGCCATAAAAAGATTTAACGGTCTCTCTATAGAATGGTATAAGTGATTCTACGCCGCCAATAAGGGCAATATTTTTACCTTCGAGGGACAGATTGTCGTCTACATCTTCAATACATTCCTTATAACAAAAAATAGGTTTATTAGCAGTTTTTTCGATCAATTCTTCGTTTAATACATCTATCTCATCTGTTAAAAGCTTAACTTCTCTTTTTAACTCTTTTACATTTTTTAATGCTCTTTCTTCGCCAAAATCATCCCATTTTTTCTTTAATTCCATATTCAACCGCCTTTCCTCCTCCAACTCGATTAAAAGTCTCGATTTATCCGACTTAATCTCCTCCATCTCGGACTTAAATTGGTCTATCCTCTTTTTTAATCGTTCAAAATTTCTCTTTAATTTACCATTTGATGCCAATCTCGACCTAAGCTCGGATATCACCTCCATATCCGTCCCGCCGAGTGGTAATTCTCTACAAAGATCGTCATAAAACCTTAAAGCTCGATGTTCTTTTTGATGAACAGCATTGAATACTCTTCCTTCTGACTTCGTGCAGCAAACCAAATGAGAGCAGCGAGGGGAACATCTTTGAATTTATCTCCCCCTTCAATGAGAAGACAGATATCTTCCTGATCAAGCCCCTCCAACCTCTTTTTATATCGTTCAAACCTCCCTCTCAATCTCTTATCTATGTATTCCGAGACAAAATTGCGTTCTGCACACGCTCGAACCAACGCACTATGCATATCAGATTCGGTTAAAAATTGATAACCGTCGACCTTCAACTCTTTGAAGATAGTATTCATCTCGATACGGTCAAACGTAAGTCCCAATATTCTGCAGATTGTAAAACCTTCAAAATCCCAAATCTTTCTCTCCATCTTATATCATACCTTATTTTTAGGTGATCCTAATATCTGTCATACTATTAGATATACAAGTAATATAGCCTAAAAAAAATATAGCCTAAAAAAGCTCGATTTTAGATAAAAAACCTAAATTAGGTTGATATTTTAGGAAAAAACCTAATCTCTATTGAGTATAGATAGGGATATGTAGAATTGTATGGACTCTGCAAAGGCAAATACACTGGCTATGAAGGCATATTTGGTGTGTCAAAAGTAGCGAATTTGTCTATCCATTCTTAATAAGAATGGCCTCCTATGATAATAAAGAGTAAGATGGGTGCATAAGTTTAAAAACTTCTATTTTTTATCCCGATCTCTCTATCTATACTTAATAAATATGTTTTATCCTTTTTATTCTCTTTGCACTCGTGCTTTCCGTTTTCACAAAATCTTTCAAAGTGTTTTAGCCAGTTTGGATGATTTGGAGCAGATTTTACAAATTTTACCAGGTTTTTTATCTGTTCTATCGTCTCCAAATGTAATTCATGCTCGATGATACATGCATCCAAATCAGCTATCCGTCTTGGCACGTTTATCATCTCTAAAAATTCCCTTATCGTGATGTGTCTATCATTTATGATTCTTCCTATCTTTTCTCCAGCAGGTGTAAGCACCACATACTCATGTCTTCTATATGTTACAAGCCTATTATCGTTTAATCTCTTTAACATCTCTACAACGCTAGATGGTCTCACATTTAAATACGAAGATATGTCTTTTACCCTTGCATATTTTTTCTCCTTTTGTATATTGAAGATCGCTTCGAGATAGTCTTCGCTCCTTCTTGATAATATTTTGTCCACTATTTAGGGTTCCCAAATAAAAATATTTAAAGTTTTTGGCTAACCTAAGATTAAAGTTAATTATAGATAAAGATAAATTTATATGAAAAATAAAAAAAAGAGTGATAGATTTATCTATCAAAGGTTTGATCCAGCATAAATTTTATCTATCGCCATTGAGATCTGTTTATAATATCCTTCGGCGTATCCGTCGATCCATCCGTCCGTGATTACTACGTCCATCCCGTCGTATTCAAACTCTGTTCTGTACTTTATGAGGCCATCTTCGTAGTATTCTTCCCATGCAGGAGGCTCCAATCCCCAGGCCTCTCTAAGTCCGATCAACGTCTCGTATCCAGAGTTTCCGACTTCGTATGGAACGTCTA
>RXIF01000006.1 GCA_004212075.1 Candidatus Methanoliparum thermophilum
CGATGATCACTACTATAATGCCGGCGATCGGCCCGGCAATCCCTGCCATCATTCCTTTCATGAATATCATGAGACCTCCAACTGAAACGAGTGTCCCGATGATGCACGGTAGAACCGCATACGCCAACCACTTTGGTAACGCCTTCAATGCTTTCTTATATTCAACCATTTTCATCACTCCTTTCTTTTAAATGATAATATAACAAGACTTCTAATATTTAAATTTTGATATTTTCTAAAAATAAAAAAGGTGAGAATACGAACACGATTATAAATCTTTAGAATGTAAGAACAAAAAGTGTAAATATAATAGTAAGATAAGATAAAGGGGTGGAATAAAATGGATGTAATGGATGCAATTAAAAATAGAAAGACAACACGAGCTTTTTTAAATAAGCCTGTATCTAAAAAAGATATAATAGAAGTATTAAATGCTGCCCGATCGGCACCATCTGGATCGAATCTTCAACCATGGGAGTTTTGGGTAGTAACTGGAAAAGAGAAAGATGATATCGTGGAAAAATTGTTAAAAGAGCAAGAAAAAACAGGTATAACTTATTCACCTGGAAAAGGAAGAACTCTCAACGAAAGATATACAGAACGATCAAATAGTTTTGTCATGAAGATTCTGCCTTATATCAAAAAGGCAGGAATAGATGATCCAAACTGGATAATTCATGGGAGTTTATCTTTTTATGGTGCCCCTGTCATAATACTACTCCTTTTTGATGAGGAATCTAACTCTAACGAGATAAATATGGGATTAGCATTGCAAAATATTCTTTTAAGTGCGCATAATAAAGGATTGAGCACCTGCCCGTTAGGATTGCCTTTAATCTTCGAAGATTTGATAAAAAATCATTTAAAGATACCAAAGAGGTTAAGGTTATCCAACATCGTTGCTATAGGATACGCTGATACGGAAAACCCTATTAACAAGTTTAAATCAGAACGTGTTCCTTTGGATGAGATTACAAAATTTATAGGGTTTGTTGAGGATTTTTGATCTGCCCTTTTTTGTTCTTCCTTTAGACCACGCATCATCTTAACAGATTCACTACTCTGCCTACAACTATCACAGCAGGAGCGGTTATATTCTCATCTTTTGCAATCTTGGAGATATTTGCCACATTTCCGAATACAACTCGTTCATCATCGGTTAATCCTTTTTCTATTATAGATACCGGCGTCGTTGGATCTAACCCATGTTCTAAAAGTTTGTTCATATTACGTTCCAGACGCTCTACACCCATCAAGATGACGATAGTACCACCAAGCTCAACTAATGCTTTCCAGTTTATTCTGCTATCTTCTGTCTTTTCGTGTCCTGTTATAATGGTAAAAGTAGAAGTTATCCTTCTATCCGTGATAGGAATACCAACAGATTCAGGAACTGCAATAGCAGATGTTATGCCTGGAATTACTTCGAAATCTATGCCAGATTTTTTTAAATATAATGCCTCTTCGCTACCTCTCCCAAAAATAAAAGGATCCCCTCCTTTAAGTCTTACTACTACTCTTCCATCACGTGCCATCTTCACGATTAACCTGTTTATTTCTTCTTGAGATAAATTACTGCTTTTTTTGCCGACATTTACAAACTTCTCTTTTGGAATGAGCGCTTTGATCTTATCTCCGATCAAATCATCAGCCAATACTACATCCGCACTTTTTATAAGGTTTAATGCACGAATAGTAAGAAAATCTGGATCTCCTGGTCCTGCTCCTACTATATATACTTTTTTATTCATAAAACATTCTTCATCTTTATTCTTTCTTTAAAATCAATGGAAAATTCTTTTATCTTATCAAAAAAATCATTTTTATTGATATTTAAATCGATACTCTGATATAGGGGATTAGAATGATTCTCCGGTATAAAATTTACCTCTATCTTTGCAACATCATCGTTTAAGCAAGATAAAATGCCGATAGGAACAGAACATCCCACACCCAATACCTTCATCACAATTCTCTCTATCTCAGACTCTTTTTCAGTCTTCTCATCGTTTATCAATCTTAGAATTCTTCCCTCAGCAGAATTTTTGCGAGTAATTGCCACGATAGTTCCTTGGTTGGCTGGAGGAAGAAATATATCATCTTTCAATCGTTGATACTTTTTTATAACCTTAAACCTATTCAATCCGGCCTCTGCTATTATTATAGCATCGTATTCTCCCTTATTAAGTTTCTTTAATCGCGTATCGATATTTCCTCTAAGCGGCTTTACGATTAAATCATCCCTTTTTGCAAGGACTTGTGCCCTTCGTCTGATACTAGAAGTTCCAATAACAGAACCTGCCGGTAAATCTTCGAATGATAAATTATCTTTAGAGATTAGAACATCTAAAGGCGAATCTCTCGGCAGAAAAGCAGAGAACGATATGCTATCCGGTAAGTATGTAGGAACATCTTTAAGGCTATGGACTGCTATATCTATCTCACCATTTATCAACTCTTTATTGATCTCATTCACGAATGTACCTACCTGTCCTTGGAATATCAAAGAATGGATATCTTTGTTGACATCACCTTCTGTTACTATCTTTTTTATGGTTGTCTCGTATCCTTTTCGTGCTAATAGCGTCTTAACCATTTCTGCTTGGATCATTGCTAACTTGCTTCTTCTTGATCCGATAACTAAAGACACTTTTTATAAGCCTCCAACGTTTTTTCTAAATCATCTTTTGAATGAGCAGCAGAGATAAAATTAGTTTCGAACTGGGAAGGAGAAAGATAAATACCTTCATCCAACATTCGTCTAAAAAATTTCATATATTTGTTTTTATCACATTGCATCGCATCGGTGTAATTTTTTATCCTTTTTTCTATCAAAAAGACCTGGAACATAGAAGCGATTCCTGAAAAAAAATAATTTTTATCCTCTACTATCTCACACAACGCTCTCCTCATAAAATCGCCTTTTTTATTTATTTCATCCAATACATCTTCTAATATTTTTATCGTCTCGATACCTGCCGTAAGCGATATTGGATTTCCACTGAACGTTCCTGCTTGATAAACAGGCCCCAATGGTGATATATTCTCCATAATCTCTCTTCTTCCACCAAAAACACCTATCGGAAAACCACCGCCTACTATTTTACCAAGAGTAGTTAAATCAGGCTTTATGCCAAAATAACCTTGTGCACCACCCAAAGATAATCTGAATCCTGTAATTATCTCATCAAATATTAATAAAACATCGTTTTCTAACGTTAATCTTCTAACCTCTTTCAAATAATCTTTTTCAGGTAATATAACCCCTATATTTCCCAAAACAGGTTCTAAAATGACAGCAGCAATCTCATCTTTATTTTTATCAAGTAGATAAGATAGGCTATCCAGGTCGTTAAAAGGAACCTGAATCGTATTTTTAACAGAATCTTTGGGAATACCAGAACTGTTAGGAATGCCAAAAGTCGCTCCACCACTACCTGTTTTTACAAGAACTATATCATGTGCTCCATGAAAACTTCCCTCTATCTTTACAATTTTATCTTTTGAAGTAAAACCTCTTGCAACTCTAATAGCAGACATTGTGGCTTCTGTACCTGTATTTACATATCTCAGCATCTCTATACTTTTGATATGCTTAATTATCAATTTTGCAAGGATTATCTCTTCCTCGATTGGAGTTCCATAAAGCCAACCTTGTTTTAGTCTCTCAATGACAGCATTCATTATCTTGGGGTTTTTATGCCCCAAAATTAGGGGACCAAAACCGAGGCAATAATCTATATACTCATTACCCTCTACATCTATCAATTTAGAACCATCTGAATCCTTCATATAGATAGGATAAGGCTCAATTGCCCTTACTGGGCTACTAACTCCTGCAGGCAATAGATCTTTTGCGATTTTATATAATTCTACACTCTTCATCAATTTTGAGAGTTATTGTTACTAGTTTATATAAATTTGCGAATAAACGAGGATAGCAAAAAAGAGGCATGCAAATGTGAAATGCAGAACCAAGGTTCCTGCATCACAAATCTTTGATTTGTGAGTTACGAATCTTCGATTCGTACCATCTCTTAATAAGATCGTTCTCTATTCCTAGTTGATCCAAAATCTTTCCCACGATGAAATTTACGATATCATCGATCGTTTTAGGTTGTCCGTAAAATCCTGGTGATGCAGGTAGGATACAAGCGCCACTCTCTTTCAAGATGACAAGATTTTTTAGATCGATGAGAGAATAAGGCGTCTCTCTTGGAACCAAAATAAGTTTTCGCCCCTCTTTAAGCGATATGTGTGCCACTCTTGTTATCAGATTAGAATAAATCCCGCTTGCTATACTCCCTATAGTCTTCATAGAACAAGGAACGATTACTGCTGAATCAAAGATAACGGATCCGGAAGCAAAAGGGGAAAAAAAATCATCGTTTTCATAATAAAGCGATGCAGTATTCTTCAACTCTTCCACAGAGAATGGTGTCTCTATCTCTATAATGCTCTTTGCATTATTTGACAAAGATAACACAGTCTTGATATTTAAAGATCTCAGGTATTTTAGGAGTTTTATACCATAGATTACCCCACTCGCCCCACAGATCCCTATAAAGATTATTTTTTCCATTTATCTTTTTAGTAGTGCTTTTATCAGGCACTAATCTTCTCTTTTTTCCTCCTTTTCTTCTTCTCTTTAGAGACAAAAAACTCTTTAGCTTTTTCTATCTCCTCTTTGTCTAACTGATCTATAATTTTCTCTTTCACCTCTCTAATCTTCTGTGCGAATATCTCTCCTTCTGAGGCACTAATCCACACCAACTGCAATCTTTTAGCATCAAGTCCTGCTTTTTCCATCCTGTTCCAAAGCCGCTCAATCCTCTTTTTTGTCTGGTAATTGGCATTTATATAATGACAATCACCCAGATGGCAGCCTGCAACGATAACCGCTCCAGCTCCTCTCTTGAATGCATATTCTACAAAATCGGGTCTAACCCTTCCAGAACACATCGTTCTTATTATACGTACATTCGTTGGATACTGTATCCTGCTTACACCGGCATTGTCCGCTCCAGCATAAGAACACCAATTACAACAGAAAGCGATTATCTTTTTATCGGCATTTTCTTCCGTAGCAGCATCTATCTGTGCATATATCTGTTCATCTGTAAAATGCCTCGATATTATTGCATTTTGTGGACATTCTGCACCACATGTACCACAACCTGAACATGCCGCCTCTATAACCTCCGCTTTTTTTGTCTCGGTATTGACATATAATGCATTGTATGGACAGACTTTAACGCATAACCCACAACCGATACACCTATCCTCTATTATTCTAGGAGTAATCGCCTCGACGGTGACTTTTCCTTTCGACATGAGAATCACTGCATGAGACGCAGCAGCTCCTGCTTCCATAACGCTTGTTTTGATATCTTTTGGACCCTCGGCACACCCAGCAAAAAATATACCTCCCGTAGGAGCGTCTACAGGCTTTAATATCGGATTTGACTCCATAAAAAATCCATCTGCGGTTTTAGATAGATTAAACAATCTCTTAACATTATCGCTATCTCTTCTTGGTATTATCCCTACGGATAGTATCACCAATTCTACCTCCATTTGATATGTCTCGTTCAACAAAGTATTCTCTCCGACCAAATACAGATTATTCGTCTTTTCGTCCTCGATGATCTCTGATGGTAACCCTCTTATAAAGCGTACCCCACGTCCTATCACGTTCTTATATAAGTCTTCGTAACCCTTACCGTGTGCCCTTATGTCTATATAAAAGACATTAATCTTCGTATCAGGCCAATGTTCTTTTATAAGAAGCGAATCTTTTAACGTGTTCATACAACAGATATTACTACAGTAGAGATGACCGGTCACTTCGGACCGCGATCCGACACACTGTATAAAAGCCACCGATTTTGGTATCTTTTTATCGCTCGGTCTGAGTAGATGTCCTTTAGATGGACCTCCTGCGTTGATCATCCGCTCAAATTCTAAAGAGGTTATTATATTCTTATAATTAGAGTATCCATACCGTTTAAGGGGTGTCGGATCGTATACGTCCACACCGGTCGCTATAATGATCGTACCAACATCTAGCTCTATCTCTTCTTCCTTTTGAGTAAAGTCTATAGCTCCACGATCACATATATCGATGCATCTGTAGCATTTTATGCAATGATCAATATCAATAGTAGCAAAAGAAGGGACCGCTTGTGGAAAAGGGATGTAAATGGCATGTCTTGGAGCTATATTATCGTCAAACTCGTTTGGGACCTCTACAGGACACACAGTCTGGCATTCTCCACAACCGTTACAGAGATCCGTCAATACATATCTCGGTTTCTTTTTAACCCTTATATGGAAATTCCCTATATATCCTTGAACATCTACTACCTCGCTATACGATAGAATCTCTATATTGGGATGTTTTCCTGCATCGGTCATCTTAGGTCCTAAGATACAGATCGAACAATCTACAGTAGGAAAGTTTTTATCGAGCTGTGCCATCCTTCCGCCTATACTCGGATCTTTTTCGACCAGATAAACTTTAAAACCCGCATCGGCCATATCTTGGGCAGCCTGAATCCCTGCAACCCCTCCTCCTATAACGAGCGCTTTTTGTATTATAGGTACTTCAAGCTCCTTAGCAGGAGAAAGCAACGCTGCTTTAGCAACAGCCATCTTAACAAGGTCTTTTGCTTTCTCTGTTGCCCCCTCTTTATCGTATAGATGCACCCAGCTGCATTGATCCCTTATGTTCGCCATCTCGAAGAGATACTTGTTTAATCCCGCCTCTTCACAAGCGGCTCTGAAAGTAGGCTCGTGCATTCTAGGAGAACAAGATGCTACAACTACCCTATTTAGATTATACTCTTTTATTGCTTTTTTTATCTCGGCTTGTCCAGGATCAGAACAGGTATACCTATTATCTACCGCATAAACTACGTTAGGAAGTGTTGAAGCATAATTGGCAACATCTTTAACGTCTACAGAACCTGCTATATTTAATCCACAATGACATACAAAAACGCCTATTCTTACATCCTCATTAAACGATTTTGAGGTATCTTTTTCATGATTTATAGAACTCTCAGACATATAAAACTCCTATTTATCTTTATTAATCCTCTTCTTTTAAATATTTATCCATCGAAATAGCCGCTCTTTTCCCTGTAAGTATTGCTTCTGTTGCTGTTGCAGGACCAAATATTGCATCTCCTCCAGCAAATATTCCAGGAATTTTAGTCTCTGTGGTAAGCGGGTTAGCGTTCACTATACCCTTCTTGATTATATCTTCTGGCAGAAAAGATACGTCCGGTGTCGATCCAATGGCAACAACTACCGTATCCACATCCATCAAGAATTCTGACCCTTTTATAGGGACAGGTCTTCTTCTTCCGCTCTCGTCTGGTTCTCCTAACTCCATCTTGATGCATTCAATCTGTTTTACGTTGCCTTTCTCGTCACCTATATATCTAACAGGATTGGTAAGAATATGGAACTCTACCCCCTCCTCTTTCGCATGTTCTACCTCCTCTTTTCGGGCAGGCATCTCTTCTTCGGTTCTTCTATAGATTATCATCGATCTCTCAGCACCTGCTCTAAGCGCGCATCTTGATGCATCCATAGCAACGTTTCCTCCTCCTATCACGGCAGTTACTTTACCTACTTTGATAGGAGTATCGTATTCCGGAAACTTGTAAGCCTTCATCAGATTTATTCGAGTTAAAAATTCGTTCGCTGAATAGATACCATTGAGATTTTCTCCCGGTATGTTCATAAACATCGGCGAACCTGCACCAGATCCTACAAATATCGCATCATATTCCTTCTTTAGATCATCTAAATTAGTAACTGGAGATCCTGTCTTTATCACTACACCCAATCTTTTTATGTACTCTATCTCTATATCCACTATATCTTTTGGTAGACGGAAGAAAGGGATACACCATCTCAGCATTCCTCCCGCCTCGTTCATAGCCTCGAAAATCGTTACAGGGTATCCTTTTTTTATCAGGTATTTTGCTGCTGTTAAACCAGCTGGGCCAGATCCCACTATTGCTATCTTCTTATCCTTGATTATAGATTCCTTATTGACGAGGTCTAAACCTTTCTTGTAATCTTTTATGAATTCTTCAAATATCTTTAAAATTTTCGTCCGATCGGTCTTTCCAGATAAAGGATCAAAACATATAAAAAGAGAGACTGCAGGTAAAGGGATATCTCTTTTAATTATATCCAAAGCCTCTACGAATCCATCTGTATATCCCATTTCAAAAGCTAAATCTCTAAGTTTGATCAATATTTCTGGGATCTTTATACCTTGAGGGCACAATCTATAACATTTATAACAACTTGCACATAACCATATATCCTTATCTTTAATTAACTCTTCAAGATCCAATAATATCTTTAAAAGGACGTTTCTTGGCTTATATATCCCATCTGTCATCTCAGTAATCGGACAACCGCTGGTACATATCCCACATCCATAACAATATTTTAATTTATCTGAATTTAACAACTCATCTATAGATCGGTCATATTTATATAATGTTTCCATAATTCGATCACCATAAACACTTTAGGTATGAATAATAAAAACTGTTTAGTAACTATACATAAATCTTACTAAAAAACAAAATCTATTGGTTTTTGTAAAAATAATTATCTAGAATAGTTTTTTACTTTATTTTTAATTTGTTAATAAATAATATTTATAATTACAATTTAAGAATATCGATCTATCCTTTTAAAATTAAGCCCCATTTTCATCTTTTTTTATATATCTTCTAAATATGGTTATTGTAGTAGATACATTATCTATATCTTATGATACATTGCATAAAGATATATGCTAAAGAAAAATTTATAAACAAGAAATATGATACCACCATAGATAAAATGAGCTTTTCTATGCATGATGAAGATGACTTGGACTCGTCTGATGAGCGTCCGCCTCCCAAAAGCGGATTTTTAGATGAGTTTTTAACATCGATGAACGCTGATACAATAGATATTAAAAAAGTTGGAGATGTCTACCCAATACGGACAACAAAACATTTTTTAAGCCTTGTTAAAGAGAAGAACGACCCTATTTGGAAGCAATGTATCCCCTTCATAGAAGAACTTAAAGATGGTAATATCACGGATCCATTGATGTAAGAAAGGGACACAAAGGTTCCATACCTGGTCCATCGTTATCCCGATCGGGTGCTGTTTCTAGTAAGCTCGAAGTGCGGTATGTACTGCAGGTTCTGCACGAGAAAAAGAAAAGTAGGACGGATCGACGAGATACCGATGAAAGATATAATGAGAGCAGTAGATTATATAAAAGAGCACAAAGAGGTCAGGGATGTTCTTATTTCAGGTGGTGATCCTTTTATGCGAAGCAACAGGGATCTGGATGAGATACTTGGAGCTGTAAGGAGCATAGAGCATGTGGAGATAATAAGGATAGGCACAAGGATACCTGTTACCCTGCCATCAAGAATAACACCAAAACTAGTAGATATGCTTAAAAAATACCATCCTCTATACATAAATATACACTTCGAGCATCCAAGAGAGATAGATGAAGAATGCTCCAGAGCTTTGGCTCTATTTGCAGATGCAGGCATACCTCTTGGTAGCCAGAGCGTTCTTTTGAGGGGGTTAAACGATGACCCGGTCATTCTTAAGGAGCTTTTTCAAAAAGATGAAAATCTCGAAAAAAAGATAAAAAAAGATTGCTGTAAAGGCCTCTGCCGTATCGATATAAGGCTTGATGATAACGGATCTCCTAACGTTCTTGATGTAAATCCATTACTCGGGCTGGCTCCAGATCCGAAAGAGAACTCAAGGTTTCCTAGAGCATGTTATGTAGCCGGCATGGAATACAGGGATATCATAGGGCGGATACTCTTCTTAGCAATAGAGAGATACAAGATAAAGGTGAGAGTTTGAAGATCGCGGTTCTATACAATTTGGTGGAGGAAGCTAATCCGTTTGTCAGATGTGAAAATGAAGTGATGGATAGTGTAGTTGCTATAAAAGAATCTCTTGAGCCTGATCATGACGTTTTTCCGATTAAAGCCGGATGGGATATATTCGATATGCTGGAAAAATTTGATGTGGTTTTAACCTGGCTGAAGAGATAGGTAGAGATTCAAAGGCGGAGCCGATTATAGCGGATAAGATAAGGGTTTCATACACTGGGAGCGATTCACAGGTTTTAAGACTATGTAATAAGAAGGATACAGTAAAAAGATTCTTGAAGGATAGAGGCATAAGCGTTCCTGCGTTCAAGGTCTTTACCAAATATAATCATTGTCTGGATATCGAATTTTCAGTTATCGTCAAGCCGGTGAGAGAGCATGGAAGCCTGGGAATATCGGGTGATTCCGTCGTTTTCAATCCCAATGATCTTGCCCGTGAGGTAAAAAAGATACTTAACGATTTTAACGAGCCGGCAATCTGTGAGGAGTATATAAACGAGAGGGAGATAAGCGCCTCTATAATGGGTGATGGAGAAAAAGCGAGAGTTATATCTTTGTCGGAGATATCATTTGACATTTCCGAAAGCTTTCCGAAAATTTTACCTTACGATGCAAAATGGTCCATTGAGAGCGATTATTACGAAAAAACCAAGCCATTGTGTCCTGCAAACATTGAAAAGAAGTTAAAAGAAGATATTGAGATATTAGCTCTTTCTGTATATAGATCAATAGGAATAAGAGACTATGGAAGGATAGATTTCAGGGTAAGAGACAATAAGATATTTGTGATAGATGTCAATCCAAACCCATGCATAAATCCAAAGGATTCTGGTTTCTCAAGAGCTCTTAGAGCTGCAGATATAAGCTTTAAAGAGTTTGTTAAAACACTTCTTGGTTTTGCATTAGAAAGGGCGAGACGATGAACAGGATATACCTCTCCTTCTAAAATGGTTTAACGATAGAGAAGATACAAAATACATGGAAGACCCCGTGGATGTTTATACTTACGAATATCTGAAAGAGAGGATCAACAAGGATTCTTACGATTTTGTTGCTCTTCTCGATGATAAACCTATTGGATTTTGCTCGATATATAATGCAAAAGATGGTACAGGGGAGATATCTATTTTGATAGGTGATAAGGAGTATAGAGGAAGAGGATATGGCGAAGAGGTGCTTAGAGAGATCTGCAATTATGGTTTCGGATTGTTGCTGTTTAAAGAACTCTTTGCCTAGATTGATGAAAGAAACATAGCATCTTTAAGGGCTAGGCTTCGATGAAGCTGCCAAAGAGCACGGATATATACTTCTAAAAAAGAGATATCTTCCATAGACCACTTTTTATATACGTTATATATAGACGATAGAGATATCATCCGCGTCAGAGATTAGTATCCTTCTTTCAGGAGAGTATGCGTCTGATGTAAAGATAGTGATACATCGATTATTGAACATCCTGGTATCTGCACTCGGTTGATGTGAGCGGATTAGAATATTCATATTTAATGAATGCATTACTCTATTAAAATAGTCCCTACCAAACATTGGTCTTCCGGTTATAGAATCATTACCTAAGAATTCTCCGTCCATTTCGTAAAAATCGCCCCAAGTGATCTGTTTCCACAGCTCATCTCCTCGTTCGATCATGTTTATCTCCTGTAAATTTGAGACATTTGGTAGTGCTCCATGAAGAGCGATGATACCATTATTAGTGGTTAAAACCAAAGGTAGTCTTGCCAAAAGATCGGAATATAAATTATAAAATTTATTGGATAAAGAGTCCCAGAAATCGGCAGGATAAAATCTCAAAATTTTTATTGCCTCATGGTTGCCTTGTAAAAGTATTAGATTTTTGGGATAGAGAATTTTTGCTATCAATAAGTAGTTTATGTTCTCCAAAGAATTTTTGCCTCTATCTACGTAATCTCCCAAGAATACGACTATATTATCCCGATTAAGATATCTTGATAAGACCTTTTGAGTCGCATCGAGATCTCCATGGGTATCTCCAACAAATATTGCTTTTTCTCTATCTATACAAACAAGGTTTTCTTTCTCAAGTATCTTTCCTGCCTCAAAAATTATCTCTTCTATATCTTTATCGGATATAGATTTAAGATCGTCCAGTAATCTTCTCAATCTGTTTTTATCAATCATTTTTGAGATTTCTTATGATAGATAGTATCTGGATCGGAGAGTCGTTCTTCTACAATCTTTCCATTTATATCTCTAAAAAAACAAGATTTATATCCCATATGACATGCACAGCCTTTTTGCTTTACAATCAACAGAATGGTATCTTCATCGCAATCAATCCTTATATCTATAACCGTTTGGAAATTCCCGCTCTCTTCGCCTTTAAGCCATAATTTATTTCTGCTTCTGCTCCAATAATAAGCTTTTTTTGTCGTTATTGTATTTCTAAGTGCTTCTTCATTCATATATGCCATCATCAAGACTTCTTTTGTATCAGCATCCTGAACTATTGCGGGTATAAGACCATCAAGGTGTTTTGAAAAATCTATCAAAAAATTTCCTGCATTATCTAATTTAGTCATGCTATCAAATATTATTTTATAGTATCAATTGACAATTTATCGATACAAACTATAGAGTCATCTTTTAATCTCATAATATTGACTCCTCTTGCTGTTCTTCCTTGTTTTGATATTTTTAAGGCATTTATTCTAAAAATAAATCCGTTTTTGCTACCAGTCAGTAGAGTATATCTATCATTCACTCCTAAAATGTTTTTAACATAATTACCATCCTTTATTTTTATAGCTATTACCCCTTTTGTCCCTTTATGCCTGACAGAGAATTTATTTACAGATACTCGTTTACCGATCCCATCCTCAGTGATGATTAAGACATCTTCAATCTCTGTGTCTATAGTATCTAGATCGACTACTTCGTCATCTTTATCTTTAAACCTCATTCCAATAACACCCATTGTATTTCTACCAGTTTTTCTAACCTCTCTCTCTTTAAATCTGGACAATAGACCTTTTTTTGTGATTAAAAGTATGTCATCATCGTTTTTGCATTTTTTAACGCCAACAATCTTGTCATCATCGTTTAATCTTATAGCTATCTTACCATTTGCCTTTATTTTTTCGAATAGCTTGAGATCAGTCTTTTTAACCAAACCATTCTTTGTAGCAATGATCAATGATCCGTTGCTATCTTGATAATCTATTATAAATACGATCTTTTCATCTTTCTCCAGATCTATAAAATTTTTAATAAACCGTCCTTTAGCCGTCCGCTCGTTTTCAGGTATCGTAGAAACATCTAACGAGTATACTTTTCCTTTATTTGTAAAAAAAAGCAATTTATCTCTATTATTTGCTATACGAATTAGTTTGAGACTTGATATATTGCTATTGTTAATCGATGATATACCTCTGCCACCCCGTTTCTGAGTTTTAAACTTATCGATCGGTATTTTTTTTATGTAATCATCATTATTTAATAGAACCAGATAATCGATATCAGGAAGCAATACCTCCTCTTCTATCTTTTCAAAATCTTTTACAATCCTTGTTCTTCGTTCATCGCCATAATCTTCTTTAACCTTCTGTAATTCATCCTTTATTAGGTTGTATTGTTTCTGTTTATCCAAAATAATGTTGTTTAATTCATCAATCCTTGCAAGAAGAGAAGTATATTCATCTTCTATACTTTTCTTCTCTAACGATACCAATCTCTGCAACTTTGTATCCAATATTGCATTAACCTGCTTTTTTGAAAGTCTATATCTATTAAACAGATTTTCTCTTGCCTCTGTTATATTTTTAGATCCTTTTATTATCTGAATAACAGAATCTATGTCGTTTAAAGCGACTAACAAACCTTCCAATATATGGATACGTTCTTTGGCATTGTTTAACTCATAACTAGCCCTTCTTACCACTATATTCACTCTATGTTTGACGAATTCGGCGATAAACTCTTTTAAATTTAGAAGTCGGGGTCTTCCATCGAGAAGAACCATGTTGTTTATGCCGAACGAGGACTCTAACGGAGTATTTTTATATAACTGGTGTATCACATAATCTTTATCTATGCTATTAGAGACCTCTATAGAGATCCTCATTCCCTTTCTATCGGACTCATCCAATATATTCTTTATACCTTTTATCCTCTCTTTTTTTGCCAAATCCGCTATTTTCTCGACCAGCATCGATTTGTTTACCTGATAAGGTATCTCTTCTATTATAATCGTGTTTTTATCCTCTATCTTTACTTTACCTCTAATCCGGATGGTTCCTTTACCTGATCTATAAGCATTTAAAACCTCTCTTATACTGACAATACCTCCAGTTGGAAAATCTGGTGCTTTAATGATCTCGTTTAACTCTTCGATCGATATATCAGGATTATCTATATATTTAAGAATACCATCAACTATCTCAGATAGATTATGCGGAGGTATGTTCGTTGCCATTCCTACTGCAATACCTGATGCACCGTTTATCAACAAATTTGGTATTTTACTCGGTAAAAACAACGGTTCTCTCAAACTTCCATCAAAATTTGAGACAAAATCCACAGTATCTTTCTCTATATCTTCGAGCATCTCTTCTGCAATCTTGTTCAGACGAACCTCTGTGTATCTCATAGCAGCAGGCGGGTCTCCATCTATCGATCCAAAATTTCCATGCCCCTCAACGAGAGGATACCTCATCGAGAAATCCTGTGCAAGCCTTACGAGAGCATCATAGACCGATAGATCTCCGTGAGGATGATATTTGCCTAAAACATCCCCCACTACTCGAGCTGATTTTTTATAAGGCTTATTATGCGTGATACCTGTTTCGTACATTGCATATAAAATACGACGTTGTACAGGTTTTAATCCATCCTTTATATCAGGTATAGCCCTTGATACTATTACGCTCATCGCGTAATCTAAATAAGACGATTTTACCTCTTCAGTGATATCTTTTTCTAATAATCTTTCCATAAAGAGCCTCCATTAAACATCCAGATTGACTTTATCCGCATTCATCTGAATAAACTCTCTTCTTGGTTCTACTTTCTCGCCCATAAGCATGGTAAATATCTTATCCGCCTCTTCTGCATCATCCATATTTATCTTCATAAGAGTTCTTGATTCAGGGTTAATCGTTGTCTGCCATAATTGTTCAGGGTTCATCTCTCCAAGACCTTTGTACCTCTGTATCTTTAAATCCTTATCTCCTATCTCTTTGACTATCTGTTTAAACGTATCATCTGTATATGCATAATACTCCTTTTTACCATTGGTAATTTTATATAAAGGAGGCATAGCAGAATAAATCCTTCCTTCCTTGATAAGGGGGGTCATATATCTAAAGAAAAATGTTAAAAGTAAGGTTCTGATATGAGCGCCATCAACATCCGCATCGGTCGTTATTATGATCTTACCATATCTTAATCTATCCAAATCTAAATCGTTACCAATTCCGCATCCAATTGCTGAGATTAATGCTTGAATCTCATCGTTCTTCAAGATTTTATCTATACGGCTCTTTTCCACGTTGATTATCTTACCTTTCAAAGGGAGTATAGCCTGAAAATTCTTATCTCTGGCCTGTTTTGCGCTTCCTCCTGCAGAATCTCCCTCTACTATAAACAATTCTCTATATTCTCTATCTATCCCTCTACCACTACAATCTGCCAGTTTTCCTGGTAGCACACTTCCAAAAGAGCTCTTTTTTCGTGTAATATCCCTACTTCTCTGAGCAGCCTCTCTTGCCTTTCTAGCATTATCTATCTTTAAGAGTATCTTTTCTGCAACCTTTGGATTTTCCTCTAAAAATTTTTCCAATCCAGAATAAGTTGCAGATTCGATTATACTCTTAATATTAGTATTCATCAACTTGTTTTTTGTCTGTCCTTCAAATACAGGATTTGGTAATTTTATATTTAAGATCGCTGTGATTCCTTCTCTCACATCATCTCCGCTAAAATTATTATCTGCCTGTTTAGTCTTAAAATAATCATTTATTGCCTTTGTCAAGCCGGATCTAAATCCTGTTACGTGAGTACCTCCTTCTGAAGTAAATATATTGTTGGCAAAGGAATATATCGATTCAGAATAAGTATCTGTGTATTGGATAACGATATCTACTCCTACATCTCCATTTTTATTACTTATTAAGATTGGAGGATGGATTGGTGTCTTGTTCTCATTTAAATAATCTATATAATCTTTCAATCCATGCTCATAGTAAAATTCAAATCTTTTATTATTTACTTTATCTATAAACAAAATTTTAACGTTGTTGTTTAAGAATGCAAGCGATCTCAATCTCTTAACGATATAATCCGAGTCAAAAGTAGTATCTTCTAGAATGAGCGGATCAGGTTTGAAACTTATCTCTGTTCCTGTCTCGCCTGTTACGAATTGAGTATCTTGTAAATCGAAGATTTGTAATGGTGTAACAGGGTGACCCGCCTCAAATCTCATCTCATAAATCTTATTATTCTTTTTTACTCTTACAACAAGCCATTCAGAGAGTGCATTGACACAAGATAGACCTACTCCATGAAGCCCGCCCGTAACTTTGTATATATTGCTATTAAACTTTCCTCCCGAATGAAGTTTGGTAAAGACTAATTCTAACGCAGATTTACCGAACTCTTTTTTTATATCAACAGGAATACCTCTGCCGTCATCTTTTACTGTTATCGAGTCATCTTTCAATATAATTTCTATATTCTTACAGTAGCCCTCCATCACTTCGTCTATACTGTTCTCTAACACTTCAAAGAATAGTTGATGTAATCCCTTCGATCCTGTATCCCCAATATACATTCCAGGACGTTTTCTTATAGCTTCTATTCCATCTAAAATTAAAATAGTATCCGAATTATAATCCATATATTCTTACCTATGCCTGTTTATTGGCTTTTTGGAATTATATGATATACGGTACGCTCCTTTATATATATTTGTATTGTATTATTTGTATATTGTATTTTAAAAAAACTATAAATGATAAAAAATTCCAATCTCTGCTATGGATGAACTCATTAAATACGGAAAAAAAATTGTGGCAAACGGCCTCGTTCATTCACATTTCGGTAATGTAAGCAGACGAATTGGAGATTATCTATTGATAAGCAGTACGGGTAGTATGCTGGATGAGTTAGAAGGAAAGATTGTAAAAGTCTCTATATATAAGGAGAGCAGCCTTGACTCGATTGCATCATCTGAATTGCCTGTTCACAGAGAGATCTATAAAAATACTTCTGCTTCTGCAATTTTACATGGACACTCGGTCTTTGCAGTAGTCGAATCTATGCTGAACGACGAATATATCGTATCTGATAGTTGCGAGACTGAATATTTTTTGAGTGAAATACCGATAATTAAAGGTGGAGTAGGATCGAAAGAACTGGCAAAAAATGCAGCAAAATTTTTAAAAGATCATTTAGGAGTGATAATAAAGGGACATGGTACTATAGGTACAGGATCAAATGTTAAGGAGGCGTATTTCGTCTTATCATCTATAGAACATATCTGCAAGATCAAATATTACCTGGACATCGCAAAAAACAGAAAAGATATACCGATTTTGTGATGATCTTAACGACTAGTTATCTTTATATCAACAAATTTTATATCTAAATTAGATATATTTTATATTGAGGTGTTAAAAGGTAAAAAGTCTTAAAGAGGTTGCATATATTCATCAGCAATTAAATGAGGGGGATTTCAAGGTTTTACAGGGGATAGAGTTTGGAAAGACTTTTTTGGAAGATATTGCGGCGTTTTCTCATAGTAGTTTAAAAAAAACGGATTATCATATCAAAAAATTGGCAAAATTTGACTTAATCAGGTCGAACGGAGTAAAATATACGTTGAGCTATTATGGTTTTGATATACTAGCATTAAACGCGATGTATAAGAAAAAGATCATAAGATCGATAGGCGACCAGATAGGATATGGAAAAGAGTCAGATATTTATGAAATACTAGCTTTTAATGATAAAACTTACATATTGAAGATTCATCGCGAAGGATTCTCTTTCAAAAAAGTATTGAATAATCGACCTAATATGTATAAGAGAAACTGGTTTAATATATCTACAAAATCTGCTTTAAGAGAGAAAGAGGCATTAAGCCGATTATATTCTTCCGTATCAGTTCCGAAACCAATTGCAACAAATAGACATTTTATTGTTTTAGAGAAGATAGATGGGACGATGCTCAAATATACCTATTTAGAAGATCCTGAATGGTTTTTTGAGGGTATTATAAATGAGATTAGAAAGAGTTATCATTGTGGTATAGTTCATGGTGATTTGAGCGAGTATAATATACTGATCGATGGGGATAGAGTAGTCCTTATAGACTGGCCTCAGTTTATCTATTCAAAAGAAGATATGGCAGATAAAATACTTACGAGAGATATAAAAAAGATTGTATATTATTTTATACGTAAATATTCTCTTAATAAAGAGATTAATGATGTTTTAAAAAAGATTAAAGATTAGTGTCATAGAGGGTGGTCTAATAAAAAAAGACCTAATATTTGGGGTGGATATCTTAAAAGGATCGCCGAGATCTAAAAAAGAACAAGGAAAGTATTCTTTGGCAATATTAGAACCAGGTAAGAATGTAGAAGAATATGAAGAGATAAGTAGATTTAAACTTTTTCGGCTGATCAAACAAAGACGACCGAGTATCTTGGCAGTAGATAATATATATGAATTAGTGAGAGATAAAAATCATCTTTTAACATTTTTAAAAGAGTTACCTTACGAAACAAAACTTATCCAGGTAACAAACAATCAAAAACTTAGTAAAATAGCGTCAGACTATAATATATCATTCAACAAAAAAAGCCCTTTAGAATCTGCTACAGTATGTGCACTATTGGCATACAGAGGCGTTGGTTATGAGGTCTCTTATATAAGTGATAGAACAAGAATACGTGTAAGCAGATCTAGAAGTCTTGGGAAGGGTGGATGGAGCCAGAATAGGTATAGAAGAAAGGTTCATGGAATGGTAAAATTAAAGGTTAATGAGATTAAAGATTATCTGGATAAGAAGGGGGTTGAATATTCTCTTACTATAAAAGAAGGTTATGGTGGTTATATAAGCGGTCTCTTCTTGGTAGAAGATAATATAACAAACATAGGAATCTCTTCCGAAAGGAGTGCAGATGTTCAGGTAAATCTTTCTCCCATAACCAAAGATTTGCTAGATTTTTCAAAATATTCAAACAGAAAACAGAATCTGATAGTAGGAATAGATCCTGGGACTACAGCAGCAATCGCATTACTCGACTTTGAAGGAAGGGTTGTAAACGTATCTAGCTTCAGAAATGCATCTGTTACAAATATTATAAAATTTATTAGAGAAAGAGGAAGACCAATCGTGATATCTACAGACGTCTATCCGATACCTGATACTGTGGAAAAAATAAAAAGGGCGTTTAACAATATCGTATATTCCACCAAAGATACTACGACCGAAGAGAAGATAAACCTAACAAAAGGATACGATTTTAGTAATGTTCACGAGAGAGACGCACTCTTTGCAGCATTGGATGCATATAGGAAATTTAAAAATAGATTTGAAAAGATAGATAAAGAGATACCTGTATGGGCAGATTCTGACGAGGTTAAAGCTGCCGTTCTGAAAGGAATATCGCTTAAATCTGCAATATCTTCTCCATTTAAAGATGTTAATAAAGAAGACATTGATAACAATACAAAAAATAAAAATAAAGATGTAAAAAAACAAAAAGATGTAAAAAAACAAAATAATGATCAGATTAACCTACAGATCAATAAGATAAAAGAAGATAATGAGTATCTTAAGAGATCGTTAGAAGAGAAAGATATAGAGATTAAAAAATTAGAAAATTATATCCATTTGTTTAAGAAAAAGGAGAGAAGAGAACTAAAAAAGGAAAAAGAGATAAAAATAAGAGATAATGAGATAAAGAGACAAGGAAGGGAGATAATAAGACTTAAAAATAAAATTAAAGAGTATTCTAGACAAATAGACCAATTTAGAAAGATAAAAATTCTTGAATCGTCGGGAGATTTTTATCCAGTAAAGGTAATCGATGTCTTTAAAAAAGAGGCGATCGTAAAATTTAACGCAAAGATCGGTATTAAAAAAGGTGATATAATCTATCTTAAGGATGCAACGGGTGGTGGAGGATCCACAGCAGATTTCTTGATAGATTTCGGTATAAAGGCGGTAATAGTTGGATCTGAAATGTCACATCTGGCAAAAGAGAGATTTTATGAGAGAGATATTCCTCTTTTTAATGATTCAGAGGTTAATATAAAGATAGATCAAGAATTAATGCACGTTCAAGAGTTTGGTATAATCGATAAAAATAAGATGGATTGGTTGATTGATGTATGGATTAAGAGAAACCATGATAGATTGAAGGAGAGAAAGATGGAAGATATCGTAAAGATGATCAAAAAGTATAAGAGAGAAAGAGGAGACATATATTAGATGGAAAACCTTCGATTTGCAACAGCGTAAAGCTGGATTGTGTTTTCAAAGGGATGTATTAGATGAGATTTGATGTTTCAAGATATAATAAAGAGGCAGATAAGGATTTTGAGGCAGCTTGGCTGAAAGGATCTGAGATACTAAGTATAAAGGATATAAACAAAAAATATCCTCGTATGACATATTCTTATGGCAAACCGCATCCTGTTTTTGAGATGATTAACAATTTAAGGTCTGCTTATTTAAGAATGGGATTTGAGGAGACTATAAATCCTATTATAGTCGAAGAGAACGATGTAAAAAAACAATTTGGGCCAGAGTCGCTTGCGGTCTTAGATAGGTGTTTTTACCTTGCAGGATTACCTAGACCGAATATTGGAGTATCTAAGAATCAGATAAAAAGGATAGAATCTATTATTGGAAGAGAATTAAACGATGATGAAAAAATTGCGATAAAAGAGACTCTTCATTTATATAAGAAAGGGAAGATAGATGGAGATGATCTTATTGCAGATATATCTAAAAGGCTCTCTGTGGAGGATATCTATGGGACAAAGATCTTATCTGAAGTCTTTCCTGAATTCAAAGAATTGAATCCTGTAGCCTCAACAAACATGCTTAGGAGCCATATGACGTCAGGCTGGTTTATCACACTTGGTTCTTTATTGAATAAAAAAGATTTGCCAATTAAATTATTCTCTATAGACAGATGTTTTAGAAAAGAACAGAAAGAAGATGCCACACGGCTCCAATCGTATTATTCTGCATCATGTGTAATAATGGATGAAGACGTAACGGTGGATGACGGGATGGCTGTATCAGAGTCGTTGTTACTACAATTTGGGTTTAAAAATTTCAAGTTTAGGTTGGATGATAAAAGGAGCAAATACTACGTACCCGGAACACAGACAGAGGTTTTTGCTTATCATCCAGCTCTAGTAGGTTGTAATACGAAGTATAATGACGGTTGGGTAGAAGTGGCAACTTTTGGCGTTTATTCTCCCACAGCACTCGTGCAATATGATATATCGTATCCTGTGATGAATTTGGGTCTTGGTGTGGAACGGCTTGCTATGATACTGTACTGCCAGGAAGATATGAGAAAGATGGTGTATCCCCAATTTTATCAAGAAGAATTAACCGATTTAGAGATTTCTAAAGGCATATATGTAAAAAAGACGCCTAAAAGTATGAATGGATTGAGATTGGCATTAGCTATAAGGGACGCATGTGAAAAAAATGGAGAAATTGAGAGCCCTTGCCGTTTTTCTGTATGGAGAGGGAAGATTTACGGGAAAGATATAGTTGTTGATATCGTCGAACCGGAAGAAAAGACCAAGCTATGTGGTCCCGCCTATAAAAACAAGATATTCGTTAAAGACGGAAATATCTTTGCTGTTCCAGAAGATGAAAGATTTTATAATATGTTCAAAGGTGCGGTGGATACGAATATATCGTTTATGGATGCTTTTTCTCAATTAGCAGCATCTATAATAGAAGACTTGGTGATCTGTAACGGTATCAAAGATGATGAGATACGGCAGGTCAAGGTAAGAATGGTCAAAACCCCTGGGGAGATCAATATTGCTATAAAAGATCATATCTTGAGATATTTGACAGGCAAAAAAAAGAAGATAGATATAAGAGGCCCCTTCTTTACGACGGTAGAGTTTAAATTGGCAGATTTTAATAAGTCCTAATATCAAAAATAGAGAATGGATCTGGAACGATTATTGGACGAACAACGGCGTTTAAGCAGTAATATAATACTTGAGGATCGGTTTAGCCATATAGATCGTGTTGCAGGGATTGATTCTTCTTATCTCAATAAGGATGATTCTCAAGGTAAGATAATCACTGCTGCAGTCTTGGTCGATTACCTGAGTAGAGATGTCTTGGAAAAGATATATCTTATCGATGATATAGATTTTCCATACATACCTGGATTTCTCTTCTATCGGGAGGGAAAGAATATGTTAAATACGATCCGTAAATTGATGACAAAACCGGATGTCATCTTGATAGATGGCGGAGGGATAAACCATCCGATGGGGATAGGGTTGGCAAGCCATATCGGGGTCATATTAAAAAGACCAACGATAGGCGTGACTAAAAAGATGTTTTATGGATTTTGTACCAAGCCAACGGATGTAGGCGAGAGTAAACCAATTATTTTAAATGATAAAGTGATAGGTTACGCGTATAAACCTAACAAAAGGTCCAATCCCATTTATATAACACCAGGTAACCTAATATCTGTTGATTCTGCTTTTGAAATCACGAAAAACCTTATATCTAAACATAAATTACCGATACCGATCCAAGAAGCGCATAATTTTGCGAAGAGTATAAGATTGTCTATCAAGCAGAACTACGTTCCTGCATCACAAATCAAAGATTTGTGAGTTACGAATCGAAGATTCGTAGCACCTCCTGGTGAATGATAAAGCATAGTCCAGTCTTGTGCTGTACAAGAGTGAAGAACATTTTGTTTTCAAAGAATCAAAGAAGGGATCAATAGAATGATCAAATCAAATAACTTGAAACTTTATTTAGTCAGACATGCAAAAGCAAAAAAGGATTATGAAGACCCAGCTCGACCATTATCGAAAAAAGGAAGAAAAGATGCTGAAAAATTGGCAAAATTTTTGAAAAAACAAGATATAACCCCACATAGGATATTTCATAGCGGGATAATGCGTGCTAAAGAGACTGCAGAGATAATAAACAAGAATTTATCTTCAGAGTTGGTGGAAGATAAAACTCTTGGCCCGTCTTTTGATCCGTTTATATATGTTGATAAGCTAAAACGCGATATAAAAGAAGATACTATGATAATCGGGCATATGCCGCATTTAGCCAATCTTCTCTGTTTAATGCTTACTAAAACACCGAATTCCTTCTTGATAAAGTTTAAAACATGTTCGGTTGTCTGTTTAGAACGAGATGATAAGGATGAGTGGTATCTCGACTGGATGATAACACCTGAATTATTATGATTGTATATCAATAATGGGCTCGTGAGGTAGCGGACTATCCTTTCGGATTCCGGATCCGACAACCCGGGTTCAAATCCCGGCGAGCCCGTTTTTATCTATTCTATCAATATCAAAACTTCTTATCGTCTTAATTCATTTTTAAATCAAGGTTTACCTTTTTATCTTTAAACAATTTGTCTTACAGCAGTAAAAAAAGATAGTTTATATTTAGGTTGAGCATAAGACATAAAAATCAGGTTCATACTGATTTAAAATAATTATCCTCTTTCATGACCTTATTGTCTCTTATGAGTTTATCCAAAATGCTTTTCTATCATATTCTTCTCAACCGTACATCTCGACAGTTTATCCTTTATTAAATAATCTATCTTCTCGTGTTCAGCCACTTCTTTACCTTATCCCGACAACTACTTTGATGCGGTCATTACAGATCCGCCGTATTACGACAATGTACCTTATAGTTATCTTTCAGACTTCTTTTATGTCTGGCTGAAAAGAACGATAGGAGATTTATATCCAGAACTTTTTGCAACACCAATGACGCCGAAAGCAGAAGAAATAACAGAGATGGTAGGATGGGATCCTGTTAGATATTCAAATAAAGATAAGAAATTCTTCGAGGATATGATCACTAAAGCTTTTCAGGAAATCTACAAGTTGTGACATCCTCCAGTGGACATGATTAGGCATAACAAAGATCTCCAGGGTTTCTATTTTATGCCTTTTTGCTACCTCTCTTTAACACAACTTCTGTTCTCTTCCTTCCTGAACCTGCCACACAGAAACGAGCCTGCGAAGCGCCTGAATGAGAATAATTTCTTTCTTAGATGTAAATCTATCTTAGTTAGGAACGATTTACCTGAACTAAATGTCAGAGGCTGGTTTAAATATAGAACAGCTCATTAGAAACACCCTATCTACATTCGGAATTACTGTATTTTGAGAAAATTATTTATCAACAGATAGAGATGAAAGAATGATAATTATGTTTGAGATAAAAGAGGGGGACATATTGGAAGGATCCTGGCCAGAAAAACTAAAGGTTATATCTGTAAGGTATTTGGATGATCGCGTTGTGATAAATGCTGTTGGTTGCGATACAGAGAAATTTTATTCCCCCATCCTCACAAAAGAGGAGATCGAAGAGATAAAAGTTAGGAAAGAAGATTTCAGCCCCGGGGATGGCGAAGAGATCTTTCTCTTTCTTGAAGCAAAGAGGATAAGAAATAATTTCCAGTTTGATCCTCTTTGTGCTGTAAATGTATCTCAAATAGATCCTCTGCCACATCAGATAGATGCGGTTTATTATCACATACTCAAGAATCCGAGGATAAGATTTCTTCTCGCAGATGATCCCGGTGCAGGAAAAACGATAATGGCAGGGCTCCTGCTCAAAGAGCTCAAATACCGTGGACTTGTAGAAAGAACACTGATAGTTGCCCCTGGTCATCTCAAGGATCAATGGCGCAGAGAACTGAAAGAGAAGTTTTCAGAAAGATTTCTGGTGGTTGATCGTGGCACTATGAATGCTTCATGGGGGCAGAACATATTTACCGAAATGAACAATGTTATAATCTCTATGGACTTTGCAAAACAGGAAGATGTAAGAGAGGCATTAAACTCCAGCAGATGGGATCTCTGCATAGTAGATGAAGCACACAAGATGTCTGCTTACAGATATGGAAATAAAACCGATAAGACGAAGCGCTACTTCCTGGGTGAAGCTCTTTCGGGCATATCAAACCACCTTCTCTTTCTCACAGCAACACCACATAGAGGAGATCCTGAAAACTTCCGTCTGCTTCTTGATCTCTTGGAGCCGGGTCTATTTGCAAATGAAAAGATACTGGAAGAATCGGTACAGAACAAGGAAAATCCCCTCGTGCTGAGAAGGCTTAAAGAAGATCTGAACGATTTTGATGGCAGGCCGCTCTTTCCCCCTAGGGATGTACAAACTCTAGCGTACAACATGTCATCCGATGAAGTAGACCTTTACAACGAGGTGACAAGATATGTAGGCAATCAGTTCAATAAAGCTCTTGGTAAAGATAAGAGAAATGTCACCTTTGCGATGATGATCCTCCAACGCCGTTTAGCATCCAGCGTTTATGCTATAAGAAGATCATTAGAACGAAGACACAAACGCTTGACCGATATCTATGAACAGGGAATGACCCAGAAGGATATTGAGTATGATGAGGACTACCTTGAAGATCTTGAAGAGAGCGAGAGGTGGGATCTTGAGGGGGAGTTGCTCGAAAAATTGACATCTTCAGAGACCATAGAGGAGCTAAAAGAGGAAATTGATACCATAGAGATGCTGATAAACCATGCCAGAGCTGTAGAGAATAAAGGAGTAGAGACAAAGCTGAATGAGCTGAAAAGGGTTATGGAAGAAACCAGAGGAGCAAAAATCCTTATCTTCACAGAGTTTAAAGACACACTTGAATACCTTGTTAAAAAACTTGAAGAGTGGGGGTATTCTGTTGCTTCCATACATGGCGGAATGAATATGGATGAGAGAATAAAAGCAGAGCACGAATTTAATTACGGTAATGTGCAGGTTATGGTATCCACAGAGGCTGGCGGCGAAGGTATAAACCTCCAGAGAAACTGCTGGCTCATGGTTAACTACGATATACCATGGAATCCAAATCGTTTAGAACAGAGGATGGGAAGAATACATAGGTATGGGCAGAAACATGAAGTACACATCTACAACATGGTTGCCAACAACACAATAGAGGGCAGTATTCTTAACAGATTATTTGCAAAACTCTTAGCGATAAAGAGACAGCTTGGAAATGATAGGGTGTTCGATGTAATAAACGACATTCTTAAGGATGTGAGCTTGAAGGATCTGATAATGAAGGCTATAGCAAATCCGAGGACTATCAACGACATCTTAAAAGATATAGAGACTATACCTGATGAGGATGCAATTAAGAGGGTAAAAGAGGCGGTATTGGAGTCTTTAGCCACCAAGCACATAGATCTCTCAAGGATACTCTCGGATCAAAGAAGAGCTAAGGAAAACAGGCTTGCACCTGAGTATGTAGAAGAATTTTTCGTCAGGGCTGCAAGAAAACTAGGGATACAGATAGAAAAGAGAGGAGATGCCTGGCAGATATTATCCGTACCGTTTGAGATCCGTAACGTCACATACGAATTTAAACAGAGATTTGGGGAGGTTTATACAAAATATCAAAGAATCTCATTCGACAAGGATAAAGCCTCTAATGCGGAGTTTGTTTTTCTCGGTCATCCTCTACTAGAAGCGGTCATGGAAGAGATAGAGAAAAGATATTCAAACAGGTATGCATCGTTCATTGATCCTGATGGTAGGTTGGATGGGTACATATGGTTTATGGATGTACAGGTAAAGGATGGAAAGAACGAAATCGCTGGTAAAAGGTTGTTTGCAGTATACGAGGATAGTAAAAACAATTTCTCTTATGTAAACCCCTCTATCCTATGGGATCTCAAGCCTCAGCATCAGCAGGAGACACCTTCTGAGACGCTGAATAAGGAGGGGGCTATATCTTTTCTGCTGAAAGGCATAGATAAATACAAAAAAGAGATACTCCAAGAGAGAGAAAGAAATGCGGAGATAAAGAGAAAATATGGTTTGCGCTCATTAGAATCTATGATCTCTGAATCTGAGGGAAAACTGGTAGAATATTATGACAGAAGAAACAAGGGTGAGAACATACCGGAGGCTGTAATAGAGAATGAGCGCAGAAAGAAGGAGGATCTTCAAAGAAAGAGAGAGAATCTGAAAAGGGAGATAGAGATGGAGCTGCATATTTTTCCTTCAGAGCCAGTTGTTCTCGGGGTTATCAGAGTTGAGCCTGGTAAGGGAGAAATGGTAAGAAATGAAGAGATAGAGCGGATAGGCATGGAGAAAGTTATGGAGTATGAAAGAAAGAACGGAAGGATACCTGAAGATGTCTCTTCTGAAAATCTTGGTTATGATGTCCGATCATCGGATAAAAAAGAGTTCAGATACATAGAGGTAAAGGCGAGAGCAGGAGAGGGCAGCATAGTGCTGACGCCAAATGAATGGATGATGGCTCAGAGGTTTGGTAAGGAGTACTGGTTATATGTGATTGCAAATGCTGCTACAGAACCAGAGCTCTACATAATGCAGGATCCAGCATCGCGTCTGAAGCCTGATGAAGAGGTCAGCATCGTGAGGTATATAGTCAAGGACTGGAAAGATAAAGCAGAGGTGGCAGAATGAATAATAGTGCAAACAAAAGATTTATAGAGGTAGATTTTCCAATAAGATTAGTGAGTGATGAATCTGAGAGAGAGAAAAACATAAGGCATGGGCACATCTCTACATTACATATATGGTGGGCACGTCGTCCTTTAGCATCTTCGAGAGCTTCGGTATATGCAGCACTCACACCCGAACCGAAGGATGAAGAAGAGAGGATGAAGAGATCGCAGTTTATAGGTGAGCTATCAAAGTGGGAGAACTCTTTGAACAAAAACCTCATTGAAAGAGCAAGGGAGGCTATCCTGAAAGCGAACAACGGCGTGCCACCAAAGGTTTTGGATCCTTTTGCTGGTGGTGGTGCTATACCTCTAGAGGCTTTAAGGTTGGGTTGTGAGACATACGCAAGCGATTTAAATCCTGTTGCTGTGCTTATAGAGAAATGCACATTGGAGTATCCGCAGAAGTATGGACACAGGCAGGAAAATAGCTATTTTGGTGAGAAGACAACAAATCCTTTATTGCAAGATGTTAAGAAATGGGGATACTGGGTTTTGGAAGAGGCAAAGAGAGAGATTGGCAAGTTTTATCCGTCAGAAGAAGATGGTTCGATACCAGTTGGTTATATCTGGGCAAGAACTATCAGGTGCCAAAATCCTGAATGTGGTGTTGAGATACCTCTGGTAAGGCAGACATGGTTGGCTAAAAAAGATAAGAAGAAAGTAGCATATAAGATCATTCCAAAAGGCAATAAGATAGATTTTGAGATCAAAGAAGGAAAAGAGATAGATTTTGATCCTGAAGAGGGAACTACTGCAAGGGCTAAGGTTGTCTGTCCATGCTGTGGCAGTGGTTTGAGCGATAAAGATAACAGGAGGCAGTTTCAGGAAGGAAAAGCAGGGCAGAGGATGATCGCTGTTGTTCTCCATCATCCCGATAAAAAAGGTAAAACCTACAGATCGGCAACAGACAAGGATGTAGAGATCTTTAAAGAGGCAGAAACATATTTAGAAAAGAAAAGAGCGAACTTAATGGCTGAGTGGGGCTTTGATCCAGTGCCAGATGAAACTTTGCCTCTTATGAGTGGAGTTTTTAACGTACCGATATATGGCATGACGAAATGGGGCGATCTCTTCAACTCCCGCCAGAAGCTGGCGCTGATTACCTTTGTGGAGAAGGTTCGGCTTGCATACAAGAAGATGATGGAAGAAAGATATGATAAGGAGTATGCGAAGGCGGTGGTGAGTTATTTGGCATTAGGTGTGGATAAAATATCTGATTATTGCAATATGCTTTGCCAATGGAGAAACAATCTTGAAACTGTTGGTCACTTGTTTGCTAGGCAAGCTCTCCCTATGTTGTGGGATTATGTAGAAGGTAATCCTATAACTGGCGCTTCAGGCACATGGGATGGTGCGATTAAATGGATAAATATGAGTGTTTATAGTGGGGCTATTATATCAAAAGCTCATGCTACTACTACCCAATCCTCCGCCACTTCTTTACAATATCCTGACAACTACTTTGATGCGGTGATCACCGATCCACCATATTATAATAATGTCCCTTATGCTGACCTATCAGACTTCTTCTATGTCTGGCTGAAAAGAACGATAGGGGATCTTTATCCGGAACTCTTTGCAACACCAATGACGCCGAAAGCAGAAGAAATAACAGAGATGGCAGGATGGGATCCTGTTAGATATTCAAATAAAGATAAGAAATTCTTTGAAGATATGATCACTAAAGCATTTCAGGAGATCTACAGGGTTCTAAAACCTGAAGGTATTGCCTGCATCGTCTTTGCCCATAAGTCAACAGAGGCATGGGAGACTATTATAAACGCTCTTGTCGCCTCAGGCTTATACCTCACAGCTTCCTGGCCTGTTCATACAGAGATGAAGGAGAGGTTGAGGGCAAAGGAGTCAGGCGCTCTGGCTTCATCCATATACATGATCTGCCGCAAACGTGTAAAAAAGGAGACAGCCTACTTCAACGAGATCAAGCCGGAGATCGAGCAGAGAGTAAAGGAAAAACTGGATCAGTTCTGGAATGAAGGCATAGAAGGAGCGGACTTCTTCATATCTGCCATAGGACCTGCAATGGAGGTTTTTGGGAAGTATGAAAATGTTGAAAAGCCTACAGGAAAGAAAGTATCCGCAAAAGAGCTCCTTGAATTAGTGAGAAAGATAGTGGTCGATTACGCCCTAGAAAAGGTTTTAAAGACGCGCATAGAGAGCGTTGATGTGGAGACAAGGTTTTACATCATATACCGCTTGAACTATGGCCAGGCAAAGGTTGATTATGACGACGCTCGGAAGCTTGCTCAGGCGGTGGGAATCTCTATAGAGGACTCTAAATTAATAAAAAAGAGTGGAAGTCTCGTCTCGGTTTTAAATGCAGATGATAGAGAACCTGGCAAGGAGAAGAGCATGATAGATGTCCTGCACTCCTGTTTATACTACCAGAAAAGAAACGACAGAGATTCAATAACAAAACTGCTGAAAGAAAAGGGATATCTGAACAACAACGATTTCTGGCAGGTCGCACAAGCATTATCAGAGATCCTGCCGGATGGAGATAAGGAGAAACAGATGCTTCAAGTTTTTATATTTGGAAGAGATAATATTATTGGTATGGGAAAAATAGATAAGGGCCAAAAGAAATTGTTTGAGGAGGAATAAAAATGCGAAGCTGGTGGGAAGTAGCAACGCCTGTTAAGGAGATAAGGGAAGGGAACATAAGGGAGGATATATTCGCCGCGGATCTCGGAGATGTTGTAGATGGAAAAGCGCCTTTAGAGTACATAGATGCTGTGACATTCTTTAGCAGAACCTATCTCACTGAGGGCTTAAATAACCTTTTAGAGGATGTTCTGTCTATATTAGCAGGAAATGGTGGCAACCCGGTCATACAGTTGAAAACCCCATTTGGAGGGGGTAAGACACATGCTCTCCTCGCTTTGTATCATGTGATAAAGAACAGGGATAAGATAGACCATCTCTACCCAGATCTTCCAAAGACCAGCGCCAAGGTTGTTGTATTCGTCGGAACAAAACAGGATCCACTAAAAGGAAGAACACCTTGGGGTGAGATGGCATATCAGCTCGGCAGGTATGATTTTGTAAAGGAGCATGATGATAAGAGAATAAGTCCGGGCAAAGATGTTTTAAGCAAGGTTCTGGGTGATGAACCTCTTCTAATTCTCATTGATGAACTTGTTGAGTATGCTGTAAAAGCTAAAGATTTTGCGGATCAGGTATCTGCATTCTCCCAGGAGCTGACAGAAGTTGTAAGGGCTAGAGGCAGGTGCTGCCTGGTCTGCACCCTGCCATCCAGTGCTCCCTATGGGGAAAGAGGAGAGAGAGCTCTAAACGAGCTTCAGAAGATATTTGGTAGAGTTGAGACTATCTATGAGCCTGTTAAAGGTATGGAACTCTATGAGATAATAAGAAAACGTTTATTTGATTATGTGGGGGATGAAAGCACCATAAAAAATGTTGCCCAGAGCCATTTTGAGATGTATCAAAAAATGGGAGCTGATGTGCCCCCGAAAGTAAAGGAAGTAGCTTACAGAGATAAGATAGAACATGCATATCCTTTCCATCCCGAGCTGATAGATCTCCTCTATGAAAGATGGGGCTCATACTCTACGTTTCAGAGAACTAGAGGGGTTATGGCACTACTTGCATGGGTAGTCCATGATCTATATAAACAAAGGTTGCCCTCGCCACTGATCTATCCCTCTCTTGTCAATCTCGAAAATACAAAGATACGCTCGAATTTTATCAAGCACATAGGAAGCGAATACAACAGCGTCATAGATTCTGATATCGCTGGAAGAAGCGCAAAATCCCAGAGAATTGATAAAGAGATGGGAAGTGAATATGAAAAATACGGAATAGCTAAAAACATTGCAACAACGATCTTTCTCTATTCTTTCACTTCCTCCGGAAAGAGCGGAATAACACTACCAGAGATCAGGGTTGCCATTCTCCGGGAAGGAATACCCCCCACTATTGTGGGAGATGCTGTGAACAAGCTCAAAGATGAGCTGTGGTACCTCCATACAGATGGCGTATACAGATTTACAACTCAACCCAATCTCAACCGTGTCATCGTGGAAAGAGAGCAGACCATAACTTCAGAAAAAACTGTTGAAGAGACGAGAAAAGCAATTCAGAACGGGGCTGGAAGTGATCTGCAATGTTATCTCTGGCCAAAGAGCCATGCAGATATACCAGATGATCAGAATCTAAAACTGGCTATTTTACCCCCGGAATTTGATAAAGAGAATTTAGAGTTTTTTGATAAAGCAGGTTCTGGTTTCAGGGCAAACAGAAACACACTATTCCTTATCGGGATGGATAGCCATGAGTCTCTCTCTATGGCTATAAAAAACTGGCTTGCCCTTAAGAGCATAGAAAAAGATCCTGACCTTTCCCAGTCTCTTGCACCACAGGATAAAAAAGATCTAAAAGAAAGAATCGAAGCTGCAAAAAGCAATATCAATTTTGAAGTTATCTCTGCATATAGACATTTAGCTCTACCAGAGAAGGTATGGAAGGATCTCGGAACCCCCACAATAGGACTCTCTTCCAGTATTTCTGAAAGAGTAAAAAACTATCTTTTACAGGAAGGAAGAATACTAAGGGAGATATCTCCACAATATATTTTTAACAAAGCTTTTGGCGAGGGGGAAGGTGAAAAGCGGGTTGAGAATATCTATAACCTATTCCTCAGAACACCGGGGCTTTCAATACCTGAAAACAAAGAGATATTTCTTGATGCTATAAAAACAGGAGTTAAAGGAAAGAAATTTGGCTTAGAAGACGGATCAATTTACTTTGGGGAAGATTGCTCTCCAACCATGGAATCCATAGTATTGCGCCCGGAGATCGCTGAGCAGAAAAAAGAGAAGAAAAGGGAAGATCAAGATATAGAAAGACCACTAGTTCTTGATAGAGAAATACCACAACCACCAGCGCCACCGGAAAGAGGGGAAGTCACAGGCAAACAGGTAAAAAGGAAAAAGTTAGCCATAAGGGCAAAAGTGCCGTTGCCGTGGAATTTCTGGTCAAATATATTCCGCGGAGTGATTCAGCCGCTTCAAGGTGATCAATTGCGCATCACAATAGAGGTTGAAGCGGAAGGAGAGATTGATGAGAATACCATCAATCTGAAGATCAAAGAAACGCTTAATCAGATCGGCGCAGAGGTGGAGCGCTTTAATGTTGTTGATGTTGATGAAGGCTAAACCTTAGAAAATTTTATTAAACATCTGTGATGCCAGAGCATGATAGTTTTGTTAGAGAGGCATTTGAGTGGGAAAGCAAAGATGAGCAAAGCAGATCTAGTCCTGTAAACCAGATGCCTGCTGTTTGGTTCTGGATTAGTGTAACGGTGTTTATGGTTACAACATCCTCCATTATCTTCTCGTTCATCGCTTTGACGAAAGACGATAAGAGACTAATGCAAGAGCGCTGAAAGAAGTGCGTTAAGCTCTATTCTTCCTTTTGGATCCATAAAGATGTAGAGATAATCCTTTTTAGCATACAGATGGAATAGCACTTTATTATCGAGCATCCTGATTATCTTTACCGCTTCATCTGCATCCCCAGCAAATGAAAAACCGCCCCTCTCTTCCAGCTTCAATCCTTTCAATTCTTTCTTCTCATTTCGGCTCAGCATTCTCCATTTCCCGAAAATGTGAAGCTCATTGATCTCCATTCTGCCCTTAACCACGATGTAAAGCCTGTCTGCTTTATTAACAAGGAGGCTTATGGGAAAGTATAGTAAAGCATGCCTTGGAAGAAGGGTCAGTGTCGCTTCAACATCTGCATTACTTAGCTTATACTTAGCTTTAAAACCGACGTAACCTCCAAGCCAGGTGTATTCTTTATCTAAAGGTTTTAAGCTCTCTTCAAGATCATTTGATACCCTGCTCATGATCCCGAGGTTGAGCTTTCTTCCTTTGAAAAACTGGTACATTGCTATAGCGCTTAGAAGGATTATTAGAAAAATAAGTTCTACATCCACTTTTCAACCTCTAACATTCGCAGTTTTTCTCCCTTTGGCTCAAAAGGGAGCTTTGGTATGCCACCTTCACACATGTTATATACCCTTTTGTACTTAAAACCAAGTCTTTTCAATGAGTTTTCTATTCTACTGGCTTCCATCTCGGCAAGAGACTCCTTTGTTGTAACAACATAAACAATGCTGCTTTGAAGTTTCCTCTTCAGCTCAGAAGTTCTATCCCGCATAAGCTTTAATCTCTCAAGGACTTTATCTTCTTCCTGAAAACCTGATATCTTACTTAAAGCTCTTCTTCTTTCAACAATCTTCTCTCTGAGCGCTATGAGAGCTTCAAGCCACCCTTCCTCTGCAGAAGGCAGTTCTAAAACTCTTAGCGCTAAACCCGCAGGGGGCATATCTAGAATAACCTCCCCATCAATTACTCTTTCAATCTCAACAAGCATCACATGCTCTTCTATCCCCGGGGTAAACTCTATGGTATCTACCAAAGAATCCATGCTCAATGCGTTGAGATAATTGTAAGCTTTTTTAAGGTATTCCTCTACAGCACTATCAACGTTCAATTCTTCTATGTCTATGCCCGTATTCTCTCCCAGAATATCTTTCAGATTGGACATGGGATCTACTGAAAAAAGTTTTACTTTTTCTCTGGAAAGAGCGAGAGCACAAGCCAGAGTGCTCTTTCCGACTCCGCCTTTTCCTATGAAGATGTGTATCATGTTGGCTCCATCAAACCCCGATCCTGCAGAGCATATCATCGAGCTCAAATGTTCTTTTATTCATAACCTCTATCTCCTTTCCTAGATAAGGGAGGAGCTCCAGAGAGAGAGACACCGGGGTTAAAGGAATGCCAACAAAGTTACCAAAGAGCATTAGGGCAAAGAGGTTTTCCAGCTCCTCCAGTTCAAAACTAACCACGTTTGTAGCATTTTCTTGCAGGAGTTTAGGTAGAAATTTAAAAAAATTCATCCTGTTGCTTCTCCCGGCAGCTTCATCCTGTTTTGGAAATCGTAAAGCAGAACAAAATTGAGAGCCAGACCTATAGAGAGTATTATCACTACACCCCAGGTAATAGGCCTAACATAAAGAAGATACCATACAATTGCTGCAGTGACTAAAAACCATAGAAATATCGCTGGTCCGACTATAAGGTACACATATTTTCTCTCAGCCTTAAGGTATTTCGCCACCCAAACTGCAGAGGTCATTAGAGCTATGCTCGCAAGGAGCTGGTTCATCCCTGCAAAAGCTGGCCACAGCTGGGAATAGCTTCCTGTGTAAGAAAGAGCCACTCCAAAGAACGCAGGTATTATACCTGCTACCCACCTGTTTTTGAGCAGATCAAACCCCTTAACAGGCTCAAGCAAATCCTGCCATACGAACCTTGCGAGCCTTGTTGCCGTGTCTAAGGATGTTATCGCAAAGGCGCTCACCCAGAGAGTGGCAAATATCATCCCGAACTCGTATGGTATCCTTGCAAAGTTTTCAAGAACGAGAGCATAGGACATTGAAAAGAATGTCGGTGCTCCGCCGAGCAGATTTATTACGCCAAGATAGTTCTCTCCGAGATAAACAGGATTGCTGATAAGCGATGAAATAGTATAGCCTGCGGACTCAACAATCCCGGCATTGGCTGCTATCACCGCTGTGCCAAATATCGCTATGCTCGAGATGACAACCGTTGCCAGAAAACCCTCAGTGAGCATGCCCCCATAACCTATCATCAATCCATTTATTTCGCTGTCAAGCTGCTTGCTTGTGGTTCCGCTACCAACGATTGAATGAAAGCCTGAAAGAGCCCCACACGCTATAACTAGGGGCACTGCAGGTAAAAAGGGTGAGGCTATTCCTCCACCACTTCCGACAACATTTGCGCTGAAAATGGTGAACGATGGAAAATCAAAAGGCTTTAGTGCGAAAATGAGAGAGACAAAGCCTAAAGCTAAACCTGCATAAAGCAGAAAAGAGTTCAGATAGTCTCTTGGCTGAAGAAGACACCAGACAGGGAGTGCTGAAGCAAGTATTATGTAAAAAAAGAGAATGATGTTCCATTGCTTATAACTCAGCTCGATGGGCAAATAGTGTCCTATGAATATTGTTGTTACGAGCAGGATAACCCCTAGCGCTGTAGATACCTTAAAACCGATTCTTGTTCTGTACATTATAAAGCCTATGAATACGGCAACAAGTATGAGCGCAAGTGTTGATGTTGCAGCCTGCGGTGTCGCAACAAACATCCCTGCAACAACGCTAGTAAAAGCAGCTATTACAAGAACCATTGTGAACCATACAAACACACCAAAGGAATAGGATGTTCTTTTGCTCATAACTCTTCCAGAGATCCACTGGATCGATTTTCCATCATACCGCACACTTGCCATCAAAGCAAGATAGTCATGGGTTGCTCCTATGAACACATTTCCCAGCCAGACCCATAAAAGCCCTGGTAACCAGCCCCAACCCATCGCCATAGCCGGTCCTAATATAGGCCCTGTTCCAGCTATGCTTGCAAAGTGATGACCGAAAAGGACATAGCGATTTGCAGGGTAGTAATCAACGTTATCACACATCCTTAGTGCTGGAGTTGGAGAGCTTTTATCAGCCTTTATCACATTTTTCTCCAATCTTTTCCCATAGAAAAAGTAGGCTGCAAGGTATATGGCTGATGCGATCAGAAGTATGACAAAACCGTACATAAAATTAAAGTGCCGTTTTGTATATAAATAATTAATCTAAACCATTTTAAAGATCTTTGGATAATTTCCCTGAAAAAATAGAAAAGAGTCTTTTGTTCATGTCTTTGCTCAACTATGGAAGAGAAAAAGTCTATCGAAAATTATATCCTCTATTCCCTGCTCTCATTTACCACTGAAAGCTTACAGGCACCAATCCTCTTTTTCGCTGCATCATTAATTTGCAAGGATTCATAGAGCGCAGTAAGAGTTACACAATCCTCAACGATAGAATAGGGAAGATCTTAATACTTAAAACGCAATTTCTTATTTTTCATAATTCTTATGCAAAATTCTCAAATAGTTTTTAAAATAACAAAAAGTTTTTAAAATAACAAAAATCTACCATTGATCTATGGATAGTGAAAGAGAGAGGTGGACTTCAAGGAGTGCTTTCATCTTTGCTGCAATAGGTTCAGCCATAGGTCTGGGCAATCTCTGGCGTTTTTCAGCAATGTGCTATAATTATGGACAAGGGACATTTTTGATACTTTATATGATCGGACTAATCGTTTTAGGCATACCTTGGTTCCTCACAGAGCTCGGTATGGGACACGTAATGCAGAGAGGCGCGCCAGGATCTTTTTCTAAGATCGGAAAAAAATGGGAATGGGCTGGATGGTGGCCTGTTTTTCTTTCATTTTTCCTAAGCACGTACTATGTGATGATAATGTCGTGGGCTGTATGCTACATGGGCTTCTCCATCTTTCTGAGCTGGGAGACAGCTGGTACTGCTCTTGCAGAGGCTTGCCCTCAGTTCTTCAATAATTTTCTTGGTATAACCGGAGGACCTTTTGAGTTTGGTAGCTTTAATCTGCTTGCAATATTTGGTAGCATTTTAACATGGGTAGCAATATTCTTTATCCTGCACAAAGGTGTAAGAAGGGTGAGTAAGGTTGTTTACTTCACTGTAATCGTACCATGGTTGTTACTTGCAATTGTTACTATAAGAGGTCTTACCCTGCCGGGGGCTGTTGATGGTCTGAACCTCTATCTAACACCAGACCTCTCAGCTTTAGGAGATGCATCCATCTGGGTGGCAGCATTCGGGCAGATTGCATTCACTCTCAGTATAGGTATGGGTGTAATGTATGCTTATGGGAGTTATCTTCCAAAGAGGTCTGATGTAACTAATAACGCTTTAATAATCGCTTTTGCCGATTCAGGAACAGCATTCCTTGCCGGATTTGCTGTTTTCAGTGTCATAGGATATATGCTCTTCTCCCTTGGGATAATCCCTCCTGCGGTTGGAGGGCTAGGTTTAGCTTTCCAGACCTATCCTGCAGCAGTATCTCTGATGCCATTTGGGCAGAGGTTAACAGGTTTTATATTCTTCCTATGTCTATGGTTCCTTGGTATAGATTCAGCATTTTCTATGACAGAGGCTATAACAACAGCGATAACAGATAAATGGGATATTACAAAATCAAAGGCTACAGGCATAGTATGCCTGGCTGGGTTCTTAATTGGCCTTATATACACTACCGGAGCTGGGATATACTGGCTGGACATGATAGACCGAGCAGTCTCTTTTATAGGTATACTATTGACTGGTGTGGTGGCTATGTTAATAGTGGGATGGGTCTATGGAGCTGATAGGGTCAGAGAGCATCTCAACTCCATATCTACTATAAAGCTTGGGAGATGGTTTGACTGGTTAGTAAAGGTTGTGGCACCAGCTCTTTGTATAGTTGCCATGCTTCCACAGCTGATCGCAGAGATAACAGGTGAAAATGTTGTATGGGGGATAGGAGTGACAGATAGCGTGCTAGCCTATGATATCACGGCAGAGCTTATCGGTTTCTGGGGGTTCTTAGTGATGCCAATAGTTCTAGCTGTGATATTCTCTCTCATAAAGAGCAAAAAGGAGGTGTGATATGCTAGATCCTGCAGCTATAGTGATGTTAGTCATAGGTTGTGTTGTGTTTTATGGCGGAACTGCCCTCTTTGTCTGGATAGCTTTACGCAAAGGTAGTGAGTACACCGATTGAAAGAAATATAAAGAGTGCTATTACCAATGTAGATCAAAAGCTCAGAAAGCAGCACTACAAAGCTGTGTCATTTTATACCCAGAACAGAGGGACCAAAGTAAGGCATATTTAGCCAATGAACTCTGCAAAGCAGTATATACCTGGCGAGAACAGGGTTATCCTAAGGTTATTCCACAACACCGCTGAGAAAGAACCTCATAAATTTCATCGTCTTTAACAATAGAGAGATGTTGTTCAGTATCACCTCTACCATCCCACTCGTTAGCTCTATCCGGCCTCAAATGATCCTTGTATTGCATACAAACACCGATCACATCAAGTTTTTTACCAGGAGCTATTCACGGGGGGCACAGAGCCCAGAATCGCCACAACCTTGCTACTACTGGCAGCAGCCTTTATGAGCTCGTTTCTCACATCGATTATCCCCTCTTTTCTGGGAGAACTTTATTGTCACTGACTGTATATCCTCTGGCATTATTGTCTCCATCGTACCACATAGCATCTCCAATGTATCCTCCATTTGGTAAAACCGGTTCCTGAGCGAAAAGAATAACATACCTGGTAATTAGATCACTCTCAGCGCTATCAAGCTCATCTCTTATCCACTCTAGCTGATCATCCATGATATAGCCCTCTGGCAATCCTCCATATTTTTCAGGATTTGATGAGAACCAGTAGTTGTTGAATGCTATAATCTTAACAGGGCCATATTGGAATGAATAGACATTCTCCTTGTATGTTGGTCTTCTCCCATCGCTGGTTTGTGGTCCATTGGTAGGGTTGAAGAATTCGTTGGCAAAGACAGCTTCTGCACTATCTGTACTATATGGCCATCTGTCAAGCTCGGCTCCATACTTAGAACCATCATCATAGATCCTTAGCAGGGTAGACAGGCACTGAGTGCCAGACGCTCCCCACTGCCTGCTTTCATGCATAGAGCTCAGTTTCAAAATCTTCTGTCTCCGGTATATGCAAAGACTACCTCTCCATCTCCTTTTTTCGGAGCTGTTCTGAAGGAACACACCGGAGATGGAACGCCATTAAAAGAGACATAGTAATAGTATTTCGTATCTGGCATCAATCCCTCTATTTTTATCTCATGATTCTTTCTAGCAGCACTCTCTTCATACTCTTTATTTCCTACTACAGCTTTTCCTATCCCCTCTTCAATTGTTTTGAAAGATATCAACACGCTGGTTGGCTCATCACTTCTGACCATATTAACAAATGGCCCCTCAACAATTGATGGCAACTTTAGAAAATTACCTGCAGAGTCTTTAATAAAACTGACAAATATATCGTAAGTTCCAAGTTGTCTATCCTTATTCGCCATCTCCCCATAGAGCTCAAACCTTATCGCTATCGTTCCCCAGTAGCTCCAATCCTCACTATTGTGTCCTTCTTGCAATAGATAACCTACAGGTATCGTTGCCCTACCTTCGTTTATGGATGTGCTCGTTCTGAACCTTTTATAGTCATAAGCGCTCTCCTGTGATTTGAATGGATAGGAACCTATATATCGTTCCATAGATCTCAGCAGGATCAACCGTGCTGCCATCCAAAAGTGTCAAGGGCGCAGAGCCTAGATCAAAGACAAGACCTTTTCCGTCTCCATCTTTTACAGCATTATAGAGCATCTCGGTGGAGAAAAATTCCTTACCCCCGAGATCTTCTCAGGATAACCATATTGTAAAGGATCTCTCATAGGTAACGACTCCATTATAGCCATAGAGAGTTTTGTCTCTATGGCTATAATGGCTATCACAGCAAACACCACACTTTTTTATCATATTGATGTATGCCGTTTTGTATATAAATAATTAATTTAAATCATTTTGGAGATCTTTGGATAATATCCTGAACGAGCAGACAAGAAAAGATAAAGAATGTTTGGACATATAGAGGAACGATAAATATAGCGACTGCTCAAAGTTTACTCAATCAATTTAGCAATATTTGTATTATGGGGATATCCTAATACTGATAAACCACATACCAATAGCAAGGGTTAGGTTTAAGGACTATATTTCATCTACCCTAAGACATTCACCGAGTCATCAAGTGTGGGGTGTGATAAAATGGAATATAGAGAAGAGCATGGATCGTTGGATATAAAGTATTTCAAAATATGGTGGGATGAAACGGGGAAAAAGTGTAAAAAGATAAATATGATTCCCTCCCGAGAGCAATAAAAAATAATATTTGATGAGATCCAAAGATGAGTACCAAGGAGCAAAGGAAAATATCTTTCACTTCTAACCGTGAGTATTCATGGGATCCTCAAACGAATACATCTAAACAAGTGCCAGTATTAGGACGGAGTTTTATGGCTACAACCATCTATGTGAAGATACAGGATGATAAGGAATTTGCCAATTTCCTCTCCCTTTGTCTGTCCTAATATTGTGTGACCGATCCTTTTACTTGAAAATAGTCAAATCACTTAAAGATACTATCTTTCCTCTTTTTCCACTCATCTATACATATATTTGAATAAAAGAAAAACTATAAGTATTATCATTTCAGATAGCAATTATGTTGTTTATATTTCTGCTATCAGTTACACAGAACCTTTGTATCACCAATAGAGGATCTTTCGGATAACATTCTTATAGTTTGCGGAATGCCTGAAAATGACAGGTATGTAAAGTGGGTTATCTATGAGAATATCTCTTGCCCAAATAGATATTGTACAAGATAATAAAAAAGAAAATATCGATAAAGCACTAGAATTCATAAAAACGGCTGATAAGAGAGGATCAGATGTCTGCGTTCTACCAGAGCTTTTTATAGGTAGAAATATAAATAATGCGGAGAGTATAGAAGATTATACTATTAAAACATTAATTAAAAATTCGAATATAGGCATAATCTTTTCTTTTATGGAAAAATTTGGCGGATGTATATACAATACAGCTGTTATATTAGAAAAAAATATTATCTTAGGTAAATACAGGAAGATTCATTTATTTAGACCTATGGACGAAGATAAACAATTTTCTTCGGGATGTAAACCGTTACTCTTCAATCTCAATAATATAAAATCGTCAGTCGTCATATGCTACGATATAAGGTTTCCAGAACTTATCACCAATCTCTGCATTAATGGAGCAAAGATTATCTATGTCGTTGCTAATTTTCCACATCCTAAATTAAATCATTGGAGGATATTGTTAAAAGCAAGGGCGATAGAGAACCAGATATTTATCGTTGCATGTAATAGTGTCGGTGTAAATGATAAAGATGTTTTTTTTGGACATTCTATAGTTATAGATCCCACAGGAGAGGTAGTTATGGAAGGTGGAAAGGATGAAGAACTGTTAACAACAGATATAGATATCAATAAAGTAGATTTTGAGCGAAAAAAATGTTTTTACCTTGAAGATAGAAAAGAAGAATGTTATAAGATCAAAAATAAAGGATCGAACGGACAAAAACTAACGATATCTTAGCTTATTTATAAGGATATAGGCCTGTTTCAGTCGGGTTATCTGGATACGCAGTCCATTCTGTAAACGATCCTTCATAAATTCTGACGTTCGGGTAACCTAAAAACCATTTCAGCACAATAAATTCAGATGTTGCCTCTCTGCTCGTGCCGCATGAGCATATGATCAACTTGTTAGGAGTGACTCCGTTCTCTTTCAGAATAGCCTCTATCTCCTCTGAGGTCTTCAATAATCTCGGATTGTCTTCATCGTACAGTTCAGTCCAGGGAAGATTTATCGCTCCCGGAATATGACCGGGCTTGCTCCACGGTCCTTGACCCTCATAGACAGCTTTAGGTCTGGCATCGATAAGAACTACATTGGGATTGTCTTTTATCTTCTTCAGCTCGTACATAGAGATTGCATACTCTTTCGATCTATCTTCTACTTTGAAATTCGATCTTCGAGTCTCACCGTATTTTTGTGTTGTCGGCTTGCCTTCCTCGAGCCATTTTTCAAATCCTCCGTCTAAAACATACACCTCTTTCGCTCCATAACGTGCAAGACAGTATGCCACGTGCGTCTGTTCAAGACCATCACCATTGCCAGAATGACCTCCTTTTCCGGTGTACACTACTATACTATCAGTGTTTTTCAATCCCATTTCTTGAAATATTGGTTCTATCGATTCGGGTGGGGCATAAGAAGATGGACTCAAACCTTTATGTATCCTGAATATATCCTCGTTTAAATAGATCGCTTCGGGAATATGTAGTTTCGTATAATCCCAAATTGTTGGCTGAGCGTCGATCACTACCAGATTATCATCGTTTAAATGATCAAGAAGCCAGTCGGTCGAGACCCATTTAATTATACCTTCTTTATTTGCAGAGTAAGGAGAATTTTTTTCGTCGATACTAGATCCTGTTGCAAAAAAGACGCTGCCAAATAAAGCGGTTAAAAAAACAAGAGGCAATAAAATTGCTTTATATTTAATATTCTTCATATATCATATAATTAAAATGCTGCTATATATAATTTTTTTTATTTTTGTTTATACCAAACTAAAACTAAGCATCATACCTTATCTTCTTTACATTCATCTCTTTACAAGCTTTTTATTATACTCTTTCCAATTTCTATTGCTCATATTGCCCTGATAATGATAATATGATCCTCTTGGCTTAAAGTTTACGCTATATTCGACACACCCCCGATTTCATATAGCGTCTTGTGGATAAAAGAAGTTGCCGAAGGCAATTTTGGCGAAGCGGAGTGAGTTCAAAAAATATTTTTCGTTCTTACTCATTATTATCTTTTTGATTAAAAAATTGAAGCGATTATTTTATAACAAAACCCGTTAAATTGACCACCTAAACTGATACATAAATATTTATTTGATAAATCTTGTTCTTCATACTTTTTGAGATTCGAGTCTGTTATCGCTAAATCATATTCAACATCATTGTACTTAAATTTTCCTCTTCTTTGTGGGTTTTGATTCCATTTCGACCTATCTTTCCAGTGAATATGAATTTTCTCAACAGCGATTAAATATAGTGATTGAGCAATTTGTAATTTTTTTGTTTCTATTAAATTATAAGCCACTCTATCATTTTGGCTTTCACCATCAAGCCATAAACTATCGGGCTTGTCCAAATAACCATTAACTTCATTTCTAGTTATAAAACCAGATAAACTCCATTTTTTATCAGATATTAAGTAATTTTCTGGCTGATTTTCTAATGGATCGTGTTTTAATAAATCAATATTGATTTTTTGTAATAGCTTTACCGGTTCTTGACTTTTATCACACGTACATTGCTCGGTTGTGAGCTCTTTTTCTTCCGATTTAGAAACTGGTCTAACCCATTTTTTTGTATCAATATCTTTACCCGCAACACAGTGTTGGTGTCTTTTTACTGAATTCGCAAAGATAATAATTGTTTTTTGCATATTTATTCCTCTAAAGTAAATAAAGTTGTTTGTTCATTACTTGTTTTAGAATTTTTATCAATCAGATCTTCTATATGAACAACCTCAATATCTGAAAATTTTTGAAGCCATTTTTTCTCTAATAGATGATATCTATGACAATGCATTGGGTCTTTTTCAGAGCAAAAGAAACATATTTTTTTATTAGGAAATTTATCAAATAATTCTTCCAAAAAGTGAACAGCTTTATTTTGAGAAGTTTCAGAAATATATTTCGCCAAAAAATTGGATGTTATCCAGAATTTACGTTTTTCATTGTTTGAAAATTGTTGATCTTGAGAAAAAATTTTTTCTTTTAAGTTTGTATCTATCAAAATAAAAAGTTTATTAGTAGAATTATTTTTATTTTCACCACGATTTTGAATATATTCTAGTAAATCATTATGAAACTCCGGACTTCCTCCTAAAGAATCACCACCAAATATGTATTTATCTTTGAATATTTCTTCAAGATTATTTTTATTGAAATGTGGATAGTATCGACTTTGTGGTTTTTTACGTATATCAACTAGTAAATCTATTTGTGCTAAATTTAAAGCAGATTGAAAATCTTCTAAACTTCTAGCACTATGTCCAAATGTGTATATTTTCATATTAACCGCCATTTATAAATTAAAAGTTGTAATTATTTTATATAAGTTTTCTCTTTTTAAATTAAATATTTTTTGAATTGCGTATAACTGTGAATAACCGAACTTGAGTTCGTTTATCCCTCCAATATGGGAATTAATCCGAAGGAATTTGGTTATCCACGACTCTGGGCGGACAAAACTTTCGATCATTTTTCTTCTTCTTTTCTAACAGTATCCAATGTATGTCGTTTTTTATATCTATAATTTACTATTTTTTCTTTCCAGCCCGATCTCGGGAATCTTTAAATAATAGTAGTATCCCGATTAAGAATAGTCGATTGAGAAATAAAAAATTCATGCCAGCTCCACATGTGGTCTGTTAATCCTTCTAACAGGCGAAGCATTTATCTCGAGCTCGTTTATAAAGTCCTAGTAGAACTGGAATAATTCTATTGTATATCTCATAGATTATTTTTTTCTCTTTTATCAATAACTCGCCTCTTTTCCCTGATCTTTATAAGCTAACCATAACCATACAGATGTCAGCACATATAATAAATAGTAAATCTAAAAATTTTTAAGAATATCTCTTTAGAAAAAGTTTTTATTATAAAAGATCCAAGTTAATAGTGGCAATATATGCATAATGAAAAGGATGACCTAAAAGTAGAACTTTTGGATGAAAAAGATGTAGATGAGATCGTTAATGTGTATAAGGCTGTGTGGAGTACTGCAGAAAAATATCCTCTTGAATGGAGGATGTATAGACAATATACGAGAGAACAGGTTTTATCGGATTTTAAAGAGGGTTACTATTATTTTGGTGTAAGAAAGGATGGTAGATTAATAGGGTGTTATAAAGCTATCATAACGGAAAAAGGCTGTTTTGGAGAACAACAGGCAGTCTTACCAGAATATAGAAATACCGGTGCGGCTCAGGCAATGTATGAGCAGTTTATAAATTTTGCAAAGGAAAAAGGTTGTAAAAGAAATTATGTAAATGCGCTTGCCAACGATACGGTTTGTGAGAGAATCTTAAAAAAATATGATTTTAAGCGATGGGGTGAACCTTACGAACAGATAAAGGGAATGCTTGTACAGATGTATGAACGCAAGGTTGATGGAAAGGAGACCAAAGATGAGATAATAGGCATATTAATAAAGAAATTTGATCCTAATCGAGATGAGATATTCGTTGATATAGGGTGCGGTAGCGGAAAAGTCTCCTTATCCATGTCAAAATATTTTAATAAGGTTTATTCTGTCGATTTAGATAAGATCGCAATAAAAAATTTGGATAAAATCAAGATGGATAATATGGAATTATTCAATATGGATGGGGCAGAGTTTCTTGAAGAGTACGATTATGATAAAGTCTTCGTTGGAGGGACTAAATATTATGATAAGATAATTAATGCTGCAGCTGATAAAGCAAAAAAGATTATTTTTAACGCGGCACGGTTGGGTGTTGCTTCTAAAATTGTTGATAAGATGAACGATAAAGAGATATTTGATGAAATTCTAATGATAAATATCTCTAAAAGTTATTCTTTGGCTGAAGATATAGCATTTCATCCAATAAATCCGATATTTATGATAATAGGATCGAGAAAATGTTGATAGGTGTTGGATTGGGTCCAGGAGATCCTGAATTACTCACTCTTAAGGCTATAAAAGTCTTAAAAAACTCAGATGAGGTAATTGCTCCGGGAAGATTGGCGTATAATATTATCAGCCGATACTGTGATCCTCGATTAGTAGATATTCCCATGAACAATAAGGCGGATGGAGTAATCTCTTCCTTAACGGAAGAATTTTGTAGAAGATGTAAGAATGAAGATATCGCGTTTGCTGCTATTGGAGATATTATGGTTTATTCAACCTTCCAACATATAGTTGAAAAAGTCAAAGAGATCAATAACAGTATTAAAATACAGACAATTCCAGGGATATCTATATCTACATCTATATTTTCAAAGATTGGTGTGTTTATCGATCAACCGATGCTTGTTACTACAGAAAAAAAAATTTCCGAAGAATATACTGGCGAAAAAGTCATCGTTGTCTTGAAAGTAAAGAGGCCATGGGATATTATCAACAAGTTTAAAAGATATGGGTATAACGATTTTGCTCTCGTAAAAAGGGCTTATATGGATGACGAAGAGATCCTTTATAATCTTGATATTCCTGAAGAGAGTGATTATTTTACTACATTGGTGGGATGGATGTGAGAAAAATTTTTTTTGTTGGAGCTGGACCGGGAGATCCTGAATTACTCACTCTTAAGGCTATAAAAGTCTTAAAAACTGCAAATTTAATCATATATCCCGGTTCTATCATTAGTAAAGATATTATCTCAGAGTTTAACGGAGAGAAGATAGATAGCTATAAAAAATCCTTAGAAGAGATTGTAGATATAATATCAAAAGCCGTAGATGATGGTAAAACCGTTGTTAGGCTACAATCTGGGGATCCTTCTATTTATAGTGCATTAGATGAACAGATAACGGAATTAAAGAAGAGAGATATAGATGTAGAAATAATACCAGGAGTCTCTTCCGTATTTGCATCATCGGCTGCGCTTAAAAAGGAACTCACAATCCCTGGAATATCCCAAACCGTTGTTATTACCAGGCCTGCTGGAAAGACTCTTGATAAAGATATTATAGAAGAACTTGCCAGGCTTCCAATTACTCTTGTTATTCTTCTCGGCATAGGGCTATTAGAAGAATTGGTCGAGAAAATTAGAAAGAATAGAGGTATCGTGCCTGTATCCGTCGTCTATCATGCATCGAGAGTTGATCAAATTATAATAGATGGAGATACAGAAGATATAATAGATAAAGTAAAGTCTGCAGGTATAAAACGAACCGCCGTTATAATAGTGTGGCTAGAAGGGAATAAAAAACGATCTTTGCTTTATAGAGGTGAAGAGAAGGATGAAGATTAAATCTGAATGTATTCCATGTATGATAAATAGGTCAAAATTTGAGTGCGATTTGGCGTTTAAAGATGATGAGTCTGGAAAAATTAGCACTTTAGCCGAGATATTACGATTTATAGGATCACATTGTGAAGAAGATCTTTCGCCTGCTTTCTTTGGTACTTATAGGGACAGAATTGTTAAATGGAGGACGGGAAATAGGGATTATTATTATTCATTAAAAAAGGAGGCTAACGAGTCGGCTAGGAGACTTTTACCGTTGGTTAATAGGTTATATGAGGAGAGTACCAACAAATTTGAGACACTTATAAGAATTGCCGCTGTGGGAAATTCTATGGAGTATGGTATCAAGGATCATACTTTTTCAAACAAACAGTTCGAGGAAGAATTCTATAAAATTTTTAACGAGAGTTTGATCGGAAATTTAGATAAGGTGGAGAAAGCGATTACAGATAGCGATAAGATACTATATCTACTAGATAATGCAGGAGAGGTCGTGTTTGATAAATTTGTAGTCGATAAGTTAGAAGAGATGGATAAAGAGGTTGTATTATCACCAAAAGATTCCCCTGTTATCAACGATGCTACTATAGATGATGTTAAAGAATTAGGATTTACTTGCCAGATTTCCCCGTCCGGGCATGCCGTAGGTGTTTTGCTGGATGAAGCAAACGAGGATTTTTTGGAGTATCTCTGGAATCCAGAGTATCTAATAATTTCAAAAGGTATGGGTAACTATGAGACAATCTCATCTTTTGAATATAAATTTATAGAAAGATTAATATATATCCTAAGAGTAAAATGTTATTCAGTTGCTTATAATAGTAATGTTCCTAAAGGTTCATTGATTGCTAAATTTATCATCAGATGAAGATCACAGATATTGGAGAAAGGGGGCTGATAGATAAGATCGCTGATAAGGTATGTTATAAAAACAGAAGGGTGATACAAGGAATAGGTGATGACGCAGCTGTCTTGTCTCTTGGTAAGAAGTTTTTAGTAGCAACGACAGATATGCTTCATAAAAAAGCAGATTTTCCTACTATATTAACCCCTGAAGATATCGGTTGGATGTCTGTTGCGGTTAATTTGAGTGATCTGGCAGCTATGGGTGCAGAGCCTTTGTGTATCTTAATGGCATTAGGCTTGGAGGAAGATACCTCGTTTGATTTCTTCGAAGGGATAGTAACTGGAATTTTTGAATGTTGTAAGAAGTATTCTTTAGATCTTGTTGGCGGGGATATAGATAAGCATTTCGAGCTTACCATTGTGGGTACTGCGTTAGGTGAGGCTGAAAAAGTCGTTTTACAAAATGGTGCATCTGAGGGGGATATGCTCTGTATAATCGGTACGTTAGGCGGTGCGGCAGCGTCCATTAATCTTATAAACGAGTCTGCCGTTGTAGTGGATAGACTAAAAGATCTAATGCGGGCAAAAATATCGGTTAAAAACCCTTTTGTTAGAGAAGGTATAATTCTTGCTGATTTTGCAACTTCCTGTATAGATACGAGTGATGGATTTGCAAGATCTATACATAACATAGCACGAAAAAGCAACGTTGGTTTTCTCATAGATTATGATAAAATCCCTATAGATCCGGATTTAGCTTCATATATTGACTTAGATGTTTTGTTATATGGTGGAGGGGATTATGGATTGCTCTTTACTATTAAAGAGGAAGATTTAAGCGAGATAAAAAAAATAAAAGAGTTATCAGGAAAAATTCATGTTATAGGTACTGCTACAGAAGAAAAAGAGATAATTTTAAAAAATAAAGGTAAAAAAGTTACTGTAGAGGATAAAGGCTACGATCATATGGTAAAAACATGAAAGAATCGATGTTCTATGATGTATATGGCAATAAAGTCCAATGTAATACTTGCAACCATCGTTGTAAGATCGGTATAAACAAAAGAGGTATATGTGAAGTCAGAGAGAATATCGATGGCAGATTATACGTGCTGAATTATGGTTTAGTGAGTTCTATCAATATAGACCCTATAGAAAAAAAACCATTATATAATTTTCATCCTGGATCAAGGGTTTTATCTATTGGGACTGTTGGATGCAATTTTAGATGCCTTCATTGTCAAAATTACTCGATATCGGCTGCAAAGATAGATGATTATCCATTAGAAAAATTACATCCTGAAGATATCGTATCTTTAGCTAAAAAGTATAATACAGATGGTATCTCTTGGACATACAACGAGCCTACGATATGGTACGAGTTTACATATGATACTTCAAAGATTGCAAAAAAAGATGATCTTACAGTATCTTACGTTACAAATGGTTATATCACAGAAGAAGCATTAAAAGAGATATCTCCGTATTTAGATGCGGCAAACGTGGATGTAAAAGCATTTAGAGATGATTTTTATAGAAGAGTATGCCATGCAAAGTTAGAGCCTGTATTAACAACTTGTAAATTGATTAAAGAGTTGGGCATACATCTTGAGATAACTTATCTTGTTATACCTACATTCAATGATGATGAAGAAGAGATCAAGGATTTTTGCAGATGGGTAGTAGAATTAGATCCTTCTATCCCTGTACATTTTACAGCGTTCTATCCTCAATATAAGATGTTGGATGTCCCTCCAACTCCTATTGAGACATTAAATAGGGCTTATGAGATAGGAAAGGATAAGGGTATAGAATATGTCTATCTTGGAAACGTTCATAGTGATAGAGATAATACTTATTGTCCGAATTGTGGAGCCCTTCTTATAAAAAGAAGCGGTTTTTCCATTCTTGATAATAAAATAAGGGATGAAAAATGTCCCAGATGTAATTTTAAAATTAATTTAATTATTTAAAAAAAGAGGTGATAGAAATTAAAATAAAATTTTTAGGCGGATGTGGCGAGATAGGTAAGTCGGCAATATTGGTAGATGATAAGATAATCCTGGATTATGGATTACAGACGGCTGGAGACGATCCTTTTCCATTAATGAGTGATTGTGATTATTTACTTATTTCACATGGTCATTTAGATCATTGCGGATCGGCTCCTCTCTTAAGAAAGACAAAAAATGTCTTTACTACAGCGCCAACGGCTGATTTTACGAGACTTCTTTTAGACGACTCGATAAGGTTGAATAATAAAAAATCAGGAAAAAATAGACATATATACTCTACAGATGATGTCGATCTATTGATGTCTAAGCTTAAAACAGTTTGTTACAATGATGAGTTTAAAATAGATGATTATTCATGTACCTTTTTAGATGCAGGGCACATCGTTGGATCGTCTTCTATTTTAATTAAGAAGGATATATCCTTATTTTATTCATCGGATACAAATTCTATCGATACTAAGCTCATCAGAGGATCAAACGGTTTTCCTGGCGCGGATGTTGGAATAATAGAGAGTACCTATTTTGGAGAAGATCATACACCGAGAAAGGAGCTTGAAGATAGATTTATAAAATCTATAAAAGAGACGATGGAAGATGGAGGAAGCGTTATAATTCCCTGTTTTGCAATAAATAGGACACAAGAAATCCTTTCGATATTGGGAGAACACAATATCTCACCATATCTTGATGGGATGGGTATAATAGCGACTAATATAATATTAAACCATCCTTCATTCATAAAAAATTCGTCTCTTCTTAAGATGTCGTTTAATAACGCGTCTCTGGTAAATAGAAAGATTCGAAAGAGAATATTCGATGAACCATCTATAATCGTAACAACGGCTGGTATGGCCAATGGGGGTCCAGTTTTAAATTATCTGAAAAAGATATATAAAGACCCAAAAAGCAAATTGATGTTTACGGGATACCAGGTTGAGGGTACCAATGGTAGGATGATACTGGAAAAAGGTCTTGTCAAGTTAAACAGAAATCTTGTTAAAATAGAAGCAACAGTGGAGCAGTACGATTTTTCATCACATTCGGGAGATAAAGAGCTTAAAAGTATGGTAAAGAGAATGGCTGATAAAGGAGTAAATTTATTCTTTACAGTTCATGGCGAGAAAGAAAAAAGTGAAGCTTTTGCAGAGTATATAAAAGAAGAAATCGGATGTAAGGCAATCGCTCCGTGTACAAACGATACATACAATATATCAGTAGCTTAATCGATGAGTTCTGGCAATCTCTTGGTGGCATTTCAGGGAGAACATGGGGCATTCAGCGAAGAAGCGGTGTTAAAAAACAAAGATGTGATAGCAGAGTTAAGTGGAGTTAAAAGTAGATTAAAAACGATACCATATTCTTCTTTTGAAGACGTTGTAAGATCGGTAGATGAAGGTAGGGTAGATTATGGTATTCTACCCATTGAAAATTCACAGGAGGGCACTATAAGCGAGACGTATGATTTATTAATAAAATATAATGTCTATGCGGTCTTGGATATTAAATTAAGAGTCGTACATTGTCTAATAAGTCATAAGGATGCAGAGATTGAAGATATAAAGAGGATATATTCTCACATTCAGGGATTGAAGCAATGTAGTAATTTTATCGATCGATATCGATGGGAAAAAATTCCTACTTACAATACTGCCGGAAGTGTGAGGATTATTTCAGAGCATAACGATAAATCAGAGGCTGCAATAGCATCTAAGAAGGCAGCGAGCATATACAATATGAAAATATTGGAAGAGGGTATAGAAAACAACGATCGTAATTATACCCGTTTTTTTATTATATCCAAGAATCCGCAAACCAAATTGAGATACCTTTCCGATTATCTCGATATCCCTATCAAGACGACGATCATATTCTCGACGTACCATATTCCAGGTGCTTTATATAGCTGTATCGGAGAACTGGCAAAGAGGAATATAAATATATCTAAGCTTGAATCCAGACCTAACAGAGAAAAAAATTGGGAATATTTTTTCTTTTTAGATTTTGAAGGAAATATGGAAGATAAAAAATGCATTGAGGCGATAGAAAATCTTGGAAAAAAAACATCTTTCTTTAAAACTCTGGGTTCGTACATCTGTTTAGAATCTTAAGAACTGTTTTTGAACGATATTGATAAACAAAGATAATAGGCACGGCGGTGAATAATATGGCGAGTATCGTTGCAGGGATGATCTGTGATGGATCAAAGGAAGGATGTGCTTTAGAAAAGATGGAGGAAGTATGATTGGCATATCAACACTCCCTTATTACGAATCAGATATTTCAGATATTTTAAACTATTTGGCTGACCAGAGATACGTGGAGATAGTAGAGATCTATGCGGAATGCCATGATATACCGAACGATACGCTAAATTCTTTTGATTTTGAATACACGGTACATGCTCCAACAAACGACATAAATATCTCCAGTAATTTAGAAAGGATCAGGACGGCCTGTCTTGACGTTATAGAAGATTACGCTATGAGAGCATCTTTGATAGATGCTAAAAGAATGGTGATACATCCGGGCTACTTTATCGATCCTTTTAAAGAGCGATTTGTAGAGTCTCATAGGCGCTCTTTATCTTATATAACTGATAATATAAGTATCGAATACAGCATCGAGATAGCGATAGAGAACATGTTTTGGCCATTCTCGTTTATACGAACCGCTGAAGAGTATAGAGAGATAAACGAGTTATATGGTATCCCTCTTATCCTAGATATAGGTCATGCGGCAATAAGTGGAGAATTAGAAAACTTTTTATCATGTAATCCCGTCGAATTACATATCCATGATAATAATAGAAGAGATGATGAACATTTAGGCATCGGACTTGGAAAGATAGATTTTTCACAGGTAATACCATTGTTAAAGGATAAGGATGCTATTATCGAGGTTAAAAATAAAGATCATCTCTGTGAGAGTATACAAATTCTGTCCAAATTTTTATAGTAACCTGGATTGTTCAAGAATAAAGATAAAAAATTAAGAATTTATAAAAATTATGCAAAAGGATGTTTTGCCATATCTTTTTTGGACAAAACCTCATCGATGCTCGGTTTATTAGATATTGCCCTCTCTATTGCCAATTTTGTTGCTTTATAATTATAATCGTACACTTTTTTCTTGTCTTCTGCATTCCAATGGATGAATACAGACACGATTATAAGTAGGTCATCCACATCCTCTTTGGGTATTATGCCTTCTTCTACACAATCAGCAACGGCTTTTGCAATCGCAGCTTGAGCAGGACCAAAGATCAAACTAGCCTGTTTTTCCCCTTTAATAGTTACTTTATTGACTATCAAAGTGGCTGGTTTTGGCATAAGGTTTGGTTCCAATACTGCTAAAAGGGGTGTATGACCCATACGCGGCATTGCTAATGATGAAGAGAATGCATAATCTACAGGTCCACCTTTGTATCCGATAACTAGATCTATATGAGCAACTTCGTCGCCTTCACCAACGAGTGCTTCTCCAATAAAGCTTTTTTCTACTGTTGTATCACACATTTTTATCTTATTTTATATTTTATCTATTTATTAAAAAGGTTTTCGATTTATTAAAGAAAATGGATGAATAAAGATAAATAAAAGATTGTAAAGATAGGATAAACATGCGTGTATACAAAGAAATTTATGTAAATATGGCACATAGAATATTGAATTATAAAGGTAAATGCGAAAATGTACACGGTCACGATGTGCGTGTTCAGGTATGGATTTCAGGAGAAAAAGATAAAGATAGTGGGTTGTTGATTGATTTTAGTGAGATAGAAGATATAGTAAATGAGTTTGATCATTCTATTGTGCTAAATAAGAGAGACGATCTTGCGCATCATATAAAAACAAAGTTAATACTAATAGATGGAGAACCTACATGTGAAAACTTATCTGAGTTGATATTTACAAAATTAGAATCTTTAAGAAGGAAAAATCCATCGTTAGAAGTAGAAAAAGTGAGGGTATGGGAGAATCCACGATCTTATGCAGAGTTTTATAAAAGAGAAGAGGCTAAATATCTGTGAATTTTTTATATCTCATCAAGGCGAGGGCAGACTGATCGGAGAGTTGATGTATTTTATACGATTTGGCGGATGCAATCTGTCCTGTTCATGGTGTGATACCAACTATGCTAAGCACGATTTTAAAGAGATTGTTATATTTGATATAATCAAAAAGATAAAAGAAGACGGATGGGATAAAGGCCGATGGATATGTATAACAGGGGGAGAACCCTTGATGCAGAAAGATACAGGATTTTTAATCGAAGAATTGGTAAAAGAGGGCTATAAAATTATAATAGAGACTAATGGGAGTTATCCTATAGAATCTCTAAATAAAAAGATTATGATCAGTATGGATATAAAGTGTCCAAGTTCAGGTGAAGAAAAGAAAAATTTGTTATCTAACATCTCTCTTCTAAAAGAGAAAGACCAACTGAAATTTGTAATAGATTCGGAAGAGGATTACATCTATGCAGTAGATATAATAAAGAAATATAAACCAAGATGTTTATGTATATTCCAACCGCAGCTCGGTAATAACAATCCAAAAGATTTTAAATGGTTGTTTGATAGATGTAAAAAGGATCTTTTAGATGTAAGAGTCATACTTCAACAGCATAAAATTGTATTTGGAGATGTTAGATGTGTCTAAGAGTAAAAAAGCTGTTGTTCTTTTATCTGGTGGGTTAGATAGCAGTACTCTTGCATATTTCGTCAAGAATATGAATTATGAAGTCTATGCAGTCTCTTTTGACTATGGTCAGAGACATAGAAGAGAGTTAGATGCGGCAGAAAAGATAGGTAAGTTAGTTGGTGTGAAAGATCATAAATTTATAAAGATAGACCTTAGAAGTATAGGTGGTTCTGCACTGACATCAGATATAGACATACCAAATAAAAAAAATGTAGAAGAGATATTAGATAGTAAGGATATTCCTATTACGTACGTTCCAGCCAGAAATACTATATTTCTGTCGATAGCGATCGCATACGCAGAAGTGATCGATGCGGATGTTGTTTTTTATGGGGCAAACTGTATAGACTATTCAGGGTATCCTGATTGTAGGCCTGAGTTTATAGATGCTTTTAACAACCTTGTTAAACTAGGTACCAAAAAAGGTGTAGAAGGAAGAACAATCAGGATTGAAGCACCGTTCTTATTTTATACAAAAAAAGATATTGTAAAGACGGCTTTGAATTTAGGCGTTCCCATCGAGATGACTTGGAGTTGTTATGATGACGGAGACAAGCCATGTGGACGATGTGATTCTTGTATTTTACGAGAAAATGCTATAAAAGAGGTATATGCAGAGATCAGGAAGAAGAAATAAGATCGATTATATAATCGACCAGAACTCTTCGCCGTTTATTATTTTTTTTAAAATGAGCCCTTTTGTCCAGAGGCTATTTAGACTTTTTTCTACAGTATAAGGAGATAAATCTAAAATATCTATTATCTCTTCCTCTGCATATTCTTTATTAGATATCAATTTTAGAATATCTTTCTCTTCTTTCATCAAACCGTCTATCTCTTCTATATAGCTATACAGCTCCTTTTCCAGGCTGGCAATACGGGATTCGATCTGATGAATGGTAGAATTTAAGTAATCTTCAATCTCTATCGATTTATTTATCTCTCTCGTAAGATACTTGATCTTTAAAATATTCTCTCTTTTGTCTGTCTCAAGAACTTTTGCCATAATGTCGAGATCAAACGGTATGTATTCTTCTCCTCTCAACCTTATATTCAACGGAACAGCATTTATGCCTACTCTATGTGCTGTTATAATCATATTTAAATAAATGTTGCTTGAAATCTTAAAATATTTTCTATTCTGATCCGTATTGTAATATTCTACAAGACCAGCATCTTCTAAAAGTTTTAAATGTCGTATTACCGCTTTTGGTGCTATGTTTAACCTATCTGATATCTCTGTTACATAACAAGGTTTATTAGAGAGTAATTTAATAATTTCTCTCCTAGTTTTATTTCCTAATATATCGAAGAGTTCGGATACATCGATCGTGTTCATCACTAACATATTGTTAGTGATATTATAGTATATAAATTTTTATCAATATTTAAATAGTAATAATAACAGTAGATGATATTATAGTATATAAATTTTTATCAATATTTAAATAGTAATAATAACAGTAGATATAGATTGTGATAAAATGGATATAGATATCTGTGATATATTGGGAATAAAATATCCTATAATACAGGGTGCTATGGCATGGGTTGCAACAGCTGAATTATCTTCTGCCGTATCAAATGCAGGTGGCCTTGGTATATTAAGTCCGGTAACCACAAAAGGATTGGTAAAAGAGATCAAGATTATGAAAGGATTAACAAAGAAACCTTTTGGTGTTAATATACCAATAATGAACCCAAATTCTGATGAGATTGTAAAAATTGTGATAGAAGAAGGGATACCAATCGTTACAACATCTGTTGGTGATCCCAATAGGTTTACCTCTATTTTTAAAAAAGAAGGTATAAAGGTGATCCATGTGGTTACAAATATAAAACACGCTAAAAGGGCTGAAGATGCAGGTGTCGATGCGGTTGTAGCTATGGGTGTTGAGGCGGGTGGTCACATAGGAAAAGAGGAGATAACAACCTCTGTATTAGTTCAAAATATTGTAAATAACGTGAAAATTCCTGTTATTGCTGCAGGAGGCATCGTAAATTCCAATAATTTCTCATCTGTCCTGGCGCTCGGAGCGGAAGGAGTTCAGTGTGGGACGCGGTTTATTGCAACAGAAGAGTGTATCGCTCATGATAACTACAAAAGAGCTATCATAAATGCAGAATCAGACTCGACGGAGGTTATAGCCCGAGGTATATTTCCAGCTCGAGTGATAAAAAACGGATTTTACGAATGGTTTGAAGCATTGACAAGGGAAGAGAAAGTTGATAAATCTCTTTTTGATATAAATTTTGCAAGATCTGCCATATTGGATGGAGATATAAAAAACGGAGCTATTTGGGCTGGACAAAATGTTGGTATGATAAAAAAGGTGATAAAAGTAAAAGACGTCATAAAAGAGATGATGAATCGATAAAATTAATCGTAAGAGGAGTATATCGTTATCTTAAGGCTCAATTTATGTCTTATTGTATTTAGGCTCCATCATGACATCTCGATAAAAAATGCTCGAATAAGAAGGGGTCGCTCAACGCATGCAGATGCATGTAGTTTGCAATAACGTTATCACGAAAAAGACCATCTTTTCCGTCTTTTATTCCTTTTCCTCTTATTAATCTATATGCAAAATTCTCGTTGATAGATATCTGTGAATAATGAAACTCATGACCCTTTATCAAATAATTTTTAGGGGCAATTAAAGTATCTTCAACAGTTTCTGCTACAGTATAACCTATCGATTGTAGTTTATTTGTCATATTAGCCTCTGCATTAAAAATACTGCACATTTCTCTCGAATCTAACCTTCTTAAGAGATATAACATGCCTCCACATTCTGCATATATAGGTATTCTACTCTTTTTAATCTGGGATCTTATCTTCTCGTTTTTTTCTAATTTATCGGCATAGAGTTCTGGATACCCTCCACCGATATACAATCCATCTACATCGGGTAATTCATCTTTTAATGGAGAAAAAAATACCAGATTGACATTTCTTTCTTTAAAGAAGTCAAGGTTGTCCTGATAATAAAAAAAGAATGCTTTGTCTAGTGCGACACCAATCTTTATCTTTGAAAAATTCTTGCCTGTGTTTTTTGAAATATTTATCTTGGTGGGATGGTTTATTGCGGATAACTCATATAACTTATCTATATCTAAAAATTCGCTCATCTCATCGAGCATAGTTGTATTAAATGTTTTCTCTTCGGGATTAACCAATCCAAGGTGCCGCTCAGATATTTTAAAATAATCTTTTTTTGGTATAGCTCCTATAAATTCAACTCCTGCCATTTTTGCAGAATCTTTTAACATTCTTAGATGTCCTTCTCCACCTATCTTATTGAATATTACACCACTTATGTTTAAACTTTTATCCAGGTTTTTAAAACCGTGTAATATCGCAGCGGCACTGTAAGACAATTTTTCTCCATCTATAACAAGGATGATAGGAGAACCTATTATCTTGGCAATATGGGCGGTGCTTCCATAAAAATCCGGCCCTAATCCATCGAACAGACCCATTACCCCCTCTATTATCGCGATATCGAAATTTTTAGAATAAAAGGAGGATAAGATAGTATTTTCCGATAATAAAAAAGAGTCCAAATTATAGGATGGCATACCTGTGATTGCTTTATGATATAAGGGATCTATAAAATCTGGTCCCACTTTAAACGATTGTAAATTTTTGTTTTTTAATAAGTGAAGTAATGCTAATGTTATTATAGTCTTTCCCACTCCACTGCTTGTTCCCCCTATTACTAAACTTTTTTTCATCGTTAAAAAACTATTTTTTTCTATGTCTCATCTTATCTCTAAGCTTTTTCTGTTTATGTTTTCTCATTTTTGCTCGTTTTCTCTTCCTTCCACATGGCATAGTATATATCACCTCACTATCTTATTTGTTATCAATCGCCAATCCTTTATTTATATCTACTATATAAATTTTGATAATTAATCTAATCTATGCATTCTTACTTTATCTAAACAGAGATAAGGAATGATATAGATGAAGATTAAGAATGTATGTAAAAATTGATATATAAAATTACAACAAAATCTATTAAGAGGATAAAAAAAAGAAGTTAACAATGACCAAAAAAGAATTTATAAGCAATTTAAAAATAGATCTGTTTAGTAAAGGTGTAAGAATATCTGCAGAAGATAAAGGAAGAAAAGGCGGTGCAGGACCTGCAGGATCAAAAAATATTATATTTGGAAATACTGTAGCAAACGTACCTACTTTTGCCAAGTTTGTAGCAGATTCTCCTTATAGCCTCGATAACAATGTTTTAAAGAAATTTAACAAGAAGATAATCGATGTAAAGATACCAAATCCGCAATTTTACAAATTAAAGACAAAAGATGGCATACCTTATAACAAAATCGCGCTGTTGCACGGGGAAGACTGCCTAGCTACAACCGTAGTTCAACATTGCATCTATTGGGATACTCCTCTTAGATGTAAGTTTTGTGGAATTGATTTATCGAAGGGATCTACCCTTGATATCAAAAAACCGGAGGAAATAGCAGAAGTGGCCGAGGCTGCAAAACGACTGGATAATGTTAAACATGTTACGTTGACTATAGGAGCTTTAAAGGAAGAGGATGAGATAAAGATACTTGGTAACTGTGCATCTGCAATTAAAAATGCCGCTAAAATTCCTGTTCATGTCCAATTTGAGCCATTGAAGGATCTTAAACGTATGGAAAATCTGTATAGTAAAGGTGTTGATACGGTGGGGATACATATAGAATCTTTTGATAAGAAGGTGTTGGAGAATATAGCACCGGCTAAAGCAAAAATAGGATTTGATAGATATTTAAAAGCGTTAGAATACGCTGTAAATATTTTTGGTGAAAATCAGGTAAGTAGCTTTATTATAATAGGCTTAGGAGAAAGCGACGAATCTGTGATCGAAGGATGCAAGACTTTGTCAGGTATGGGTGTCTATCCGTTTGTCGTTCCAATAAATCCAATTCCTGGCTCTTATATGGAAGATGCCATTCCACCATCGTTTGAAAGGATGAAAGATATATATGAATCTGTTGCGTCTATCCTTAAAGAAAACTTATCATGGAAGAAGAGTAAAGCAGGATGCGTCAAATGTAGGGCATGTTCTGCATTGGACGTATTTGAATAATTAAATTAAAATATGATCGGTTAGCATATATCTAAAAAAACATTTAAATAAAACAAAATTATTACCTATATTTAGATGAAAAAGAGCATAGAAGAGATAAACCAAAAAATATCGGAAGGATGTGCCAGGGTGGTTACATCCGATGAGATGCCCAATATTGTTAAAGAGTTGGGGTTAGAATTAGCGACAAAAGAGATAGATGTTGTTACAACAGGCACCTTTGGAGCGATGTGTTCTTCAGGGGCTTTTTTGAATTTTGGCCACTCGGATCCTCCGATTAAGATGCAACGAGTTTTCCTGAATGATGTTGAGGCGTTTACCGGAATTGCTGCAGTAGATGCTTATATAGGTGCCACCCAACAGGCAAGAGGACCTACGTTAGATTATGGTGGTGGTCATGTTATAGAAGATTTGATAGGAAAAAAAAAGATAGAATTAAGAGCAGAATCTTATGGAACCGACTGTTATCCGCTTAAAAGCCTTGAAACAGAGATTACAATAGATGATTTAAATCAGGCAATCATGGTCAATCCAAGGAACGGTTATCAAAAATACAATGCGGCTACTAACTCTAGTGACAGAGTACTTTATACTTATATGGGTCCATTATTCCCTAATTTTGAAAATATCTCTTATTCTGGTTCTGGATTATTATCTCCACTATCTAATGACCCTGAATATAGAACCATCGGTATAGGAACGAGAATATTTTTAGCCGGAGCAAAAGGTTATGTGATCGGAGAAGGAACACAGCATGATCCTGAAAATGGGTTTGGTACTCTTATGGTAAGAGGAAATCTTAAAGAGATGAATACAAACTTTATAAGGGCTGCAAAAATCTATAAGTATGGTATATCGCTTTATATAGGATTAGGGATACCCATTCCTATATTGGATGAAGAGATGGCAAAGGCGACTGCTATAGAAGATAAAGATGTCGTGACAAATATAGTCGATTATGGTATCCAAAGGAGAGATAAGCCTATATTAAGAAGAGTAACTTATGAAGAATTAAAATCTGGTTTTGTAGACCTGAACGGTAAAGAGGTTAAGACGTTTCCAATGTCGAGTTATCTTAAAGCAAAAGAGGTTGCAGAAACACTAAAGAGGGAGATTTTAAAGGGATCTTTTAAATTATCTCTACCGGTGGAATCGCTTCCTAAATCGGGAAAGATCAAACCCATGTACCAGAAAAAAGTAAATCCGATGGTGAAAGATCTGATGTCCAGAAGGGTGGTCTTTATAGAAGAGGATACTTCGATAGAAGAGGCAGCGAAAGTTTTGGTTAGGAACGGGATAGACCATATGCCCGTTGTTTCGGAAGCAGGCAGGTTGACCGGTATAATCACTTCATGGGATATAGCAAAATCTGTTGCAAAAGGTAGCTTTTATAAAAAAGTTAAAGATGCAATGAGTAAAAACGTTATTTGTATCGGTCCGGATGATTTTGTAGATGTGGCAGCTAGAAGATTAGAACAATATAACATATCTGCAATGCCTGTCATAAATCCTAACAGAGAGGTTTTAGGCATGATATCCAGCTCTGATTTAAGCAAATTGGTTAGGGGTTAGTAATATGAAGATGAAGATTCAGATTCCAGCTAATCTCGTCAGAAAACCGATTGTTTCTGATATAGTTTTGAAGACAAAAGTATTGATAAACTTAGAAAAGGTAAATATCGAGACAAACAAGGCAGATATGATAGTAGATGTCAAAGATGAATGGGAAGATGTAAAAAAAGCATTTGAAGAGCGGGGTATCAAAGTAGATCTACTGAAAGAGCCAATAAAAAGAAGATTAGATCGTTGTGTTATGTGCGGTATATGTTCTATGATCTGTCCTGTCGATGTTTTTAAAATATCGGAAGATTGGGAGGTAAAGATGGATTCGTCAAGATGTATAATATGTAAAAATTGCATCGATCTCTGTCCGACGGAATCTCTTACCATTGATTATTGATATATGAGAGTAAGATTTAATATCAAAGAGACGAACGTATCGATATTATCTAACGAAGAGAGATATATTGATATAGCGAAAAAGGCGATAATCTCTGCCAGAATGGATTTAGAAGATTATATAAAACGGGATCCTTTTTTTTATATAACCTTTGAGCCTTATCAGCCCAAGAAAGATGTGCCGGATGTGGTGAAAAGAATGTTATCTGCATCTGAAAAAGTTGGAGTTGGGCCGATGGCGGCGGTTGCTGGAACGATCGCCTGGATAGCCGTAGAAAAGATGAGAATGGCTGGATCGAGATATGCTATCGTGGATAATGGAGGAGATATCGCTATTATAAACGATAAAGTATGTTATGTAGGGATCTATGCCGGGTCGTCTCCAATTAGTTGCAAGTATGCATTCGAGATAGAACCACGTGATGATATAATAGGTATATGTACATCATCAGGTAGGGTAGGACCTTCTATAAGTTTAGGAGATGCTGATGCTGTTACAGTTTTTTCAAAAGATGTATCTTTAGCAGATGCAGCGGCGACTGCTTTCGGTAATTTTATCCATAATGATTTCAATGATGAGATTAAAAAGATAGAGAGTATTATGAATGAAAATGATGATATAATCGGATCTCTGGTTGTTCAGAATGAAAAAGTGGCGTTATTAGGTGATCTTCCTCTGATAGTTAGTGCGAATGTAGACAAAGAACTTATAACAAAGCCGTATTAGAAAAAGGCTTTATATTAGATTAATTATTAATTTTTGGGATTGGTGATATGGAATAATGACTACTATTCTTGAATATATCGATATATTAAGAATATTGGTAACTTTTGTTTTGTTGATATTCTGTTCTTATTCTGATATAAAATGGAGAAAGGTCACAAATAAAGTCTGGTTGCCTGTATTATTTATAGGGCTTATTCTTGCTGCAGTAGAATATTCGATAACCTTTAATATTGCAGAAGTAATCTGGTATATTGTATCGTTCATAATAGTCTTTTTCGTATCATACTTTATATTTGCTATCGGAGGATTTGGTGGAGCGGATGCTAAACTATTTATAATCTTATCTGTCTTATTCACTCATTATCCTATTTTTGGAAGATATCCGTTAATGCCATTAGAACCGTCTCTTATGATCAGTCCTTTGACAGGGATGTTTGCAGTAGCCCCATCTATTGGAGCGTTTCCCCTTACTATCTTTCCTTTGGTAGTATTGGTAAATACGTTTATCATCTCTTTATCTGTGCCCATCTATATACTAGTATATAACTTGTTAAAGCTTCCAAGAGACCAAAGAAGCGATAAAGGTTACTATATGTTTATGTATCTAAAGAAGGAGAAGGATAAGATAGATGAGGTAAAGATGAGAGTTATGGACGAGGATGATGATTATGCCTGGGTTTCACCTAAAATACCTTTGATGGTCTTTATATTTATTGGTTTTATTATAGCATTGATCTACGGCGATTTAATATATGGAATAATGTCTATCCTCTTATCTTAAAACAAATCGATAAAAATTAGGAGATTTTAAAGATGATTATAAAGAGATTAGAAGAAATAGAAGAAGAAACAGCTATAGAGATTGCAAAATATATGTTAGCATCTATGATAACCGCACCTAAGACGAGAGGTATCAATGATCTGAACGTCTCTATGGTATTTGGAGATGATTTAAAAAAACTCTCCGATAAGATGAGATCATTATCCAAGAACGGAGATAAGAATTTTATACGGGATGCAAAAGGTGTGGACGATGCTTTGGTAGTGGTATTAATCGGAGTAAAGGAGGCAAGATATGCTGGATTGGATTGTGGTGCGTGTGGTCTAGATTGTAACGGTTTAGTAGATAATAGACGAAAAGGAAAGGATTTTTATGGTCCTATCTGTGCATTCAAGCTGATAGATATGGGTATTGCGATAGGTTCTGCTGTAAAAATTGCCAGCATGTTCAATATAGACAACAGGATAATGTATAGGGTGGGAGTTGCTGCGCTTCAATTAGGACAGATAGAAGGAGATATCGCATTAGGAATTCCTCTTACCATAAAAGGAAAAAACCCTTTCTTTGATAGATAGCTTAGTGTATTCTTTAATTAGTATTTTATTTATTATTCATCTATTTTTACTTTATTTAGCTCTTACTATCTTTTATACATCTTAAAAGTAGATATATAGCAATAAATTGGGTTATCACTGCATATAATGATACAATCATGATGTTTATACTAAGATCGATGAAGAATCCATAAATCACACCACCGATAAGAAGTCCCAACCCATATATCGTGTTGAATATACCGTACGCCGTACCTCTCGATTCCAACGGTGCCACGTCTGTAATTACAGCCCTATAAACCGATTCTTGTATTCCAAGAACGATGCCAAATAACACTGATGCAATAAGTATCGTATATATATTATGGCTGATTAAAACCATTATAGATGCTAATGCGGTGAAAATAAAAGGAATTATCAAAAATTTTATTCCTATCTTATCATAAAAATACCCAGAAGGATAAGCAGCCAAGGCATCTACACCCATGATTACAACATATATTATAGGTCCAAACCATACGTATTCAGGTAGAATATGTCCTGCTTCAGAGATTACTAATAGTATATTTATAAGTCCCATACTGTTTACGAAGACTGCAAAAGAATATATGTAAAATTTTTTGTTCAACCTTTCCCTTTTTATGCCTGTCCTCCTTGCATTTTTCCTACTTTCCTCCATAATAGGTAGATTCTCAATCTTTCTATATGCATACCCAAGAGCGAACAACAATATCAAGAAAGGTATGAACAACACTCCAAATATATTGGTAAAATCGATAGCAGAGGATACCAACAATCCGATGATCAACGGTCCAATTATCGCGCCTATTTGATCCAAAGTCTCATGTATACCGAATGCTTTTCCAGAACCGACGCCTTTGCTTACTATTGAGAGAATAGTATCTCTTGAGGGAGCTCTTAATGCTTTACCAACTCTTTCGATCATTATCAGACTTATTGCCATACTTAGCTGCCACTTATTAGGTAAAAAAATTACAAAAGCCAAGAATGGTATCGATATAATCAGAAAATATCCTAAAAATGTAAAAAACCAATATCTCTGGGAAACATCAGCCCAATAACCAGCCAGAGGTCGGATAACATATCCCAAAAAATCTCCTAATCCTCCAACAAATCCTATCAATACTGCAGATGCACCTAAAAACTCCAAAAAGTATGGTATTATCGATCTTCCTCCTTCATAGACGATATCTCCCATCAAGCTTACTATACCCAGCAGGATGATCGATAGATAAGCAGCCCTTCTTGTATGATTCTGCATATTTTAGAGGAATATTTAAGCTATATTCATATTTATCATTTTCTATACTTCTCTTGATTTATTTATATTGGATTTAGATCATATCATTTATTTTTAAACCGCCAATTTAATTAATTATTCTTATCATAGTAAAGTATATATAATGATATATATGGATAATAATAAAGAAAAAGCTCAGCTACTAATTGATTATCTACACAGGATAGCATTTTACCATGTCTTTTGGTTTACAGAGATAGAACATCAATTAGGAGAAAATAAAGCGTATTCTGCATTAAAAGATGTCTATTCTCAGAGTTATAAAATATTTATAGATAGATTTGCAAGAACTTTAGGTTTTGATATCGAAGATGGCATACCTCTACCGCTTTTAAAGATAGATGAAGAGCAGTTGGATTCTCTGATTAAGTCTATAGGAACAAACTGGTTGGCAAACGATGGAGTCTGGTTTCAAACAGTAGAGGCTGAAAGAGGGATGAACGACGCAAAAAGGTGTAATGATTCTTGTTGGTCTCGATTCTCCCCGTTTGAGGCGTATTCTATTAAAATCTCCTGAAATTAGAGAATCAACCAGGATTGGATGGTTTAGCAAAGGCGTTAAACTACAGGTTATACTCTGTAATCAATAAACAGACCGTAAAAAGGAAAAAAAATACTGTAATATTGGAGATGAACGACTGTAGAGTACAATCTGCAAGAAAAAGAAAAAATTTACCGGATTATCCATGCAAGATTGCAGGAATTGTGGAATATACGCGGTTTGCCGAGACTATAGATAAAAGAATAAAGACGGACGTTATTGCCTGCCCGCCTGATGATCATCCAGAAGACTATTTTTGTGCATGGAGGTTTGTATGTACTGATTGTGAAAAATAATTGATATATCTTTTCAACTATTTGAACTGATTCTGTTAAGGAATAAGAACGATTAAAGACCTTGGATCAATATAAAAATGAGGATTATCTGATAAATAACCGATCGCTAAGAGATTAAAAAGACCTAGATTAAAAACCCGTATAGATTTTTAATCGATCAGCGGTAACTATATCCGAAAATGATCGTTGAAAATATTATATGATTTTCTCGAATGGGAAGCAGACGTGATAGCCATAACCAGAATCGATGATGGCATATTCTACATGCCCAAACTCATCCTCAAAAATAGAGATAAGACTCTTTGCGTTTCTTAATGTCTCTTCTTTATCTCCCTCGTAATCTTTTGCGTCGAGATCGAAGAACACATTCCTAATATACAAGACACTCTCTGAGTCTCTTCCTTCATGTTCTCTCTCATTTACACCAACATATACGTTTATTGTCCGCTTAATCTCTCTCCAACTCTTCTGCTATTCTACCGCTTTCATCACGTGGATCTTTAGAGTGGAATCCCCACTCTTCTAAATCGTAGTGTATGCTATGAGAACGACCATTTTTTATGTAACGGACTTCCAACTCTTTTTCGGGTCTGATAATATGTCTTAAAAATTGATCGATCGTTCTTATCGCATTTTGACGAACCGAAAGATTTATATATACTAAACTTGCATTATTAAACAACATAACTCTTTTACAGTGTCTCCCACTGCAGATTTTCACCTCGCTTTTTTTTATTTAAAAATTAGAAATTCATTCTTTTAAGTTTTCTGCGACTTTTAGAACGGCTGACAATTCTTCCGATACTAGAGGTGGCCGCCAACTGCTACGAGGCGGCAAAAAAAAGCAAACGGTCTAGTGGTGGCCGACTTCGGATCCCAAACGTGGAGCGGTTATTCTTCTTTGCCGGGCGCCGCTTAGTATTCACCCAAGGCCAAGCGGAACACCGTGCTTTACCGCCTTTCAAGAAAGGTATGATGCCGCGAGTCCATCTCTAAAAAAGGATAAAATTTATGTGACTTAAATGGTAGACCGTTATTTACAAAAAAATGTGCGAAAACTGTTCCATTTAAATTAAGTATTGATGAATATGAACTTTACGAGGTGATAACAAATTATCTGAACAGGTTTTTAGCAATACAGGGAACTGGGCGAATCAGACACATTAACTAGGACGGTATTCCAAAGACGTCTGGCAAGTTCTACTTATGCAATTTATGAAAGCCTTAAAAGAAGATTACAAAAGCAGAAGGATTTTTTAGATGAACTTGAGAGTATATCAGCTAAAGAGAAAGTCAAGTTATTAGAAAGACGTAGGGATATAGCAATAGATGAAGAGATAGCATCCCTGAAAGATCTTGTTGAGATGGCAAGGATTGTTTATGAGCAGGCAACGGATACTAAATTGAAAGCTCTCAAAGAATGTCTAGATAAAGCAAAATTTGCAGAACTCAAAGATGGCAGAGGAAAACTTCTGATTTTTACAGAATACAGGAATACTCTCTCTTATATAAAAAAGCAAATTGAAGGTTGGGGATTCTCTACATGTAGAATTAACGGCCTTATGGATGTCTATCAGAGTAAAAAAGCTCAGGAAGATTTGTGTTGCCACAGAGGCAGCTGGTAAAGGGATAAATCTCCAATTTTGTCATCTCATAATTTATTATGATATACCTTGGAATCCTGCACGCCTTGAGCAGAGAATGGGTCGAATCCATCGTATAGGACAAAAAAGGGATGTTTACATATTCAATTATGTAGATTTAGCAGAAATTCTAAGGGAAGCAGCCTATAATCCTCATCGGCTTGAGGAATATCTGTAAACTATTGAAGAGATTGATCCTGAGAAACTAAAGAAATATGAAGAGATGATTGGAATTGCGTTAGCTCGTGCATATGTGGATTTCGGCAGTTTTCAGAAGAAGAATTTCGAGGCGGAAGAAAAAAGGCTTATACCTGAATATGTAGAGAAATACTTCCGAAATTCAGTAGAACTAGCTGGATTAAAGGTTGAGAAAAGAGCAGATGGTCTGTTACGGATCCTCCATGTTCCCACCTCTTTCCGCTCCGAACAACTGGAATCTGTAAGGCACTACGGTAAACCAGAATCAGAGTATAAAAAGATTACTTTTCATAAAGAAGACCTGGAGAAAGATACACATGTTGATGCTGTTCTCTAAGTCCCGGGCATCCGCTTTATGCAATGGTTGATGAAAAGTTATTGACAAAATTAAGGAGGTGAAAAAGTGAGCGATATAAAACCATGGACAGAAGTTGTAAGACTACACTCGGATGTAGAATCAGAATCAACCGCAATATCAGCCTACGCAGTAGATTTAGGTGCACTGGTAGAGAAAGACCCGAATATCCCGCCAACCTACAGGGATGCATATTCTTTTTCCGTGCTACCCATCTGACAAGTGATATGAGAATGTTGGTAGAAGAGGTCTATAATAGGCTATACGGTAAAGAGGGCAATTTCTTTCCAACAAAGAGATGATTCTACAAAAAGATACAAAAAGGATAGATTTACATCAGATTTTTGCATCTCATCTGCTTTGTGGTTACTATCGTCATCTGGCATATCAGGTAATAGATTTGTCATATTTCAACTATAATTATTCGTACTCCAACCAAGAACATTTTGTATTTTCTTTATTTGGTTATTTTTGGAAGTACAAATGAGAATATAAGAACTATACCAATTAAGCCCCATAAACCTAAAGCCGATGCCCAGAAGGGATAACCAGCATAACCATAGATGTCTCCTGAGACAAAAAGCCCCCATACAATCTCGAATGTTATTACGATTGGGATCACAAACTTGATAATTATATCTAGCCACCTACCAAAATGTATCGTAGAAATCCTGTTTGTGTGTTCTCGTAGTTTGCTGGGGTCATACACCCAACCAAAGATTATGCACATTACCAAACCTCCTATCATCACCCCATAGTAGCATACTCCCCTATCCACCATATCCAGCCAGTGCATACCAAAGCCTCGGGCAAAGACGAATATGCTGAGAGTCATTGGTATAAGAATTGTTAGTGCTGTGGCTTTTTTTCTTGAAATTTTGAAGTTGTCTATCAGAGTGGTGATAAAGGCTCCCGCTATCCCATAGGCAGAGGTAAAGGCAAGCATAAAGATACTTGTGAAGCACAATATGCCAAAAACTTGCGACATCGCAGGCATCATTGAAATAGCTGTTGGAAGCGTTATAAAAAGCAAAGGTATGCCAGAGAGAGTCACCTCTGAAACTTCTACCCCAAGTGAATACGCCAAAAAACCTGCGCTGCTAAATACTGCAAAGCCTGCAAGAATCGATGTAAACATATTTAAAAAGCCTATTATTAAACTATACTTATTTACGTCCGCTTTTTCTGGCAAATAACTGGCGTAGGCAGCCATTCCCCCACCCAGTGCCAAAGAGAATGCTGCTTGGCTAGCAGCTGATGCCCATACTTCTGGATCGAGCATCGCCGAAAAATCTGGAGTAAGATAGCTTCTTAAACCAATGTCAATACCACCGGGCAACATCGCACCTCTGATTGAAAATATTATTAATAAGATCCATGCTAGAAAAACAAAATATACTGAAACTTTTTCTATCCTTTTTATACCTTTAGAACATATAAGATATATAAAAAACCACACTAAAATTGTAGCAACTACCACGGGTATAGAAAAACCTCCAGCAATCTCAATACTTTCTGATAACCCGATAAATTCATTATAAAAAAAGTTATTCACGCCAGAAACGGCCTCTGCTCCTTCCCCCCATGGAAGATAACTAGAAAACGCAATATAACAGATGGCCCACGCAGTTATCACAACATAATAAGAGTTGAGTATAAGAATACAGAGTTCCTGAATCCAACCAGCCCATTCAGCTTTTTTTCCTACAATACTGCGAAAAGCCCTTGGTGGGCTACTTTTGCCCATGTGTCCGATACTCAGCAAAAGATAGAGCAGGGGTATTGCTATGAGAAGAGCCGAAATCAAATAAGGTATGAAAAATGCTCCGCCACCATATTTAAATGTAAGATATGGAAATCGCCACATATTCCCAAGCCCAGCAGCACAACCCACCGCTGTGAAGACGTAACCAGCCTTGCTACTCCATGTTTCCCTCTTAACCATAAGCTTTATGTATCACCTTATATTTAATTAAATTTATTTATCTACAGATCGCTGAGACTTTAATCTACTCTCTTTTTTTACTCTTTAGAGATATATTCTTTTTTCCTCTTTTCCTATTTTTTCTCTCCTTTAATAATTAGAGAGATTTTTGCCTCTTTTTTAAAATAAGGATTTAACAGAAGAAATATTTCGTTATTCGTAATAACTGCAGGCCGTAAGCGTTGTTAAGTATCTCTCAATCGATACCATGAATAGAGCCTCTTTCAACAATATGTTCGAGAGATCCCGAAGAGATAGTCTTCGACATGAATTTTAGATTTAACAAAAATCCTTTTGTTAAATCTCTATCTGTACACATCAATAGAGGTCTCTTAAACACTTTCTAACCATAGTCGATATAATTTTTATCCTGCATATCGTCTTGCTATCTTTTTATATGTGGAATGTTTTATTAAATGAAATGAGGTGAAATGATTATGTTAGTTAAAGAAAATGCTGAAAATATCCTTTCTGTTCTTGTCAATCAGCCACCTGACTACTATACCGAAGGACCTGAATTGCAAAAGTTAAAAGGTTTAACTCCCGAAGAAATAAATGATGCAGTTGACATCTTAGAAAAATATGGTTATGTGAAAGTGTTTACTGCAATGGGAACAGTACCATACCATTTTAAAAAAATTATTCTACTCCCGAGAGGTAGATATAAATATGAACAAGACAATAGGATAAAAGGACAATAAAGGAATTAGGAAAAATTATGGATAGAACATTAGAGGGTATGCTAAAAAACCTTAAAGTGTGGTGATATATGAAGCGATCAATCATTATCCCACTATTATTGGTGTTCCTCTTTCTTGGCATGGTTCTTTATCCAGTAGAAGCAAAGCATTACGTTACCGCCTCCGGCGAGGTTATCAGGGTAAACCAAGTTACTTCGGATAGTGGTATGCTGAAAGATGGTAAATCTTACACTTACAGACTTGTTGACAATGATGGTAAACAGCTGGCCCTTCTGACATATTCTATCAAAAAATCCACATATAGGGACCAACCATGCTACAGAATAGAGTATAAGGAGGTCTATTCATCAGGAGAAGAAAAAACCTGTTACAGCTACATAAATGAAAGCACTTTAGAGCTCCTCTATCAGAATCGTTCAACTCCTGCGGCAGAGGGATCATCGGTAATGGAGATTTCTATAGATCCTTTGAACAAAGAGCTAACAATCACATCCCGCTATAAAGACCTTTCAATGATAAAAACATTAAAGACGGAAAAGGAAGTAGTGATAGATGATATTAATCTCTATATTGTGATTAGCGGATTGCTGGATGATCTCTCCACTACCCCTTTAAAATGCAAATATTTGTGGGGACCTTCTCTGTATATAGGTCTTTTAGATATGGAAATAACAGGCAAAGGCAAGGAAGAAATATACGCCGACAATAAGAGTTATATGTGCCGCAGAGTTCAGATTGATATTGCGAGCAAAATACCGAATTACGAGTTCGAAATAAAGCATATCGCATGGTACAATGAAAATAACATATTGATGAAAGTAAGCCTTCAGGGAGGGGGGACTATAGAGTATGTTTCCGCGCAGTAAAACAATCGATATTGTGCTCGAGAGAGAAATTGACAGACCTATAAAATCTGTTTTAAGCTTTGTCTCGGTGCTTACACGGTATAAACCTGGTAAAATCTGCTCTCCAAGTCATTCAAACCGGCTAAAACACTTTGAAAGATCTCACAGAGGTGTCTCTTGTAGACATATCCAACTATACTAATGTTCATTGGAGACTTTACTTAACAATTCGCAATCTTTTTATATGCATCTTCGTATCCCAACTCCATAATCATACCCACAAATTTTAAATGTTCTTCTATTAATGTTCTCACCTCTTCATCCTTCAAGAATTTTTTATAAAAGATTTCTTGTTTTATTTTCCTCTTTAATATATTTAACGGCGTGCATGGCTCATCAACTATGATCTCTCTTGTTTAAAAGCCCAATATAGAGAGAGCGGTTAAGAGATCTTCTGATGCATTTATACATATATTTCTCTTTCCTGCTCTACTGGCTATATATTCCGTATCATTTCTTGCTGATTCTATCTCGTAATAAATATCGTCTCGCAGGAGATCCTTTCATTCATCCGTCTTTATCACGCCTATCCTACCTCTTACTGTTAATAATAATAATATCCTTAGGGCGATATCTCTGGAAAGAAAAAGAGATGAATCTTTTTTATAACAGTATATAGTTGTATTATAATTAGCTTTCAACGATGGTAAGATTTCAAATAATGGTTTAGCTGCTTTGTAATCCTGTGCATCTTCAGGCTCCTTCACCAGACCAAGCTCATTCATCTTCTCTATAACAAACTCATAATCGGCTCCTTCCGCTATTGCTCTCATAAAATCCTCCTGATTTCTTGCTAAATCCAGAAAAATACAGTCATAATCATTCTTTTTAAGAATCTCTACCGCTTTTTCTTTTGAATAGCTCGTATTAATTGTTATAAGGTTTGTTAATTCTTTCATTTCATCGCTTCCGTATACCTTTTAAAATTCAATTTAAAAGATTATTGCTTAATTATCTTGAAAGTCTTAAAATCTTGATTTTTGGATGTTACAAAACTTCGACTTTTGAGCAAATCCACCAAAATATGTCTTTAAGATGGAAGATAGACTAAATCGTGTATTTGGTGATATTACATTTAAAGTCTAGATAAAATGATTATAGGTTCAATAGGAGATATAGAGTATTGGAGAAAGCTTTAAGTTGATAAAGTGAGAGGAGGCTGTGCATAGATGATATTCTAAAACCTGTAAATTGAGAAATATTCAAGGAGTTTCACAAAGCCCTCTATAAACAAATATTTGCATATCTCGCTTTGGATTTATCTCTGTGCTACAATTTGAGCAAAATTTAGCTCTTTTCCCATCTTTATAGACGTAATCTATACCATACAAATTTATTTTCCATAAGTCTCCATCTCAATCTTTAATATTCGATCTAGGGGGAGATCACTATAAGAGCCGTGATATTTGATATATTCTATATAAGGTTCTCCTTTATTGTTATATTTGGGTAAGATTGCATCTTTTCTTCCATCAAATTCTACCACTGGTACATCAATCTTCTGGCACATTTTAAGATCGAATGTAGGAGTTGCCTTGATCCATCTCCCTTCGATAAAAAGTTCACTATACCCATGAACTAAGAGATTGGTACCCAAAAATTTAACAAGTTCCTTTGGTGCGAGATGATTTCTGATGGTGGCAAACCCCAATCTGGAGGGAATGCCTACAGCCCTTGCCAAAGTGCTCAACAAAACTGCTTTCTGTACGCAGTATCCTTCCCCACGATTCAAGATCTTGCTTGCTATGAAGTCTTCCGCATCGGATGAGTATAGATAGGGGTCATATTTTATCTCGTCTCGCACAAAATAAAAAACTTCTCTTGCTTTATCTAATTCATGGTCGGTGCTTCTAACAAGCTCTTTGGCTTTGTCTTTAATAAGAAGAGAGTCGCAATCCATAAAATAAGTAGATCTCAGATATTCTTTCATCATGCTATCCCGAATTTTTTCTTCTTGAGCATAGTATATAAAGATGCTTTAGTGTTATACCATTCCTGATAATCTTTTTTGTAGCTGTTAGAGATCTCGTGCGGAGTCTAAGAACGCTCCAATTCGATGGCTATCTGCTTCCTGTGAGAGTCGGTATCCCCAAAAGCAAACTCCGCTGCCTTTGTGCGCAGATAATAGAGCCCAACATCTTCTTCCCTCGTGAATCCAATTGCCCCGTGAATTCTGATACCCTCAATGCAAGTTCGCTGATAAACTTCATTCGCTTTTGCCTTGCCCATAGATATCAGTAAATCGGATGGAGAACCAACATTTATCATCCATGCCGCCTCATAGACGAGATATCGCAGTCCTTCAATCTCAGTAAACATATCGGCCAATTTATGCTGAATTGCCTGGAATGAACCAATAGGGCGATCAAACTGGACCCTCTCCTTGGCATAATCGTTGGCCATTTCTAGTACGGCTTGAGCCCCTCCAACCATCTCGGCGCATTTTAAGACCGCTCCCCTTTGGATGATAAAGTTCACCACATCCCATCCTCTGCCCACATCTCCCAAGACATTGTCTTTGGAAACCTTTACATGATCAAATCTTACCTCACATTGCTTGTCATGTGCCGCAGTAGGGATAACCTCCACCTCCAAGCCTTTGGTCTTTGCAACATCCACAATAAAGACTGTGATTCCATCTTTTGGGTTTTTTTCCTCGCTTGTTCGGGCAACAACCAAGAGGCGATCTGCCACGTGAGCGTATGGAACGAAGAGCTTGGTTCCTTCGAGAATGTACTCCTCCTTTTCTGGAATGGCGCGAAGTTTTATGCCTGATGCTTCATAGGTAACCGATGACTCCATCAAGGCGAGGGTCCAAATCTCCTCCCCCTTGGCTATCTTGGGAAGAAATTTTTCCTTCTGTCCCTCATCACCATATTCCAGGATGGAGAGAGAAGAAAGAATGGTGGAGAAGAAGGGGGAGGGGAGAATGTATCTTCCCATCTCTTCTACCAAGATCATTAAGTCGATGAAGTCCCCTTCTGTTCCACCATACTCTTCAGGAAATACGACACCCATCCACTCCAGCTCCGCCATCTTTTTCCACATCTCTATGTCGTATCCTCTTTCATCTTCCTCCAACTCTCTTACCTTATCTTTGGAACACTCCTTATTCAGAAATTCCCTAACCGATGTTTGGAGTATCTTTTGATCCCCTGAAAGATCGAAGTCCATTTTTTATCCTCCTAATACGATTTGGGTAACCCCAACCCAAATTGACCGATGATGTTCTTCTCGATCTCATCCGTCCCAGCCGAAATCGATATGCCAGGAAAGAGCCAATATAAACTCTCCACGCAACCTCTAAGCTTGGACCATCTGGAATCCCGATGTAATGGATCTATTTGAGAGTACGCTCCCAGGATCTCTGTTCCGGTGATAGCCAGCCGCTCTTGCACCTTGTCATTGAAAACTTTGTCTCTCGATGGCTCGTAAGTGGGCATCTCTCCTTTGCTCATTTTCCAAGTCGTTTGGCTGACAAGCATCCTTTGCATCTCAACTTCAATAGCCATATCAGCCAATTTACAGCGGATCTCGTGCTTTTGGAAGAGATTGGTCTCCTTGGCATATCTAACCAGCTCGTCCAGTATCCTCTTGTTGTACCCATAGCCTGAGGGACCGAGACTGCCCCGCTCGTATGCCAGAGAGGTCATCAACTGATACCACCCTCTATTCTCCTCACCGACCAAGCTGGATTCTGGAACCCTTACATCATCGAAGAAGACCTCGTTGAAGATGTGGTATCCCGCATAGTTCACCAGAGGATTGACTGTAACGCCCTTGCTCTTCATATCCACGATAAGAACACTGATCCGCTGATGCTTTTTGGGGGCATTTGGATTGGTTACAGCCGCAAGCCAGCACCATCTTGCCCTGTGGGCAGCACTGGTCCACGTTTTCTGCCCGTTGATAACATATTCGTCTTCCTCCCTCACAGCCCGGGTCTGAATATTGGCAAAATCGGAGCCAGCATTGGGTTCACTATATCCTGTGCACCAAACACCGTCTGGCTCTCCAGAGGCGATTAACGGGAGATATTTCTCCTTCTGCTCCTCGCTACCATACATCATGAGGGAGGGACCTACCCATGCCACCCCACTTATACCCATCATCGTGCCTGGTATTCCCCAGTACCCAGATTCTTCCAGATATACCAGTTGTTCCCACAGCGAAGCTCCCTTGCCACCGTATTCCTCGGGCCAAGACATCGTGAGCCATCCTCTCTCGGAAAGTTTCTTGGATATAGACATGGCAAACGCCCAATCTTCGTCGCGGCTTTCCTCCTCTAACATGACCGTAAGCCATCCCGGCGGAAGCTCCTCTCTTGCAAACTCACGAATCTCCTCTCTCAACGCCTCTTCTTTCTCGCCAAATTTGAAATCCATCTTTTTACACCTCATTTTTAATCGTTTATTATTTAAAATAATATTTAATTCCTATAATATTTAAATATATCTTTAATAACTTAATTAAACTTAAAATAGAACTTAATTAAACATCTTCTCCGTTGGCGTCTTTGGCAAATCCTCATCTCTAATATCAGATAATTTATTCTTTGTATATCTCTTTAGCCTTAATCAGGTTGTATAGAGTCTCATTAACATCGCAATTCAGCATATAACTTCTACCAATCCGTACAATCTCCCCATTTATCTCGTCTATCTCAGTCTTTTTACCTCTATCTATATCTTGTAACATAGATGATCTGTTCTTTTCAGTCCGTTTTGCAATCATCAATACCTTATCTTCATTCACATCAACGTTAATACCAACCTTATTTGCAACGTTTATCGCCTCTCTAACTACTTTTCTGCTTATATCTCTTAAATTTGTTATTTTATAAATATAACCATTTTCCAGTCCTGTTATAGCACCAATCGCATTTATACCTGCATTAATTATAAGTTTGTTCCATAATTCTTTTTTTATATTAGAGGTTAAAGTCGTCTCAATCTTTGAATTATCAAATATACTCTTGATCTCCTTTATCCGTTTCGTAACCCTCCCATCCATCTCGCCTATGATGGTTTCCCCGTATCCTGTATGTCTTATTTCTCCAGCCTTTACAAGTAAGGCAGCTTGAGATGTTACACCACCCACCACATGATTAGCCCCAATTATTCTGGCAATTATCTCTTCGTTCCTTATTCCATTTTGTAGGCTTAAAACCACGCTATCTTCCTTAATCAAAAGAGATTTTGCTGATTTCTCTGTATCGTACGCTTTTACCGTCATTAATATTAAATCCGACTCTACAGGTTCGGTATATACTTCAGGATATGCGTAAAATTCGTCTGCGTTATGAATGTGCAACCCATTATTTTTTATTTTCTCAATCTGCCAATCTTTTCCTATCAAGATTACTTTATATCCTGCTTTGGAGATCAAACCACCAAACAAACAGCCTATTGCTCCTGCTCCCATTACCATTATATTTTTAAACATAACGCTTGTTTCTATTTTTTGTTATAAATATAATCAGGCAGATTAATAAAAAAGAAAAAGATTTTAAATGATTATAACGGTTCATTTAAGAATATGCACAAATATGATGATATTATCTCTAAATGTATAATAGCAACGTTTAATTCTAATTTAGAAGATTTATTATCCGATATAGGATTTAAAAATATAAGAAGAATAACTCTTATCGATGATAAACGATGCATGAAGAGCACCTTAAAAGGATGCGATGTTATTATAAGTAACGGAGAAAAAGAGGAATTTTTATCAGAGGTATCATCAGAGCTAGGAATACCATTTATAACAGGAAAGGTAGTTACCGTGATTCTCCCAGACGGATATAAATACAAAGATTTGAATTTATCAAGATTTGAAGATATATCACATACCCCAGATGATAGAAGGATTTTAGAATCGATCCAGATTAAAGAGACGATAAACGTTTTAACAGACGATGAAACACCTCTTTTTGCACCTAAAGCAATAAAGATAGAGAACAAAAAGTTAAAAAAGATAAATCTCTTCGATAGTTTAAAAGTCTAAAAATCTGTTTTGACTCTGTATTGATCGATCTCTTCCGTATTTAAATGTTTTAAAAACTTTCTTGTCTCACCCTCAACATCTTTAGACGCTGTGATTCCTCGCCCCACGATAAGTATATCTGCACCACTATCAAGTGCCTTTTGAACATTCTCAGGTCTGAGACCGCCTGCAACTCCCACCAATATATTTTTGAACTTGCTTTTAATCTCTTTCACGATAATCCAATCTTCTTTCTCAATTGATTCGTTATCTATCGCCCTATGAATCTCGACAACATTTGGTTTTATTGATAAACTGGATAAAACACTTATAGGGTCTTTTACATTCAACATATCTATAACAGAATAAATACCAGTCTTTTTTGCTTCATAAATAGCTTTTTCTATTGTTTTAATCGGTGCAAGCCCTGAAATTACTATAGCATCCCCTGATGCATCTGCTACGATTCTTGCTTCAAGATTTCCCGTATCCAATGTCTTCAAATCTGCAACTATAAATAGACCCGGTTTTTTCTCTCGTATCTTATCTATAACATCTATACCGTATCTCTTGATTAAAGGAGTTCCTATCTCGATAATAATATGATCGCTGTCCGGCAGCTGTTCTACCACTTCTTGCATTCTACGTAGTTCAGGCAAATCTAAAGCAACCTGAAGATAGGGCGGATTCCACAATCTCTGTACAGAAAATCCCATTATAGGATTTATAGACCGATCTTTCTCGTATAAAACGGTATCGATATCAGGAAACGATGAGAGAGCCCTGTTTATTGCAAGTTTGGTTGCACCGTAGTTATATCTATAAATCTTCTCATAATCTTTCGCATTAGGATGGATGAATACGCTTGCTATGATAACTATCCGTTCTACATCTTTCTTCGGGATAACCCCCTCTTCTACACAATCCGCAACGGCTTTTGCAACGGCTGATTGAGCAGGACCAAATATTTTGTTCGCATCATTCATATCTCTGATAGTAACCTTCGGTATGATTAAAGTAGATGGTTTTGGCGGCAAGTTTGGTCTTATAACGGACAATAATGGTGTATGCCCCTTTGAAAGGTTTACTAATCCGTTAGCAAACGCATCTCCCACAGCCCCCCTTTTGTCTCCTATAATCAGATCGATATGAGCTACTTCGTCACCTTCTCCAACCAACGCCTCTCCAACTAAATATAAGAAATCATCATCTCTTAATTCCAATATAACACCTCTCGATTGTTCAAATCTTAACTCTACTATACTTATAAACACTTGTATATTTTTTGTATATTTCAAGTTCCTGGCTTATAATGCTCGAATATCTTCGCTTCGCAATAGATAAGTCTTATTTTTTTCAATGATATCGTCGATGGTCTTTATAATTTTATCTTTATCCTCAGGAAGTCTTCCTCCTAGTGGGAGATAATTAGATGCATGATTGCTTCTAAAGATACAGTCACTGACCTCCATATTTTCAATTATGCTTCTGCATTCCAAAATGCTCTCTATAGGACTTAAAAGAGTCAATCGTCCAGCTGTAGAAGGAGTGATCATTAAAGTTAAAGCACCGACATAATCCGGATCCATATCACTCAATAATCTTGCAGTCTCTTTTGCATGTGTTTTACTACCTTCTTTCCCGCCTAAACCTAATATAATAGTTACAGATAGTTTAATACCAGCTTTTTTAGCCTTTAATCCTGCATCAAGCATCTCGTCCCGTGTTACTCCTTTACCGATTGATCTCAAAAGATTGTTATCCCCGGTCTCTACGCCAAGATAAACCAGATCCAATCCATGTTTTTTTAATTTTTTAAGATCATCAATATCCTTATCTAATAAGTTATGAGGAGTAGCATACGTACTCACACGTTCTAACTTAGAAAAAGCTTTGTTTAAGTCATCTATTATCTTTAAAAGATAATCTGTATCTAAGACGAGTGCGTCTCCATCTGCAAGAAATACTCGTCTTATTTTATCACCGTAAACCATTTTTGCTGTCTCGATATCGTCTTTTATCTCATCGTACTCTTTTATTCTGAAGTCTTTATAACGATACATCGAACAGAATGTGCACTTATTCCAAGAACATCCCACTGTTGCTTGAATAATAAGACTCTCTGCCTCGCTCGGCGGTCTAAAAATCATACCTTCGTATGGCATTTTTATCTTACATGGACAAATCTTTTATTTTAGATAGATACGGAGAATATATACTGTGTTGTTGTAGGCAACATTTTTCGTAGATTAGCGACATCGTTGGCATATAATATAATCTCGTCATCCTTTTCGTAATAGTATCCTTCTCCCAGTATTCTTTTTACAATATCACAATTTATCTTGCCGACAACCCGTCCAGCACCTCTTCCATAATCCGAATTCATCTCTATATAAATCGGCAAGAATAATCGGTCATAATCTTCTTTAGGCAGAATCTCCGCAATCTTATCAAGTTCCTTCTTTTTAAATACATGTAGCGATCCATCCCTTCCTCGCACCATCGGTCGATTCTCTGACAAAAGAGATGATAAAGTCTTTCTTTCTTTCGGAATGTGACTATTTAGAGACTCTACCATCTTTCTAAATGTCCTTTCTTTCATAGATCACACACTCTACTTTATATTTCAAGTTTCTTTTATTTAATTCTTTTATTATGTTTATAATATTATCGTTCGTACATACAAACAAGGTTTCTAATCCATGCTCTGCTGCATCGCATACAGATGCAATCGACCCAAAAAAAGAGTTTATGTTAGCATTGATCTTTTTTAGAGATACGTAAGATTCTAAATCGTAAGCAGAGATAAAATCTTTATCTTTCACAAAATTCTCCAATTTTTTGTAATCTACTCTTCGGCTTCCACCATCTTTGATGCTTGGCACCTGGAGTATGGTTACCTCTTTAATATCCATCTTAATTATACCTTTTATCTCGCTTATTCCAACATCTTCTCCATTTAAAGCATAACAGACAGCCACCCCCGTAGCTCCACCATCTACATCCCTTCCTGCATAGAGCATCCCTTTTTTCATATATAACCCTACTTTATCTCCTTTTTTGATATCGTACGAAGCAATTGCTGGAGATATAGCGATGGTTTTGACTATGTTATCTAGTATCTCTTTCGTATATGCTTTAAGATCGTTTAAACTGGATATTATATAATCCGTTCCTTCTTTTGTTATCTTGTATCTTCCTTTAGATGGAGAATAGATCAACCCCTCTTTTATCATCTCTTTGATATACTCAGAGACCGCCTGGGGTGTTATCTCTAATTTTTCAGATATGTCTTTCTGTCTTACGTTTGGTTGATTGGCAGCTATTTCGACCAAGATTTGAAATTTAGTACTATTTTTTTTATTTTTCAGCAATATAGGCATTTTTTATCATCACCACGTCTTGTCCTCTCAAATCTAACAACAATGATCTTTTCAACAAACCTTTTAGAAAATATAATGGATAATCCAGTTCTCTACAGATCTCATTGATCGATTTTTTATCCTTACTTATCTTTTTTATTACCTCTGTCTCATACTCTTCAAACGTCTCATCATCCATAATCGCTATATCTATAATCTCGGCTAGATCACTGAAATTTGATTGAAAATCAGCTTTTATTTTAGAGTATATTGCTGTATATTCCATTTCAGGCTTTTCTCCTCTTTCAGGTGTTCTCCATCGACCTGATATCAGATTTCCCGCCTTGAGTAACTCTATACTCTTATTTATATCCATCCTTATTATCTCTTCCAACTCTTTTTCAGTCTTCCATCCTCTCAAGAGCTCATTATAGACTGATCTATGTAGAGCAGAATTGAATATATACAATATTGGAACGAGATCTGTTGGATTAGAAATGATTTTTACTCTTTGATTCATATAATCACCAACAAAGAATAATCCATTAATATAACGTTCTTATGATATAAAGATATAGTTTTTAAATCAAATAATAAGGTTAAATATTACGAATCAAAGATTCGTAGCTCACAAATCGAAGATTTGTGATATCTCTTTTACTTTATATTTCAAATCGGTTAAAGAAGAATCGTTTATTATTACAATATCTGCATCTTTCATAACTTTTTCTAAGCCCCATCCTATCTCACGCCGGTCTCTCTCATCCAAATCTTCGGATGCATCTTCTCTTCCTCTCTTCAAGATGCGTTCGAATCGTGTATTCTTGTCTGCGGTTACGTTAATCAACACGAACTTATCCGTCAGAGACCGGAATAATTCCACCTCTTCTATATTTCTGATACCTTCGATCAATATATATCTTAGGTTATCTCCCTTCTCGTCGATTATTTTTTCGATCTCAGGAATACATCTTTTAGCAATGGTATTCATTCCCTCTTTTTTCCTTAAATAATCGGCATATTTTCCAATATCACAAACCCTTTGATTCGTAATATTTTCTAAATCGTCCATCTTCTGAAACTCTTTTCTTATAACATCACCCATATTTATAGATGGAATACCCATCTCTTTAATAAAGTTGGCTACCTCTGTCTTTCCTGATGCAGGCAATCCTGTTATCCCAATTATCACAAAACCTTGTTTCTTTTTCATAAGTCTCATATAATCTTAATCAAGATAATAATCTCAATTATTATATATTTTTTGTATATAAAAACTATTAAAACTACTCTCTAATTGGGATCTCTCAAATATTTTGGGTTTAGATTATTTTTAATATTTATAAAATTTTATAATCTTACGTATAATAAGCAAATCTTAATATGCCAATAAAACTTTGTGAAGATCAAAATGTTTTTATACAGAATGTAATATAAACAATCAACTTTAACAGGAGGGAAGAAAATAAATGGTACGGTTTCCTGAAGCAGATGCGAGGCTATTCAATAAAAAAATTTGTATGAGATGCAATGCAAATAATCCACTAAAAGCAAAACGATGCAGAAAGTGTGGATACGATAAACTGAGAAAGAAGTCTAAAGAAAGAAGAGCTTAGTTCATTGTTCTTTGTTAAATGGAATATAAACAGACTATAATAATCAGAACGGATTTAAAATTATCAAAAGGAAAAATTGCAGTACAGGTTGCACATGCTGCAGTCTCCTCTTTTCTAAAAGCTAAGTTTACAGTAAGACGGCAATGGATTAAAAGTGGACAGAAAAAGATAGTCCTTAAAGTGTCATCGATAGAAGAGCTATTGAATCTTAAAGAGATTGCTGAAGGATACAAACTACCTTGTTCCCTTATACAAGATGCAGGATTGACAGAGATTCCACCAGGCACGATTACAGCTTTAGGCATAGGACCAAGTAGATCCTCTATTATAGATAAAGTTACTGGTCATTTAAGGATGCTATGATCCCAACACCATACAGTATAGAGAAAGAGGTCGGTATAGACTATTATCTAACGGATACGAAAGGTATCGGTGGTAGGATAAAGACCGTACCTAACGATTTTGTAGTCGAGGAGATATACGATCCAGAGAAGATTTTAAAGATTGTATCAAACAGAATAAACAAGATTTATTCTATAATTTTAGTAAAAAAGTTAAACTGGGATACTCATACGTTGGTGAGAGAGATCGCACGCCGATTAGGAATAAGTAAAAAGAGAATAGGCTTTTCTGGGACTAAGGATAAGAATGCGTTATCCATACAACTTATGAGTTGTGATGTTACAAAAGAGAGTATAGAAAAAATCAAGATAAAAGATGCGGATATAAAATTTGTCGGTTATTCAACCAGCCCGGTAAAGTTAGGTAACCATATTGCGAATCGATTCAAGATAACGATAAGAGATATTAACCACGAATCGGATATATGTGATACAGTAGCAGAGATCGAAAGAGAGGTAGACGATAAAGGTGGTTTTCCAAATTTTTTTGGTATGCAGAGGTTCGGTACGATACGCCCGATCTCTCATAAAATTGGAGAAAAAATACTTAAAAGAGATTTTAAAGGAGCAGTACTGACTTATTTATCTTATGAAAACAATTACGAACCGGAAGATACAAGATATGCAAGAAGATACGCAAAAGAAGAAGATTTTAAGAATGCCTTGAGATATTTTCCACATCATCTGCGATACGAAAGAGCACTGGCAAACCATCTTGTAAGATATCCTGAAGATTATATAGGTGCGTTGAGAGATATACAGTTAGGCGTACGGATGATGTTTATACATGCATACCAGTCTTATTTGTTCAACAAGATCGTGAGCAAGCGTATAGAAGAAGGGATATTTAACAGGGTTATAGAAGGAGATTATGTATATTTCAAAAATGGTGGCATAGACAAAGTTAATCTGAATAAAGTAAAATTATACGAAAATTTGATAGATAAAGGAAGATCAAGCATTACTGCTCCATTAATAGGGTATAATAGCGTTCTGAACGATTTCGAACTTAAAGTGATAGAGGAGTCGGAAGAAATTAAAGGAGAAGATTTGATAAGATCGTTTAAGATAAAAGAATTGCCAGAATTATCTTCAAAAGGGATAAGGCGTCCTATATCTATAAAAGCTCATATAACTTCCAGTAAAATAGATGATGCTCTATCACTAAACTTTTTGTTGGATAAAGGAAGCTATGCAACGTCTATATTGAGAGAGATAATGAAAGAAGATCCATTAAAGGCTAATTTTTAAATCATAAACAAGACGGATACGATCGCTGATATCACACCGGTTATAAAAATTCCGTCAAAAGATCCTGCACCACCTATACTGATCATCGGTGCTCCTATCTTTCGGACCTTTTTTAAATTAAGGATATCCGCCCCTATTAATACGCCTAAAACCCCAGAACTGAAAGATATTCTTCCTAAAAGATCTAATGGGCAATTTAATATATAAGATAAAACCAAGGCTGTTAAGACGGTAACGGTCGGTGGAAGAAAGATCGGCAGTGTTATGCCTATATCTACGATCTTTGCAAATCTGTTAGATACTACGGTAACAACCAGTAACGTTATCAATAAAGTCGTTATAAATTCTAATCGAATATTGGGATAATTCATCAAGGAAGAGATTATAAAGTAGAGAGATACTCCTGCAGGTATAACAGCACCGCCAAGATTCATGCATACGACTGTCTTCTGGTTTACAGCCGGTATTTTAAACCTGACACCAAAAAAAGATACTTCTCGCTCTAAATAATAATTTTCTGGATTGTTATACTCTTTTAAAGGGATGTTTATCGCGCTACCTATCGTTATTGCCATAAATAATAAGAACAACTCTACCAAGCCAATGTCTAGTGCCGTTCCGATGCTCAATGCTGTAAAAAAGAAGAGATAGATCAATATCGGGGCGAAAATTAGGAGTATAATCAATAGAAGTATCAAGATTAATGGAAACGGATAAAATATCGGTCCTCTTCGATTTGTCATATTGTCATAAAACCTCCTCAAATCTTTGATTTGTCATAAACCTTTTTATAAGCATATTCTTGTTCCTATCTCTTCTCCATTTACGGCTCTCAATATATTTTTAGGATCTCTTCCATCTATGATGTACGTCTTTATATTGGATCGTTCTATCACTTTTATAGCAAGTATATCGAGTATCATGTTCAACCCGGCATCCATCTTTGCCTCTCCTATTATCCTCATCAGATCGTTTGTAGTCAAAGAATCGATCTTTTTTGCATCCTTGTATCTATTAGGGTCTTTATCATAGACTCCATCTACCGATGTTGCATTTATAAACATATCAGCAGAGACGTATTCGGCAAGGATTGCACCCACAGCATCGGTCGTATGCCCCGGTTCTGTACCTCCCATGACGACTATATCTTTGAACGTTGAAAAATTTTTTGCATCTTTGAAATTGAGAGCAACATCGTTATATACGCTTTCTTCTGGTAAGGCGGAGATTAAAAGTTTGGCGTTTATTCTTGTCAGGTCGATCCCTATATAATCAGCTTCAGAATTGTTTAATCCGAGATCTTTTGCCACTTTTATGTATCTTCTTGCTATGTGTCCTCCGCCAACGACTATGAATACCTTGTTATCTTTAGAGATCTCGTATATAACGTCTGTATATCTTTTTATCCTTTCTGATGATAGATCGTTGATGAGTATCGATCCGCCTATCGAGATCACTATCTTCATCTTTTTTCTGCTCATCTATTGAATAACCCTCTTGTTATAAAAAGTATTCTTTCTCTTATCGATTGTTATATTAATAAATAAAGTTTTATATTATAAGTTGATGTTGTTCAATTCATTGAAACTTGATATTTATTTGAATTACGTATGCTCTTAATGGAGGATCAAAATGCAAAGGGTATATATGGATCATTCTGCAACGACACCTGTCGATCCAGAGGTACTTCAGGCGATGCTTCCATATTTCAGTGAGAGATATGGGAGTGCTTCTTCTCTGCATACACATGGAAGAGAGGGGAGGGATGCGGTAGAGGATGCTCGAAGAAAAGTCTCATCTCTGATCGGTGCAAAGGAGGAAGAAATATTTTTTACGAGTGGAGGAACGGAATCGAATAATTTGGCCATAATTGGGACGGCAAGAAAGAAGAGGAAAGGGAGGATAATAACGAGCTCTATTGAGCATCCCTCTGTTCTTGAACCATGCAGATATCTTGAAAGAGAGGGATTTGAGATAATTCGTTTGGGTGTCGATAAATACGGGATGATAGATCCATCTGAGATAGAGAATAGCATCACTAAAGATACTATCTTAATAACGGTGATGCATGCTAACAATGAGATAGGTACTATTGAGGATATCAGAGAAATCGGAGAGATAGCGTCTAATAAAAATATTCCATTTCACACAGACGCAGTCCAATCCTTTGGGAAGATTCCTATCGATGTGGAGGATACGAATATAGATATGTTGTCTATATCCTCACATAAGATATACGGGCCGAAGGGAGTAGGAGCAATTTACATAAGAGAAGGAACAGATCTTGATCCGATTATCTTCGGTGGAGGGCATGAAAAAGGAATCAGAAGTGGGACAGAGAACGTCCCTGGGATTGTCGGTCTTGGAAAAGCGTGTGAGATTGCAAAAATGAGGATGAAAAAGGATACAAAAATGCTGGAGAAAATGAGAGACATATTGATAGATGGAATATCTAAGAACATACCTGAATCTTATCTAAATGGGCATCCGAGAAAGAGGCTTCCAAATAATGTTAATTTTAGATTTTCCGGTGTTTTGGGTGAATCTTTGGTCAAAGCCCTGGACAAGCATGGTATATCTGCGTCTGTGGCTTCGGCATGCTCCTCTGGAAATCCTGATGCTTCTCATGTTCTATTAGCGATCGGATTAGATATGGAGGAGGCACGATCATCGATCAGATTGACAATCGGAAGAGAAAACAACAAAAAAGATATCAAGTACGTTCTGGACATACTTCCCCGCATCATCGAAGAACTGAGATTAACTTCTCCATCATGGAACAAGGGATGCTGGTAAATGCTCAAAATGTCTTTGATCCTGATATTCTTTGGAACTTTCTTCTGTGCCGATGCCATTGCCTCTATGATATATTATGGTGGATATAACATTCCCCAGGTCGGTAGGGTTATAAGGGTGATATTCGGGTCGATGCTCATCGCATTTGGCATCTCAGATATGTTACTTGAAGATATACCCCTCTATGTCATCGTCTGTTTTTTCTGTATAATAAGTATTTTATGTGGATATCTCCTCGGGAAAAGTTTTTAGATCGTGAAAGCCTCCCACTTATCGCCTCGACCGGACAGATCTTCTCACATGAGCCACAACCGATGCATCCCTCTCCGATTTTTAATTCCCCTCCAACGATTGTCAAGTTATCCACAGGACAGACCCCGACACAAGCCCCGCACAATACACATTCTCCTTCTATCTGCATCTCAATCACTTTTCCCTTGTTACAGACCAATCCGCCATCTCCAGGAGAACATCCTTAGCGTCAGATTCTGGAAGAATCTTCAGATGGGACTTTGCCCTTCTTTTTATCTCCTCTAACTTATTCTCACAGTATCTGATCGATCCTGTATGATCTAAGATAATCTTTGCCATCTTGACGTCTCCTGGTCTGGGATCTCCCATCAATAGATGCTTTAAGACCTCTCTGTACTCATCTTGTGCATTCTGCAATGCATGAACTATGTATAACGTCCTCTTCCTTCCTTTTATATCTATCCCAACAGTCTTTCCAAGCAATTCCTCTTTTCCAACGATACCCAAAAGATCGTCCTTTATCTGGAACATTACCCCGAAATCTCTACCAAATTTTGAGAGTTCTTCTATCTCCTTTGCATTCCCTCCCCCAAGTATTGCACCACCTCTTGCGGCTAGCCAGTGCAATGCAGCTGTCTTCTTTTCTATCATCACCATATATTCATCTATCGTGACATCGAATCGATTCATAAATGACAGGTCAAGGGCCTCTCCAAAGTAGAGGTCTTTTGCAGCAATAGCAATCGAAACGATCAGCTCCTTGACCACATCTATCCCATGATGCTCCATCCTGAATTCCGGCAGTGTAGATAGTATATTGAATGCCTCGCTAAGTAGAGCATCCCCAACAGTTATCGCAAGAGGAATACCGTATTTTTCATGAACCGTCGGTACATTCCTTCTCTTTGTGTCACCATCTATTATATCATCGTGAATCAGAGATGAGTTGTGAATGAGCTCCACACCTAAACCCCACTGCATTGCATCCTCTGGATATCCTCCAAGCGCATCGCAACAAAGTGTCGCTAATATTGGCCTTATCCTCTTTCCTCCTATGAGTGGGACGTGCCTTATCGCCTCGTAAAATATCTGTGGCTCTTCATCAGAGAGTTTGGTCTCCAAATAGTGTACCAATCTGTTATCAAATCGCTCTGAATATCTATTCAATACAAGCTCAAGATCCATAAAAATCCTTATCCTTAAGAACTATCATCTAACGAATAAATCCCAAATACTGCAATCATAACGCTTAAATTTTTCGAATAACGTTCTTCTTAACTTTGATCTTCTACTTCCAACAAGTTTTTTGAAGGACGCATCCGTGAAGAAACCATCCTCATCCTTTAAGATATGAAAGAGGGAATTTACATCTTCCCTCGATAGATTTTTCTCTAAGAACTTTCTGACATCGTATTCTATATCGTTTCTTGCCCCATGAAGCTTATACCATCTCTTCTCGTATCTTGATAAGAGATCGGAAGAAAAATCATTTTCCTCATACGCCTCCACAATTGTCTCTCCAGCAAGAATGCCAGAATCTATCGCACAAAGCACTCCAAATCTGCTGAAAGGAGATGCACATCCAGCAGAATCTCCAACAAGCATCATTCCATCCTTTATAGTTCCATTGGATCCAAATGGAATCTGGGAACTATACTTCTCTATCACTTCTGCTTCTGGTAAGTTCTCTTTGATGAATAGATTCATCTGCTCTTCGGTAGGATTCGAGGAAAAGAGAGTAATCGCAAATTTGTCTCCCTTTGGAACGATATAGAAAAATTCGAATTTATCTCCTATACTGTAATGTATATACTCCCTATCAAGATCTACATCCTCCACAAGATATTCGATGCACGAATCGACCTCCTTAAAACTCCTATACTTCGATTCGATCCCCCTTGCATCTATCACAAGATTTGACCTTATTTCATCCTTCTTTGTCTTGACCCCTCTAACCCTCCCATCCTCTTTTATCAGTTCTACGACTTCTTCCCCACTCATCAATTGTGTTCCTGCAGAGACAGCAAGTTTTACCAGTTCATCGTTAAATCTCCCCCTGTTTAAAGAGAAGAAAAGTTCAAAATTTTTCGGCTCGTGCATCTCGATTTCTGTTCTATCTGGAGAAATTATCCTTATTCCACGAATCTTTGCATCTAAGAATCGATCATCGATCTTTATATAATCAAATATCCTTCTATGTAAGAGGACAGGTTTTGTCCCTTCTCTAAAGTCTTTTTCTCTCTCGATTAACACGGTGTCCAATCCATGCTTTGCACATGTCTTTGCAGCCATAGAACCAGAAGGACCTGCACCTATGATGACTACATCACAGCTTAATTTTCCATCCGTCATATTAATACATCCATATAATCTTTGATCGTGTCCCATGAGGCAAGGGTCGTCGGAGCAAATAACTGCGATAGATACAAGAAACTGGCAAATCCAGGATAAATCTTCAAAGATTTTGCCAGTAGATAATTTGCTCTGCTCAACGCTCTATGTCCATATTTAGAATTTTCCAACCATCCAAGCATCTTTTGAATACGTTTTGGTTCTAATTTCTTTATAGAAAAAAAATCCGCTGCAAATAGAAGAGGATTCACGATCTGATGGTGTCTGTAAACATCTTTTATCGGTTTCTTGTATTTGTATTTCTTATCAATTATTGCATTCGCTGCTATCTCTCCAGATCTCATTGCCTGATATATTCCTTCTCCTGTCAGTGGATTTAAGAATGAGGCAGAATCCCCTATGAGATATACGTTTCTCCTTTTGAAATAGTTATAAGCGATATTCATCGGTGCTGATCTCTTCTTTGCATACTTCAAATCGATTCCTCTTTCTTTGAAGAAATTCTCTATCTTCTTTCTCTCATTTATTCCTTTCTGACCGAACCTTGGAATATAACCAGAACCGATGGATGCATGATCTCCATGTGGGAATATCCATGCGTATCGGATTCCTATCTTCTCAACATCATAAAAAATCTCCATATCTCTAAAATGCTCTTCGATATCATAGTCGTATCCGATCGTTATATATGTCCTCAATCCTAACCTCTTCAACAGTCTCGAATTCGAACCACATGCGACGATGAGGTTATCGTATCCGATCTCCTCCCCTTTACAGATGACCTTATTCTGCCTCAATTTTACATAGGAGACAGGAGAATTGCCTCTCACTTCAGCACCGAACTTTTCTGCTTCCCTCAATTGATACTGACCTAAATCTATTCTATCGACCGATGCGACCTTCATTCCCAATAGTTGCGCCGTTGCTTCGATCCCTCCTAAATGTATTATAGGTGTGAATACTCCTTTGAAGAGTGAAGAAGGAACATCCTTCCAGACCCTCTCAGGAAGACCTCCACCACAGACTTTTTCTCCTATCTTATCTTCTGGTTTTCTTTCGAGGAGAAGAACATCCCTGTCTTTCTTAGCGAGCTCCTTCGCCGCAGTTAGACCGCCCGGTCCAGCTCCTATAATGACTATCTCGTGTTTTTCCATCTTAACCACTCCTACAGGAATGTATCCCAAAAATTTCTGTGATATTTTTTTAAGAGAGATACCAAAGAGAACATATCGTTTATACCCCATCCTTCATTCTTAAGCCCGTTTATGAATTTAGAGATGATCTTTGGTGATTTAGATGCTTCTTTAAAAATTTCATCAGTGAATGTGTAATTGTTATCTTCAAGCAGAGAGAAGAACCTATTAATATCTTTATTAGGCAGATAATCATAAAATCTAACGATATAGTAGTTAAGAAAATATTTCTCTCCATATAGCCGATACCACCTCTTATCATACCTCGATAAGAACTCGGAAGAGAAATCTCCCTCTTCGTGAGCCTCCACTGCCACTTCCCCACTTAAGACTCCATTCTCCATCGCCTGTATCAGACCATCCTGACGTATCGGATTATTATGATGTGCCGTAACACCGACGAGCATCACCCCATCTGTTATATGTTTCTTAAATTGGTTGAATGGAATTACACCACCACTCCGCTCTACGATCTTTGATCTTGAGAAGAAAGGATGATTTTTGATGAAATAACGTTCAGCATCAAAAAATTCCCCTTTTTTTGTTGGATAGTGAGGTCTTTTAAATCGCATAGTATCTAACACGACCTTTCCGTCCCCTTTTGGACCCGAAGCAAAAACTATATCGGGAAGATGCTTATATCCAAACCATTCAAAATATGTAAGACGTTCTTCCTCATCCATATTTACGTCATCAAGCACAGATTCAATTACAAGGAGTGAGTCATTGAGGTTTAAACCTTTATCATATATCCCCGCCCATCTTCCAACCTTTGATTGCACCCCGTCAGCCCCTATCACAATGTTTGATCTTATCTCAACCTCCTCTTTCTCCTCTATCTTCGCTTTGATACCCTTTATCCTTCCATCCTCTCTTATCAGTCCTGTCGCCCTTGTCTTGGTGAGAACCTCTGCCCCTGCTTTAAGAGGGAGTTTTAACAACTCACGATCGAAGGTTTTCCTATTTACTTGATAACCAAATTCGTATCCGGGTGGTTCATACGTGGAGATCTTTCTTCCATCTGGAGAGTATGATACCAGTCCTCTTATAGGTGATTCGATGATCTTCTTATCGATCTTTATATAATCAAGAAGTCTTCTATGCACCATACAGAAATTTATTTCCGGTCTCGCCGGATATTCCTTCCTCTCCACCAAGACAGTATCCAATCCATACTTAGCACACGTCTTCGCCGCCATTGATCCCCCAGGACCCGCACCAACCACAACTACATCGCATTTTATTTTCTTCATATCTCCCTCTCTATAGACCAATCCACCAAATCAGATAGAGCCTGTTTTGCCTCCGAGGAAGGTAAGATCTCAAGATGAGAGAGTGCACTATCTTTTATTTCCTGAAGCTTCTTCTCACAGTAATCTATCGATCCTGTGCGTTCAAATATTTCCATCTCTAAATCGATGTCTCCTGGCATATATTTTCTCTTCAAGATCTTATTTAATTCAGATTTGTCTTTCTCCGATGCATTATGCAATGCATGAACCATGTATAGCGTCCTCTTCCTTCCTTTTATATCTATCCCAACAGTCTTTCCAAGCAACTCCTCTTTTCCAACGATACCCAAAAGATCGTCCTTTATCTGGAACATTATCCCGAAATCTCTACCAAATTTTGAAAGTTCTTCTATCTCCTTTGTATTCCCTCCCCCAAGTATTGCACCACCTCTTGTAGAAAGCATGTAAAGAGAAGATGTCTTTTTCATGACCATCTTCATATATTCCTCTTCGGTGATGTCGAGTCGATCCATAAATTCTATGTCCTGTGCCTCCCCGCTATACAATCCCTTTGTGGCAAGGGTAAACGAAACAAAGAGCTCCTTCACTACGGCAAGTCCGTACTTTTGCATTCTCACCTTCGGAAGCATCGCGATCATGTAAAACGCTTCCCCAACAAGAGCATCTCCAACATTTATCGCGATAGGAACACCGTATTTTTCATGAACCGTCGGTACATTCCTTCTCTTTTTGTCCCCATCTATTATATCATCGTGAATCAAACTAGCGTTATGCAAGAGCTCAACCGCCAGTGCAAGCTCCATTGCATCATCTGACCTTCCTCCAACTGCTTCACAAGAGAGAACGGCGAGTATGGGCCTTATCCTTTTACCGGTTGTCAATGGGATGTGCCCCATCGCATCATAGAATTCGTCGTATCCATCTTCCTTAAGTTTGTAATCTATATATTGATGTAAGCGGTTATCGAATATCTCTGAATATTTATCTAACAGTGCCTCTATCTGCATATAAAAATTTATGAATATATGTGTATAAAAATATTCTTATATTATTAAAAATGGTTGAACGTAGTTCTTATTTAGCAAACTTTTAAATAGTATTAATTTCAATCTTTATATAAAGGTGATGTAATGAGATCGTTTAAAGAAATGGTAACTGATGAGTCAGCGCAAGAGATACTTTTACAGGCAGCCCTCCCACAAGCAGCTGCACCTGCTCTTGCAGAATGTGCTGCAATGATGCAGGGAGCTTTGCCACCAGCTACGATGGCTACCATGGTAGGCAGACCAATCGTTTTTTCTACAGGATCGAGTTTTGCCACGCTATATGTTGAAAAAGGCGAGAGTGAATTCAAAGTAAAAGAAGGTGAACCAGAGTCTTACTCGAAATCTCTAATAATAGAGGCAGATAATCCAGGGGATGTAATGGCTAAGCTTAGACCACTTATGGAGAAGAACCCGATAAAGATGTTACCTCTCCTGCTTTCTGGGAAAGTAAGGATCAGGGGATCGATAAGAACGGCAATCAGGTTCAGAAAGATCATGAAGATTGCGAGAGAAGAGTCAAGACGCCAGCGCAAAGAACTCTATGGATTTTAACTCTTTCTATATTTTTTTCTTTACAAGATAATATCTTTCGAATCATCTGTTTTAATGTAAGGTCATAATAAATAAAGAGTTTGATTAAATAAGCAGAATCGATCTTTAATTTATAAAAAAGGAGGTAATATGAGTTTGATAAAAGAAATAGAAGAGGCAGTAAAAAAATTAATAGATGGCATAGAAAAAATGGTGCTAAAAGCGGAAGAGGCTATAAAAGCATTTTATAAAAGATTTAAAGGGAATCAAAAATAATTTAGTTTTTAGATTATCATCTATAAGGATTGAAATTCCAAAAATTTTAACGCTTCTATCGTTCTTTCATCGCCGCATCTCCTGATTATAGGTGAATAGATAGGATACATCTTGTTATACTCGTCCGTTATCTCTCTCCTGCTTGAAAGGATGGCAAGTTCCAATAAGAGGTTGAATCCTCTGTTTATACCTCTTATCCTTCTATCTCTTATCTTTTTAAAGACCAATCTTAAAAAGAATTTGCTGGATAACTCTTTCTCTTCTATCCGGGTAACAGCAAATTTTAGGACGGCAGAAGCTTTTTTTATGAAAGGAAAACCGTCTATCGTATAGTAATCATCATCGTTCAGATCACCAAATATAGATTCTACGAAAAGCACAGGATCATAGACTAAATTTATCCCTATCTCTCCCGACTCCATCAAGTTCTTATAAGTATGGCTTCCTCGGAATATCTCAACATATATAGCCTCTCTATTGACCAATCCTACAGGTGCAGCGTTGAACCTCAAACCTTTGGTCGTTGATATCGTCTCTGTGATACCTTTTCCAATGCCAACCGCTTTAAGATCGTCTCTCGTAATCATAAAAATCAAATTTTATATTTTATATCCACCGTAAGCCAGGAAGATGTATAAAGCCGATACGATTATATCCGCAGTTGATCCTGGGTTTATCTCCCTCTCTATCAGATAACAATCGAATTTTTTTACTTTATCTATCGAATAATCTTTTATTATATCTTCTGCTATTTTTTTAACATTTTTAGCCTCTTCTAATCCATGTTTGGCAACAATAAGTCCATCTATGTTCTCAGATAAAAGTCTGACGTATTCGTAAACTATATTATCGTTCAAATCAAATTTTTCCGACTTTGAGCTTTTCACCAACCTTTTTGCAACGTTTAAACTCCTTGGATAACCCTCGACCCATTCCCTTGCAACAAGGTTGTACGATGGAGCAAGTGTCATAAGATTAAACAACCCTATCTCTTTGTCTCTGATGAGGTTTAACGATTTTTGATCTTTTACGTTGAATTTTTCCGCTTTTTCTACCTTTATATTCTCTAAAGAGAAAGTTTTGTAAAAATTTATCGAATCTGTATAGTCCGTGTCTCTTAATACACTTTCCGCCTCGTTTATAATCTTGTCTATCAATATGGATCTATCCTTTAATAGGTTGTATCTATCTTCCAACCTTCTTGATGATTTAATCAGAGGAATTAACAGAGTAAACGCACCAAAATGTGTATTTCCTCCCTTCTGCCATTTTGAACTCTCTTTTACCCCCATCTTAATCAATTTGCCTACTCCTTCATCCGTCTTATACGCTTCCAAGAAGACTGGATAGGCTGATGCGGCAGATGCTAAAAACTCTTCGTAACGAGCATCTTTAAAATTGTGATCTCTATCTATATTACCTGGTTTTGGATTTGCAGATACCTCCAACAGCATCGAAAGCTGGGCACAACTCGCATAATAAAATTCGTCCATATCAAATCACGAAAGGTTTAACTATTAAGATAAATGATATTTAAGACAGATGATATATTGTATATTATATTTATCATATTTAAACAATTTGTGGTGGTTTAGTTTATCATGATAAATACAGAAAGGATAAGACAGGTTATTAGAGAAAGAAGGAACGAATTAATAACCCTTACCAAGGATTTAATCAAGTTTAAAAGCATCAGTGGGAAAGAAGACGATATTAGCGAGTATATACAAGATTTTTTTAAATCTATCGACTTTTATGTGAGATCTATCGATAAGAATATAATAACATGCGAAAAAAGAGAGAATAAAGATGCAAAATTGATATTAAATGGTCATATGGACGTAGTACCAGCTGGCTCTTTTTGGGATTATCCTCCGTTCGATCCGCAGATAACAGACGGAAAGATATACGGGCGCGGTTCTTGTGATATGAAAGGTGGTCTTGCATCGATGATGACTGCTATTAAAGTTCTTCACGATCTTGGGATAGACATGGGTAGTGATATCGTCTTTACAGCAACGGTAGAGGAAGAAATTGGCGGTTTGAACGGTACTGGTAGGATTATAGATTATTTAAACGGAGATATGTGTGTTATTGCAGAACCGACCGATCTAAATATATGTATAGGACATAAAGGCTCCAACATATACGAGATAACGGTCAAAGGAAAATCTGCCCATGGAAGCATGCCACATTTAGGAAAGAACGCTATATATTATGCTTCGCGGATGATCGTTGCTTTGGAAGATTTTAAATTCGATATTGAGGACAGTTTGTTGGGAAAACCGACTATTAACGTTGGTAAAATTACTGGCGGTACAGAAGTGAATGTAGTCCCTGATAGATGTATATTCGAAGTTGATAGAAGAACGATCCCTGAAGAGGATGGAGAAAGTGTCTTTTATGAATTAAACCGTATAATAGATAGAGAAAAGGTTGATGGGATTGAGATAGATACAAAAAAAGTTATAGAGATGCTACCTGTGAAGGTTTCGGAGGATGAAAAGGTGGTTAAATTGCTGAAAAAATCTACAAAAGAAGTTTTTGGATACGAAAAACCTACTACGAGCATAGACGGATGTACAGATGCAAGATTTTTTATAGATAGAAAGATTCCTACTGTTATCTTCGGTCCGGGCAAAAAAGATTGTGCTCATGTTTCTAACGAGTTCATAAACATAGAAGACCTTATAGATGCATCTTCATCTTTTGCGTCTCTTATATTGAACGTGATTAAAGAAGAGTGATCTTATGTTAGTAGCACTTGGTGGTACTTTCAGCCCGCTGCATAAAGGGCATAAAAAACTCATACAGACGGCTTTCAGTCTAGGAGATGTATGCATAGGGCTCACTTCGGACTATCTTGCAAAAAAAAATAGAGAAAGGTTTGTTTTGCCGTTCTCTGTCAGAAAAGAAAATTTATCGCAATATATCAAAAAAACGTACGGTAAAGATGCAAATATAATTGAATTAAACGATCCTTTCGGTCCTGTCTCCTCTGAAAAAGATTTTGGGTATTTAGTGGTCTCTCCAGAGACGTATCCTGTAGCAAGAACGATTAATAAAATAAGAGTTAGTAAAAGGCTTAAAGAGGTAAAGATCGTAAGGGTAGAACATGTATTGGCAGATGATGGTGTCTATATCTCATCTACAAGAATAAAAAAAGGTGAGATCGATACGGAGGGTCATTTAATAATGGACTCGACGGGATTTGAACCCGTGGCCTCCGCCTCGCGAAGGCGGCACTCTTCCAGCTGAGCTACGAGCCCTTGAAATAATAAAATAAAAATATAGTTAAAAACCTTGTTATAAAGCCTAATCGATCTTTTATCTATATTAGCCCTACGCTCTCAACCATTACGCTCTCTACGTCCTCCAATCTGGATATTGCTCTTTCTATATCTTCGGTGCCTCCTTCTTTATCTTCCATAACGAATAATGCATACAATGCCATTAATCCAAACGCTATCGGTTTCACATCAAAATTTTTTAATTCTACGCCTTTTGGTATCATCTTTTTTATCTCATCTTTCAGTTTATCCATATCTACATCTGGATCTTTAGGCATTATCTTTATCGTTGCAGCAACTCTTCCCATTTTATGGTCCCTCGTATCCACATTTTGGACATTTATATATTACAGCAAGTTCTCTACATTTAACACATCTTGCGATAGTCTCTCCACAGTGAGGACAAGGAAAACGCACGAACCCTTTTTCTACAAGTCTTGTATTACAAGAGGTACAAAACTCAATATTTTTAATCTTCATCATTTCAATATCATCTCATGAGATATTTATATATTAATCTTTTCTTAAAGTATAATACTTGATTCATCCTGACATACTCCCCGCCCTGAAGGACGAGGGTTCTGAGGTTAGTAGCGTTCATACTATTGCCTCTTGAGGGGTATCAGTGCTCCCTTCCGTTACATCCCTGTCTGCAACGGATCGATCTGCGTACGCAAAGCTATATTGAACGCAGCATTCACATCCGCATGATCAACGTGCCCGCATTCTGGACACTCAAAAATCTTACCATTCCGATTACCTATCGCACCACATCTACTACACTTCTTTGATGTATAATATGGATCTACATATTCGACAGGCACTCCAAGCAGCTTAGCCTTATATTCTATCATCTTTTGTAGCTGATAGAACGACCAACTGTGCAAGGAGTATCGGAACGATTTTCTCGTCTTCGTTCCCTCTCTTATCCCTTTTAACTTTTCCAGCCTTATTCCACTCTTCGCTTTTCTCGCTATATTCACTATCACCCGACTTATTTTGTGATTCAAATCTTTCACTATTCGTCTTTCTCTATCTCCTACCTTCTTTAGTTCTCTGTATTTCCCTGCTTTTTGCAATCGCTTCCTAATATGCTTATACTTCTCATGAACATGCTTAGCTTTCTTCCCTAACTTTTTCACTTTACCTGTTTGAGGGTTTGCTATTACTGCAATATGCCCCGTAGTATTCAAATCAACACCTATCCAATTATCCGTTTTCATAGGTGCTTCTTCAGGTACAGTTACTGAAACGAAGACGTATTCGCTGTTTATCTCTATTTGATTGACCTTAGTGAAGTTATTAGGAAAACAATAGTTAAATGAAAATTTTAAAGATGGTATTCTTATCTCCCGATTATTCTTATCAACTTTTATTCCCTGATTTGGAATAGTTAGATTCACATGCTTTATACGCTTTAATTTCTTATTCCTGCTGTATTTCCGCAATATCTGGTTGGAAATAATCGACTTTAACCCTATATGTTTAACATCTTTAGAAGAAAGAGATTTGTGCTCTAAAGCATATTTAGCTACTTGTTCTGCTTTCTTTAGCTCTTCTGTGAAGTCTTGTTCGTGCTTTATCTTATATGTCAGTATCATTTTCGTCTCCGCACTACGATAATTTTATATGCTTTTATCTTATTTAAAGATTTAGGGTATAGATGGAAGGAGATTTATTCGTCTCTGCACTACGACCATCTATACCCATCGCATTCATCCCCACCCTGAAGAGTGAGGCTTTCTGCGTGGAGAAATGGTAATATGTAAGGTGATAACGATTAAAGAAGAGATCTGGATAGAAAAATACAGGCCAAAAAGACTTGATGAGATAATAGGACAAGATTTGGTTATAGAAAGATTAAAAGCTTATGTAAACTCAAAAGATATGCCTCATCTTTTATTTTCGGGTTTGCCAGGTGTAGGTAAGACAGCATCTGCAATTGCCTTAGCAAGAGAACTCTACGGAGAAGACTGGATTTATAATTTCACAGAATTAAACGCAAGCGATGATAGAGGGATAGATGTTGTAAGGGATAAGATAAAAAATTTTGCGAAAGTATCACCGATCGGCCAATCTGAATTCAAGATAATATTTTTGGATGAGGCGGATGCATTGACTAACGATGCTCAATCTGCACTTAGAAGAACTATGGAGATCTTTCATAAAAATTGCCGGTTTATCATAAGCTGTAATTATCCCTCAAAAATTATCGAACCTATTCAAAGCAGATGCGTCGTGTATAGATTTAAACCGTTATCTAAAGAGGCGACAAAAGAGGTTATAAAAAAAATAATTGATAAAGAAAAGATAGATGTTAAAGACGATGCAATAGACGCTATTTTTGAAATATCAGAAGGAGATATGCGAAAAGCCATAAACGTGCTTCAAAGTGCTGCATCATTAAAGAAAGAGATAAATTCAGAGATAATTTATGCAGTCGAAGGTAGTATTAAACTTGATGATATTAAAAAGATTTTTCACCTCGTTTTGAACGGATCTTTCGACCAAGCGAGGGAGTATCTGCATCAGATATTGGATGAGGGAGTATCTGCAGAAGAGATAATCAAAGGGATACATAAGGGCATACATGATCTTGATATACCAATAGACAAGCAGCTTAAGATAATAGATCGATTAGGAGAGACAGATTTTAGGATAACCGAAGGATCAAACGAAAAGATACAACTGGACGCGCTTCTTGCCTATATGTTTCTTGAATTATGAATCGAATAATATAAATTCGTTTTATTCTATATCAGATCATCTTCGGATTAAAAAATTCTCTCTCTATATCTTTAACTTTTTTAATTCGTCTTATATGCCGATCATCTATATCCATCGGATTCAGCCATATCTTTATAATCTTTTCAGCCATCCGTGGTTCGGTTAACCTGCCACTCAGTGTTATTATATCGACATTAAGCTTATTCGCATTTCTTGCCGTCTCTTCATTCCAACAAACGGCTGCCAAAATACCGAAGACTTTATTAGCTGCAATATCCATCCCTTGACCAGTTCCACAGAATAGTATGCCTTTTTCTCTGTTATTCAAGACTTTTTTACATACCTTTAAGGCATAGTCAGGATAATCGTCGTTCTCATCGTAGATATAAGCGCCCATATCTTCAAACTCGTAATTTTCTCTCTTTAAAAACTCTTTTATCCTCTCTTTTAGTTCAAACCCTGCGTGGTCGCTCCCCAAGTAGATCATAAAAAATCGCCTAATTAAAAGTAATATCTGATCTTATAATACCAAGATTTTTATCGGTTATATCCATCGACTTTTCTCCATCCTCCATGCCCATAACCGCTCTTATAGCATCTATGTTCTCTGGAACTACATCGCTCTCTTGGTGTATCGCCTGATAATAATACAAAACGCCATCTTTTATATTCGTTCCATCTCTCCATACCGCAATCTCGAAAAGATCGCCCCTTTTTCGGCCTAAATCTCTTGCATACTCCATTATTTCTGCAGTAGATGCCAGTCTGTCAGCCCCGTCTATCAAGATTACCCGTCGAGCCTCGTTAAATGCGTTAATAACATCATCGAGACTGGTTTTTTTATCGATTAGATCTACCGTTATAGCATGAAGGTGCATCAGAGTAGTCGGGACTTTTACTGCCATCGTTGATATATCTATCCTTGGTAGAACGGTCTTAACGTCCGGTCCATGGTGAGATGGTATCTTTAAAACAGGTTCTATAGCGTTTATTGGACCTTTTTTTGAGTCTCCTGGATCGGTTGCTCGTCTTATTATTGTTGCATTTACTTTTTTTATTCCGGCAAGTTCGTCTATCACCTTAAGCGTTCTACATAACCCTGTCGTGTTGCAGGAGACAACCCTAACATAGTCTTTATACAACGCGTCTTTATAATTGGATTGGGCATTAAAGGATACCCCGGTCAATTCATGTGTTTCTCCACCTTGAAAGATTGCCTTAACTCCATGTCTTTCATACATAATTTTATTTTTTGCACCTATACCTTCTGGAGAAGCATCTACGACGACGTCTACATCATCTAATAGGTTATCTACAGTTCCCTCCACCCCTATCCCTTTATTTTTGAACTCTTTAATATTTTCAGGATCAGTAGTATAGAGTTTGTATATTTTGACTGCCATCTTTGATATAAAATCAGGCTTCGTTTTTACTACTCCTACTACTCTCATATCTTCCTGGCATGATACCGCGTCTGCAACTCTTTTTCCTATGGTTCCATACCCATTTATACCTACTTTGATCATCTTAAAATCATTTTTAACTGATCTTTCTCCTCTTATAAATATTATCATTTGCGTATTATATCAAAAAGCAGAATATTAGAAAAATATATATATACGATTTTAAAGAAAAGACCAAATCATGGATACTGAGACAAAAATAAAAGAGGTAATTGATAAGGAAATAAAACCAGCTTTGGCAATGGAGGGAGGATCGGTAGAATTTTTAGGGTTAGAAGATGGTGTTGTCAAGGTAGCATTGTTGGGTGCTTGTGGTGGTTGCCCTTTAAGCCAGATGACTTTAAAAAATTTCGTTGAGACTACAATAAAACAGAGAGTTCCTGATGTAAAAAAAGTGGTCGCTTCCAACGATTTTTTTTAAATTTAACCATTTGATATATTTTATATTTTTTAAAGTATATAAAAAACATATTATACATTTATGCAGCAAGACGATGACGGATCATTTATCGATACTATAAAGATTACCGAATGGAACGATGGTAAAAAGATTAAAAAGACGGATCTCGTTATAAAAGAGGTTAATGTCCTTGTAAAGATTGATGGTAAAGATTATAGACGGTTTTCGTGCTCACCAGGCTATTTTAAATATTTCGCAACAGGTATCTTTATAACGAATGGGTTTGATCCTAGGCTTATCCAACAGGTGGATGTATCTAGGGATGAAAGATCCTACATCGTCGATATTTCTACTGAAAATAAGATCTTCGACTGGAACGATAGCATCTACGAAATTAAACCTAAAAAGATAACTTCCCGACTAACTATATCAAAAAACTTGGTTTTAGATTTAGTAAGAAAGCTCGATGAGAATAGTTTTTTGTTTAAAAAGACAGGAGGTACTCATGTTGTAGGAATTTGTCAAAAAAAAACGTTTATGGCTGTTGAAGATATAAGCAGGCATTCTGCCATAGACAAAGCGATAGGCATGTCTTTTTTAAATGGTATAGATCCTCTATCAAGTATTATTGTTGTATCCTGCAGAGAAACAGAATCTATCATGAATAAGATTATAATGGGCGGTTTTCCCATTATTATAGGATTATCTGCCCCGACAGATGCTGCAATAAATATAGCAAACGATTTTAATGTAACTTTAATCGGGTTTGCATCTAAAAATAGATTTAACGTTTATACCAACGATTGGCGAGTACTTTTTTTGTAGATTATTTTATATTCTGTCAGGAGATCCTTGCCCAATACTCTCACTCCTTTTAATTTAGCAAAGAATATATCAGATAGATCTTTTATACCTTCGCCCTCAACCAAAGATGGTGCATCTCTTCCACCTATTAGTATCGGTAGATGTATTATCTTTATCTCATCAACCAATTGATCCTTTAGAATATTCCATAGAATAGTCGGTCCGCCTTCCACCATCAGTTTTTTTATTCCAATGGCATACAGATTCTCCATCAAGAGTTTAAAATCTACCTTATCTTCACCGCATACCATAACCTCCACTCCTTTCCTACGTATCGCATCTATATTTTTTGCAGGCGCTTTTTTAGATGTTACGATTATAGTAGGTGCACTTTTGTCTAAAACGTTTGAATTTAATGGAATATCGGCAAATGAACAAGGAATTATCCTTATCGGTGATCTTCCTTTGACGTATCTTACAGTAAGGTTAGAATTGTCTATCTTGATGGTGTTACATCCTACCATTATGGCATCCGATGATGCTCTCTCTTTATGTAAAAAGATATTTGACTCTTTAGACATATAATTCATAATAATCTTGCTTGAGACACCCCTTCTTAAAGTAAGTTTACCATCAAGTGTCATTTCAGAGATCACAAACAGATAGGGTTTTTTCATTTAATACACTTAAATTAATTGGATTACAAACCTTTATTATATGATTGGACAAGATCTTCCAATTCTTCCATCGTTAGCGGTTTGGGTATATCTGATCTATCATTCTCCAAGACACACCTTGCCATATCCCTATATATATCCGCTTGATTGGATTTAGGAGCGTATTCAATCACCGTTTTTTTGTTTATCTCTGCATCTTGAACGATGTTATCTCTGGGTACAAAATATATAAGCTTCGATCCTATCCTTCTTGAAAATTCTTCTGCAATCTCTCTTTCTCCATACACATTACGAGAATTGCAGATAACTCCGCCAAGACCGATTTTGCTTCTACTTGCAAACGTTTTAATCGCCTCACAAATATTGTTTGCAGCATATAGTGCCATAAACTCGCCTGAAATAATTATGTATATCTCTTTTGAAAATCCTTCACGCATCGGCATTGCAAAACCGCCGCATACCACGTCTCCAAGAACATCGTATATTGCGAAATCTATCTTATACGCACCAAAGGCATCTAAATTTTTTAATTTTTGAAGAGCTGTTAAAACACCCCTCCCGGCACAACCTACGCCTGGTTTTGGTCCCCCTGCCTCTACACAATATATACCTTCATCCGATCTAAAAACGATATCATCAAGGGATATATCTGTATCCTTTTTTCCGCTATCATGAAACTTTCTGTAAGTGTCGAGCACCGTAGGAATAAATCTACCTTTGGTTAAAACCCGGGTAGAATCACGTTTAGGATCACAACCTATTTGCATTACGTTTAATCCTCTCTCACGTAAAGCCATAGATAAATTCGAAGATATAGTGCTCTTTCCAATTCCCCCTTTTCCATAAATTGCAATCTGCCTCATTTTGATGATTTTTAATTTTTCATATACATATTAAGGTTCCTTAAAGTTTTTGTAAGTTTTGTATATAAGGGTTAAGTATACATCGGCAAAGCCGGCTCTTTTTTCTCCAAAAAATCTTTTTATCATAACCACCCAATCTGCGACTCCTCTTTTATCGTGTCCAAGACGATATAGGTATTTATTCTCTCAATACCGTCAATTTTGTTTATCTTATCGATGATCGATTTGCATTCTTCACGTTCTGTAAGCGAAAAACATTTAAAGCTGGCAATAAGGTCAAAATCTCCGGTTATATTATATACATAGCATGTCTCTCTTAGCTCTGCAATCTTTTTACCTATCTCTCGCGCGCTAAATAAAGGTTTCACACAAATAATCGCGATAAGTGTCGTTATACCTATTTTGGAGGAGTTAAGAATCACACTGTATCCCTTTATCATCCCGGATTTTTCTAATCTTCTCACTCTATCGCTTACCGTGGCTGTGCTAGTTCCAACTCGCTTTGCAATCTTTGTATATGAGAGCCTTGCATCTTCCTGAAGCACCTTCAATATCTTTTTATCAAGTTCATCCATACTATTATCAAATATTCATTGAATTATTTCTATTAATACTTTACGTTTGTTTAATAAAAGGAGCAAAAACTTTATATATGAGTGCATGAATATCTAAATTTTTAGAATTTTGTCGAGATAAGATAAAGGAGGAACAAGAACTATGAATATATTTAAAAAGAAAGATACTTCGAGCGACAGAGTATATAAAAGCATAAAAGATTTTAAAGAGGGAGAATATCCTCACGAACCTCTGTTAGTGACCGATGAGACTATTAATGAGACGATAAGCAGATTTCCCCTTGTCGTGGTAGATTGCTGGGCTGAATGGTGTGGACCATGCAGAAGGATCGCACCTATCATTGATGATCTAGCAAAGGAGATGGCAGGAAAGATCGTCTTTGGAAAGTTGAATGTGGATGAAAATAGGTCAAGCTCGGTAAAATATAGGATAACGGCAATTCCCACACTACTCATTTTTAAAGATGGAAAATTTGTCGATCAAATAATCGGTGCGATGCCGAAGAAAGCTCTGGAGAATAAACTCAAAGGTTACGTTGGGTAAGATGAGTTCTATCGATCAGGAGTCAAAAAGGATGCCGATGGTAGCTGTTTTAGATTGCAAAGGGTGTGGAACATGTGACAATGTCTGCCCCCTTCGATGCGATCGAGAATAAATTACGATAAGTGCACCGGCTGTCTAAAATGCGTAGAATGTTGTCCAAATAAGGCACTGATCGTGATGGATTGAGAATTGATTTCCGTTTTTTAATAATTTAATAATGCCAGAATTAATCGGTAGATGGTGTTGATTAAAATATTATATTCTGAAAATCTATTATGATCCCGCAGATCACCCACAAAACGACATAGAATATTTCTTCTTTATTCATTTTTCACCTTCTCTTCTTCTTCTACGCTCAAAAAAGTAAGCAGTCAAAAATATTGTAACACATGCTAACGCTAACAAGGGAATATTGAGAAATCCGTGAGTGATCCAGTCAATTATTACTCCAGTAGCCACTAATATTCCTCCCACTCCCGTCATCACACAACCAATTTCAGACAGTTTCATATTCAACACATCTTATCCGTGTTTACATTCTCTATTTTTTGATTTTCTTTTCCAACTCATTTTATCACTTCCTTTTTATCATAAAACAACATACAATGGCAGTGCCCATCCCTTTTTATCTCCTCCTCATGATAGACGCAGGGACATATATTCTTCTTATCTTCCGTGGCATCACCTGTTACAATTCTGCAAGGGCAATATCTTCGCCCATATTTGATCTTATTATGAGCCAGCCCGTTTATTAATGTTTCTAAGGTTTCTTTGTCTGGATTAAGCACGTATCCTTTTTTTTGTGCGTATCTCTCTATAAATTTCTTTATTTCATCTTTTATCTTATCTATATCATTTTTGTCATCCATTTAGAACACCATATTTATAGAAATTATAAAGATAAACCTTTATAAAATCTTAATATAGAGAATATTTTAAATATAGAATTTGATAAATTATAGGATAAAATGCTTACTAAGAGAATAGTACCATGTCTTGACGTAACCTTAAATAAGAATGGTAGTGCGGTCGTAAAAGGTATAGAATTTACCAATTTGAGAGAGGTAGGAGATCCTGTAGAATTGGCTAAGGAGTACAACGATCAGCAGGCGGATGAGCTTGTGTTTTTGGATATAACCGCCTCTAACGAGGGTAGAAAAACGATGATAGACGTCATAGAAAAAACGTCCGAAGAGGTCTTTATACCGTTAACAGTTGGTGGTGGCGTTAGATCTATAGATGATATGAATGCAATCTTAAAAGCGGGTGCAGATAAGATATCGATCAACACGGCAGCAGTTAAAGATCAGTATCTTATAAAGCAAGGTTCAGATATCTTTGGATCTCAATGCATCGTAGTAGCAATAGACTGTAAGAGGCGATTTTTCAGCGATCAAGATGTCAATTTATTGGATAAGAACCGTATAGATGTGGAGGGTCGTGAATGTTGGTACGAGGTGATGATCAATGGAGGGAGAGAAAGAACGGGTATCGATGCCATATCTTGGGCAAAAAAAGCGGAAAAATTTGGTGCTGGAGAGATATTACTGACCAGCATGGATACGGATGGTACAAAGAATGGGTATGATATACCTATCACTAAAGCGATAGCCGAGAGCGTGGATATACCGGTTATAGCATCAGGTGGAGCAGGAACGCTTGAACATTTTTACCATGGATTTAAGGATGGTAAAGCCGATGCTTGTCTTGCTGCCAGCATATTTCATTTTGGAGAATACACCGTGGCAGATATCAAAAAATATCTATTCGATAGAGGGATCCCTGTAAGGTTATAAGAATTACCTTATATTTAATATTCAATTCGATTTTTATCTAATTCTCTTTTTTTTAAATTTTGATGACTAAATGCTTTTTTTCAAATTTTGGTAAATCGATATTTAACACTCCTTTTTTAAACCATGCAGTGGTCTTCTCAGGATTTACTTTTTCAGGTAGCTTAATCTGTTTTTTAAACTGGTTAAATATAATCTTTCTTTGAATTGTGCCCCATCTCTCCCAACAAAGAGTTTTTTTCATGGATGCCTCTAATTCTATGGAATCTTCCGCAACGTATAAATTTATATTATCTTTATCTACATAAGGAAGATCAAAAGTTATTAAAAATCTATCATCTAAATCTTCTATCTCGTACAATGGTTCTAAACATCCATTATCCATCCACATTATCTCATTTATCTTTTCAAACATTATCGTCACCTCCCCTACCCATACATGATGGGAAGACTCTGTTCTATATTTTTTTGTATATCACCTATCACTCTTCTAGTCTGTTGCATAAGATCTCTTGCCTTCATTTTAATCTCTTCGCCTTTCACAAATAATTCTTCTAGGTCTATTTTTATATTAATAAGTTTTTGTAACGATTTAAGAACAGATGCAGCTGCTTCTGGGTCAGGGTAATTTGGGAAGCATTGAGAGAGAAGGAGGGTTCCTGGTACCCCTTCTTTTTTACATCTTTTCAATAATTCTGGGTATATTCCTATCAAAAAACCTTCTAACATCTCTTCAATATCTGCATTCTTAAGCATAACTTTTGTCTCTTTTGTGTTGCTTATCCCGATACATTCAGGCTCTTCGATTTCTAAACGGTTAGTTACGGATATACCAGACAATAATATGACCGAACTTGCGTTTTTTCTTTTAAACCAATCTACAAGAGATTCGGCTAAAGGAGATATTATCGATGGTGATATTGCTATTTCAGATAGGATCACAATGATTCCTCCATCTTTATCACTATAAATCCGAACAGGATTTTTTATGTCGCCGTTATGAATCACTACAAGAGGAGGGAAAAGTTCTGAGTCGATATAACCTATTTCTTCAAAATTTAACTTATCGAGCATGAAAGACGTTGCTATAGTACCCACGAGACCAACTTCTGGAAAACCTACTATAATTACCGGATTATTAAATCTTTTATCAGTTTCTTCTATAACCTTTACTCTTACCTCGCTATTCAGATTTTTATCGTTCATATTAGTAATAATAATTTAGATTAATATAAATTTTGTTGATTTAAAGATTAGATATCTTGATCCGATGTAAGAGGAACAAATTTTTATATACAAAAAGTATATTACATAAATTAAAAAAGAAGGTAAAATAATGCAGAATATTGAGTATATTTTCAATCCCAGGTCGATAGCGGTGGTGGGTGTCTCTGAATCGAATTTTGCCAAACTGGCTTTTTTAGATCCTTTAATAGAATTTAAGTATAAAGGAGAGATCTATCCCATAAATCCCAAAGTAAAAGAAATATCTGGTTTAAAGGCATATGCCAGCATTTTAGACGTTCCAGGGCCTGTAGATCATGTTATTTGCTGTATTAAAGCGAGTCTTACTCCTCAATTAATGAGAGAATGTGTAATAAAGGGAGTAAAATCTATTCATCTCTTCACCTCAGGTTTTAGTGAGACAGGAGAAGAAAAAGGAATCCGTCTTGAAAGAGAGATTGTAGATATTGCTCGCGAAGGTGGGGTGAGAATTATAGGACCGAACTGTATGGGAATATACTGCCCTAGGTCTGGAATATCTTTCGATAATTCCTTTCCCAAAGAAGAGGGAGATGTGGCTTTCCTATCCCAGAGTGGAGGAAACTCTGTCGAACTGGTCCAACTTGGGTCGGTTAGAGATCTCCGTTTTAGTAAGGTTATTAGCTTTGGAAATGCCTCAGATTTGAATGAGTGTGATTTCATAGAGTATCTTGCTCATGATCCACAAACAAATATTATATTAATCTATCTTGAGGGGACAAAGGATGGAAAGCGCCTTATTAATGCATTGAAAGAGGCTGCAAAAAGAAAATTTATAATCATACTTAAAGGAGGGGTGAGTGATGCAGGAAGAAGAGCTGTAGCGTCCCACACGGGGGCTTTGGCTGGTGATAGATCCATCTGGAATGCGTTCTTTGATCAGTTGGGCATAGTGCAGGCTCAAGATCTTGAAGAGTTGGTTGATATGGCTTTAGCGTTTAAGCATCTTAAATCGCCAAAGGGAAAACGGGTAGGAATCATCGGTGTAGGTGGAGGTTTTGGTGTCCTAGCAACAGACAATTGTGAAAATGAAGGTTTATCTGTACCTTCACTCCCAGATAAAATGAAGAAAAAGCTAAGAGAGATCGTCCCTGAGGAGGTAGATCCAGGAACGAGTGTACGAAATCCAGTAGACTTGTCAACCTCAGGATGGAATCTAGACATCTTTTCTAGAGCTCTCAAGACGTTGGCTGACTATGAAGGAATTGATTTTCTTTTTGTATACACTACGGTAGCTTTTGGGCTCTACCGTGGAACAAACGTAATGGTAGATATGCTGATCGATACCATCATCGAAGAGAAAAAGAGTATAGATAAACCTCTCGTTGTGGTGGTGCGTTCAAGTGGCGATCCAGAGGTGGCACCGTTTGTTCATGATGTGCAAGAAAGACTTCTCAAAGCTGGTATACCTGTATACCCCTCTACGATCAGGGCGGCACGTGTCATGAGCAGATTTATTTGGTCCTTCCTCAAGAGAAGATAAGTCTTTAGATTGTCTTGCCTGCGTGAAGCATATCGGTTCGATATGATAAGATGTAATAAGTGTTCTTACGAATCGTTTTATTTCCAAAGATATTCAGGAATGCATCTGTGTCAGAAACACTTTAAAGAAGATGTAGAACGAAGAATAAGAAAGACAATAAGAAAAAAAAAGATTAATAAAGGAGATAAGATAGCTGTAGCCTTAAGTGGTGGAAAAGATAGCTCTGTGGCGCTTTATTCAATCAAAAATGTATTTAAAAATTGGAAAAATTTAGAGATAGTTGCTATAACCATAGACGAGGGTATAACTGGATATAGAGACAGATCTATTGAGAATTCTAAATTATTAACGAAAAGATTGGGTATCGAACAGAGGATAGCCAGCTTTAAGGAATATTTTGGATATACTACAGATGAGATCGCTTCCTTGAAACGAGAGAAAGGAATTTGTAGTTTTTGTGGCGTTTTGAGGAGAAAGCTGCTTAACGAGTTAGCATTAGAAGAAAATGCCACGGTCTTAGTAACAGGACATAATTTGAACGATGAATCGGAAACCATTCTATTGAATCTTATTAGAGGTGATATAGAAAGACTTGCAAGATTTTTGCCATCTAAAGTTCAAGAAGGACTTATACCAAGATTAAAACCATTAAACAGCATTCCTGAAGAGGAAGTAGTATTATATGCCAAGTTGAAAGATCTTCCCACAAAAAAAGAGCGTTGTCCATATATTAACGAGGCGATGAGATTCGAGGTAAGGCAGATTATAAAAAATCTTGAAGAAAGGCATCCTGGTACAAGATATGCAATAATGAAATCTTTTTATGAGTTAGAAGACCTTTTAAGAGTAAAATATGGCGAAAAGAACCTGAAAAGATGTAAGATATGCAAATCACCTTGTATTGGAGAGATATGTCAATCTTGTAATCTCTTATTAGATATAAAAAAAGGGTAAAATTAAAATATTTTATAAGGTTTTATAAGTTATAACCACTCTATCGATCCGTCTGCTCTTCTACTTCTGTTTTGATTTTTATAAGAGCTATCTAAATCTAAATCCCTAATCTCATCTGAAGACTTTTTGTCAGGCACTACTTGATCGGATGAAATACCTGTCATTATGGCGAGTACCCTTATCTTTCCATCAAAATCATCCATTACCTTTGCACCCCAGATTATATTTGCATTATCATCTATCGAATAGGTAACCAAGTCTGCTATTTCTTCCGCCTCTCTTAATGTCATATCTTTTCCTCCAGTTAGGTGTAATAGACATCCTTTTGCTCCTGTATAATCTACATCAAGAAGAGGATGACCAACGATCTGTTTGGTCGATCCCACAGACCTTCTTTGTCTCTCTATCTCGTTTACAAGCATTACTGCCAATCCGCCACAGTTCATTATCGTCTTAACATCTGCAAAATCAAGATTGATCAAAGAAGGCTGTGTAATAGTCTCTGTTAATCCCTTTATAGTATCTGCAATCAAACAATCCATAACTGCGAATGATTGATCAAGAGGAAGATTCGGCACATAATCCAAAAGTTTGTTATTATCCAATACTATAACCGTATCAGCGGATTGTCTTAGATTTTCAATCCCATTCTTTGCCACGTTTCTTCTTGCTCTTTCAACCATAAATGGTGCTGATACCATTGCTACCACAATTGCTCCCATCCTCTTTGCAACATCTGCTATTACTGGAGAGGCACCAGTACCGGTTCCTCCACCCATTCCTGCAGTCAAAAAGACAAGATCTACATCCGTAAATATCTTTTCAAAGTCATCTCTTGATAATTCCGCAGCTTTTTCACCGATTTCAACAAATCCTCCTGCACCTAACCCTTTTGTCAACTTTTTGCCTATAAGTATCTTCCGATCTGATTTTATAGCGTTTAGATGTATTCCATCAGTGTTAACCGCTATAGCATCTGCTCCTTTAATTCCCATACTATATAATCTGTTTATTGTATTGTTTCCAGCACCACCACAACCTACAACTACAATTCTCGGCTTTTTCATGTATTCTTTTATACTTTTATCACCGGTATCCTCTATAATATTACCATCTATTCCCGATTCGGTAATTTCACTCTTGTTTTGTTTAAACGCTTCTCTTACAAATGATTCCAACACCCCACCCCCGTATAGTTTTATACGTTTTTTATTTTGTTTATTCTGTTATAAATAGATTTCTATAATATTTTTTATATGCTTAATTCTTTTTATTTCTAAACAAAAACTTATAAATACAATTAGAATAATAGATATAAATATGAATAAAGAACAGAATAAAGAGGTGGCAAGATGGTAGAGATTGGTGATGTAGTAATCTATGCTAATACAGGCACTAAAGGTGTTGTTAAAGAAATAAAAGAGAAAAGTGGAAGAAAATGGGCATTACTTGACAACGGATTATACTATATTACGGACCTGTTAAAACAGGCTAGCATTAAAGAAAGTGCAGAAAAGAATGATCTATCTTTATCAGAGATAAAGACAAAACTTGAGGAGGAGAAGAAGATGGATTTATCAAAAATCTCTGATGAGGTTTGTGGTGGAGGGGGTTAAAACTGCCGTATCGAACAATTTAATAGATCTATTGACAGATAGTCTAAAGCCTTTATCTCAGTTCGGTTTATCCTTGTGAGCATATCATAAAAGAGATGCCGATCTTTACCCGCTTTTCATTATTCTATACTCTTCTCAACCTCTATTTTTATAGAGCATCCCTTCCTGATAATACGATTCTTGGCTTAAAACTTATATTCGATATAGCAATAAATATTCGATATAGCAATAAATATATATATTTAACCATTTAAGAATAGATGACAAAGATGAGATTAGACGACCTTATAAAAGAGATAAAAGAATTCAGAGGAATAAAAAGAAAGAAGAGTATTGGTTTTATCACAAACTATTTGAACGATATATCCAATTTTCCATTGATAATAGCCTCGTTTGGAGAGGATGCCGCCGTTTTAGATCATGGTAAAGAAGTTATCCTTATTTCTGCAGACGGTATTATGGAAGATCTTATAAAGAAAGATCCATACTGGTCTGGATACTGTGCAATACTCGTTAATATACATGATATATGCGCTATGGGCGGAAAACCACTTGCTATGGTAGATATTCTATCTATGCATTTAGAAAATACCTGCTTGGAGATATTAAGAGGAATGAGAGATGCAATAGCGAAATTAAAAATACCTGTAGTTGGAGGGCATACGCACCCAGATACTTCATACAATTCGATAGTTGTTGCGATAGTCGGAATAGCAGATAAAGATTCTGTTATATATAGCCATACTGCATCTCCTAATGACGATATAATTGTAGCAATCGATTTAAACGGAAGAAGATACCCTAGTTGTCCTTTATGTTGGGATACAGTGACTCAGAGGGATAACGATACTTTAAAAAAACAGATAGAAGTTATGAGCGTTCTCGGTAAAAGAAGGTTGGTAACAGCAGGAAAGGATCTGAGTAATCCCGGAATACTAGGTACAACCGGCATGTTGCTTGAAGTAAGTGATATGGGTGCTATCGTCGATCTCGATGAGATACCTATACCCAAAGGATTTAGCCTAGAAGAATGGCTTAATCTCTATCCAGTAGGAGGTATAGGATTTGTAGTAACCTGTAAAAAACAGAATACGGATGAGGTAATCTCCCTCTTCGAGGAGACTACAATGTCTTCCAAGAAGATAGGTAACGTTACAAAAGATAAAAAATTTATAGTTAAAAAAGGAGACGAAGAAGGAGTGTTATTCGATTTTAATAAAGAAGGAATAACAAAAATAAAATCGAGAAGTAAACAGCAATATCTATAAGATTTACGTTTCATCCCTTGAGTACATTTTCCTTGAATTTATCAAATCCTATCTTGTTTATATATTTTCCCAACCTTTGTTTCGTATCGGAATTTTTATAATAGTTTATCACTTTATCGGCAAGCTCTAACGCTTCATCATTGGTTAAGTCTTTCATTAACGTCTGTGCTATCGTTGGCGATGCGGCAGCAGATCCTCCAACAACAACTTCCCATCCATTAGGCCTACCTATAAAGCCTAAATCTTTGATTCTTGATTCTCCACAACAGTTTGTACAACCAGAGACGCCTATCTTAAATTTGGCGGGCATGCTGATTCCATGATATCTTTTATCGAGCTCTATACCTAACTTTACAGAATCTTGTTTTCCTCTTTTACAAAATGTGGTTCCAGGGCAGAATTTTACGCTTCTCACACATAATCCGGCAGCATGCCCTGGTGGCATATCAAGCTCTTTCCATACTTTATCTATATCGTTCTCAGATATACCAACAATAGCAATCCGTTGAGCGGATGTCAACTTTAATGCTTTGGCATTGTATTTTTCTGCAACATCTGCAATCTTTCTTAAAGTTTGGGGATCACATATGCCTCCTGGCAGGTGAGGAGCAACTGCGTACGTCTCATAATCCCTCTGAACTATAGCTCCTTTTTCTAACAGATCTGTTTTTTTATCTTTTTCCATATATTTAGCCTCATTCTATCTTTAATCTTTATTATCTAATTTAAAACTATATAAAATATTACTATAATTTTTCTGTTATAGTAATAGTCTTAATTAAGAGGAGGTATAACGTTGATCAAAGCAGCTGCAATACAAGTACAAAAGGATAAAGAAGTAAAGAAGAATTTTAAAAGGATAGAAAAACTTATAGAAAGAGCAATATCCAAAAATTCAGATATAATATGTCTTCCAGAATATTTTTCGATGGATAGCAATTTTTTAAAAACGTTAGATGAAAATAAAGAAGATACATTGAGTTTTTTAAAAGATATCTCTCAAAAATATGGAATAATAATATTAGGTAACGTTTTAGAAGAGATAGAAGAAAGATATTATAACATAGCTTATATTTATGAAAAAGGATCTTTGATAGGGAAACAGGTAAAGATACACCCCACAAGAGGGGAAAGAGCATTAGGCATAACTCCAGGTAGAGAGATAAATGCATTTGAGAGTTCGATCGGACGTATCGGGGTTTTAGTCTGTGCTGACGTATTGTATCCAGAGATGTGCCGGATATTAGGATTAATGAATATAGATATTGTATTAAATCCGGTAGTATCATTTTACAGAGATACTGATCCAACTAAAGACGCAAGAAGAGCATTATATATATCTCGTGCCTATGACAACAGTTATTATATAATAAAGGCTGGAGGAATCGGTAAGTCTATCACAGGGCTTAAAATTGTCGGAAGAAGTCTTATCGTTGCACCATGGGGGATATTAAAGTATTCAACAGATGAGAATAAGGAAGAAGTCGTTACTGCCGATCTTGATATAGACCTTTTGAAAGAGATACGAAAAGAGAATTATTCCTTAACAGATAGAGTTCCAGAAGCATATAAACTGTTAATCAAGCAGACGGATATCATAAAATAGGATTAAATATGAGAAAAAGAGATATCTGGTCTCATCTTATGTATCACCAAGCACTCGCTTTATAAGCTTACTGCTCCTATCAGACGTATTACCTATCTCTTTTGGCAATGTCCTCTTATAACCTCGGTATATCCTCTATACTGAGAAGTTAAGAATAACAGGCATCTCAATTCCATTCCCATGTATGGCTGTAGTATAATTTAACATTACAACAACAGATTATATAAATTTTTGTTTTAAGTTTCATCATTAGAAAAATTTATATTGAGATAAGAAGTTCTTGAAATCCAAGTGATCTAAAATGAAAAATATATTACTACTGTTCGACACGGATGAATATACAACACCTTTTGACATACTGATATCGTACGATGCAGGTTTCGATATAGTAGTACCATACGCAAAAGTAACCGCTGAGAGTGCTATAACATTAACACAAGATGCTATGTTTCCAAGAGGAGTAAAAGGTGTTGCACATACTACGATATTCGTCGGCGGTAAAGACGACGAAGAGGCAAAAAAAATCCTGACAAATATAAAAAAGACGCTCTTTCCCCCGTTTGAGATAGCAGTAATCGTAGATCCGAGAGGAGGACATACGACTGCATCCGCACTCGTTGCTAAGATAGAGAAATTATTAGTAAAGAATAATTATAGCCTTAAAGGATTAAAAGTCGTTATCTTAGCAGGTACAGGTCAAGTGGGACAATTAGCCGCGATGATTTGTGCATCAGAAGGTGCAGAGGTAGTTATTACATCAAGGAAAAAGGAAAGAGCAGAGAAGATTGTTGGTGAACTAGAAAAAGAGTCAGGTTTCAAGATGAAAGGAGTTCAGGCTTCAAACGATGATGAGATATTGGAATCTATAAAAGATGCCGATGTGGTCATCGCGACAGGCAAAGCAGGTGTATGTCTGGTCAATAAAGAGATGTTAGGGAAATTAGAGAGATGTAAAGTAGTAGCCGATGTAAATGCAAACCCACCATTAGGTATAGAAGGATTAGAGCTTTCTTCTGATGGAAAAGAGATTGTTCCTGGGATATACGGTTTGGGTGCGTTGGCAGTTGGAGATTTGAAATACAAGGTAGAGATCGCCATGTTACAGGCTGCCAAAGATGCTAAGAAAGGAATATTTGATTATAAATATGCATTTAACAAGGCAAAAGAGATCCTAGATCTAAAATGAAGAATTATGATATCAAAAAAAGGAAAACATTGGCTGAAAATATAAAGTTATTTGAGATAGAAGCACCATTGATCGCAAAAAATGCTAAACCGGGAAATTTTGTGATATTAAGGATTGATGATCATGGTGAGAGGATACCTGTAACTATAACTGATAGCGATGTTGAGAATGGTACTATAACAATCGTGGTACAAGAGGTAGGAAAGACAACTAAGAAGCTTGGTATGCTCAATGAGGGCGATAAAATCCTAGATGTGGTAGGACCGTTAGGGAGAGAGACTGAGATAAAAAATTATGGCACTGTCGTGTGTATAGGTGGAGGAGTCGGTATAGCATTGATATATCCTGAGATCAAAGCGTTTAAAAAGGCAGGCAATTACGTAATCTCTATCGTTGGATCTCGAACAAAAGATCTGATGATATTTGAGGAAGAGATATCAAAAATGAGTGATGAGTTCTATATAACGACCGATGATGGGACAAAAGGTAGGAAAGGTTTCGTCAGCGATGTCTTGAAAGAGTTAATAGATGATGGAAAGAAGATAGATATCGTGATGGCTGTAGGTCCTATCATTATGATGAAAGTCGTCGCCGATGTTACAAGGCCGTATGGAATAAAGACGATAGTAAGCCTCAATCCGATCATGATAGATGGTACAGGTATGTGCGGTGGATGTAGGGTACAAGTTGGAGGAAATACAATGTTTGCCTGTGTAGACGGACCGGATTTTGATGCGCATCAGGTAGATTTTGATAATCTTATCGCGAGAAACAAAAGATTTCTTGAAGAAGAGAAGGTATCTTTAGAGGGGCTAAAAAATGGCTGATGGTAAAAAAAAGATCCCTAAGCTCTCTTATCCAATGCCGCAACAAGATCCAAAAGAGCGGATAAAAAACTTTGATGAGGTTGCTCTCGGTTATGATATGGAGGTTGCTATAAAAGAGGCAGAAAGATGTCTTCAATGTAAAAGAGAGGAGGGTAAAGAGATATGTATCGATGGTTGCCCTGTAGAGATCGACATACCGGCTTTTATCAAATGTATAAGAGAAGAAAGGATGGAAGACGCCTTAAACATAATCAGAGAGAAGAACAACCTTCCTGCAATATGTGGAAGGGTCTGTCCGCAAGAACAACAATGTCAAAAATATTGTCGGCTTGGTAAAGGAAAAGGGAGAGATCCTGTATCTATAGGTAGATTAGAAAGGTTTGTTGTGGATTATTCTGTGAAAAAACAATCAGTCGATCCTTTAAAGAAAAAAGATAAAAAAGTTGCTATAATAGGATCTGGGCCAGCGGGTCTGACCGCAGCAGGAGATTTAGCAAAACTAGGATATAATGTAACGATATTTGAGGCTCTACACGATACAGGCGGGGTGCTTAGATACGGAATTCCAGAGTTCAGGCTTCCTAAGAGTATAGTAGATCGAGAAGTAGAGTATATCAAAAAATTAGGTGTTAATATAGAGACAAACGTAGTAGTAGGAAAGACGATAGGTATGGATGAATTAATAGACGAGTATGATGCGGTATTTGTAGGATCTGGGGCAGGTTCGCCCATGTTTATGAACATACCAGGAGAAAATCTCAATGGTATCTATTCAGCGAACGAATTTTTAACTCGAATAAATCTGATGAAGGCTTACAAGTTTCCGGAATACGATACTCCTATCAAAGTAGGTAAAGTAACTGCCGTGATAGGAGGAGGAAACGTTGCTATGGATGCATCAAGATGCGCGCTTAGAGCAGGTGCTGAGAGATCGATGATAATCTATAGAAGAACCGAAGAAGAGATGCCTGCCCGAAAAGAGGAGGTAGAACATGCGAAAGAGGAGGGGGTAGAGTTCCATATTCTTACCAATCCTGTTAGATATATAGGTGACGAGAAAGGCAACGTAAAACAGATTGAATGCATCAAGATGGAGTTAGGAGAACCAGACGAGAGCGGAAGAAGAAGACCTGTCCCTATAAAAGGGTCAGAATTCTTGATGGATGTGGATACGGTAGTTGTTGCCATTGGAAACACGCCCAATCCGTTGATACCTGACAATACCAAGGGATTAAAAATATCTAAGAAAGGAACTATCGTAGTAGATGATAACGGAAAAACTTCCATAGATAAGGTATATGCAGGTGGAGATATCACAACAGGGGCAGCAACCGTGATATCTGCGATGGGTGCTGGAAAAAAGGCAGCGAGGGCAATAGATAAATTTTTAAGTTCTTAAATCAGAGAGATAGGAAAAAAGTATATAAATGAGAAGATACATGTTTTTTAATCTTGTGTAGTATAAAGGTATGTCGCAAAGAGCGACATTTATCATTTATGCTATGCAGGATTAAAACTTTGATTTTGGAAGGTTTTCATACCAATGAATAATGAGAGCATATTTAATATGACTTGAAAGAGGTTTTAAAAAATGGTAAGACCAATATTTGTTAGATTTGATGTTCCTGTAGAGTTGGAGAAAGAATCGTTGGATATACTGGCCGAGGCGAAAGATACGGGCAAGATTAAAAAAGGTACAAACGAGGTTACAAAATCTATTGAGAGAGGAATGGCAAGATTAGTCTACATAAGCGAAGATGTGAAACCAGAGGAGATAGTCGCACATATCCCTCTGCTCTGTGAGGAAAAAGGAGTTCCGTATATTTACATTAAAAATAAAAATGAGCTAGGTAACGCTTGTGGATTAACTGTACCTACTGCAACCGCAGCGATCATCGATCTGGTTAAGAGCAGAGATGCGCTGGATAGATTAATAAAAAAAATAAAATCTTTAAAGTGATGAGATATGGCAGATGAGGGAGCGATGGCAGAAGTGATAGAAATTGTAGGTAGGACAGGAACGCATGGGGAAGCAATTCAAGTAAGATGTAAAGTATTAGATGGTCCTAACAAAGGACGGATGATAACTAGAAACGTTCTTGGGCGAGTGAAGGTAGGAGATATTCTGATTTTAATGGAGTCATCAAGAGAGGCAAAAAAACTTTCGATAAAATAGATAGATTAAATTAGATTCGTTATTCTTTTTTACTACCTAATACATCGGGGATTAAGAATTCTCGATTGATATGTTTTGAGGTTTTATAATATGACAGAAGAGTTTAATTGTAATTTTTGCGAGGCGAAAATACCTATAGGAAAAGGGAAAGTTTACGTAAAGAACAATGGGACCGTGCTTCGTTTTTGTTCAAAAAAATGCCAAAAAAATATGCTAAAATTAGGCAGAGTTCCGAGGAAAGTAAAATGGGTGAAGAAAAAAACGGTTTAGAAGAGACATTTGTTATGATAAAGCCTGATGGAGTGCAGAGATGTATAGTTGGCAAAATTATTCAGAGATTTGAGCAGAAAGGATTGAAGATAAAAGGATTAAAGATGTATCAAATGACGACAAAAGAGGCGGAGGAGCATTATGCAGAACATAAAGACAAAAATTTTTATAAAAACCTTATCTCTTTTATAACATCTGGTCCTGTTGTCTCAATGGTCATCGAGGGAAAAGGTGCAGTATCAATCGTTAGGTCTATGGTTGGAAAGACAGATCCAAAAGATGCTGCTTCAGGAACTATAAGAGGAGATTATGGGATAGATCTCGGCAGAAATGTTATTCATGCGTCAGATTCACACGAATCTGCAAAACGAGAGATAGAACAACATTTTTCAAAAAAAGAGATGATCAATTATAGAAGAATCGATGAAGATTGGCTTTATGAATAGATCCAAATATGTTATAAGAACTCCTATCGTCTGTGTTTTAGGCCATGTTGATCATGGGAAGACTTCCCTACTTGACAAGATAAGAGGAAGTAGTATACAGAGTAAGGAGGCTGGATTTATAACTCAACATATTGGTGCCACAGAGATCCCTATCAAGATTATAAAAGACTTATGTGGAGTAAAATTGCATTATAAGGTTCCAGGTCTTCTTTTTATAGACACACCCGGTCATCATGCATTTACTACACTTAGAAATCGAGGAGGTGCTTTGGCAGATTTAGCTATTCTTGTTGTGGATATAACGGAAGGATTTAAACCTCAAACTATAGAATCCCTAAACATCCTAAGAAATTATAAAACTCCGTTTGTTGTTGCTGCTAATAAAATAGATAAGATAGAAGGATGGAGGCCATATAAAAATGCAAAGTTTCTCGATTCGTACGATAAACAATCGGAATCTAGCAGAAAATTATTAGATGATAGTCTGTATATGCTTATAGGTCAGCTCTACGATTACCAATTCAGTGCTGATAGATTCGATAAGATAAGGGATTTTAGTAAGAATATTTGTGTGGTTCCTATAAGTGCAAAAACAGGAGAAGGTGTTGCCGATCTACTTCTTGTTTTGGTTGGTCTTGCACAACGGTTTTTAGAGGAGAGTCTTAAGATATATCCAGAGGGTCCAGCAGAGGGTGTCGTAGTAGAGGTAAAAGAGGAAAAAGGATTAGGAACTACTATAAATGCGATAATATATGATGGTGAGCTAAAGATAGGCGATACGATCATACTTAGTGGGAGAGATAATGTATTTATAGAGACGAAAGTGAGGGCTTTGTTAAAGACAGAACCTGGGACCGATATAAGGTTTGAAAAAAAATTTAAGAACGTTAAAAAAGTCAATGCAGCTGCTGGTATAAAGATTGTTGCCCCAAATTTGGAAAATGCCATGGCAGGATCTCCTATAATGGTTGTCTCTGATGAAAGAAGCGTAGATGAGATAAAAAAAGAGATAGATGCAAGATTAGAAAAGATAATGATCAGTACTGATAAAGATGGAGTAATAGTAAAAGCAGATACGATAGGAAGCCTTGATGCGATTATTAACGAGTTGAGTGCTAAAAACATATCTATTAAGATGGCAAACCTGGGTAACATCTCAAAACGAGATATAATTGAGGCGGATATAGTAGAAAACGACCTTTATGCGGTTATAATCGGTTTCAACGTAGATATACTACCAAACGCAAGCGAATATTTAAAACAATCTAATGTGAAGGTGTTCACTGGAGATGTAATCTATCAACTTATAGATGAATATACAGAATGGATAGAAGAGCAAGAAAAAATTAAGGAGCAAGAAAAGGTTGAAGCTATCGTCAAACCTGGTATCATTGAAATATTGCCTAACTGTATATTCAGAAGTAGCAAGCCAGCAATAGTGGGTGTAAAAGTGTTAGCAGGTAGTATAAAGACCGGAGTAACATTAATAAACAAAGCTGGAAAATATTCCGGAAAAATTAAACAGATACAGGATAAGAATGAGAATTTGAAAATTGCAGGGAAGAATCAAGAGGTTGCAATATCTATAGAATCCGTGATAGTAGGGAGGCATATAAAAGAGAGAGATACATTGTACGTCGATATACCAGAAAAACATGCGAAAATAATAGAAGAAGAATTGTACGATAAATTATCAGCAGATGAAATCGAGGCTTTTAACCAATTTATCAGTTTAAAAAGAAAAGATAACCCTTTTTGGGCTAAATAAGAGATAGCAAATCAAAAATCTTTAAAAGAGAGTGTATAATTATGACAAAAATTAAATTAGTAATATCGGATAAAAATACAGGAAGGGCGTATCAGATAGATACTGAGAACGTATTTTTGGGTTTAGAGATAGGAAAAGAGTTTGATGGCAGTAAGATTGGATTAAAAGGATACAAATTAAGGGTAACCGGCGGATCAAATAAAGACGGAACTCCAATGCGGGCAGATTTGCCTGGTGGGGATAAGAAAAAAGTGCTGTTCAGGAAGAATGGAGTTGGATATAAACAGAAAAGAAAAGGTGAAAGAAAAAGAAAGATGGTTTGCGGAAGAAGAGTTACAGGAGATACCGTCCAATTGAATACAGTCATATCTCAATACGGGAATATTGATATAGAAGAAGCGGTCGGTAAGCTTAAGACAGAATAAAGACTTTTTTCAGTCTCTGCTCAAATGCCTCTTTTGGAAGGGCGCCGATCATTGTATCTACTTTTTTTCCATCTTTAAAGAATAAAAATGTTGGTATCGCCGTTATTCCAAACTTCATTGCCAGTCTGCTATTTTCATCGGTATTAAGCTTTCCAAAGACCACTCTTCCACGATATTCCTTAGCCAACTCATCTATAATAGGAGCAACCATCCTGCATGGTCCACACCATTCAGCCCAGCAATCTATCATCACGTTAGGATACTTAGAAATAAATTCGTTGAAATTTTTCTCATTTACTATGACAGGTTTGTCTAAATATTTATACTCTTCTTGTTCACTGATTTTTTTCATAATTTCCTCCATTTTCTTCTTTTTGATCTCTTTTATAGTCTTATCTTCCTCAAAATTATCTTTTTTCATCTTTTATTGCATCCTCCATAGCTTTTTTATGAACTTCTCCGGCCAGATGTATCCCTTCTACTTCATTAGCAACATAATTGTAACCTCTTGGTGCTCGGCAAGGATAATATTGAGCAAATAATGCCGCTTGTTGCGGAGCCTCTTCTACAGAACAACCAAGAATATTTTTAGCTACAAAATAAGACGCTCCGCATGGAGCAGATTTAATCGCCTTACAGGATACTATCCGTCCGTTCTCGATCTTACATTTGAATATAGGTATACCAAATAGTTTAGAATATTCCCCTAATACAGGAGAACTCTTCTCACCAAGCATACACATGATCCTGGGAAATGCAAACGTGACACCTGTTTTTTTCAGCTCTTTTACCAAAGCAGATCTTTCAGAATGCCAAACATTCTCCTCTCCAGGAATTAGCAACTCGGTATTATTTTTTGCACACAATTTTGCAATATATAAGTCTAGATCGATATGTAAAGCAAACGAGATTATTAGATCAGAATCTCTGAAGAACCCAAGATCTTTATCTATATAATCTTCAGGATAATCGATAAACGAGGGTAGATCCTCTTGTACCTCAATAGAGACTACATCAAATGGGGAATGGTTTTTTAAAGTATCTATAAGACGTGATCCGTATTTTCCTCTTTTAATTACTCCTATTTTCAACAGGTAACCTCTCTTGTAACCTCTCTTTTATATGTTGTATAGATTTTATAATCTTAGAATCAGAATTAAAATCTAAAATTGAAATTTCTTCCCTATCTGCCTTAATTAGCTCTAAATCAAATGGAATCGTGCCTAATAGTGTTATTCCTGAATTAAAAAGGCTTTCTTCTATAAATTTTTCCTCATCTTTATTAGATATTTTGTTTCCTACCGCAAAAACATTTTTTATACCTATATCACTTGCTAATTGTTTTACCCTTTCTGCTGTCTCAATTGCGCGTTTTCCTGGTTCAACAACTACGATCATCGCATCGACACTCTCTGCCACCCCTCTCCCAAGATGTTCTATTCCAGCCTCCATATCCATAATAATTATCTCATCCCGTTTAGTAACAGTATGCCGCATTAGGGCTCTTAAAAAGGCTGCCTCAGGACAATAACACCCAGAGCCTCCTTTTTTAACTGTCCCCATTACGAGGAGTCTTATATTATCTGGTCCTTCTGTACTGTATCTATCGATTATATCATCCACTTTGGGATTAAGTTTATAAATTCCTCCTTTTACACCCACTCTATCCTCTATAAGTTTTTTATGTTCGATTATAGGCGTTGGTATATCTTTAATCCCTATTGAAGAGGCGAGATTCATATCAGGATCTGCATCTATCGCTATAACAGAGTATCCATCCTCCCCGAATAATCTTGCCAAAACTCCTGCCAACGTAGTCTTTCCAACACCACCCTTACCTGCTATTGCAATCTTCAAAAATTCACCCCTATATTAAAAGATAAAAAATTAAAATAGATAAAAGATCATTTATCTGATTCCCAGTGATCTTCCATCCATTTGGCTATTCTACCAGAATCAGTCGGACCTACCAAAACTTTCATACCTGTTTCGTCCTCCGTTGCACCAGATAATCTAGCAGCAAGCCCTGGGAGTACCAAAGTATTATGTTTTATCACCTCTTTTGCTTTCGTAGTCTCTATAGCATCTTTTATCTTGCCAGTATTCAACTGGCCACCAGCAACCGATGCCTCCACGCCGATACCGTCTGTGTTTACTACTAGAAGATAAGAATCTATATTATTAGACTCCAGATCGCTCTTCACTGTAAAGTATGTAAGTGCAAAGTTTGTTGTCAGGAAGAGAGGAGAATTCTCGTCTGGATTGCCCATCTTGAATAAACCAGCATCAACCTGTACAGGAGATCTCGGGTCTGTGTATATGTTAAATCTTAGATGGATAGCCGGTAGGATGGCGTAAGGTGCGATATTATGAAATACCAATAGATCGCCATACTTTAAAATCTCTAATATCGTCAATATTGATTCGGAGACAGCCTGTTCAAACTCATCTTTATCCTTGCTTATCAATGAAGAGATCGCCGGTATGCCTATGAGTGGAAACGCCACATCTTTGTTACCATCTTTGATAGCACTTCGTCTTAGTTTGATAAACCTCTCAAATGTGCCCATTAACTGTTTTCCAGAAGGATAAGTACCTGGATCAAGTACAAGCTCATCCATCCCCATTTCAACAAACGTTTTCGCTAGAGACGATAGTTTGTCTAGATCTGGCGAGAACAATACGACCGGTACTTTATATTTATCTATAAGTTCTGCAACCTTCTGCCAGTTATCCTCGTTTGCTGCATATACAAGAGGTCTTCTATCCTTAATAATCTCCAACCCAGCATCTAAAACATCCGGATTGAAAGACATAAGTATGATAGGTAACTCTGTCAGATCCTTTACCTTTTTAACGCATTCTTTAAACTTTTCAGGATCATCTGAGACACTACGTATTGCAATCATATCCAGTCTTAAAAAATTGCCAACGTAGAATTTTTTGTAATTGTTAACAAAATTTACTCGTTCTGTGATCTCTTTCTCACTCATTACATCTGTTACGTCATATGCAAACGGTGGTTGATTATAAAAGGTTAACTGGTGCCTGTATAAGACATCTTCACCACCAACCTTCACAGCTTTATCCCCAACACCAATAATTATCTCCTTTATCTCAGGAGAAAGCATATCTTCTAATTTTTCATACTCTTCTTTATAAGCCTCGTCTAAGATCTCTTTACACATATCTAACGTTTTAGAACGATCAATAAGCTTAGAAGCGAATGCCATGCATGTCTCCTCTCCACACTCCTTACAGTTGGTACCTGGAAGATAATTATAAACCTCTAACGGACTCTGTACCTTCATCTTTATACCTCCTTTATCCAATTTGAGATATCTACTTTTTCGCCCTCTATCATACCAAGAAGCGTCTGTGTTGTCTCCTTAAGAACACGGACGGATAAAGGATGCATCATCATAAACAAATCAACCCCTGCAATGGCAAGAGGCAGCCCTGTATATATCTCCCACAAAGGACCTCTGAACTCTCTCGGACCCCAATCAGAATCTTCAGGCATTGGCGAATTTATCATCCATGCCTCTCTTGCCCCCCAAGCGTTGGTCGTTCCTGAAGACATTGGGAAACTTAACTCATCATCGCCGCCTAATGCAGCAAGACGTATCCTCTCCATATTTGTATAAGCATAATCAAGACCATAACCAAGCGCAGCAGTTGTTGGATCGATCACAATCCGATCTCTAGGCATTTCAACCACTTTTAATAATTTTCTGTTCAGTTCTCGCTGGTTGTTCATATCTAGTTGCGTCCATGATAGGATATTATGACCGTATTTCTTGGCAGCGTTCCCAATCCTCTCCCAATCCATATCCAAGTTTGCCGAGGCAATTAGACACCTTTCTCCCTCTGCTACTTCTGCAGCTTTTTCTAAGACTTCTGGATCTTTATCTGGATTTCCAGACCCCCCTATCACAATTGGAACATCTACAGCCTGTAAAACCTCCTCAACAGCCTTAGCAGCCTCTTTTGCCGGTGTATCTTTTATAAGAGGATCTGTACTGATAAGATGGATCGTCACCATATCCGCTTTGTAGTCTTTGACGGCTTTTCTAGCCCAATCCCCTGGATCATGCACAACATCTTCATAATGAACTTTTACAGCTTTAGCAAGAGAAATAGGCATATCGAACACGTCTAAAGCTACTACGGGTCTGTTGGGAATATTGCCATCCCAACAATAGAACGGCATTGCCTGCTCTCCGCCTATCTTTATAACGTTGCCTCTTGTCCCGCCATCTGTCTTTGTTGCACCTAACGTTATCTCTTCTACCTTTAATCTCCATTCGTCTTTGCTAACATTGAATTTTTTCGCTATTAGGTTTTCTAACGGCTTAAACCTTGGTTTTAGGACTTCTTCTGTAACAGGGGCTTGAACAGGCGTTGGTATCGTAGATATATCTTGAAATGATAGAGATAATCCAAACATTTTAAAGAGATTGGATATATGATAAACTGCCTGTTTAGCCTCGTTTGCAACGACCATCGATTGTAGCATCTCAGGTGTGATACTAACCCCTCCTGATAATGGCTCTACCTCGATCTCCAGATCCCCTTCTATCTTAATATCTTTTAATTCTTCTACCCCATAGTTATCCAGCATATTTTGGATATCTTTAAGGCTTAAACTTAGATCTTTATTCTCTGACATTTATTTTCCCTCTTTATAAAATAATTTTTATACATAATCAATAAATTATGGCAATCCGATCTTTTTTGCAATCTGTATGACCTCTTTGTATATAGGAGACTCTTTTGGTATCTCAAATATCGTCTTACCATTTAGATCTATATTAACGATGTTGTCATCTAAAGGTAATGCTCCAATAAGTTCTAAAGAAATCTCAGATGCATATTTCTTGATCAAATCAACGACACTTTTGTTAGATACTTTATTTGCAACAATGTATATATTTTTTATATTCAAATTTAGCTCATCACTAATCTCTTTTATACTTCGTGCGGTATTAATACTATTTTTGGATTGATCCGTTATTATCAAAAGAGTATCGATATCTTTTATTACCTGCCTGCTAAAATGTTCCAATCCTGCACCTGTATCTATAACTACATAGTCATAGTTATCTACTAAATTAGAGATAGCCTCTCTAAGAAGATTGTTTACATAACAATAACATCCAGGACCTTCAGACCTGCCCATAACGAGAAAATCAAAATTTTTCTCTTCTACCAAAGACTCCATTACCTTAGCTTCGAAATGTAACATCTTATCTCCAGGAATATCGATCTTATTTCGCTCCATATACTCTTTTATGTCACCAATAGTCTTATCTACTTTAACACCTAATTCGTTAGATAAATTAGCATCAGGATCGGCATCTACTGCCAAAATACTCTTATTATTTCTAGTATCAATAAGATATCTTATCAGCATGGCAGATAATATCGTTTTACCCGTCCCACCTTTCCCTGATATAGCAACTATCTTCGTCATGTAATCTACCTATCAACAATTTAAACAGTATAAATAAAGGAAAAGAGGAAAGATTATTCCTCTTCTTTCTCCTCTTTTTTGCCTTTTAAGATTACCTGACCTATTTCTATCTTAGCATTCTTTAGAATGATCTTAATGCCTCCCTCAACAGCCTGCGATTGGGGCATACTAAACCCGCCCATCGGTGCTATAGGAGCTGGTTGTTGAGTTGCAGCTTGTTGCGTTGTACTTGTGGGGGGCTCAGTCTTTTTCTCCTTACTAGGCGTTTTAAGTTTTAATTTTAACTTTTTTTTCTCCATTATTTTTCACCTCCAAGTTCAATTACATCTCTATATATCCTTCTTCAACCAATTTATCTACAACCTGCATGAACTGTTTTTCGCTCAATGCCAATTTATCTGCCACATCATCTAGATCTATATCCCCGCCGGACTCTTCTATGTATTTTAAAACATCGTTTTTGATTTTTCCTGTTATCTTTTTAAGTGTCCATCCTTCGGTAATCTGTTTATTATCCACCTTTCTTATAACACCGGTAACGACAGGATGATTCACTTTCAATAAAAACTTCTTTAGTGAATCAATGTCTGGTATGCTCTCATCGGCAATTTTATCTTTTAGATCTTCTGGTATATTCTCTTCTATTCTTTTTCTAAGTGTGGAAGCCAACCATACAGTCCTGTATAACCCACCATCTGCCTGTATAAATTTTTCAGAACCAAAATAACCAATACCAACACCAAGGAAACCAACTATCTGTTTACCACCACCAGCTTGTCCTGCCATGTTAGCAAAGGTTAGACCGTTTGGTGCTTTTCCTGGAAAATCTCTATCCACCCAGCCGATACCATCTACTTCCGGAATATAGAACCCTATAACTTCAAAACAACCACAAGAAGTATGTGGCGCATCAAAGAATGAGTGTAAAGTCATACGATCATAAGCACCACCAGATTTCTCTTTAACCATATCGCTAACACCAGTATATTCTCCAGTTATCGGATTAATACATTCTCCTTTAGGTATAGCAAAATTTGGTCCTTCAGGATCAATTTTAGCTGCAGCTCTTCCATCAGCCCAAGTTATCGCTCCACAAAGGGATATTCTGTCTGGAGATACACAACAGCAGCTTGTCGGTGCAAATGATTGGCATAAAGTACATCCATAAAATGTATCGACATCCTCATCATGAAGTCCTTTTGTTCTCTCATCCCTCTTTTTATATATCTCTTTTGCTTCATGTATCTGTTCATTTACTTTTTCTTCGTCTGTAATATAAATTGCTTCCATTTTTTCTATAAATGGTAATTCGTTTCGGAACAACATCATAGTAGCATCTGCAATCGTCTTAAACGTTACTCCTTTTTTAACATCCTCTTTACTTAATCTTAGCCATATATCGTATCTCTGGTTCAAATGCATGAATCCCTGAATATAATTCTGGAAATCATGAACTCTCCTCTCTAAAACGCCTTCTAATGCCTCTTCTAATTTTTCTCCAGCGACTTTATATATCTGTGCAAAAGCGATACTGGATCCTTCAGGTATATCCGGTACGTCTGGACCTATTAAAGTAAATTTTCCATCTTCCACTTCGTCCATCGGTGCAACTCGTACAAGTTCGAATCCTGGTTTCTTAGGCCCACCCAATTCCACATAGAAGTCTTTTCCTCTTATTCTTTCCCCTTCATACATCGGACTTATATCAAAGGGAAACTCTTCAGCCATCTTTTAATCACCTTTTTATTTTTATTTTAGATACGTTGTTATATAACACTATAAAAACCTTATCATTTCAATCACATAAAAAGCTATAAATAAAATTATCTTTTTACCATCCGAATATAGATGCAACGGATAACCCGATATAAACGAAAAAATACGAACCCCAAAAACTATTAAATAATACTATTGGTGTAAAATAACATAATCTGAATCTAAATAATCCACAGATCAATGCAACAAGGTCAAGAGGAGAACCAGGCCAGATGGCAAAGATTATGAGAAGAGCAAAACCCCATTTATTCCACCAATTTGTAATCTCGTTATACGTCTCTTCTGACACTCTTTTTATAACAAAAGGTTCTCCAAGCAGTTTAGCCAAGAAATAATCGATATGTATACCGATGGTATACCCAAACCCAGCACAAAAGACTGTTGGTATCTTTTCCATACCGAGCATTCCAGCCATTCCAATTGCAATAGGACTTCCCATCGGAATAAAAGTCCCTGCAATCAGTGTAATTAAAAAAAGACCAGGATATCCATACTGTAACAATCTTTCAAAATCTATCCCTAAACTGGAAATGCTATCGGATATCGTCGCACCCTCTGGCATAAAAACCCAGAGCAGGATAAGACCTATAACAACAATAACTAGACCTATTAAAGTAAGGATCAATATCGATCTAAGCAACTTGTTAGATTGCATAACTTTGAATATCTTTAATTCTTTAAATCTCTTCAAAATTATTAAACCATAAAATAGAGTGTATCTCGTCTACGAGGTATCCTACCAGCTTTTAATATAAGTTTTTCCATATCTTCCGGTGAGAGATACTCACCTACCTCGGATCCAGAAGATTTCGATATTTTTTCCTCCATTAAAGTACCACCCAAATCATTTACACCAAACAAAAGGCTTAATTGAGCCATATCAAGACCCAATTTAACCCATGACGCCTGAATATTATTTATAACATTATATAAAAGAACTCTTGATATTGCATGCATCTTCATGTCATCTATTCCACTTCTTTTATCTGCTATTCTGCCTAAAGCGTTGTTTTTACTCATAAAAGGAAGTAAGACAAATTCGGTAAACCCACCGGTCTCTTTTTGAATCCTTTTTATCCTAAGAATATGATCGATCCTATCTTCTATAGACTCTATATGTCCATACATTATAGTAGAAGTGGTAGGTATCCCGTATCTATGAGCTTCTTTAATAATCTCCTCCCATTTATCCGATGATATCTTATGTGGACAAATTTTTGATCTTACACTATCGACGAGTATCTCGGCAGCAGTTCCAGGCATAGATCCAAGCCCGGCTTTTTTAAGTTCTTTTAATACATCTCTAAAATCCATTTCGGATGTTCTTGCAGCATGATAGACCTCCATCGGCGAGAATGCATGTATATGTAACGAAGGGAACCTATCTTTTATCGATGTAACGATCAGTTTATAATCTTCCAATCCCATACCTTCCAACAATCCACCCTGTATGCAGACCTCCGTTGCACCACGTTCTACTGCTTCATCTGCTTTTGCAAGAATCTCCTCGATAGATAGTATGTATCCTTCGTTATATCTGAACGAGCAGAAAGCACAATCATCTATACAGATATCGGTAAAATTTATGTTTCGGTTAATAACGTACGTTACATAATCTCCTACTACTTTTTTCCTCATAGAATCGGCTAATTGAAACAAAATTATTGGATTTACATTATACAGGGCAATAACGTTGTTACGTTCTAAATTGCCTTTCCAAGCTTTATCAATGAGTTCATCTATCTCATTTTTTTTTAAACCCATCTTTGTCTGCATAGTTTTCAATTACCCTCCCTACTTTTTTGCTATACCATCCATACTTTACAAATTTAGGATATATCGGTAATCTCTCTTTTAATATAAAATCTTTTAATATATACTTTAATTCTTTCTCGGTCGGCCAGCGTGATTCTGGGTTTATATAATCTAAAGTAACTGTTGAGATCCCGCCTAGATCATTTGCACCATATCTCATCAATTCAGGTAATAAATTAAGCGAGATAAGGTTTGGTGGTATCTGAATCGAGATATCATCTGGAAGAATACCTCTTGCAATCCTTAAAATCTCTTTTATCTCTTCCACGGATGGTGAATTATAATACTCCATAAAGGTTCCCTTTTTAGGTATAAAATTCTGAATGATCACTTCCTGAATATGGTTGTACCTGTCATGTAAATCTCTGATTATCTTTAAAGACCTTATTCGATCCTCTTTACTCTCACCAATCCCGATAAGAATACCAGTAGTAAAAGGTATCTTTAACATTCCTGCATCTTTTATAGTTTTTATTCTAAGCGTAGGATCTTTACCAGGGCTGTTTTTGTGTACCTTGAGCATGGCCGCTTCTTCTAACATAAGACCCATGCTCGCGTTCACATCTTTTAATATATCAAGTTCATCAAAAGATATAGATCCAGGGTTGGTATGCGGAAGCATATTCGTATCTAACGCAAGAAGGCAGAGGTCTTTGACATATTTTATAAAGTCATCGTATCCTTCCTTTTCGAGCAGATTTTTAAAACCGTCCACCTCGTTGGGATACTCGCCAAATGTGAACATCGCTTCTATACATCCTTCTTTCAGACCTTTTTTTAAGATCTTTTCAACGTTGCCAAAACTAAGTAAAAAAGCACCTTTATCGTTTATATTCTTTTTAAATCCACAGTATAAACAATTATTTCTACAGATATTCGTTACTGGAATGAATACATTTTTGGAAAAAGTTACATATTTCATCGATACGAAAAGAGTATTAAAGAGGATATATTTATTTTTTATTATTTAGAAGCGCATTCAAAATGGATAAATTAGATATAATAATACCATTTAAATGGAAAGGGGCTAAATCAAGGCTTTCTAATATAATGACCTTAGAAGAAAGGGAAGAGTTTGCATTAAAAATGCTTTATGACGTGTTAACCACGCTTGAAGAACTTCATAAGGATGAATATTCTAACCTGCAAAGAAGATTTAGAGATATTAATATATCCATCTTAACGACGACCAACGACCTCCCTGATTTTATCTATAAACGATTTGAAATAATTATCAATACAAAAAAACTGAACGAGGCACTTAATGAGATTATATCTATTAAAAGCTCGAAAAACAACCCTTTGTTGATATTAATGTCCGATTTACCTTTGATAAATGTTACCGTGGTTCAAGAGATAATAAATAGAAAAGAAGATATTGTTATCACTCCAGGACGAAAAGGAGGAACGAACATACTTTTTATTAAAAATCCTTCTAAATTTAAGGTAGATTACTATGGTATAAGTTTTAAAAACCACGAGAAAATCGCTATAGACAATGGATTATCGTATCATCTATACGATTCCCTACTTGCAGGTACGGATATAGATGAAAAAGAGGATCTTCTCGATTTATTGGTTTTTGGAGACGGGGAATCAAAAAAATACTTGGAAAAATTGGGATTTATGGCTGTTAGTAAAGGAGAAAAGATCACCTTGATGAGAGAATAACGTTGTCATAATAATATATATTTATTAAGTATCTTTTTAAATTATAAGTATAGTTACCTTAATATAATTATATGATTTGATGTAAAAGGTGTACCTTCCTTGATGAGAAGAATAGAATATAGAGCATATAGCGTTAAGGATTTGATAAAGAAGATGAAAGATACATCCGAATTGATGATAGATTTGGCATATTACTCGATGTTGTATCATAGTAAAGATATAGCAAAAGAGGTCTTACATCTCGAAGAGATAATGGATTGTTATACATACCACGTACGAATATCTGCAACACTAGGAGCCAGAAACGTAAGTGAGGCGGAAGAGATGGCTGGTGTGTTACAGGTTGCTAATTCTGCAGAAATAATATCCAACGCGGCAGGAGATATAGCAAAACTAGTATTAAAAGATATGAAGATACCTAAAAGTATTATTTCTTCGCTTAAAGAGACAAAAGAGACGGTAACGAGAGTAGATATCAATGAAAAATCTCCTTTGGCTGGAAAAACTTTAGAAGAATTGAGACTAGAAACAGAGACTGGAATGAAGGTTATCGCATTAAGAAGGAATAATAAATGGATATTTAACGTAGATAAAAATACCAGATTACTACCAAACGATATAATAATTTCAGAAGGACCAGATGATGGTGTTCCAATATTATATGAACTTGCAACATGCGTTCCTTATACAACAGATGAGATAATAGAGGAATATGTGAACGATGGACTTGATGACATGACTGAACTTATAACAGAGATGAAGAATCTCTTTGAGTTAGCCGTCAGCCTTGCATATGGAGCATTGTTGTTTAACAGTAAAGATTTGGCTTATGAGGTCAGAAAGATAGAATCTAAAATGGATGAGATGCACTACGAGTTAGAATTGCTCACACTTAAAAATGCGAAAAATACAGACAATTACGATGGATTGAGATGCCTACTTGGTTTTTCAAACTCTGCAGAGATCATATCTGATGCTGCTAACGAGATGGTAGATATCCTCTTCAGGGAAATAGATACCCATCCTGCATTGATATTGGCTTTAAAAGAAGCAGATGAGATAATAACTGCTGTAATGGTAGAAAACGGATCAGAATTAGATGGTAGAATACTTGATGATCTTAATTTGGAGACGGATATTGGTATGGATGTTATTGCTATAAGAAGAGATAAATTATGGATATTTTATCCATCCAATTATTTAAACTTTGTAATAAAAGAGGGAGATATAATAATTGCTAAAGGGACTAGAGAAGGGGAAAAAGAGTTAAAAAAGATGAGTATTAATAAAAAAGGAGGAGATTAAAAAGTCAAATATTTTTAATAAATTCATCAATCTTTCTCTTTAATATATCGCTAATCTTTTTTCCATCTACCTTTCCTCTAAACTCTTTCATAACTACACCCATAAGTGGAGAAAAGGATAAATCTCTCTTATTAATCAATAAATCGCGCTTTTCTTCTATTATTTTATCAATATACTCCTCAATATCTGCCAGATCTACGGTATTTAGGCCTATATATTTTATCGCATCTTCCACAGATTTATCAGGATTTTTTGCTAAAAATTCTAAAATTTGCGGTATTCCCTCTTTAGCAATCTCTTTTGACTGAATTATCCTGAAAAGAGAGATAAAATGATTCTTAGTTATATTTTCCACAGGAATATTATTTCTTTTTAATTCTTGAGGTATTATCTCCAACGTTCGTATTACTAGGGTCGGAGGGAGGTTATACTTATTTACGACATCTTCAAAAAACCTGTAGTTTTTCGATCTCGAAATGAGTGATGCCAATTCTTCGCTAATTAGATAATCCTTAATATATCTCTCGGTTCTATGATCGATCAATTCAGGTAAATTCTCTTTTATTCTTTCTATCTTGTCCCGATCTATTATTATCGGCTCAACATCCGTCTCAGGATACATTCGTGCGGCTCCAGGTAGAGGCCTCATATATTCAGAAGTGTTGTCAGGAAGAGCTCTCCTCGTCTCTTCAGGAACGCCTATTAAAAAATAATCTGCCCGTTCAAGAATAGAATTAAGTATAGATATAGCTTTTTTCCTTTTGTCCCGTACAACAATTGCTAAATCTCCGTTTTTATAGTCTATCTCCTCCTTTAATCCTATTAATTTAGCATCTTTATCGTTAGATATGATGGCATAATAATCTGGATTAAATTTCTTTAACCGAGTATCAAATTCTCTTTCTATCTCAGGAAGATTACCAAATTTTTTTAAATTTATCGCAAAGGTATCATCTCCTGAAACATTAAATATTTTTTTATTAACGGTTGCACATCTTTCTTTAAGCGTTTTTTTTATGTTTAATAAGTTAATTTGTCTAATAACCTCATTTTTAGCCACCTCTTCTAAAGATCTGAGGTCTTGTACTCCTTTTATCTCTACTCTCGCACCATCCTTTATAGAGATATTTACATCCTGTCTTATTGTCCCTAGACCCCGCTTAACCTTTTCAGTAGATCTTAATATCATCCCTATCTTCTCTGCAACCTCCCTTAACTGTTTCAATGACTTTATATCTGCTGCGGTACTGATCTCTACAAGAGGAATACCCAATCTATCAAGAGAGTATGTATCCTCATTCTTATCGGCATTATCTATCTTTTGTGCTGCATCTTCTTCTAAACAAAGAGAAGATATCGAGACATTTCCAAAATTGGATTTTATCATCCCATTTGAAGATATGTAAGCCGTTCTTTGAAAACCAGATGTATTTGATCCGTCCAATACTATCTTTCTCATCGTAAATACTTTATCTACAGGATGCATATTCATAAGAAGAGATATGACTAACGCTATATCGAGTGCTTCGGTATTTAACGGACCTGGAGGCTCTTCATCCGCCTCTACCAAACAGGTGGTATCGTAGCCGATATATCTTATCTTTTTCTCCTTTTTCTCCTCCTCTATTGCAGCTTTGTCTTTTTCTCCTAACTCGCTCTCAGATAGTCTTAGATACCTACTAAAGCTATATTTTGCATCTTTAACATCCTTTAAAATAGGTGGGCATCTACAGAATAATTTTTCTGTAGTATCTAACTGTTGATGAATCTCCAAACCTGCTTTAAATCCTAACAATTCATAATCCAGTTGCATAAATATAACACCTAGAAATTTTAAAATTAGTATTTAAATATATATCCAACTATGTTGATCATAAAACGTTAATTGCTAGTCAGACATTATTACATTATTATAATAGTTTCTTATAATATGATTTTGTAATATGATCACTTATATTCTTATAATAAAATAAAAACAGATATATCTACTAAAAATTTAAATTTATAATAAAAAGATTTAATGATTATTTAAACTTTTTCTTCCATCAGCCCTTGCTATAACCTCTAATTTATCATTATCCGCTATATTTTGAGGGGCAATCGCATAACCACAGATCGGCGGAGTGATCTTAAACTCGGGATAAGCATTGATATCTATATTACCTGCAACTTTATATGCAGCCCAGACAAGCTCGCTACAGTAGTATTTGTCATTCTCGATCTTTTTAGCCGATGGATAAAATATGGGAATTACAAACATCCAGTTGTAATTGTAAGGTAATCCTATCTTACTCTCACAAAACTTCACTGCTTTCTTCTTGATATCTTCTGTGGTATTGACCCTACGAACCTCTACATCATCCGCCGTCCTCAATATTTCTGCATCAACCTTTCTTACACAGGGTGCCCATGCTTCTATTATCTCTCCATTCCCTGCATATATTGCAGTGTGACACCAGTGAGAACCGGACATAAATCCTAAGATCAACTTTGTAATTGGTCGTAATAATCCAGCAACCTCTGGTGAATTGATTCCATGCACACTTATTATATCTCCTACCTCCAAAAGACTCAGGTCAAGATCATTCCCAACTCCGGCATAAGTCGGTTTTTTATCCGGGTTTATAGCATAATAAGTTTTAGCGATTGCACTGACCGTGTGATTAGCAAAATCATTTATTACATCGGAAATTTTTTCAATAGGTGTTTTATCACTCATTTTTTACCTCCTGATCATGGTACGGGTCCAAAAATTGCTTCTAATCCGCTTACAAATTTATCTAATATCTCACCGATCGGTCTAGCCAGAAAATAGATAACCGGGCTTAAAAAATCTATAAAACGATATATTATCTGGAAAAACGGATTCATAAGATCTAAAAACCTACTTATCATCGAGCCGAATAAATCAAGCACAAAATCAGAGATTCCTTTAACAAAGGGAACCAAAGTACTCATAATATATGGAATATTGATCGATGACAGAATTTTTCTCACATCCATCGCTTTTAGTGCATTTGAAAATATATTTATGGTCGATTTTAGCATTTCTGGAGAAATAATAGACTTTGCCATGTTTAGCATCATTGGCATTATATTTTCGGAAATTTTACCGATTATATCTAAAAAAATGTTCGGAGATTCTATATTGCTATAGTCACTCATGATAATTTTTATGATTATTCTATAATATATAATTTTTGTTATTAAAATAAAACGAGTTGATCTTTAACCAAAAAGTTTAATATAGAGAGGAAAGAATTTTTTAATGTGAAAAATTTTATAAAAATATCAATAATTAGTTGCTTTGTATTGTTGATCGTTGCGCTTCCCGGAACTGCTGCATCTATAGAGTATATATCAAAATTTCCAGAAAGTACGTTATATCCGTCAGAACAGGTAAATCTGGAATTTTGTATACGAGATTTATCATTTAACGAAAAATTAGAACTTAATACTCAATTGATAGATCCGGTATGGACTATAGAGATTAAGGATGGCGGAGAAACGATTTTACTAAACGGTAAAGGTCCTACTTTCATTCTTCCAAAATTAGATAGCAAGACTGTTACTGTACATTTAAGTGGTAAAACTCCTATTGATATTTCTGATAAGACGATATCTCTGATTTATATTATCGATAAAGAATCTAACAGAGTAATAGATAGTAGGTTATCCAAAGTCTACGGAACAAGTAGTATTCTTCAAATAATTTATAAAAATGATGAGATTATAAACGATATGAAACTTACAGCAAAAACACTTGAAAAAGACGGTGTTAATGTCACAGATATACAAAATAAATTAAATGAGGCTACCAAGCTCAATACGGAGGCAAATAATTTATATAATAAAGGGGATTTTATATCTGTTAAACGTAACATACAAAATGTTGAACAGATAATATCTGATATAGATGCAACGCTTGAAAAGGCAGAAGGTGAGAGGCAGAGCATTAAACAGGATAAAACAAGAACTCAGGCAATCGTTTCTATAGTTGTTGTATTAGTAATAATAGTTATTGTAATAGTACTATCCATCAGAAGAAAAAGAGTGCCTCCACGAAAAAAATTGTAAATAAAGTTAATATCACTTATTTTTATTCAATCTTTTTATTTTTGGTTTTTTATAGAGCATCTTGGCTTAAAATTTAGAGTATATTCGACATTAACAAAATTAACGAAAGTTTTATATATAATAATATCACTAACTATTTGTTAGGGTCTTTGCAAGTAGGATGATAAGGGAGAAATAACGTATGAATAAAGATGATAAAAAACAGGAAGCAACAATAGATCATAACAAGGACGATTTAGTCTCTAATACAGATGCAGAGGTAGAGATCCACTCATTGAGGAAGGAATTGGAGGAAGAAAAAGCGAAATCCTTGGAATATTTAAAAAAACTAAAATATTTACAGGCAGAATTCGATAATTACAAGAAAGCTATAGATAAAAAGGTAGATGATTATCGAAAAGTCGCGGCAGAGTCGTTGGTTTTGGAATTGATCGATGTTCATGAGAATTTGGAAAAATGTATAAAAGATTGGATAAATACTAAAGAAGAAGAGAGATTAAAAGGTATTAAACTTATCTATGATCAACTTAGTAAGATATTAGAGAGCTATGGAGTAACTGAAATAGAGTGTATAGGACAAAAATACGATCCTTTCATTCACGAAGTTGCTTCTGTTATAGAAGATGATCAAAAAGAAGAGGATATCATCGTTGATATAGTAAGAAAAGGCTATAAACTAAATTCAAAGGTTATACGATATCCTCTTGTTGTAGTATCAAAAAAAAGAGATAAAGAGGTGAATAAAAATGTCTGAAAAAAAAGCTAAAAAAGAAAAGATTATTGGAATAGATTTAGGGACTACTAATTCCGCTGCGGCAGTGATTCTTGGTGGAAAACCAACTATTATTCCGGCAGAGGAAGGTATGACCCCTTATGGTAAAGCTGTCCCATCCTATGTAGCTTTTACAAAAGATGGGCAGGTATTAGTTGGTGAGCCTGCAAGAAGGCAGGCAATAAAAAATCCAGAAGGTACGGTCTATGGTATTAAAAGAAAGATGGGGCTCGACTATAAAGTAAAGATATATGGTAAAGAGTACACTCCACAGGAGATATCTGCTTTTATTCTGAGAAAGATTAAAAAAGATGCGGAAGCATTTTTAGGAGAACCTGTTAATGATGCGGTTATAACTGTACCTGCTTACTTTAATGATAATCAGAGACAGGCAACAAAAGATGCGGGAAAGATTGCAGGATTTAACGTAAGACGTTTAGTGAACGAGCCAACAGCTGCAGCATTGGCTTACGGTATAGATAAAGAAGAAAAAGAGAATCTCAACATATTAGTATTCGATTTTGGTTCAGGTACTCTTGATTGTACAATAATGGAATACGGAGAGGGAGTATTTAATGTAAAATCTACCAGTGGTGATACCAATCTTGGCGGAACAGATATGGATGAAGCATTGATGAACTATTGCTTGGAAGAATTTAAAAAAGAGGAAGGGATCGATCTAAGAAACGATAAAAGTGCTATGATAAGGCTTAAAGATGCGGTAGAGCGAGCAAAGATTGAATTAAGCAGCACGCTTGAGACTGAGATAAATTTACCTTATATAACTGCTGATAACACAGGACCAAAACATCTTATAATGAAGATAACGAGATCTAAATTAGAATCGCTTGTAGAGCCGATCGTAGAGAGATGTAGAAATCCTGTTGAACAGGCTATAAAAGATGCAAAGATCGATAAGGTGGATAAGGTTATACTTGTGGGCGGTCCGACCAGAATGCCTATTGTAAGAAAGTTTGTTGAGGATATCACAAAAGTACCACCTGAAGGTGGAATAGATCCTATGGAATGTGTCGCAATTGGTGCTGCCATCCAAGGTGGAATTTTAGCAGGAGAGGTCAAAGATGTTCTGCTATTGGATGTTATTCCGCTCTCTTTAGGTATAGAAACCCTTGGAGGAGTATTTACAAAATTAATTGAGCGTAATACTACTATTCCTACCAAAAAGAGCCAGATATTTACTACCGCTGAAGATAATCAGAGTACCGTCGAGATACATGTTCTCCAAGGTGAACGAGCAATGGCTAAAGATAATACATCTTTAGGTAGGTTTACCTTGTCAGGTATCCCTCCAGCGCCTAGAGGTGTTCCTCAGATAGAAGTTACTTTTGATATAGATGAGAATGGTATATTACATGTATCTGCTAAAGATTTAGGTACCGGGAAAGAGAAATCGATAACCATTACGGCTCCTCAAAAATTAGATGAGAAAGAGATAAATGAGAAGATAAAAGAGGCTGAACGGTTTGCAGAAGAAGATAAAAAAAGAAGAGAGGAGATAGAGCTCATAAATAATGCTGACTCTCTTGTTTATACAACGGAGAAGACTTTGCGAGAGTACGGTGATAAGATAGATTCAGAATCTCGTGGTAAGATTGAGATTATAAAGAATGAGCTCAAAGAGGCGGTAGAACAAAGGGATATCGCTAAGATACGAGAGAAACAGAAGGAGCTTATAGAGGCGTCTCAGAAGATTGGGGAGATTATTTATCAACAACAACAGCAAGCAACTGGTAGTAGTAAATCAGAGGAGAAAGAAGATACTGGTAAAAGCGAAGAAGATGTTATAGATGCGGATTACAAAATAAAAGATTAAATTTACTTTTTTCAAAAAATAAGAATGAAAGAGGAGATATTATGTGAAATACAAAATATTATTTATCTCCTCTTATTTTTTACTAATGTATGTTGATATCGTTTTCTTGTATCGTAGATAAATAATAAATTTAAAAATCTTGTTATTATCCAAAAGTTATAAAAGATAAGATAATTTTTATAGATTAAAAGATTCTTGAAATAATGGTGATATGGTAATGGCAAAGGATTACTATGAGATATTAGGTGTATCAAGAGACGCAAGTATAGACGAGATAAAAAAAGCGTACAGAAATCTTGCAAAAAAGTATCATCCCGATATTAATAAAGAGCCCGGTGCAGCTGATAAATTTAAAAAGATATCTGAAGCGTATGCTGTCCTCTCAGATGAGGAGAAAAGAAGAAAATACGATATGTATGGAGAAGAGGGTATGAGAGGATATTCTACAGAAGATATATTTAGAGGAGCAGATTTCAGTGATATCTTTAGAGACCTTGGCTTAGGAGACATAATATCCGATTTCTTCGGTTTTGGATCTTTTAGTAGCCGAGGAAGAGGTAGTAACCTATTTGAAGATTTATTTACTCAGCATTTTGAAGATAGAAGCCCGAGAGCGAGACAGAGAAGGGGCGCTGATTTAATCTATCATCTTGAGATAGATCTTAAAGAGGCCGTTTTTGGTGCAGAAAAAAAAATAAGTGTACAAAAAAACGAACTGTGTCCAGAATGTAATGGTACAAAGACCAAGGCAGGCGTACCTCCTCAGACCTGTCCTAGATGTAATGGTACGGGACAGGTTCAAAATATCCGAAGGACTGCTTATGGTCGGATTGTAAATATTATAACCTGTCCGGATTGTGGCGGGAGGGGGGATATCATTACGGATCCCTGTCCAACATGTAAAGGAGAAGGAAAGATAACTCGATCCAAAACGATAGAGATAAAGATACCTCCAGGTGTAGACAACGGGGTACGGTTAAAAATTCCAAGAGAAGGCGAGGTTGGGGATGGTCCAGGATTGGAAGGGGATCTTTATGTCGAAATACATGTTAAAGAAGATAAATTTTTCAAACGAAAAGGGGACGATTTATACTGTGAAATTCCTGTGAGTTTTGGCCAACTGGCACTCGGTGATAAGATAGAGGTACCTACTCTAGATGGCAAAAAAGCCGAGTTAAAGATACCGCCAGGAACTCAATCTCATACTACTTTTGTTTTAAAAGGGTTGGGCGTATCGAGATTAGGAGATATGTATGTCAAAGTAAAGGTAAAAATACCTAAAAAATTGACACAAAAAGAGAAAGAGCTTATTGAAGAATTTGACTCTGCTGTATCTAAGAATAAAAAACAAATATTTGGAAGGATATTCAAGTAATCTGCGATGAAAGCCTGTATATTATGTGGAGGTAAAGGAACCAGATTAAGACCGCTTACATTTGATAGACCGAAACCAATGGTTCCTTTATTAAATAAACCAACAATACAACATTTGGTGGAAAGCTTGGTGGCGAGCGGTTTTGATGATATAGTTATAACACTTGGGTATCAAGGAGAACAGATAAAAGAATATTTGAATGACGGGGCTTTATTTGGGGCACATATAACTTATAGTTTTGAGGATAAAAAACTCGGGACGGCTGGTAGCGTAAAAAATGCAAAAAAATATCTGGATGACGGTGCTTTTTTGGTTATGGGTGGAGATATAGCTTTAGATTTTAATTTAAAGGAAATTTATAATTTTCATAAAAAAAATACGTCCATTGCTACCATAGCTATTACCTGTACGGATGATCCAACCGATTTTGGTATAGTCGAGATAGATGTATCGAACGATATTAAAAAGTTTAAAGAGAAGCCAAAACCGGGTGAGATATTTAGCAATCTGGCAAGTACCGGGATTTATGTCTGTGATCCTGAGATATTTGATTGGATACCCAGTAACAAAAAATATGATTTTGCTAAAGATTTATTCCCAACCTTTCTCGAGAATGGTAAGAAGCTGATTGGCTGGCTTTCACCTGGAAAATGGAGCGATATAGGCAGTATTAAAATGTATAAAGATGCAAACTCATGGAAATTACGAGATATGAACAGAACAGAGATAACAGGTGATTTTTTATCCAATGGAAACATAAGGGGGCCTATAACTGTAAAAAATGGAGTAAGAATCGGTTATAATACTTCTATCGTAGGACCAACGATTATAGGCGAGAGAACGGTCATAGGTAACGATGTCCTGATCTCTCCATTCACTTCTATCGGATCTAATTGCATAATAGAGAGTGACTCACGGATACTCTCTACGATATTCTATGATCATATTATAATCAAGAGCGGCTCAGTCGTCTCAAGTACAATAATTGATAACAATACGACAATAGGCAGAGACTGCGTGGTAGAGACGGGTGTTGTGATAGGGCCGAGGGTGGTAGTAGGTGATAAATCAAAGATAAAATCGTATGTTAAGATATGGCCCGATGTAGAAATACCACCTGGATCTGTCGTATCAGAGGATATATTAAACGATAATTATGATACATCTGTCAATGGGTCATAAATAATCTTGCTGGGGTGGCTGAGCGGACTAAAGCGACGAGCTCGAGACTCGTTGTTCCTTTGGAATGCAAGGGTTCGAATCCCTTCCCCAGCGTTTTTGTATCGAATATAACAACGAAAAGTTTATAAGTTGATATAGGAATTCAGCATTAAAATTAAAAGATAGCTGATATCATCGTTAAAAATTTAAAAAACAATAGGAGGAAGGATAAGTGGGGTATATATACTCGATATTGGGTGTTATCTTCTCACCATTACAGAATGTAATGAAATAATTGAGAGATTATTGATGAGAGAAAAAGATCCAAAAGTTCGGGATGGGCTAAGGATCGTTCAGAGCTTATAACCGATATCTCTTAAAAATTTTTTTCTTTCTTCCACCTCCTCCATTCCTTCAATCCCTTTCGGAGTATATCCATCTATTATTCCTAATATGCCACGGCCAAGATTTGTTTCAACGATTATTACTTCTATCGGGTTTGCTGTAGCACAGTATATATTACATACCTCTGGAACCTCTTTTATCGACCTCATAATGTTTATCGGATATGCATCTTTCAAATATATAATAAAAGAATGACCTGCACCTATTTCAAACGCTTTATTCATAGCGAGTTTTTCTAAATCTGAATCGTTACCAGAATGTCGGATCAACCTTTTAGCAGAGGCTTCACAAAATCCTATTCCAAATTTCACTCCCGGAACAGTACCCACTATAGCCTCATGCAGGTCTTCTACCGTCTTTATAAAATGCGCTTGGCCTAATATTATGTTTACCCCATCGATCGGTTCTATTTTTACTATTTTTAAATCCATACTTATATTAATAATACTTTCTTATAAATTAAAATTATGAACGTCCGTAAAAAACAAAACAGAAACAGTATTGATCTTTCAGTAAAATTTACAAGATTATAAAGATTTACTCGGCTTTTTTACATTCTTTATTCGATTAAGATACCATTTAAAACTCCATTTTGTCCTGGACGGCTTGTTACTTTTGCCTTACCTAACTCCGTCTCAATTATCGCTCCTTTCGTGATAATATTCCTACGAACAAAATGTGGGTTTGCTGAATTTTCTGTTACAGTCTTTATCTCCACATTTTTAGTGATACCTGTCTTTAAATCTGTCACATTTATTTTATTATGCGAAAGAAGGATCAATTTTTCTCCGCCACCACGAACTCTATTTTTTTTCCTCTTAACCTCACCTATAACCAACGGTAAGAAATCTCTACCTTTTTCATAGATTCTTCTCTTCCTATTTTTCTTATGCTTCCCACCAGTATATTTCCTTTTAGATCTACCTTGCCAACTCATTTTATATAACCTAAAAATAAAGTGTTATTCTTCTATATAAATATTTTTACATCTCATATCTTCAAATAAAGAATAAGATATTATGTCCCAGCACGCCATGATCTCAGATAATTTTTCTGTTCTTCTGTCAGTCTTTCTATTTTTATATTCATTGCATCGAGTTTCAGTCGTGCAACCCGTTCGTCTATCTCGCCAGGTGTAGAATATACTTTATTATCCAGTTTTTCTCTATTCTCAACGATATATCTGACCGATAGAGCCTGATCTGCAAAACTCATATCCATAACTTCTGGAGGATGACCATACGCAGACGATAAATTAATCAACCTGCCCTCTGCAAGTAGATATATTCTCCGTCCATCGTTCATCGTGTATTCTTTAACGCTCTCTTTTACATCTTTTACCTTGTTTGCCATCTTTTCTAGATCTTTTATGTTTATTTCTACGTTAAAATGCCCTGTATTTGAAAGGATGGCCCCGTCTTTCATAACTTCAAAATGTTCACCACGTATTACAGAGATGTTTCCTGTAGCCGTGATAAAGAGATCTCCTATTTTGGCAGCCTCTATCATTGGCATAACTCTAAATCCATCCATTACAGCTTCTAAAGATTTAATAGGATCCATTTCTACCACGATCACGTTTGATCCTAATCCACGTGCTCTAGATGCAACACCTTTACCACACCAGCCATATCCTACAACTACAACATTTTTTCCGGCAAAAAGAAGATTAGTAGCGTTCATTATTCCATGAAGAGACGATTGGCCTGTGCCGTATCTATTATCAAACATATTTTTTGTCTTTGCATCGTTTACTGCAATAATAGGAAACTTTAATGCTCCTTCTTTCTCAAGTGATTTTAACCGTATTACACCCGTTGTTGTCTCTTCGCAGCCCCCATATATCTCTGGGATCAGCTCTTTACGTTTTGAGTGTATAGTTGCTATAGTATCCGCCCCATCATCTAGAACTATGTTAGGCTTGATATCCAAAATACTAGATATACATCTGTAATACGTGTCCTGATCCTCTCCACGGATTGCAAATACTTCTATACCATCATCAACCATTGCGGCAGCAACATCGTTCTGTGTACTTAACGGATTTGAACCTGCCAGCCGTATCATTGCACCGCCAGATTTTAATGTTAGTATAAGATTAGCCGTCTCTACAGTAACGTGAAGACAAGCAGCAATTTTGATACCCTCTAATGGTCTCTCCCTCTTAAATTCATCCTGTATCAAGGAGAGTACCGGCATGTTTTTTTTAGCCCATTCTATCCTTCTTTTGCCCTCTTCAGCCAAATTTATATCTTTTATAATGTAATCCATACTGGTTTTATCTTTTTTAATACTATTTATAATTAATTTCAAATAAATAGTAGATTATGCCTTATTCTTTTTATCTATGATTAAAAATAGGTGTCCCGTCTGTTATCACATTCTTAAACTCATCGATCAATTGTTTTGTAATTCTTCCAGGGCGTCCATCGCCTATTATCCTGCCATCTACTGATACAATAGGTGCTACTTCAGCAGCAGTACCTGTTATAAAGACTTCATCCGCAGTATATAGCTCAAATAAACTAAAAAACTCCTCTTTTACAGTATAACCCAACTTCTCTTCTGCAATCTTTATAATTGTTTCTCTTGTTATACCTTTTAGATTTGTAGTCGTTTTTGGTGTATATATGATACCATTTTTGATGATAAAGATGTTCTCTCCCGACCCTTCTGCAATATTTCCATTGACATCCAAGATAATTGCCTCATCTCCTCCTTTAATCTTCGACTCGATCTTTGCAAGGATATTATTCAGATAATTCAAAGATTTGATACCAGGAGGCATCGCTTCGTAAGAGTTTCGTCTGATAGAAACAGTAACAGCATTTAACCCCTTCTCATACAGATTCCCAAATAATGCGTCCCATTCTTCTGCTATAATTACAATGCTTGCCCTTTTGCAACTACTTGGGTCTATTCCAAGATCACCTTTTCCCCTCGTTACAATCACTCGTATATAAGCATTGCTCAGGTTGTTTTTTCTAATACAATCGAGTATATTCTCAATCATCTCCTCTTTCTTTAATGGGATGTCGAGAATTATTGCCTTAGCAGAATCGTATAATCGGTCAATATGCTCCTGTAATTTAAAAACTTTGCCGTTGTATGCTCTTATTCCTTCAAATACTCCGTCACCGTAGAGAAATCCGTGATCTAACACCGATATTTTTGCATCATTATCTTCATAATATTCTCCATCTATAAAAACTAAATTTTTCATACACTTACCCTGAAAACAATAAATAAGGTATCTATTATTAAGAGTTTTCATCGGATATTATTGTTTATCTTTATTTATGATAAAAAACGATTATTTTTGATTTTGAATTTTATTATCTGTTGTCATAAATGAAGCATAATCAAATAAATATACCAAACAATAAATAATAGTAGACATGAACATTAGTAAAGGTTGTAAATATGATTAAAAAGATGATCATTCCCAACGATACAAGTATAAACGATGATGTTATTATATGTAATAGGGATATGATTATTTGTAGTTATTCAGAGATCCATCGTGGTTTAATCGGTGAAAATATATTTATAGGTGATATGGTAAATATAAAAGGAGGAATAAGAACATATAATGATTTAAGGGTGGGTTATTTCTCGATTTTATCTGGGGATGTGTATGTAGATGGGGATGCATATCTCTCAGATAGAATAAAGATAAATGGCAAACTCGTCTTGGGAGGAAACTTGGATATCGGGGATGATGTACGGATTGATGGAGGTTTTGAGTCTAAAGGATGGATAATTATAAGAGATCCCATACCTTTTATACTATTTATATTTCTATACCTATCCGTAATTTTAAGAATCCACAGAAAAAGTATCGATATCGATCTTTCCTTGAACGGCAATTCGTATAAAGATGCTGATGATATTAAAGAATTAAGTTCTTTAGATTTTACAGATGTTGATAAAAATTCATCAAGATTAGACATCTTTTTATGTCCTGAATCTACTTACATAGGAGAGAAAAACCTGATAGTCGATACTTCTTTAGAGATTGGAGAAAGATGTAGTATCTATTGTAGTATCGATGCAGATAATGTCTTTGTTAAAAAAGGATCGGTTATAGATGGAGATATAGTATCACATAACGATATAATTATCGAAGAAGATTCCAAAGTAAGGGGAAACCTTAAAGCATCAGGTAGAGTAATAATAAATAAAAATGCAACAATTTTTGGAAAGATAAAAGCAAAAGAGATAATCATAAATCCTGATTTTGTTGAATCATAATATGTCAAATATTAAACAAAATTTCTGTCCCGCATGCGGTAAAGATGTCAATATATATGATACAATCGACGGGATATGCGTAGACTGTTTTATAAAAAATGCTGATCTTATAGAATATCATGAGAATGAAGAAGTAGTCATTTGTAGAATATGTGGTGCTTTTTACGATAGAGAATGGAAGAATTCGGTAAATGAAGAAGATGCTGTTTTAAGATATCTTTCATCGCGTATTAAAACATCTAACAAGTTAGATGAGCAAGATATAGATATGACAACCGAGAGGATGGATTCTAACAGAATACGAGTTGATGGTGTATTAAACGGAGAAATAAAAGGAAGACTTATAGAGAAAAAGTTTAGTTGTATTGTACATATAAGATATAGCGTATGTTATAGCTGTAGCAGGATTTCAGGAGGGTATTATGAGTCTATTCTCCAGATTCGGACAGACAAAAGAGCTTTAGACTATAGAGTAAAACAGGATATAAGAAAAATCGTCAATGATTATGTTATTAAAAGATATGAAGCAGGAGATAAAAGATCATTTATAACAAAAATAGAAGAATTGGATGAAGGAATTGATTTTTATCTAGGGTCTAAAAGCGTGTCTAAGCAAATATGCAATACTATCAGGTTAAAATATGGAGGAGAGATACAGCGATCATCAAAGTTGGTAGGTATGGATGATGGTAGGAATTTGTACAGGATAACTTACTCTTTGAGATTTTTTAAGATATCTCCAGGTGATGTAATCTCTTTCAAAGAAAAATTTATACATGTTATAAAAGTAACAAAAGATATAGAGGGAAGAGACTTAAAAAGTGGAAAAACCGTGCTCATTAAGGGAAATAAGAGCAATATCGATGATATAAAGATATTTGGTAATATAAAAAATGTTGTAAATACAGATCTGTTATCTATAGGTAAGGAGCAGATAGAAGTGGTAGATCCATATACAAATAAAAATGTGGAGATACAAAAACCGTATTTTATAGACAGAATCAAGGATAATAGAGTACCAGTGATCAAGACAAGTGTTGGATTGCTTGCTATTCCACCAGAATTTTATAATATATCTATCAAAAGATGACATTTTTTTAAAATTTAAATATCAAATATAATACTTCTTAAAAATCTATCATATCACCCATTATTACATATAATCTGTATAATTAGTATTAAAAGATATCTAAAAATAACACAATGAGATAATAAAATAGTATAAATCGAAAATTTATATAAACTATTAAACAACAAATAGGATACGGTATAATAGGTTTTTCCTTATGGCGATCTCAAATATAAGCGGGGATATAGTATTATGGGATTTTATCTTTGCATCGTTATTGCTTATTTTAGGCACGATATTGAGAGCCCGGATAAAGTTATTTCAAAAATGGCTTATACCCAATGCGATAATATCCGGAGTTATTGGCTTAATCCTGAGCAACGGTCTTTTATACATACCATTTTCTGAAAACATGGTATTTTATCCTTATCATCTTCTAAACCTCTGTTACTGTTCAATTCTATTAAGCGCCGTTAAGATATCGTGGAAAGAGTTTAAAACTAGTGGATTGTCAACAGGTTTGTGTATTAGTTTTACACAGGCAATGCAGGCGGCTTTTGGGGTAGGATTGGCACTTATGAGAGTTGTAGATCCTGATTTTAAGTCTCCTTCATTGTTAGATTTTATAATGGGGTCGCCATTAATACTTATTGTCCAATTTATCATTGCGTTAGGCGGTCTCGTAATCTATATTGACCCCTTCGCAATATGGACAAGGGTACTATACTTTTTAATATTGATCGTAATGTGTATAGTAATCTGGCTGATTGGTCCTGCTTTTGGACTTTGGAAAAAATATAAACCATTCTGGAGACTTTGGCCTAAAGATTAATACCCTTGGATCCTTTATCATAGATGTTGCAAAGTGTTTTAATACGAAGATTATCTCAACAATAGAAGTTATAAAAATAATAAAGGGAAAAATATTTAAAACTGATTAAAGCCCGAGAATAGATATAGCCGCAACACTGTAGAATGGGAATCCTCCAAGATTATGTGTCAGCCCTATTTGAGGATTAGGGATCTGCCTTTTTTCTGCTTTCCCCTGCAGCTGTTTGTACATCTCATAGATCATTCTCAAACCAGACGCAGCGATAGGATGACCAAAACATTTAAGACCACCGTCAGGCTGAGCAGGAATTCTTCCATCGAGATCAAAGAACCCTGACTCGATATCTTTTTTTGCCTTGCCTCTTTTCGAGATACCTAAATCTTCATAGGTTACCGCCTCGGTGATGGAGAAACAATCATGAAGCTCCATCATGCTTATCTCTTTGCGAGGATCTGTTATACCTGCCTCTTTGTATGCTCTTTGTGCAGCCTGAAGAGTCGTTTCTACGTGAACACCATCCCAGTTTAATAGCATCTCTTCACCTGAGGAGACCGCAACCTGGAGTGATTTTATATAAACAGGGTCTTCTCTGTATTTTTTAGCATCTTCTGCTCTGACAACAATGGCTGCAGCTGCTCCATCGCTCACTCCGCAACAATCGAACAATCCTAAAGGCCAGGCAATGATAGGAGCATTGATAATCTGGTCTATGCTTGCTTCTTTGCGAAGATGTGCTTTAGGGTTTAACGTACCGTTATGATGGCTCTTACTCGATACATGAGCGAGCATTCTTTTCCCCTCGTCAGGGCTTAAACCGTATTTGTTAAAGTATTTTGTTGCCATCATAGCAAAACCTCCAGGTGCGGTCATATTAGGCATTATGAGCCTATTTTTGCTCCCCATTGCAGATCCGAAATCGGGTAATCCTCCATATCCTGTATCTTTCAATTTTTCCACACCGAGTGCTAAAGCCATATCATACGCGCCAGACGCAACAGCATAGACTGCACCTCTTAATGCTTCTGTTCCTGTAGCGCAGAAATTTTCTACACGTGTAACAGGTATAAAAGGCAATTTGAGCGTTGTAGATAAAGGGAGAGCACTTTTCCCTACATTAACCTCATCAAAACAAGATCCAATCCAAGCAGCCTGTATTTCTTCTTTTTCTACCCCTGCATCTTTGATACATTCTAAAAACGCTTCTACCATTAAATCTTCACTGCCTTTATCCCATAGTTCGCCAAACTTTGTACATCCCATTCCTATAATTGCTACTTTATCTTTTATTCCTTTAGACATAATATCACCTTTCTTATTTAACGTATTGGTACTGCCTTCCAAAAATAACCGTAAATACCTCTATTCTCATCAGCATACTTTCTTCTAAAACTCATTTTTACCGGCATACCTACTTTTAGAGAATCGAGTTCACAATCCGTAAAATCAAACAAATACCGCCCTCCACCATCAAAATCAACCAATCCATATATTGCAGGGGGATTAGGACTAAATGCTAAATTATCTCCTGTATATGTAAAAATCGTTCCTTTTTTATCCGAAAAAGGATACTCTTCCATATCATCGATAGCACCACAATCTGGGTTTACACAGATTCTCTGAGGCGGATATTGAGGAGTACCACATTCTCTGCATTTTGATCCAACAAGACCCAAAACGGTCTTTCTTTCTCTCCATAATGTTGACAGAGACGTAAATGCCTCCTCACCTCGCCCTCCTTTATCTATATCTAATAGATTTTTAAATACAGCATATTTTTCGTAAGTATCTATCATCTGTTTAGATTCTATCATATTTTTCACCCCTTTTACTCTGCCTTTTGCATCTTCTATACCATCGGTTACTTCAAAGTATACCGCATCACTACCGTTTCCATAACTTGCTAAAAGGATTCTATCTCCCGGTTTTGCCTCTTCAAGAGCAGAAATAAGGATAAGAAACGGATAAGATGTTCCTGTATTCCCAATATTCGTAAATAATGGTTCTTGTATCTGCTCAAGCCTAAAACCCATCTTTGTACATATGAAAGCATGTGCTCGTTCATATATACAGGGATAACATACTTTAGAAAAATCGTCGGGTTTAAGATCGTATTTTCTTAATAATCCAGATATAGACTCTATTATAAATCTACCGTATCCTTCATCTCTAATCCATCTATCTTCCCAGCTTCGATTATATTCATCCTTTTTTGTCCTCCAATGGTCTACAAAATCGTAAGAGATGGAAAAACTACCTTTTATCTCTGCTATCTCGTTGTTTTTACCTATAAGCAATGATGCAGCGCTATCCCCGTACATCTCTTCCAAATAACCACCAGGTTTCCCTAATCTACAATCTGATGTACAAATCAAGATGTTATCAGACGTTCCTGCCTCGATAGAATCATATGCAGAGATTAAAGCACTTGTTCCTGCTTTTATAGAATTTGTAAAGTCTCCTGTCTTTATATTAGGAGAAAGATTTAATGCAGTAGAGATAATACTAGAGTTCTGTCTCTCTATAAAAGGTGGTGTTGTAGTAGCAAAATATAAACCATCTACCGTATCTCTTCTAAACCCAGTTAAACACTCGGCACCTGCATTGACGGCCATTGTTATACTATCTTCATCATAATTTGCAACGGCTTTCTCTCCAGGAAGCATAGATGCAGGATTAAGCCATCCCATTGCCATATATATATTCATTCGGTCGATCCTATATGAAGGAATATATGCTCCATAAGATACAATTCCAACCATACTTAATCATCTTTATATATCATAACTAATAATATAGTATATAAATTTAATTGTTGTTTTTATAATGTTATCTTAATTTTAAATATATCAAGGATAAAATATCAAGAATAAAAATATATTACGTAGAATATTATATTAATTATAAGATAGTTAATTATAAGATAGTTAAACGGATAGAAGAATAATAGTAGAAAGGATGTGATACATATCGGATTATCTAATTTATTAGAAGATACATATGCAGAAGCATTTAAGGGTATTTTTATAAGAATATTGGTTACAAGGTGGATCCAAATAGACGAAAAAGACAGAATAAGTCAATATATCGAAAAAGATCCTCTTAGGTTGGCAGCATATAAGGCAACTGCTACACCATCCGTTGTTATGAATAGGGTAGAAGGAGGCATAGAGGGATGGATAGATGAAAAAGACACGCCAGATGGCAACGAGGGAGTGATACTTCAATTTTGGAAGAGTTACGATAAAAAAAAGGATCTAGAAAACCAAATAAATGATTTTTTTCGCGAAGTCTCGATAAGAATAAGACAAGACATCCTATCGGTCCCGTTTACCAGAATCTTTGATTGGAATAAGGAGGATAGTATTCTTGAAGATGTCGCTCTTATAGACACGGAAGAGTTCGTAGGTAGATGTGGTGGAGGTTACGAGTATTTTTCAGAAGAGTATGGACGAGAGGTTATAAATATACCGCTTATGATGGGCTACGATTTTAAGATAGATCGTTATTTAAGATGTGGTATAGGTGTCTCTGGCGGGAACTTATGGTATTTTTGCGACTCTCTTAAATCAGGATGGGATATAGCGTTAAGTAGCATAGAAGCTATAAAAGATGTAGAAGGTGTTATAACTCCTTTCTATGTCTGTCCTAGTGGATCTATGCCTGCAAATTATCCACCAATCGGTCCTCCCACAAATTATCCTTATTGTCCTACTTTGAAGGATAAGTGTAAGAGCAACGTACCGGATGGGGTAAGATCTATCCCAGAGATAGTTATCAATGGAATTACCGAAGAGGCAGTAAAAGAGGCTATGAAGAAGGCAATAATATCTACAAATGATAAAAAAGGATTGTTGAAGATCTCAGCAGGAAACTACGACGGAAAATTAGGAGATTATAAGATCTACCTAAAAGATCTAATCTAAAAATAGATAGCGGGGAGTGGATTTGAACCACTGATCTACGGGTTATGAGCCCGTCGGGATATCCTGACTACCCCACCCCGCTAAAACAGAAGATACCTGTTATAAATATTTACTATAACCTCTATTTAAAACTTTCTTATAATTAAAAAACAACTTTTTCATTATACTTTTGAACTTTGCTATGTATCCGTATTCATCTTAATGGTAATCTCATTATTCAATAAATCCGGGAGTCTCGTCATTAATAATAGTAACAGGATATGATACTTTACTGATATTATCGACATCTTTATCTATCAATCAATCATCGTAGTTCGCACATGACATTTAAATTTAATCGATTTTATCGTGTTTATCATATAAAATTAAACGACTATTTGATAGAATAGATGATCTTTAAAATGTGAGGTTTATTATTATGTTGATCGATCCATATGGAAGGAAGATAAGAAGTTTAAGAGCATCTATAACCAAAAGATGCAACTTAAATTGTATATATTGCCATATGGATGGACAGCTTGCCGGAGGAGAAGAACTTTCATTAGACGAGATTAAAAGAATTTGTAATATCTTTCCAAGACTTGGTGTTAAAAAAATCAGGATAAGCGGGGGAGAACCGTTGGTGCGTAAAGATTGCGTAGATATTATTGCAGGGCTAAAAAATTTTGATGAGATATCTATGACCACAAACGGGGTATTCCTTGCAGATAAAGCAGAAGATTTAAAACAGGCAGGATTAAAAAGGGTCAATATAAGCATAGATTCGTTGAAGGATGATTTATATTCTAGAATAACCGGTGGTGATAGAAAAACGCTTTTGTATGTTAAAGACAGTCTTGAAAAAGCTGTGGAAATAGGATTAACCCCTGTTAAGATAAATATGGTAGTATTAGATATAAATCAGGAAGAGATTCACGATTTTATAGATTATATATTGAAGAAGGGATTGCAAAAAGAAGTAATACTTCAGTTAATCGAGTTGATCGATATTAGGAAAAAATACCCTGATCAGGCAGATTGGAAAAAAATTGAGGCTTTTTTAAATAACAATGGAATCTTAATTGGTGTTAGAAAGACACACAACAGGAAAAAATATCTATACCGTGGTGTTGAGGTTGAATTAGTCCGGCCTATAGACGCAAAATTTTGTATGGGTTGTTCTAGATTGCGGCTTACTGCAGATGGATTTTTAAAACCGTGTCTTTTAAGAAATGATAATATCGTCGATCTAAAAGGCTGCTCATCAGAGGAAGAGATTGAAAGATTGGTAAAGGTAGCTGTTGCCAGGAGAGAACCGTATTATAAAGGAGTTGTGAAAAAACATTTTAGTATTAATGATCTATAACAAAGGATAAATCGTGATCAGAGAAGATATTGAAAAAGAACTATGGCTTTTATTAAAGACTAGAAAAAGGATAGATAAAGAGATAAGAGATTTATTTGAGGAAATATACGGTAAAAAGGGAAAAAAAGCGATAGAATCTATCGAATCAAAAAGAATAAAAAAGTATAACGATTTCTATGTAGTAGTCGGCCAAGAAGAACATATCGTAGTAGAAGATTATTGTAACTGCAAAGACTTCTTTTTTAACGCATCACGAAAGGGGGAATACTGTTGGCATATCTTGGCAGTAAAGATAGCCGATATAATTGGTGGTTATGAGAGGATTGATGGATGGTATCATGAGATAGAGAAGATATTGTAAAATGTTAATTGGATTTGAGTCTAATTTACCTTATAGATAAATCAAACCAAGTAGTATTCAGCTATAAAACTACTTATCTAAGAATGAATCAATCATTAGTTACCTCATAGCTTTAGTTACGTAACTATTTTTACCCCCACCCCTGTGGTAGGTAACTGTACAATTTCAATCCCTTATAGGTAATCTAAAACTAAAGCATCGTTCATTTCAATCCATTATATTTATCCCTTATAGCTGGTTTAATAACGAGCCAATAAACCAAAAACAACACGGCAGTACAGATATTAATAATTCTGACATGTCTATTAATCATATCAGGAGTGTTTGCTAAATACAACTGACATGTTTCCACAGCTAATATGCACATTAGTATTGCTATTAATGTAACGATCAGGATTTTTTTACGTGTCAACATAATCTATTTCAATCCCTTATAGGTAATCTAAAAACCAGCATTCTGTAAGCAACGGGTGGAGGGATCCCTTATTTCAATCCCTTATAGGTAATACACTAACAAAATATGTAAACTTCTTCGTTAATAAACCTTTTATCGATCTCTGAAAAAATAAGAGATTATATATATTAACACGGATCAAGTGATTTTTCCTATTTATTACCGTGTTTTTGCCAAATAATAGAGTCGTCGATCCCCTGACGAACTTTTTTATTGTTACGAACCTTTGTTCGTAGCATCTATCCCAAGTTTTGAAGTTGTCCCATTAGATGATTGAGTCGGATCGAGTGATGACCCTCGAACGTTATTGATCAGCAAGATATCTCTATCCCATCGAACCCATAAAGATATAGCCTCTTCAACCTTTTTCATATCATAAATGTCTACATCCTCATCAACCACTATCACATTCTTTAACGATGTATCAGCAGAAAAAGCAGCCATTATTGCATTCTTTGGATCGCCTTCTGTATGTTTTTTTATCTGAACGATTAGATTGAAGTAATGAAAACCTCCTTCCGTCAGATAGACATTCTTGACGTCTGCAGCATTTAGACATGCATTATATATGATCGGGAGATAAGGTATACCCATTAAAAGTTTGTGTTCTATACTTGCGGGTATTATGGCATGATAGATCGGGTCATCCTTAATATACATATTGGTAACCTCTAAAACTGGTTCGTTGCGTACTACGTCATACTTTCCCGTGATATCTAAAAAAGGTCCTTCTTTGGCTCTTTGTCCATTTTTAATGAAACCTTCAAGTATAATTTCAGCTTCTGGTACGCATACTCCATTTTCTAACTCAAATATCTCAAGCCCACCTTTTAACGATGATGCAAACCGGTACTCTTCATTCGATGGCACCCTACTGCATGCTGCAAAGAGAAACGATGGATCAACACCGATCAATACTGCCACAGGAAGATCTTTCCCATCGCTTTCCGCATTATTGAACAGAGTATAAGTGTGGCGTGGAGCAACAAGACGTATCGCCAACCTTTTTTCATCCAACAATAACATCCTATGCACAGACGCGTTTCTTATTCCGCCATATTCTGATACAACCACTCCGCCAGTTATATACCGACCTGGATCGGCTGGAAAATATTTTAAGATAGGAAGATCGATCAGATTTGCTGGTTTTTTCTTCAAATAAGGCATATCTATCTTTCGAATCTTTGGCGCGTCCCCTCTTTTGAATAGGATATTATGGATCTCTTTTGTGAATCTCTCTTTTTTTAATAAAAGAGATAACCGATCCATCGAGTTGATCAAGTTGACGAGAACCTTTCCTTTTTTTTCTATGTTATGAAATAAAATAGTCTTGTTACCGTATCTATTTGCTATATCTACCACTTTATCATACCTTATTTCATCTTTTATCTCGATGATATCTTTATTTGTCCTCAGTCTTTCAATAGTATCTCTCATTTTATTTCAATTGCAGAACTACGTTCCTGCATCACAAGTTTTCATCACAAATCTTTGATTTTTAATTCCTCATATTCAGATATAGGCAGCTTTTCCTGATCTTCTATCTTTTTTATCAGACCGATCTTACTGACAATGGATGCATATTCCTCAGCAAGAGTACCATAGAAGACCAACGAACCCGACCCACTACCATAAGCACCGAACCCTATCTTCTTGCCAATTTCTAATCTCTTTTTACGATACTGTAGCTCAAGCAGAGAAGATAATGATAAAAAAATAGATGCAGTATAAGTATTGCCTATATTTGTTGGAGCAAACAACGAAGATTCTACTTTATTTTTATATAAATCAGCAAATTCTGGCAGATTAAATAATTTTTTCCTTATCGCATAGTCTTCATCCATCAACTCTTTATTAGAAAAGACATCTTCTATCTTGTCCTGCACATTCTCGACCAGCCCGTTCGATCTTATACCTAATTCTTTACAAATCCTTTCCCATCGTTCTGTTCCTCGTAACTCATGCCTGAAAAGGAATGCTAGCCCATGTTTTGTAATCTTGGGATAAGGGGTATGGAAGACCAAATAATCAAAAAAATCTATTAGGACAGAACTTCGGTCTTTTTCTTCGTATTTTTTCTTGAACCTATCAAACGCAGACCTCATCGCAAAAAGATAAGAGAAATTCGATAATTCTCCGTTGACTATAGGAGTTCTTTTACCAAAAGGACGGTAAAAATCGTTGTTATCTTGTGTAAAGACGCCAAGACATGAAAAATCAAGTCCTATCAGTCGTGGATTATCCTTGACAAGCATAGCTACTGCCCCAGCTCCTTGTGTAGGTTCTCCACTGCTATTAACATCGTATCTTGCCTCATCTGCACATACAACTATCCCCACTTTACCATCGTTCATGTCGGATAATATCCAGTTGCATGTATCATAAAGCGAATAAGACCCGCCTATACATGCAAACTTGTTCTCTAATCCCTGAATATGGTTGAGCTTGAACTCCTGACCTAACTTTTCCTCCATTCTACCAAGCACGAAACATACCAGGGGTTTTGATTCATCCATAGAACTCTCTGTGGCTGTATAAATTCGCCCTATATCCTTCGGGTTTAGATCGTTCTTACGAATAAGATCAATTATAGCATCGGCTGCCAATGAGTCCACCGTCTCGTCTGTAAGAATGGCAATCCTCTTAACACCTATGCCTTCAGTATACTTTTCTGGTGGTATCCCACGAAGATCTGCCAATTCTCTCGTATCTATGTATCTCTTAGGGATGGCAATAGATATATCATCTATGCCAACAACACGCTTTTTATTATTGATAATCATATTTTAAAAATTTATTAATTGTAGTATGATTTTTTTAGAATATATAAAGGTATAGGTATATATACCATATACCCCAACTATGAATCTCTCAAGATGGGAGATATTAATGGTTTAACTTTCAAAGTTGTGGTTGAAGAAGATTTGGAGGACGAAGGATATATTGTCCATTGTCCAGCTTTTAAAGGGTGTTGGTCACAGGGAGACACGATAGAAGAAGCTTTGGAAAACATAAAAGAGGCAATTGTCGGGTATTTAAAAACATTAAACGAGAAAGTGATACAGGATGCTAAAAGCACTGATAAAGCTCTGATCAAAGAAGTGGTGGTATAAATTGTGGATAAACTTCCTCGATGGTCAGGTAAAAAGATAATCAGTGTATTTAAAAAAGATGGTTGGACTGTGGATCGCATCGAGGGAAGAGAGAAAATCTTGGTTGTACCAGTGCATGAAAATAAGCCAATAAAAATTGGATTTCCAAAAGGGTTGATAAAAGATGCTGGACTTACAAACGAGAAGAGGAGGGGATGTAATGATATTGAGGATGAATGAAGTGCTGAAGGGAGAGTTGAGATATAATACGGGGAAAATAATAGGAGCAATTGAATGCACAAAGAAATAAACCAAAAGTTTTGTTTTTATATAAATTATGTAATATCAGATTGATTATTAAAAAAATCCTTGATTTTTGATACCTTTTTTAGAGCTTTCTTTATATAATCGGTAGATTCATCCCGATATATTGTTTTTATTCCTCTTGCATCCTCTTTAAGGATAGATAATCCTCGGATCAACACCGCAGGCGTCATCCAATCTCCTTCACCCATCAATATATTTGCCAAACCAGCCAGTTCATCAACGATAGCTTCTTCAGAGACTCTGAGTATTCTTCCGAAGATATCTTCCTTTCCCTTCCAATCTCTTATTGGATCGAGATTATATGCACCGATTGCAAAACCAACTTGTCCTCTTCTAAACGGTCTTCCGTTCGTGTCGGATATGATTACACCCACTTTTTTATCTTCTATTGCAGCTATCCGCTCCCCAATCTTTCTAGCACTTAAATCCGGATCCTTAGGGAGTAATATGACAGAACCATCTTCTATATTAGATCTATCTACGCCAGCATTTATGCAGATATTGCCACATTTTGCCTTGACAAGAAAAATAGGCGGATATTCTATTATTATTTCTTCTGTCTCGTCTAATATTGCCTGTATAAATCTTGGATCGTCATCACAAATCTTCGATTTGTGAGCTACGAATCTTTGATTCGTAACATTTTTTTTTCTTGAAATCTCTATAGCCTTATCAGTAGGTTTGATATTTTTCAAAAGCCTGGTTCTTCCCTCAGATTTAGATACGGCAGTATGTGCTACGACTATTATGTCATTATCCTCTATACCTGTACCCATCTTTTTAATCTCATCGACCAAAAGTTCTCCAATATCCATTCCTTCTTTTATTATTGGTAATTTTATAGAACTGGCATAAAGTGAAAACAGACGTTCTTCACTACTGGTTGAGAAATCGCAAGGAGGTGCAGGAACCTTGGTTCTGCGTTTTGATGCAAAGATCATCATGACACCTCGGTTTTTATCTTAAATAATAATTTTATATTTTCATCTATATTAATACATCTCCGTCATTAACATCATTAAATCGATATTTTAACTATGGTCCATATATGGTAGGATCGCATATAATTAGCGGTTAACAAAATGGACAAAAATTATTGTATCTCGACAAAAGATTTATTAACGAAGAAGTTTATATACTTTGTTAGTGTATTACCTATAAGGGATTGAAATTCTGTTGGGAAAGGCATAGATATTTTTAACTCTCACCTTTCAAAAACTCCACCATACCTTTTATGCCACCCAAGGTTAGGTCTTCCATATGAAAGATCTTTCTGATCTCTTGAAACGTTCTGCATCCATAACTCTCCCACCTGCTCTTTCTAATAGGGTTTAGCCAGACGCAATACCTGAACCTTTTACTAATCCGTTCTAACCAATAATATCCAGGCTTTGAGTCATCCACTCCGTATTCTATAGATCCCTGGGATAGAAAAAGCTCTTCAGGAGCCATAGACGCATCGCCTATAATTATAATGCGTGTATCTGGTTTTTTAGCCAAAAGTTTCTCCGTAGGATATTTTTTAATCCTTTGCGGGTCTATAAACAGATCTCCATATATACAGTTCCTGAAATAATAGGTAGATAGATCTTTAAACCGATCCTTCATCTTGGAGAATATGAGGCTTACAATCCTTGCATAAGGAGTCATCGAATAACCACCGTTGTCTATCAAGATGACGACATTTATATCGTCTCTTAATTCAGATTTAAAGACAAACTCGATCTCACCGCCATTCTTTGCCGTTTGATATACCGTCTCATCCAGATCGATCTCATCTTTTGGACCTTTAGGCACCATATTCTTTAAAAATCCCAGAGCTTGCCTGATATTCTCAGATTTAAGCCCTGAATCTGCAGAATAATCTATATACCTTCTTTCTCCTATAGTCTTTATTGCAGACATTCTTTCAGACTCACCATAGACTCTTATACCCCTGTAACTTCTACCAGAATGACCGAAAGGGGACGTTCCATCCGTTCCAACCCACCTGTCTCCACCATGATGCTCCTCAGTTTGTCTCATCATCGTCTCGATAAACCGTTTAAAAAGTTCTTCAGGTGATATATTCCATCTTATATCCTCTAGTTTCAGGTCTCCCTTTTTGATCTCTGCATCCAGCCATTCTTTGAATGGTTTGTTCTCTAATAGTCTATACAAATCGGATATATCCTCTATCTTGGGCAGATCTAACCCAAAAAAATACCAGGAAAACGCTCTATCAAAGTTATCGATATCTTCTATCTTTTTAACAAATATAAGTTTCGATACGGTATATAATTCATCAATATTCGATATCAAACCTTTTTCCATCGCTTTTTCGAGTTCCAAAATATTCTCAATAGTAACAGGAATCCCGTAATCTTTCAATATATAGAAAAAATTTAAAAATAGCATTTAAAGATGAATTCCTCTAAATTTTTTATTCTTCCCATCAAAATCGTTGTAGTATCTCTGTATATCCTCGCTCCTTTTAAGGAGTATTCCGATAAAAGGAAGATTATTCTCGTCTTTCATCTGATTAAGCTTAGATGCGGTTATCTCTTCCTTGGAAAGAGCACCGATCCAATCAAGTATCTCACTTGTCGCTGGAGCTTTCTCAAATCCTTGGTCTCGCAGATCATAAAAAATATTTATCGCTATATCGACCAAAGACTTGTTTGCGTCTGGATAATGCAGATTAATGATCTTCTTCATCTCTTCTGGCGTTGGAAAAGAGATATAATGGCAGTAACATCTTCTTAAAAAAGGATCGGATAATTCTCGTTTAGCATTACTCGTTATTATAATAAAAGGTTTGTTCTTTGCCTTGATATTACGATCTATCTCTCTTATCTTGAACTCGTATGCTTCTAATATATCCAAAAGGTTATCCTGAACATCCGATTCGGTCTTATCGATCTCATCCAGCAATAATACACATTTTTTTTCGGAGAGAAAAGCCTTTCCGATAGGTCCATAGTTGATATAATCGTCGAACCTTGCTGGGTTTCTGCCGGTTTCTTTAGATCCAAACCGCGACTCGTATAACCGCGCGACGGTATCATGATCGTAACAGAGTTCTTCACCCTTCATCGTCGATTTACATCGTGCAACATAGATATCCATATCCAACGCACGGGCAACCTCGAAGGCAAGCTGGGTCTTACCCGTTCCTGCCTCACCCATGAGAAGCAAAGGTTTCTCCATAACAAGCGCAATGTTTACTATCGATTCGAGTTCAGGTGATAGATAGTATCTATCCGTGCCTACGAACCGTTCTAACTTAATATCAGAATTAATTCTTACCCGATTCATCTTCTGTGTCTCCTATTACTAATCTTGCTTATATTATTTTTGCATCACAAATATCAGAATATTAGTCTCTTAGAAAACTCTTTTAGACTCTTTACTTTAATATTATCTTCTATAAAGTCGTATTTGTCATCTCTGTCAAGGAGAAATGCTTTAATACCAAGTATTTTCGGTGTTTTATAATCGAATAGATAGTTATCACCAACATGATAAAAATTATCTGGCTTTGTGGAGATTTTTTTTAAAACGTTCAAGTAAAACTCAGGATTTTTTTTAACCATCTTAAAATGAGACGTAGATGAAAATATATAATCAAATAGGTCTTTAACATCTTCTAATTGAGCATCCACAAACTCAATCGTGGCGTTGGTAGATAATACAAGAGTATATTTATCTTTAAGCTCTTCTAATACCTCTAAAGCGTCTGGAAATATTTTTATTACATCTTTGTACATACCGAAAAGTTTTTTGGGTTCTATACCCAATTTAAACCGATCCAACCAATAGTTTATATCGTACCATCGAATATCTCCGTTACCTATCCGATCGTACTCTCTCTTGAATAACGATACCGCATCATCGAGACCAACACCGTATTTTTCAGAATAAAGTCTTGGCAATCCCACTTCCCATATTATATCCACAAACCTTTTGTCGGTCAGTGTGCCATCCATATCGAAAGATATTACCGTATTTTTTTTATTTTTCATCATCTTCAGCTTTTTCATCTATAATATATAAATAATTCTGTAAAAGTAATCTTCAGTTTAAACTTTCATCATCTTAATCATTTAATAGCTTCGTTGAAGATTATAGCCAAATATTAAACGTTTTTATCTATGTCGAAAGTAGAAAGTTATCCTGAAGAACGCTTTATCTTACAAATCGACCAAGAAAATCCTCCATGGTTCTTGAATATGAATAGTAACGTAAAAAATGGCAAAATATTTAGCTAAAGAAATAAGAATAAAAAATAAGATTTGCTTAAATGTTAAAAAAGCTCAAAAAATATAAGTTACACTATTCCATCTTTTTAATCTTAAGATATAAATCTAATAATAACAAAACAAAAACATCTTTATCTATGATCTATTCGAGTATACAAAAACAGAATAATCGAAGATAAAGATCTATCATCTATTCTATTGAAAAAGGAGGAGATAATAATCAAAAAATTTCTTATGGGCAACGAAGCGATAGCACAGGGATGCTTGGAGGCTGGAATAGATTTCGCAACAGGATATCCTGGAACTCCATCATCCGAGATAATCACATCATTAAGCATCTCTAATGAGAGAAATGTATATGTGGAGTGGTCAGTTAATGAAAAAGTCGCATTAGAAAACGCTATAGGTGCCGCATGGTGTGGATTAAGATCCATATGTGTAATGAAACACGTTGGATTGAATGTAGCCGCAGACCCGTTCATGTCATTGGCGTACACTGGAGTAAAAGGTGGTTTTGTTATTATAGTTACAGACGATCCGTTTCCACATAGTTCACAAAACGAGCAGGATTCTAGAAGGTATGCTCATGCAGCAAAAATTCCGTGTTTGGATCCTGCAACACCGCAAGAAGCGAAAGATATGGTAAAATACGCTTTTGAATTATCCGAAAAATACGAGATTCCTGTAATGTTGAGACCAACTACAAGGATTTGTCATGCTAGATCCGACATAGAGGTCGAGAAGTTTCAAATCGAAGATTTGAAGCCCACAAATCAAAGATTTGTGAAGATACCAAAAGAGAAAAGAGTAGGTAGATTCTTTAAAGATAGAGACCGGTGGGTGCTAGTACCATCAAACGCTAAGATACTCCATAGAGAACTTCAGATAAAACAGAAAAAGATAATAGAAGATCTAAACGGGACGCCATTTAATAAAAGAGTTAAAAATATAAAAGAGACCAAGATAGCAGTTGTATCTGGTGGCGTAGCAAGCTGTTATGTCAAAGAGCTTATTCCAAACGATATACCTTTCTTTAAAATTGGTACGTATCCCGTAGATATCGACCGATTGGGAGAATTTACTAAAAATTACGAAAAAATTCTCGTTATAGAAGAATTGGATCCCATTTTAGAAGAAATAGTAAAAATGTCCACATGTTCGACTGTGTTAGGAAAATATACGGGAGATGTACCGTTTTATGGTGAATTAAACCAAAATATAGTCTATGATATTCTTATTAAGAACGGTATAACCCCTGTTGTTAAATATGATCTTAAAAAACCAGTTGAGGGGCTACCTGCCAGGCCACCAATCCTCTGTGCAGGATGCCCTCATCGTTCGATATTATATCTAATCGAGAAAATTTTTAAAAATGGGATCTATACGAGTGATATAGGTTGTTATACTTTAAGCCCTTTCTCCGTGGATACATGCCTATGCATGGGTGCCTCAATAACAATCGGCAGTGGAATCAGCCATTGTGATAAAAGAGACGTAGTTGCAACGATAGGTGACTCTACATTTATGCATACCGGGATACCAGGATTGATAAATGCGGTATATAATAATGCAAATATCTTGATAGTGATTCTTGATAATAGGACAACCGCAATGACAGGGCATCAACCGACAGCGGGAACAGGACAAAATATACAGGGAGAGTCGAAGGAGTTATCATTAGAAAAAATTTGCCAAGCTTGCGGTGCGGATTTCGTTGAGACGGTAGATCCGTTCGATATCAACCTATCTAAAAAAATACTCGAGCGAGCCAAAAAAGAAAAAGGAGTAAGAGTGATAATCGCACGACATCCTTGCTATATGATAGAGAGAAAACAAAACGTCGAAAAAGCATATTATGAGATAGACGTAAAGAGATGCACTAAATGTGGAGATTGTTTGGATTACGGCTGCCCTGCTATTGAACTATACGATATAAAACCGATAATAAACGATCTATGCACAGGATGTGGTGTATGTTCTGATTTATGCAGAAATGGAGCAATAAGGAGGATAAAATGAGTTTTGATCTCTTGATTGTAGGAGTAGGCGGGCAGGGAACCATTCTTGCATCAAGAATAATAGGTGAGGCATGCATAATAGAGAAACGGCATGTAATCTCTGCGGAAACGCACGGTATGGCACAAAGAGGCGGATCTGTCGAGAATCATGTTAGGATAGACGGTACTATGGGACCTTTGATACCGATAGGCGGAGCCGATATGATCTTATCGCTAGAACCGTTGGAGACGGTCAGATATATTCATTACTTAAAGAACGATGGACTCGTAATATCGAACAATGTTAGGATTGTTCCTCAAAAAAGCAGGGTTCTATACCCTCCGGTAGAAAAAATTATACGTTCAAAGGTATCAAAACCAGAACAAGCGGTTATATGTAACGCAAACGCAATAGCACGAAAGGCAGGAAACGAGTTGTCTTCAAATATAGTATTGATAGGTATAGCATCAAGATATCTACCGTTAAAAGAGGAAAGCTTGATAGAGTGTATAAAGAGGGTGGTTCCTTCTAAGGCAACCGATGTGAACCTAAAGGCGTTCGATTTAGGACGGCGTTGGAAGATATCATAACGATCGTAGTCGACATCTGATCTTCTACTCTTTTAAACTTTTAAGCCAGGTTTAATTCTCTCTCTATTTTTAAAAGCCTCTCTTGTACCAATCGGTCTACATCTGCATATATGTTCCTACCTTTCGTATCCATTGCAACGACCATCGGACCAAAATCCCTCACGTTAAATACCCACATCGCCTCAGGCATGCCAAGATCAAGCCAATATACTGCCTCTACTCGTTCTATAGATTTAACGGCTAAAAGCGCTGCCCCTCCTGTCATTGCAAGATAGACACATCCATATTTTTCCATAGCATTCAGGGTTTCTTCATCCATCCCTCCTTTTCCGATAATCCCTCTTATCTTGAACCTTTTGATAATTTCTGGCTCTAAAGAGTTCATTCTAGAACTCGTTGTAGGACCAGCAGCCACAACCTCCCAGCCTTCATCTGTTCTTCTTACAATAGGGCCACAATGGAATATGACAGCCCCTTCAAGATTTACAGGGCTACTTTCTTCGAGCAATCTTAAATGTGTCTCATCCCTTGCGGTATAGATAGTCCCTGTTATAGATACAATATCTCCCACCTTTAAGTCTCTTACATCTAACGGAGTTGTAAGTCTTTTAATCATTTATCAACCCTCAAAATTCAATTCTACCATCCTGATATATCCGTCCCGTAGCCTGTCTCGCTGCCCAACACTGAAAATTTATCGCTACAGGTAGAGATGCCGTATGAGTAGATGCACACTCAATATGCACATCCAACATAGTCGTATTTCCGCCCAAACCCATTGCACCGATCCCTAAACTATTTATAGCGTCCAACATCTCATCTTCCAATTTAGCAATCTCTGGTTCAGCATTGCGAGAACCTATCGGTCTTAATAATGCCTCTTTCGCAATCTTCATTGCAACATCTGCAGTACCTCCTATGCCAACTCCAACAATCCCGGGTGGACATACATTCTTGGCTTTCTCTGCTGTCCATTCGAGTATAAATTTTTTAACACCGTTTTTTCCTTGAGAGGGATCTAACATATTAAGAACGGACATATTTTCAGATCCAGCACCTTTAGGAAGTACCGTTATCTCCAAATAATCTTTTTGGGGGAGAATTTCGTAATAGATATGAGGCATGCCTATTCCCACGTTTGTGCCAGGGTTCTTTCGCGTCAAGGGATGGACCACGTTTGGACGAAGCGGAATTTTTTTTGTTGCTTCTAAAACGCCCTCTTTGATAGCATCATCGATCAAAGCAAGATCTATCTTCATCTTACTACCTATCTTGACAAAGAAGATATGAACACCAGTATCCTGGCATATCGGCATTTGTGTTTCATATGCTAATTTAATATCTTCAAGTATTGCCTCCAATTGGCTCTTTGTAATATCATTATCCTCTTTTTCGATAGCCTTTTCTAATGCATCCTTTACATCCTTCGGAAAATTTGTACATAATGCAAATTTGAGAAGATTGTAGGTTAGATTCTTTATAGTATCATTAAAATCCAAAATATCACTCTTCTGGTATATTTTTTATGATCCCGCTCTTCATTAATAACGAGATCGTATCTCTTGACCTTTTTATCATCTCTTTGGCTCTCTCGTAAAGCTCGTCTCTTGTCAATTTGATTTTTGCCACACCTTGTTTCATCGCAGTCATACCAACAGCAACAGCCTCTTTAGGATAAACATCCCATTCATCCATATCTGGTATTATGTAATCCTCAGTAAGACCTTTCTCCCTTGCAACCTCTGCAAGCCCTTCCGCTGCTGCAACACACATCTCATCCGTTATACTTTTTGCTCTAACGTCTAAAACACCTCTAAAAATACCTGGAAATCCAAGAGAATTGTTTATTTGGTTTGGAAAATCTGAACGACCTGTGGCTACAATCCTTGCTCCTGCATCCTTAGCTTCCCATGGCCAGATCTCAGGAATAGGATTCGCCATAGCAAAAACGATAGGATCATTGTTCATGCATTTGATCTCTTTTCTCTTGATCACACCAGGACCAGGCTTTGATAAGGAGATCAAAACATCTGCACCATTTAACGCGTCTGATATCCCTCCAATGATTCCCTCTTTATTCGTAGTAACACAGAGATTCCATTTATATGGATTTTTATCTTTTTCGATATAAAGATCCTCTCGGTTGGGATGTAGAGTACCTTTGCTATCCAGAACAATGATATTTTCAGGATTAATTCCTGCAAAAGTAATCAATCTTTCGGTTGCAATGTTTGCCGCGCCAGCCCCTACCATGACAACCTTGACATCGTTTATCCTCTTTCCAACCAGTTCTAAAGCATTGATCAATCCGGCTAAAACCACGGTTGCAGTTCCCTGTTGATCGTCATGCCATACTGGTATTTCAAACGTATCTCTCATCTTATCAAGGATGTAGAAACATTTTGGGTTTGCTATATCCTCTAAATTGATACCTCCAAAAGACGGTTGCAACCACTTGCATACCTTTATTATCTCATCAGGATCTTTCGTATCGAGGCAGATTGGTACAGCATCTACTCCACCTAAATATTTGAATAACATGGCTTTACCCTCCATTACAGGTAATCCTGCCTCCGGGCCGATATCTCCAAGACCTAAAACTCTCGTACCGTCGCTAACGACAGCAATATTGTTCCATTTGTTTGTATATTCGTAAACTAACTCTTTTTCTTTATTTATTGCTCTGCAGGGTTCTGCCACACCAGGAGTATACCATACACTAAAATCTTTTGAAGATTTTATAGGAACTTTGGGAACAATCTCAATCTTACCTTTGTAATAAGGATGTAGCCTCATTGAATCTTCTACCGGCTTTTTAGCCTTATCCAACAATTTTTTTACTGTATCTTCATCCATCTTTGTCGTTTCTCCAATATTTTTATAACTATTTAATCTTTTAAATCATCACTTAATTTCTCTCCTTTTCATTTCATATAATAACGTGGTAAGGATGCTCATCCTTCTGAAACCGTCCATTATCGATCGCTAAACATGCTTTTTGGTTGCTTTTTAGTGCCCATTTATCTATTTGCTCTCTACTAATCTTGTACTCCTTAGCTGCCGTCTCTGCCCAGTTCATCATTGTTGGTAAGATATCGTATCTTTCTTCTGGTTGAGACATAACTCTTGCCCGTTGTAATATCCTGGCAAATAAAGGAACCAACGATATCCATACTTTAATCTTAGGATCAGATATAACCGGCATATCTGCCTTTACTCGAGAATAGGTAAGAATAAGTAGTTAAACAACAAATAAATAACAAAGAGAAAGGATTATAAAACAAGGATCGTTAATTACCATTCGATGCTATATTCTTATTCTGAATAAACCGAGCAAGTAATGCAGTTATTAATGTGGTTACTATCATAACAACGGCACCGATGGATAAAAAGTCTGATGAGAGTGCTCCTATGCTTATTCTATACCCTGCAACGATGATTGCCACCTATCCTTTTGGAGAAGGTAGATCCCTCTAGCGATTGCATTGTATATCGGTGCTTTTTTGATATATAATGGGACAAAACCACCAAAGTAGATGCAAAAGATATCACTAATGCAATCGGAAGAATAGGCAAGATATTAGTGGGATCTACCATCATACCCATAGATACGAAGAATACCCCCAAAGAATAAGTTACTTAGCGGTTTTATATATAGAGAGACATCTGTATAATACTTTGTAGAAGCTATCATAGATCCTGCAAAGAATGCTCCCATATAATAAGAGAGGTTGAGCCAAGAGAATACAAATGCCAAGAGGAAGCACATACCTATTGAGAATAGTACTTCACTCCCAGGGGATACCATGTTAGTAACATTGTAGATGTCGATACCAGCATAGCACCTAAAAAAGCCGCTGTCATCAAATTCCAGCCAAATAAAAGACCAAGCGATAATCCTACTATAAAAGATAATAGAGTACCAAGAATCAAAATGAGCGATGAGGTATATTTTACCTTCTTAAAGACGCTCAAATCCATCTATAGTCCTATGCTAAACATCAAAAAGACCGCCCAAGTTCAGCAAGATCTGCAATGTTTGCTGGATCGATGGATAATCCAGGAGTAAAAGGACCAAAAATGATACCTACAATAAACATTCTAAGAAATGGGGGAAAGTCTCAGTTTGTTGAATAATATACCGCCTATTTCTGCTGCTATTGTGATAACTGCAAGGTCCAAAAGAAGAGAATTGTATACCATTATCTTAAATGCTATCCTTTATTAAATAAAATCAGATAACACTTTTTCTATTGAATTAGAATGTGTCTGAATACCCACAGTTTCGTAAGGATCTGCACCCATTGCCAAAGCTATTAATTGAGCATGATTTAAATAAACCAACCCAAATTTTTCTTTGCTCTCTTCTTCTATCTTCTCTTGATTCCGATCAAAAGTTATTTGGCATCCAGGACATGCAGTTATCACTACCTTGGCTCCAGCATCTCTAATCGATCTTAATTTTCTTTCTGCAATCTTTCTACTATCCCCTCTATTATTTAAGGTATGAGAAAAACCCATTCCACAACACAGGTTCTTTTCAGAATAATCAACTGGAATGGCACCTGTAACAGATACGAGAGATTCGAGAGATCCGGGTATGGCAAGCTCTCTGAACATTTTAGTATAATGGCAACCATAATGGACTGCAACATGTAGACCATCAAACCTGTTAACTATCTTCTTCTTTATTTTAGGGATTAAATAATAAAGAGTCTCAAATATGTGGTTTATATTTACATCACCCTTATATTTTAACCCCATCTCTTTCAAAATTTTATTGGACTCTTCTGCAGCTCCATCGTTCAACACTTTTTTACACTCATTCAATACGCCATAAGAAGTAACACATGCCGTTGCAATGTTATTATACCCTTTTTCTTCTGCTATTGCGAAGTTTCTGGCATTGATATTGACTGTGGTCTCAAATGAAATGATACCAGAATAGTATCCAAAACCGGTACAGGTAGATTGGCAAGAATCATCTATATAATCCACACCTATCTTGTCAAGGATAAATCTGATCGATTCTGTAGCCCCAGGATAATGAGAGTCCATAAAACAACTTTTAAAAAAATAAATTTTATCTGTTTGTATCTTTTTTAAATATTGGACTTTGGCTTCTTCTCTCTTATTAAACTTTGTCTTTTTACTCATATCCACAATCTTCTGTATATCATTGATCGCGTCCTGTGGAATTATACGAGGAAGCTTAAGATTGAATTTTTTCACTTCTTGCCATGCTCTTTCATAACTACTTCCCCAATCCGGAAAATATTTAGGCTGAAGGATCTCTGGTGTTATACATAGACCTTTTTCATAAAATGTCTTGTATATATCATGATCTTGGAAACCATTTATCTCTTCATTCATAATTTTTGCAATATTTGCTGGATTATTTTCTGATCTACATATATCTTTACATGAATAACAGTGAAAACATTTATCATAAGGATAATTTCTCTGATTTATACCGTTTAAGATTCTGTAAATCATTTCTCGAGGATTGTAGTCTGGATTAATAGATGCAGCAGGGCATACTGCGGTACATGCGCCACACTGCATACAATATGAAAACTCTAAACGCGGATCCGATTTTAAATTATTCATTGTTGCTTGTACCATAATAAATTAATTAAGCACCCTTTCATATATATAGTTTCCTATTACAACACTATTTTATCCTTATTTTATAATTGTATGAATATTATTAACCTACAAAGGATAATAATTTATACAATTTCTTTAAAACAGTAGGGTAAACCTACACTGTACAGTCCAGCCTTGTGCTGTTGCAAATCGAAGATTCGAAAAGAACCGAAAGGTTTTCAAAGTATGCCGAAATGCATCAAGATTACTGGGATGATAATACATGCCATGGCGTTTGTCTTCTTGACGTTCATCGATTGGATGATTAATCCGATGGATATAGATAATATAAATAACAAAATTCCGTTTATTCCCGTAAAAAGGAAGATCATACCGCTTAAAAAGATTATAATGAAGTAGTTGAGCAAATTATAATTGATTTTTGTAAAAATGCTTGAAATAGAAGGGGATAAATAATATAAAAAGATAAAAGAGAGGATAGACACAATCACAGAAGATATCAATAGTAACAAGAATTGGTCAAAAGAGATTAATCCTATCATATAATTCAAAGAGTTTATAGTACCACTCCTTGCTATTCCTAAGAGATAAAAGAAGAGGAGACAGTAGATCGCATTGGCAGTATTGACGCTTGATAAAGAGATTATATAATCTTTATCTCCACCTTTTGTGAAGAGACTTGCAATGACTGTTGCAATACCAGAACTCATCCCAGGAAGCCAAGAGACTAAAGATCCCGATATGGTGCCTATGAACGAGTCTTTAAGTATCATACTCGGTTTGTGAGAGATCTCTCTAAAGGTTTGTTCAGGTATTTTTGGCTTTTTTTTAAGGCTAACTATGATAAGAGGAGTCCCAAATAACCCTGTCAGTAAAGGAAACAAAAAAGATGATGGTATGGGGATCAAAGGGATAAAAATATTCTGATATTTATATGCAAAAGTACCTAATAATCCAGAAAGGAGTATTGAGATCAATGCAAAGATCTTTTTTTTGTTTTTAGAGAAAGAAAACATACCTGATCCTGGTAACAGATCTTCTCGTTCAGTAAAGATCATAAATAGCAGTATCAAAACGAGTAAAAAAGGGGTTATCTCATCGACAGTTCTATATAACATTAAAAACAAGAGAGCGAAGATAGGCATAAGCAAAAACGATAAATGTATGGCTAAAGCGCTCCCAACCGCTGATAGTCTTATTACTTCGATGCTCCTCCCCTCTAAGAGTAATTTGTGTGAAGGAAGAACGGCTATGGCTGTCTCTTCGTCTGGTGCTCCTATAAAAACAGATGGGATTATATTAATGAAAGTGTTTGTTATGTAGCTGGAGAATAGAATTATTGCCGTGTAAAAAGTAGGTATTGGAAAAAGAGGGGAAAGACTTGAGAGAACCAGTGCGATACTATTTACGTGGATTCCTGGAAGCAATCCGGTAAATATTCCAAGTAGAAAACCTATCAAAATAGATATTAATAATAGGATGATATCCACATTTTATGCCTGATCTCTTTTTATTTATAATAATATTTATACAATATATGGTTGCAGTAATAGATAATAATGGAAAGATAACAGTGAAAGATAGTGGGAAAACCATCCTATCATCCCCAGTAGAGGTATTGTTCTTGATGGAGAAAGAGAGATTAGAAGTTTTTTCGGCAGACGGTAATAGTCTATCTAAGAAAAATTTTTTAACTATTGCGTCTAAATTCGATAAAAAATTCGAGATAAAGTTTATCGTTTATAAAGACCTAAGAGAGCGGGGATATAGGATAAAAACAGGAGTGATGGGACTTAGGTTATACCCAAGAGGAAAAAAGCCTGGAGAGAGTGAGTCTACTCATTACATAATCACTATATCGGAAAGGGACGTGTTATCGGTAAAATATATAAAAGAGCAAGTAAATTTAGCCAGAAATTTAAGAAAAAAACTAATAATAGGCGTGGTTGATGAAGATGGGGAGGTGACGTACTACAATATCAAAGAGATAGAGTTTGATACAAAACCATCAAAAAAAAATAGACCGAAAAAACCGTATCATGCTGATTTTTTAGAAGAGAATGTTTTTATATGGGATAAAGATGCGGTAGATGATCTCTTCTTGGAAGAATATTATGGGAAGCAATTTTTAGGTGATAGTCTACAATTGTCATTGACCGAGGCAGCGTATCTATCTGAACAAGGGATAATAGATCTGTACAAAGATAACGTTAAATTAACTCTTGATGATTTTATAGATTTATGCACAAGAAAGGTCGAGAATTTTTATAATATATTCTTAGTATACAGAGATCTTAAAGAGAAAGGGTTGACTCTTAAAACGGGCTACAAATTTGGTATCGATTTTAGAGTATATGATAATAAAGATCTATCTTGGGCCACAGATCGAGTATCCACAACCAAGATTGAACATTCAAAATATCTTTTACAGGTCTTTCATATTTCATATGCATTTAAGATACCTGATATGGCAAGATCGGTTAGAATGGCTAATAGCGTAAGAAAGAGGATGATATTTGCTGGTGTTGATACAGCGACAGGAAATATATCTTATATCAATATAAGCTGGACAAAACTTTGACGCAATGATTATCACATCAATACTCTTCCAGTCTGCATATACCATAGGTAGAGGTCCAACTCACCAAGACTTAGTCTTACGATATCAGATATATCTTCTAATATAGATTCTAAACCTAAATAACTTTTTCGTGTAAGACTTTTTGGAATCGATTCTATGATATTATAACTATTCAATACTCGTAAGATATGCCTATCGAGGATAGCAAGATTCATATAACCGACATTTCTTAAAAAATGGCTTGATTCTTTATATCCGATACCTTTAATATTTGATACTAGCCATTCCCTTGCCTCTTTTTTGTCTTCATACCCAATTAACAGATCTTTGATTTTTTTATACCGCCTAGCCTCAACTATATATTCTGCCCGTTTGTTATAAAATCTATGCCCTTCCTCCTTTAAAATCCTTTTTAAATCGTTTAAAGAGAGATTTAAGAATCCATCAGCCCCAATCTTGTTCTTTATTTTGATACCAAGCGATGCAGAAGAGTTTGCAGTCAAAATACAAAAACATAATTCTGAAAACCAACATTCGTTATCTTTTTTCTGGTTCTTTTTAAATAGATCTACCCTTGAATTGACTAAACTTACAACTTTGTTATCTCTCTTTAATCTATATATATTATCGATCAATCCGTTTTTATTCAGTTTTATAGCCAAATTCTGCCTCCACTGCTTCACGTATTATATACCCTGCCTTATGCAAGATCGTATCACCGAGTTCTATATCTCTATCCATACTTGCAGTGCATGGATAAGAATGATGCGCTTCGGATATTATTCCCCTGATCTCATCTTTATTGAGTCTTACACCCTCTAATTTTCTAGCTACAAACCAAGTAGAGCCACAAGGAGCACTTTGATCTACAGATACTCTTACAATAATATCCTTCATAGTCTTTATTTTAACTATCGGCATTCCTATCTTGAATTCATCGATAAATTCTTTTATTACCCCTTTACTTGATGTCAAACTGCAAAAAGGTTTTGGAAAAGATGTCTCGATATTTAATCCCTTACAGATAGTCTCAATTTGTTTTTTAAGGCCTAATGAAATATCATGAGGATCTTCTATAGGAAAAATTAGCCCTTTTATTCCAATGTCTTTAAGTTTATATGGCAATTCTAACAGGATATCTTGATGTATTCCATGTATTATAGCAATATCTGCTGATGGAATATCTTTTGGAATATGTTCTTCAGGATTTTCTATAAATAAAGGAAACGATTCTATACTTTTAAATCGTATTACAGATGTAATATTTTTAGAATAATCATATTTGCCATATCTACAGTCTATACAAGAGATACAAGATGTACAAAAATCTTTATAATTAAGGAGATTACCAACTATTCTTTCTCCAAAATTACTTCCGTATATAATTAATAAATTCAAAAGGCTCATTTATTAAATATCTAATCATTTATAATACTAATTGATAATATTTTTGAGAGAGAGTTATATGTTTGAACGATCGATACATTTATTAAAAGGATTCTGGAGACTGACCAGATTAGAACATGGCATAATCTTGATAATTGCCGTATTTATCGGAGCAATCATTACGTCCAAGAATCTTGTCCCGTTAGATACATTTATTTATGCATCTTTATCTGTATTATGTATTGAGGTAGGGACATTTGCTTTAAACGATTATTTCGATCTAGATGTAGACATTAAGAACAAAAGGATAGATCGACCGCTTGTTAGTGGTGACTTAAAACCACGTACCGCTTTTTATTTATCCTGTTTCTCAATTCCGTTAGGAGTGTTTTTTTCTATCTTTTTAAATTGGATTTGTTTTCTTATAGCAATGGTAAATGCTATAATCTCTGTTTTTTATGATTTTAAGTTTAAAAAGTTTAAATTTGTTGGAAATTTTTATATCGCATTTACAATGGCAATCCCTTTTATATTTGGTAGTGCAATGATAACTACTGAGATACCTGCCATAATTTATTTTATATCGTTAATCGCATTTCTTTCCGGTATTGGAAGGGAAATAATGAAAGATGTGATGGATATAGAAGGAGATATATTACGAGATACCCGATCTTTTCCTATGATAATCGGTAAAAAAAGATCCATAAAATTGTCCGTTCTGTTCTATCTGGCTGCAGTAATACTCAGCTTGGTACCATTTATAGTGAATATAGATGAAGTTTTTTTCAATAATCTTGGATACCTGATTATAGTTGCGATATCCGACACTTTATTTATCTACATCTCTCTAAGAATGCTTTTTAAACCAGATTTCAAAAATCTGGAATTTGAGCGGAGATATTCGCTTGTTGCTATGTCTATCGGACTTTTAGCCTTCTTAGTAGGGCCATTTCTTGGATAAATTTTTTAATTAATCTAAAATAAAAAAAGAGAATTAACCATAATAGGATTATAATACATAAAATAAAACAAATATATGGAAAATTGATGATCGAACGACCTTTGTTTTTTTATAAAGGCACTATCGATTTTTCTAGTGATTTTCAACTTTTTCACATTTTTCAATAGCCATTTTTTGCATGTTAGAAGATTTTAAAAGAGAATGTGCTTCAATAACATTTAGAGCTAGGTTTTTTCAGGTTGTTTGAGCATTTTAGATTTGTATTTCATCTCCCGTTCAGAGCATTGTCACCAGAAGATCAAATACATATCCTGCTATAATCGCGATGCAAAAAATCGTGATAACATATGCAGCCAGAAACTTCTTTTTAAACATCGCGGAAAGGAGAGACACTTCCGGGACGCTCGCCCCAGCACCGCCTATAACGAGAGCCATTACGGCACCGGTGCTTAAACCCTTCTCTATCAGCGCAAAACCGATTGGAATGAGCGTCTCTGCCCGTATATACATCGGAACACCGATAACAGCAGCAATTGGAACGACAAATGGATTATCCGCACCAGCAAACCCGGCAAGAAATCCTTCTGGAACGAATCCATAGATGAAGGCACCGATCCCGGCACCGATGAGAAGGTATGGAATCAGTTGTTTGAAGAGCGACCATGCGAATCCTGCTCCAAGCTTTTCTTTATCCGCTCTGCGGGAAGATACTCCTGAATCATCCCGACGATAAATGTTATAACGATGAACAGAATCGTCAATTCTGCTGCTATCTGAATAAAGAACCAGCCAGCAGTGGTTAAATTCTCTACAAACGTCGTATTACTCACCCACCAACAACTTCACCTGGTTTATTATCTCGATTACCGCCCCCTCAGATAACCGATAATACGACCACTTTCCATCCTTCCGCTCCTTTACCAACCCGGCATCCTTTAAAATGGAGAGGTGATGAGATATAGAAGATTGGGGCCTGTTCAATGCGATCATTATCTCGCAAACGCAGTGCTCCCCCTCTCTCAAAAACTTCAGGATCGCAAGGCGACACGGGTCCCCCATCGTCTTTAAAATATTGACCTCCGCATGCTAAAAATTATAAGAAGAATCGCAGACTTTCAATTTTCCGATGGTGCTGGGGATACTCTTCCCGGATGAGACAAAGATCGTATTTTCCACGAACGGGAAACCGAGACAGATGCTCTTAAATGACAGAAGAGTGGCAACACTCAGACCAAAGGATGGATTTTTAACGCTTGGCATATTAGGGGCGGAATCATTGAGGAAAAATTTTCCTTACCCGAGATTCAGGGTGTGCGTGATGAGTGATGTCTCGGAATTCATCGCGGAAGGTAGAAATGTCTTTGCCAAACACGTCATAGAAGTGGATGAGAGGATACAGGCGGGAAACGAGGTGATCGTTGTTAATAAGGATGATGAGCTCTTGGGAACTGGGAGATCCATATTGAGTGGAAATGAGATGCTCTTATTTGAGAGGGGGTATAGCAGTTAAGATCAGGCATGGGAACGAAGCTTCAGAGGATTGATTTTACATCTTACATATCCCTATTCTACAGATCAAAATAATTTAGAAAACAAAATATCTGAATATTCCTCAGAGCGTCCTTCTCCTCAATCTGTATCATAAAAAGAGAAAAAGATTAGGCGGGAACCACGTACGTATCCGCTATCTTGTCGTGCCATCCCTGGTTGTCCTTATCAATCACGATCCAAAGGTAGCCTATACCTATCACCAAAGCCGAAATCATCATTCCCACATATCTTAAAAGTCCTCGTGTATATCCTATTGGATAGGTGCCGTCCGTTCTTGTGAGTTTTATCTTCATCGCCATCATGCCCAACGTCTGTCCCCTGCCGAATAAATATGTGAAATATGCTGCGGATATTATGACATTCATCACACTGGTCAGACTTAAGACGAATCCGACTATCCCCAGTATTATCGCGTCTATTAGGTATGATACAAATCTCTTACCGACGCCCGCCTTCTCAATGATTCCTTCTTCGAAAATATCTGTTATTATCTTAACTCTAACCCCACATTTTGGGCATATCTCAGCGTTTTTATCTATTTCCGCACCGCAGTTCGAGCAAAATTTGTTTCTTCTTTCTTCCACCATTTTTATCTTTCCCTTTTTATTTTCTCGACGACCATATCACAGTTTAATATCACAGTTTATCTTCTTTATTCTCTATCACTCTTTTTCTTTTAAATTTTATTTTATATAGTCTTTCTCTTCCCCTATAGGAAATTATTTTAAATGATATATAAAAGTTTTGACGTTTCTTTGCTCTGTTGAATAATTCTGTTTAATCTATCTTCCTTTATTCAATTTGGATCAAAGTATTTGAGACCTTCACACCTGAAGAATCCAACTATCACATCTGCCCTCTTTCATCGTACTCGAGCTATTTTTGTTTCTGAACATGTATAATCGGTTATCTTCATTTTCGGGCTGATTTTCTTTTCCTCTATCGGCTGAAGATCACATAGATGATCATTAAGTATGGTGGAGGAAACTCAAAGGGCCTTCCCTTCTTTTCTCTATTCATTACTTCCAGTTCTCTATTCCAATAAAAAGTTTAGATCTAAGCTAAGTAAAATTCTCCTCTTCTTACTAACTTCTCGTTATACTCTTTCCAATCCCTGATCCTTTGAATTACAATGGAAGTTTTAATACTTATTCAACACAGCAGAGTGGATAATATATTTATATTGGATGAGTTATAATTGAGATGTACGAATAAAAAATTTGTATTGCTAATTATTGGCATTTTGGTTGTAGCAGGATCTTGCTATGCCTATTACAGTGCCTATTACAGGGGCGACTCCAAAAGTGAGGATCAAGTCATAAACTGGACTTCAAAAAGTGATGATCAACAATTTCTAGACTGGATGATAAGGACTGTAGAAAAATTGATGATAGACGGTGAATTTATATTAAGTGCGCTTAAGGAACATGATCTTGATGGTATTGCGATGGCTGGTAAATGGCTGTATGATGATTGTGATAAGGCATTGAGCGAGATAGATCGCTATCATGTATCTCCAGCATTAGAGCCTTTAAAAAACGAATTTAAGTTATACTTACAAGACCTTAAGCAGGCCGGATATTACTATAACAGATCAGCAAGAAATATCAATCCCGATGATATAAAAAAGGGTAATAATTATCTTGAATCTGCTTTGGGGCATTTTAAAAAAGTTAAGAGATATCTGGAAGAATATTACCAAACGAGATGAATGCTCAAATGTATGGTTAACACCGAGAGATACCCCGGATGGTAGGAGAACAATGATGGATTACTACGAGAAGAGAGAGATTCTAAAGGAAGATATTGAGAGGCTATTGGATTATTATTACGAGACGAGGAGGTGGAATGGAGAGGGGGATACCGAATGAGAAAAAATTGAGAGAACTTGGGCTAAAATGAATGATCGATCTAATCCAAATCTTTTGGTGCGATTAGTGGCTCGGTGGGGTTCTCAGTAAATCTTCTATCTCCTTGTAAGGCACTGTTATTTTTATTGTTGTCTCATTAAAATCAAAGGGGAGGCTTCCCCGGATTCATTATGGCATTTGGGTCGATCAATTCCTTTATCTTCCGCCACATCTCCCCATATCTCCCGAGCTTTGAGGTATCGACCACGGACGGAAATGGTCTAAACCAGCCGTAGATTCCTATATCTACCAGAGATCTCTTTATCTCTTCATGAATTTCTCTGATCTCTTTAACCTGTTCTGTATCGCTCGCATCCCAGAATATACAGGGATCGTTGTATGTGAGTTGCCCATGGAAAGGAGCCACGGGAACAGATTCGTAGTGAAACGCATCGAATCCATGCCTCTTGCTTATCTCACGTGTTACCTCGTAATACCTTGTAACCGACTTCATCACACCGTAAAATGAGCAGCCATACATATTTCCTCCCTTCCATCCCTTAACGGAGGTTCTCTCCCATATCTGATCCTTTATCATCGTATCCCTATCTAACATGGGCACCTCTGGGAGAAAGAACCCATTATATCTCTCCGTTATCTTCTCAACCGCTTCTTTATCCCTCTCCACCTGTCCCCTATCCCCCTCCAAGTATAACCACATCATATAGATGTCTTCCTCCATAAAATCCGTGAGTATCTTCATTGCCGCACCGGTAAACATCATCGGCCAGCAGGAGGCAACAAGATTTCTCCTTGTCATCTCTATGGAGGGCTCGACCATCGATGCATAATCCGGATATAAGGCGATCAGAGGCTCGATAACTTCAGGCATCTCATAAAGTCTGATCACACCCTTTGTTACGACTCCTAATGTTCCTGGGTTCGCTTGGAAAAGCTTGCATAAGTCTGGTCCATTAACGATATTACAGTATGGCAGAGATTGGTTGAAAGCCGCCGAGCCCGTTTGGAGGATCGCTCCATCTGGGAGTACGACCTCTATGTTGATCAGATGATCTATTCCATATCGAGTCGCAGTGCCATAGATACCTCTCAACATATAATTTGCCAAAACTGATGCCGTCGATGGTGCATACGGTGTTATGACCCTAAACCCTTTTTTTCTTGCCTCCTTGACCAACTGTCCAAAACTAACTCCCGGTTCGATGGTGGCAGTCATCATCTCCTCGTTTATCTCGAGGATACGATTCATCCGCCTCAAATCTAATAAAATGCCCCCTTTTGAGGCTATACAGAGACCTTTCCTATTGATCCCCGAGGCAAGCGGCACGACCGGAACCTTATGTCTATTTGCCAATTTTAGAATCTCTTGAACCTCCTCCCTCGTAGAAGGCATGACTACGATATCCGGCCGATGAGGGGGAACGAGCGCAAATTGATCATCCCGCTCAAACGGGATGAGATCGCCCACGTCCGAAGAAACATTCTCTTCTCCGAGAATTTGCACCAATTCTCTCTCTATTTTTTTCGCCCTCACTTTAAAGCCTCCGAAAGGATTTCACTTAAATCATAGACCTTGAAAGGCTTACCAGATTCCTCAACCGCATCCGTGAGATTTCGTACGCAGAACGGGCAGGAGGTAACTATCGTATCGACACCAACGCTCTCCGCCTCCTTTACCCTTTCACCGGCAGTCCATAGCGAGAAATCTGGAAATGCAGATTTAACTCCTCCACCTGACCCACAACACCATGCGTTCTCTCTGTTTCTTGGCATCTCGACGATATCCACCCCTATTTCTTCAAGAACCTTTCTCGGTTCTTCATATACAGGTTCTCCATATACCCCCATGTGCCTTCCGATGTGGCACGGATCGTGATACGTTGCGGTCATATCGATCTTATCATCGAACTTCACCTTCCCTTCATCGATCAACGATGTGAAGAACTGAGAACTGTGAACGACATCGAATGCCAACCTTCTCAATCCCAATAGCTTCGGATAATCGCTTTTGAGCACGCGATAACATCCTGCGCAAGAAGTTATGACCGTCTTTGCACCCGTCTTCTTTATCGCCTCGACGTTGTGTCTTGCCGTCTCCTTTGCCTTCTCCCGCTGTCCTGTTCTCAACAATGGGGATCCACAGCACCATTCATCTTCTTCCAAGACTCTAAACGGTATATCTGCCGCATCTAATGACCTAACGGTCGACTTAGCGATCTGTTGTTCTCTATAAGAGGAGGTGCATCCCGCAAAATAGACCACCCCTTCGTCTTTTGCCAGTCCCTCTTCCAACCACTCAAATCTCGCTTCGTGTGGCTCGTAATATGGATTGTGATTCTCTTCGATGCTCTTCGCAAATCCTATATGCTTTGGTAGTGCGTGGCCCCGTTCCACCAAATTTTCTTTTAAATCCTCAAAAATTTCCGTGTGATTTGCCTTAAACCCGGTTAACTCCCGACATTGCTCGAAACAAGCCCCACATCCAGTACAACTGAATATTATTTGAGCTATACGTGGTGTAACATCATTTATTTCTCTCTCGACGAGCGCCCTGGCGATCTCCACCTTTCCCGCCGCCGAAAACGATTCAAATCCATAATAGGCGAAGGTTGGACAGATCGGCAACCACCTATCCAAGCTATGCCAGTCGGCCACGGTGCACAAGTGGCAGTGGAAACAATGATAAAACTCCCCCAAATAGTCGCTCAGCATCATCTCTCTCACCCTTTTTTTCTCGTCATTTTTCATGATTTTTACTTCCTTCATATGGATGAACTTGGATATATAAAAGTTTTGACGTTTCTTTGCTCTGTTGAATAATTCTGTTTAATCTATCTTCCTTTATTCGATTTGGATCAAAGTATTTGAGACCTTCACACCTGAAGAATCCAACTATCACATCTGCTCTCTTTCATCGTACTCGATAGTGGGATCTCTATTTTTGTTCCCCCTCTGATTGTTCCCCCTCTGAATATGTTTGTATAATCGGTTATCTTCACTTCTGGAACGAGCTGAGAAAGTTTTCTTAAAAATCCCTTATGGGTTGAAGATCACATGGATGATCATTAAGAATTGTATGAACTGTAGAGGAAACTCAAAGGGCCTTCCCTTCTTTTCTCTATTCATTACTTCCAGTTCTCTATCCCAAGATCTTAAAAGTTTAGATCTAAGTAAAATTCTCCCCTTCTTACTAATCGTTATACTCTTTCCAATCCCTGTCATACCTATATCTCATCCCTGATCCTTTGAACTACAATGGAATTTTTAATACTTATTCAACACAGCAGAGCGGATAATATATTTATATTGGATAAGTTATAATTAAAATATATGAATAAAAAATTTGTATTGCTAATTATTGGCATTTTGGTTGTAGCGATAGTCGGTGCGACCGGGAGTTATTTATTCAAAGAAACTACAAACGTAGCACAACCCAGTAGTGGGCTGGAGATAGAAAATTGGTGATGGAATATGATATGATCGTCAAGGTGAATACAGTATATATCCCCGGAATAAATGATGAACACATAATAGAGATCACTAAACGCATAAAAGAGCTCGGTATCTATATGCAGAATCTAATACCACTCATCCCGCAGTACAAATTTGAAGAAATAGAACCACCAACACCTGAAGATGTGGAGAAGAAGCAGGAGGAATTAGGGGAAGTTTTGAAGCAGATGACGCATTGCAGACGGTGTAGGGCAGATGCTATTGGAAGATTAGAGCATGATGTGCAGGATAAAATACAGTTATAGAGTATTGAGTTTACATTTGTAGCAAAGATTCTCCTAAAGCGCTTTTATTAATACAAATGTATAAATAAACTGCTAAAATATGCATTATTGGATAAAAAATTTTATATTTAAAAAGATTATTATAAAAAAAGAACTTAGGGGTTACACGTGCTATCACCTACGATCTGGAACGTGATATGGGATTTTTTGATTCTGAGCATACTTTTGCTGACTGCATCAATAATTAGATCCCGCGTCCCTATTGTTCAGAGAACATTGATGCCAAACGCGCTCATCGCAGGCATGATCGGGCTCATATTCTCATGGCCAGGGATTATACATTTCAGCGCTTATCTGTCCGATTATGTCTTCCACCTTCTAAACATAACCTTCGCGTCAATAGCGCTCTTTTCGCCTCTGCCTTCAAAAGATGATCTCAAAGGAGGGGTGCTGAGCACGATGATCTATATGAATTTTATTTTAGGAATTCAGATTTTGGTCGGATCATTAGCCACGATTCTGTTCTTCAAACGATTGCATCCAACCTTCGGCATCCTGATGGGGATAGGATACGCGGCAGGTCCGGGTCAGGCGTACGCGATTGGAAGCTCTTTGGAGCAATATGGACTGACAAAGGGGGGAAATATAGGAATAATATTTGGAAGTATCGGCTTCTTATGGGCATACTTCGCCGGAATGGCTTTGATACACTGGGGAATACGGAAAAGGAAGGCTACTTTTATATCATCTTTAGATGGTGTTCCAGATGATGTATGGACCGGGATTCTTAAAAGAAAGGAGATAGCAGGATATAAAACCACTGCGGATGAAGCGATAGATTCTCTCGCGATCCAACTCTCCTTCATCGGATTAATATATCTGATCACGATCTTCCTGATCGGTAAGATCACAAGTCTATTTCCTTCTCTTGAAGTTCTCTGGGGTCTAACATTTGCTTTTACGGTCTTCATAGGAGCAATCGTCAGATATTTATTAGAAGGAGTAAAGATGATGAACATCGTCGATTCGGGTCTTCAAAGAAGAATCGCTGGAACGAGCACGGACTACCTCATAGTTGCGGCATTGTGCTCGATACAGTTGCCCGTTGTAAGAGCGTATATCACGCCGATAATCATTATCGCATTGCTGGGCGGAATTGCAACGTTATTCTTCTCGATCTGGTTAGCACCAAGGATATGGGATCACACTTTCGAGAGGATGGTCATCTGTTTCGGGGTGCTCACGGGAACGATGTCCTCGGGCATAATGCTCGGAAGAATCGTAGATCCATTGCACAGGAGCAGAGCAGTCGTGGATTATGCTTGTGGAATGATACCGGGTTTGTTATTCTTCTGGGTACCACTCTTTATAGTTGTTTATATGCTAATATTGAAAGAAAGCATTCTTATCTACTTGATCATCGTAGCTATATTCACGTTTGCCTCGTTCTTAATGTGGAGGATCTTTGGGATATGGACAGGTAAAAATTGGAACGATTTATGATGATAAAACCAACAATAAAAAAGAAAAAATGAAGAGGATTACAAACACGGGGTCTATTTTATCCGTTAGTATTTATGTTTTAGTATTTACGTGCTCTGTTGAATAAATCGTAACTTTTTCATACTGACTAAATATATATTGAGAGTTTTGCAAAACCTCCTCAAATGACTATAAATATAAACACATAAGCAATAATTGTATGATCCCAAGATCGACCATCCGCATTATATTGCTGTGTTGAATAATTCTGTTTGTTAATCTATCTTCCTTTATTCAATTTGGATCAAAGTATTTGAGACCTTCACACCTGAAGAATCCAACGCAATTATCACATCTTCATTGCTCTCTTTCATCGTACTCGATAGTGGGATCTCTATTTTTGTTTCTGAATATGTTTGTATAATCGGTTATCTTCACTTCTGGAACGAGCTGAGAAAGTTTTCTTAAAAATCCCTTGTCGGTAGGGAAGTCTGAAGATCACATGGATGATCATTAAGTATGATGGAGGAAACTCAAAGGGCCTTCCCTTCTTTTCTCTATTCATTACTTCCAGTTCTCTATCCCAAGATCTTAAAAGTTTAGATCTAAGTAAAATTCTCCCCTTCTTACTAATCGTTATACTCTTTCCAATTCTCATCTTTATATCCCATCCCTGATCTCTTGAACTAGATCGCAATGGAAGTTTTTAATACTTATTCAACACAGCAGAATAATCTCTACGGTAAGCATTATACCGTAAAAGAGATGATCTTAAAAACACAGAAAAGCTTAAGAAGAGTCATGAATTGTAATAAGCATTGATCTCATTTATTATAGCTAAGCTTTTTTCGCTTTATCTTTGCTCTGCAAAGATCTACAGAACGCAGTAAGCAACAATCCTCAACGATAGAATAGATCAACAGATGCTCTTCTAGCCCCTTCCGTCCATCAACGTTTCCTCATCGATCGGTTGTTTCTATTCCTACATTTTTCAACAGCTTTAGATATATATACTAGAGCTAAACCTTAACCCCAGACACAGGTTAATGTGCAATAATTATTATTTAAACTCTGGAGATTTGTCGGCTAGGAAAAAAGGAATAGTAAATTATAAATAGGAAAAATGGCGCACAGGAAAACTATATGTTTCCAGAGAATAATAGGAAAATTTTGATAAAGAGTATAATCGCAACTATTATAGCCGTTTTGCTAATATCTTCTTCAGCTTTTGCAGATAGAGGAATGATAGCCGCCTATCCAGACATTTCGGTATATGAACCGGGACAAAAAGCTATTTTGGCGTGGAATGGAGAAAGGGAGGCGATGATACTCTCAACAGATGTAAGGGCCAGTGGAGATACGAAAGTTTTAGAGATCATACCTTTTTATTCAGAACCAGAGATTGAGAAGGGATCTTTTGAATCGTTTAGTGCTTTAGAATGGATATTTATGAAAAATGCACCGATGTTCAGGGGACTCGAATCGAGTGGGCTTGGAATTGAGATTGTAGCTCATAAACGCATCGGCCCGCATGATCTTACCACGATATTTGTCAACTTTTCCGAGACACCAGCTATAGAGTCTCAACATGCTAGGGAGGAAAGATATGCCAAGGAATTCAAAGAATTTGTTACTCCATATCTGGAAGGAATTGGAATGAGCTCCATAACATTTCCTGATGAGCTCGGCGCGATACTGGATCACTATTCTACCGGTGGCTACCGTTACACCGGCAGTACTAACAGGGGTTTTTATTGCGTTCTCGATGTTATAGACATTGGTGATAAAGAAAAAAGTGTAACTCCACTGGTCTATACATTTGAAACAGATATGCTTTACTACCCTCTCGAGATATCCAGGCTTGCAAATGGTGAGACAAATATTCAGCTCTATTTGATTATGGAAGGTATTCCGGATTTATTTCATGTGTTAGAGTTCTATTATAAGGAGGATCCCATCGACCAATTTGAACTCGGGTATTATTCTTCTCCTTTTATGGATAAAACACCCATGATAATACAAGTTGATGAGGATGACTTGAAGGAGATAGATGCACGAATTGCTGATCTATTCTCTCAATCTCAAGAACAAGTATATATCACAGCAATCAAATTTACTGGGGATATAAAAGAACTCCATGGAGATATTGGGATAAATAGAGTACTTAGACCTTTTACGATACAATGAGGGCGAAACAGGCGATATCCTCCCCCCACTAAAGAGGTTGTCTGATAATCCTCCTTACTATCTAGTTTTCTATATAAATAACAGGGGTTTTGCGTTTATGCTTGCGGGGCTGGCACTGATCTTTAAAGGATTGGTGCAATCTTTCAGCTGGTTCAATGGTTCCTTCTCGGTTGCGTTGTAGCATCTGCCAGCAATAGCTCTCTGGTTTTCAAGCAATACGTTAAAGTGGCGAAAAAAAGAGGAATTCAGGGGTATATCAGAGAGTTGTTCCTTCCAATAGGGGGCGACTATCCACATGGATGGTTCATGTTTAAGTGGAGTTCTTAAAATTGCATTTGCTTTTGGAGTGCTCGGGATTCCTTTTACACCACGTAATATGGGAATGGCAATATTTATTGCAGTATTGAGTGGAGTAGCTCTTTCAGGAATCCCTATGGGGATATGTCGGTGAGATGTTAATTATATCAGTATACGGCTTCCCACTGAGGTGCTGCCCCTTATGATAATGATAGCGACATTGGTTGATCCACCGGCTAAAATGATAAATGCTACCGGAGATACGAATGCAGCAATCATAGCTGCAAGAATACTCGAAGGAAAAGACTGGTATGCTAAATCTATAGAGTGACATCTTTTTGATTTAGATCTTCCAATCTTTGAAAAATTCATAAACCATTGGGATCTAAAAAAGCTTTCATGCAATATCTTTACTATCTTTTCACAACCTGCTGTCTAAATCCAGGGCGTGGTTTAAGCTCTATTGAAAAGGTTAAAGAAAATTTAAGTAACGGAGAGAATATAAAAAATGCGGGTATGAACTTTCTTATCTTTCTGATGTCCTTATCTAGCTGCGCCCTCTGCGGCTGGGTTCAGGTTCGGGCTTGTTGCCTACCCTCTGCCTCATGGCTCCTACAAGCCTGTAGAAGAAGACTTTGATAGAATGGCTGAGAGTGGTATCACATGGATCTCCGCAGACTTTGCATGGATGGATATTGAAAGAGAAAGGAGTGTTTATAATTTCTCTTACTTCGATTTCGTGGTTGAAAATGCTGAGAAAAAGGTGTACGGGTAAAAAAAAACATAGATCTAAAGTTAACTTTAAATATGCGAGAAAATATAACAATTTATGAATAGAGTGATATTGTTCATAGCAGCCCTGCTGATAGTGGGCTGTGTGGAAACGCTTGAAGGGCCGGAGGAAGAGAGCATAAAAGCTGCTGTTAATGCGATGAACGCTGAAGCGCTTGCAGAAAACACAAAGGCTTTGTCTGGTGACGAAATGAGTAGCAAAGCACGGCAGTAGAAGAGAGGAAATGGCTACGGATTATATAGCGGAAAGATTCGAATCCTTCGGGCTTTTGCCAGCCAGCAATGGAAGTTATTTTCAAGATGTGCCTGTGGTGGGCATGAAACCTGAACCGGGCGATCTGGTAATGCGCGGAAGATCAGATCTCACACTGAAATAGAGAGAAGTTATGTATGGAATAGACCATAAGCAAGAGACTTGATAGATTCTCTCTACCGCGAATACTCATCGGGTCTTATCCTTCTGTGGAAACCTAAGGAGCTACCCAAACTACGAGGCACAGCTCTTGACGAGAATAGCAAAAAAGTGCCTGATTTCTTAATTCTAGATTTGAGGCAACTATCCACGGAAGGTTCACAGGTAGCCAAGAAACAAAGATTGATCAGGATTTGATATCCATAGTATTTACTAATTCGATTAACAGCATGGTTGCTAATTTAAGAAAGTATGTTCCCAGTTTTGACATAACACCTGAGATGATAGAAGGAAAGTACCGGTGGCATTCATTTCTATCTCTAATATTTGCTATTTCACGAAAGAAGAATGCCAAAGACTGGTTTACAGGAACCATTATAAGTTCTACTAATGTAGGCCCTGAACATCAACTTGAACTATACCATATCTTTCCAAAAGCAATATTGAAAACAAGCGGGGATTTCAAAACACATGAAACGGATGATATTGCAAATATCGCATTCCTTTCACAAAAGGCAAACAGAACAATTTTGAAATCCAAACCCGATGACTATTAAGCAATATCGAAGCAGATCGCTTGAAAGCTCAGCTTGTTCCATTAAATACAGAGTTATGGAAAGTAGATAAGTTTAAAGATTTTATCGTAGAACGAAGAAAACTCATCAAAGAGGCTATAAATGAGTATATGAGAGAAATCGGAAAGGAATATTTCAATACATAACCAATTCGCCTTCGTCCGACAGCGTATAACACAGCATAAAAAGTTTGTGCCTTACGGCACTCACCCAAATTTTTACTTCGCAAAAACTTCTTTTATGCTTGGAACGTTAGGCGAAACGGTGACTTTAAGTAAGACAAAAACATTTGAGGATATAAGATGAAAACGATACACAAAATAATAATCGGTGATTCCCGAAGAATGAAAGAGGTACCAGATGAATCAGTACATCTTATCATTACATCCCCACCTTATTGGCAATTGAAAGACTATGGAAATGAGAATCAAATAGGTTTTAATGATACTTATGAGGAGTATATAAACAACCTTAATTTAGTGTGGAGTGAATGTCATAGGGTTTTACATAAGGGCTGTCGTTTATGTATTAATGTTGGCGACCAGTTTGCTCGTTCTGTATATTATGGAAGGTATAAGGTTATTCCGATAAGAACAGAGATAATCAAATTCTGTGAAAGTGCAGGATTCGATTACATGGGTGCTATTATCTGGCAGAAAGTCACTACATGTCATACAACTGGGGGGGCAACTGTGATGGGCTCTTTTCCTTATCCAAGAAACGGGATTCTTAAATTAGACTATGAATTTATTCTGATTTTCAAAAAATATGGAGATTCTCCAAAAGTGAGCAAAGAAATCAAAGAGCAATCAAAACTAACACAAGAGGAATGGAATCAATACTTTACTGGACACTGGAATTTCCCAGGTGAAAAACAGGATAAACACCTTGCAATGTTTCCTGAAGAATTACCCAAGCGACTTATTAAAATGTTCAGTTTTGTTGGAGATACTGTGCTTGACCCATTTCTTGGAAGTGGAACTACCTCTTTGGCGGCTAAGAACCTGAGTAGAAACTCAGTGGGATATGAAATAAACGAGGATTTTTTACCTATCATAAAGAAAAAACTTGGACTAAAACAAAGTACTATTTTTCAAAATGTTGAATTTGAGATAATCAAGCAAGAAAATGTGAAAATAGACTTTAAAGAAGAGATTAAAAGACAGCCTTATATCTTCAAAGATCCTATAGGATTTGATAAAAAGATTAATCCTAAGAAATTAAGATTTGGCTCTAAAATAGACAATTCTCATCTGAAAGGGAAACATATTATACTGTGAAGGAAATAATCTCATCAGAAATTTTGATTTTAAATAATGGATTAAAAATCAGGTTATTGGGTGTAAAAGAAAGACCAGAAAAGAATGGAGAGGCTATTCAATTTTTAAGAGAAAAAGCCTGTGGACAAAAGGTATTCATAAAGTTCGATACTACGAAGTACGATGAGAAAAATAACTTGCTTTGCTATCTCTATCTGTGGAACAAGATTTTTCTAAATGCCCATTTGATTAAAAATGGTTTGGTTGATGTGGATGTTGCAAAAGATTATAAATACAAATCTAAATTCTTAACTTATATGGGGACAAAATAATGGCAAAAGAATGGATATTAAATCAAGCGAATATGAGATGGGGACTGACGAAGAAAAACAAAGTTGGTCCGGTTTCGGAATTGATAAGAAAGTGTTCCCCTAAATCTTTGAAGGATTGGGAGAGGTATTATTATAACAATGTATATCCCAAACAGCATTTGGAAGAACTTGGAAGAAGGCTATACATAAAGATAACCGAAGTATGTCAAGCAGAAATTGAAAGCATAACAGAGGAAGATTGTATTGATTTTATCACCAATTTGGTAATTGGTAGAACCTACGATGGCTATCAGTCTGAAATACAAACCATTTATGGGCAATTACAAGAGGCGTTAGGTGTTAAAGTGGAACCTGCCCCGGATGAATGGGATAGGGGATACAATGTTGATTTCTTCATCAAGGTGAGGGAGAAATATATTGGGCTTCAAATTAAACCAGCAGGGTACGCTTACATTACCCAAATCATCAACGAACTAAAATTTCAGAAAAAGACACATGAGAAATTTACTGCCAAATATGGAGGTAAGGTGTTCTATGTTATTTCAGTAAAGGAAGGTAAGAAGAAAATCATTTACAATCCAGAGGTCATCGAAGAAATCAGAAAAGAAATTAAGAGGCTGGAGAAGGAATGACGCCACCGCATCGCCTAACACAGCATATATGCTTCGGGCTAACTAACGCCCTTGCCCTTCGGATCGCCTAACAGCATATACGGCTCGCTCCCGTTGGTCGCTCACCCAAATTCCGCCTTTGGCGGAACTTCGCATACACCGATGACGTTATACGCCATTGGCTTAAAGAAGGAAAATAAAAATGGTTGAGAAAAGAAAACTGTCTGTCTTTGAGAAGTACCTGACACTCTGGGTTTTACTTTGCATTGGTGCAGGCATCTTTTTAAGGAAGATAGCACCTGAGGTTGCAGTCAAATTAGACTCCCTTTCAATAATGTATCGATCCCCATTGCTATCTGTCTATTTTTATGATGTATCTAATCATGGTGAAGATAGATTTTGCAGAAGTAGTAAAACGACAAAAACGCCTAAGCCTGTGGCTTTAACATTGTTTATCAACTGGGCGATTAAGCCGTTTATTATGTATCTGATTACTTCATTCTTTTTGGGACACCTCTTTAATGGATTCTTGCCTGGGACCGAGATTATCAAGACAGGGTAAGAAGTTGAGTTATGGAGAAGTTACATCTCAGGCGCTATTCTTTTGGGGTTGCTCCCTGCACGGCAATGGTGTTGATGTGGAGTTATCTGGCAAAAGGTAATGATAGGCTTACTTTAGTCATGTGTGCCATAAACTCTCTGACAATGCTTGTACTTTATGCACCTCTCGGAGGATTTTTACTTGGTGTAAATGCAATGCCTATACCTTGGCAAACAATCTTGCTTTCAGTAATGATTTATGTGGCTTTGTCATTGGTTGTAGGATACTTTTCACGGATGTGGATTATCAAATCCAAATGATTAGAATGGTTTAATACAAGGTTTTTGCATCGGCTCACACCGATTAGCATAGTAGCGCTCCTTGCCACGTTAATCCTCTTGTTCTCTTTCAAAGGGAAAATTATAATGAACTATCCGCTAACAATACTATGGATTGCCATCCCGCTTTTTATCCAAACTATATTCATTTTTAGTCTGGGATACTTTGTTTTAGCGAGATTCCTAAGATTCTCCTATCATGACGCTGCCCCGTCTGCAATGATTGGTGCATCAAATCATTTTGAGATTGCAATTGCAACAGCAACTATGCTTTTTGGATTGTCTTCGGGTGCAGCGTTAGCAACAGTAGTCGGTGTTTTGATTGAAGTTCCAGTAATGCTTATGCTTGTTTCGATTTGTAAAAGGTACTGTTATTTATTTGAAGAGTGCCATTTAGATTTACTACAATGCAAGGCTCGTTATAGAGTTGCTGAAACAGAGGGGATACGATGAGAGAATATTGTTTAAAAAATGAACCAACGGCGTATAACACGGTGTTTGTAGGAAACTACGCTTCCTCAAATTTTGCTTTGCAAAACTTCACAAACACCGAGCCCGTTATATACAATTGGTCGCTTGAAAAAGGAGAGTTAGAATATGAACGAAGAAGAAAAACTTGAATTTGAAGATCAAGAAGAAGAGCAACCGATTGAAATCCTACCTAAAGAACGACGGGTCTATTCAGATAAACCTGATAGGAGTATTTTTGAATTATATCGCCAATATCAAAAGGGGAATTTAGAGCTACGGCCAGAGTTTCAAAGGCTTCAGGTTTGGGATAATCGAAAATCGAGTCGCTTAATAGAGTCAGTTTTATTAGAGGTTCCTATACCTGTTATTTATTTAAGCGAAGAATCGGACAACAAGTATTCAGTCTTAGACGGACAGCAAAGACTTAATGCTTTTATTAAATTCCTTGAAAATAATCTCAAATTAAGCGGTTTGAGAATTTTAGCGGAACTGAATGGGAAAAGATTTCAGGATATTCCAAAGAATCTTCAGGATAAATTTGAAAATGCTACCATTCGTATTATTGAAATTAGAAAAGAATCACAATCTGACATAAAATTTGAGATTTTTGAACGATTAAATACAGGAGCAGTCCAACTCAATGCACAAGAATTGCGAAATTGTATCTATCGAGGAAAATATAACGAGTTGCTGAAAGAGTTATCTGAAGATAAGGATTTCCAATTTTTGTTGGGACTTAAAAAACCTCATCATCGTATGCAAGATAGAGAATTAATATTGCGCTTCTTTGCCTTTTACCATAATACATATCTCAAATATACCCCTCCAATGAAACGCTTTCTGAACAAGGAAATGGAGAAATATAGAAATTTAAGCAATGCTGAAGAAAAGGAACTTAGAAGTGTTTTCAAAAAGAGTGTTAGATTGTCAAAAACAGTTTTTGGAAATAAGGCTTTTCATCGATTTGCACTCGGTTCTAATAAAGACCCAAATGGATACTATGATAAGAAAATAAACAAAAGCCTTTTTGATATTATGCTGTTTGGTTTTACAATGTATGATGAAAATCAAATTATTCCAAACAGCGATGCTATTAGAGAAGAATTATTATGGATGATGACACACGAAGAAGACTTTGTAAATGCAATTTCTGGTAGTGGAACTGACAGCAAGGAGAAAACTATAACGCGCTTTGACAAATGGCTTTCTGCTCTTAAAGAAATCGTGGGAATTCCCATGACCGAACCAAGAACATTCTCCCATCAATACAAAAAGCAACTATGGGAATCTAATTCCACTTGTGCGATATGTGGACAAAGGATTCAAATTGTTGATGATGCGGAGGTTGACCATGTAGAGCAATATTGGCGAGGGGGAAAGACGATACCCGCAAATGCACGATTAACACATCGTTATTGTAATAGAAGTAGACCACGAGATGATATACAACTTGACACCGAGAAAAAGGTTACTACTTCTACTTTTCACACATCTCAAAGGAAATCAAAGGCTAAATATCCCAGAGTAATATCTAGGGGAGAAAGAACCCCTCGTCAAGCATTTCGTATTCCTATATTGGAGGTACTTATAGAACTTGGCGGTAAAGGTAAAGTACATGAAGTATTAGAGAAGGTTGAGAATAAAATGAAACATATTCTTAATGATGTTGATTATGAAAAACTACCCTCTGGAGGTATGATAAGGTGGCGGAATACTGCTCAATGGGAGAGACTCGTAATGGTGCAGGATGAATTATTACGTTCAGATTCTCCCAGGGGAATATGGGAAATTACAGAAAAAGGTAGAGAATTCTTGAAGGACAACAAATGATAAAAAGCGACCTCCCAGCGTATAACACAGCATAAAAGGTTCGTGCCCAATAGCACCCAAATTTTTATTTCGCAAAACTTCTTTTATCTGCAAAACATTAGGCGAAATGAGATCGAATTTGACCTCCATAATATCGCAAATTTAAATAAAAGTAGGATATATTCGGATAAGTGAAAGAGCAAGATGAAGGGTATGATATAATGAAAAATGGAGACGAAAGACATTCAAGCGTAAATTGGAGGAAAGTTTTAGATAATTATCGCAGCAATTATAATTATGCAGAAACATGGGAAATAACAGTTTTAGAACTTCTTGCTAATGCTGTTGATGCAAAAGCCACAGATATCAAATTTAGATTTTATAGAGATGAAAATAATGTAACAATTATCTGTATGGATAATGGAAAAGGGATGAATTACTCTCAGTTCATAGAATATCATAACTTGGGCTCTTTATCAAAAGATAAAACGACTGGCACTATTGGATTTGCTGGAATTGGGGCTAAACTTTGTATCGATCTTTGCGATAAAATATATTCAGAAACTAGCAATGGGAAAGAGGTATATTCATCTGAATGGTGGTATAAAAAGACCGATATAGAACCTCATTACAGATTAGTATCGCCTCAAGAATTGCTACCATGGCCAACAGGAACCTATATAAAAATTATTAATTTAATCGCCCCATCACTCAACGCTGATTCGATAACGAAATTAATAATAGAGAATTATCAATATTCCATTGAACCGTACGGCCCTTTGTCAATTTTCATCAATGATAACAAAATTTTAAGCCATAGACCAACAGACACTCCCCATTCTTTCCAAAAAACGGTACGTAAAAATAAAAAACTTAAGACGACTCTTCACATGAATGGAGAATTTTTCTTTGTGGACGATGAATATATTAAAAATACAGAAAAGATTGAAGGGGAATATAGTTCAGGTATTAATATTGTTGTTTGCGGAAAAACTATTGTAAGAGGAGAATTTTTCAACATTTTGCCTCAAATAAAACCTGGCCACCATGCCTATATAACAGGATATATCAGATGTGATGAGCTCATTGAGATTACTAAGACATCTAAAGATGATTTTAATAGAAGGACATCTATATGGTGGCATTTTATTACTAATGCCTCACAAATATTTGAAAGCTGGTTAAAAGAAATAGATAAATGGTACGAGCCACCAAGAAGAGAAGAAGAGTATTTACAAACTGTTATGAACGAAATTGAAAAAAATTTAAATACCATCATAAACAATTATCCCGAACTTATTAAGAATCTTCCTTTTCTGTCAAAAATTAAAAAACCAACTCCGATACCGGATATTGGTGGTAACCAAAAGGGGAGTGAGATAGATGGTGGCCAATTAACAACAGGAACATTTGGTGGGGATTCCATTGGATCGGAGGAGGAAATACCAACACTTGGGCCTGATGAAGATACAAAAGGTGTAATTGTTGATGATAAAGGAGATAAAAAAGTTAAAACCCCTCAGAAAAGAGTGAAAGGACTGAAAATAATCCTATTAGGAGATGAAAATCGCAAGGAAGAAATTTGGTTCGATCCATCAGCGGGTGCTTTTATTATAAATACTTCACACCCAGCATATATAATTGCAAAGAGAAATGTTGAAGCTTTAGATATATATGTAACATACATATATTTAAATTACCTACTTGAATTGCAAGGTGGAATTAATGATGACGAAAAGAAGACATACCTATGGAATATATATAGCGATTATTTAGGTCAATTGAGGTGAATATAAAATGATTTTTGCAAAAGAAGACATCAATACGCCCATTCCCGCAATGATAAAGAAGATTAAAAAAACAAATGGATATACGACTGAAATTGTTTTTTCCCTTCAAGATGTTATGAATAACAAACAGCTTTTAATTATTAAAGAAGAGGTAATAAATGAATTTAACAAACTATTAAGAAAAATAAAAAACATCGTAGGCACAAACATCCCATCAAAAATACCGAGAAAAAAGATATGGGAAATAGGGCATACAATTCTTGAAGAAAGGAAAAAAATTGGTAAAAAATATGGGGTGGATATCACTAATATTATTCAAGCAGTTGCTGAGGAAATAGGTCTTTCTAAGAGTTCTATCCAGTATATGGTTCAATTCAGTGCTATGCTTCCCAAAAATAAAGTAAGGGAGGAAATTAGTTGGGGAAAATATCAAGAGGCTATACAACTTATAAATAAAACAGATTTTAATCAATGTATTACTCTCATAGAGAAGGGCGAATTAAAAACCACTAAGGAGATAAGAAATTATGTGAGACAAAAAAATAATGAGAGGAGGACTAAATGAATACTCACTTCAGTATAATTGGTGCCCTTTCACCTAATAGGCAGTCAAATCCGACTCTCTGCTCTTTTCGGTCGGTACGGTGCTATCGCACTCACTTAACAGAGTATATCTGTATCTGGTTCGGGCTACGCCCTCCCCCAAATTCCTCGCCTCGCTCGGAACTTCAGATATACTCAAAACGTTATTCACCATTATCTGAAACATAACGATGAGGAATATAAAAAATTGTGTAAAATATGTTTTAAAATCTTCTAACATGCAAAAAAAAATGGCTATTGAAAAATGTGAAAAAGTTGAAAATCACTAGAAAAATCGATAGTGCCTTTATAAAAAAGTTTATAAAATAGTTATTGAAAGATAGATAATCTCTGTTTTATAAACAAAACAAAAGGAGATCGTTTCAATGAAAGAAATAAGATTTCATGGACGGGGAGGACAGGGTGCTGTAACCGCGGCAGAACTTTTAGCTGTTGCAGCATTTTACGATGGATATTTTAGTCAAGCATTTCCTGCTTTCGGTGTTGAAAGGCGTGGTGCTCCAGTATTAGCCTTTACAAGGATATCAGATAAGAAGATAAGGTTAAGGAGCCATATTTATAATCCTGATTATGTAATTGTACAGGATTCTTCATTAATAAGCTCGGTAAATATAGCGGAAGGGTTAAAATATGGAGGAGTTATCGTTATAAACAGTACAAAAGATCTTAGAGAGTTAGGCAATGTAAGAACTATCGATGCCACCAAGATCTCTTTGGATACGATAGGCAGACCTATAACAAACACAACGATGCTTGGTGCATTTGCAGGCGCAGTAGATCTCATTAGCATAAACTCCATAAAAAGAGCTGTTGGAGAAAGATTTGTAGGAGAGCTTAGAGAGAAGAACATCCAAGCAGTGGAGATAGCATACAATCAAATGAAGGAGTTGAATAGATGAACAAGGCAAAGAGAAATGATATAAGATTGATTCCAGGAGGAATAACAAGACCAAAAACGACCATTACAAACAAGACCGGTTTCTGGAGAACTTTTATTCCAATCTTTAACGAAGAAAGATGTAACAAATGTGGAATATGCGATATATTCTGTCCAGAAAACTGTATTATCATAAATGAAGAAGGATATAGGCATCCAAACTACGATTTCTGCAAAGGATGCGGAATCTGCGCAGAAGAATGTCCAAAAGATGCTATAAAAATGATACTTGAATCAAAGGAGGGATAAAGATGAATGATAATATAAAGATTTTGGAAGGTTCTATGGCGATTGCATCTACCGTAAAAACCTGTAAACCAAATATTGTCTCTGCTTATCCTATTACACCCCAGACACATATTGTAGAAAATATAGCAAAGATGGTAGCTGATGGGGAGATAAAAGCAGATTATATAAGAGCTGATTCAGAATTTTCTGCTTTATCCACGCTGATAGGGGCTAGTGCTACTGGAGCTAGAACTTATTCCTCTACTACATCACAAGGTCTTGCATTGATGTTCGAAGCTCTATTTAATGCATCAGGTATGAGACTGCCTATCGTAATGACAGTAGTGAATAGAGCTCTCTCTGCTCCATTAAACATATGGAACGATCAACAAGATTCAATATCTGTAAGGGACGCAGGATGGATACAGCTTTATGCAGAGGATAATCAAGAGGCATGCGATCTCTTACCGATAGCATACAAGGTTGCAGAAGATAAAGAGATTCTTCTACCTACTATGTGTTGTATGGATGGTTTCATCCTAACACATACCTTCGAGCCTGTAATAATCCCTGAAGAATCCTTAGTAGATGAGTTTCTCCCTCCTTTTCGACCGGATTTTATATTAGATCCTGCAAACCCATTAACTTTTGGTGCCTATGCTGGACCGGAGATTTATACGGAATTTAGATACCAACAGCACAATGCAATGATAAAAGCCGAAGAAAAGATAGAAAAGGCAATGAATGAGTTTGGAGAGGTCTTTGGGAGAGAGTATGGTCTGATCGATGAATATAGATTGGATGATGCGGATATCGTTATCATATCGATGGGGTCTCTGTTAGGCACCATTAAAGACGCAGTGGATGAGATGAGAGAGGATGGGATAAAGGTAGGTATCTTAAAGATAACCAGTTATAGACCATTCCCTAAAGAGAAGATCTATAATAAGATTAAAGGGATAGAGAAAGGAATAGTCTTTGAGAAAGATGTAAGTATTGGCACGGGTGCAGGACTTTTGAACGATTTAAAAGCTGCTTTATATGGTAAAAAACAAACACCATTTTTATATGGTTTTGTTTTAGGATTAGGTGGTAGGGATGTGGGGATGAATGATATAAAAGATGCTGTAAAAAAAGTAAAAACTCTTGAATTAGAAGATTTTGGATTTATAAATCTTAGGAAGGAAGTATTATGAGTTCGCAATTGTTTGCACCAGGACATACTGCCTGTTCAGGTTGTGGTATGCCTATAGCTATTAAGCTGATACTGGAAGGTAGCGGAAAAGATATCATTGTTGTATCGCCTACTGGTTGTTTAGAGGTTACAACGACCCGTTATCCTACATCAGCATGGGGTGTCCCATGGATACATTCTCTATTTGAGAATGCTGCAGCAGTAGCATCAGGGATTGAGAGAGCACTAAAAGTTCTTAATCGGGATGCAAACGTTATAGTTATAGCAGGAGATGGTGCCACTGTAGATATAGGAATTGGCGCTTTGAGTGGAATGTTTGAACGAGGAGATAATGTAACATATATATGCTACGATAATGAGGCTTACATGAACACAGGGGTTCAAAGATGCAGTTCTACTCCATATGGTGCATCAACAACCACGTCTCCTGTAGGTAAACTCTCATTTGGAGAGGATCGTCCAAAAAAGGATCTACCTGCGATTGCCGTGGCACATGGTGTGCCTTATGTTGCAACAGCCTCTATTGGATATCCTAAAGATGTAATAAGAAAAATAAAAAGGGCAAAAGAGATTGTTGGACCAAAATATATCCACATTTTGACACCTTGTCCAACAGGATGGAGATTTGATGAAAATAAAACAATAGAGATTGCAAAATTGGCTGTTGAAACTGGATTGTTTCCTATATATGAGATAGAGGGTGGAACACTCATAAAAGTAAAAAAGATAAAGAATAGGAAGCCAGTAGAGGAGTATTTAAGATTGCAGGGAAGATATAGACATATTTTAAAAGGATTTAAAGATCAATTAGAGATAATTCAAGAGATTGCAGATAAAAATGCCGAAAAATTTGGCTTAGATGGATAATTATGTACATAGGTCGAGCGGTAATAGCGGGATATACGAATGAAAAAAAGGTTTTTTTAGGATATATTCTTGCATCTATGTCTTTTCCAAAGAGGAGAGCAAGGATAGACGAAGAATCTATCAAGATAGAGCCTTTAAAAACTGCCGATTATAATAATCCATATATAACTTACAACTGTATGAAAAAAGTAGAGAAAGATAAGGCTGTAGTATCTAACGGCATACATACAGACGTAATTGCAAACAAGTTAGATTCTGGATATTCTGGAAGAGATGCGATCGCTATATCTTTATTTGCTATGGATTATGAGAAAGATGAATATAATACTCCAAGGATTGCAGCGTGTTTTGATAATAGATCACTATATATCGGTATTATAGAAAAAGAAAAAATTATAATCGATAAAGTCAGAAATGACAGATGTATGCTTATTTCTACATACAATAAAACTGTTCCAGAGGAAATATCTATAAAAAGATCGACCGCTAAAGATATAGCAAAAGAGTTGTGCATGCTAGATTACGAACATATTATCTGTTCGGCCGTTGTATGTAGAAGAGAAGAGAATGATTTTGAGTTTGCAACAGAAGAAAAAAATAGGTTGTGATGAGCAATAAATAAAAAGTATAAATATTAGAAATAACATTAAGATAATAAAATGAGATTAAACAATGTTGAGATAGAAGAAACATTTGCAGAAGTTTTTTCTATGAAATGTGCACGAGTCTTGATAACAGCGCTCAATGAAAGATGGGCAAAAGTTGCTGCAACGGAAGCAACGGGTTTTGGAACGTCTATAATAGGTTGTCCATCTGAGGCAGGGATAGAAAAATATTTAACACCGGAAGAAACACCCGATGGAAGGTTTGGAGCATATATACAGATTTATCATGGAAAAACGGAAAAATTGGAGGATCAGATCTTGGAAAGGATTGGACAGTGTGTCCTAACTTCTCCTACAACTGCTGTATTCAACGGTCTGCCAAACGCAGAAAAACAGTCAAATATAGGGTTTAAACTAAAGTTTTTCGGGGACGGATTCGATGAAAAGAGAGAAATAAACGGTAGAACGGTTTATTCCATCCCTATAATGGAGGGTGATTTTATTATAGAAGAGAAGATAGGGATCGTAGATGGTATTGCTGGAGGAAACTTTTTTATAATGGCAGAGAACCAGATGTCAGCATTAAACGCGGCAGAGGTTGCTGTAGATGCTATCTTTAACATAGAAGGTTGTATTACACCGTTCCCAGGAGGGATCGTAGCAAGCGGTTCAAAAGTTGGATCTAACAAGTACAAGTTTCTAAAAGCTTCTACAAATGAGAAGTTCTGCCCGACGTTGAAAGATAAGATAAAAGACAGCCAAATCCCAGAAGGAGTAAACGGCATTTATGAGGTCATTGCCAATGGTATGAGCTTAGATCTGGTCAAAGAAGCGATGCGAAAAGGTATAACTGCTGCAACAAAGGTTCCTGGTGTTGTAAAGATAACTTCAGGAAACTACGGAGGAAAATTGGGAAAATATACGATAGATCTTAAAGATCTTTTTTGATCTTCCTATTTTATTACATTTTTTAATTTTTTAATAAAAACATAAATTTAAAAATTAATATTTATAGTTTAATACCGTTCCCAGTGGATTATCTCGTTTAATTCTCTTCGTTTTGGTGCCTTCGGAACTCTTGCAGGTCTGCCAATTGGTACTATCACCACAACCTCAACATTATCTGGTATATTTAAAACCTTTGCAACATACTCGGCATCGAAAAATCCAAGTATAACGGTACCTAGACCAAGTGCATGTGCCTGTAAACAGATATTTTGGGTAGCGAGCGCGGTATCGAACATCAACCAGTCTCCCTTCGTCGTTACGTATTCACCACCCTTGACACCAGAGACTTTCTTCTTGCCGCAGACAACAATGATGGCTGGTGCTTTCTCTACGCTTTTTTTTCCAGGATTAGTCGGACCAAATGCATCTAAAAGTCTTTTTTTCATCTCGTCATCCTTTATTATTACGAAGTCCCAACACTGGGTATTTGCCCAAGATGGGGCCCATCGTGCCGCGTCTATCACCGTCTCTATCTCTTCATCACTGACATCTTCGTCCGTAAAATCTCTAACACTTCGCCTCTCCTTAATTATATCTAAAACCTTCATTCATCAACCCCTCTGTAAATTATTTTAATGTTATTTAAACATTGTTTATTGTTATATATATTAATTATTTGATTATAGTTAGGAGTTAGGTTATGAGGAAAGAGTGGAAGAAGATTTCTTTCCACAGTCTCTCAGATAGACGTCTCTGATCTTCCTTTGTTAGCTGATATCCATGTGCATTATTTTTTTTGTATCGCCCTCTGTTTTTATGCATTTAAGTGCTGTTTTTTTGAAACAATAGTTGTATTTGTTACCACATAGATAGATCATAACTGCAGTTCAGTGGAGGTGCGATAAAAAACTGTTTTTAAATATGTGGATATATCGATTTTAAAAGGCGTTAATTTTGTCAGTGCGATAGAACTTTTTGATTTTTTTGTAAAGTGTCATACAACAAAAAAGGTAGTTACCTGTAGTTACTTACTTAGGAGAGTCACCTAAGGAGGGGTAGTATAGGTGAGCTAACCTCTGTTAGGCAACTTACCTTTAAATATCCGTTCGATCCACGTATATAAAAAGAGGATGATATTAGATGAGAATAATTGAACAAATATCAGATTTTCTAAATCCATTAAAGGGGATCTTTTCTTTACTGATCATCAGTTTTATCTTGCTGACCATTTTCACCTCTGTTGTCGCTGATGCCACTATCGTTGATGGGGGCATTGCTACCCTCACTATGGGCATCCGTTGGTCCGGTTGAGTGCATTGGTACCCTCTTGGGGTGCTTACAGATTCTTTGACATTATCCTTGATGGTGTTTAAAACAAACACTATATATTGTGGAGATTGTAAGAAGGTGCTTGCTCAGTTTCCAGATGAGTCAGTTGATTTGATCTACGTTGACCCACCTTTCTTCTCAAATAAGCAATATGAGGTTTTATGGGGTGATGGATACGAGAAAAGGGCTTTTGAGGATAGATGGAAAGGCGGGATAGAGAATTATATCGCTTGGATGGAAGATAAGATAAAAGAATGCCATAGAGTTCTAAAGGATATAGGTTCCATGTATCTACATTGCGATTATCACGCTAATGCTCATTTAAGAATTTTGATGGATGGAGTATTTGGAGAGAACAATTTTAGGAATGAGATAATATGGTGTTATGGTGGTGGAGGAATTCCTAAAAAAGATTTTCCAAGAAAGCACGATACTATCTTCCGTTATGTTAAAGATGTTAGAAAATTTAAGAAAAATGGGGTATTTAACAAAATATACCGTCCTTATGGAGAATGGACTAAAAAGCATGAGCCAAGACGTAACTTAACTGCTGGAGGTGGAAAGTTAAATATGGAGAGAGGAATACCGATTAACGATTGGTGGTCGGATTTGAAGTCCTTGACAAGTTATCAAAAGGAATGGTTAGGCTATCCTACTCAAAAACCAGAGAGTTTGCTTGAAAGAATTATAAACGTTTCATCAAATCCAACAAATATCATCTTAGATCCGATGTGCGGCGGTGGAACTACCATAGCCGTAGCACACAAACTTGGAAGGCAATGGATTGGTATTGATGTATCACCAACTGCATGTAAGCTCATGGTAAATCGAATGAGAAAATTAGGAGTACAAATATCAGAAAAAGACATAATTGGACTTCCAAAGACATTAGAAGAATTAAAAGCAATGCAACCTTTTGAATTTCAGAATTGGGTATGTGAAAAGTTATTGGCGAGGGCATCGGTTAGAAGCACTAGGGACATGGGCATTGATGGTTGGCTCATAGACGGCAGACCTTTACAGGTCAAGCAATCCGAAAAAGTGGGTAGGAATGTAATTGACAATTTTGAGACTGCGCTTAGAAGGGCGAAAAAGGAGAGGGGTATCATTGTTGCTTTTAGCTTCAGTAAAGGTGCTTATGAAGAGGTGGCAAGATCAAAGTCACATGATGGCTTAGCTATTGAACTAAAAACAGTCAAAGAAATATTAAAAGAGGAATGATTTTACATGCTTGATAATCATGTGTTGTGTGTAGATGCATCCACCTAAATAGGGGGTAGGTGTGAGATGACTCACTTGTGCGTTGGATATCAACTAACTACCTTTCCTCTGCGATAGATAAAGAGAAGTAAAACAAAAAAACATTTACAAAAAATTAAATAAGCCAGTGTCATACTATTTACAAGTATGATAGCCTCTACCCAAGAATGGACATCTGTTTTTGAATCATTAAGTTTATACCAGACCTATTGCATAACTCTTTATTGGAGGTAGGAGGTGTTTGGGTAGAGGCTGGTTCCTGTTCTTATCCTGCCTCCAACATTCCGAAACATAGGCATATTAACTATCAAGCTGCATATATTATAGCCTCTCATCCCTACATCCCATTTAAAGAGATTTTTAAAAACGAGGGCGTCTCTTTCATCAGTGATGCTTATTCTCTCGTGAAAAACTTCGAAAACAACCCACCTGACCCTAATATCTATAACCAACCAAATAATCCACAATCAGACCTATACCATATCCTTGAACCTTTTGAATATTGCGGAATCTTCTACAAGGAATTATTCGATCACCCACCCGACATAATTACTGACGAATGGCTGTGGGAACATCGTTACTATAGGTATCGCATAGCTTGAAGGATAATCATCCCTATTGCATTCTCTCGTCTTTTTTCATCGATGTATTTATATATGCCTATATGGAATAAAATTATTCTGATAATGATTAGAGAAAATTTAAAGATTATAGTTGATGGGTTGATAATAGGCATAATAATTAGCTTGGCAATTCTTGGATCTTATTTTTCACCATCTGTGATAGATTCGAAAGATTTTCGTCTCATAAAAGCAATTATTTGTATTTGTCTTATTATTTTGGGTTGTTGGCGTATTCTGTGCCATCATCTAATTCAAAGTAGGTAGCTATCTGCCTTGTTGTATGTGTATCATGTGGCTGGATGAAAGAGATGAATAATACATAGTATGAGAAAATATAAATACGAATCCGACTGTCCATCTGAAGTTCGCCCTCATATCATCTTCTATCCGTCCAAGTCTGCCGTCTATCTGCGTAAATTTACCATTTGTCCCTTTCTCATATCACCCACCTCTGTTCCAAAATGATTTAGCCTCTCGTATTCGTGGTCTTCTCCTCGTCTATTATTTTATCTCCCGAAGAATCCGATATTTTTGCCAATCAGCTATGGTCTTTTTCTGCTTTTTATTTGCCACACGTCAGAGGCGCAGGCCATACAATTTCAATCCCCTGTCCATCTATTATAGGAATTATCTCAGGCGGAAAAGCGATCAGGCGGGCGATTATACATGGAATACTCAAAACCATCATCAGTATTAGTTCACACGGGATAAGTAAACATCCCATAATTCCCCCGATGCAAAGAGCCGTCGGAACCAAGCATGGGCTTATTAAAATTAACCAAATTGATCCCAGCACCACCCCCAATGTCGTTCCGGTTATACATACCATAATTTCATCCTCCTCTCTTTACACTCTTATCTTTGATAATATGATAACCTATCTCTTTTCTAATATTAAACTATTCTCAAAGATATTCCAGTCCACCTTTGAGATGATGACAATTAACGATATCCTACCTTTCTGATTTTAAAACAAGATACCAACCAATTGGTTTAATCAATACAACTTTAGTAAATCCACCACTTAGACTTATTACAAAACATGGTTATTGTATCATCATGATAAATTCCTTCCTTTTTTAGGGTGGTAGGTGGGGTAGTGGTTGTGACTTAATCATTTTTTGCTTCATCTTTTTTGATAATTCTGATTTTGATTTACTTGTTCTATGCATGCAAGTACCGATATGCCTTGATTCTTATCATGTTTCTGTATTATCATCAGAATAATTTCAAAGAATCTATAATCACCACAAGATGCTAGAGATGCACTCAACCGAACCAACAATGCCCATACAGAGGGTAGCGATGCACCCAGCGAGGGTACTGATGCCAGATAGGAGGGTAAAGATGCCAAAAATGGGGGTACCGAAGATGCACAGTGCAATGGGGGTAAGGAACGTAAAAAGGGTAATAATGCACCAAAGGGGGATACTGAGGCATCCAGCGAGGGTAACAAGAGCCGCAACAGGGGCACCGATGCAACAAGCAGGAAGAGAGACGATGCCCATAAAGGGGGTACCGAAGATGCACATAAAGGGGATAAGGATGCACAGAAGGAGGGTAGCGATGCACGCAAGAGGGGTAATAAAGATGCCCAAAATGGGGGCAAGGATGCACGTAAGGAGGGTAGCGATGCACGCAAGAGGGGTACCAATACCCATAAGGAGGGTAAGGATGCCCGAAGCGAGGGTAATGATGCACACATCAACGGCATTGCCCTCATCAACGGCAGTACCATCAACAACAGGAGTGAAAATGGCCAGCAAGATAAAACTGATGATCAGTAAAGAAACAATCCCCTTTAATGGATTTAGATATTCCAAGAGCTCTTTCCTAAAGTCATCTTCCGATATTTGTTCAATTATTCTCATCTAATATCATCCTCTTTCTTTTCGATTTCATTAAATAATCTATCATCTACTCTTTTTGATTCTGTCTTTGATTTTTTCTATCTCTTCGTTTACTTTTTTAAGCTCGTATTCCAAATCTGCTTTGTATCTCTCCAATTCATGGAGTTGATCTTCTTCTGAAGGATATTCAAACCCGAAGTAGAATCCGGGAAAACAAAAGCTAAATCCACCATAGAATCCACGTCTAAACATTTTTCATCATCTCCATTAAACCATTTCTTGATGATCTATAATTTCTTTTCTATTATCATAATTGAAAGAAAAGACGATCATTCTATCAAAAAGCTCTTTATCATCTCTTTGAAGTATGTATCGTTCGCCTCCTCGAATGCCTCCCTATTTGCTATAAGAGTTATCACATACATTCTTCCATTTTTCACTGTTATGATCTGTTTTTGCGTGATACCACCAATACTGAAGTTTTTAGTAATTATCTTCTCCGTCAGATTATCCGGGCCTTCCGTCTCGATTATTGAAATGCTCACCACAATATTCTCCGTTTTTGGCCCCGAGAATGTAACGGCTACGTACATATCTCCACTGATTTCATTCTTATTCCAATCATCCGGGTATTTCATCGAGAAATTGTATTTTTCGTTCTTATACGTCTTCCACTTCACCGATTGAGCCGTTGCTACAGACGAAGCGAATAGAAGTACTCCAATAAGAAAAATGCTCAATATCTTTTTGTTCATACAGCATCCTCACTTTGGTATCTTTGATCTGTCGATCTTATAAATGTTTCTATTTATTTATTGGTACACTGTTTACTGATCCAGACGCATGGATTGTTTAGTCAATCTTTCAGGTCTTTTACACATGAGCTGCAGATGAGAAATGTCTTTTCGCCGTGCCGCCACTCATGATCTAACCATTTTCTTTCTCCACAAAGCTCACAAAAACCTTCCTCAACCTGAGATAAATTTTTAATGGTCTCTATGTCTGTCTCTTCCTCCTCAATGCTTCGTTCACGTGCAAGCTCAACAACTCGCTCTATATGTAAGTAATATTTCTTACCGTGTGATGTATCTTTGGCTTTTTTGATCAAACCCAAGTTCCGCAAGGCATCAAAGATATTCTGCCACCACTTAACGTTAAGTGCTTCAGTTAAGTCTTTCAAATAAATAGCGTTGCCTTTTGATTTGATTTCATCTCTGTGTGTTAGCAAATAACCTAAAACACGATTTTCTATCTCAAAGCTCTTCCTTTCTACCCCCAAAGTAGCCTCTTCTGCATACTTAATCATATTTTCATATCGTTCAGGATATGTGACTTTGCAAATCGATAGAATGGGTGCCCATAACAAAAAATACCGGCCATATAACCGCTCTGTTGGTTCAATATTGTGATAAGCCTCATATATTTCCTTCCAATTCATTAACGCATAGTTTAAGAGTGTTTCTTGGATGTTATCCAGCTCAGTGTCGGTTTCCAGGATTTTCCGTGCTAGTGCATATTTTCTGTCATAACTCTTATACATAATAATCGTGATTGATTTTTCTTCCAATTCTAACGGTTCCCGTGATGCGAGAGCTTTGGGGCAGTAAGTATTGAAAAAACAATCTTATCATGATTGTCAGGATCACAACGATGTACACATCCACCTTGCTCGTGCCCTGTTTCTAACAAAGCCTGCAAGATCGGTCCGTAAACTTGATGCTTTAGTAATCGGTGTGCTTCGTCAATAAGCATTGTTGGCTTTGCATTATGGATCATTCTGAAAAGTGGAGCTTCATTCGGGAGAGAAAGTTTTTGTGTCGGATTCCAGCATATTCGGGATAAGAATGTCAGTTGTCCGCTTTTGTTTGTGCCTTTTTCACCTTCAAAAATAAGGAATGGATAAACAGAAAACATAGGGAAGAGATAAGTTCCGATAGCCCAACAAGAGATAAGATAACTTTCGATATTATTATTCATCTTAAAATACAATATATGTTTACTAGCAGGTAGTAAGTCTATATCTCTTCTATCGAATTTGCACCGAATTTTATTCGTTTTCAGAAGAGTGAGATATAGTTTGAGTATTTGCACACGTTGGCTGGATACCAAGTATAACGGCACTCCTTCAATCCGTCTAAAAAACTGTGCAAAAACTCCATTTATCTGGTCCTGCTGTGCAAACCTTTCTACTATTATCTCACTCAAGGGAGAATCCCCAAAATCCTGTGCAAATCTCTCTAAAGCTGTGCAAAAAATAGGTTTGTATAGGGTATATGGGGGTATTTTTTAATGGAACTGTAAAAAATATACCTAAGCTTGGGTCAAAATTTATAGGTCCGTAATATTTTATTATCTTTTCATCCTCAATTGATGCCTCTACATCAGCCAACAAGTCAAAATCGCTCTTATTCTCTCCATTCGATGTTTTCTTCTTTCCCTTTCTCCTAAGTGTTAACTCATCTGTGATAAACCAAAATTTTGGGTCGTGGGAAAAATAGTATTTGTACAGCTTTGACTTGTAGTGATAATCAAGCCTATACAAGAGTTGAATTCTACTTAAGGTCTTGTTTTCAAAAAATATCTAAGGCTTCCTTCAAGTGTCTCTTGTGTGGATGTAGTGTGTGTCTGTCTTCATCTTCTTCAAGTGTCTCTTTTATTATAGTGGTGTGGTTGTGGCTGTGGCTTAATCATTTTTGATAATTCTGATTTTGATTTACTTGTTACTATCAATCCATGCATGCAGGCGCCGATATGCCTTGTTAAGTGTGTGTTATGTGTGTGCTGTGTGGCTGTTGGCTCTGTTGATAAATCTTAATAATTCAAATTGTTGATTATTCCAATAATGATTAGAGAAAATTTAGACATTATAGTTGACTGGTTGATAATAGGTATAATAATTGGTTGGGTAATTCTCGGGGTGTATCATCTGTGTATTCCACCATCTGTAATAGATTTCGAAGATATTCGTTTCTTGATAAAACATATTTGTATTTGTTTGTTTTGTATTGTTGGCGTATTCTGTGCCATTGGTATACCTAATTAAGGATAGTATTTTATCTTTGTTATGTGTGGCTTGTGTGTGCTATATGGAAGAAAATAGTAATAAATTCATCTTCTGATAATTTGCAGTTCTTCTATCATAATATCAAGGATAGTTTTGTAGTGTGCGGGTGCTTGGTGTTAATCACCTAAAGAGGGGGTACCCAAGGGGTATCTTAGGCAACTTTCCTATACGTTGAATACCAACTAACTACCTTTTTCTGCTATATATTGTATTACAAAGAGAAGTAAAAAAAAAAGAATATTGACAAAAAATATAAATGCTGGTGTAGACAAACTAATATAAAATGCCCGTGCTAATGATAGATCCTGTTTTAGAAAGCATAAACTTATATTACATAATTGCCATTCTTTTTATTGGAGGGAGGCGGCACTAAAAAAATAGCTGTGGCATTCTTCCACCTCTCTCTAAAATTCAAAACCACAGTAACGTTCCATATCCTAACTCTTCTAACACCTGCGATAACCACCAGTCAGGACTGACTAATTGGGTTGGGATACAAAACGGCTTTTATGATGATATTACTATTACATTTCCTCGTCATCGTAATGAGTTTTTTAAACTTGCTTTCAATATAGCATATGATCCTGTGATCTCACTAAAAGGTATTCGATATTCTGATTCTGAGACTATTATCTTCAAATATTTTATAGTTTTCAACAAATAGCTCCATTGATTTGCAGTAATCATTAAATGGGGGATGAATTTCAATAACCTTAGGAGGGTCATTAGTATTAACTAATGCTTTTATAAAATCGCTAAACTCTTTACTCCATTCTTCATTAAACCAAAGCTGAGGAACACCATTTTTTTTGTGAGTTTACAATGGTTTGAAATTTTCCTATAAGATTAGAATTCATATTTCGTTTTCTAAATGAATATTCTGTATGTAGTGAATATGACATAGTAGGTCGAATAACTATAATATCAAAATTTCCCGCAATTTCCTGTATTTTGGGGATTATATTGTTGGGATATTGCGTTCTCCCATACTTTACTGGTATTAAATAGTTGCTATTCATTTTATTTTTGTTCAATATTTTTCATCATTCTCACTATCGCATCACCAACCTCTTTTGTCGTAGAGTCTCCACCAAGATCGCGGGTTAATGCAACTCTTTGAGACAAATTCTCTTCAATTGCATCTAAAATAGTTTTTGCCGCTTTTTTTTCTCCTAATGTCTCTAAAATCATCGATCCTGCCCAAATTGTTGCGATCGGGTTTGATACATTTTTTCCTTTGTACTTGGGAGCAGATCCATGTATCGGTTCGAACATGCTCGTCCCGCTCGGATTTATGTTTCCTCCCGGTGCTAATCCCATTCCTCCTTGTATCATTGCGCCAAGGTCGGTTATGATGTCGCCAAACATATTTGGTGTCACTATAACATCAAACCATTCTGGATTCTTTACAAACCACATCGTTATCGCATCGACAAAATAGAACGATGTCTCTACATCTGGATAACCTTTCGATACTTCGCCGAAGACGTCTCGCCAGAATCCATATATATCCGATAAGACGTTTGCTTTATCTACGCTTGATAAATTTTTCCTACGTTCCATCGATCTTTCAAACGCGTACTCAATGACCCTGCGTGCCCCCTCTTTACTTATAACTCCGATCTGATATGCGATCTCATCCGCATCGTGTTCGATATCTAGCCCAAATTTTATACTGTAAAGATCTCTTGCCAGCTCTAGTTCCTGTTTTGATTTTCCTCTCTCTACTCGTCCGCCTATTCCCACATAAAAATCTTCTGTATTCTCTCTTATTACAAGAAAATTGATATCTTCTGGTTTTTTATTTTTTATGGGAGTTTCAACACCTTTTAATAATTTTATTGGTCGTAAATTGATATATTGATCAAAATAAAACCTAATCTTTAGAAGAATTCCTTTTTCCAATATGCCTGGTTTTACTTTAGGATCTCCTACTGCACCAAGATAAATCGCTTTGTATCTTGATAGCTCTTTTAACTCTTCTTCTTCGATCAATTTTCCTGTTTTAATATATCTCTCTGCTCCTATATCAAAATCTATCCATGAGATATCAAACTGGAATAATTCTGCAGCAGCCTCCATAACTTTTTTACCTTCTGTTATTACTTCTGGACCGATGCCATCACCAGGAATCACTGGTATTTTATATGAACTCATAATTTTCCCTCTCTATATTGATTATTGATAAAACTATGTTTATAATTACAGCAATTAATACAAAATATTTTAATATGATGATAAAAATTTTAATATGATGATAAAAATAATAATTTATTGAATATCTAAAATGTATATTAACTAATTTTGAACATTATTTAGAATAGCTAAAAAAACAAAGGAGTGAGACAAATTGGCAAAAATCGATTTGGTTGTTTGGAAGGATAAAATTGGTGAAGAGTTAGATAAAATATCCGTAGACATCTATCCATACGGATATAGCGTAGGACCGAAAGGACAATGGGAGATGCTTATTGCAGCAGAAAATAAGATAGTAAAAGCAAATGAATTGACTTATATTAAGGTAAGGGAGATCACGATACCTGAAAGAGCAATAGTATTACCATGTTTTTTTTCTAGACATGCGCTAGGAACCGTAGAGAAAGCAGTAGGTGTTGGTGTGCCTAAAAAAGCAGAAGAGAAAAGATATATTGATACGGTTATATTCCATCCTATTTTTAATGGAGAGATCCATACAGGAGAACTCTTGGATGTTATAAATATATTTTATGCAACATTCGAACGTAAACTTAATGCAGACGTACTTGATCGCTGGCTAAAGAGTAAGACAGGTTAAAAATAAATATGGATAAGGATGAGCATATATACCAAGATGAGATAATAAAGATATCTGAAAAGGTAATAAATGATGGATACGTCTGTAACAGATGTTTAGGCAGGCAGTTTGTCAACTTATGGGGCAATATAGGTAACGAAGAGCGAGGAAGAAGAATAAAGAATATTCTGCGGGATTATTACAAGATAGATCATATATCAAATGTTTGTTGGATCTGTGGCGGTTTCTTAGACGATCTAGACGAATGGGTAAGAAGATGCATAGATATCTCAAAAGATTATGAATATGATACATTTTTGGTTGGAACACATATATCAGGTCTATTGCATGAAACGGAAGAGTATCTATGGGAAAAGACGGGTGCAAGATATACAGAGAGCATAAAAGCGGAGATAAATAGGGAAATAGGGAAGAGAATAGAAAAAGTTACAGGAAAAAACGTAGATTTTGTAAAACCAGATATCCTTTTTTTGATAGATATTCCGCTGGATAAGGTGACAATAAAAGTAAAACCGGTTTATATCTACGGACGATACAAAAAATATGTACGAGATATACCACAGACAAAATGGCCGTGTAGAGCTTGTGGTGGTGTTGGCTGTTACGTCTGTAACTACACCGGAAAAAAATATTTAGAGAGTGTGGAGGAATTAATAGGTAAACATGCCCTTAAATCATTCTTGGGAGAATTTACAAAGTTTCATGGTGCGGGAAGAGAAGATATTGATGTCAGAATGCTGGGAAATGGGAGGCCATTCGTGCTGGAGATAATAAACCCAAAAAAAAGGTTTTTAGATTTAACACAGATAGAGAATGATATAAATAAATATGAGAAAGATAAGATCGAGGTTAGTAACATACGGTTTGCGGATAAAGAAGAGATCAGTTATCTAAAGTCGTTAAAGGTAGACAAGATTTATAAATGTGATGTTACATTTGATAGAATATTAGATAAAAAAGATATCATAAAGGCAATAGGGTCTATGAACGGGGTAATTTTGAAGCAAAGGACACCAACAAGGGTATTGCATAGAAGGAAAGATCTTATTCGGGAGAGAAGAGTAAATTGGATAAAATTGGTTGATTACACAGGGGATTCTGCAGTCTTAGAGATATCTTGCGAGGGCGGAACTTATGTAAAGGAGTTGATTACAGGAGATTATGGTAGAACAATACCGAATTTGTCGGATTTACTTGATGTAACCGCTACTGTTAAGACATTAGATGTTATCTCTTTTAAATAAATTTACTCAAAAAACAAATTTTTATATGATATCTTCTTTTTATCATTCTTAAATTAATAAAAAGATCAATAAGAGGTAGAAAAATGCCAAAAACAAAAGGATTTAGAAAGAAGACCAGAAGTAAATTAAGAAGAAAGCTAAGAGAAAGAGGATTGTCTCCTCTAACTCGCGCTCTACAAGAGTTTGAGGAAGGTGATATCGTATATATAAAGATTGATTCTAGCGTCCATAAAGGAATGCCATATCCGAGATATCACGGTGCAAATGGAGTAATAAAGCAGAAAAGAGGAAGGGCATACCTTGTAGAGATAAAAGATGGAGGAAAGAAGAAGATACTGATATCTCGACCTCAACATCTGGTTAAAATATAGGGGCGATCAATTGGTTAAGGTAAAAAAGATAATTGAGGAAGAATTTATATCAAATGCAGATGCTAAAGAGCTATTAGATAAGTTTTTAGATGTTAGCGAAGATAACAAGATGTTTTACGAGCAGAGACGGGCAGTATATCATATCACTAAGTTTAATAAATTGAGCGCGGATGAAGCAAGAAGATTAATTGAGGAGTTGCTCTCTTTAGATAAAATAAATAAGACTATAGCGATTATTATTGCCAATATTCTTCCCTCTACAAGAGGAGAACTGAGGTCTATATATGCGAAAGAGAGATACAATCTATCTGATAAAGAATTTGATGAGATATTAGATATTGTTGCAAGATACAGATAGCCATACAACTGTTCAAAGGGAGATATATATGCAGGATTATGAAAAAGAGGATGCAAAAGATGAATATGTTCGTGTCTTAGATTATCTCCCTTATGGACATCCTAATGATAATAGACCTGTTTATCAAAAAAGACCTATAATACAGGCTATTGGAGAAGAACACCTCTCTCTCTTAGAGGTCGTGCCAAAAAAAGGTAAAAAAGCAGATCCGTATGATCGATTATATATAGGTCGGGGGATGAGAGATGTAGTGGATTACGTGAAGAGGCGTATATCTTACGAGGATCTGACCAATGCTGCGAAGATGGAGCTATTAAATGTGATTGAAGAGATAGTAAAAGATAACGAAAAAAGATTTGTCGAATTTTTTAATAAATCAGGCTCTATAACTTCCCGATTTCATCATCTGGAGATTATACCAGGAATTGGTAAAAAATTAATGTGGAAGATTATAGAAGAGAGAAACAAATCGCCTTTTACCAGTTTCAAGGATATAGAAGAGAGAGTAATTACGTTGTATCATCCTGAAAGATTAATAGCAAGACGGATTGAAGAAGAGATCAAAGAAGATAACATAAAATATAGAACGTTTGTAAGACCTTTTATAAAGCGTGCCGAATTTAAAAAAAATAGATATGATAGATAAAAGACGATACGTAAAGAACGGTCAATATTTTTTAGTTGATAATCGCATTTTAAATAGAATTATAGATTATGCCGATCTAAAACAAACAGAAACGGTTATTGAGATTGGTGCAGGATCTGGAAACCTGACGGAGCTCTTAATAAAGAATAGCAAAAAGGTCTATGCGATAGAAAAGGATAGATCCCTTTTTAAAATATTAGAAGATAGATGTTCATCCTTTCCTTCGGATAAATATGAACTGATCTGTGGTGATGCGTTATTACTTGATTTTCCAAAGTTTGATAAGGTTGTATCTAATATACCATATTTCATATCATCGAAAATCTCATTTAAACTGCTGGAATATGATTTTCTATCTGGTATTTTAATGTACCAATTGGAGTTTGCACGACGATTGGTGGGAAAGATTGGAAGTAAGGATTATGGACGATTAACGATAACATTTTCTTACAGGGCCGATACCGAATTTTTAGAAAAAGTTCCAAAAAGTGCATTTTATCCTCGCCCAAAAGTAGATTCCGCTCTTGTTAGGATTATTCCTAAAAAACGTAGTAAAGAGAAATATAATGATTTAGAACAGTTTTTCTTCAAATTTTTAACAGCAGTCTTCACACAGAGAAGGAAAAAACTTAAAAATGCAATGATGAATTCCGCCCATATAGTCGGAGAGCAATATAAAAAAGAGATAGATACTATATTCTACTTATTAGATGAGAGATTTGGTGATCTTATGGAGTTGAGACCTTATGAGATCTCGTTTAATAGATTATACGAACTTTCAACCGCCATTTATTCTATCTTGGGCTATGAAAAGAGTTAAAAATAAAATTAAATATAAAGAAGTTAGAAAAACTTAATACTCAATAAAAATTGAGAGAAAAAAGATGCTGTAGATATAAATTGCAATAAACTTTGTAATGAAGGTTTTTCGATGCTTTATAAAAATCTTTCAATAAACTCTTTAGCATGATACGATATTATAATATCCGCACCTGCTCTTTTTATCGATGATAAGATCTCTTCCATAACCCGGTCTTGGTCAAGAGAGGATAACTTTAGCATAGCATACTCTCCACTAACGTTGTATGCTGCTAGTGGGAAATTGAACATCTTCTTTGCACGATATATTATATCTAGATAAGATAAAGCCGGTTTAACCATAACGATATCTGCACCCTCTTTTATATCTAGATAAATCTCTCTCATCGCCTCATCTGAATTTTTGTAATCCATCTGATAGGTAGATCTATCTCCAAAACTCGGGCTTGAGTCGGCTGCATCTCTAAACGGGCTGTAAAAACCTGAGTTATACTTTGCAGAATATGCCATTATTGCAACATCGGTGTATCCTTCATCGTCCAGTCTTTTTCTTACAAATCGAACCGTTCCGTCCATCATACCTGATGGTGCAACGATATCTATACCGCTTTCTGCATAACTCTCTGCTATCTTTCCAATAACATCGAGCGTCTTATCGTTATCTATATAATTCTCCTCTGTCAAGATGCCACAATGTCCGTGCGATGTATATTCACAAAGACATACATCTCCAATAACTATAATATCCGTTATCTCTTTTTTGATTGCTTTGATAGCTCTTTGAACCACACCATTTTTATTATATGCCTCACTTCCAACCATATTCTTTTTAGATGGAATTCCAAAAAGTATTACCGATCTTATTCCAATCTCTCGTAAACTCGTGACCTCTTCTACTATCTCTTTGAGAGGGAATCTGTACTGGCCTGGTATAGAGGCAATCTCTTTTCTCTTTTTTATATTTTCATCTATAAATAAAGGATACACAAAATCGTCTTTTTTTAATTGTGTCTCTTGTATTATCTTAAATCGTCTCAACCGTCTCATCCTATATGCAGGAAACTCTGGAGAACAATACATCTTTATTTCAAACCTCTGCAAATACTTTTATTAAGTCTATATCCCCATCTTTTGATATCTGTCTCATTTTCTCTGTAAATTTTGCCAAAATTTTATTTTTTATAGCTCTTGTCATATCGTTCAATATCTTCTCTATATCCCCGTTAGAATTTATCATCTTTAATGCTGTATTCATCTCTTTTATACGTATCTTTTCAGCATCAATGTATATCTTTTCTATTATATCGTTTATCTCTCTCTCTTTGAACTCTTCATACAATCTATCGATCTCTTCTTCTATGATCGTCTCTACTTTTTTAATCTCTTCTTCTCTCTTTTTTAAATTAGTTTTACAAACATTACGTAAGGAATCAATATTATAGAGTCTTACATTTGGAAGAGATGCAATCCTCTCATCTACATTGCGTGGATTTGATATATCTATCAATAACAAAGGTTTTTTTCTTTTATTTATTATACTGGCAATCGTATCATAATCTAAAATTATATGAGGCGCAGACGTGGCAGTGATTACGAGATCCGAATCGATGATATACTTCTCCTTTTTCTCAAATTTTACTGCAATCCCTTTAACTTCTTCTGCTAATAATTGTGCATGTTTAAAGGTCCTATTGGCTATAAAGATGATGTTGCTTCTCGATCCGATTAAAGATTTTGCTACCGATGTTGCAGTCTCACCTGCGCCTATTACCAGCATTTTCTTATTATCCAGATCTCCCAATATATTCTCAGCTAGTTTAACAGCAACGCTTCCGATAGAAACAGATCCTTTGTTAATTTTGCTCTCAGTTCTTGCTCTTTTACCTGCTTTGATAGCTCTTTCAAAGATCAATTTCAATCTTTCTGTTAGGTGGTTTTTCGCCATTGAAAGCAGATATGCATTCTTAACTTGTCCTAATATTTGGTTTTCTCCCAAAACAATGGAATCCAATCCGCAAGTAAGACGCATCAGATGTTCTATAACATCATTTCCCTCCATTAGCTCATATTTATCTATATCTCTAAAGTCTGCATAATCTTTTAAAATAGAAGATGGGTCATCATGATCTAAATAAATCTCGAACCTATGGCATGTCTGTAATATTATAAAACCGTCCGCATTTGCAAAATCATCGAATGCTTTATCGATCTCCTTATAAAGCAATGGCTCGATATCTTTTATCTCTGCGATCTTATGTGATACCGATAAAAGAGCAATCATTATAAAGTCACTCCTCTATGTATTTAAACGCGATCTTTATCATATCGTCTTTATTCGACAGATTCCATAAATCTTTATTCGCTAATATATTTGTCAATATTTTCTCTCTTTTATCCTGATCTTTCACATGATCTATTAAAATTTTACGAATATAAGATAAGGCCTCTACCATCATGTTAAATCTCTCATCGAGCATCTCTCTTATTTTTAATTTTAAGTACCGAGAGAATGCCGGGCTAAGACCGAGCGTTGATATTGCAATCACGATATTATCTTTACGTACAATCGATGGTAAAAAAACATCTCCAGATTTATAATTAACTAATATACCCATTTTTATTGCTTTATTTGTTATATCTTCATTTATTTGTTCATTATCAGTCACAGGAACAACCATAAATGCTTTTTCAAGCAGATCCAAAAATCCCTGGGTAAGGTCTCTCTTTATAAATCTAATCTTACCTGTCTTTGCCAATTCTTCAAAATCTTTCAAAAAAGAATTACTGGCTACTACTATCTTAGTACATCCCTCTTCGATAAATTTTTTAGATTTTCTATAGCCGACTCTTCCCGCACCAAAGATTACAATTTGTTTATCTTCCAAATTTACAAACAAGGGCATCATTTTAGCAATATATTTTGTTATTCTTATAAATAATAATCCTATTTAAAATTTTATAAGATAGTATATATATGCTCTATCGAACAATTTAATAGATCTACTTCATACTCCTTCACCACGACCATCCATTGGACTCTTAATACTTAAAACGCAATTTCTTATTTTTTCATAATTTTTATGCAAAGTTCTTAAATAGTTTTTTAAAGAGGGGTGCTTTAGTAACGTCAGCAAAAATGAGGGTGGTAAAAATTAGAAGAGGAACATCTGCCATTTATGCACTCGTGTTGTTGAGCATGATACTGGCACTGGTACCATGTGCAATGGCAGGAGATCCAACAGGGGCAAGGACGCTTAAAGAGAATCCAGAAGCGCCAGTAAACTACATCTGGATTTTAGTCTGCGGGTTCTTGGTGATGTTCATGCAGGCGGGATTTGCAATGGTTGAAACTGGATTTTGCAGGGCAAAGAATGCAACAAATCTGATGGCAAAGAACTTAATGGATCTTGTCATCGGCTCTCTCTGCTTCATGGCAGTAGGATTTGCTATTATGATGGGTGCTGACATGGCTGGACTAATCGGGACGACTGGCTGGTTTCTCTATGGTGAATATGATGTGAGCAGGTATCTAACGTTCTTCTGGCAGCTTGTATTCTGTGCGACGGCAGCGTCGATTGTAAGTGGAGCAGTTGCAGAGCGATTAAAAATCCCTGCGTATCTCATTTGTAGCGCAGTCGTGAGTCTGCTTATCTATCCTATCTTTGGTCACTGGGTCTGGGGAGGGGGATGGCTCTCCACATTACCATTTGGCATGGGGCATCTTGACTTCGCAGGCTCAGGTGTAGTGCACACAGTAGGAGGGATGGTGGGTTTAGCTGGAACGATTGTCTTGGGTCCGAGGTTTGGTAAGTTTGTGAATGGTAAACCAAGAGCTATTCCAGGGCACAGTATCACTTTAGCTGCTTTAGGGGTGTTTATTCTCTGGTTTGGCTGGTTAGGTTTCAATTGTGGCAGCACTTTCTCCGCAGATCAGCTTAGGATTGCAGTGATTGCAGTGAATACTACTTTATCAGCTGCTGCTGGAGCATTTGCTTCACTAATGGTAATATTCCTGAAGACACGTAAGTGGGATGTTGGCATAGCATTGAACGGTGTCTTAGCAGGACTTGTAGCAATAACTGCTCCATGTGCATGGGTAGAGGCTTGGGCAGCAGTGGTAATAGGTCTTGTCGCAGGAGTATTGGTAGTAGCGAGCGTTTATTTCTTAGAGTCAAGGGGTGTGGACGACCCAGTAGGTGCGGTTTCTGTGCATGGGACAAACGGTCTATGGGGCTTAATAAGCGTTGGCTTATTTGCTGATGGCACCTATGGTTACTATACTACGGGGGGCGCTCATGCAATAGGACTTTTATATGGAGGTGGTGCGGGGCAATTGATTGCACAAGTCATTGGTGCTTGTACTGTTGTTTTATGGGCGTTTGGCCTCGGTTATCTTCTCTTCAAGGCAATGGACGCCGCTTTTGGCATAAGAGTCTCGCCAGAGGAAGAACTACAAGGATTAGACATCTCTGAGCACGGTACACCTGCATACCCAGATTTCTACATCAAGAATGGTGGAGGTGGGTAGAGATGAAAAAAATAGAGGCTATCGTTCGAGTAGAGAAGTTGGACGAAATAAGAGAAGCTTTGAAAGAAATAGGTTATCCAGGGATGACGATCACACGTGTTGAGGGGCATGGTCAGCAAAAGGGCTTAATAGAGCAGTTCCGTGGTAGGGAATTCAAGGTGGAGCTAATTCCAAAGATAAAGATAGAGGTAGTTGCAAGCGATGTAGATGCCGATAAGATCATTAAAGCTATAACTGAGAGTGCATATACGGGCAATATCGGCGATGGTAAGATATTTGTGCTGCCAGTCGAAAAGGCAATACGAATTAGAACAGGGGAGATGGGTGACGCAGCTTTGTGAGCAGACCACGTACGAGCATGAATTGTATATAATCTTATCTTTTGAATATAAATTTATATAAAAAGCCATATTAGCTTAGCGATTTAAATCATGTAGGACAAATAGATAGTTGAAGTTAGGAGGGATAAAAACATGGAAAAAAAAGCAAATGCAAAAACGAGGGAAGAGGTATTAGAAGCGGTGGAAAAGAACGATGTGAAGTTCATCAGGCTCTGGTTCACCGATATCTTGGGACAGTTGAAGAGTTTTGCAATAACTCCAAGAGAGTTAGAAGGCGCCTTTGAAGAGGGCATGGGCTTTGATGGATCTTCAATAAAAGGATTTGCAAGGATAGACGAGAGTGATATGCTTGCGAAACCAGATCCTGCTACATTTCAGATTCTGCCGTGGCGACCAAAGGAGAACACGGTTGCACGGATGTTCTGCGATATCTTAAAGCCTGATGGCAGTTCATACGAGGGCGACCCGCGATACATCTTGAAGAGGAATCTGGAGAAGTTGAAAAACGAGCATGGCTATACGTTTTATGTTGGTCCTGAGCTGGAGTATTTCTATTTGAAGAACAGTAAGAACCCTGAAGTGCTGGATGAAGGTGGCTACTTCGACCTGACAACACTGGATGCAGGAGGCGATTTGCGAAGGGATACGATTCTTACCTTAGAGGCAATGGGGATAGAGGTTGAGTATAGTCATCATGAGGTTGCACCTTCACAGCATGAGATAGACCTTCGTTATAGAGATGCACTTACGATGGCAGACCAGGTAATGACATATCGAATTGTGGTAAAGGAGATAGCACAGCACTATGGCTTTTATGCCACATTCATGCCAAAACCCATCTTCGGGGTGAATGGCTCGGGGATGCATACCCATCAGTCGTTATTCCTCGGCGATCGAAATGCATTCTTCGATCCAAATGACGAACATCATCTCTCCGAGGTGGGTAAGAGATATATCGCAGGATTGCTCAGACACGCACCCGAGATCACCGCGGTTACGAACCAATGGGTAAACTCGTATAAACGGCTCGTCCCGGGATACGAAGCACCTGTGTATATCACATGGGCTCGCAGGAATAGGTCAACGCTGGTAAGAGTGCCGATGTACAAGCCAGGGAAAGAGAAAGCGACAAGGGTAGAATTCCGCAGTCCGGACCCAGCATGCAATCCTTACCTGGCATTCTCTGTGATGCTTGCTGCTGGAATGGCGGGGATAAAGGACAAGTATGAGTTGCCACCACCGACGGAAAAAGATGTTTATCACTTGAGTGAAGAAGAGAAAAAGAAAGAGGGAATAAAATCGCTACCCGGTAGCTTGATCGAAGCCCTTGCACTGACAGAAAAAAGCAGTTTAGTTAAGGAAGCTTTAGGAGAACACATATTCTGGAATTTCATTATTTCTAAGAAGGTAGAATGGGATAGATACCGTGCGAACGTAACGGAATGGGAGTTAAAGGAGTATTTGTCGGTGTTATAAGGATGGGAAGGAAGATTATTTGCTGCAAAGAAGAAGTTTGCATCGGGTGCAGACTTTGTGAAATTTGGTGCACAGTAGAGCATTCTAAATCGAAGGACATAATAAAAGCATTCCTTTATGAGAAAGAACGGGCAATCTCTAGGGTGCAAGTGGAAGAAAGAGGACCTGTTTCTTTTGCTTTACAATGTAAGCATTGCAATGAGCCCGATTGTGTTTATGCTTGCATTAGTGGTGCTCTTCACAAGGAAAATGGCATCATAAAGCTTGATGCTTCTAAATGTGTTGGTTGCTGGAGTTGTGTGATGGCTTGCCCTTATGGTGCAATAATACGAGATGAAGTTCGTGGGAACTCTGCGGGTGGAATTGGCGCAGTAGAAGCGATTAGAGATGTTGATAAAAAAGGAAAAATTATTATGGTCTCTGATGAAGAATATCACGCCTATTCAAGGGCACTTATCCCATATTATCTCTCTGAAAAGACTTCATTCGCTGATATTTTTATAAAACCATCAGATTTTTACCAGAGCAAAGATATTGTACTGATTTTAGGGAAAAGGGTAATAGATGTAGATGTTGAAAAAAAAAGAGTGATAATTTTAGACGACGAAGATGTAATAGGCTATGAGAAAATTCTGATAGCTACCGGCAGTAAACCCATCATTCCTAAATTTGTGGGAGTTGAAGATACCGAGTTTTTTGCTTTTACTACTCTAAATGATGCTTTAATTATAAAAGACGAGATAGAAACAGGGAAATACAAGAAGGCTGTTGTTCTTGGTGGTGGTTTAATAGGCTTAATGGCATCAGAGGCTTTGAAAAAGAAAGGTTTGGACGTAACAGTTGTAGATCTTGCGGATAGGGTGCTGGCACCTGTTTTAGATAAAATAGGGTCTTGCATTGTGGAGAACCATTTAGAGGAAAATAACATTCATATAATAACAAAGCACACAATAGACAAGGTTTTAGGTGAAGGTAGCGTTATTTTGGACGGTGGCACTGAGCTTCCCTGCGAGATGCTTATTTTGGCTATAGGCGTTAAACCGAGATTAGAGCTTGTTCAGGGGAAGGTAAAAGTAAACCGAGGATAGTTGTAGATAGATGAATGAGGACTTCTGTAAAGGACGTTTATGCGTGTGGCGACTGTGCAGAGGTTTATGATTTCGTACATGATGATTTCAGGCTCACACCTTTATGGCCCACTGCTTATGTTGGAGGAAGAATTGCAGGCTTCAATATGTGTGGCGTTGTGAAGGAGTATAAATGGGGAACAAACATGAGTTCAATGCATTTCTTCGGGCTTCCGGTCATAACAGCCGGGATTAGTGCTAATGATGAAGGGGATTACGAGATTTTGAAAGTGGTTGACGAGAAGAAGAAGATTTACAAGAAGATAGTACTCAGGGATAATCGTATGATTGGCATGATTTTCATGAATAAAATAGACAGAGCGGGGATATTCTTGGGCTTGATGAGGAATGGAACGGATGTATCTTCGTTTAAAGAGGAGCTACTCAGCGACGATTTCGGGCTTATTAATCTTCCTGAGCGGAAGTGAGTGTTGAAATATGACTAGGATAAAGAGAGAAATTTATGAGAAAGAAATAAGTGCTTGTTCTCTGTTCGGCGCGATGAACAGAAATAAAGAAAGATTTACAGGTGAAGGTGTTATAAGCGCGATAGCAAACATGCATGTGCGAGGAAACGGTCTTGGTGGTGGATTCGCAATATACGGGCTTTATCCGAAGTATAAAGACTGTTATGCATTTCATATTATGTTTGAAAGGAGGAATAAAGATGCAAAGAAGGAGACTGATGCATTCCTAAGCATGAACTTTGATCTGGTCTATGATGAGGAGATACCTCATGGCGATGCTAAAGTTGTGAATCCACCGTTGGTATGGAGGTATTTTGTGATACCTAAAAAGAGAAGAGAGGAGGAGAATTTTTCTGACGATGATTATGTTGTGCAGAAAGTAATGCACATAAATACGAAAATAGAGGATGCTTATGTCTTCTCATCAGGTAAAGACATGGGTGTTTTTAAGGGCGTAGGCTATCCTGAGGATGTTGCGGAGTATTTCTTTCTTGATAAGTATAAGGGTTATATATGGACTGCTCATGGAAGATTCCCTACGAATACGCAAGGCTGGTGGGGAGGTGCACATCCTTTTTCTATACTCGACTGGACGGTTGTTCACAATGGTGAGATCTCCTCCTACGGAACAAATCGGCGCTACTTGGAGATGCATGGATATTATTGCACGCTGCATACAGACGCAGAGGTAATGACATATGCAGTGGATCTATTGATGAGGAGGCAGCATCTTCCAATGAGCCTGGTGGCTAGAATTTTTGCACCACCTTTTTGGGAATTGATCGATCGCATGGATGAGAATGAGAGGAAATTATTAACCGAATTAAGGATGGTCTATGCTCCTATGCTCATAAACGGACCTTTTGCTGTGATAATTGCTCATCATGATGAGATGATAGGTTTAACAGACAGAATACGATTGAGACCGCTTATTGCTGGCGTTAGAGGAGAAATGTTTTATCTGTCTTTAGAGGAGGCGGCGATAAGGCTATTGTCACAAAAATTAGACAAAGTATGGACACCAAATGGTGGAGAGCCTGTTATAGTGAGGATAAACAGATGAAGTCATACCTTTTGCCTGAATTCATCATTGAAAGGAATGAGGAAAGATGCATTCGGTGTAGAGTTTGTGAAAGACAATGCGCTTTCGGTGTACATTACTATGATGAAGAGCTTGACAAGATGTTTTCAGATGAAGAGAAATGTGTAAGCTGTCAAAGATGCGTTGTTTTCTGTCCCACGAATGCTCTTGTCGTCCGCCCCAATCCCTCTCAATATAAGCTAAATTATAGCTGGAATAGAGAGAAGATAAGTGACTTGATAAAGCAAGCAGAAACAGGCGGCGTTATACTCACTGGGAGCGGTAACGATAAGCCTTATCGCATCTACTTCGATCATCTAGTATTGAATGCCTCACAGGTTACGAATCCTTCTATTGACCCATTAAGGGAACCTATGGAGCTAAGGACATTTTTAGGCTGTAAACCTGATGCTTTGGCTTTAAAGATAAATTCAGAGACGGAATTTATACCAAATGTAATGATAGAGACGCCAATTATTTTCTCAGCGCTTTCTTATGGTGCGATAAGCTATCAAGCATTTAATTCGCTGGCAATTGCTGCATCTAAGTATGGAACGCTTTTTAATACTGGAGAAGGAGGTCTACCAAAGGAGCTGCGTAAAAAATATGGGAGGAATGCAATTGTGCAGTGTGCATCTGGGAGATTTGGTGTTGACCCCGAATATTTAAACTGTGCAGCTGTAGTTGAGATAAAAATAGGGCAAGGGGCTAAGCCTGGCATAGGAGGGCACCTTCCCGGCGAGAAAGTTTCTTATTCTATTGCTGCAACAAGGATGATCCCAGAAGGCACGGATGCTATTTCGCCAGCACCACAGCATGATATTTATTCGATAGAAGACCTTTCAACACTTATCTATACGCTTAAAGAGGCAACGAACTACGAGAAGCCTATCAGTGTGAAGATTGCTGCGGTTCACAATTCTGCAGCAATAGCCTCTGGAATGGTTCGTGCAGGCGCGGATATAATAGCTTTGGATGGCTTAAGAGGTGGTACAGGCGCAGCTCCGAAGATAATAAGGGATAATGTTGGCATACCAATAGAGCTTGCCATTGCATCTGTTGACAAGAGGCTTCGAGAAGAAGGGATAAGAAATAGATGCTCTATCTTAGCTGCTGGAGGTATAAGATGCAGTGCAGATGTGGTCAAGGCAATTGCTCTTGGTGCAGATGCCGTTTATATTGGGACTGCTGCTCTTGTTGCTATGGGCTGCACACTCTGCCAGAAGTGCTATACTGGAAAATGCAATTGGGGAATATGTACGCAAGACCCATACCTTGCGAAGCGAATAAATCCTGAAATTGCATCCCGTCGCCTTCTCAATTTGTTGAGGGCTTGGAGCTTGGAGATAAAGGAGATGATTGGTGGCATGGGAATAAATGCAATTGAAAGCTTAAGAGGTAACAGAGACCATTTAAGAGGAGTTGGACTACATGAGTGGGAGCTTGATGTTTTGGGTGTAAAAGGTGCGGGGGAGTAACGAAATGGAAATAGACGCATCTAAACTGACGCAAAAGGAACTGAATGATGCCATAATGGATTGTATGCATAGTGGAGTGAAGAAAATTATACTGCGAAATGTTTATGGTCAGAGGTATATAGGGACTAGGCTTTATTCTCCAAATAATAAGGTAGAAATAGAGATCTTTGGCACTCCTGGAAACAATTTAGGAGCTTTCCTCGATGGACATCGAATAATAGTGCATGGTAATGCGCAGGACGGCGTTGGTAACACTATGGACGATGGAGTAATAATAGTTGATGGAAGAGCTGGCGACGTGGTTGCGATGTCAATGCGTGGTGGAAAGATTTTCATTCGTGATAGCGTGGGATACAGGGCAGCACTGCACATGAAGGAGTATTTGAGCAAGAGACCTGTTCTTGTTATAGGTGGTACAGTGCAGGACTTTTTCGGGGAATACATGGCTGGAGGCATTGTTATTCTTCTCAGGCTAAATCTTGGGAATACATTACACGAAGCAAACTTCATTGGCACCGGGATGCACGGTGGTGTGATTTATATAAGGGGAGAGGTAGAGAGGCATCATTTGGGGAAGGAAGTAGGAGTATCAAAGTTAGATGAGAAAGACGAAGATATTTTAAAGAGGTATGTAGGTGAATTTGCCCATTATTTTGGCATGGATAAAAAAGATATTATAAAGGAGGATTTCACGAAGCTGTTGCCGGTTTTGAAGAGACCTTACGGAAGAATCTATACGTATTGACACTACCAAAATATCTTAAAAAGATATATATACAACATATGGTTACAAAAGTCATAAAATTTGGTGACTCGAATGATTGAAAACTATATAAACAGAAAATCTACAAACGATACAAGAACTAGATTAAAGGACGTATCTTCTTTTAGTGGAATGTGCCCATTATGTACGGAAGATTGTAATGTTTTATGCGAGATCGGGAAATCCTCTTTTAGAGGGAGAGAAGTGTTATATCCTAGCCCAGAATATTTTGGTAAAAGTACTTCTGCATCAAATAAAAACTACCCTGTCGATTGGAGCGATATTCAGATAATGACTGATATATCAGGAGCAAAAGGTATAGAGGAAGATATAGAAAGGATAATATTTCCAAATGTAGATATAACCACAAAATTTGGCGGTGTTCCGTTAAATATTCCTATGATTATTGCCGGAATGGGATCAACAGCTGTTGCTCAAAGAAATTGGGATGGTCTTGCAAACGGTGCTGCAATAAGCGGGACTATCCTAACTATCGGTGAGAACGTATGTGGAATGGATCCAAAAACGAGGTTTGCAAATGGAAAAGTAGAGTATTCTGAGGATTTAACATATCGTGTAGAGACATTTAGAAGGTTATGGGATGGAAAGACGGGAGATGTTGTTGTTCAGACTAATGTAGAGGATGAAAGGTTCGGAGTCGATGATTATGCACTCTCCAAACTTGAGGTCAATATCATAGAGAAGAAATGGGGGCAGGGAGCCAAGGCTATAGGTGGAGAGGTGAGAATAAACGATCTTGATAAGGCAAAGATGCTTAAAAAGAGAGGGTATATAATAATACCAGATCCTGAAGATGTTAATATTCAAAAATTGTTTAAAAATGGTGTTTTTAGGAGTTTTGAGCGCCATAGCAGGGTAGGATTACCAAAACTGAACGATTTTGTAGAGAATGTAGAAAAAGTTAGAGAAAAAGGTGCAAAGAAGGTTTTTATGAAAACTGGTGGTTATAGGCCGTCAATCGTTGCTTTTACATTAAGATGTGCATCAGATGCAAAGATAGATGCTATAACCTTCGATGGTGCTGGTGGTGGGACAGGTATGAGTCCGATACCGATGATGCAAGAATGTTCTACGCCTACCGTATGGTTGGAGGCACAAGTTCTTGAATGTCTCAATATATTGAGAAGACACGGCAGGCATATACCGGATGTTGCAATGGCAGGGGGGTTTACAGATGAGACACAGATCTTTAAGTCTATAGCAATGAGCAATTTTTCAGATAGACCTTACATAAAGACGGTTGCGATGGCACGAGCTCCTTTAACGGCGGTTATGAGGACAAAACACTTCGTCGAGATGGCTAAGAAAGAAAAGCTATCGAAAAGTTTTATAGAAAGTTATGGAGACAGTCCTGAAAAATTTTTGATCTGCAACGATGAGATCAACCATAGATATGGTGATAAAGTGCCATACGAAGCGATCGGTCTATATACATATCTCATGGATAAGATAGGAGTAGGACTTAGACAACTCATGGCAGGGTCCAGAAAATTCAGATTGAATGAACTGGACAGGAACGATATAGCATCTCTAACAGATAAAGCATCGAAGGTTACAAATATACCACTTTTAGAAGACCTTGATAAAGATAAAATGGAGAACATACTCCTTGATTAGAAGATAAATACCAATACCTTCTTTACTTTTATTTGCCAGTTTCATCAAAAACTATATATAGAAATTGATACTAAAAATGTTAGATATAGTAAGAATCTAATGCGCTGGTAGTGTAGTGGTTATCACTGGAGCTTGCCAAGCTCCAAACCCGGGTTCAATTCCCGGTCAGCGCATTCTTGTCTTTATTAATTATTTTTATGTTTTTATCATTTAAAGTGTTAACATGGTGATAGATATAATAAATCTTTTATTATTAAAAAAAGAGTAAATGCCAGAAGTTAGAATGAATCCAAATAGAATAACCATTGCAGTAGATGATCAAACGATAGATATCTTAAAATATATGATCCAAGAGACGAATGCATCTCAAAGCGAACTTATACGGAGAGCCATCCGATTTTATCATGAATACAGTAATTTATTAAAAGATAAAGAGAAGATTGAGAACCAGATAGAGATGATGTCAAGTAACGAGCATATAATACTTGACGTGGACCATTGGATCTTGTTTCTCAAATTTATAGAAGATCATCCTAATAAAGAGGAGTTTTGGAATAAACATGAGAAGATAGCATTATCTCATGCAGAACAGCTGTCTTATAAAATAAAAACAGCAAAAGATCTTCTTAAAAGATTGGAATCATGCGGATTTTTTAAATTAGTAGAAAATTCTAACAAGGAATTTACATTAGTTCTATTCTCCGAATTATCAAAAAAATTTATTAAAACGTTTATAGAAATATTTTTAAGTTATATTGGGTTAAAGATAGAGATAAAAGAGGATATTGAAAAGTTAAGAGTTAAGATAAAGTAGGCATAGATGATTCTTAAAATTATATAAACGATCTTACGAGACGGATCAATGAAGATAGAAAAAAAGGTGTTAAAGAATAATAATGGCGAGATAAAACTTGTACCTCAGAATTTGGATGATATATGGCATCTAAAACATATAATAGATAGAAATGATCTGGTATCTTCTTATACATGGAGGGATATAAGCAATTCGACGGATAAGATAAGACCTGATAAACAAGAGAAAAAGAAAATCTGGTTGGGAATAGAGGTAGAAGAGACAGAATTTCATAAATTTTCAAATAGATTAAGGGTAACCGGAAAAATACGTGTAGGAACAGATTTAGCCCAGTATCATACACTAAATATAGAGCCAGGAATCGAGGTAAGTATCTTTAAAGATGAATGGAAGAAGGATCAACTGGAACGAATAGATGATGCGGTGAGAGCATCCAACCAACCAAAAGTTATAATAATTACTATTGAAGAAGGAGAAGCTTCTGTTGGAATTCTTCGACAGTATGGAATAGACGAGTCTTTTAATATCTCGTTATCATCTGGAAAATCTGGCGGAGAAAGTAAAAGAGCAGAATTTTTTACAGATTTATTAAAACAGATCATAAACCTTTTTAATGATTGGACAAAGATAGTTATAGCAGGACCAGGTTTTACAAAGAACGATCTTTATCAGTTTATAAAAGAAAGATATCCACAGTTTGTAGATTCGATTACATTGGAAAATACATCATCTATAGGAATTTCAGGATTTCAAGAAGTTTTGAGACGTGGTGCTATCGAGAAGATAATTAATGAAAACAGGTTGTCCAAAGAGACAAGGTATATAGATATCTTGTTGAAAGAGATAGCAACGGATGGATTGGCCACGTATGGTATGAACGATGTTAAAAAAGCCAACGAGTTTGGAGCGATCGATACCTTGCTGATCTTAGATGAATTTTTGAGAGAAGAAAGAGGATCAAATGATATAGATTCTTTTTTAAAAGAGGTGGAGGAGAAAGGAGGCAAGTTAATCATATTCAGTTCTGATTTTGAACCAGGAAAAAAATTGGCAGGTTTAGGCGGAATTGCAGCAATTTTGAGGTATAAAATTACCTAATATTTATCGTTTAGACGGTCCAGATACTCTTTATATCCCACCATACTAGATAAGATATGTGCAGCATCCATCGGAGAACTATAAAATGGTATGCCATTCTCTTCAAGGTACTTAACGCTTTTAGACTCCAAGCTTCTGGATATATCAATAGCAACCAATGGTTTATTGTACTCTTTCAATCTGACAAAATTTTTAACAAGCTCTGTCTCTGTATCCTTCATAAAATCGACAAGCCCCTCTGCATAATATCTTGTCTCCTCATTCCTTTCAAGAACTGATCTGAATAATGATGTAAACAACGGAATCATACATATAACCGCATCTATATTATCATCGGTGAGTACAAGTTTATTCACTTCTATAAAGAGATCCCAGCTACCATAAATACCTGCAGCAGTCATATCGACAGGATTCTGTCTACTCCAGAATGGAGGTAACAACTCGTTAAGCAAATCTATCGTTTTTTTAGAAAGATTAGGTATTTTTAACCCCTCTTTTGCGCATGAATCCGCCGCTAAAACTCCAATACCTCCCCATGCGCTAACTATACCTATATTTCTGCCTTTTGGTAATGGTAACATATAGAATCCTTTTGCCAGGTTAATTAAATCGTTCATGTCTATGGCAGATATTATTCCTGTCTGTTTTGATAAAGCGGCATAAATTGATGAGGAGCCAGCTATAGATCCTGTATGGGACCTTGCAGCCTTCGCGCCCTCTTCTGTAATACCTCCTTTTATTACTATAAACGGTTTCTTCTCACATGCCTTTTTTGCTATCTTTAAAAATCTCTTACCGTCTCTAAGCCCTTCTATAAATGCCAATATTATCCTTGTATCCTTATCTTCTGTAAGATACTCGATCAAATCTTCTGTATGTATATCTGCCTCGTTTCCACTGCTTACAAATTTGCTAAATCCCATCCCTTCAACAGATCCAGTAGCCATTGTAAGCGATCCTATCGTTCCACTTTGAGAGACTATCGATACATTTCCCTCTTTAGGAACTAGCATGTTCATTAATGCATGTAAATGAACTTTAGAGTTCGAAATACCCATACAATTCGGTCCTATTATCCGCATTCCACCATGTCTTGCGATCTTTACGATCTCTTCCTCCCTTTTTCTTCCCTCTTCTCCTGATTCTGAAAAACCTGCAGATATTATAACTCCAAACTTTACTCCCTTCTCGATACATTCCTCTATAACATTTTTAACACCAAGGGCAGGAATGCATATTATCGCTAAATCTACTCTATATGGAACATCCTTGATCGTCTTGTAAGATCTTAAGCCGAATATCTCTTCCTCTTTATTATTTACAGGATAGAGACGATCGGTGTTGAACCCACCGATAAGAGTACTGAGCATCATCATCCCGCCTACTTTCCCAGGATTGTTTGACGCACCGATTATTGCCACCCCTTCGGGATTAAAAAGAGGATCGAAGATATTATGTTTAGACATATCCTTCTCTGACCAATAACTCTCCATTTAAGATCGAAGCTCCTGCAGCACCTCTTATTGTATTATGAGATAGAGCTATGTACTTTATTCCGTCAAAATCGTTTCGTACTCTTCCCACAGATACCGTCATACCTCTTCCTATATTTCTATCCAACCTTGCTTGAGGTCTATCTTCCCTATCATGTAAGAAAATTACTTTTTTAGGTTCTGACGGTAAATCTTTTAATTGTGGATCAAACGTTAAAAAAGCCTTTTTTACATCTTCAGCATCTATCTTTTGATCTGTTTTAACCCAAATGGATTCGGTATGCCCATCTATAACACATACTCTATGACAACTTGCACTAACCTTTATCGTAGCAGGTTTTATTCCGTCATTATCTATGGTACCAAGCAATTTGAGCGTTTCAGTCTCCATTTTTTCCTCCTCGTTCTTTATATATGGTATTACGTTATCCAATATGTCCATCGAAGATACTCCATCGAACCCCGCACCAGATACCGCTTGCATCGTTGCTACCCTTACTTCTTTCATACAAAACTTCATTAACGGCTTAAGAGTAACGACCAATCCGATAACAGAACAGTTCGGGTTTGTTATTATAAACCCTTCCCATCCTCTTTTTTCTTTTTGTAAATCTATCAAGTATAGATGCTCTTTGTTTACTTCTGGGATAATCAATGGGATATCCTTCTCCATCCTATTAGCACTGGCATTACTGGATACGGCAATACCTTCTTTTGCAAAATTAGTCTCTATCTCTCCAGCTACATCTGCGGGTAATGCCGAAAATACGAGATCTGCATCGATCTTCTTAGGATCCATTGGCAAGATCTCGTACTCTCCAATCTCTTCAGGTAACTGTGTATCCAATCTCCATTTTTTTGTATCTTTATACTTTTTACCAACGTTACGTTCCGATGCTGCCAGGCCGGTAATCTCAAACCACGGATGTTTGTCTAATAATTGGATAAACCTCTGTCCAACAGCACCGGTTGCTCCCAATATAGCGACTTTCTTCTTATCCATAATTTTTATCCTGTTTAATTATTAGATATCATCGTAGAAATCTTTGCTGCTACGGCTGAACCTTGAGAGACGCTTAACGATATATCTTTCAATCCTTCCGCACATCCACAGATTAAAACTCCTTTTTTGTTAGTCTCTATCGGCGATAATCTGGAATTACCAGTAAAAAATCCATAATCATCTGTAGTTATGCCAAATATATCTGCCAGATTTTCTGCATCTTTTGATGGTAACGATGCTTCGGCTAATACTAACAAGTCTAAATTTAATTCGATACTTTTGTCGATAAACGTTTCAAAAAACTTAACTTTAATCTTATTATTGTTCTCCGTTACTATAGCAGGCTTTCCTCTCAAAAAATGAAGCCCCTTGGTTCTAGCATCAATATAAAGTTCTTCTGTGCCTTTAAAAGGGGTTCTTATATCCATATAAATTATATAAACTTCTTTTTTTTGATCTTCGTCTTTCAACTCAAGAGCATTTTTTATTGTGAAAGAGCAACAATAATTGCTACAGTATCGATTATAGTTTATATTTCTGCTACCAACGCATAGTATAAATCCAATTTTTTCCGCCTCAACACCATCCGAAGGTCTCAGTACCTTGCCTTCTGTCGGTCCATCCGGGTCGAGCATCCTAACCAATTGCATAGATGTTATGACATCTTTAATTTCTCCATACCCGTAAAGCCCGTTGGGCTTAAATAGATCGTACCCTGTAGCCAGAACTATCGTTTTTGCCTTAATATCCTCCTCCTCATCATTCATATCAAGATCGATAGCATCATCCCCGGCCACTTTGACACATTCGCCACATTTATTACAATGTTCTGCGTCTATGGCAAACAATCTTGGAACGGCATTAGGATATGGCATATATATCGCTTTTCTATTATCTAAACCTTCATTAAACTCGTTTGGTATCTCTACAGGACAGACTTCTACACATTTATTAAAAAAATCGCCCATCTTTTTTACAAATCTTGCTTTGTGGATAACCTTAATGTTGTATTCTCCAAAATCACCGGTGCATTCTTTAATCTCTGAATTGGTCATTAATTCTATATTTTTATTGATCGATAACCTCTCCATCTCGTCTGTTAAAACCTTTCTAACATCTTCAAATTTTGGAAAAGTTTTTTTTATTTTTGATACTTTTCCACCAATAAAAGGGGTTTTTTCTATCAGTCCGACTTTATATCCCATATCTGCAAGATCTAACGCCGATCTTATCCCAGAAACCCCACCACCAACAATTACTGCATCAAACTCTCTCAAATCAGACCCCTCCTTCCATTTTATATTCTGTATCTTTTATATTTGACTTGACATTATCTTTTTTATCATCTTGAAATATTGATTTTACAGAACTAATCGTCTTGTTGAGACCTCTTACATAAAGTTCTTTTGTATAAGATTCACCGTTAGTAAGTCTGTCTAGTGCCCTAATCCATGTTCCTGAATGGCCATCTTCTGCAAATATCTTATCTCTTTTAATAGTTATTGCATCCTCTGGGCAAGATTCTTTACATGCTCCACAAAGCATGCAATAAGACTGGTTTACTCTTAACGGAGACCCATATATAGCTTTACACGGGCAGACATCCATACAGACCCTACAATTTTCAGAACAGAGTTCATTTTTAATTGATACTGTACCTATGTATATACCTTCTTTAATTATTGCACCGTTTGGACAGACCCCTTGGCACCAACCACATGCTATACATTTTTCTTTATCGTAATAAAAAAATCTGCGATATCTATCTAATTTATTAACCTTGACGGATGGATACTCTTTAGCCAATTTCATGCATTCATCGTATCCTTTCTTTAATGCATC
>RXIF01000002.1 GCA_004212075.1 Candidatus Methanoliparum thermophilum
GAAATATCAAACCGACAGGTTTATCTAGCTTGCGGCAGCACTGATCTTAGAAAATCCATAGACGGATTGGCGGTACTAGCTAGATTCTGCTGAAAAAAGCAATTTCTTGATTACTCTTCTATAAGTCTCTGGGACACGTAGCCCAGTCTCCCTTTGGCTTTGTAGGGAGGGAGACCTAAGACGCGGACAGTTCCTGTAGCCGGTTTTATAAGTCAGAGGATGACTTTGAGCAGTGTACTCTTGCCACTGCCGTTGGGGCCGATAATCCCTAAAAAATCTTTATTTTTTACAGTTAAATTTATGTCGGACAAGGCGCAGACATCATTGTAGAATACACTGACATGGCTTAATTCAATAACATTTTGCATCCCGGTTCTTCCTGCCCCTCCCTTTTACTTTAGTGCTGCAGCCAGAGCTGCAGCTATTTTTTCCAGGTTTTCTATGTAATCTGGAGCCAAAGGGTCAACCTGCTCGGCATAACCTCCGATTTCTTCAGCGATTGTTTCTGCCTGTTTGCTGGTGATTGATGCTTGATAGAAAATGACTCTGATATTTTGTGCCCTAGCAAGGTCTATAATCTGTTGTAGATTTTCAGCGGTCGCTTTTTTGCCCTCTTTTTCTATGGAAATCATTTCCAGACCATAGTCTGCTGCAAAATAGCCGAAGGCAGGGTGAAATACTATAAATGTCCTATTGGGTAAGCCCTGCAGCGCTGCCTTAATTTTTTGATCCAGCTGATCAAGTTTTTCCCCGTATATCCGGGCATTTGCCTGGTAAATATCTTTATTTTCGGGATCTATTGAGGATAGTTCGCGAGCGATTACGTTGACGATTACTTTTGCCCGTTTAGGCGAAAGCCAGATATGCGGGTCAGGGTTACCAGGTGAATAATATAGCAGCGGGCAAACTTTACTTACTTCAGCGGCCAGGTCAACAACTTTTATGTGTTGGTTAATGGTTGGAAGCTTTGGCAAGATATTCGCTTCTTCAGCAGGAATACCTATTGAGAAGTATAGATCTGCTTTACTGAGCTGCTCCAGTTCCCGGGGAGAGGGAGCGTAATTCGCAGGGCTAGCTCTTGGAGGAACCATCACTACTGTATCAACCAGGTCACCAGCTACGGCCAGGTAGGCCCGCTGTTCCGGTGTCACCATCAGTTCTGGATCGGGATTCCGCCCGATGGGAATATAGTGAAAGAACCAGCCGTAAGTAACTCCTTTGTCAACCAGGAAGTCGATAAAGTCGTCGATAGTGACTTCCATTACATTATCCCGGGTAATGGTAATCGACACCCCGAATATGACTCCCCTTTCCTTAAACAAGTCCATAGCACCTATTACTTTGTCAAAGGTGCCGGCGCCGCGGCGGACGTCGGTGCGTTCTCGCCGGCCTTCCAGGCTGATGGTGGGTGACAGATTCCCTACCTCCACGATTTTACCGGCCGCCTCCTCGTCGATTAGCGTGCCGTTGGTATAAACCATGAACGCCATGTCGTTGTGCTTACCGGCCAGTTCGAACAGGCATGGATAAACGAACGGCTCCCCGCCGGACATGGCCGCCCAGTAAATGCCCAGTTCCTTGGCTTTGGTAAAGAGACGATCCAACCTTTCGAAACTAAGCGAATTTTTTTCGCGTACTTGCCGGCCCAGCAGCCCTCGCAAGCCAGGTTGCAGGCGCTGGTCGGATCCACAAGTAATAAGTTTGGCACATGTACTCCGTGTTTTTGCGGCATCTGCGCCTGTTGTGGAATGCCGAAAATCATGGCGTTGATGAAAAAGTTATAGATCAGGCGGTGCTTGATGTTGGGATGTGTCGCGACGAACAGCCGGTTGACGAAGGTCCTGATGGCCGGGTTTTGCTGGTAGGCCAGGGCTGCCTGCTCCACCTGTTCCTTGTGTTTCTTCTTGATGGCAAGCAATTTTACCAGGTTTAGAATTTTCGGCATGTTTACTTCGGGGTCTTTTTCGATATAGTCCAGAGCTTGGCAGAGGATCTGTTCCTGTACAAAGTTTTGGCGAAGTTGAGATTTGCCGTTTTCCACTGCATTCCTCTTATACCTCCTTATTAGTAAAATTTTCTCTTCCTATTGTGGGTGTTGAAGAAAAATTATATGTAAGGTCACCTCCCTGACGCGAGTTTGGTAAAGATGCACCCATATATCTTTGAGGGCTTACCAATAAAACATAAAACACCAAAAAGACCAAACTACTACCCAAAAAAATTTTATATTGACCGCTCTAAAGCATCACTCAAAAATTTTACCAGTAATTTATTTTCTCTGGCGCTAAATTCCGAGATATATTTTTGGAGCCGGCCCACTTCATCAGTCAGCCGGCCGTTTATGACGTCCTGCATATTTTTGACCGTTGCTCCCAACACCGTGCCCGCGAACAGGCTCAGGATCAGTTCGGGCCTAAGGGCAGGCTGCAGCAGATTGTTTATCATTTTTACGGTTTTTGTACCCAGGTTTTGAACGTAAACAATCAATACGGCTATTATATATGTGCTGATTATTATCGGCGCCTCGATGGCCGGCATCTATTTCAGGAGGTCATCGATAATTTTTTTCGAGCCGTGCTTTTTAACATTTTCAATTATTTCGAGAAGTTTTTCCCGGGCAGCGTGCCATTCTTCCATGTGAATAATTCCCCGGCTTTTGAGGTTGGAAGAAATAGAAGAACCGAACGTCCCGAGTACCTTTCTTCACGGCTTACGGAATATTCGCTGCGCAAATAACCTTCTTTCTCCACTTTCTTTAAGATGTCGTATGCTGTCCACTTGCTGACCCGCAGCGCTTCGGTTACGGTGATATAATGTATGGGTGTACCAGTATTTTCATATATTTTTTAATCGTGTATAAAAATTCTTTTCTCCGCCGGGTCAAAGTCATTTATCTCACTCCTGTTATAAATATTGCCCCAAAAGACCAAAAATCTATGTATAGAATAACCCGGTTTATAGAAACCTGTCAAGTGGGATTTACGGGTGGACTGTGTCGAGATTTAGTAGGTACCCACTCCAAAAATTTTTGCATACGTTGACCTTATGCTCCGCAAGGGATCGGTAAGGTTAAATGGCTAGATTAAGGGCTTTTAAAGCCAATGGTGGTGTAGTGTATGATCTGTTATTAGCCAAAAAAAAGAATTGCATTGAATAAAGCAAGAAGCCTAAAAATGGATCAGGAAATCTTAAAAAAGAGAAATCTGGTTGCCACAAATGAAACTTTCGGAAATATAACCATCTTAAATAAAGGCAAGAAAACGGCAACCTTGCAACTGTTAAGATCTATCAGAACGGCCTAAATATTAAAGGGGATTTTTTTATTTTTTAAAACCCCAAAGTAAATTGACACGATCGAACATTGAAAAAACTTGACAATTTTATTTATAAGCAGTAATCTGTAGTTAAGTTAATTTTCATTTCCCGGAGGGCTTTTAAGCGAACCGGAAAAAATGTGCAAAAATAATTTGCACAAATAATCGGATAGTTTCTAAACAAACCGGTAAAAATTATTTATACTGAAGACCACAAATCCCATTATGTGCTTGAAAGCGTAATGGGATTTTTTTGTGTCTTCAGAGAGAAAAAATGTTCAAAAAACAAAGGAGGCTGATAGATGGAGTTAACCAAAAAGCTACTGTCTCAATGGTGGCCCAAACTCGGCTACCGTGAGCGGGTCAGTGTAATCCAAGGTATCCGGTCGGTCAAACCGGATCCGTGCAATCCTGGAATATATATTATTAATAATCATTTCCAGGTTGCATACAAAAATCCCCGGTACCCCGATAGGACGGTATTGGAGTAATACCTCCACCCGGAACCGGGTGGTCCTCTCCTGGGCCATCCGGTCTGGGAGAGTGCTTTAACACTCAAAAAAGGGGGTATCCAAATGTTTGTTAAATTCCGGCAAATGCTGGATGTGCCGACATCCTACCGGGCATATCGACCAAAAGCCCGCACTAAAAAATCTTCTTCTCCTATTCCTTCTGTTCCTCCTGAAATACTTTCCCGTAAGCAGCAGTTGGAAGAAAAAGGTATTTCACCTTTATTGAAGTACCATAAAGAATCAAACTCATATTTTTTGCAATACAACAGCGAAATGTCGGTTAAATGGAATTCTTCCAGGTCTGCTGCGGACGTATGGAAGGAGGCGATCGGATTATGAACAGGCAAGACCGCATAATCCTGGAGGCAGTCCAAAATTCCCCAAGGGTAGTAGCAGGGCTAAAAAAAGCAGCTGAAAAACTCGGCTGCTCTTTTTATTCCACCAGTTATAGATATCATACTTATTTGCGTCCCGCTAACCGTAAAACAAAGCACTTGCGTTACCACTCGCGTTATGACATAGAACAACCTTATGACGCCGAGAGAATCAAATATGACCGGTGGTACTTCGCGGACGTGTGCAAAGAAATGGCTGATAAAGGAATATGCATAGATAATATTGCCAGACAGTTTGGGCTGGCGTGCAGGACGATCAACACCTGGATACGCTTAGCCCGGACATTTCCTTCAGAAGAACGCTGCACAGAGTTCGCCCCGTCTTTTTATCAAAGGCTGCTGAAATACAACGATCCGGTTAAAGCTCTCCAGATATGCAGGGAAATCCATAAAATAGACCCGGACATAATTTGGTGGGCAACGGGAAACGATTGGTCCAGGAGATTGTTTGACCAAAAAGTTCCCGTTTCCAAGCTTCAAAACGTATTGAACCAGCTGGAAAAAGAAAATTCCGAAAGAACTGAACAACCCGCCGATTTTATCGACCCGGAATGGCTTAAGGAAATAACCATCCGGCTCGCTGAGCTGGAAAGGGAATTGCAGGCAGCACGGAGGCTAAATCAAACCTGCCTGAAAATGCTGTGCAATCCTGTATACAAAAAAACGAATTAAAGGAGGTACAGCTCGTGCATTACCTGCATGCCATTCTAATTAAGTTTGATACTGTAACAAAAGAAAAAATAAGGGAAAGAGAAGAATTTTCTCCTGAAGAAATAGACTCTCTCCAAAAGATGGCCCGGTGGAGGGCCATAGGTGCAATAGAACAGTACCAAGGTCAAGTTTTCGATTGGTTTGATGAATATACCGCGGGAAGATGGAAAGAGAAATATCCCGGCAACGGAGTGATTCTTGGACTAATTGACCCGGAGCTATTTTTGAAAGAGCTCGAATATTTTCGAAAACTTCCATTGAAAAGTGCTTTGGAATGGTTGGGCTTGCTTAACCACAAGGACCTAAAATGGAGGACTTTGCAAGAATATCAGGAAGACCCGGGATTGAAAAGAGTTCCTTCAGATTGGGAAGATTTTCTATTTAGTGAAGAAGACCCTCCGAAAATATTTTCCGGGTATCCGGAAGATCCCGCCAAAATCGACGAAAACTTTATCCGCAATTTATGGGCTTCAGATTACTCTTCAAAAGGATTTTATTTATATAAAGCAATTGCTCTGGCAAACGGGTACTACGAATGTGAAAGTTGCTTTTACAGTATCCCGGATGATGGCACCAAGTTATTATTTGAAGTCCTAAAAGTGTAAGAAAGACCCCCAGAGTATTTTGCTTTGGTAATAGTCGACCTGCATTTTTAAAAATTAAAAGCATTTATATAACTTTAACATACCTTAAATTATGCAAACCTATAAAAGAGGTGTAATTAATTTGACCAATCTTCCAGATGTTCAATCTACAAGACCCGATGTTGCAATAAATTTAAACCGTGTCGGTGTCACTAATGTTAAAAAATTGGTAGAGATCGCTCGAAAAGGAAAAAGACCTATCGTATTAATATCCATATTTGATATGTTTGTAGATCTCCCATATAACATAAAAGGAGCAAACCTTTCTAGAAATTTTGAGGCGATGAATGAGGTATTAGAGGACGCGATAAAATCTCCGGCATATATTATAGAAGATCTATGCGATGAGATAGCAAAAAGACTCTTAGAAAGGCATGAGTATGCTACTAAAAGCGAGGTAAGAATGAGAAGCGAATATGTGCTTAAAAAAAAGACCAAGATTACAAAACACCCATGTCAAGAAGTGATTGACATATTCGCTGATAGTAAATTAGAACGTGGTAAAAAGACAAAAAAGACAATTGGTGCAGAAGTGGTAGGTATGACTGCCTGTCCTTGTGCTCAAGATATGATGCAAGATATGGCAATAGATGAGTTAAAAAAGATCGGTGTAGAAGAAGAGAAGATAGAAAAATTTGTAAACAATTTCCCAATGGCAACACATAACCAAAGAGGTAGAGGAATAATATCGATAGAGGTTCCTGAAGAGTATTATGTATCCTTGGATGATATAATTGCGATAATAGAAGAGTCAGTAAGTTCTCCAATCTTTGAGTTTTTGAAAAGAGCAGACGAAAAGGATCTGGTCTATACCGCACATAAGAATCCCAAGTTTGTAGAGGATTGTGTGAGAGATATGGCTAAAAAGATAGTAGAAAAGTTTGGTTACCTTCCTGATGAGACCATCGTGACTATAAAACAAATAAATGAGGAGAGTATTCATAGACATAATGCGTTTGCAGAACGTGTTGCTACGCTCTCTGATTTAAGAAAAGAGATAAATAATAACTCTAATGAGAAAATGATTACCACCTGTAAATGATCCGGACCAATATTCGGTGGCATAAACCATATCATCTTTATATAAAGTGTATTACTAAATTAATCGATAGAGATAAAACATAAAGATATATTTATTAAACAATAGATATATATTATTGGAGATTTAAATGAATGCATGGTTATCCGTCAGAGAAAGATTTTGGTCGTTTATAAATAAAATCTTTGGGAAGAAAAAAGTTAAAATCGGGCTATACGGCCCACCAAACGTAGGAAAAACAACTCTTGCAAATAAGATAATCAAGGATTGGACCGGTGAAGAGCTGAACGGTATCTCTAATATACCGCATGAGACGCGAAGAGTATTAAGAAAAAAGGATATAACCATCAATGCTGATAGATCATCTTTGAAACTGGATATCGTTGATACCCCTGGGCTGGCCACAAAATTGGATTACCATGATTTTTTAAAATACGATTTAAGCGAGGATGAGGCAAAAAATCGGGCAAAAGAGGCGGCAGAAGGGGTTATAGAGGCAATAAGATGGTTGGACGATCTAGATGGTGTTTTACTTATTATGGATTCGACTGAGAATCCATATACACAGGTTAATATAACCATAATTGGAAATATAGAAGCTAGAAAGCTTCCGTTGCTTATTGTTGCAAATAAGATCGATTTATCCGATGCAAAACCTTCAAAAATAATGGAAGCGTTTCCCCAACATACCGTTATACCTATCTCTGCACTTAAGGGCGAGAATATCGAGATGTTATATAAAAGTATATACAATCATTTTAGGTGATGATATGGTACATATAGATCTAATATCTGAAGAGATGCTATCAAGTATGACATCTTATGAAAAGATAAGAATGATCCTAGACGGAGTGAAAAATGGAAGGATAATTGTGTTGGAGAAAGGACTATCTCCTGTCGAGGAGACAAAGCTTATAGAGGCTACCATGGTAGAAATATCTTCTGATTTTGTAGGAATAGAGATGGAGAGTTATCCTTCTATGGATGAAAAATCTATCTTTTCTAAATTGTTCAGAAGATCTAAAAATCCAAAAAAGATAACTATAATAGGTTCACCAAATCAGATTAAGAATATTGAGAAGAATAAAGGACGTATATCAGCTCTTATATCTGAGATATAAATAATCATGAATTAAAGATGGGAGATTTTTGAATGCCACATAAATGTACACGTTGTGGAAGGGTTTATGATGACGGGGATGTCCAGATATTGAAAGGATGCTCGTTTTGTGGTGGTAAGAAATTTTATTATATTAACACTAAGAATGAGATAAGAGATCTACTTTCTAATATTGATATAGATAACCTAGATACCCGCAAAAAAAATTTTAAGAAGAGTATAATAGATGATAGAGAGATAGAAAGCATCAAAATAATCGATGATGGATTGTATCAGTTAGATTTAGATATTCTTATGCGAAGAGATGAGATAATTATAGAAAAAAAAGATGGATCTTACGCATTATATATACCTTCTCTTTTTAAAAATATAAACATTAAAAAGAGATGATGTAAGACTGTTTGTCTATATTGCTAACGCCTTAAGGATCGATCTTTAACAATATCTTTTTCGATTTTAAATCGCTTACCCCACAATAGACCCTGTTCAATACTTTTTTCTGATTATGGCTAACTTTGATCCTATATCTCTTAAATCTGTCATACAATCTGCAACAATATTCAACTTATCAATTTTATTCTTCCAAGATGATGGAATACCCTTTAATCCGACCATTGCACCCAAGATGCTACCAGTCATAGCAGATATCGTATCTGTATCTCCTCCTAAAGAAACTGTCTTTATCAATGTCTCTTTAAAATCCAAACCTTCATTTAACGACTTAAATACTAAAGGAACAGTATCTACAGTATCTATCGATAATTTATATTCAGATGATTCTTCTATGCTTTTATCCGATTTTAATATGGACTCTATTCTACTTATCAACAGAAAGTTGCTATGGTCATCTTTTATACCATACTCACTTCCGATCTTTGCTGCTTGTAACGCGTTTCTCAGTATCTTATCAAGATCATATCCGTCTATTGCTGTTGAGACAGCTTCAGCAATAGCACAAGCGCCGGATATCGCCACCGATATACCATGCGTGATAGAAGAGGAGATATAAACATTTTTACAAATCTCTTTTATATTTTTACTCTCGATAATATATCCTATAGGTGGACTTCTCATAGCCGCACCGTTAGTCGTTCCTTCTTTAGAAATATAATTTAAATTACTTCTTTCAAGATGGGATATAGCTGATAAGGTAGTAGGACCAATTCTGGGGATATAATCACGGTTTTTTAATATAGATTTGGCAATATCTCTCCTGCTAACACATTTGTTTCTTATTAAAGATGATGCGACTATCAAAAAAAGAATGGAATCGTCTGTATACTCTATTCGATCGCCAAGATCTATCTCAATTCCCCTGATCTCATCTTTTGTTAATCCTTCAAATGGTTCTCCCAGAACATCTCCGATGATAAAGCCGTAGATGGATCCTAAAATTCTATCTTCAACGATATTTAACAATTCTAATCCTCCATATTACAATTGCAATAATCAAGAAGAGAAGAATCGATAAAAAGGTAAATAAGATGCCATATATATATAAAAGGATGGACGAAATAATGACTGTCATTATAAAATACCATACAACGATATCTTCCCTTTCTCCAGTCTTTATACTACCTCTTACGCTAAGATTACTGAAAGGCTGAAACCAGCGTATCCCTGATCTCGTAAAACTGTCCTCAAATAGATGACATAAACCACCAAAAAACATCCCGATAGGATATATCAGCATATAAAATAATAGATCAGGTATCTTTAAAATGAAGGTGTTTATGATATAATAAATCGATAAGATAATAATAAACCATATTAGCGATATCAAAAAAACGCCAATGATAGAATGAGTAATACCTCTATGTCCATCGTTGATGCCACCATCTGTTATTTTTTGCATAAAGAAGAGAAAGGGTTTCAACATGACCTTGGTAACCCTTGATATTACTGGGTTGACAAATGTAAAAAAGACAAACTTGTTCATACTTTTATCGTTAATTTTTGTATGATATATGGAGGCGTAGGTAGCGTCTATATCAGGAATTAAAGAGCCTGTCATCGTTCCAAGCAAAAAAATAAGGAGAAATATCCAATCTATCTGATAAATATAATAAACGATCAATATGAAGAGTATTCCAAAGAACAAAGAGATAATAAAATGATTTTTACCATGCATGGACAGTAGAATAAAGAGAATGTAGGCATAAAAAACTTATCATTAAGATGGGGCTGGTGCGATTCGAACGCACGATCGGCGGGTCTCCCCGACAGGTCATCATACCGCTGGAGCCCGCCGCCCTTCCGGACTAGGCCACAGCCCCCTTCTCTATAATATCTTCTAATTAAATATATAAATTTTTGTTTTAATATTCAATGGTACCTTATTTAAAAACATTACCATAGTAGTGCAGGTTATTATATCTCAGACATCTATCTAATAAACTTCCAACGGAAAACGCTGGAAAAATAGAAGATATTTCAGTTCCAAAGAGATCGGATAGATAATTTATATCGTACAGACCATTAATCCTTTTTAATGCTTCTCTTACAACAAATTCTCCCGATCCGGCTACAAAAATCTTTTTTATCTTGTCAGTCTTATTTAAAAATTTTGTTATCGTATCAAAAAGCATCTTAATCTCTACCATCTTGATCTCTTCTGCTATATTTATTAGCTCCTCGTTTGTCAAATCATCATGATCACAACAAACTATACGAGCCAATCTTTTTTTAGAGTCTTCAATAGATTTCCCTTTGCCATCAGGAGTCTCACATGTGTAATTTTCCTCGTTTATATCACCCAATATATTGTAAACATCAGCCATCTGAGCGTATTGTTCTTTGGCAATAGGACAGTATCTATTTCTGCTTAAAATTCGAACTTTCTCGACCATAGTAGAGACATTTGTTCTTAAAGATCCAATATAGACCAATGTACCATCTAACAACCGAGCAAAATCTGTTCTCTCTGAACATATTCTACCATTAATCACTGGGATTATATCCGTGGTAGTACTGCCCATATCTATAAATAGAAAACTCTTATCAAAATCCATAAGTTTAATCACAGATGCTATCCAGTTAGCAGAAAAAAACTTCTTTTCATCCGTTATTTCTCTCTCAAAAGTTCCATCTATACTGAAATAATAAACATCATCGAAGATCGATTCTACTCTTTGTTGGATGTAACGTATGCCGAATCTTTTCTCTGAAAAACTATCTGCCCCCTCTCCTGTCATAACAACGGCGACTTTTTCTACGTTGGGATAATCTTCTCTTATCTTACTTAATACAGCTTCCAGTCTGAAATCTTTCCAGATAGGAAGGTAGACAGATTTTGTATAACATCCATCCGAAGACGATGCTTTTGTATTTGCTCCACCGATATCTAGTCCTAGAATCAATTTAAACCTCTAACAGAAATTTGTATACCCCATTAATCTTGACGCTAGATGGAAGCATGGTAGGATCAAATTTATTATTCATTAATAAATATGCAAGCTCATAATCTATAACATGGTTTATACCTAGTATAGATGTAGTAGGTCTCGGATTGATATCAACCACATACGGCTCGTTTGAATTATTCGAGATTACAAAATCTATCCCAAGATAGCCCTTGCATCCCATAATCTCTGCCACATCTTTAGATAATCTCATTATTGTATCCCATTCTCTTTTTGATGTCTTATATGGAACCATTCCTCCCAAATACGTTACTTCTTTATTAAAACGGATCAATTGTTCGTTCAAGGTTAAGAATAGTGATCTTTCCTCGCCCATAATCAGACTTGAACTTATATGTCTTCCTTCTATATACTCCATCAAGATACTATCTTCTTTTATATTTTCTGATAAATAACCATCGTTATCAACCAATTTTACGCCTTCCGATCCGCAGCCAAACCGCGGTTTTAGGATAAATTTAGTCTTAATATCGTATACTTTTTCATGATCTAATATACATGGTGCCTTGATTTTTCTATCCATCAAGATGTTCGTCGTAATTAATTTATCAGAACAGAGTTTTATCGCATCAGGAGGCGATCCAAGATTGATCGTTGAGTCTTCTATTATAGAGGTTAGAAAATAAAGAATATTATCTTTTTCAGGTGCAATAACCAATGCGGCATCATACTTACCGGCTATCCTTTCCAAAAAGTCAAAATAATCCCCTTTTACATCGATGGGTCTCCCTTTAATCCCGTCTATTTTTCCTTTCTTAGATAAATAATAAATATCCTGATTTATGGAATAAAAACTATCACTTAATGTTTTTAACATCGTATATCCTTCATTCATTATCTTTGGATCCTCTGTCAAAGTGGCATATTCTAATAATAATATCTTCAATTTGATCGATCCCCTTCTTCAATTTTTTAGATGAATAAAAAAATTTAATATCTTATTCATAAAGATAATCCTAAAGGTGGTAAAACAAAAGATTATAATTAAGATCGAATGTTATAGATTGACAATGGTGAGATAATGGATATCAAGATATATCCCAACCTATCAAAGTTCAAAGATTCAAACATAAGCGCACCACCATCCAAGAGTTATACTCATAGAGCAATAACTGTTGCTGCATTATCTAAAAATAGTTCAAAAATATTAAATCCGCTTATTTCAGAAGATACTAACGCGACAATCAGTGCTTGCAGGCAGTTTGGTGCGGATTTAAAAATCAATAAAAGAGATCTCGAGATATACGGTTTTGATGGATCAAAAAGGATAAAATCTCCCGTATTGATAGATGTAAAAAATTCAGGCACTACACTTCGCTTTTTTACGGCAATATCTGCATTATGCGAAGGATGTGTAAGATTGACAGGGGATGATTCTTTACTAAATAGACCTAATACTCCGCTTTTGAACGCATTAGAAGACCTCGGTGCTAAAATTTTCTCTAACGATGGTAAAGCACCTATAGATGTATGCGGACGATTAAAAGGAGGTAAAACAGTGATAAACGGATCTATGAGTTCTCAGTTTATATCGGCATTGTTACTATCTACACCGTTTGCAAAAGAAGATACAACTCTCTGTCTAAAAGAGGTTAAATCAAGACCATACATCGATATGACATTGGAAGTTATTCGAGAAGCAGGAGGAAGAATCATCAGGAACGAATATGGTTATTTTATCCCATCAAACCAGGTGTTCAATTTAAAAAGTTTTTCAATACCAGGAGATTTTTCATCAGCGTCTTACTTCTTGGTTGCATCATCCCTTATAGGTCTCAACCTTGTAATGACCGGATTGAAAGATTCTGCACAGGGGGATAAGATCATATTAGATATATTAAAGAATATAGGAGCACAGATAGAATGGAATAAGAATGAAGGACGTATAAGAGTCTCATCTACAGATAAAAAGTTTGCAAGATTAAAAAGTTTTAAAATGGATATAGGAGATACACCAGACTTGTTTCCAACCCTTGCTGTCTTAGCAACAAGATGTGATGGTGTTAGTGAACTCTTCAATGCACAACATTTAAGGTACAAAGAGAGCGATAGAATATCTAAAATATCTAAAGAGCTTAGAAAGATGGGTGCAAAAATAATTGAAAAAAGAGATGGAGCTATAATAGGACAATCTAACTTAAAAGGTGCCGTATTAGAGAGTTATGGTGACCATAGACTTGCTATGGCGTTATCTATTGCAGCATTATTGGCAGACAGACCAAGCATCATCAAAAATGTAGAATGTGTCGATGTATCGTATCCTCATTTTTTCGATGATCTAAAAAAGATAGGAACACGTATGGAGGTTGTAACTTAGATGGGTAACACGTTTGGCAATCTTTTTAAAGTTACCAGTTGGGGTGAGTCTCACGGATATGCTGTTGGTGTGGTTATAGACGGCTGTCCAGCAGGATTATCACTGACAAAAGAGGATATTCAGAACGAACTGAACAAGAGACGACCAGGAAGGAGCAAGTTATCCTCCCAAAGAAGAGAGAAAGATGAGCCCCTCATACTCTCAGGGATATTTGATGGAAAGACAACAGGGATGCCGATATCTGTCATCGTGAAGAATGAAGATATCGTCTCTGAAAATTACGACGATATAAAAGATATATTAAGGCCAGGTCATGCCGATTACACGTATTGGAAGAAGTATGGGATCAGAGACTATCGGGGTGGAGGAAGATCATCTGGCAGAGAGACTGTGGCAAGAGTGATTGCTGGATCAATAGCAAAGAAGATCCTTCTTATGAATGGAGTTGAAGTTGTGGCACATGTTGTACAGATAGGTAAAATAAAGGCAAGACCGATGAGTTTTCAGGATATAAAGAGCAATATCGAGAAAAACTCTGTCAGATGTGCAGATCTCGATGCTGCAATATCCATGACGGATGTGATAAACGATGCTAAAGATAAAGGGGATAGCGTGGGGGGGATTGTAGAAATAATATGTAGAGGTGCTCCTCCTGGATTGGGCGAGCCGGTATTTGATAAATTAGACGCCGATCTGGCAAAATCTTTGATGAGCATAGGGGCAGTTAAAGGCGTTGAGATTGGTTTAGGGTTTAATTATAAAGACAAATTAGGAAGCATGGTAAACGATGAGTTCTTTTTAGAAAACGGAGATATAAAGACCAGATCGAATAATTCGGGAGGGATACTGGGAGGCATCTCAACAGGTGACGATATCGTGTGCAGAATTGTTGTCAAACCAACCCCGTCTATATCTAAACCACAAAAGACTGTTGATATATCAAAGATGAGAGAGACAAATATTGCAATCAAAGGAAGGCATGATCCTTGTATATGTCCAAGAATATGTCCCGTTGCAGAGAGTATGGTCTCTATCGTCATTGTAGACCATATGCTTTTAGCTAATAAGATCGAAAAAGGAGGTATTTAATGAAGGGGACTGCCAGGGCTTGTGGTGCAGGAACTATTATAAATGCAATATCTACAGGATTTGGTGGTGCTTTTGCAATAGACCTGTTTACAGAAGCGACTGTAGAGATAGGAAGAGATTTTAAAAGGATCAATGGAGAGATTGAAGGAGGCGGCGATACTACCCTTATCAAAAACTGTGTAAAATTAGTATTAGATCGATTTAATTATGATTTTGGTGCGTATGTTAAGACTAAAAGCAATATACCTATGGCAAAGGGATTAAAGAGCAGCAGCGCAGCATCAAACGCGACCGTTCTCGCCACTTTGTCGGCATTAAAAAAAGGTGGATATATAGACGACGATGAGATGTTGGATGATAAGAGCATAATCGATATAGGTGTAGACGCATCTCTTTTATCGAGAGTGACAATAACAGGAGCTTTTGATGACGCATGTGCATCTTATTTGGGAGGTATCGTTCTGACAGAAAATTATAAAAGAGAGATAACCAAGAGGCTTGTTTTAGATAGGAACGTATTGATACTGGTCCCTGACGAGTCGATATATACTATCGATATAGACATTGATTCTACAAGATATATCACCTATTTTGTAAAATTGGCATATAACTTGGCGATGCAAGATGTATTCGAAGAGGCTATGACATTAAACGGTATTTTATATACGTTTATATGGAAATTAGATCAACGTCCTATTATATCAGCTCTTTCTATTGGTATAAACGGTGTTACTTTATCAGGGACAGGAAGCGCCTATGTTGCATGGGTAGACCAAGACGATATGTCAGAATTGATGGATAAATGGAAGGAGTTTGATGGACAGATTATCTCGACAAAAATTAATAATAAGGGGGCAAAGATCATTGATTAAAGAAGAAGATACACCATCGATAGATGATGTAAGAGAAGAGATTAAAAAGATAGACGATGCAATCATCCAATTGATAGTAGAGAGGGTTAATCTTGCTGAAAAGGTGTTAAAAGCAAAAAAAAAGGCTAATCTTGAGATCAACGATGAAAGACAGAGCAAAATTGTGCTAGAAAGAGTTACAGAGTTGGCCAACAATTACAATCTGGATGAAGATACGATAAGAGAGATATTTATCAAGCTCATTGAGATGAATATTCAAAAACAGTATGATTTATTGAATAAAATAAAATAAAAATAAAAATAACATAATTTTAATTTTTTATATTTTTGTGTTTATCTTTTTCTGACCACTAAATAGGCAACTGCAAATAGACCGGCTATTGCTACGAAAATGCCAAATCCTGGTGTTTCCTCTTCAGCAACTGGTTCTGGTGGTGCAACTAGTTCTGGTGGTGCAACTAGTTCTGGTGGTGCAACTGGTTCTTCAAGAAGAATCTCGAAATCTGCTTGAGCGTAGGATATGTTATCGATGTCTCTGGCCGTTACGCTATACGTTCCGGCTAAACCTCTCTCTTTGATCGGGGCAGGAATATTAGCATCAGGGAAGACCACCTTAAATTGGCCATTTTCAACTTTTGTGTTTTTTATCAGCCCCATCGCAGGTATCTCTACTAATACAACCGTCTCGTTAGCCAGGTTTGTAGTACCGTTGACGGCTATATCCTCACCGGCTATTACGTTAGGTACATCCAGCTCCATATACGGAAGCTCTATGTTGAGCGGCTGGGTAGCAACTATATCGTCTCCCTTCACCGATGATACAAATTTCGTATAATCATTAGCAATTAGTCTACCATTGATGATTAAACTGCCGCCTACATATTCCGGTGTTGCAGCAGAAGATGGATAAGCATATCCGTCCACTCCTGGATGAACGACTAGTATTACGTAATCGGTTGCAGGAGTAAATTTGTCTTTAGGATCTATCAATCCTCTATCACTAAACCACGGTGAAAAATCATTCGCGCTCAGTTCGGCCTCAAACGTGTTGTTCTCGACCGGTACTTTGACAACAGCAGCAGTTTTTGCAGATTCGTTTACCAACCAAACCATCACAGAATCTGGGTTACCTGTGGTCTCACCTTTTATTCTTATATCTCCAATGGTAGTTACGGTATTATTTTCAAGCTCGAACGTGACTGTTGGCATCTTCAAGTTAATCGTCACTATATCGCTTGAATCGCTCTTCTGGTATCCTGGCAACCCCTGATCAGCATAGACTATCATTGTATATACATCTGGGTAGAGATTAGACCTTAAGAAATCAACCCTTTTAGATGTATCGATAGTAAACTCGAATTGTCCACCAGTGACTCTTGAGGGTGCAACTCCCAGTTGTACATCTGAAATCTCTGATAAGTATGTGCCTTTAAGTAAGAACCTTATCGGCGTACCATCAGAAATTCCTTCCACAGTTCCTTTAACTATTATCGTATCTCCCAATGCATACTCGTCCATACCTTCTATAGCGTTAGAAACACTTTCTACTCGGACGTTAGCCGCCGTACTGACAGGTGCTCCCTCTCTTGCTCCATAAACAGCAGGCTCATCTCCATATACTGGAACAACCTCTTTTACTTCTTTCAGTTGTACCCAGAAATCGTCGTACCTTCCTAACAATCTATCAATAAATCCAACTTTTTCTACAACATGGTAATATCCTGACTTTAAATTAGAAGTATCCCATTCTTCCCCAGCAGCAACTTCTGCCTTGTATTCCTTGATAACAGATCCATTTACTTTATCATATACACCGGTAATTGTTACATCATAATCAAATGTTACCTGCTCGCTTATCACATAGGTTTTTACGTTTTTATTGTTTTCTGCCATGGCAATAAACGGTGCGCTCACAAATACCGACATTACCAATATCATCGCCATAATTAGTGGCATCTTTTTAACATTGCTCATAGTTTTCTCCTCCTGTTATTATCCTTTCTTACCTCCATAAATTCTTTTATGCTTTTTCTATATAAACTTTCTCTATTTTTCTTTGAACAAGGTCTCTTTAATCGATAAAAATACACCATCCCCTTTTTATTATCCCTCCATCAAGGTATTTATTTTTACAATTTATAAATTTATCGATTATACAATATGATTTGTTATTATATTTATTTGTATTATATAAAATATAAGATTAGAAATTAATAGAAATCTTAAATAGCATAACATCATTCAGAAAGATTTAGAGAGTTTATATTTGACAAAGTTAGATACAAAGAATAATAATCCATTTAACAACATCTTTTTCGTCGGCGGTAGATGCTTAGAAAGGTCTTTTCTTACTCTAAACGCGGTCTCTGCAGTTTTAATTAATCCTTTTTTTATCAATTCCATCCTAAAAGGATCGTTTAAATAATCATCAACCAGGATAGAACCAATCTTTCTTAGTCCCCCATCAACACGAAAGGCAGTACAAAGAGGAAACAATCATATTTAGCCAATTTTTCTACTAATTCGAGACTCTTTATAACATCATCATCCTTCTCTTCTGGAAATCCTGTTATCATCGTTTCGCATATGTCCATCCATTAGCGTTGAGTATCCCGGTGGATTCTTCTACTAAATCCTGCCAACCTTCTGCATCAAAAGGTTTTGGTTTTCCAGCCATTATATCTTTTGATAATATTAGGAGAACCTGTCTCTATGCCTATCTCTATTACTTTTTTGTTTATATCCGTACTAAATTCATACGAGACCTCTTTAACCAAATCTGGTGCATGTAAAACGGATGAACAGGTAAAAAATCTGTTCTCTACGATTCCGCCTCTCTAAGGAGTGTGTATTATAGGTATCTCATTTTGTATCTCTTCCTATAACCTTATCTAATTTGCGTGGGTCTGCTATTATGAGATCATCCCTTGTAAAGCCATTCTCTAGTAGGGATGCTTCTACCTTGCATAATCCGTATTGAGCGGTGAGCATCCTTCCCTTATCATCGCTCTTAGTAGGAAATAGTCTATCGGCTAACCATTCAGGCATATAGTTATATGGTAACGCAGACATAAATCTAAAAACCGAAGAATCATTATAATCGCTCATTAAAGCGATATCTGCAGTTAAAACTATAGGTATCCCTCTCAATCTTAAAGATCTCCTCTTATTTTTAATTACGTTATTTAGAAAGGTTAATTGGGAAGTATATTTATATAGTTTATTATTGAAAATATCTGGGACATATATATTTACTGTTTTAAAAATTTAGAGGTATAATCGATTTAAATCTGGGATAATATTTTTGGACATAATAGAGATTATTGCTTGGTCATAGAGGATTCTTGATTGATCATAAACACCGGTTAAGAATAAAGCATCGGCATGATAAAAGTAGTACTGGTGTTCTCTAATCGGATATTTGCTATACTCTCATAAGAAAATAGATAAATCTTCAAACATGAAGCATTTTGCTATTTATTTTTATTCTTGGTTAGTGTTAGTTAATGTTGGTGGTATATATCCCATTCATCTTTAAAGATAAATAGTATTTTTAAGGATAAAGAGTATTATTTATAAATAATATATAATGATAAGTTAATATATAATGATAAGTTATATAAAACGATTAAATGATATTTTTACAAAATATCTATTAAATACCAGGTAATTTTTTAATTTGATATGGTTTCCATTGTTTAAACCTTTAAAACATAATAAAATCCTATAAGAAAAAGGACAATCGGAGATTTACTGTTTTATTCGATATTAAAAAGCTATAAAGTACTCAAACAATAAAAATTTAAATTTTTATAAAGAAGGTTGATAAAATGCATAAAGAAACAAAATTTAAAAGTATAGATGAAGTTACCGATATAATCGTAAAGAATACACGTCCAGGAGATAGAATTTTTATAGGTAGCGGTGCTGGACAGCCACAATTATTGGTTAAAAGTTTAATGGAACGTGCAAAATGGTTGTCCGATACAGAATTTTTAAACACCCTCGCACTAGGTATGGAGACATTTATGGGTGATGAATTTACAAAAATTCTCCGACATAACTCTTTTTTTATTGCTCCAAATCTAAGACAGGCTGTTTTTGAAGGAAGAGCAGAATATACGCCTGCATTTTTGTCTCAAGTTCCTGGATTATTCAAAAGCGGAAGATTACCGATTGATTTAGCCCTAATACAGGTATCTCCTCCGGATGCACATGGCTACTGTAGTTATGGTGTTTCTATCGATGTTACAAAAGCTGCCACAGAGTGTGCAAAAAAGGTTATAGCGGAGGTAAACCCACAGATGCCGAGAACGTTGGGTGATACATTTATACATATTGACGATATAGATATCTTAGTCGAGAATGATACACCCATCCTTGAATATAAGGCTCCAGAATTGGATGACGTATCAAAGACAATAGGAAGATATGCCTCACAGTTGATTGATAATGGATCTACCATTCAGGTAGGTTTGGGTGTTACAGCCAGGGCAGCAATACCGTTCTTAGAAGATAGAAAAGACTTAGGCATTCATACAGAGATGTTTACCGATGATTTGATAAATGCGATAGAAGCGGGCATCATCACCAATAATAAGAAAACAATTCATAAAGGCAAGATAATCGCATCGTACTGTATGGGAAGCAGGCGGTTATACGATTTTGTAGACGATAATCCATTATTCGAGTTTCATCCGATAGATTATACGAATAATTTGTTTATTATAGCCAAAAATGATAAGATGGTCTCTATAAATTCTGCGTTTGAGGTGGATTTGACAGGTCAAGCATGTTCTGACTCCTTAGGGTATAGAGTTTATTCAGGATTGGGTGGACATGCAGACTTTTGTAGGGGTGCATCTCTTTCAAAAGATGGAAAATCTATAATCGTTCTACCCTCAACAGCATTAAACGGCACAGTTTCTAGAATCGTACCTCATATACAGGAAGGATCTGGTGTTACTGCCACAAGAGGTGATGTTCATTATGTTATAACAGAATGGGGAATAGCCTACCTCAGAGGGAAGAGCATAAGGGAGCGTATAATGTCTATGATAAGTATAGCACACCCTAAATTTAGAAAACAGCTTTATGAGGATGCAAAAAAACATTTACTCATATTTCAAGATCAAAAGTATCCTACATACGAGATCTATGATCAAAGAAAATATGAGATGAGCGTAACACTTAAAAATGGACAAAAAATCTATTTTAGGGTAATAAAACCTTCTGATGAGCCATTACTAAGAGAATTTTTCCATACGGTATCTGAGGAGACGATATATAAAAGATTTTTTACACCATACAGAATGACAAGAGAGAGACTTGAAAGATATCTAAATGTCGATCTTAGAAAAGAGATGCATATTATAGGTACAATCTGGGAGAACGGGACAGAAAAAGCTGTCGCTATTGGCACGTATATCGTAGATCAATCTACCGATATGGCAGAGTTTGCTATGTTAATCCATGATAATTGGCAAAATATGGGAATAGGAACGATTCTATTTCATTATTTAATAGATATAGCAAGACAAAACGGAGTAAAAGGCTTTGTTGCCAGCGTGTTGCCTCATAACAAAAGAATGCTAGACATAATTTATAAATCTGGATATAAAGTAGAGAGCAAATTAGAATATGGGGTCTATTCAATCTCGTTCAGGTTTGATTCTAAAAAATAAAAAGTTTATTATATATACCTATAAAAACAGGTGTTGGATGGTTCAATATGAATAAATTTATTTTTTCTATCTTTACGGTCTCACTTATTCTAATTTTAAGTATAATTACTTTACCAACAACGAATGCATTAAGTATAGAAGAGAGCAACTTGAATGGTCCTGTAGCTCCGGATACTAGAATAAACATCTCAATCCCTATAATCAACGATAATAATCAAAAAAAAGATGTTACAATCGTTTTAAAATATGCTGAAAAACAGAGTAGTTCAAGTTCTCCTCTCTTTGGATCATCTCCTTTTGGATATCCTTCCAATTCACAAAAACCATCTTCATTTGAACATATCGGTTTGATGAAGAGTTCAGATTTTATAGGTGATCTAAACCGGGGCGAAAAAGCTTATGCCAATTTTGTGATATACATAGATAAAGATGCGCCTAGTGGAATTTACAATTTAGAGGTTACTGCAAGATATACGGATTTTATGATTGTTCCAATGACAGAGACGATAGGGGTTTTATCTATCCCCGTAGTCAACAATCCCAGTATAAACATAATCGGTGTCTCTAAAGGCATACTAACTCCAGGGTCTGTAAACAATCTAACCATAGATCTTAAAAATGTTGGAAAATATCCTAAAAATGATATATCAATAAAGATAAACCCAATGTCATCGTCTCAGCCAGAACCAAGCATAATACCAGAAGATTTGACAAAAATATTAGGTGTTACAGATGAAACAGAGCAAGATTTGAATAAGACAAAAGAATTAATCTCTCCGGTCGGTTCCGGAAATACGTTTTATGTCGGAGATCTCCTTCCTGGTGAGTCTAGATCGCTAAACATAAAACTTTTTGCAGATTATGATATAAAGAAAGGGGTTTATTCTCTACCCGTAACGATATATGCTCAAGGTATATCGTATGAAGAAAACATTCCTGTATTAGTAATGGCAGGGGCTAAACTTTCTATACCCGTGGTCGAGACAAATCCGAGAGTTATAATGCCAGAAGATAAGATTACTATCGTTGCAACAATCGAGAACAGTGGTGGAGATGCTGCCAGATCCGTCAGTGTAGAGATATTGGATAACGGATATATAACCGGTGAAGGTAATATGTGGAATGTTGCATATGCCGGAATTATACCGGCTGAAGATTCGAGTTACGTGATATTCCAAATTTTCGTCGTAAACGGAGCACCAGAACAACTACCATTATATATGAAGGTTAAATATACCGATGATCTAGGTGATCACGAGATTATAGAAAAGGTGGAACTAAACGTTGTATATTCTCAAGAAGATGATTCATCATATAATACAAGGTTGATAGGTGTTATTGTTGGCATTTTGATAATAATAGCCGTATTAGGAGTTTATTTATATAAACGAAGAGCTAAAAGATAATGGCACGCGAATATAAATTAAGGATGCATAACGTTGCATATAAAAATCTTTTTGGACGTAAGTTTAGATCCATTTTGTTATTATTTGCCATAATGATCGCAGTAGCACTGTTTTTTGGTCTTTCCTCTTTGACTGCTGGAATGGAAGAACTTATGATGGAGGCAACAAACGATTCCGGCATAAAAAATGCGATAGATGTGGTGGATAGCAGTAGCGGCATGTTTTATGGTACTATAGATAGATCAGCAATTAAGACTATAGAGAGCATACCTGGAGTAAAATATGTCATTCCAAGAGTATTTGCTTTAGTACAATTAGAAGATGTAGATTTGGTCACACCTTTGTCACAGATAGAGAGAACAATTACGCCTGAGATGGATATGCTGATGCAGCAGATGATAAGAATGATAGGAACAATAAATATTGGAGAGACTGATTTTTCAGATCTATCCAATCTTATCAGTTTGGTTGGTATAGATCCAGATTTGGAATATATTATGGGTGGTTATCCTTCTAAGATAACAAGAGGATCTATCTTTACAACATCGGGAGGAGCGATTTTAGGTGAAATGCTTGCCAAAAATTCAGGATTAGATGTTGGAGATAAGATAACCGTTATATGTGATAATAAACAGCGTACGTTTTATATTTCAGGGATTTATAGCTCTGGAAATCCGATACAAGATAATTCTGTTGTGGTAAGCATAAAAGATGCACAGTATCTCAAAGGATTTGGTAATAATGAAGTATCCTTATTAAGAGTGATTAGCGAAGAAAATATCGATAATAGCATAATTGGTATGCATATAAAAACAAAATTGCCTGGAAAAGTAAATATAATCGATCATAGTCTTACTGCATCGGTCATAAATGAACAATTCAACCAATTCAAGGTTTACGAGTATATCGTTATAGCTATAGTCATCCTAGCAAGCATAGGTTTTATCTTGGCGATAACTATGAGATCGATCACTGAGAGAACAAAAGAGATAGGTACGTTAAGAGCGATTGGATGGCAGAAAACGGATGTGTTAAGATTAATATTTATAGAATCGCTTATAATAACGATAATCGGATCAATATTAGGAGTTATTCTTGGTATCCTGCTACCGTATATATTTCAAACAATAATACCGTTTTTCTTCTCAGATTTGATAATACCACCTATGAGTGAACTTGTTAAGATCACCCCATTGATGGTTGTAGAGTCTATCCTTATAGGATGTACTGCAGGTGTAATCGGTGGGATGATTCCATCCATAAGAGCGGTTAGGATGAGCCCTGTAGATGCTTTTAAATATTAATTCAAATTTCAAAAATTGATTAAATGCTTAAAAATTATGCCAAAATAAGCCAATCAGGATGAAAATGATAGAGGATAAATATGATAGAGACGAGAAATCTAACCAAGATATATCGAAGAGGAAATGCTGAAGTGGTCGGATTAAAAGATATAAACTTAAAAATAGAAGATGGTGAATTTTTGAGCGTGATAGGACCATCTGGATCTGGTAAAAGCACTCTTCTGCATTTATTAGGCGGTCTCGATAAACCTACTTATGGAGAAGTTCTGATCGATGGAGAAAATATCGAAGATTTAGAGGAGAAAGAATTATGTCAATTGAGAAGAGATAAGATTGGATTTGTATTCCAGGATTTTAACTTGATTAATACGCTCAACGCGATAGAGAACGTTGTTATTTCTCGTATTCCTACCGGCGTTCCTCACGAGATGATAGAACGGGGTATCAACCTTCTTAGCTATTTTAGAATGGAAGACCGATTGGATCATCTTCCTACGCAGATTAGCGGAGGGCAACAACAAAAAGTTGCGATAGCGAGAGCTCTTATCAATATGCCACAGATAGTATTGGCGGACGAACCTACTGGTGAGTTAGACTCTAAGAGTGGCGGTGAGATAATACGTCTTATGAGAGAGATGAATGAGATAGAAGGTGTCACGTTTGTGATAGTTACACACGATTTAAACGTCAGTGATCAGACGGATAGAATTATACAGATACAAGACGGAGAGATTATAAAAGATATTAATAACACTCCTCACGGCTAAAGCCTTTCTTGAGATTTTTAGCAAATCTCGAACACGATTTATTCTTTAAAATTATCCGGTTTTGCTATACAGAATCTACACAGAGCAAAGGGATCGTATTGATGTTTATCTTTTACAGGACAATAGTAAGAACCATCTCGTTCATAAATCTTTTTACCACCGGGAAAACGGATATTTATCGGATGGATAGGTATCTTTTTTATGACAGAGTATAATACCGTGATCATTAAGATCTTTTTTAGGATAAAGTTATCTGAGGGATAAAATACCGTCTCCTTAAAGAAAGAGATTAAATCTCTTATTGTTTCCTTATCTAAAACATTAAAAACGTTTTGAATATCCAAATTTCTAAACCCCATCCAGCATTTGAAAAAATGATCCAGGCTTTCTCTTATAAAATCTCTTTTAAAATTTTCAGGAAGATACTCACCCTCTTTTTCTAAATAAGATATCAACTTAGAAAACTGAAATACATCAAGAGACAACGACTCATCTTTCAACTTTTTTAAAATATCCTGTCCTTTATCCAGTGTGCTTACAAAACACCTATTATTCATCATTTTTAGATATCGATATAAGTAAAAAAAATGCCCTGGCCCGGACTTGAACCGGGGACACCCAGGTCTTCAGCCTGGTGCTCTCCCAACTGAGCTACCAGGGCATCTTCTGTTCTAACAGTGGGCTCGCGGAGATTTGAACTCCGGAACTCCGCCGTGTCAAGGCGACGTCATAACCAACTAGACCACGAGCCCTCATATAATCTTATCTATTATTGCAAAATTTTAAACGTCTGAGGATTAGGAGGCTTTTAATATAGTTTCATCTGTCCTCGATCAACCAGAGTTTATTCCCAATTACTATAAAAAACTTTTCATATTTTAAGTTTACCTTTGGTATCAAGTTCAATAATTCTTTTAGTATAGTTAATATACTATTATATTTCTCTTTTGAATTATCACGAATCTCCGATTCGTGGTTTACAAACCTTGTTTGTATATCTCTTCCCCTGTTATCTCTTTATCTCCCTTAAAATTAACTATATCACCTTTTACTATCAGTGTATCTCCGATAGATATATCTTCGATCGTATTCTGTTTGATTATTATCTTTTCAACTCCTTTCTCGGTCTTTAGATAGATTATTGCACCATTATCTATATATTTTATAGATAAAACACATCCTTCTATCGTCAAAGTCCTTTCTGTTGATATGTAAACCACAATTAATAAGACTAAGATGAATACAAAAGATAATAAAAGTAATATGTTTATCTTCATATATTAACGAGTTTAAAGTAACCTGGTCTTATCTCCGCGATCTCTCCATCCCTTTTTAAGATAGATAGATCCCGTTCTACTTTTTCTACATCTAATCCTTCTTCTTTAACACGATCCATAAGATCTAACTCCGATGCGATGCCATCCCCGGTATTCATCAATTCTTTTATCAAATTTTTTAACACCCATATCCTATCTCTTTGACTTTTACTAGTTCCGACCATTAATACGTCTATATCAAATTTTCCTGTCTCTTGATCCACACCAACCTGCTTCAGGCTTTCTTCGACTATTTTTAATACTCTATCTACATCTTTCACCGAGATAGTATTAGAGAGCCTCATCCGGGCACTTGCCTCAGCAAGTCTAACCAAAGCATCTAGTTGTCGTGCAGTGATCGGTATTGGGCTATCTTCTCCCCCAGATCTCATAGACGTATAAAAATCCTTGATCTTGTTTATCGCCTCTTTGGTTAGTACCGGAAAGATATTATCCCTACTATATGCTATATATTTTCTCAGAAAATTCGGAGGTATCTCTGGTTCTATCCTCTTTATATTCTCGATTAATTCTTTATCATCGTCTTTAAATCTGCTCCTTTGCATCTCTCCTACATAATGAGATCTCAAAATATGCTCGGCCATGGCAAGATCCTGTTCTTTATTAGGCCTGTCCGTCATTATAAATATCAAATCAAACCGTGACAGTAGGGTAGGTGGCATGTTTATCTGTGTCGCTATTGGTTCATATGGATCAAATCGTCCTAATTTTGGATTAGCAGCACCCAATAAAGCACATCTAGCCTTTAACGTGGCAGTAATACCGGCTTTTGCTATGCTTACTGTTTGCTGTTCCATAACTTCATGTAGAGACGTCCTTTCATCTGATCGCATCTTATCCATCTCATCTACTGCTGCAATTCCATCATCTGCCAAAACCAACGCTCCAGCTTCTAAAGTCCATCTACCATCTCCAAAATCGTCTTTTACTGCAGTTGCCGTTAATCCTGCAGATGTTACACTTTTTCCGCTAGTATAAATACCTTTAGGAGATAAATCTGTAATGTACTTCAACAATTGAGATTTTGCAACTCCAGGGTCTCCAATAAGTAGAATGTGAATATCACCACGTATTTTAGAACCATCTGGTAAATTTTTCCTCACTCCTGAGAATAGTTGCAAGGATAATGCGCTCTTTATCGTCTCATATCCATAGATGGACGGAGCTATAGATCTCGCAATCTTCTCGTTTATTAAAGGATCTTTGGAAAGTTCTAATATCTCTTTTTCATCCTCTTTGCTTATATTAATCTCTTCAAAATCTCTTTCTTTAACTTCTATCGAGTTACATACGACATATATATCAAAAAATAGACTTTTAATACCGTGTACCTCTTTTTGATACGATTTAAGGACTCCATTTATTACAACTCTCTCACCTGGCAATACTTTGCCAGCTAGATCATCATCAACTGATACATCTATCGTTTGAGGCTGTTCTCCACTTTTCAATCTCTCTGAATATTCCTCTAATCTTATTTTTTGAGCATCGACAAAACGAGATTTTTCATAAATCAGTTCAAACGGCACATTTTTTTTGCAGTTCTCACAATACGAGATCTCTATAAATTTGTTGCCCTTTTGATTAATTTCAGATGTAAAACCACAAAGTTTACACCTAAATACGGCTGTGATTATCTTTGGCCTAACTTCTGTAACCTTTTTAACGATTCCTTCAATAGAGACAAATTTAGATATATCCGTCCCTCTTATATCCCTGATATTGATCTTATTTATAATATTGATAAATCGGATATTTAAGTTATCTATCTCATCATCCGTTAATCCTGTTGTCTCTTTTATATTTTGAACATAATTTATTAAGGCTTTTTTAGCTGAGTGTATAACTTCAGAGGGTGAATCAATCAATTTATCTGCTATATCAGGATTTCTAATAAGTAGATCTTTGTAATCGATAATTAAACTATGATCATCTTTTTTATAATTTTCTATGATCTTAGATATCTCGATACTGTAGTATTGCTGATAAAAATCAATCCAAAACTCCTCATTCAGCTCAATCATCAATATCACTCGTATTTTAACAATGTTAAACTATTAACTTAAAGAAGTTAAATCTTTTCTTACATTAAATATTTATATACTTAAACAAAACTCCGATAATTGTGGTATCAAATAATCTTCAATAATGCTAAAAAAGGAGTGTGACCTTTATCAGGATTGTAATGAAATTTGGTGGCAGTTCCATATCAAACGGTGAAAAAATAAAGAATGTTTCCAATATTATTAAAAAATATTATGAAAACGGAAAAAATGAGGTTGTAGTGGTAGTTTCGGCATTTTCAGGAGTTACTGATAGTTTAATATCTGTTGCTAAAGATTTGTCAAACGATTTTTTTGATGAAACAGGTATTAAAAACAATATCTCTTATAAAAAAGAGAAAATAGAGGATTTTATCCAAAAAACAAGGAAAATACACATATCCGCTATAAAAGATGCTATTTTTGACGAAGATATACAAAAAAGTGTCATTGATAAGGAAGAAGATATTTTACGAGAATTAAAGAATGTTCTGCTTGGTATATCATATATAGGCGAGCTAACGTTAAGATCGCTGGATTATATAATGTCTTTCGGAGAGAGAATGAGCGCACCGATAGTATCAGCATCTTTAAGATCTTTAGGGATAAACTCAATGTCATACACAGGCGGCGAGGTGGGTTTAATTACAAACGATAAGTTTGGAGATGCTAAACCATTATCTTCCTCTTATAAATTAATCAGATCGAATGTTGAGACGTTTTTGAAAGAAGGAGTAATTGTAATAACCGGTTTTATCGCGAAGAACAAGAAAGGTATAATCACCACTTTGGGTAGAGACGGATCCGATTATACCGCATCCATAATTGGAGCTGCGATCGATTCTGATGAAATCTGGATATTTACTGATGTTGATGGAATTATGACAGCAGATCCTGATTTGATTCCAGATGCCCAGACGATACCATTGCTTTCTTATTTAGAAGCTATGGAACTATCATATTTTGGATCTAGTGTTATTCATCCTAGGACGCTAGAACCAGCTATGAACAAGAATATATGCGTTAGGATAAAAAACACGTTTAATCCGTTCAAACCTGGAACAGCAATTGTCAAAGAGTATGAAAAAAGCGATAAGATTGTAAAAGCTATATCTTGCATAAAAGATGTGGCATTAGTCTCTGTGATTGGTACAGGAATGATAGGAATGCCAGGTGTGGCAGCAAAAGTATTTTCTGCATTGGCTAAAAAAGATATAAACGTTATAATGATAAGTCAAGGCTCTTCTGAGGCAAATATCTCGTTCGTAATCAAGGAGAATCATGTAGAAGAGGCATATAATTGTTTAAAAGAGGAGTTTAAGGATAATTTGATCAAAGATATAGAATATAAAAGAGACGTAGGAATCATAGCAGTAGTAGGTGCAGGAATGATAGGAACGCCTGGTGTGGCAGCAAAAGTATTTTCTGCATTGGCTAAAAAAGATATAAACGTTATAATGATAAGTCAAGGCTCTTCTGAGGCAAATATCTCGTTCGTAATCAAGGAGAATCATGTATACGATGGAGTTAGAGCACTTCATAAGGAATTTAAGCTTGAAATTGCTGAGAAAACAGATTTTACGTCATAAAATAGGTAGATACTTTTTTAGTTCCCATTCGGTCACTTGGGTACGATAATTATCCCATTCTACCTTTTTAGACCTGATGAACTTGTTGAAGATATGATCGCCTAGGACATCATGGACGAGCCTGCTTTTTTCTGTCAACGTGATCGCTTCTATCAGACTTCCTGGCAGTACCGTTATTCCTTTATCAGAAAGATCGGACTTATTCATGCAATAAATGTCTTCTTCTATCGGCAAGGGTAACTCTAATTTCTCTTTTATACCAGCCAATCCGGCAGCAAGCATCACTGCGAAAGCAAGATAAGGATTACATGCAGGATCTGGGCTTCTTAACTCTATTCTTGTCGATTCCTCCTTTCCAGGCTTGTATATAGGTACTCTTATAAGAGTAGATTGGTTTCTACGTGCCCAAGAAACGTATACTGGGGCTTCGAATCCTGGTACAAACCTTTTGTAAGAGTTCACCCACTGGTTTAATATAGATGTAATCTCTGGAGCATATTTCAATAACCCTGCTATATACCACTTTGCAGTGTTTGATAGATGATAAACATCATTTGAATCGAAGAAAACGTTTTTTCCGTTTTTAAATAGTGATTGATGAACATGCATACTGCTCCCGTTGACTCCTATTAACGGTTTTGGCATAAACGTTGCATAATATCCATATTGCCTTGCTATCTCCTTTACCACAACACGATAAGTCATTACTATATCTGCCATCGTAAGCGCATCCCTATATCTAAGATCGATCTCGTGTTGAGACGGTGCCCCTTCATGATGACTATATTCAACCTCTATCCCCATTGCCTCTAAGGTAAGAATCGTATCCCTTCGCAAATCGCTTCCTGCATCCAGTGTCGTCAAATCGAAGTATCCACCATTGTCAATAGGTTCTGGGTTTTTATCGTTCTTAAAATAAAAGAACTCTAATTCTGGCCCTACATTATAAGTGTAATTTCTTTCATTTATCTTATTCAAACATCTTTTTAACGCATATCTTGGATCTCCTTCGTAAGGTTCTCCATCCGGTTTAAGAATATCACAGAACATTTTAGCAACAGGATGCTCTTTCAGTTGCCATGGTAACAGAGAAAACGTCTTAGGATCCGGTTTGGCAATAAGATCACTCTCGTCTATCCGTGCAAAACCGTGTATAGACGATCCATCAAAGCCCATACCTTCGTTAAATGCCTCATCCAGCTCTTTTGGTGTGATTGAGAAACTTTTTAGTCTGCCTAAAACATCGCTAAACCATAAATAAATAAATTGTATCTTATTTTCCTCTACATAACCGAATACTTTATCTAGAACATCTTTATTGTTGCTCATATCTTCCTTTGATCTCCGTTTACGCTGTTATTTTATTTTATTTAAATTTTTCTAATTTTAAATGATATCGATTGAAAGTTATTTATACCGTTGAATACTAAATAAGGATAAAAAATTTACTTTCAGATAAGGAGGGCTAAAATGAATAAAAATACCATGAATCCTGTTTATTTTTATAATTTTGAAAAAAGAAATCATTTGGTAATAGAAAGGGCGATAAAACGATTGTATGAAAACTTGAATTTTATAATTGATAAAGGAGACATAGTCGGAATAAAGGTGCATATGGGAGAAGAAGGAAACGAGACTTTTTTAAAACCACAAAACGTCAGAACTTTTGTTGATATAGTTAAAGATCATGGCGGAAGACCGGTAATATTTGATACAACAACATTGTATAATAAAAAAAGGAAGGATGCTTTGGGTTATTTTGATGTGGCAATGAAACACGGATATACCTACGCTACTGTAGATGCACCCATTATAATAGCGGATGGGTTAAAAGGAGATAAAGGACGGATGGTTAGAATAGAAGATGGTATTATACAAGAGGTAGAAGTAGCGATGGATCTATTCAGTATGGATTCTTTGCTAGTCTTGAGCCATTTTAAAGGGCACGATCTAACCGGATTTGGAGGTGCAATAAAGAATATAGGGATGGGATGCGTAACAAAGAGGGGTAAGATAGTACAACATATCATCCTCTCACCAGATATCGATGAAGAAAAGTGTAAAGGTTGTGGCACATGCGTAAAAACCTGTGGATTTGGCGCACCGTATCTTGTCGATGGAGTGGCAAGAATAGATAAAGAAAAATGCGTCGGATGCTCCGATTGTTTTTTTATATGTCCTGAGAATGCTATACTTTACAAAAAAGAAAAGAGAGACGAGCTGCAGGAGAGATTAGCTGCGGCATCATCTGCTGTAAAATCGCTTTTTATAGATGAAAAAATCTGTTTTTTTAATTTTTTACTTGATATAACGGCATCTTGTGATTGTGCCAATATGTATATGAGACCCATTCTACCAGATATCGGGATCATGGCATCGATGGATCCTGTAGCAATAGACCGGGCATCTTTAGATGCGATATATAAAACAGGAGGTAAAGAGATACTATATAATCTTCACGGATTATACGGAGAACGCCAACTTGAAACGGCTGAAAAGTTAGGGATGGGCAATATGGAGTATGAACTGATAGAGATCTAGTAAAGGTAAATATAAAAGATTTATAAATATTAAGATAATACAAAACAAAAATAAGAAAAGGTTTTAAGATGTTTATAAGTTTGAAAGATGGGAAGATTGCAGTAAGATTGGCTAGAGATACTATTGAAAAATATATAAATGAGGGTATAATCATAGAACCAATAAAAAAGCCACCTTTTGATAAAAAAATGGGAGTTTTTGTTACGATAAATAAAGGTGGAGTTCTTAGAGGCTGCATAGGCTATCCGTATCCGATAAAAACGTTGGGTGATGCTATCATAGATTCAGCGATAAGTGCAGCAACGCAGGATCCGAGATTTCCACCAATAAAAAAAGATGAGTTGGACAAGATAAATATCGAGGTGACGATACTTAGCGAGCCACAGCGGATTAACGTAAAGAATAGAAAAGATCTTCCAAAAATGATAAAGATTGGACGAGATGGGCTCATCATAAAGAAAGGTTTTTATCAAGGATTGTTGCTTCCTCAAGTACCTGTGGAATGGGGGTGGGACGCAGAAGAGTTTCTCTGCCAGACATGTTTTAAAGCAGGATTACCGCCAGATTGTTGGCTAGATGAAAATACAGAGATATATAAATTTGAGGGGCAGGTATTTGAGGAAAGTTTAAACTAGATTAAGTTTAGAGTCGTAAATGGGCTCGTGGTCTAGTTGGTTATGACGTCGCCTTCACACGGCGGAGTTCCGGAGTTCAAATCTCCGCGAGCCCACTTCATTAAAGGGAGTTTAAATTGAATGGATAAAGTGGTATTTGATATAGATGGAGTGGTAATAGATATTCTATCAATGATTCTGGATATATATAACGAAAGATTCAACGAAAATTATAAATGTAAAGATATAAAAGAGTGGGATTTGTCCGATCTGTCTCGGTCTAAGGAGGAGATATCGGATCTTTTTTATGATGCGTATAAAACTTCTGAGGATAAATTAAAGTATTATACGGGTGGAGTAGATTTACTAAAAAAACACCAAAAAGATGATATTTTTTTTATAACAGCGAGAGATAAAGAATACAATTATTATACAAGACGTTCCATAGATTTTGTTCTTAAAGATAACTCATTAAAGATCGATTATTCATTATGCAACTCTAAAACAAAATACGATGATTTTGAAGATATATACAGAGAATGTATAACCTATTATGAAGACTCGCCTTATATCTTTAAAAGATTATACAAGATAAATAAGAAAGGCTTTTTAGTGAGACACAATTATAACAAACATCTATGGAGTGAGTTTCCAACCATAGACGTATGCAATGAAGAAGATAGTTGTTTTAATCATAGTAAGGAGGGCTATATCTGCACGAGCAACCAGATGAAAGGATATCTAGACGGAAGATAGAACATCTCGAGATATGTTTAAATGATCAAGTAGATTCATCTTACAAAGCGTTAGACGATATGGTTCTGATTCATGATGCCCTTCCCGAGATAGATAAAGATGATATAACGATCGATAAAAAATTTCTCAGTCATGATTTTAAAGCTCCGATAATCGTAAACTCAATAACAGGCGGCCATCCTGAGACAGAAATTGTGAATAAGAATATAGCACGAGCTATTGAATTACTTGGGTTAGGAATGAGCGTAGGAAGCCAAAGATCGGCAATAAAAGACCCCTCAATGGAGAGAACATTCAAAATTGCCAGAAAAGAGGCGCCAACGGCTTTTATCTCTTCAAATATAGGGGTTCAACAATTAAAAGAGCTAACAAAAACGGATATCGAGCAGATTATAGATATGATAGATGCCGATGCAATCTTTGTCCATCTGAATTTTCTCCAGGAGTCAATACAATCGGAAGGAAACAAAAATGCGGAAGGATGCTTGGATGAGATAGAAAAGCTGTGTGATATGGTAAATATCCCAGTGATAGTTAAAGAGACGGGTGCTGGGATAAGTAGAGAGACATGCGAAAGATTAAAAGACACAAAGATTAGTGCCATAGATGTAGAGGGTAGCGGGGGAACAAGTTTTTCTGCTGTAGAATACTATCGTGCAAAAAAAGAAGGTAACACAATTTTGGCAGATTTAGGGAAAGATTTTTGGAATTGGGGAATTCCGACACCCATTTCTTTGTTAGAGTGTCATGATATCATTAATATTCCAATAATAGGCGGAGGAGGAGTAAGAAACGGTATCGATGTTGCAAAAGTGATAGCATTAGGGGCAGACATAGCAGCGATAGCCCGACCGGTAGTAAAACCTGCTTTAAAGAGCGATAAAGAGGTCTTAGCTTTATTAGAAAGATATATAGAGGGGCTAAAAATTACGATGTTTCTTACCGCGTGTAGAAGATTGGATGAGTTAAGAGAGATCCCGATAGTTATTACAGGTTATCTTAACGAGTATTTAACTTTAAGAGGGATAGATGTTAGAAAATTAGCACAGAGGAAGAGATCACGATATGGACATTGATTTTTATAAAGAGTTGATCGAGGATAATTATCCAAAATATTTTAATGGAAAAGAGCCAGAGATACATTACGGTCCGATGAAAGAGTTATTGGCAAGAGGAGGAAAAAGACTACGCCCGATCTTGTGTATGCTCACCTGTGATGTTTTTGGTGGGGATGTCTATAATGCGATACCTACAGCTATAGCGATAGAGTTTTTTCACAATTTTACGCTTATTCATGACGATATACAGGATAACAGTCTATTAAGACGAGGAGAAACGACACTTCATATGAAATATGGAATCCCACTCGTTTTAAATTGTGGAGATGGGCTTTACGCTTTATCTTACCAGCTGTTGAAAGATAATGAAGATTTACTCGGTGTAAATCGAGCATGGAGGATATTTTGTGAGATGATAGATATGAACGTTCTTCTCGTAGAGGGGCAGGCTATGGATATAAAGTTTAAAAGAGATAAAGATTTGGATGAAGATGGTATGATCGAGTTAATGAGAAAAAAGACTGGTGTGTTGTTCGGTGCGGCGGCTGGTTGTGGTGCAATAATAGCAGATGTTAAAAATGATGTGAAAGAGTCTATCGTGCGTTTTTGGGAGAATTTAGGGATTGTATTTCAAATCAGGGACGATATTCTCAATCTAACGGGAAAAGAAGAAGAATACGGCAAAAAAATAGGTGATGATATAGCAGAAGGAAAACCAACCCTAATTTTGATCCATTGTTTGAATAATTGTAACGATGATGAACGAGAGTTCATAATGAATCATCTAGGTCTTGAATACGATTACGATAAAGTCAAGGAAGTGATCGACCTATTTAAAAAGTATGGATCGATAAATTATGCGGAAAAAATTGCAGAAAAAATTTTGACAGATTCTTATGCGGCTATAGAAGATATAGATATACCAAAAAAAGAAAGGATGTTATCTTTTGCTAATTATTTTATAAAAAGAAATAAATGATCTGGAAGGAAAATTAATGGAGAGCAGATTTGAATATATTAACAAACTTATTAAATTATTCGCGTTAGAAAATGCTATAAAACATAAATCAGCTCCTAATTTAAACTCTGTTGTTGGTAAACTAGTATCTGAGTATCCAGCGGCTAAAGATAATATTAAAGATCTATCTCAAATTATAAAAGATATTATTGAAGAGATTTCTACCATGGATGAGGGAGAGAAAAGAGAACGATATGCGGTTCTGGTAAAAAGTCTTGGTTATACAATAGATAATAATGAGAAAAAGAGAAAAGATGCTGTTCTACCACCTTTACCTTTAAAAAATAAAGATCAGCCAGTAGTAATGCGTATAGCACCAAATCCAAACGGTCCTGCAACAATAGGACATGCACGGGGGATAATTACAAATGGTGAGTATGCAAGGATGTATAAAGGCAAATTTATACTTCGGTTTGATGATACAGATCCAAAAACAAAAAGACCTTTGATTGATGCATACAAATGGTACGCGGAAGATTGTAGATGGCTGGGTTATAATCCTGATGAGATAGTTATTGCATCGGATAGAATACCCATATATTACGAATATGCAAAAAAGCTTATAGAAATGGGTAAATCTTATGTCTGCCTCTGTGAAAAAGAAGATTTTAAAAGATTTAAGGATAATAGTAAGCCTTGCCCTCATAGAGATCAATCTGTAGAAGAGAACCTTGAGTATTGGAGGGGTATGCTCTCAGGGGAGTATAAGGAGGGAGAGGTAGTATTACGTCTTAAAACGGATATTAACAATAAAAATCCTGCATTAAGAGATTTTGCCATATTTAGGATAATATACGAAGATCATCCAAGAATAAGCAATAGATACTGTGTCTGGCCAATGTTAGATTTTGAGTCAGGGATAGAGGATCATCTATTAAGAGTGACTCATATAATTCGTGGAAAAGATCTGATAGATTCAGAAAGAAAACAGAGGTTTTTTTACGATTATTTTGGTTGGGAGTATCCGGTTACCATATACTGGGGAAGAATCAAGATACACGAGTTTGGTAAGATAAGTACCAGTTCTATTAAAAAAGGTATAGAGAATGGAGAATATACAGGATGGGATGATCCACGTCTTCCTACCATAAGAGCGTTGAAAAAGAGGGGAATCGATCCGATAGCAATTAAAAATTTCGTAATAAGCCTAAGAGTGAATATATCTGATATAACAATAAGCATGGAAAACTTATATGCGGAGAATAGAAAGATAATAGATGATAAGGCAAAGAGGTATTTTTTTGTGGACGATCCTATAAAGCTTAAGGTAAAAGGTATAGATAACTCCGTTGAAAAGCATGTTAAAATACCAATACACCCTAATTTTCCAGAAAGAGGCTATAGAGAGCTGAATTTCAAAGATGTTGTTTTCATAACAAGTAAAGATTATAATAAATATATGAACTCAATCGTACGATTGAAAGGGTTGTTCAACGTAAGAATAGATAAAAACGAGGTTTATTATGCAGGTGATGAGATAAAAGATCTTCCTATAATTCACTGGTTGCCATCAGGTTTAAAAATGAGAGTAATATCACCCGAGGGTACCTATAATGGATTAGGAGAAGAAGGATTGGAGAATTCGATCGACGAAGTCGTACAGTTAGAACGGTTCGGCTATGCAAGGATTGATTTTGTTGATAAGGATGGAGAGATCATCGCTTATTTTACACATAAATAAATGGATCAAAGAGTATTGATTGCAGGAGATAGAAGTTCTGCTGGAAAAACCACCGTTTCAATGGGTTTGATGGCTAACTTGAAGGATAAAGGATACGTGGTCCAACCGTTTAAAGTAGGATTAGATTATATAGATCCAAGCTATCATTCTCTCATTACAGGTAGGCCATCTAGGAATATAGATGGATTATTAATGAAGGACGAAAGAATAAGAGATATCTTTTTCGATGCAACCAAAGATGCAGATATATCTATAATAGAGGGGGTTAGAGGATTATACGAAGGCTACTCTGCATCGAATGATATAGGAAGTACAGCTCAGATTGCCAAGATACTAAAAACTCCTGTTATCTTGGTCATAGATGCACGAAGCATTACACGAAGTGCATCAGCACTGGTTAAAGGTTATCAGTTGTTCGATCCAGAGATAAATTTTAGCGGTGTTATCCTAAACCATCTTGGAAGCAAGAGACATAAAGAGAAGGCAGAAGAAGCAATAAATAGATATACCAACCTAGAAGTATTAGGATCTATACCACGAGATAGTTTTACAGGAATCAAAATGAGACATCTGGGATTGGTACCGGCTAAAGAGGGAGAGAAAACCGATAAAAATTTTTTTAATACTATTGAAAATATCAAGAGACTTATAGCGGATTATGTAGATATAGATAAGATCGTATCTATTGCTAAATCCTCAGAAGATATAGAAAACTTAAAATCATCAAATACGATCTTTTTTCAATCGTCACAGCAAAATACGGTAAAAATCGGGATTGCTATGGATGAAGCATTTAATTTTTACTATTATGATAATCTATATCTCTTAGAGAATGCCGGTGCAAAACTGATATATTTTAGCCCAATTCATGACAAAAAACTGCCAGAGGTAGATGGGCTATATATAGGTGGGGGATATCCTGAGTTTTATGCAGAAGATCTAGAATCCAATAAAAGCATGCTAACGGATATTAAAAGATTTTGTGAGAGAGAAAAACCAGTTTTTGCAGAATGTGGCGGTTTAGTCTATTTAATGGATAAGATGGTAATAAAAAATGATGAATATTCATTTGTTGGATTAATAGACGGATATTCATCAATGAATAGAGATAGAAGAGTAGTAAACTACGTTTTAGGAAAATTTACAGAGAATTCTGTTATAGGTAGAGAGAACGATAAGTTTATAGGGCACGAATTTCATAAATCGATCGCTTTTTGTGGAGGAAAAAACTATACAATAAATCTTACCCGCGGCGAAGGTATAAAAGACGGAAAGGATGGCATGAAGGTTTATAATACGCTCGCAACTTACACTCATTTTCATGCAGCATCTTTTCTTCCATTTGCAAAAAATTTTGTCGAAAATTGCAAACTTTAAATTGCCTTGGCAGCAAACTCGACTTCCCGAAGGCTCGCGCACTTCAGTACAATGGAGAACGTGATAAGCTTAACTTCCGGGTTCGGAATGTTACCGGGTGTTTCCTCATCACTATGGCCGCCAAGGCAGTAGGTAAGCATAGGTTTATCAGTATACGCCAAGAAAATAGCAGATAACAAAAACGGCTCGGGTTGTTAGTGGTTGCAGGCTGAACACCTCGTTACCTTAGTGCTTACACCCCAACTCTATCAATCCTCTCTTTTAGAGGTACCCTTAAGAACATCTATTTTTGAGGTCAGTTTCGAGCTTAGATGCTTTCAGCTCTTATCTGGTGGTGCGTAGCTGCCCAGCATTGCCCTGTCGGACAACTGGTAAACCAGAGGCACCGTTAGAAGGTTCCTCTCGTACTACTTCCAACCTCCTCTCAGATGTTCGTGCATTCCCAATAGATAGTAACCAACCTGTCTCGCGACGGTCTAAACCCAGCTCACGATCCCTTTTAATGGGTGAACTCCCCCACCCTTGGCCGCTGCTGCACAGCCAGGATAGGAAGAGCCGACATCGAAGTAGCAAACCGCCAGGTCGATATGTACTCTTGCTGGCGACAACTCTGTTATCCCCGGGGTAGCTTTTCTGTTGTTTTTAACCCTCACTAAGAGGGATTTAAAAGTTCGTTAGGCCCACCTTTCGGTTTGTGATTCCCTGTTATCCAGAATCACATCAAGCCGGCTTATGCCCTTACACTCTACGGTAAGTTTCTGACTCACCTGAGCCGACCTTTGGGCCCCGCCGATATCTTTTCAGCGGGGTGGCGCCCCACCCAAACTGTCCACCAATCGTTGTTCTTCTCTCGAAGTTAGAAATACAGCCTCAGAAGGGTAGTGTCTCATCGACGGCTCCATCTTCCCTGGCGAGAAGACTTCTACGCCTCCTACCTACTCTGCACATCCAAGACCGTATTCCAGCGACAGGCTACAGTTAAGCTCCACGGGGTCTTCACTTCCCATTGGGAAACCCCAGACTTCACACTGGGACGTCAATTTCACCGGATTCAAGCCAGGGACAGTGAGGCTCTCGTTAATCCTTTCATGCAAGCCGCCAATTAAGCGGCAAGGTATTACGCTACCTTAAGAGGGTCATAGTTACCCCCGCCGTTTACCGGCCCTTCTTCCCCTTGAAAAGGGCTTTCAGGTACCGGCACTGGGCAGGACTCAATGGTCATACCAGCCCTTACGGGTTTGCGACCACCTATGTTTTTATTAAACAGTCGAAGCCTCTTTGTCACTGCGATCTGCCGTCTTCACGGCAGACACCCCTTATACCTAAGATACGGGGCTAATTTGTCGAGTTCCCTTGGCTTGATTAAATCCGACACGCCTTAGGCTATTCACCTAGGGGCACCTGTGTCGGTTCTTGGTACGGTCACTATTTTACATCAAGAAGGGTTTTCACGGGCTCTCGGAATCAGCTGGCTTTCGCCATCACCTCTTCACCCGCTTCTCACCATTACGGTTCTCCACGGGTTTCAAAAGCTTAGACTGCCAGACAAGACAGCCCAGCCTATCCCAAAGCGTCCTCTTCTTAACTAAGTAAAATAGCGGCACAGGAATATTAACCTGTTTCCCTTTTGATAAGCTCGAATTACGACTTATCTTAGGACCGGCTAACCTTCGGCTGACGAACAGTGCCGAAGAAACCTAGCCCTTCCGGCGATTCCGATTCTCACGGAATTATGCTGCTACTATTGCCAGGATCTTCATTTCAAGACGGTCCACAAGACCTCACGGCCTTGCTTCTACCCATCCCGAACGCCTCCCTACCGGATCACCTCTCGGTGCCCCGGAGTCTCGGTAGTCAGTTTTAGCCCCGTCCATTTTAAGGTTTATACACCTCGACTGGTGAGCTTTTACGCACTCTTTAAAGGATAGCTGCTTCTAAGCTAACCTTCCAGCTGTCTTAGGTATATAAGCCTTTTACCCTTAACACTTAACTGACATTTAGGGACCTTAACTCCGGTCAGGGTTGTTCCCCTCTCGGGTTAGAAGTTTATCCCCCAACCCGGACTCCCATCTTCTATGACGATAGTATGTTCGGAGTTTGATAAGGAGGAGAGAAGTTTCCTTCCCTAGCCTCCAATTCAGTTCTCTACCATACTATCCATCTCTGATGAGGTCATGCTACGACATGTTTTGGGAGGAACCAGCTATATCCAGGTTTGATTGGACTTTCACCACTAAACGCAGGTCAAAAGAGTGATTTGCACATCAACATCTCTACGGACCTCCACGCAACTTTCGTCACGCTTCATCCTGCCCACGCTTAGATCACCTGGTTTCGGGTCGTATTCGAGTGATTTCACGCTCTAAAAACGTCGTGCCACGCCTATACAGGCTACGCACCTGTTGGTTTCCCTTCGGCTTCATCTTTTCGATTTAGCCTTACCACTCGAATACACTCCCTGGCCCGTATTTCACCACGTACAATATGACCCTGGTCCTCTTCTCTCGTACTCTCCCTTTACAAAGATTTCCTTCGAGAAGATTCGATCCTTCTGAGCCATATCACACAATAACCGCCCGATTTTAGGCACTTTTCACCTCTTTTCTAGAGGTACTTTTCAGCTTTCCCTCACGGTACTATTGCACTATCGGTTTTGGGACGTATTTAGTCTTGGAGGTTAGTGTCCCCCAACTTCATGCGGGATTTCCGACCCACACTACTCAGGATACCCAATCAAATACTTGGCAAAATTACACCTACGGGGCTATCACCCTCTATGGCATCCTATTCAAAGGAACTTCGGTTTCTTTTGCCAAGCGTACATTAGGTCCTAAAACACTACATCTCCTCTTAACGAGGATTCAGTTTGGACTCTGCCGTTTTCGATCGCCTTTACTCACGGCATCTCTTTTTGATTTCTTTTCCTATGGGTACTAAGATGCTTCAATTCCCCACGTTCCTCCTCCTATACGGAGTACTCTAACAAGAGTAGGACATCCTATTAGGGAATCCTCGGTTCTTTGGTTGCTTGCACCTCGCCGAGGCTTATCGCAGCTTGCCACGCCCTTCATCAGCGCCCAAACCAAGCCATCCATCGGACGGCGAGCAGCCGATATTATCTACTATTTTCCCAGTAAACGCCTGATAAACCTATATTCGATCTCATTTGTAATATACATCGATCATCTTCCCAACAGATCTTCTTGATCTGCTGGTGCATTTGTCTCTCAGATGGACTCGACGGGATTTGAACCCGTGGCCTTCGCCTCGCAAAGGCGACACTCTTCCAGCTGAGCTACGAGCCCTTATAGACCTTAAGCCTCTGGCCGGTTTTTTTACGTAGGAGGTGATCCAGCCGCAGGTTCCCCTACGGCTACCTTGTTACGACTTAACCCCCCTTGCAGAATCCAGATTCGATCTTCCTCTGCGAGAAAGACCTCCTCCAGATCCCACTCGGGTGATTTGACGGGCGGTGTGTGCAAGGAGCAGGGACATATTCACCGTGACATTTTGAGTCACGATTACTACCGATTCCATCTTCACGAAGGCGAGTTGCAGCCTTCGATCCGGACTGAGATCAGGTTTATGGGATTATCTCACTCTTTCGAGGTCGATACCTTTTGTCCTGACCATTGTAGCCCGCGTGTATCCCGGAGGATTCAGGGCATGCTGACCTACCGTAGCCCGCTCCTTCCTTCAGCTTAGCGCTGACGGTCGTCTTATTGTCCCCATACACCCCAGAGGGCATGCTGGCAAATAAGACTACGGGTCTCGATCGTTGCCTGACTAAACAGGATGCCTCACGGTACGAACTGGCGACGGCCATGCACCTCCTCTCAGCTGATCTGGTAAGGTCTTTAGCCTGACCTTCATACTGCTGTCCCCTCCGGTAAGATTCCCGGCGTTGTATCCAATTAAACCGCAGGCTCCACCGGTTGTGGTACTCCCCCGCCAATTCCTTTAAGTTTCAGCCTTGCGGCCGTACTTCCCAGGTGGCCAGCTTCACGGCTTCCCTTCGGCACTGCTGAAACCCATGGTTTCAGCAACACATAGCTGGCATCGTTTACTGCTGGGACTACCCGGGTATCTAATCCGGTTTGCGCCCCCAGCCTTCGTCCATCACCGTCGGACCTATTCTAACCAGACGCCTTCGCCACTGGTGGTCCTCATAAGATTACAGGATTTCACCCCTACCTCATGAGTACCTCTGGTCTCTCCTAGTCCCAAGCCTGATAGTATCACCTGGCCGCCCAATGGTTAGGCCACCGGATTTTCCAGGTAACTTATCAAGCCGGCTACGGACCCTTTAGACCCAATAATAGCGGCCACCACTCGAGCCACCGGTATTACCGCGGCGGCTGGCACCGGTCTTACCCGGCCCTTTCTATTAGGTGTTTTTTACGCACCTAAACAGTTCCTACTATGTAGGAACACTGGGAATTCCCTTATCATGGTTTCCCACATTGTAAAGTTTTCGCGCCTGCTGCACCCCGTAGGGCCTAGGATCATATCTCAGATCCAATCTCCGGGCGATCGCTCTCACGACCCGTACCGATCATAGGTTTGTTGGGCCGTTACCCCAACAACAGCCTAATCGGACGCAGACTCATCCACAGGCGTAAGAAAAGCATTTGGATCAAAGGACATTCCAGTGCCAATGATCTATTGGGTATTATTCCCAGTTTCCCAGGATTATCCCCATCCTGTGGGCAGATTATCCACGTGTTACTGAGCAGTTCGCTGGGTCTCCTAAAAAGGTGCCCTCAACTTGCATGGCTTAGTCGAATTCCCATAGCAGTGGCCTCCGGCAGGATCAACCGGAATTGCGAGGTTTGCTCTGCCACTTTCACAAATATATAACCGACCAGAACTAGCTGGTCTAAAAAGACTCATGTCAGATATGAAAATATCTTTTCACATCTCCATTAATTACCATTTAGGTGATCAAACTTATTTCCCAACGATAAAATATCGTTGCAAGTTCAATATATGTTATTACCCCTATATAAACATATCGATTATATCCCTTTTATTCCAGTTATAACTTTATCACGTTATAAATATGTGAGATATTAAGATATGATACCATAAGCAGTAAAACTACTAGTATATATACTTTTTGTTTATGTTAACATAAAAGGCCAAGGCCGGGAATTGAACCCGGATCGAAGGATCCACAGTCCTACAGGATAGCCGTTACCCCACCTCGGCCATACTATGCCTTTCTATATTAGTCTATGATTACTATAATATAAAATTATCTTTATTCTAATTAAAATGTAGTAATGATCAAATATCTTTGGATTTGCTAAAAATCGAATATACTTTTTTGAACCTTTTCTGGCTTTATTGTTTCTTTTTTAGATACATCTTTCTTATGTTTAAGATATAATTTTTTAAAATCATTTTTATTAAATATTAGAGATAGTTCCGCATCTGTTAATCCAATCTCCTTTTTAAGTTTATCTGAGATGTCATCATCGTATATCTTTTTCAAAAAAGGTAAGATATGAGATTTAGCCTTTTTCATCGAAATATTATAGGTTTTTGCTATTTTAAAACATACTCCATTTATTAATTCTCTTCTTTGTTTAATTTTCCCAAGCAAAATCCATCTTTTTGGAAAATTTATATAAAAATGGCTTTTTTTATTTTTTTTATCAGAAGATAGCACTCCCATTAGCATAAGATCGGTTGCATACTTCCAAAATCTATAATCCTGTCTTATATAAATTCGTCCTAAATAACGATCAGATAAAGACAAATTATTTAATACATTCAATAGTCCTACATCATCTTTATAAATATTAAAGATATTCTCATTTATCCATAGTATCACATCTTCAGGTGTCTCATCTATTCTATGTAATATCTGTGCAGCTGCCGAATAATCCTCTTTGTGGAAAAGTGCCTGGAGCAAAGAATATATATCTGTATCATGATCTCTCTCGGATATAGACAAAGGAATAGACTCATTTATAGCAATTACACCAGTAGATAACGCATATAAATCATTTATTGCTGCTCTTAAATCATGATTATTTTTTGCAATTTTTTTAAGCATCTGGATATCGAGATCGATCCCTTCATCGATACAAATATTTTTTAATACGAATAAAACTTCTGAATCTTTTAGTATATCAAATTTTATGGATGTACAAAGATTTCTTACATCTTTTGGTACTTTTTTTATATCATTAGCCGTTAATACTACCGGATAAATTGATTTTTTAAGTATTTCTCTTATTCCTCTCATTCCATTTTTATCAGATGTACCATATAGATTATCTGCTTCATCAAACAAAATGATCTTGTTTTTCTGGTTAATAGAATAATTTTCTACCGCAGATCCAGCTATTCTTTTGATCATTTGATAATTTCGTTGATCACTCGCATTTAACTCGATTACGTCAAAATCAAACTCGTTAGCAATTGCATAAACAGATGATGTTTTCCCCACCCCAGTCGGACCATATAATAATGCCACTTTCTTCGTCTTACCGTTCAAAAATTCGTTCATCCAATTTTTAAATTTTGATATAGATTGCTTATTTCCAACTACTTCTTTTAAAAAATTAGGTCTATACTTTTCGGTCCAATTCATTTCTATCAAAATCTTTAATATTTGAAGTAAATATATGCTGTGTCAAACAATTTAATAGATCTATTAACCAATAATCTAAAACTCTTATCTCAATTCGGTTTTATCCTTGTGAGAATATCGTAAAAGAGATGTGGAGATCTTTACCAACTTTTCATTATTCTATACTTCTTCCAATCTCTATCTCTTATATCACATCCATTTCCAACAATACGATCTTCTTGGTTTAAAACTTACGGTATATTAGATACAGCAGGTATTATGAATTAAGGTAAATACTATATCATGTAATAAATAAATTTTATATCTCAAATATTTAATATTTTTTTAATGGTATATATTCGGATTGTCCTTGTAGAACCTCGATATGCCGGAAATATAGGTTCGATTGCACGTATTATGAAGAACTTTGGATTTAATGATTTGATTCTCATAAAACCACCTGTAATCAATCTAGAATCTAAAAAAATGGCAATGCATGCGTCTGATATTTTGGAGAATGCAAAGATTTATGATAGTATCAACGATGTGATAGATAATTCGGATTATGTAATCGGAACAACCAGTGTTGTAGGTGGTAGATCTAATGTAAGAAGGCTGTATATTACACCAAAAGATTTGAAAACAATTTTGAAATATAAAAAAGATATTGTCTCTATTCTTTTTGGAAGGGAAGATAATGGTCTTAGTAACGAGGAACTTAAACTCTGTGATGCTGTTCTTAATATTCCCTCCTCTTCAGACTATTTAGCACTAAATCTTGCTCAATCTGTAGGGATAATACTGTATGAACTCTATACCTCCGAAAAAAATGTAATAAATAAAAAATATTTCCCAGATAGGAATGATCTGATATATTTTGAAGAACATCTGTTAAGGCTTTTATACAGGATAAATTTTCCAAAAACAGATAAAGAAAAGACCGTATTGATGATAAAAAGAATCTTAGCAACTGCAGGTGTTGGTAGTAGAGAGATTAAACATATAAGAGGTATTTTGTCAGCAATAGAGAAAAAAATTGATGAAAAAGAGGAATAAAGCCGTATATAAAATAAATCAATACTCATAAAATTATTTATATGAGATAGTTTTATAAATAATAAAACCATTAAAATCGAATGATTTATTCGATATTGTATCTTGTCAGATAAATATCTTAAATGAGGCACTAATTATGGAATCCATTGTTAATGATGCTTTAAAAAAGGTAAAAAGAGAAAACGATTTTCAGACTGAAAAATCGGGATCGATCTATTCTATTAATAAGGATAATATGAATATTACAGAAGAAGAACTAGAACTGGAGAAGATATTAAAAAGCATTAAGACTAAAATAATTGTTGTCGGATGCGGAGGCAGCGGTTGTAATACGATCAACAGAATGATGGACGAAGGAATCGAGGGTGCAAAGCTGATAGCTATGAACACAGATGCACAACATCTTTTGAATATACGGGCGAATAAAAAATTATTAATCGGGAAAAAATGTACAAAAGGTTTTGGTGCTGGTGGTATTCCTCAAATAGGAGAGAAAGCAGCTAAAGAAAGCGAGTCAGATATTGAAAATACTGTCAACGAATCAGATATGGTATTTATAACATGCGGTCTTGGCGGTGGTACTGGAACAGGTAGTGCTCCAATTGTGGCTGAATGTGCTAAAAATGCTGGCTCTTTATCTATTTCTGTTGTTACCCTTCCTTTTACTGCAGAAGGGACTATTAGGGCAAAAAATGCTGAGATTGGATTAGAGAAACTTAGAAAAGCATCCGATACTGTAATCGTAATACCTAACGATAAATTGTTAGAAGCAGTACCAAGACTACCATTACAAGCTGCTTTTAAAGTCGCAGACGAGGTTTTGATGAGGGCAGTAAAAGGTATTACCGAGCTTATTACCAAGCCAGGTCTTGTCAATCTAGATTTTGCCGATGTTAAGACGATAATGCACGATGGTGGTGTGGCAATGATCGGGTTGGGTGAGGCAGATGGGGAGAATAGAGCCATCGAAGCTATTAAGAAGGCTTTAAAAAGCCCATTACTAGATATGGATATCTCTGATGCAACGTCTGCTTTGGTAAACGTTAGTGGTGGTCCCGATATGACAATTACAGAGGCACAAGGCATTGTTGAAGAAATTTATCGAAATATAAACACCAATGCAAATATAATATGGGGTGCACAGATAGATCCTGATTTAAAAAACAAGATCAGAGTTATGATTATAATAACGGGGGTTAAATCTCCTCAGATTCTTGGAAAGAGTAAAAGCCCTAGAGATAGCCAAAAGGAATATGGTATAGATTTTGTACGATGACTGCAAGGTTTAATATCAAGGAAAGGTTAAACGGATATGTCCTGATACTCAAGATAACGGAGAGGCCAAACTGGGACGAATTTAAAACTACCTGTAAAGTAACGGGATTAAGTTTATTTATAATAGGTTTGGCTGGGTTTGGAATCTATCTAGCTTTCTTGTTCTTATTTTAAGAAAATACAGGTTGTAGAATGAGCAATGTCGATTTAAATATATATATAGTAAAGACGGTTGCAGGAGAAGAGAGAAACGTGGCTGATATGATAATGACCAAGATAAATACAATGGACAAGACAAGTATTGCATCTATTTTAGTGCCTTATGGATTAAAAGGCTATTTTATGATTGAAGGAGGAGTATTGGAGGAGATTGAAGAAATTGTCAAGGGTATACCGCATGCAAAAGGTATTATAAAAGGAAGCGTCCCGTTATCAGAGATCGAACCATTTTTGATGCCACAGCCTTCTGCTGCAAAGGTTAAGATAGGTGATATTGTAGAGATAATAAACGGCCCGTTTAAAGGGGAGAAAGCAAAAGTTAAAAAGGTTGATATTAACAAAGAAGAAATAACTGTAGAATTTTTTGAATCGATGGTGATAATCCCTGTAACAGTAAAAGGTAGTTCTATTAGAGTAATAGATTCAGATACGGAGGATAAAAAATGACAGATATTGTAGAATTTTTGGTACCTGGTGGTAAAGCCACTGCAGGTCCTCCGGTAGGACCGGCGCTTGGCCCACTTGGTGTTAACATTAAACAGATTGTAGATGAGATAAACAAAGTAACTAAAGAGTTTGAGGGTATGCAGATACCCGTGAAGGTTATAATAGAGGATAATAAAAGCTTTTCTATCGAGATAGGGTCTCCTCCTACAGCTGAACTTATTAAAAAAGAAGTAGGGTTAGAAAAAGGCTCTTCTCAGCCAGGAAAGGAGTTTGTTGGAAACATAAGCCTTGATAATGTTAAAAAAATAGCAAAAATAAAGATTAATTCCATGCTATCCCATAAATTAAAGGATGCTGTAAAAGAGGTAATAGGGACATGTCAATCGGTAGGAGTAAAAGTTGAAGATCTTCCCCCAAAAGAGATGGAGAAAAAGATAGAAAACGGTGAATACGATAGACTTTTTGGTTAAACGATGATTATCTTAATCATCGATTGCCTTTTATCTTTTTATTTTTATTACCTATAATCTATGTATCCTTATTAATGTTTAAAACATCTTCGTCCGGTAAATACCATTGGAATCCCATACTCGTTAGCTGCATCTATTATCTCTTTATCCCTTATTGATCCGCCAGGCTGGATAATCGCTTTGAGTTTATATCTCTTTGCTACTACATCTATTGCATCTCTAAAGGGAAAAAATGCATCGCTTGCCATTATTGACCCATTTATTCTATCTTTTCCTTTATTAATGGCAATTCGTGAAGAATCTACACGAGAAGTCTGACCTCCACCGATTCCTACGGTCTTATTATCTTTCACAAAGACTATAGCATTAGACCGTACCCATTTTACGCATTTAAATCCAAAGACCATTGTTTCAATATCTTCTTCAGACGGTCTCTTTTCTGTAACAACTCGCCAATCTTTATATTCCATCTTCTTTGTATCTCTATCCTGAATTATCAATCCATCGGATACGCTTCTAAACTCTAGATCTTCCTTTATCGATGGTCTATCAATCCCTCTAACCTCCAGAAGGATCAAATTTTTCTTTTTACCAAGTATCTCTCTACTCTCGTCACTGAAAGATGGTGCTATAATAATCTCTAAAAACAATTTGGATAACTCTTCGGCCAAATCTTTATCCATTTCTCTGTTTATAGATACAATTCCTCCAAATGGTGAATCTGTATCGGTTTCAAAAGCATCTTTCCATGCCTGTACCAGATTATTGGATGATGCTATACCTGTCGGTGTTGCATGTTTCATTATGACTACTGTCGGTTTATCAAACTCTTTAATGCATTCTATGGCATTGTTTGCATCCATAACGTTATTATACGAGAGTTTTTTACCTTGCAATTGTATAGCTGAAGATATAGATTCCGAAGATCCGTTGTTCGATAGATAAAAGGCGGCATTCTGATGATAATTTTCACCGTACTTCAAGTCTTCCCGCTTCTCAAAACTCATGTTCAAAATATCGGGAAATTTATCATCATATATAATCTTTGCAAGATGTATATCATATTTTATGGCATAATTCAATGCTTTTGCTGCAAGTCTTTTTCTAAACTTTAAATCGATCCTGTCGTCTTTCAGCCGTTCTACTACCTCATTGTAATCTTTTGGATCGACTATCGTTAGATGTTTTTCGTAACTTTTAGCTCCGTTGTTTATAAGTGATATAAGATTAGAATATCCTAGAAGTTCTTTATCATCTATTAAACTTATCGGTTTTAAATTTATCACGATAATATCTTCATCGATATCTGGATAGGATGATATATTAAGATTTTCTGTATTGATTCCTTCTCTTATAAAAAATTCCGATCCTTCTTCATCCGATTTTACTAAAATACCAAATCTTAACAATGCTTTTGCAAAATCTACCAAACCTTCTTTGTTCCATGTCTTAATTAAAGCATTTTTGATCTGTACCATCAGTTAATACGCTATCATACTTTTATTTAATCCTTTTGTCATGACAAAATTTATAAATAGCGAAATTTATCTTTAAAAAGAGGTTCATCAAATGTCAAAAAGCATAAAGTTTGGTATTTATCTACCGATTCCAACAACACCCGTTGACAAACTTGTAAATATCGCCCGTATCAACGAAGAGGCAGGATTTGAATCGGTATGGGTTCCAGATCATATATTGTTCATGCCATCTGGCGATTTTGTTCCTGATGCATGGACATTTTTAAGCGCGGTTGCAGTTAAGACAGAGAATGCTTTACTTGGCACATGTGTCAGTGATCCTCATAGATTTCATCCAGCAGTTTTGGCACAAAAGGTAGCAACGGTGGATCAGATATCGAAAGGCAGGGCAATTCTTGGTTTAGGTGCAGGAGAAAGTATGAATTTGGATCCTTTTGGTATAAAATGGGATAAACCTGTCTCTAGGTTAATAGAAGCAGTAAGAATAATAAGAAAATTTTGGTCTAGCGAACCTTTCGATTATGATGGCAAGTTTTGGAGATTGAAAGATGCTTTTCTACAGATAAAGCCAGTTAGGGATAGGGTACCTATCTATTTTGCTGCAAACAGTACACGTATGCTAAAACTTACTGGAGAATTGGCTGATGGTTGGTTGCCTCTACCTTTAAGCCCAAAATTGTATAAAAATCGTCTAGAAATCATAAAAAAATCTGCTATTGATAAAGGCCGATCTATAGATGATATAGAACCAAACGCGTATTTATACACCGCTATATCCGATGATCGGGAAGAGGCATACTCTGTTATAGATTCTATGAAGAGTCTTATCATTCCTCAACCGAGTATATTAAAAGATGCTGGTTATGATATACCAGATGATCTATTATCCGCCAATTTTACTAAAATCTCACCAACAGATCAATCGCTTTTAGAGAAATATATAAAATATACAACGTTAATACCGACCAAGGCAGCCATAGAGTTCTCTATTACAGGAAACGTAGAAGATTGTATCAAGAAGATAGAATCATACAGAGATGCCGGTGTAAAACATCTCTCTTTAATCAATATGGGTCCAAATCCTAAGCATACCTTGGAGATCTATAGCAAGGAGATCATTCCTCAATTCAAAGATGTTTAAATTAAACTTTCAAAACTATCTGTTTATAACAGACGAACCGTTTCTAAATTTTTTGGTGCAATGGCTTCTATTTTGTATCTTTTATAGATGCTATTTGCGAAATCTATACATTTACTCTCTTCGCCATGAGTTACAAAAATCTGTTTGGGGTTTTGATTAAGATTTTTGATATATTCCATAAGTTGTTGCCGATCCGAATGTCCTGAAAACCCATCTACAGTCTGAATATTTAAATTTAACTTTATTACATCTGTCCTTCCATCAGAAGAGAGTGGAATCTCCTTCCATCCATTTTGAATTCTTTTTCCTAATGTTCCTTCTGCCTGATATCCGACAAAAATAAGCATATTCTTATCATTTTGGCCTAGATGTCTTAAATATTCCAATATTGGTCCCCCATTAAGCATACCTGATGTTGCAAGAATTATTCCCGGACCACTCTCCATTGCTTCATCTCTTTTACTTGCAGAATCTACCCTTATAAAACAATCGGATAGGAAAGGGTTTAGATCGTCGTGAAATATCATATTTCTCAGGTTACTATTGAGATATTCTGGATATGCAGTATGTATTGCAGTAGCTTCCCAGATCATCCCGTCAAGGTATATCGGCAACTTTTCTATATTTTTGTTTCGTATAGCATTCTCTAACACTATCATAACTTCCTGGCTTCGCCCGACTGCAAAAGTAGGAATTAAAACTTTCCCGTTTTTGGCTGTTACTTCGTTTACAAGCCCTTGCAACCTTTTCTCTGCCCATCTTCTCGATGGTTGTAAATCTTTTGATCCACCGTATGTTGACTCGATGATAAGCTGTTCTACTCTCGGAAAATTTACGGTTGCCGGATCGAATAAAAGCGTCTTTTCGTACTTCATATCTCCTGTAAATACTACATTACATAGTCCTGTCCCTATATGAAAATGTACCGAGGCTGAACCTAGAATATGCCCAGCATTGTGTAAAGTTAGGTGCATGTCCGGTGCGATATCAGTTACTGAGCCATAGTTAATTGGTATTGTATGTTTTAAAGCCTCTCTAACCATTGCAGAATTGTACGGTATCTCTTTACCTTCTCTGGCAGAGACATCTATATAATCCAGTTGTAAAAGGGTCATTAAATCCCGTGTTGGATATGTCAAGTAGATAGGACCATCGTATCCATATTTGTATAATAAAGGAACCAACCCACTATGATCGAGATGAGCATGTGTAATCACAACACCATCCAAGTCATTTAAAGGTGTGATCTCAGGTAAATTTAAGAAAGGGTAAGTATTATTTTCAGAATTAACGTTGATGCCACACTCTATCAAAATTTTTGTCTCCGGTGTTGATAAAAGATAGGCACATCTTCCGACCTCTCTACATCCACCTAAAAAAGTGATTCTAACCCACTTTTCTTTGGAAGTAATTTCTCTATGGATGGAGTGCCCAACCCTCTTTAAAAAATCGCTTCTATCGTTACTTACAGATTTTAAAAAATCTCGCGTGTTTTTTATGATCTGCGACTCGATCGGTGGAACACGTACTACTTTTGGAGACCAACCAACAATTCTTGATATCTCTCTTAACGTTGCCGCACGTTTACCTATCACCAATCCTGGTTTATATGCCTCAATTGTAACCTCTCCCTTCTCCGTATCAAAATAAAAATTCTTTACTTCTGCATCATCAGGTACGATACTTTTTATCTTTTCTATTGCACTTTCTGGATCTGTCAAAGCGTTTCTGTCTGGTCTAATTACCACTCTTTTCTTTAAATCTCTGGCTAAATTACGAATAATATTCTCGTTCTCGGCAAATATTTCCGGGCTAGATGTATAAATTACTATATCCGGTCCTTCGTAATCTATCCCAGTTAAGCTAACAGAGTCTCCTATTATCTCTTTTATTTTATCAAATAAATCATCAAGCGTTTTATCGGTATTCATACTAATTGATGTCTATTACTTCTTAATATCCGAAGATAAAAGTAACCAAATTCTAAATTCGAAGATATTACCAATGATTACAAAATATTATAAAATTAATAAAATAGGAAGAACTATTTTTGTTAATAATAGTTTATATTAGATATTATATCCTTTATGACAGACTCATCTACTTTTTCGAGGCCTTTTTCCCCTCCAATCTTTACAACCTCTATATTTTCTCCTGATCCAGAATCTCTCCTTATCGCACCAAATATTGCTTTAACTACAAGTTCTACTCCATCATTCATAGAGATACCCTCTCTATACCCGCTCTCCAGGATGCCATATGCAATAGGAGAACCTGACCCTGTCGAAACGGCTTTTTTTTCCTCTATCATACCACCGACAGGATCTACAGAAAATAGATGAGAACCCGTTTGATCTACACCACCGATTATTAAATCTGCTATATACGGATAGTACCTGTTCTCGTTTAAAATATTAGAAAGAAGTGTTGAGATTGCTTTGATAGACATAGATGCCTTGTTTCTCATCTTATAAATATTAGCCTCTGCTCTTATAATCCTAACAATCCTTTGTGCATCTCCAACGCCTCCGGCAGTAGTTATTCCAATTGTGTCATCTATCTTGTATATCTTTTGTGCATCTTTACTAGCAATAAAATTGCCTCTTGTCGCTCTCTTTTCAGAACCTAATACGATACCATCCTTGCATATTATCCCTGCTGTTGTTGTACCTTTAAAGATTTCCTTACTGTTATAATTCATCACTTTATCTAGCACCTCTTTTAAATAATGTGTTTAATTTAATAATATAATAAAACCAAGATAAGCTAACTAAAAAAATAAAAATGCTTAATAAGGTTATAATCTACCATTATATAAATATATGGGAAATATCGATATACCAGACTCAAATATTGACCTTAATCTATTATTAAAACAAATCTCTGAGACGCGGCGATTTATCCTTAAGATTATTCCATATAAATGGCATCATTCGGACAGACATCTACGCAAGTTTCGCAATCTATACATTCGTCCTCATCAATTACAGCTTTTCCATTTTCGTTCATGGTTATCGCTTCTACAGGACATTCATCTACGCATGTCTCACAACCTTCACACTTCTCTTCATCTACCTTTGCTGGCATTTTTTATATCACCTCGATAAGATAATCCCTATCTATATTCTATATTTATATTTTTCTTATTTTGAATAATCATACAACGAATCTTAATATAAAATCTTATCTAAAAAAACCGAGGACGTCCGTCATCGAGTATATCTTCTCATCCCTCTTAGTCTCAAATAGCCAATTTATCGATCGTATAACACCAGATGCAAATGCTTCTCTACTATGTGCTCGATGTGTTACCTCTAACCTCTCTCCATCTCCTCCAAAAAAGACTGTATGATCCCCAACAACATCGCCTAAACGGACGGAATGTATCCCTATCTCTTCGCCTCTTTCTGAAAAACCTTCTCTCCCATACTTTGGAACTTTTTTACCCGTTACATTACATAGTATATTATATATCTTATTAGCCGTTCCGCTTGGAGAATCTTTCTTGTATCTATGATGTATCTCTACGATCTCGAAATCATATCCGTTAAGATATTTTGCAGCCTCTTCTATAATTCGCCAGAAGACATTAACCCCTATAGAAAAATTAGGTGATATCACCGCGGTAACTTTACCAGTTACGAGATTTGCTATCTCTTCTTCTTGTTCTTTAGAAAAACCAGTAGTACCAATTACAAGATTTTTTACTCCTTTTTCTATAGCTATTTTTATATTTCTGATTGTTGCATCAGGTGAGGTAAAATCCACATATACATCTGGTCTTAGGTACTTGAAGATATCTTTTATATTACTTGCATCTTTTATCTCGATATCATCTATTAAATTACCTACCCCGTTTATATCGACAGCTGCAACCAATTCTAAATTATCCTCCATCATAATGCTCTTACATACCTGAGACCCCATTTTTCCGTTTGCACCACCTACCATCACTTTTATCAAGGTAGATCATTCCTTTAAATATTTTTTCAAAATAGTTTTTAATATATCTTCATGTTCTTTTGATAAATTGGCGAGAGGAGGCCTTAAATTACCAGCAGCAAGCCCCATCATATTACATGCAGCTTTAATAGGTATCGGATTTGTCTCTATGAAGAGTGCTCTAAATAAAGGAGAAAGGTTGTAATGTATCTCTCTTGCTCTATCTATATCCCCTTTTATAAAAGAATCGTACATCTCTTTCAGCTTTCTCGGGATTATGTTTGCTGCAACGGATATAACACCTTTTCCGCCCAAAGATAAGATCGGTAATATCTGATCATCATTTCCGGATAAGAGATAGAACTCTTTATCCTGTGTTAACTCTATAATCTGGGAGATCTGTGATATGTTGTTTGACGCTTCTTTTATACCATCAATCCCGTCTATATCAGCCAGTCTTGCTACCAAGTTTGGCGGCATATTCAATCCTGTTCTGGACGGAATGTTGTACATGATTATTGGAATATTGATCTTATCTGCTATGGCCTCAAAATGTTTTATAACTCCTGTTTCATTTGGTTTGTTATAATAAGGTGTAACGACCAGTACACCATCCGCCCCAACGTCTTCCGCATATAAGGATAGATCTATCGCCTCCTTCGTACTATTTGACCCAGTTCCTGCCAAAACAGGAACATGTGCTGTCTCTGTTGCTATTTTTATGACTTTTTTATGCTCATCGTGAGAAAGTGTTGCCGACTCTCCAGTGGTACCACAAGGAACTATTGCATCTATCTCATTTTTCTCAAGAAACTCGATATTACGTCTTAATCCTTCCTCATCAATCATATCATCTTTTGTGAACGGTGTTATCATTGCTGCTATGATACCTTCAAACCTCATTAAATTCACTCCGTATCAATGGAGCTTTTTTGGATCTAACCCTCAAAATACGAGTTATACGTCCAGCTATCATATTCCTGATCTTTTTGCTTGTGATATCCGTAAATTCTTCAACTTTTTTTTTGTTATTTTCAAAATCTAACGTGAACTCTTTGTTGTATCTCTCTAAAAGGTCTTCTGCCAAAGTTTTAATCATTGTAGTTTTAACTGTCATCTTTTCATGGCTTGATTTTAATAATATTTAAAATTGACTGAAGATCTAAAGATTTTCTATTATCTTTTTAATCTTTTCTACAACACTATAAGCCGACTCACCAAATATACGTATCATCGGTTCCTTTCCAACACCACCTTGATCGTATATTACGTCTGGGATATGATTACCAAACTTTTTAATACTCTCTGATACACCCCATTCCATCGTACTCCTATTTTTTGGCTCGTTTTTTCTATCAAATTCTGCCATTGAGAGATTAACTTTTCTGCATATGTCCAATAGATCCTCTGAAAATCTTATGTTTATAGCACTTCTTATCCTTTTATCGTATCTGTTAGCCGTTAAAATCATCCTTGCGACATGTTCGCTCGATCCGAAAGATATGCAACCATATCTAACCTTATTTTCATCTATTTTAGTTATCCTACCTTCTACAGCAGCTATATCATCTAAACTCTTTGGATAATGGATGGATAATCCAAAATTACTCCCAACTTCTGGAATAATAGTTCCTAACTTTTTTATGGATATTAGCTTATAGAAAGACTCTTTTAACTCTTGTAACGTGTTAAACCTATCAAAATCATCTAGAAGCCAGATAGTCTGATTTACAGATCCACCTTTTTCACCTATCATTCTAGATGCTTCGATAGATCGCTCTAAAAACCTTTTACTTATTTTTGCAGATTCTAATGGAGTATATCCCATAACAAGCAAGGACAACAACAGAGAAGAGTAAGTACAACCTGCACCATGTGTTCTACCTTCTATAAGATTACCTTTTATTTTTTCTAGATCTCCATCAAAATATATATCCGTACCATTTAAGTGCCCTCCTGTCACAATAACTATTTTAGCTCCTAAGTCAAAGATTTTTCGTGCAGCGATCTCTGCATCTTTCTCACATTTTATCTTAACACCGGCAATTTTTTCTGCTTCCATCTTATTAGGCGTTGCTATCGTAGAGATTGGTAGAAGTAGATCTTGTAAGATCTTCTGTGCGTCATCGTCTATCAACCTTCCACCGGCTTCTGCAGTCATTACAGGATCTACTACAATAGGGATATCAAGATCTGACAGAAAAGATGCAACCAATTTTATTATCCCGCTAGAGTATAACATTCCTGTTTTTATCCCACAGATGTTTCCATCGGCAAATACTGCGTTTAACTGGTCCAATACAAAATCTTCTGGGCATACAAGTATATTTTTAACACCACTAGAATTTTGTGCGGTTACTGCGGTTATTACAGTTGCAGATGATATATTAAGCATCGAAAAAGTCTTTATATCTGCCTGGATTCCAGCACCACCGCTCGAATCTGACCCTGCTATGGATAAACACACTTTATCTTTATTCTTAAAAAGATCAAGATATTTCATGGGTTATATAACCTCTTTGTATGTATATCATCAATATGCAGATATAAGGATATTCATCTTGCTGATGCTTTGTGGAATGACCTGTTGGGTTCTATCAAGGAGAATTTTAGCCTATAAAATTTCTTGTAAAATAAATCTGCCTCAGCATATATGTTAAAATTAAATATCTCAGGATGAATTTTGTTCGCGATATACATCAATCCTAAGATCCATCTTGGACTACCAAAATCCCATCCTGGATAAATCTGATATATCTTTTTATCTCTAACTGCAGGCACATCCAATTCATTCTTTATACAATACTCATAAAAATCGATGACCGAAGACGAGAACAACCCAGAGATAAAAATTATCTCTGGACTTAACTCAATAAACTATCAGTTTATTCACACTGTATCCTTTTAGCAATAATAGTCATATCATGGATCATGATGGTGCAGAGCCTATACGTATATAAGCATCGAAAAAAGTTATGTGGATATCAATCTTTAATAAAAAATCCCGCCTCCCGGATTTGAACCGGGAACATCGCGGTATCTGCGCGGTAATACACTATTATTGTGCAAACGTACTACAGCCGCGCACTCTACCATTGAGTTAAGGCGGGACTAATTGTATTTATCTTGATATTAATAAGATTAGTATTCTATTTTTCTATTTTTCTTATATATATATCTTTTTATTTTAATTATTAAGAGGTAGAATAATTGTCAATAAAATCAACCAATATTTACGTAAAAGCTTTTATGTAACAACATTTATGTTGCATTTTTATACATTACTATGTTATGTCTTGATATATAAGATTATATATAAGTTATAATATAAAATGATATGTTTACAAGTGTGCAAAAATTTATATTATGTGTTATCAACCTTCAACCTATTTGGTTGATCGATTGGATTACCTATAAATAGTGGAAAAATTTAAAAAGAACTTAAATATTAAAGGATTAAAGGAGGGTTATTTTTTTAGATGGTTACAGTGTATGACATACCTGCAGATATATTTATAAAAGAATTGGCAAAAAAATTAAAAGAGGATAAAAAAATTGTTCCACCCGAATGGGTTAAATATATTAGAACTGGTGTACAAAAAGAGAGCGCCCCTATCGATGAAGATTGGTGGTATATCCGATGTGCTGCTATGGCAAGGAAGATTTACATAAACGAGCCGATAGGTATAAAAAAACTTAGAGTTATGTATGGTGGATCCAAAAATCGGGGATCAAAGCCGCATAGATTTAAAAAAGGAGGTGGATCCATTATACGTAATGGAGTTCAACAATTAGAAGCATTGAACATCGTAAAAAAATCAGAAAAAGGTAGAATTATAACGGCAGAGGGAAGATCCTTGATGGATAATCTAGCATTTGATATTAAAAAAGAGATTGAGAAGGAGATATCTAACGAACTTAAAAAATACTAATTTTTATTATGTGAACGATTTTATTAATATTTCAAAGATAAAATGATGTGATATGATAGATGATGAATTAGATCAAATTAAGAGGAAAAGATTGGAAGAGATGATCTCTTCTCAACAAAATAATATAATACAAAAGGAGAGAGAAGAAGAGGCAAGAAGAGAGTATGAAACAAAAAAACGAGAAATATTAAGGCAAATAATGACGATAGAGGCAAGAGATAGATTAAATAACTTAAGATTGACAAAACCTGATATTGTTGAGGTGTTGGAAAATCAATTAATATCTCTTGCGTCAAGTGGAAGATTAAGATCTGTTATAACAGATGAACAACTAAAATTGTTACTTAAACAGATACAACCAAAGAAGAAAGATTTTAAAATAAAGAGGATATGATCGCTGCGGTCTTATTTAGTGGTGGGCAAGATAGTTCTCTGGCATCTTTGATATTATCTAATTATTTTGATGTAGAGTTGTTAACGTTTTCTACTGGTTTATCTCAAAATTGGGAGACCGCAAAAAACGTTGCAGCAAAAATTGGTCTTCCCTACAAGACGGTTTTTTTTGAGGATGTGGTAGATGAGGCAGCCAGAATTATGATTAATGATGGTTTTCCAAATAATGGATTAAATTATATACATAAAAAAGCCCTGGAATATGCCGCATCTATGGATAGATATGATATACTTGCAGATGGTACAAGAAGAGACGATAGGGCTCCACTTTTAAATTATAATGAAATAAAAAGTCTAGAAGATCGATACAGCATAAGTTATGTAAGACCTTTAGCGGGGTTTGGCAGAAAGATAATAGATGCACTCGTAAACAGATTTTTTATTATACGTGAAGAGGAAGATATGAGTTGCAGATCCGATTATGAATATGAGATTAGAATGTTCATCTCCGATCGTTACGGTAAAGATACCGTAGATAAGATATTTCCAAAAAAACATCTTCATTCTTTAGTTGTTGATAAAAAAAAAAAGGAGTGAAAACTATGTCGAAAAAGACAAAGGGTATGAAGATAAGACTTGCTAAATATACGAACCAGAATAGAAGACTTCCGGCATGGGTTATTCTTAAAACAAATAGAAATGTTATGTCTCATCCAAAAAGAAGACATTGGAGAAGGACGAAACTTGATAAATAACTGTAGTTGGAAGAATATCCAAGTTATGTATTAAAGATCAAGGAGAGTATTGAATGGTAGAAGAAGAGAATATTTATATAATTCCGTTAAGAAGGATTTTTGTGAAAATAGCACGATGGAAACGGTCTAAAGCAGCAATAAAAGAGATTAGGAGGTTTATTGCGAGGCATAGCCATACAAATGAGGATAAAGTATACCTATCTAAATCAATAAACCAAAAAATCTGGGAGAGAGGCGCTGAAAAACCACCACATGTTATAAGGGTTAGAACCATAAAATCGGAGGATGGAGAGGTGGATGCTGAACTTGTCGCTGATTAATTTACCGAAAAAAGACGTAAGTAATATAAATATCGGTGTGTTTGTCTCTATTAATGAGGATTATGCTATCGTACCGAAGAGCTTTAACGATAAAGTAAAGGAGATGATAGCAGAAAAACTCGATGTTGAAGTAATATCGACCTTGATAAACGGATCAAGCCTTATAGGGTCGCTTGTTGTTGGTAATTCAAGAGGTTTTTTGGTATCTAGGTACGCAACAGATTCAGAGATAGAACCTATCAAAAAAGTTATACGCGTTGAACGATCTTATGATAGAATGAATGCGTGCGGAAATTTGATATTAATCAATGATAAGGGTGCATTAGTCCATCCAGAATTATCTAATAAATCTATAAAACTTATAGAGGACTTTTTAGGTGTTACTGTCTATAGAGGATACGTTGGTAGGTATAACGCTGTTGGAAAAGCGGCGGCAGTAACTAATAAAGGGTTGTTGGTGAATCCGTATATCAAGAGGGATGATATTGAAGTTTTGGAAAAGATCTTTGATGTCCCGTTGGGTGTAGGTACGATCAATTTTGGTTCTCCGCTTATAGGCAGTGGCCTTATCGTAAACTCGAAAGGATATATAGCAGGAAGCAATACAACCGGTCCTGAGGTTGCAAGGGTTGAAGAAGTATTTCAGTTTATCTAACAAAGGAGGTTTAATAATATGGATAACGATGAACAGAGTAAAAAAATTGATAAAGATGCAGAGATTCAGAAAAATTTAATTTTATTTAAGAATTATGAAGAACGTATGAATCTACTTCAGAGGCATAGAGCTTTATTAGATATCTCGATAAAAGAGTGTGATAATGCTTTGGAGTTTATAACTTTTTTAATAAATAAAAAAAAAGAGAATGTTGAGAATACAGAAGTATTTATGCCGATTGGCGGCGGAACTTTTGTAAGTGCTGTACTAAATAATTACAACAATGTATTGATCAACATTGGCGGGGGCTATAACCTATATAAAGATACAAGCGATGCAGAAGAGTTTCTGAAAAAGAGGAAAAAACAATTTAATGAGTCTATTAGTAATGTAAATGTTGAATTGGATAAAATAAACAAAACGCTTGTTTATCTGCGTGCTAAGTTGGAAGAGTTGGCAAAATAAAGATACTTTTATAGATCGTATAAAATGTTTAAATCATTAAGAGAAAAGTTATCCTCGGTTAAAGAATCGATCAGTAGGACGATACATGATAAAGATAAGGAAAAGGTAACATCCTTAGAAGATGAGATAGAGACGATAAGCAAAAAAGAAGATCTCTCCAAAGAGGAAAAAGCTCAAAAATTGGGTTTTATAAAAAAAGCAAAAACTTTCCTTCTCGAAGGAGAGAGCATATTAAACGAAAAAGATTTAGAAGAACCGTTATGGAATCTAGAATTGGCTCTTATGGAGGGTAATGTGGCGTTGCTTGTGGTAGAAGCGATAGTATCGAGCGTTAAATCTAATTTGATAGGTAGAAAAAAAAAATTGCTTGCTCATACAGATGAAATAGTCGAAGATGTATTGTATGAGAGTATAAAGAATGTTATAAAGAACGATGGCCTTTCTTTCGATGAGATAATAGAAAAGAGCGATAAACCTGTAGTAATCCTGTTTGTAGGAGTTAATGGTACAGGTAAGACTACTACTATAGCAAAAGTTGCAAAGAGGCTTAAAGATAAAGGCTATTCTGTTGTGCTTGCATCAGGCGATACTTACAGGACTGGTGCGTTAGAGCAACTTGAAATTCATGGAGAACGGCTTGGTTTAAAGGTTATAAAACATCAATACGGTTCAGATCCTTCTGCAGTTATTTATGATGCCATAGAGCATGCAAAGGCGAGAGGTATAGATGTGGTCTTGGCTGATACAGCAGGTAGGATGCATACAAATTCTAATCTGATGAGAGAACTACAAAAAATTAAAAGGATCAACTCACCGGATTTGACTATATTCGTGGATGAAGCTATTGCAGGTAACGATGCTTTAGAACGGGCTAAACTCTTTGACGAAGCGATTGGATTGGACGGAACTATATTGACGAAGTTAGATACTGATGCAAAAGGTGGTACAGCTATTTCCATATCATATATCACAGGTAAACCTATATTTTTCTTTGGCACAGGTCAATCATACGACGATTTAATCATTTTTCAAGAAGATTGGTTGTTGAATAAGATATTTGGTAATGATAGTGAGGAGGAAAATTGATTAATAGGGGAAGATGAAAGTTATCATAAAATTCTTGTTTTAAATCATTTGTGACCATATTTACCTATTTTAACGAATAACATAAATATTAAATAAAAGCAGATCAAAAAATATTATTAAATAAACAAGTTTTGCAAGATTATCATATATTAAGATACTATAAAAATCTAAGATGCTACATACCTTTTAAAGACAAAATTTGATAGATCTAGAATAAAGAGGTAATAATAATGATTTTGGGTAATTTGGGCAACTCTCTTAAAGAAACATTTAATAAATTGGCAAGATTAAACAAGATAGATAAAAAAATAGCGGAAGAGATCATAAAAGATGTCCAACGGGCTCTTTTACAGGCAGATGTAAATGTAAAGCTCGTTATGAAACTATCTGAAAATATAAAAAAGAGAGCGTTGAAAGAAGAAGTTTTAGAAGGATTTGATGCAAAGGAGCACATTTCTAAGATAATTTATGAAGAGTTCTCAAATATTCTAGGTAAAGTTACAGAGATTGAGTTAAAACGTCAGAACATAATGATGGTTGGTCTTCAAGGATCTGGTAAGACGACATCAACCGCAAAACTCGCCAAATATTTCCAAAGAAAAGGACTGAAGACGTGTGTTATTTGTGCAGATACTTTCAGACCTGGCGCTTACGATCAGCTATCGCAGCTGTGTAAAGTTCATAGTATTCCTTTTTATGGTGAAAAAGGGAATGAAAACGCTGTAGATGTGGTAAAAAATGGTCTGAATGAGATGAAAGAGTACGAAGTCAAGATCGTAGATACGGCAGGAAGACATGCTCTTGAAGACGACCTGATACAGGAAATGAAAGAGATCAATGCAGTACTTAAGCCGGATCATAAATTCTTGGTTCTGGATGCAGCAATAGGTCAGGAGGCGGAGGTTCAATCCAGAAAATTCAGCGAAGCTATCGGAATAACCGGAGTGATAATCACAAAATTAGACGGAACGGCAAAAGGTGGCGGAGCGTTGTCTGCAGTATCCGAGACAGGTAGCAGTATTGCTTTTATCGGTGTGGGTGAAAGAATCGATGATTTAGAAAAGTTTGATCCAGATAGTTTCATATCCAAGCTGGTTGGGCTGGGCGATCTTAAATCCCTGATGGAACGGGTACAAGAATCGGTTAAACCCGATGAGATGGCTGTAGAAGAGGTGCTTAAAGGAAAATTTACGTTAAAAGAGATGTATAAACAGTTTGAGGCGATAAACAAGATGGGACCGTTTAATCAGCTCCTTCAGATGATCCCTTTTGGTGGATTTGGGATTGATTTAAAAGACAAAGATTATGAGAAGACCAAGTATAAACTGGATAGATACAAGATAATAATGGACTCTATGACAGAGTATGAACTTGAGAATCCCGCCTGTTTTGATAGTAGTAGGATTCGGCGTGTCGCTATCGGGTCGGGATCAGATATTGCAGAGGTAAGAGATCTTTTAAATTATTACAAGACGCTGAAAAAAGCGTTCGGTATGTTTAAAGGGGGAAACATACGAGGATTGCCTGGTAAATTTATGAAGATGTTTGGCAGGGAGATAAAGATATGAGAGATCTTATTTTATTATCTATCATTCTATGCGTAATTCATAGAAGAAAGAATTTTTATAATTTATGATTGATACCTTGCTACAATACTTTTTAAAATCTATTATCTCACCATTTAACGGTTTTATTATTATATTGGCAGATATTCTCCTACCAAGTTTACAAATTTCCGGTTGAATCTCTTCTGGTGGGTTGATAGAGACTAGTAGTCTAGCATTTTTGTATAATGATATTTTTGGATCGAAGATATCGTCTATAACGATCTTAAAAGGGGCATTTTCTACTATAAAAATATCTGTGGCGATATATTCGGTATCCTTATAAAGTAATATTCCAAGCTGGAAATTTTTGCCAACGCCGATCTCGATTACTTTATTATTCCCATATTTTTTTATAATATATTCTGCCAAATCGCTATATAGCATAAATCAATATAAGATTGTTTAATTGATTATAGATAAAAGTTTTATGAAGGTGAATAAAAGATTGTATATTCCTCAAGTAATAATCAGACAGTTTAGCATCAACGATTTTCCAGAAGTAAGAGCGTTAGAATTAGACGCATTTAACGAAGATAACTCTATGTATTATATAGAACTGTATCAATTTTTCCCAGATAGTTTTTATGTGGCAACCGTTAACAACAAGGTAGTCGGCTTTGTAGTAGGATTAATCATTGAAAGAGTTGGACGGATATTCAGCCTGGCAGTGTTAAGAGATTATAGAGGCAGCGGTATTGGTAAAGCCTTATTAGAAAAAATAATCGATGTTTTAGAGAGAAAAGGAGTAAAAAAGATAAGATTGGAAGTTAGAGAGGATAATGAGGTTGCTAAAAGACTTTATAAAAGTATGAATTTTAAAGAGGTAGATATCATCCCCTATTATTACAAAGATGGATGTTCTGCAATAGTGATGGAGAGGGAGGGATTTTCATGGAAGAACTATTCAAGAAACTTATAGAACGAGTCAAAATAGATCTTGGGATCGATGCACATCTTGAAAAAGAGAGGAATGAGACTGATAACAAAGTAACGGTCTACCTTTGGGATGATGACATTACAGAGGTATTCTGCATATTAGATTTTTATCTTGATGAGAAGAGAGTTTATCCGTTATTCTTTCCAACGATAAACATAGATATGCCAAAATTGCTCTCTATATTAAAAGAAGAGTTAGATGGATGGGAGATTCTATAAATGATCGAGAAACCTAGAGGAACGAGAGATTTTCTTCCTGAAGAGATGAATATAAGAAGAATTGTAGAGAAAAAGATGAGAGATGCTGCTGAAAGGTGGGGTTATGTAGAGATCAAGACACCAACTTTCGAACATCTCGAACTGTTCACGTTAAAATCAGGAGAGAGTATAATCGATGAGATATATGCGTTCAAAGACAAAGGGGGAAGAATGCTTGCGTTACGCCCGGAGATCACTGCACCAGTCATCAGAATTTATATCAATAAGATGCAAAATAGACAAAAACCGTTAAGATTATACTATTTTGATAATTGTTTCAGATATGAAAGACCACAAAAAGGCCGTTTTAGAGAGTTTTGGCAATTTGGCATTGAATTAATAGGTGGAAGGAGAGATTTAGCTAATTTTGAAATGATCGCTCTTTCTGTGGATATCTTAAGATCTATCGGTCTGAATAATTTTGATCTTCATTTAGGTGATGTTTTTCTCCTTAAAAGATCTATAACACGGAATAATAACGATATAGATGAAGAAAAACAGCGAAAGATATTCCGATTAATTGATAAAAAAGATTATAACACACTTAATGCCTTTTTAGATGACGAGAGGATAGATGGGGAAGGTTTGTTCGCTTTATTAGATTTAAAGGATCTATCTACTATAGATGATATAAAAAAAATCTTTGGTGAGGAAGAGAAGGAGGAGATAGAAGATATTTTAAAGATATTAGATCTTTTGAGCATATACGATATACATCCCATATTAGATTTTTCTATCGCAAGAGGCTTGGATTATTACAGCGGTATAGTCTTTGAGATTTATTCTCGCGGGCTTGGTGCCCAGAAACAGATATGTGGTGGTGGTGAGTACGAACTGATCGAATTGTTTGGAGGAAAATCTGAAAACACTAGGGGTTTTGCCCTCGGTTTTGATAGAATTATGGAAGTTGTTAAAGAAGAGCGCAAAAACGATAAGAGGATACTCGTTGTTTCCACCGAAGAATGTAGAAGGCATGCTATCACTCTTTCAAAAGAGCTCAGAAAGCGGTTTATAGTAGAAACTGATATTATGGGACGAAACTTAAAGGCTCAACTCTCCTATGCAAACTCTGTCGGAATAAATTTTGCGATTATAATTGGAAGAAAAGAGGTAGAAGAGAATCGGTTTACGTTGAAAAATTTAACAAGTGGAGAACAGTTTTATCTGACGATAGACAGACTGATCGAGATGTTACAAACCTTTGGTTTGTAGCTCACGAATCGAAGATTCGTGATGTTGGATCTTCTCTTATTTTAATCTTTCTAAATATTCTTCATATTCGACCAATTTGGCTAAAGTGATCGCACCCCTTTCTAGATTAGGATATGGGAAATACACACCAGTGTTTAATTTTATTAATCTGCTCGTCCCTTCAAATGCAAGGGTTGTAATTATAGGTTTTTTATAGGTTTGTACCCAGTTTAAAACGAGCATTCCTAAGAGATAATCGAGCATCTCTAATATTTTTTCGGTATTTACAAGTTTTTTAGATATAATCAAGGATGAGATAGAGGCAACGATATCAGGGATAAATTTTTCTATAAGAGATACTATATCCTTTTTGTTGTATGTCATTATCGAGTTTATAAGAGGATTCATTAAGGACACAAACTCTTTTGCATCTTTTTCGTCTCCTGCTGATGCATAATAACCTATTGTAGGTCCTATCAAATTTAGAATTATCGAGACATACTCATTAATATCTATCCTATTCGAGAATAAGATTTTTTCTACCATATTTGTGATAGATCCTTTAATATCTATAATCTTTCCTCCTACTAAAGTCGTGATCACTCTTATAAATGAATAAAGGATGTATCGAATGCTCTTTGGTAGATCTATCCTCGTGAAAATATCTCTGATATCTAAATCAAAGCTTTCAATTAGTCTCGATATATGGGAAATTCCTCCCATACCGACTAAAATCAATGAATCAATCTCATTTAATTCTAAAACCTTCTCTATCGCTTTTAGATAAGCTACAAAGTTTCTATCTCCAGCAGGATCGATAGGGTTTCCATGGCTCCATCGAGGAGGAAATATACTATTAAAATAATCGATAACATCTTTAGATAATTCGATAACATTCAACCCATTTTGTGCACAAAAATCTGAAGCAACCACACCGATGCTACCGCCCTCTGTTATTATAGCGACATTCCTGCCTTTAGGTCTTATTCCCGATTCTATCTCTGATAAAAACCCTATAGAGACATCCAATAATTCCTCTTCACTCTTTACCCTGATTACTCCTGACTTTTTGAAAGCTGTATCATAAAATTCGTCAATCCCACAAAATGCTCCCGAATGGGACATTATCGCTCTCGCTGTAACTTCACTCTTTCCAGGTTTTAACACAACAACCGGTTTTTTTGGTGTTACCTCTTTAACCTTCTTGATAAATCTTCTTCCATCATTTAATCCTTCTATATAAGCCATGATCACTTTTACTTCAGGATCGTTGCCAAAATATTCTATATAATCTTCTATTTGTATATCTATCGCTCTGCCACAGCTAACATATCTGTGAAATCCAATTCCACGAGCATAAGCGGACTCTGCTATCGCGACACCTAACCATCCACCTTGAGATACGAAAGCAAAGGGACCATCTTTTATTAAGATTGGAAACATAGAAGCTACTAAATTAGAAGAAGCACTCCACATACCCATGCAATTTGGTCCCACAAAAGGAATATTCCCCTTTCTTGCTATATTTAAAACCTCATCCTCTAATATCTTTCCTTCTTCCCCCATCTCAGCAAATCCGGCAGATATAATAATTGCAGCCTTTATACCCTTCTCAACGCAGTCTTCCATTACTGTAGGTACATTAGGCCCCGGAATAACAAAAATAGCAAGATCAACAGGGCCAGGTATATCTGTAACTCTTTTAAATGCTTTATAGCCAAGTATTTTCTCTTCTTTTATATTTACAGGATAGATATCTCCTTTAAATTTACTGCTTACTATGCTTAAGAAGGTGGAAAATCCCCATTTATTTATATTGTTGGTTGCGCCTATGACAGCGATCGATCTCGGATTGAATAACGGTTCCAAATTTTTCATAATTTTTATGTTTAATCATATCTCTTATAAATTTGTTTAATTTCATTATGATAGAACGTATGGAAAACATCAAACAGTATTGCGTTGATAAGTGATGCCACGTATATCTTCTCTACATATATACGATTGAATGACATCCATACAGAGCAATTAATCAGTGAGTCTTTTTTATTTTATTTACATGATTACCAATAAAAATCTTGCAAATAAACCGCCTATTAAAAAGGCGAAGACTGTCTCGAATAATACGATATATATTGCTTTTTTTATGCCTATCTCCCTGACAAGAGCGGCAATTGTTGCCAAACAAGGAGCATATAACATTGTAGTAAGAGTAAATGTCAGCATTTGAGGTGCAGTCATTATTGCAGATATATTTGTTGTTCCAAATAGAGTTAAAAGCATAGTAACGGTTAATTCTTTTCTGACAATACCAAATATCAATACAACACCTGCTAATGGAGGAATTAATAGCCATTCTTCGATTAAAGGACTCAATATATCTGCTATGGTGCCTGTCAATCCAAACGTATTAAGCAATCCGATAACAAGACTACCGAGGATTATAATAGGAAACGCTATCTTTACAAAATTCATAGTTCTATATGTTGCCTGACTTGCTATCACCTTTAAAGATGGTCTCCTAAGAGGTGGCATCTCCATTATAAGACCTAATGGTTCTCCTGGTGCAAATTTATATGCTATCTTTCCGAAAAAAGCTATGATAACAAGAATAATAACATAAAGAAGAAAAACATACTCTATACCAAGGTTTTTCCCAACGATACTCATTATCACGATATTAATCGCGGAACAGGGAACCAAAGTAGATAGAAATATCGAGATCTCTCTCTCTCTTTCCCCCTCAATTATCCTACATCCGAGACATCCTGGTACATTGCAACCAAACGAGATGATCAAAGGTATTATTGCCTTTCCATGGACTCCAATCTTGTGCATCAATCCATCCGACAGAAATGCGGCTCTGGCAATATACCCAGTATCTTCTATTATCCCGAATAAGAGATAGAACGGTATTATGTACGGAAGAACGATCGTTAATCCGGCAACGAACCCTTCATATATCAAGCCTAAAACACTTGTGGTAGTAAAAAGATTTAATAAAATCGATTCAAGGAATGCGCTAACAAAATCACCGAATGAGAATATACAATAGAATATAGATAAAAATAAGATTATAAAAAATATAGAGCCGGTGAAATAATTTGTAAAAAATCTATCTAGTCTATCTATAAACGATTCTTCTGTCTTCAATATCGTCTGTACTTCGTTTACTATCTTAGTTACAACGAAATATCTTTCTGCTGAGATATATGTGAAGAGATCATCTTTAACACGATCTTTAAGATGTTGGATTATATCATCTACACCTTTTATTTCTACATCTTTTGGTTCGGTTCCTTCTAAGATCTTTATTGCTAACCAACGTTTAGGATATCCTTTATATCTTTCTTCGTTTAATCTTTCACATATCCTTTCGATCGCATCTTCTAACTCTTTCCTATACTCTATCTTCTTTTGTGGTTTTAATCTGTTTTCATGCAGAACCAAGGTTCCCGCACCTCCTGGCGATTTCTCAACCAGGAGTGAAGAACGTCTGTTTTCATAGACATATATTGCCTTATCAAGTAATTCTGAAAATCCTTCCCCTTTTATTGCAATTGTTTGAACTACTGGCACTCCTAAAATCTTGCTAAGTTTATCAATATCGATATAGATGCCTTTAGATCTCGCAAGATCGGCCTGATTTAGTGCTATTAACAGAGGTATCCTCATCTCTATCAATTGCAAAGTTAAATAAAGGTTTCTTTCAAGCGTGGACGCATCTAAAACGTTTATAACTATATCTGGATTATTTTTAAATATGTAATCCCTTGTTATCTCCTCTTCCGATGAAAAAGATGAGAATGAATAGATACCAGGGAGATCTATGATATCAATCAAATAATCTCTAAATTTCAATCGTCCTTCTGCCAGCTCTATAGTTGTTCCAGGCCAATTTCCTATATGTTGGTGTAATCCTGTCAGATTATTAAAGATTACGCTTTTTCCTACGTTTGTATTTCCTACAAGAGCTATTTTTATCTTCTTTTCATTCATAATCTTTTTTCACCAGTATTTTTTTGGCAAGACCTTTTCCTATCGCGATCTCAGATTGTTTTACTTTTATCTTGACCGGGCCTGTAGAAATTTTATTAATTACTTCTATATAGTTTCCTGGAACCAGACCTAATTCGTTAAGTCTCATTTTTGCTTTTTTTCCACAAAGAAAATCTATAATTTTTGCCTTTTGGCCTATTTCAAGACTATCTAACATGGATGTAAAACAATCATCACAATTTTTATCATCACATTTCGGTATAGTTTTACCATCTGGACATTCTGTAGGACAACTTAAATATTTACATAGCGCATCGGTACTCTCTCTTGATATCGCATGTTCCAGCTCACATGCTTCATTATGAATCTCTTTCCTCTTTAAAATTGTTGAAAGAAATGTTTCAAGCAACCTATGCTTTCTTTTTAACTCTTTTGCCTTTTTAAATCCTTTATTTGTTAATTCTATATTTTTATATCTCTTATAATCCAAAAACCCTTTTTTAGAAAGTTTCTTCACCATCTCACTCGTACTTGCCATACTAACATCTAATCTTTCAGATATATTCTTCGTAGATAATCGTTCTCCCTCTTCCATAAGATCATACATTGCTTCTAGATATTCTTCTTCACTCTTACTAAGCATAAATACTAAAATAATAATCTTGTATATAAAACTTAGGGTAACCTAATTTTATATGTATTTTAAGAGAACAAAAATATTTTAAGATTTAAAAATAGCCGTTCAAGATGGATAAAGTCGTATCTTCCTCTTACTATATCATGCTCTATATCTGCAATAAGCAGTGTTATTATCGCCTTTTTTCTCTCGCTGATTTTTATATTCTTTATCTTTTTAATAGTAGATTCTATGATCTCTTTACTGTCGTAACCTTCTATCAAAGTAATTTTTTCGATCTCTTTTTTGATATCTGCATTGTTCTGCTCAAATAATTTATCTATCAAAATATCCAATTCTGATCTTCCAATCTCTTTTATTGAATACCGTATTGCATCTGAATTTATTAATCCGTATTCTCTTGATGCAAATTGTATCACATCTATTCCAAACTCGATATCGTTTGATAGTTCATTATTTATCGATTCTACTCCATCTTTGGTGACTTTTATGCCTTCTTTATCCAAAATATTTAACAAGATACTCGATACAAGGTTCTTATCCAATTTAGGTACGAATATATCGACACATCTTGATCTTATCGGCGAAATTATGTTAAATTTTGATGTAGTGGCAAATATAAATCTGCACGTATTTGAATATCTCTCCATTATCCGCCTTAATGCATCCTGAGCATCCTTCCTTAGATTTTCTGCATTATCTATAAAAATTAACTTATAATCTGCATTAAAAGGTAATATAGATGCGTATTTTTTTATCGAGTCCTTAAAGATAGATATAACAGGTTTGTCCCTCTTATAAAATCTTGAAAATCTTGCCTCTTTATCCAGATAAGATCTTCCAAGATCGAAAAAATCAGATGCGTTCAGTATGGTAAAATTATCTGCTACCAGATCGCCGTATAACTCGTTGGCAAGGGCAAGAACAAGCATAGTTTTACCAACCCCTTTGGACCCGTTTATTAGAATATGAGGGAGATTTTTACTCTCTACCAATCTTTCTAATCTACCAACTACTCTCTCCTGCCCTACGATCTCATCAAACCTTTTTGGTCTGTATTTCTCCGACCAGAGTATGTCACTCATTTTTTTGATAATGTAGAACCTACGGTTCCTGCACCTCCTGGTGATTTCTGTTTCTGGATACACAGTCCAGCATTGCGCTGTTACGAATCGAAGATTCGTTACAAACTAAAGGTTCGTAACATTTGTTTTCAGAAAAATTTTGATAATAAACTTCTTGTTACTATACACTCATCTTTATATATACAATGCTCACAGAATACTCTATCCTCGCGTTCAGGTAGTCTTCCTCTTCGTATCTTCTTTATCTTTTCTTTAATATTGAGAACAAGCCGTCTATCATATCTATTTATTTCGACTAATACAGGTCTTCCGCATCTAAAATATTCTACGACACCCTTACTGATAATTCTTCCTGTCTCTTCTTCTAATAACATAATATATGCTGTTAACTGAGCTCTATCTTCTTTCCAGATGCTTATACTTGGAGAATTTCCGGTTTTTACAATATTTGGAATCTCTTCATCGTTAAATATCACAATTTTATCTATTATTCCATGTAGACCCAATCTATCCAAGTATATTCTTCTTTCGACCTCTATGGGTGTCATTAATTGTTTTATCAGCAATCCATCTGTATTTAACCTGTTCCATAACCGTTCTGCAATCTTTTTAATCTCTCTCTTTACATCCTCTTTTGCAGTACAGATAATTTCTTGATCGATATTCTTTAAACCATCTTTATATATCTCTTTTATTCTATCCTCACTCTTTACAAGAGATTTTAAGAGCAACTGTTCTATAGTCTCCCTGTCCTCCCAATCTATCGAATAAAGGAGATCATCTAACGAGATCTCTTTGATAAAAAGGTGTTTAACAAATCTTTCATCTATCATCTCCCACCTATCTCGATCTCCTTCTCGGAAATACACGATTCGAGGACAGATCATATATTGCCTAATATCTGATGCGGATACGTTCATCTTCTTCCTTCTATCTTATATCTTCTAAAAGCGATAGAGATCTTATGTACTCTCCTCTTGCCTCTCTTGTGGTTCCAACAACTAAAATTTTTTTATCATCCCAATATTCTAAGACACCACTTGCTTCTATCCTTTCCCCTTTAAAACACTGACCTACGTAAGTATGGGTGAATGATACTACCATATCCACTCCTTCATCTTTTTTATCTAATTCGTAGATTGCCGGGCTATCGAATGCATATTTATCTCCTATTACGGTAGACTCTATCTTCTTTCTGCATATCTTTCTTTTTTGGATCGGGAGATAGATATCTTTTATCTCATCCCAACTTCGTACGTATAATAAATCAAAGTATCTATTGTTAATCAACCCTCTATTCTCTTTTCTCTTCTCATGGATGATAAACTCATTAAAAGATATCTCAGGTCTTCTTTTATTATAAATAAATCTCCATGTATCCTCATCTATCTCGTTTATCTCCCTTTGCTTCTTCAATTTTATTATTCTATCTCTTGCTTTATACCATTCATTACCGTAAACCACAAAATCTATATCCGAATCATCATTTTGTAGTCCAACAAGCCGTGATCCTGTAATACCCATACAATCTTCCCTTACCCCCTCTTTTATTAAGAGGTTTACAAGTAATCTTAACTCTTCCGATTTGTTTGTTGCATCTTTAAGCCTTTCTTCAGGTTTTAATAACGTTTTAACATCTTTTTCAGATATTAGAAGAATATCACCTACGAGGTACTCGGGTTTTTTACTTTTTATAAAACTGATAGCCTCATCAAAATCAAATTTCTTGTATCTTTTACCATTGTTATCTTTTACACGTTCGCCTTTAGGATCGGGCACGTATCTTAACATACAATTTATACCGTTCCTATTATCGTATTCTACCACAGATAATATCCAATCATCTTTGCTAATCACAAAATCTCTGATCCTTGTCTTTATCATAAAAACACCCATCTTACATCTATTTTATATTCGAATCCATTATGTCAAAGATTTCTTAGTAAGAGAGAAAAAATTAAAAAATTTTAATAGGAAATAAGTTATTCCATAACCCATTTCGTAAAATCGTCCATAGATAATAAGAATCTTTCTTTAGAATAGTATCGGGTCTTTACATCTATATCTTTTATCTCTCTTAACTCTTTATCCATCCCTATTGAAAAAGAAAAGATAGACCCTGGATAAGTTGGTATACATGCCAGATAAGTATAAACATATTTAAAGACTCTCTTCATATTATCGATCGTTTTAAGATGCACTTTTCTATCGGATATAGGGCTTTCTGTCTGTGTAACAAGAATACTGCTTAATTTATGGGCATATTCATAAAATTCTCTCGAAAAAAGTCCCTCTGCATACGGTGTAGGATCGGTAGAGTCGATTATTATGATATCTCTCCTCTTATTAGATTTTTTAACGAATTCTATTCCGTCGTCTATTATTACATTTATCCTATCTAAAGCCGAAGCTACTTCTGGAAGAAATCGTTTAGATACTTCGATAACTTTTTCATCTATCTCTACAAGCTCTATGTTTGCATGTTTGTTAAACCTCAATATCTCTCTTGCTACACCACCATCCCCTCCTCCAATTATCAAGATATCATCCGATTTTTTTGATATAGCCAGAGCGGGGTATGTTATCATCTCATGATATATGAAATCATCCTTCTCTGTCGTCTGTACTGCACCGTCCAAAACGAGCATGTTTCCTAGATGCTTTGTCTCATAGATCTCTATATATTGATACTTGGATTTTTCATCAAATAGCTTCTTTTTTATAGGGATAAGCGGTGCATATGGATGATCCTCAACAAAGTATTCCAACTGAGACCCCTCGCTTTAATTCATTCAACGTAATATTCTCTGGATCGAATATTCTTCTAACAACTTCTAATGTGTTATATGGTTCTACGTCCTTACCACAGGTAAATATATCGATAGCGGCATAATTATACTCCGGCCAAGTATGTACAGATATATGTGACTCTGATATTATGGCGACCCCACTTATTCCTTGAGGAGAAAATTTATGTGTATGAAGAGAGAGAAGCGTTGCTTTGCAAGATTTAACACTTTCTTCTAAAAATTCTCGTACTAATGTCTCATTATCTATATTTTTACATCCCCATGCATCTATTATTATTTGCACACCCAAAGACTCTATTTTTGTCATTTTTGTCACCTCTTAGCCATTTTTATGATTAAAAATGCCTTTAATTAAGGTAGATATAAGATTAACTAATGGTTAATAAAGATTTTCTTATTTAAATATTTTTCTTATAATATGTTTGGCAAAAAACTGTTTTTTTATGTTTATTTCAATTTTAAATTAAATATTTTTATTATTTTTGTTATTCTTTCTTGTTTTTTTGATATAAATATATTTCTTTCGTAAAAAAGATGTCTTTTCTAATTATAAGCCATAAAATCTTATAAAAAAAATAAAAACTGTTATTTTTACTTTATTAAAAATTTAAAAAAGATTAAAAAAGATCATAAATGATAGCTCAAAGCAAAATAATATATAGTTTACTTTTTATAGAAACACAAGGAGGGGATAAAAGTATGAGTTTTGGAATAGAATTTTTACCAAATATGGAAGTAGAAAAGATCGTAAACTACTCATGTTTGGCAGAAGAAAACGGATTTGAGAATATTTGGGTAACAGACCATTATAACAACAGGAACGTTTATGCGGTACTAGCAATGATTGCAGCAAATACAAATAGGATAAAAATAGGTCCTGGCGTTACAAACAGCTATCAGATTCATCCTGCCGTAACGGCTTCTGCGGTAGCAACGATTAATGAATTATCCAAAGGACGTGGTGTGTTAGGTATAGGTCCTGGTGATAAAACAACTCTCAGTAAGCTTGGCATAAAGTTTGAAAAACCAGCTAAAAGATTAAAAGAAGCGGTGGATATAATAAAAGGATTATGGGCAGGAGAGTCGGTAAAATACGATGGAGAGTTTTTTGATATAAATGGTGCAAAGATGGATTTCAAGACAGAAGATATTCCTATATACATAGGTGCACAGGGTCCTGTAATGTTAAAGATAGCTGGTATGATCGGAGATGGTGTTTTGATAAATGCATCAAACCCCAAAGATTTCGAGGTATCGATACCTCTCTGTAAAGAAGGGATGAAAGAGGTTGGTAGGGAAGATTTTGATATAGTTGCTTATACATGTTTCTCGATAGATAAAGAGTCTAAAAAAGCTAAAAATGCTGCAAAAATCGTTGTTGGATTTATTGTAGCAGGAAGCCCGGATATCGTATTTGAAAGACATAATATCGATTTAGAAGATGTTAAAAAGATAAGAGAAGCATTAGGACGGTTTGATTTTGGCACTCTTAAAAAATCTGTTACTGATGAGATGTTAGATGCTTTCTCTATATGTGGCTCTCCAGAAGAATGTATAGAGAAGATAGAAAAACTTTATAAGGTAGGGGTAACTCAGATCGTTGCAGGAAGTCCGGTAGGCCCAAATATGGAGACGTCGATAAAAATAATCGGTGAAGAGATATTACAAACCAAGGGTTTGTAAACCGCAAATCGGAGATTTGTGATAATTAAAAATAGATAAATAAATATCGTTGTGCAATTATAGAATCAAATCCAAATTTTAACTTTATTTTTTTATTTATATATACTAAAATAAGACTGGGGTAGATTACATGATTGATTTGGTTAGATTGAAAGATGTCGTATCAAGTGGGCGTTGTACCGGATGTGCAGCCTGTACTATAGCATGTACGAGAAGTGGTATCGAGGTAGATGAGTTTGCCATCATAAACGAGGAATTGTGCAGATCATGCGATACTTGCGGCGATGTCTGTCCTGTTATCGGTGGCTCTCCTGTAGATGAGTTTGACAATATTATTGCTGTCTATAAATCAAGATCTAATAATATAGAAGGACAGAATGGTGCAACCGTTTCGGGAATACTGAATTCTTTATTTGAGGCAGGAGAGATAGATGCTGTAATCGGTGTAGAAAGAGATGAGGAATGGAAGGCAAGTCCTGTTGTTATAACGAATAAAAAAGATATCTCAAGGATTGCAGGAACTAAATATACTTATGTACCTATATTCAAAGCATTTAAAGATGCAGTAAACGAAGGTTTTACAAATATTGCCATTGTTGGAACGCCATGCCAGGTAAATGCTGCAAGAAGGATAAAAAATTCAAATATAACCAGTGTAAAAGATAAAATAAGTGTTATAATTGGCTTATTTTGTTTAGAATCTTTTTATTATGATGGGCTCTGTAAGCAAGTAATAGAAAAAGAGTTGGGTATCGATTTAAAATCCGTAAAAAAGATGGAGGTAAGTAAAGGCAAGTTTATTGTTATGGGAGATGATGAAAAGAGCATTCCAGTAAAGGATTTAGGAAAATATGTCAGACTTCCGTGTCATAAATGCGTAGATTTCAGTGCATATTATGCAGATATATCTGTTGGATCGGCAGGTGCACCAGATGGTTGGAATACTTCTATTGTACGGACTGAAAGGGGTATAAAGGTCTTAGATATTTCTAAAAATGATCTTGAGATAGAGGAAGGGAGTATCGATGCCGCTAAAAAATTGAGCGACCGCAAAAGAAAGATGGCAAAAGAGAAGTAAGATCATTAAATAAGGACCATATTTAAAATACTTAGGATAAAGACGTATACGTACAAATAAGCTTAAGACTTATTAAAAAATATGAAAAGGGCTTTTTATATTGGGCGTTTTCAACCGTACCATAAAGGGCACCATGCGATCATAGATATGATCTCTAAAGAGGTAGATGAGATCATTATAGGGATAGGTAGTGCCCAATTAAGCCATACGCTGAACGACCCTTTTACTGCAGGAGAGCGAGTAATGATGATTACTCGCTCTCTATGCAATTTAAATATAATGTATTATGTAATACCTATAGAAGATATAAACAGGCATGCTCTCTGGGTCTCACATATTAAGTCTATGGTTCCCCCTTTTAACACTGTTTATTCTAACAACCCGCTTGTTATAAGACTTTTTGAGGAAGAAGGGATAGAAGTAAAAACTTTTCCATTATTGAACCGAGAAGAGTATATGGGTGAAAAGATAAGAGAAAGAATATTGAACGATGAAAAATGGGATGATCTTGTGCCAAAAGCCGTTTTTGAAGTTATTGAAGAGATAAAAGGAAAGGATAGGTTAAAAAGAATAAAGATGAGTGATAGACATATGAGTTTTTAGTTAATTTTAATCTATATCCAATAAACTCTCATCAAACTCTCCTTGAAAACTAAATCCACAATCTTTGCATGTCAATTTTTTATCTGAATATATGATATGCCCCTCTTCTATATAATAACCATCAAGCCATCCCAAGCAGATGGGACATATATTATCTTTGACCATTAAAATATGATGTAATTATCTTATTCTGATATAAATAGTTAATTGATAATGTTATCCACGTTTTGGCAATTAATGACCCAGTATTCATCTTATTAATTCTATTTGGGATATAAGTAACATGCTTTTCCCATTTTTATAAATCTTTGTAACATGATACTAATAATCAGAAATTTTTAAGGTAATGTTTTAAAATATTTGTATTAAAAAGAGAGTAACTAAATAGGTTTAAATATTAAAAATTTTAATACATTTGAAAATATCACAAAAAGGATGGTAGATGGAACGGAGATTTTATATTCCAGATTGATAAGATACCATTAGAATTATTAGAAAAACTACCTGAAGATTTACCTGAAGATTTAAAAGTAGCTAAAGATAAGATACAGAATCTTTTGAATGATTTGGGGCATGGAAACACTTTATATGCATTTATAGGTCTTAAAAATGGTGCATGTACTGCTGCTCATCCAATCAAAAATCCAGATGAGGTCGATGTTGGATTCGTATTGATGGGTCACTATAATCAATGGAAAAAATTAGCGAAAGCAGAGAGCGATGCAACCAAGCTCATTCTTACACGAAAGATGAAGCTCAAAGGGAAGATGAGCACGATAATGAAGTATATCAAGTCAAAGGTACTAATGGGTAAGATTGCCTCGGAATTTCAGACGGAGTTCCCAGATGAGATAGCTCTTGAGTTTCTTGGACAGAAATCTTCTTAATATTTAATCTCCTTCTCTTTTTATATTATTTTATCAAAGATTAAGAGATTTCTATGCAATAAAGTATTACAAATCGAAGATTTTTGATATTAAAAATCAAAGATTTTTAGTCCACGAATCAAAGATTCGTGATAATTCTTTAACTAGTTTTCTTTCAACTTGTTCTATATTTTCATTAGCATCAATCTTGATAAACCTACCGGGTTCCTCTTCGGCAAGTTTTAGATAGTTCTTTTGGACTTCTTCTAAAAACTCTCTCTTTTCAAACAATATCAATCTTTGTTCTCGTTGTCTTATTCTCTCCATCGCTATATCTATATCTACTACCAACAAAATTGTATAATTAGGAGTTATGGAAAAAGGACTATGTATCTTTTTTAACCATTTTATCGGATCGTTACGAATCTCTGATTCGTAGCTCACAAATCTTTGATTTGTGATGCTGAAATATTTTTTGAGAGTAACACCTTGATATGCATACCTACTATCTATATATCTATCAACTATTACAATTTTTCCTTGCTCGAGAGATGGTCTGATTAATCTGGATATATGTTCAGAGTGGTCAGCCATGAAGAGAAAAGTCAACGATAGAGGATTAATATCAGAATTTAAAAATCTTTTTACTGTTATTCCAGTATCGTAATCTGTAGGTTCTTTCGTATAAACTATATTCTTATTTAATTTATTGCAAATCTTTGATTTGCGATTTACGAATCGAAGATTCGTAATATTTTTAACACTCTCTACCAGCGAGGTCTTTCCTGAACCGTCTATCCCTTCTATGCTTATTAATCTTCCATCCATACAATAAACCTATCTATAATATCTTAAATTATTAAGAGATCTAATCTTTTCAATATTTTGTCTTTATATAAAGTAATCTTATGAGTATTATATAAATCATATTTAAAATAAAATTACTTTTTAAAAGGGTTAGTTATAAAGCCGATTCTTAATTTAATTTTATAGTTTTATTTTATATCATACAATCAAAATTTTATATAGTTATATATATATATTACTAACCATAATACATTGTTAATATAATTAAAAAAGGTGCAAAAATATGGGTTTAGTTGAGAAATATTGTGAGGCGGTAACTATAGCCATAATAGACAATTGTTTCGACTTTATTCCAAAGATGATTGATGCGATCTGTCCAAAATGACGACAATGCTCACAAATATTTGATCTATGATATCTTATACCTTATTCATTATCGTCCTTTTTTTTGTGTTTTTGTTATTCTTTTTGACCAACAACAAGATCTTTTCCATGAGTTCTGAGATATTATCACCCGTTTTTGCCGATATAGAGATATCAACGATATCTGAATCAACTCTTTTTATATCTGTCTTATTTGCTACCGTAATCATTGGCCGATCGAAATTTTGTTTAATCTCGTTCAAGAGTTTAATTTGTTCTGTCACGGTATAACCACACGTCTCTGTTAGATCCAAGATAAAGAGAATGATGCTATTGACCTGTTCGATCGCAAGAAATGCTAACCATTCCATATTATTTCTCTTTGAGTCTGGCCTGTCCAAAATTCCTGGAACGTCTACAACCTGATATCTATCCCGTCCATTATAAAAATGACCGGCAACGATTTCCTTAGTCGTGAATGGATAACTTGCGATGGTTGGTCTTCCCGTACTTATAATATTAACGACGGTCGATTTACCTACGTTGGGATATCCTGTAACGATAATGATAGGCTCATCTAAATTTATATCGGGTATCTTGTTTAATTTTTTTCTAGCCTCGTTTAAAAAATAGAGATCGTTACTTAGCCCGTTGATTATAGACACACTTCTTCCATAGAACTCTTTTCTTATACCCTCTCGGTTAGTCCCTCTTTTTTTAAGATCTTTTATATATCCTCTTGACAATTTTTTAATCGTTTTATTAGCCGTCGATATCCTACTTAATGATACTTTCAATCTATCTACTCCTACTGTAAGATCTATTAACCTGGTATAAAACTCAGACAGCCCGTCTAAATCTGGATAGCTCTGTACTATATATGATAACATTTTAGATATATAATTGGTAACAGCGGTTATCATATCCGATTCTATAATGAACATACGAGTACCGCTGTTGTATTGAATATTGGCCTTTTTACTAGCCTTTTTGAATGCAAAATCTATTATCTCCGTCTCGTTTGGTATATATGGTATTTTTTGTAGGGCCATTTTTCTCCTTTTGAAAACAAATGTTACGAAGCCTTGCTTCGTAGCTCACAAATCTTCGATTTGTGATGCAGGAACTTTGGTTCTGCATTATAAGAGAGACTCATTGATACACTCTTCAGTGGTGCCTATCTTTGTCGATATTTTATTCATTGTAGGCATATAGTTGTATGCTTTACCAGAATTGACCATTGCACAAGAATAACCTTCCAATGGACTGACTACGGGGCAGGTATCACATATAACTCGCGCACCACTACTCTCTATCTCATCAGTTAACTCTTTATAATTATCTTTTATGCAACGAGAGGTACATATCATAAGATCTTTTTTTATTTTTTTTCTTTTATTCTTCAGTAATGAATTGATTCTTTTTAACTCGGATACAGAACAATGAGGACAACCGATAACTATCAAGTCAGCATCTTTCTTTTTTGTTTTTTTGGTATAAACTTCGTCTATCTCTTTCTTGGTTATCTCGATCTCTTCATTGACATGTCCAGCATTCGAAGATTTTCGTATATTATTTAAAATATTTTTCTTATTATGCTTTCCGTAATAGAATAGTACAACAGATCCAGAAGATGCTAACCCTGCACCCAGTTGTTTTAATTCATCATCTAAAGGATCAGATGGTAGATAAAAGTATGGTATTTTATCTTTCACCAAACTACCAACCAAAAAACCAAGAATACCATAATCTGAGTCCTGAATCTTCTCTTTAACAGTAATCGAGATATTAGGCAATCTGTTCTCTTCCAAAAAATAACCATAATTTGGGGTTTTTCCTATAATAGCGGATGCTAAAGCACTTATTCCACTTTCTCTATTTGTTTTAGCTTTTAATACCGAGTTAGCATAGACTATAGCCGAAGATTCTGCCCATGAAAGATTTTCTCCTGGTTTTATATATCTAAGATAGTACGGCGTACAGGTACAGACATCGGATACACCCATCTTTTTGTAGATTGATAGTATCTCCATCTGCCTCTCGGCAAATATAGGATCGATATTCATCGATCTCCACCTCACTCTATCGAGACCAATCGGGTTTAAAGTGGTGTTAACAGCCACTTTTACATCTGTTGAGAGATCTTTTAAGAATTCCAATCCAGCATCTCCTAGGTTTTTATAAGATGCTCCTGAAACATGAGCATTCTCTATTTTTATTAATTTATCTGCTTTGTATATATCACCTATAGCCACCAAAATCTCCATCGCTTTTTTTTTGCCCCAGCCTTCTTCTCCATCTAGTATTTTTTCCTCATCTTTTGTTAGATACATAACTATAACCTATGTTTATCAGTAAACTTAATATATTATATCGGATACTAAATGTTATATTGAATATCATGGTAACTGTGTTAAATCTTTGCCAGGGTGGCAGAGTGGCTATGCAATCGGCTGCAGACCGATGTACCTCGGTTCAAATCCGGGCCCTGGCTTAATCAAATCGTGCTTAAATAAGCATCTAGATCTTCATAAACAACGTTTCCAACGACTATTGTTGCATATTTTCTCATCTCGTTTGCCCTCTCTTTATTATTTATCCCACCGCCGTAAAATAATTTTGCATCTTTAATAGACTCTTTAACTGTTTTTACAACCTCTTTATTGCCGTAACTGCCACTATATTCGATGTAAATTATTGGAAACTTAAAAAATCGTTCAGCCATCATGGAATACGCGACTATATCCTTGATATCAAGATCATATATTGCCCTTGTCAATCTGCATACGGCAGAATTTTGGTTTAAAACGATATATGCCTCGGGTATTATCTTATCCCATTGCATATCAAAATTTTGATTTCTGATCCAATCTTTATGATAACTACATATCCATTTTGCATCTATAGAATTTAAGACGGATGGGACAAAGATATAGTCAACGTCATCAAGGATGCAATATGGTGACGACGGCTCTTGTATCTTTGGGATATCATAATCTTTAATCATGTTATATAATCTTAACGCATTCTCTTTATTAACTCCAAGCGTACCGGAGATCATAATAGCATCTGTTCCACTGTTTATCACGGTTTTTATAATTTTTTTAGTGTTTTTTTTGTCAGGATCGAGTTTTGTTATATGTTTCCAACTTGTCCACATTCTATCTATCTCGTGATAGGTCAAATTCATCCTCTATCTCTCCAACAATTTCTTCCAATATATCTTCTGTTGTTAATACACCTACTACTTCTCTTTTACTGTTGAGAACAATTGCTATCTGTGTTCCGCCTCTTAAATCTGTAAGAATCTTCGAAACTTTCCTTTTTTCGGATACAAAGTAGGGTTTTCTCATTATATCTTTCAAGATTACATCTTCTCTTGCGTATAAAAAAGGAAGCAAATCTTTTGCATGGATGACTCCTACTATATTATTAATGTCACCCTCGTAAAGTAATATTCTCGAATGTCCCGATTTAATAATACATTTTAATACATTCTCTATCGGAGAATTTACATCTATGCTTACTATCTTCTCTTTTTTTGTCATTACATCCTTAGCCATAAAATCTGCAAACTTAAAGACGTTATCCATAATCTCTTTCTCTACCCCTTCTATGGCACCCTCCTCTCTTCCTATATTTATCCATTCTTTTAATTCTTCTTCAGAGATGGCAGACTCTTCTTCAAAATTACTTATCTTAAATATACCATGCGATATTAATGAAAGAAGATAAACAAATGGAGCTAAAATTAAAGATATAACGTATAGATACCTAGACACTGCCAATGCAACTCTTTCACTATTTTTAGTCGCAAAAAATTTTGGTATCACCTCACCAAATATTAAAAGTAACAAGACAACAATTCCTGTAGCAATACCAATACCTTTGCTTCCAAATATCTTTATAGCTATAGAGGTAGCGATAGCAGATGCTGCAACATTCACCAAATTGTTACCTATTAGTATTGTTATTATAGTATTCTCTTCAGCATCTTTAAGCTTTTTTAACGATTTAGATCCCGAAACTTTGGAATCAACTAAACTTCTGACCCTTGCTTCACTTATAGATAAGATAGCTACCTCTGATGATGAAAAAAAACCTGATAAAAATAGCAAGATAGGAAAAAGAACGACTTCAAATGATATATTCATTCAAACAGGTATCTCCAAGATTTTTCTATTAATTTTATAAATTTTTTCTTTGATAAATTTTTTATTTTTATCTTATATAATCTTTTTTATAATACCTGCAAAACTATCAAGATAAGCACTTCAATAAATAGATGTTAAAGCCAGAGCTTTTATCTTGATATCTTTCTTCTTCCTCCGAAAAATTATTTTAGAGCCAAGAAGATCATATTATCGGGAAAGGATGCAATATAAGAGATAGAGATTGAGAAGAGTGTAGAATAATGAAAAGCTGGTAAAGAGCTCCACATCTCTTAAATACTATCAAACGAAGATGCCGCAATTGGAATAATTTAGAAATTAGTAGATTAGATTGTATATTAATTTTGTAAATAATAAACAAAAAATTTTAATAAAACCAATATCTATTTATAGCATTAAACTATTGTTATTAAAGAGGATAATTAAATGAGAGATGTTGCAATAATTGGGTCGGCCCAGACAAGATTTGGAAAATTAGAAAAAAGTAATACCGAACTCTTCTGTGATGCGGCGCTGGAGGCGATGGAAGAGGCAAACGTGGATCAGAAAGATATAGAAGCGGTTTTTGTGGGTACCGTCTTTCCTGATTTTGAGGAGGGGCAGGTCAACATAGGTGGCCATTTAGTCGGATCTTTACATCTAGGTAACATACCATCAACAAGGTTTGAAGGGGCGTGCTGTTCTGCCACTGTAGCGATAAGAGATGCATACATATGGGTCGCATCCGGATACTATGATATCGTCCTGGCCGGAGGAACTGAGAAGGCCCTCTCAATGGGGACACCGTTCGCAACAAGGACGTTTGCAATGGCGAACGATTGTAAATACGAAGGAAACGTTGGAATAACTTTTCCTGGTGTCTTCGCGATGGCTGCGAGGCGTTACTCAAAGATCTATGATATACCACTGGATAAGCTCAGGGAAAAGATGGCTCATGTATCGATAAAGAATCACAAGCATGGCGCGTTGAATCCTCTGGCACAGTTCTATCAGAAGATGGGAAATTTAAAGGTTGAAGACGTGATGAATGCGAGGATGGCATGTGATCCTCTAACGCTTTTGGATTGTTGTCCCTTCTCCGATGGTGGAGCCGCAACGATCATTGCATCCGCAGATATCGCGAGGAGATATACAGATGAACCGATTTACATTTTGGGTGTAGGACAGGGATCCGCTGGTCATCTAGGTTCACAAGCAGATATTACTAAACCAGCATCCCGTGTTTTTTCGGCGAGAAACGCTTTTAAACAGGCTGGATTAGGACCAAAAGATATAGACATAGTAGAGATTCATGATTGTTTTACTTCTGCAGAGATCATAGCAAGCGAGGCTATTGGATTCTTTGATTGGGGTAAGGGGGCAGATGCGGTGGAGTCTGGTCAGACAGATATTGGGGGGAGACCCGTCATAAATCCTGACGGCGGACTCATAGGAAAAGGACATCCTATAGGAGCTACGGGTGCGTCTCAGGTCCATACGATTGTCGAGGAAATGAAAGGGAAGGCACCAAAAGGAAACCAGGTCGATCCAGTGCCAGAGATTGGAATGACGGATACGCTTGGTGGAGGATTCAACACACTGGCTCATCTTATACTTGGGAGATCGAGGAGGTGAATGAAGGATGAAGGAATATTATGTCTTGACGGCAAAGGATTTTTATGATGGGTTGAAAGAGGACAAGCTTCTCGGATTGAGATGCAAGGAATGTGGACAGATAACGTGCCCTCCTTTGCCTACTTGTCAGTGGTGTGGTTCCAGAGATCTGGAGAAAACTGAACTGAGCGGAAGAGGGGAGATATTGACGTTTACACTCATAGACGTACCTCCGGAAGGATTCGAGCCACATTATATCGTCTGTATGGTGAAATTGGATGAGGGACCAACGATCATGGGGAGGCTCGATTATGATGCGGAGAAGGCCACGGTGAAGTATGAGAGATCTCAAGAACTGATCGGGAAAAAGGTGAAGGTAGGACACGTCGTTCTTCCTGCTGACAAATACTCGGCAGGTGAGAGGGTTGTACCATTGTTTAAACCGATTTAAATTATGGAGAGGTTAAAATGTCTTTACAAAAAAGAGTGGCATTGGTTACTGGTGGTTCTGGAGGACTCGGCCGGGTACATGCCTTAACATTGGCCCAAAATGGTGCTGATGTTGCTGTAACTGGTAATAGGAATATAGATAAGGCAGAATCCGTGGCTAACGAGATAAGAGCGTTGGGTAGAAAAGCCCTGGCGATCAAGGTGGATGTATCTAACGAGGATGAAGTCAATGAAGGAGTAGAAAAGATCAAAAAAGAGTTAGGTTCGGTAGATATCTTGGTAAATAATGCTGCTTCTGGTATAGTACGGGCTACTCTGATAGAAAAGACAGCAAAAGAAGATTGGGATCAAGATTTACGTGTGAATCTTACAGGAGCTTTCAACTGCATTAAAGCAGTGATTCCAGATATGAAGAAGAATAACTGGGGTAGAATAATCAATATCTCATCGGTTACCGGAACCATGGGTGGTAGCGGGCAGTGTAGTTATGCTACAACCAAAGCAGGACTCATCGGTCTGACCAAGACTGTTGCTCTAGAAGGAGCACGATACAATATAACTTGCAATGCCTTAGTTTTAGGAGTTTTTGGTGGAAGAGGAAGAGAAGATAGCAGTTTTTATGATGTTGCTGAGCCATTTAGAGAGCGAATCATAAAAAGAACGGCTATGCGTAGGCCGGGAGATCCAAAAGAGCTGAGCAATGTGCTTGCCTTCTTAGCATCTGATGAGGCAAGTTATGTTACAGGAGATGCAATCGTAGTAGGTGGTGGTATCGATCTTTTTACATTTTAGAATCGAGATTTAAAGGTAAGGTATAATGGATATTAAAAAAGTCTGTGTTATAGGTGCAGGGGTAATGGGTAGTGGTATAGCTCAGGTTTGTGCACAATCTGGTTATGAAACAAACGTTATTGATATTTCAGATGATATTCTCAAAAGAGGATTGGAAAACATAAAAAAAAGTTTATCTAAGTTTGTTGAGAAAGGAAAGATCACAAAAGAGATGATGGATGAGACGGTTGGACGAATAAAACTAAGTACAAGCAGAGAAGAGGGGGCAAAAGATGCCGATTTAGTTATAGAGGCGGCTTCAGAGATTATTGATATTAAAAAAGATATTTTTTCTGATTTGGATAAAATATGCCCAGAACATACCATTCTTGCCAGTAATACATCGACAATACCGATATCTCTCTTAGGCTCTGTGACCAGAAGGCAGGATAAGGTTATAGGGATTCATTTTATGAATCCTGTACCTTTGATGAGGGGTGTTGAGGTTATCAAATCTTTGGTAACATCTGAAGATACTTTAAATATATCTTTAAAATTTGTAAATTCTATCGGTAAAGAATCTGTCGTCGTTAAAGATTCACCAGGTTTTATATCTAACAGGATTATGACAATCTTTGTTAATGAGGCAGTAAAGTTATATGAGGCTGGATTATCTACCATAGAGGATATCGATAAAATGGTAAGATTATCGTTCAATTGGCCGATGGGTCCATTCCAACTGATAGATTTGATAGGTGTAGATATCGTCCATGATATGTTAGAATCAATCTATCAAGAGACCGGATGGGAGAGATATAAACCTACACCACTATTGAAAAGAATGAAAGAAGTTGGTTGGCTTGGAAGAAAGTCTAATAAAGGCTTCTATGATTATTCAGAGTGATAAAAATGGTATATGATACGATAATATATGAGAAGAAACCGCCTATTGCAAAGGTTACATTGAATAGGCCCGATGTTCTGAATGCTATAAATGAGAAGATGATCGCGGAGTTAGATGAAATAACAGATGATATTGAAAAATCTGATGATATAAAAGTAGTAGTAATTACAGGATCAGGCAGAGCATTTGCTGCCGGAGCCGATATAACTATGTTCAAAGAGAGAAATTATCTGGAGATTAAGAGAGTAATCGATAAAGGAAAGAATGTTCTAACAAAGATTGAGAAGATAAGAAAACCTTTTATAGCAGGTATAAACGGATTTGCTCTTGGTGGAGGTTGTGAGATATCTATGGCGTGCGACATCAGGATAGCATCGGATAAGGCAAAGTTTGGGCAACCAGAGATCAATTTAGGTATAATTCCCGGATGGGGTGGAACACAGCGGTTACCCAGGCTTGTTGGAAAAGGTTTTGCAAAATTAATGAATCTAACAGGGGATATGATCAATGCTGACGAGGCTAAGATCGTTGGACTGGCCGATAAGGTTGTACCTGCAGATAAATTGGATGAAGAAGTCATGAAATTAGCCGAAAAATTGGCTTCTAAACCACCGATAGCGGTTGGTTGCGTAATAGATTCTGTTAATAAGGGGGTAGAGATGCCTTTGGCAGAGGGGTTGTCATTTGAGACGGACGAGTTTTTGCTATCTATCATGTCAGAAGATGCTAAGGAGGGAATATCTGCATTCTTAGAGAAGAGAAAAGCCAATTTTAAAGGGAGATAATATGATAGAAGAGTTTTACGATTCAGGAAGGATAAGAGAGTATATACAGAGGGGTAAGAGGATTATAGGGACTTTTTGTAGTTATACTCCAGAAGAGATTATCCATGCTGCTGGACTTGTTCCTGTCCGTTTATTTGGAGAGACTGTTGATATAATGAATGCTTATTCTTATATACCAAATTGGCTATGCTATTATAGTAAAAGAACCTTTGAAGAAGGATTAATTGGTAATTATGACTTTTTAGACGGTTTTGTTTTCCTGACATCCGACGATACGAATCAGTTGATGTATTCGATATGGAAGAAGAATATAAAAGTAGAATACTCATACATGCTGCAGTTTCCTTTTTCAGTAGACGGGACATCTAAGAATTTCTTTACAAAAGTATTGGAGAAGTTTAAAAGGTCTTTAGAAGATCATTATTCTGTTGATATAACCGATAAAGATCTGAAAGACTCTATAGAGGTTTATAACAGATATAGATCTCTACTCAAAGAACTCTATAAGTATAGGTTTTATACACCGCCAAAGATTTCTGGATCCGATGTTTTAAAGATAAATCTTGCTGGTTATTCTATGCTTAAAGAAGAGTTCAACGATAAAATAGAGGAATATATAAATAAATTATCCGATGAAGAAGGATTACCTGACAAACCAAGGCTTTACGTTACTGGAATTCCTATCTACGATCCTTTAGTCTTTGAAATGATAGAGAGTTGCGGTTTTACAATCGTTTTCGATGATCTTTGTAACGGATCTAGAAATTTTGATTTTGAGATAAATGAGACCATTTCAAATCCTATTGAAGCAATTGCAGAGGGATATTTGTTAAAACCCACTTGTGGCACTTGCAGTAGGCAAAAAAGTCTTGCTATCGATGAGAGATTATCGTACATAAACGAACGATTAAAGACTTTAAATCCGGATGGTATAGTCATTATAGGCGATAAAGGTTGTGAATTATGTGCATTCTCGCAGGTGGAGTTAAGAAAAGAGTTGGCAAAGATAAAACCTGTATTATATTTAGAGATAGATTTTCCTCTCGCGAAAGAACAACACAGAACCAGGATAGAGGCTTTCCTGGAATCGCTCTCTTAAAGGTTGATAAAGATGCAGAAACAGAAGATTAATCTTTTAGGGTTTGGAAAACTCTTTGGTCCAACGTATAAGAGGCATCTGGAGAGGCAGAATGAGCTTCTAGAAAAAAAAAGGCCTTGTGGCTGGTTTTTTGGCTATCATCCTTCAGAACTGAATTACGTCTTTGATATAGTAAATATCTTTCCAGAGCAATATTCGGCGTATTGTGCATCGAGAGGCGATAGTCCAAGGATGATAGACGATTATTACAGCATGGGTTACGGTCCTTTTCTTTGTGATTATTTTAAATGTTCAGTTGCGGCAATAGATAAACCTGAATTGGCAACAAAGCCATTAATGCCAAGACCAGATTTTACAGTAGATCATCATTCTATATGTTTCGGTCATAGAGATATGGCAGAGATCCATGCAAGAATGTATGGAGTTAAAAGATATAGCTTGGCTTTTCCTTACATAAGAAAAGAAGATATTGGATCGTTTGATGATATAACAAAAATAACAGAATGGATGGATAAAGATCTTCTTGAATATACTATCCAAGTACTCAGAGATTTTGTTACTTTTTTAGAAGAAGTGACAGGTGAGGATTTTGATGATGATAAGTTTAAATCTGTAATGAAGGTATCAGAAGAGACATCAAGATATTTTATAGAAATATTTAAACTATTTATGTCTAAACCTACTCCAGGAAGCCAAATAGATTTAGCAAATTATCCTTTCATCGGATTTTTTGTTCACGGGAGCAAATATGGATTGGATTATGTTAAGAACTGTTATGAATTGATAAAAGAAAGAGTAAATAAAAAAGAGGGGGTTGTACCGGAGGAAAAGTTTAGATTAATGACCCATGGGATCATGCCCTGGCATACTCTATCTTTGTATAATTATCTAGAAGAATCAGGAGCTACTTTTCCGTTAAACCCTTATGCGCACTGTTCAGCTGTTTTGCATGATTCTACTAAACCTTTCGAAAGTTTGGCAAGAAGAGTAAGTACTTTCTGTAATGTAGAGCATGAACTAATGTTAGATGCTTTGATTAAAAAGGCAAAAGATGCCGATTTGGATGGAGCGATTTTATTTGAGAATACAGGATGCAGGATAGTCAGTGGCGTGATGAGACCTATCAAAAAGGCTTTGTATGAAGAGTTGGGAATACCTAGTCTGATCGTTGAGGCACCACAATGTGATTTGAGAGCAATGCCACCTGAAAGAATGAAGACTCAATTTGATGCATTTATAGAATCATTGAGGTAAGTAGATTAGATGTACTTTTGTGGATTAGATATTGGATCTTGCATGAGCAAGATTGTATTGATAGATGAGAACGAAGATATCGTCTGTTATAGATCTTCTAAGAGTGGGTTTGAGATAAGAAAGACGATCTCTAATCTATATGAATCCGTTTTAAAAGATCAAAATATCAGAAAAGATCAGGTCAAATATATCGTTGCGACTGGTTATGGTAGGAATGTTGCTTTAGCCTTTTTTGCAGACGATAAAGTGACAGAGATTACCTGTCATGCCAAAGGTGTGCATAAAATATTTCCAAAATGTCATACAGTTATAGATATCGGCGGACAGGACTCAAAAGCGATAAGATTGGATATAGACGGTAGAGTGTCCACTTTTGTGATGAACGATAAATGTGCTGCAGGAAGTGGCAGGTTTTTAGAAGTGATGAGCAACGCTATAGGAGTATCTGTGGATGATTTAGGTTTATTGTCGATGAAATCCAAGAATAAAGCCACTATTAGCAGTACTTGTACCGTTTTTGCTGAGACTGAGGTAATTTCTATGATTGCATCTGAGGTAAAGAGAGAAGATATAATAGCAGGAATACATGATGCTATTGCTACAAAGGTGAGTGCATTGACTAGAAGTACAGGTATTGAGGATGAGGTAGTCATGACCGGTGGTGTAGCCAAAAATATTGGTGTTGTAAAGTCTTTGGAAGAGAAGATAGGCCATGTCATCTACGTTCCTCCGGAACCACTTATAACCGGAGCTTTGGGTGCTGCTTTGATAGCAAAGGATAGATACGAATCGAAGATTTGTGATGCAGAAACGTAGTTTTGCTTAGATTTTAAATTTTGATAAAAAGAAGGGAGTAAAAATGGATAAAAAAAAGACGACAAAAGAGATTTTAAAAGAAAAAATTAGAGAAGGAAAGACCCCTTTGTATGATCAAGAGACGATAAAAAAAACTGATAAAAAATTCGAGATGTGGAAAAATACAAAAGTAAGCGAAAAAGATAGAGAAAAATGGGAGATAGTACCACAAACAATATTAGGATCAGAAATTCCTAGAAAACTGTTATATACTCCTTTAGATGTGGCAAACTTGGATTATATAGAAGATATAGGATTTTCTGGAGATGAGCCATTCACACGTGGTTGTTATCCTAACATGTACAGGGGAAGAGTATTCACGATGCGGCAACTCTCTGGGGCAGGATCTCCAGAAGATGTCAATAAAAGGTTAAAATTTCTGTTAGAATCTGGCGCAACCGGAACTAATCTGGCATTGGATCTGCCTACAGTTCAGATGTTCGATTCGGATGAGCCTGAATCGATAGGCCAAGTAGGGACGGTTGGCGTACCGATTGATTGTGTCCAGGATATGGAGACAATCTACGATGGTATCCCGATCGATGAGATCAGCTCTTCTATCGTTACCCATTATCCTAGAAACACCGCTATTATATTTCCTATGTTTTTAGTAATGGCAGAAAGAAGAGGATATGATTGGAAAAAACTACCAGGAAGTGTGCAGAACGATGTCACAATGGAATGTATCGTTAGACGGGCACCGGAATATATACCTCCTGCCGATGCTTTTAGAGTACAGTGTGATAATATAGAGTTTATAAGAAACGAAGTACCTAGATGGAATTATATTACCTTGAATGGATATAATCTGCGCGAATATGGAACATCAAGCATTACAGAGATGGCTGTTGCTTTTGCTAATGGCATAGCAATTATCGAGGAGATGCAAAAGAGAGGATACGATCCTGATTGGATATCAGAAAGAATAGCATTCTTTTGGAGCGTAGGAAACGATTTTTTTGAAGAAATAGCAAGATTACGTGCTGCAAGGAGACTATGGTACAAAATAATGAAATATAAATTTGATTCAAAACAATCGAGATCTCAGTTAGAGAGATGCCATGTACAGACATCTGGCATCTCATTGCAACGTATAGAGCCTTATAATAACGTTATAAGAGCTGCATATCAGGCTTTGGCAGCGATTTTAGGAGGTTGCCAATCTTTACATGTAGATTCATATACTGAGGCTTATTCTGTACCTTTGGAAGAAGATTCGTTACTATCACTAAGAACTCAGCAGATTATTGATGTAGAGACGGGTGTTACACAAGTTGTAGATCCCATGGCAGGATCGTTCTATATAGAGAACTTAACGGATATTATGGAGGAAAAGATACTAGAAGAGATAGAGGAAATTGAAAAACAAGGTGGTTATGTCAAGATTATCGAGAGCGGATGGATCCATAATAGAATTTCGAGATTTATAGAGGAGGAGCGTAGAAAGATCGATGATGGTACGATCAAGGTCGTAGGATATAATTATTATAGACAGCCGGATGTAAAGGAGCCTCCAATCAAATGCCAAGAGGTATCCGAAGAGATAAGAGAGAATCAGATTAAGAAATTAAAAAAATGGAGAGCAGAAAGGGATAACGATAAAGTAGAGAGCTGTCTTGATGAGATTGTGGATGCATGCAGATCTGGAGAGAATGTAACTTACAAAACGCTTGCGGCTGCAAGAGCTGGTGCTACAGAAGGAGAGATGAGAAAAAAGTTTACAGAAGCATTTGGTCTATGGAAACAACCATTAGTTTTATAGGAGGGTCAAAAATGAATGAAAAGAAGATTAAGGTATTATTATCTGCTTATAGTCTTGAAACGCATTCTAGAGGGATTATCACCGTAGCAAGTATCCTCAGAGATGCTGGAATGGAGGTTATCTATATAGGTAACAATCGACCTGAAAGTATAATAGAGTCTGCCATTCAAGAGGATGTCGATGTGGTAGGGATAACCTCAATGTGCGGTGGTGCTCTACAGCTTGGAAGGGAGTTAATGAGGACCGCAGATGAAAAAGGTGTGAAAGATAGGATGAAATTTGTATTGGGCGGGATTTTTCCACCAGAAGAGGAGGCTGATCTTAAAAAAATAGGGTTCGAATTACTCTTTAAACCTGGAGCAACTTCCGACGAGATCGTCAATGGGATAAGATCTATAGTTGGTAGCAGCACGTCTTAACATCACAAATCTTCGATTTGTGAGCTACGAACAAGAGTTCGTAATATCAAAATACTAAATATTTATATCTTTTAAAATCTTTTTTATTATCTCATCTTTGGCAACATACGGTGTAATCTCCTTTGATACAAGTTTTTTAATGTATAAATCTAATATCTCATCCTTATTGATATTTTCTAATATTTTTCTTTTTACATCATCTATTATAAGATTTAATAATTCTTCTTTAATCTTATCTCTCTCTTTCTCGTACAAAGATCCTCTCTCTTTTTGATAAACCCAATGTTTCTCTATCGCACTTATGAGATCTACTACTCCCTCATTCTTTAAGGCTACAGTCTTAATTACTAATGGTTTCCACTCTTTAGAAGAGAGGTTAAATACTGTTTTTAAATCCATTACAAGCTGATCCGCACCGGCCAAATCTGCCTTGTTAACCACCACTATATCTGGAATCTCGAACATTCCCGCTTTTATTGTCTGTATTACATCACCTAGTCCAGGTACTACTACAACAATAGTAGTATGAGCAAGTCTTGCTATATCTACTTCAACTTGGCCTGCACCTACCGTCTCGATCAAGACTATGTCGTATCCCGCAGCATCGAAGACCTTTGTTATCTCGTGAGTGGATTTAGACAATCCACCATACGATCCTCTCGTACCTATGCTCCTGATAAAGGTATTCTCGTCTAAAAAACAATCTTGCATTCTTATCCTATCTCCTAAGATCGCACCACCATGAAAAGGGCTCGTCGGGTCTATCGCAATTACTGCTACCTTTTTATCTATATTCCATTCTTTTACCATCTGGTTTATCAAGGTGGATTTACCAACACCAGGGGGACCAGTAATCCCAATAATTTGGCATCGGCCTGTATATGGGTATAATCTGTCTATAATATAGGAAACTTTAGGATCCCTATTATCTACAAGTGTTATAATCTTTGAAATTGTCTTTTTATCTCCTGATAAAACCTTTTTGACAAGATCATTCTCATCCATGCTTACGATAGTCTCTTTTAATATTATATATAACTTTATTCTTTTGATGGTGAAAACTGTCAGGATAAGCATCTCAATTTAAAGCCAGAGCTTTTATCTTGATATCTTTCTTATATAGATGCTAAACATTTTATATTCTTAAATTGATAATCTTATATAAAAGATAAATGCCCATTCAGCAATGGAGGGATGATAAGTGCAAAAAGATCAAACAAAGATTATGGAAATTTTGAGGGAGAAGAATATAAATTTTGAATATATCATCGACACCATATTTAAGGATGACATATTACTCGGTAAAACGAAACGGCTGATAGCAATTGCAAGCGCCGTTGCAACAGGTTGCGATTTTTGTTTCGAGCATCATAAGAAAATAGCGGAAACTGAAGGGGTAAGTAATGAAGAGATCGAAGAAGCCGTTCTGGTTTAAGATCATCTCTTTTATTTCGGGTGTATCTCTATAAAAAACTTTTATATTTAAATAAAAGTTTTGTAATCTTCCTTATCTCATCACCCTGCTTTCTTGCCTCTTTTAAATGAGCCTCGAAGGCTTTTGAATCAACGACTCGCGGAAAGAACTTATTAATCTCTCCACAGAGAGAGAGATCAAGATATCTTGCCTCTGCCTCGGTTAGACCATAAACTTTATATTTTCCTTTATCTTTTTTAAATACCGTATTTTCATCTATACCTATGGATAATATCTCTTTTGAAAGAGGTGTCTTCGGGATTGGCTCTGCTATACTTATAAAAAAATCGTGAAGCATAGCTTCTTCCATAAAACTTTTCGTCTTCTCAAAATCCTCCTCTTCTTCACCAGGATAACCAACGATGAAGCTTCCTGCAACTTTAAGCCCGTATTCTTTTGCCATCTCCACACTTTGAAGGCATTTTTCAGCCGTTATTCCCTTTCTCATCTTTTTTAGTACTCTATCGCTACCAGATTCGATGCCGAAAAAGATCCATCCGATTGTATAATTCTTTACTGCGTCCAAGACCTCATCGTTTATATAATCTACCCTCAAATCTGGAACAGATACGTTCTTCCTTCCCATAATATCTGAAATTCCTTGTAATAGATCTATAAATGCAGAATTGTTTATTTTCTTATCAAACCCATATAAGCTTCCTGTTCCACCGCTTATTGATACTCTTTTACATCCTTTTTTTTTGAACGCTTTTACCTCATCCAAGATATTTTCGATGCTTCTGCTCCTTATCTTCCTCTCAAAATATATTGGGACTTGACAAAATCCGCAATTTCCAATACATCCTCGATGCGTCTCTATATAGACATTTGCCCCTCTTATATTCTCTCTACTTATGTCATCAGGTATCAGAGGTAGAGGCCTGTCTATATTAAAAAGTGGCTTGGGAGATGTCTTTACAATCTCTCCATCTTCAAAGAATGCTAATCCTTTAACATCATCGCATATACCGTTATTTAGAACTTCTAATATTGTCTCTTCTCCTTCTCCAATAACGACAGCATCTATGGGTATTTCTTTTAAAACCATCTCTGGGCAAGAGCTGATCGGGCCACCTACGATGATCTCTTTATCTTTATTCTCTATTAAGAATGCCTTTATACGTTCATCGATCAGGTGAAAGGTAGAATACAAACTCAACAAGATTATATCCGCAGATTTTCTATCTAAAACCTTAGATATGCTAACATCAAAACCTTCATCCTTTAGTATGCCACCAATAAGCATCGGTGCATAAGTATAGTGATAGGGAGATACAAGTTCTATCTTCATCTTAAAAAGACTCTTTTTAATCAATGTTTGACCGTCGCTTCTTTATTTTTATAGTTATTCGTATATTAAGAAACGGATATAGAATGACTAACTATCTTTCTTCAACCTTCTTGATGACAAAGATATCTGGTCTCGGTTTATCTCCAGAAAATTCTTTTTTACACCGAGAACAGAGCTCACGTGCCGTGAGTCCGACTATCTCTTCAGATCCAGGAAGTTTTCTGGCATAGATGATATCAGGTTTGATAGATAAAGAGTTGGCAATATCCTCCAATAGATTTTTTATATTATCATTCGAGACTTCTACGCTGGCTAGTAATAAACCTCTTAAGTCAGAGGCAAAACCAACACAGCCACATACCATACTAAAAAACTTTGCTTCGGGGACAAAAATAGAAAATCCGGTAATTTTTCTTAACGTCTCTTCAAGATTCTTCCTTGCACTTATTATCTCTTCTTTCATTATCTATAACCTTCAATGCGCTATTAGTGACCATTTTGCAATAGTTACAATCGATACATAACTTATCGCAATCTCTCCAATAATCTATGCATCCTTCAAGCTTTTTATTATCTATAAAATAGAGATCTCTCAACTCAGATGGACAATCCAAGATCTCTAATAAATTTCCATCGTAATTTCCACTACAGTATATATTCATACAATTAACTATCCACGATACAGTATTTGCTCTTCCTGTTATCTTAAAAAAAGGAGTGATCTCCTCATATTTCTTAATATCCTCCGGTCTTATCCAAGGAGACTTTATTATCTGTTCAGGATCCCTTACACGTATCGATATACATTTATCAAAATAGTAATCTCCAAAAATAGGAGGTTTCATTCCTGCCGTTGTTACATGAGAGAACAGGTTAAAATGTGAATATCTAAACGGACATTTATACAAGCATCCTTCATTGACCATAAGCCTTAGATCACAACTGACGCTCTTCTTTATAGCGTTTAACATCTTAAAATCTCTGTTGATATCCGGATCAAGAGTAATCACATCAGCCCCCATATTCTCGAAAAATCTTGCCCGTTGAGGAGAATTAACCATGGATATGCAGGATACAACCGTTTTCATCGAAAAATCGTTTAATAATTCGATAATATAAGGTTCAGCAACGGTTATTGAGTCTATCCCGATATTGTTAAGCTGGTTCAGATACCATAAAATGGTATTATAACCATGCGGTGTTAGATGCGTGCCACCAAAACAAGAAGGGTTTATAACTACGTCGATCTCTATCTTATATTCATGAGCAAGATCTGCCATCTCTTTTAGATCTGTGATAAGCGGGGAATATAGTGTCACTCTACCGCTACCTACTATATCAGAAGGACCTGCCAAATAGAACTCATGAATGTTATTAAGATTCTTATTTGATCTTGCCTCAGATATGATCCTTTCTAATGCATACTTATGTCCTGGATGAGGAATAGACAATCTCGTTTAAAACGACTCCAAAATAGTAATATTACGGGTTGATAATTACCGGTTTTGAGTAAAAAATAAAAAAAAGGAGAGTTTTACCTTGCAGGTATTATTAAACTCCTCTCTCCTGCCGGATAGAACTCTCTAAGTGCTCCTCTGGCAAATTCTTCTCTAACTTTGCTGAAATCAAACTTGAGAGACGGATCTGCAAATGTCACTTTCACGATAGGACTGAGAACGTACGCGTCTCCAACAGCATAGTGAGCAGCAGCAGAAATTCCTGCATACTCTCCCTGATGACCGACGTTCATTGCATAATTCGGGTAGTTCGGTCCTCTTAGCTCAAGCGGTGCACCCTCGTCTCCTCGTATTGAGAAGGTGTTTGTGGAACCACACTGGTCCTGCAGATCGTAACCGTAGAATCCGAGCCTTCCGTGTTTCTCCTTGTGGAGAAGCATGTGGAGATACCATCCGCTAAGACCCGCCTGTGCATGTCCAGTCGCAAGAGAACAGCTGATCGCTGTGCCTGCCGCGCCTACACCTGCTCTCTGAGAACCTCCAAAGTGATCTTCCAAGAGCGTTGGGTACTCCTCATACTGCTCTAATGCATAAAGTGTTACTTCTGTAGCAATATCCAAAACTGTATCCATAGTCGCAGGTGCTTTTCCAATTCCGCCGTATTTCTTGTTTATGTAATCTACACCATAATAGGTGAAATCGTCCAATATATCATCCGTATATGCCGCAGTTGCATACTGAGTGAATCCGACACCACCAGACATGTAAGAACCTAACCAGATCTGGTCGTAAAGCATCGTTCCAGCTGCCACAACTTCTAAAGAAGCCCTTGCAGGATCTTCCGGATAAATCCTATTCGTTTGTACTATATCCCCTAATATACCAAACTGCAATCCACCAGGCTCGTTTGGTCCTCGTGCCCTCCTTGACGGAAGGATAGATGCCAAGTCCACAGCTGCAGCATGTTTAGCCGCGTAAGCGAAATCTGCTACCGCAGCCTCACCCGCACAGAGCCTGTAGGCATCGATCATTGCCATAGATATCTGCATAGCAGACCATCTCTTCGTTGTACCACCATCACAAGTTCTAACAACGGTCGTGGGTATATGAACCGCCTGCCAGAGACTCTTACCAATGGCCTCTTTCAATTGTTTTGCTTGATCTTCAGGGAATAATTTGTTAATATCTATCAAGTACTGGTCTTCTATCTCATCGGCTATATTATCATCACCTGTAAATATTTTAACGTAACAATCATCTACCAATCCAGGATGTGTTTCTACCATATGTTCTTGAACCACAGCAGCACCAGGCATGGCATGATTAATTATATGTAGATACTCGTTGATCGTTTCTGGGGTAACCTCTTTACCTAATCTCTTCTCGAGAACGTTGTGTGCCGTATCGAGACCAACTATGACCGTCCTTCTTATATCATCCCAGAACTGCTGCATAGCAGCATTGTTTACAAAGTGTAGATCATCCCCTTCACAGTAAGTATCCGTCGTGGATAACTTATAAGGCATCAAGACACGCTGCCCGAGTGGTATACCACCAAGATGTGCCATCGGATCGTATCCTGATATTCCTCTCTCCTTAGATATTTTTTCTCCCCATTCTTTAAACTCTTTTTTCCGTGCAGACTGTTCTATTCCCAGCCCTACTTTTGTCATTTTTCTGCCTTTTGGATCCTCTGCAAATTTCTTAGACAATGCTTTTATAAACTTTTTATCCTCTACCATTATTCACACCTCTTTATTTTTATATATTAAGTTGGAATCCTGCCATAGATCTGGATTTATGAATCCTCTGTATAAAGTCAAGAACCTCTTTATCGATCGTTTCTTTTTCAGAACCATCTTTTCTGTATATAGTAGTTCTCTTAGTTCTTTCATCTTCAGATAACGGTTTTCCTACAGATATTCTCTTATCTAAAGGCTCACCTATTTGGTTCTTAACATAATATACGTTACCATCATCACCAAGCTCTGTTCTTCTGAGCATATCGAACATCAAACCATTCTCAAGCAATCTTAGAGAATGACCATGGACGGTTGCACCTCTCATGCTACACAAAGCAGGCTCATAAACCTCCGTCTCTAATAGATCCTTTGCAATCTTCTCAACATCTCTCTCCCTAGCCTCAACAATCCATCTACCTGATAAGGTTCCTACATCTACTCCTCTGTATCTATAATGCATCATCCATGCTCTAACATAAGGCGTAGATGGGGCAAAATACATAGAGTCGGTAAATTGAGCGTATCTTATTCGATCACCGGCTTTTGCTCCATCAGTCGGTTTTACTAATTCTCTAATAGGACAATCAGGTTCTCCTATCTCCTCTAATGGCGGATGAACACTTTTATACGCCTCTCCAGGAGCCTTATGACCCATTATCAACACAACGTCCTCATCAGACACTTCCCTCAATTTTTCAAGCTCTTTAGTAGGATCCATGTGTTTTTGTCTGTTTTTACTAACAACAGACGCGCCAGGGTAATATTGTTTTTTATACTCTACCATTTTTAAAATCCTCCATTCAATCTAAAATCTTTTTTTAATAATGTTATATCTCTTTAACAAAGGATTTATCTTACTTATAATCTCATCCAGTTTTTTTTGAGGACAGGCTTGTCCTCTAATCACTCCGCTTATGATTGCAGCAACGGTTCCTTCTGTCTTGATATCTTCCTCTTTCGGCATGACATATTCGGTCTTAACGCCAACTTTTGCGAAATCTTCAAAATCTACCGGAGCTTGTGATATTACGATAGCAGGCCTATCTACATACCGTAGTATGGTTCTTACTTTATAGACAACATGACTTCTTATGTTACCGTGATGAAGTATAACCAGCTTAGCTGACCTTATCTGGTTGATCTCTTTCTCGTTTACTCCAAAATTTGGCCCTAAACCTCTTGTCTGTCCAGGAGCATCCGGTGGAGCCCCAGCACCAGAATTTAAAACCAAGACATTAACATCCATCTGTTCTTTCCTTAATGCGGTGGTAATATCACAGACAGGAGAAGTTATATGCCTTCTACCGGGGGACATCGCTACAACAACTATGTCAGGGCTACCTGCCTCGGCAAACGTTCCTCTTTGGGCGATTCCACCACCTTTTCCGAGGCCCATACCCTCTCTACAAACCACGATCTTTGTCTCTCTTCCAAATTCTCCAGGATGCGTCAAAAAGCGGGTTCTCATTTAGTTCCTAATTCGTATATATCGTTGGATTTAGGATCAACAAGCCCAATAATCCGTTCATCTTTGATTATACCATACTTTGCATAATCGCTTACTGTCATCTTATCTCTGAAAAATTTACCTTTTCTGATAGATGCTTTACATGGTATAACAGTATTAACAATGTTTTCTACATCTTTTAGAATGGTTTCGCTCTCTAACTCTAACATAATTCGACCAAGAGCAATTTTTATCTCGAATACGATACCGCCCACTTGTATCTCCCTTCTATCCGTCGAAACACCCTGATATGATACTTCTCCTGGAAGTCTTGGACCCTGAATAGCAATTCTCTTAACCCCTTTTAACTCGGCTAACGTGTTAAGAACTTTTTCCGCTGAACTAGCACCCAAAAGCCTCTGAGGAATAATTTCGATCTGAATACTGGGTAAATCAGTTATTGACATGGCTGGACAAGATTAAGTAATTATTTATCCTTTTAAATATCCTTTTTTATCTCTTTAGCCCCTTCAGCAACGAATTTTATCGGTTCAACAAATTCAGGAATTCTTCCGTATATATCACCAATCACCTTAGACGTTGATTCTGGAGAGAACATCTGAGTACCTGCATCTAAAGCCATTGCTGCAGCCACTATAGGAATTGCAAAACCTGCAGAATGTCTAGTAACTATATGGTTACCATTGAATATACCAGGACCACCACCACCATATATCGAGTGACTGAAGAAACTCATACTTACACCTGTACCTTCTACCCTACCAAAATCACAAGCAGGCAAGCCTGTCGCCCTCTCTAAGAGATCGTTGAAGTAGATCAAGTTGGAAGATACACCTTGTGCAGCCCTCATGGCACCTTGATTGACCATAGTAGATGCCAGTAAACCTGCTGCAGCATATGCGTTCCATAATGGGACATCATCTGTTGTGTAGAAGACGAATCCGCTCGGTAATTTTGTATCTGGTTTAATTACTCCATCTTCAACCGCCCTGGCAACGACACTCTGAACAACCGAGCCGGTCGTTCCATCTTTACCATTCTCTTTTACTAGATCGTATACAAGGTTATTGGCATTCAACCCTTGATATGCAAATCCTAACAGATGGAATCTTTCAAAAGGACCTATAGCATTACCCATCTCGAACATTGCAGTCTGTTCAAACAGAGAGGCAAGAGCGGCAGCATTAATAGCATTTTTCTTCGTAATTGCAACATAATGGTTTACACCTATGTTTCTCAATGCATAACCAAGACCCTCATCGTTCTGCGGAATATTTAACATAGAACTGACGTTAGCTCCATCAAGAGTCATCGTGTGTGGGTATGAACCCCATACAGCTGCTTTTACATAGGGTGCATCGAACATATCAACATTGAAAAATTCGATGAGAGCCTGTGTTGTAGCTGCTGCAGCACTGGTTATACCTGCAACAAACTCTCCTCCTACCTCAATCCTGACGGAAGGTACCTGTAACAACAATAGATTACCATTGCTTAAAACTTCCATATTAGTATCGTCGTCTTCTCTTATCTGCACTAATTCTTTTATCTTGGCAGCAATATTATCAGCATTACCAACGATGTCGTACTTCATCGCTCTGCTTCGTATTTTTTTTTCTTTACCACCGAGTTTTCCGCTTGCAAGAGATTTCTCTATTCCGCCAAGGTTTATTGCAACCGTTCGTTTCGTTGTGTTTATAATCTTCCGAATCGTCGGATTTAAAAGAGGACTTACTGCCTCTATCGGGACATCAGACTCTATTAGTTTTCCCCTATCACTGTATAAATCTATTTTGTCTTTATATTTTGCCATTTATTTACCCCCGTTTATAACACAGTCAGAAAATCTTTGTTTTTAAAAATTTTCTTCATCCTATGCTTTAATAGAATAATTTATTGGGTTGCTTCTTACTTAATCATTGCCTGTATATATAACTTTCGTCATATCTTTTATCCGTAAGTATCACAAAAATAGTTCGTTTGCCACCTTTTTAACTGCTTTTAAAAAGGATGTGACGGATTTTTTGAATAATGTTTGAGACTCGCGTAATTTCATTATTTCGCAATCGCATGAAATGGTTGATATAATCTGCTGGCCTGTCACACTCTCTATCTCTTTAACTATATCTTCCTCGTTATCTCCTTTAAAAACCTTGTTTAGTATCAGATACCTAGGCATAGATATAATCTCGTGAATCTCGTTTATCATTTTTTTAGTTCCATAAACATCTGAGTTATCCGTAGTTAAGACTATTATTACAAAATCTGAGATGATGATCGCATTTGTTGAAGAATATCTAATTCCTGGACTGTATCGAGCAACAGATAATCCATCTTATCCTTTAAAGAGTCTCTTCCGTTGAGCAGTCTGTTGAGTATCCTTATCTGGTGGATTCTATCCGTCATCATCGATTCTTTTATATCTTTGATATCAGAAGAAGCGAATGCCAGACACAGGTTATCACTAAATCCATCTATATCTACTAAAACATCGTTTATATCTCTGCATCGTTCTTCCAAGAAATCGTTTATATAGCACCTCGGTCTAACACTAAAATGAGACAACAGCGAAGGAGATCTCAAATCAAAATCGACTAAACAGATTTTTTTACCCATACTTGCCAGATATTCTGCCAAATTAATTATAATGCTTGTCTTACCTGTTTCGCCTCTATATGAATGTATTGTTACGGTCTTTATTTTTAATATACCTCCCTAAAAATAAAAAATAACTTTTCTTCCCTCCCTTCTCTTTTGGAGATATCCATACCTGACTAACTGGTTGAGATAAGCGCTCTCTATTGATCGCTCTCTACCAGTTTCTAAAGAAACATCTTCTGCAGTAGCCTCTTTAAGTTTATTAATTGCCATAGCGGTCTTTCTAATATGATCAGGCAGTTTCAATAATTCGAATACATCTAATGGTTTATATTCGCGTTTATTTTCTTCAATAATGAAAAGAATATAATACAGAACGTTTAAAATATTATCAATCTTGTCGTTCAGCTCTTTTAACAAAGTTGTCTCATCTTTTGGCATATTTTATTTACTGGATCGCTATCTTTATATGGCATCTTATTTAAATACCCTCACATTGTTAAATTGTTATAATATGAATTCTTATATTGACAATATATAAATTTAACTAATTTATGTAAAATATTAACAGTTATAATTACTACGTCTCTTTATATATAATTTTTTAAAGAAGATAAAAAGCAAAATTTTAAGAAATCTTATGTTATATCTTATACTATATAAATAATTATTAATATTTGAATTATAATCAATTAAATGGTAATATTTAACATCTCTGATAGATCTATCTAGCTATAATATAGTATTTTTTTTACTAACTATTTATATTAGTTACTATAGCCTAATAAATTATATAAAGTCTTGGATAATATATTTAAAATACATAAATGGATGATAGTATATGAATGAGAATGATCTTGATGTCAAAATAGAGAATATTGTTGCGAGTATAGAGGGCATTGCTGAATCATTTGATTTAAATAAGATCAAAGAAGAGATCCCGGATACAGAATACAATAAAAATAAATTTCCTGGGTTGGTTTACAGGGTTAAAGACCCAAAAGCAGCATTTCTTATATTTTCGTCTGGTAAAATTAACTGTACTGGATCAAGAAGTATAGAAGATGTAGAGAAATCATGTAAAATACTAGTAAAAGATCTTGAATTGATAGGATATAAACCAATAAAACCAGAGATTATAATACAGAACGTAGTTGCCTCTGCAAATCTTAAATCAGAGGTTAATCTTAACGAGATTGCATCTGCATTGACGGATGATATAGAGTACGAGCCTGAACAGTTTCCAGGAATGGTCTATAGGCTGAGAGATATGAATATAGTCGTTTTAATTTTTGGTTCTGGAAGATTGGTCATCACAGGAGCAAGGGATACAGAGAGCGTCTATATTGCAGCTAAAAAAGTTCGTGATAAACTTTTATCGTTAGGAATCCTAAAATCTTAAATGGGTAATGGTAATATAATATCAAATTTAAATAGCAAAAAAGAAGTATTCATCTCTGTATTTCTTGCTATCCTATCTTTTTTTATACCATTACTCGATAAAAAAGTAATAATATTAATTTTAGCTCTATCTCTTGGATTTTTTTTATATATAAAGGTAAAAATAGTTTATTATCATCTGTTTGAGTCGTTGATTATCTTTTCATGTCTGACCATTATCGGTTTACCCGAATTTTTTATAAGTTATGCTATAATAATCTTCTTATTAATATATTGGATAAAAAAGATATATAAAGACGATAAAGATGAGGATTTTCTAATAATACGAGATGTTGCAAATCGAAGATTTGCGGCTCACAAACCTTTGGTTTGTGATGTTTTTATAATATTCTTCTCTATTGTTTTGATATTTTTATTCACTCTATTCTACGAACAAATCGGGCTATCAATGATACAGACCAACCTGGTATTTTTAATATCCATATTGGGGATAATCTTAGCAATACTCTTCTCTACACTCACAGATTATGAAAGGTATGGTTGGGTAATCCCTTCTATGTCGATATTTATGATGTGGGTATTTTATTCTTTTGCGTGGATCTGTTCATATATACCTCCACCAAAACGTTACGTAGTCTTCGTTCTTGCCTTGATGATAGCGATAGGATATATATCGGTTAAGACAAATCTTTTAGACATATCAGGCGTGCATAGCAGCACTCTGCTTGGCTTGACCGTTATGATTTTTGGAGGCTTAAGATGGTTTTTCATTCTATTATCCTTCTATATCGTTGGATGCATATCTACGAGATACAAATATGATTATAAATATTCGCTAGGGATAGTAGAAGGGAAAAAAGGAGAGAGAGGCTACGCCAACGTCTTTGGTAATGGACTTGCAGGTACGATCTGCGCTATAAGCTATGGTATATCACACAGTATAAGTACATTGACAGGATCGTTTCTCTTATTATTGGCTTTTATTGGATCTATTGCAACAGCAACAGGAGACACCATGGCAAGTGAGATAGGAGAGACTTACAAAGGTAAGACTGTATCGATCATAAATTTAAAGCCTGTACCTGCAGGAACTAACGGTGGAATATCAAAATTGGGAGAATTATCTGCTTTAATTGGAGCTTTTATAATCTATTCGGTTGCTTTAATATCAAATCTACCTATAAATAACTTAGATAGTCTGGTTGCAATCATATTTGGTAGTTTCATTGGAGTAAATATAGATAGCATTTTAGGTGCTACTATAGAGGATAAGTACCTCAATAATAGCCTTGTAAATCTCATTGCCACATCTATGGGTGGATTGTCTACTGTTCTAATTTATGTGATGATCAGGTAATATCAAAATATTATGATAAATCTCATTATAAACCCAGTTTTTTGTATTTTTTTGATAATTCACCGTAAGAATTTCTCATCATCTCGCTATCTATCCATATCTCCAGATCATCCGAGATTTTGCCCTTAATTTTAGCTGGTACTCCTGCTATAAATGATTCGTCAGGGATCTTCATACCTTCAAGGACGACAGATCCACCTGCGATTACGCATCTGTCATTTATCTCAACATCGTGTAAGACAGTAGCATTCATACCTATTAGAACATTATTTCCAATCTTCTTACCATGAAATACTGCAGAATGTCCTATTATTACGTTATCTCCTATCTCGACACCACCAGTACCATGTATCACGACGTTATCCTCTATATGAACATTCTTTCCTACATTAATCCTGCCAAAATCTGCTCTTAAAACAGCGCCAGGCCAGACACTAGAATCTTCTCCTATCTCCACATCACCAACTATATAAGAAAACTCGTTGATATATGCAGAATCTGCAATTTTGGGTATCTTCCCATCAAAAGTCCGTATCATATCCAATCGATATATTTGTTATTATTTTTATCTATATATATGTATGTTAAAAATCAAAATCTTTGAATAGATCTGATGCAATTTTTTTGACCTTTTCTATTCTCTCGCTCGATCTGGCAGGTCTATATCTCACTTTTTTCATAGGTTTGATAAGGTCTTTTATCTGATTAGTGGAGATCTCTTTAAGGTAGGATACTGTAGTAATCTCAACCGCATCAAGATACTTTTCAGGCTCATATACATATATGTTCCATGGCTCGACACCTATAACCAGATCTAACTCTTTAAAAAAGGAGTTCCATGGCAAAGCTATATCTCCATAGCTTTCTATGATCACTAAATCAAAATCTTTCCTTATCTTACTATATATCGAGTATATCGCCTTATCATAGTAGTATCTTACTAACGTATTGAACGTTTCTATATCCTCTATATCGTATATATCATCCGCATTGTCTTTCAGATTCTTCAAAAATTTTTCTTTATCGAGAGATTCAAAAGATGCTATTTTATTATTCAATAGGATAGTTTTTAGATGATTATCGTCCAGGAACGTGATCCTGTCCACCAAAAAATTAGGTATTCTTGTCAAAGGATCTATCAACGCTGGTTCATTCCAGAGACGATGAACAGGATTTATTAATTCCTCCTTTATCGGTTTATCAATCTTACCGTCCAATTCTTTTTTTAATAATTTTGCATCGTTTGAGTATAATCTTCCTTCTTCCAAAGTATCACATACCTGGTCGTAATGTCTCCATATATTATTTCCAGATAATGGTTTAAATCCGGTTGCGTTGATGCCGTTCTCTAAAAAATATCTTAAAAAAGCACGAGATATTGTCGTTTTTCCAGATACCTCATCTCTAAATCCTACGATCATAAGGTTTGGCATGGTTTTACTTCTCTTTTGCTTTTATAAATAATTTCCATAAAAGATATTCTTGGTTATTATTTTATCTCCTTGAATTCGGAAACAGGTGCACCACAAACAGGACAGGTTTTAGGAGGCGCTTCTCCGATGCTTATAAACCCACAATTTTCGCAGATAAAATATTTTTCCTCATCTATATCCTTATTTTCCTCTATAATTGGCAAAAATTGTTCTAGTAAGCTTTTATGTCCTTTTTCAACTTTAATGATCCAATTAAATGCTATTCCAGCCTCACTTTTCCCATATTCTATTGCTTTTTTAGCTAATGCAGGATATACGTCATTAATATCACAATCTTCCTCATCTATTCTCTTTTTAATAGCCTTTGTGATATCTCCTATCTCACCTAAGCCGTCTATAATATTCATAGAATGGATCGTTTCTGACTCTGCTACCGCCCTAAAAAACTTTGCCAGATTTGATAACCCGTTATCTTCTGCCGATCGTGCAAATGCTAAGTAAACCGTTCTTTCCAAGCTTTCCCGTCCTAATGCATACCTCATTCCTTCTTCCAAATCTGATATACCTCTACCACCAATAAAACATTCTTTGGACAGCAGATACTCAGCAATATCTTTTTCATCCATAAGTATAAAAGTTATCACTATTTAATATAAATACATCTGTATCATTAAGGTTAGATTTAAATAATCCGAAAAATTATAAAGAACGAATATGTTTGCACGGGCAAAGATTATCGTAAAAGGAAAGGTACAAGGGGTATTCTACAGGGTATTTACCCAAAAGAATGCATTAAAATTAGGATTAAAAGGTTGGACGAGGAATCTTCCCAACGGAGATGTGGAGATTATCTGTGAGGGAGATAAAGAGAGTATAGAAGAACTGATAAAAAAACTATGGGAAGGACCTCCTCTCTCTAAAGTAGATAATGTTGAGATATGTTGGGAAGAGTATAAGTCCGAATTTAAGGATTTTACCATCAAATACTGATAAAATACATCTATCTACTCTTTATCTTCTCTTCGCTTTTTCCCAAAATAGTATGAGTAATGTGCATAATATGGTCCCATCTTTTTTATCTCCTCCTCTCTTAGCTGTTTTTTCAAAATTTTACCTGTGGCAGTTTTAGGCAGCGAGTCTCTAAATTCTATCTGTTTAGGAACAGCATACGGCGGAAGTTTCTTTCTCAAATAATCTAAAATATCTTCTTCTCTAAGTTTATCTTCGTATCCTTTTCCTGGGACTATTATAACCTTTATCAGATCACTCCCTGGCCTGGAAGGATCTGGATAGCCTATGGTTGCCACCTCTTCTACACCAGGATATCCGTATAACATATCATCGATCTCTCTTGGATATACCTTATAACCGGATACGTTTATCATATCTTTGACCTTATCTACTATAAACATTCGTCCCCATTCATCTATCTTTACTACATCACCCGTATGAATGAATCCGTCTTCATCAATGCCTGAACCGATATCAGGCCAATAGCCGAGCATCTGCCACGGTGCTCTTAAGCACATCTCACCAAACATCTCTTCTTTCACTACTACATCGATAGGTATCTCTTCTTCGGTAAAAATATCCCTGATTTTTACATCTGTATCTACTGCAGGAACTCCTATCGTACCCATTATCTCTTTTTTTCTCCCGTCCAGAGTGGTTAATGTATTTCTAGATATGAATATTATAATCCTATTTATCAGCAATCCAAGATCCTTAGGAGATAATAGGTTTAATATACTCTTTATCTGCTGATATATCTCGATCGTCTTAAAAAAATTGTTTAAAAGTTGGAATACCTCACCTGTCCGTTCTTCACTACCAAAAATCGGAGTAAGAACTGATATTAACGATGGAACATGTGTTACAGGAGCAAATTCTGCCAAGCCATATGCCTCCATCATGATACTTCTAGTCTTTTCTTCGAATTGCATATGAATCATTGGTGAAAGAGGCATAGAACCTGATACGGCAATAAGTCCAAGATCCTCCACATCATCCTCTTTTAAAACCTTCATGTATTGAACAGGAGCACCAAAACAGATCACTGGATTATACTTCCGAGCTAATTTGACAAACTCTTTCGTATCTCTCGGATCGGTTATTAATAAGACGCCATATCCGTGCCTTAAGCCTATAATCGTCATTCCATGCCCATAGGTATGATATTGGGGTAAAGGCATCAGTATCCGTAACAACCCGTCACATAGATTAATGATCGGTTCAGGTAGTATCGATCCAAAAAAACTTACCGTATGTGCAACCAATCCATAATGAGAGAGCATTACACCTTTTGGAATACCTGTAGCGCCACCTGTATATGATATAATAGCGATATCCCTCTTTGGATCGATATCTACTTTAGGTGGGTTAGGAGGATATTTATCGATCAAGTCTGTGAGCCATAATACATCTTTTTCAAGATGATCTGGTTTATTTAAAGAGTAGTCTTCTTTTTTTGTAAGGATTATATTATTTATTCGTGTTAATTCTGCCACTTTTTTAATTTTAGTTATTAAGTCTCCTTCGTTCACGTTTGTATAACAACAAATTACATTCTGGCATTCAGTCATCTTGAACTTGTTAGCCAAACCATCTACCGAATCTATTACGCTAGCCGGTAGATGTATCGCACCGATTTTGGTGATTGCAAAATCTGATATAACGTATTGGATAGAAGTAGGAAGAACAGTAGCTACTACGTCTCCTTTTTTAATACCTAAATCTGCTAATGCTGTGGCAAGCCTATCCACATGATCTTTCAACTCTTTAAACGTTATCTCGTAATCGAATTGAGCCAATGCCATATTATTAGGCCATTTTTCAGCTGGCTCGTCGAGATGATACTCGGTATATGTCTTTATCGGATAAGGCTCGAATGTTTCAGGAAGCGACATGAAATCATATAGTCTTAACCAAGGCTTTTTCAAATATTTTATCTTCATTATATACTCCTCTTTGTTATAAGATAATTGTAAATAATCTATATTATAAAATACGAAAGGATGATATATAAATATTTTTGATGCTATAATCTTAAAAAATTTATTAGCCTAAAGTCTAAACGTATAACTAGGATAATGTTACAAGTCTTTGACTTGTAATGGCTCTTTCGTTATCTTTAAGAAGATATCCTCCAATGTTGATGTTGGTGGGCTTCTATACATATCTCTAAGTTCTTTAAGGGTTCCTGTCGTTATTAAATTGCCTTTGTTGAATACTCCAACAGTTGTACAGAGCCTTTCTGCCACGTCTAGTATATGGGTGGATAACAATATTGTACAACCACCTTCTGCTTTTTCACGAATAATATCTTTAAAATTCTTCTGGCTCATCGGGTCCAGCCCGTTTAACGGCTCGTCCAATAGCAATACCTTTGGATCATTTATTAATGTCGCCATTATCGCCACTTTCTGCCTCATACCATGGGATAACGATCCTATATAACTTTTTAATTTATCTTTTAAATCAAATATCTCACCATAATCTATTATCCGTCTTTCTAACGTATCTTTTTTTACTCTTTTGAGACTACCAATAAAGGTTAGAAACTCCTCAATGGTTAGATACTCGTAAAGACTTGGGTCTTCTGGTAAATATCCTGTGTATTGTTTGTAATTATTTACATCATTCTCGCCAAGCACAAATATCTCCCCATAAGTCGGTTTAAGAAGCCCAATAATCATTTTAATTGTTGTACTTTTTCCTGCACCGTTAGGTCCTAAAAGACCAAATATTTCGCCTTTATTGATGATTAAATTGAGATTATCAACCGCTACAAAATCACCAAACTTTTTAGTCAGGTTAATTGTCCGTATTGCCTCTTCAATCATGATAAATCACTTTATGAAAGAATTCTTAATATACTTTTTAAATCTTGAATCGATATCTGACCAGGAGCCTTCGCCTCACAAACATATGTATAAGCAAAGATCGATCCATAAAATGGCAGAGAGATTCTTGATATCCTGCCTATCTCACCCATAGATATACTTACGATGGGTATCTTTTTTGAATACTCTATGGTCAATTCTTCTAATAAAAAGACATCATATATATCCGTTGCCATGAACGCAACTTTTGGGATATCACCGATACTAGCACATTCTTCAATGATATCCTTTATCAATCTTTTTTGAGGTGTCTTTTTAAAATCATGGTAAGAAACTATCAGTTTTTTGTTAAAATCTTTGCAGAAATCTTTGATCTTATCTAAATTCTTAGATCTTAACTCTATATCAAGATAATCTGAGAAATGCAACACTTTTTCAAATAGATCGGCTTGATCCTCCTCCTTACAAAACCCACCCTCTTTATCCGATCTACACGTAGCAATAATCGGTTTTTTTGATCTTTCTGCAAAATCGGAGAAGGATTTAAAGAAACTCCTGTTTTTTTGCTCAACTAGATCCAACCGCAACTCTACTATATCTGTCCCGGCATTATCTGCAACAATCGCTTCTTCTATATTTTTAACGGTCGTAACTATATAGAACTTTCTATCTAAAGATCCATGATATGTTACATAGAGATCGTTCATTTTCTATATACTATCTATCTTTCTATGATAAATTCCTCAATCTCTGACCCAAAATGTCTACCTTTCTTTGTAAGATAGGCAAGAACTTCGTCCTCTTCCTTGATCTGTGATACAGATATAGGTTTTCCATCTGATTTAACAAGATTCACCGTCTCGGCATTCTGTAATATCACTTCTATCTTACCGTTACCGTCTTTCTCGGCAGATATCAAGATTAGAGGCCTTTTTTCTATCTTGACCCGTCCAATCACTGCTTTTTTGATACTCCCATTACTGCTAACTATTAAGACTTCGTCCCCTCCTTTTAATTCAGAAAGATAGTTCGTCCTCTCTCCATTCATTACATAAGAATGAATAGCACCAGCATTTACCCTGAATGGTCTAGATGAGACATATTCTGACTCGTTTACCTCAGCTTGAACTAAAAAAAATCCAGATGAAAACGAGCCGATCAACATACCTTCCCCTTCGTTCATGATAGAACAGGTATCGATGCATACTCGATCCCCCATCCCGACCTTGCTGACCTTTACCACCTTGACAGGTTCTAATTTGATAGAAAAAGATCTCTCTCTCAGATCAGAGACACTTTTTATCATATTCCTATCTGTTTTATCTTTAAGCGACAATAAGACCCCATCTACACCCTTCTCCATCGTCTCAAATGCTACCTTTGCATCCTCTACCGTCTCGACACCCATTATAATCTTCGTCTTAGCATTCTGCAATCCGGTTATTATGTTCTCTGTAGGTACTATCTTCCAATCTCTTCCTATAACGATCAGATAATCACATAACCTTCCCAACTCTACAGCACGTTCCTCATACTCTTTGTTTAATATGCATATATAATATGCAATAATCTTATCCTTCTTTTTTATATCTTCTATCTTTTTAAGATCCATCGAATCTGATAAGTCTTTAGGTAAAGGTTTAGTCCCATCCCCTTCACTACCTCTTCCTACTATCACTATATCCCCATCGTTATAGTTTGCAATCCGAATATTACCTATCGTCTTTGCTAGTTCTATATCATCGGTCAGTATCGTATCTACACCCAATTCCAAGCAATCAACGATCAAATCTTTTTTATTTTTTTGATCTATCTCTACCCATAACTCCTTCCTCTGCATGCTTTAACCTCAACCGAGCCGTTCTAACGCCTCTTTGACACTTAAGCCTTTATGAACTATATCTTTTATTGCTAATGTGATAGCAGTTGGATTATCATGTTGAAATAGATTTCTTCCAATCGATACGCCTATCGCACCAGCATCTATAGCTCCTTTTACCATCTCTAACAACTTTATATCGGAATCTATCTTAGGACCTCCTGCAATTACAACCGGTACAGAACAACCCTCTATAACCCTAGAAAAAGAATCTTGATCACCAGTATAATTTGTCTTTATGATATCCGCACCGAGTTCAGCCCCGACCCTTGCCACATGGGATACCACTCTCGAATCGAACTGGTCTGGTATTCTCTCTCCCCTCGGGTACATCATAGCAAGGAGAGGCATGCTCCACTCATCACATTCTTTACTTATTCTTCCGAATTCTTTGAGTTGATCCGCTTCTGTCTTGGATCCTATATTTATATGGATGCTCACCATATCCGCACCCAATCTTAGCGCCTCTACTACATCACAGACTATTACTTTATCGTCCGGATCTAATCCAATAGACGTAGAAGCGCTCATATGCACTATCAAACCTATATCTTTACCGTAACCTCTGTGACCCTTGCTAATCATCCCTTTATGCATCAAAACAGCGTTTGCCCCGCCTTCTGCAACCATGTTTATAGTTTCAGATAGTTTTGTAAGACCTTTAACCGGTCCCATAGATACTCCGTGATCTAATGGTACTATTATGGTTCTCTTTGTATTCCTGTCTCTAATCCTATCCATCCTTATTAATTTTCCAATATCTGTCATGTATTTACACCTTGTATTTTAGATACTTTGCTATATGTTAGCACATAACAAACCAATAATAACACAACTGGTATTTAAATTTTTTTAGATTATATCTTCGTGATCACTCCTACGTTGTTAAAGAAAAATTTATCACCAAACGCTTGAGCTAACTTAACAGCAGTTTTCATTCCTGTACAATGAGAGACACCTAGCTTTTCAATACCAGATGCTTTAAGATTATCAATCGTAAAATTTAAACGATCATCAGAAGATGCCATAAGATGCGTACCACCTACTATTGCATAAATTTTTTCTATGCCTGTAAGCTTCTTGGCATAGTCTACTGTATTGATTATTCCCCGATGAGCACAGCCTAAAATAATTATTAAACCTCTTTTGTCTTTAATAAAAATTGCTTGATCATCCCAAAGCGAATCAGGATGATACTCATTCTTCTCTTTATCTTTGATATAAAGAGTCTGATCGATCTTCTCATATTCATTAGCCATAGGGATCTCACCACTTGTTACAATATTCTCAGTGATCCATACCGGTTCTCTAGTCAAATTGAATGATGCTCCTAAACTTTCTAGCTCGTCTCTCTGAAATGGAATTCCTATATATATGGGATCTTTCTTCGGTACCATACTATATTTAGAAGCCCATACGTCAGGATGTGCAATTATTTCCACATTTTTTCTCATTCTTTTTAACACATCTCTCAATCCTCCTGCATGATCGTAATGTCCATGGCTAAGCACAATATTATCAATCTTAGATAAATCTATTCCGATCAAATCCGCATTATGAACTGTCGAGATACTTGCCCCGGTATCAAATAGAATCTTATGATCATCCGCTTCAATTAGTATGCTCAAACCCCATTCACCCAATCCACTATGTTTTATTATTGGATTGCTATTTTCACTTACTGTGTTCTCACTCAATGTTATAATCTTCATTTTTACCATTTCATAAGCATCGCTGCCGCTCATAATTCTTATCTTTATTATACTCTTTTATACCTATACTTATTTTTCTATGATTTTGATGACATACTATCTAAGATACTCTATTTAATTTCTCTTTGTAAGCATTAAACGTTCTATCATCGAATAAGACAAAATTTACGATCATTTCATTATCTTTTAAAAAATCTGCAACGGCGTTTATTGCAACCTCAGCTGCCAAGTCTATAGGATACCCAAAAGCACCCGTACTTATAGATGGGAAAGATAGCTCCTTCAGTCCTTTATTTTTACCAAGTTCAAGGCTGCTTATGTAACACTTTCTTAAAGTCTCTGCTTCTCTATCCTTGCCACCTCTCCATATAGGACCAACGGTATGTATAACATATCTTGCATCTAAATCCCCACCGGACGTTATAACTGCTTTACCCGATGGCAAAAATCGTCCAGGTAGATTTTTTACAATCTCTTTACACTCTTCTAAAATTTTTCTTCCGCCTCTTCTGTGTATTGCTCCATCTACTCCACCACCACCCATTAAACTTGAGTTTGCAGCGTTTACAATAGCATCTACCTTCTCATTCGTTATATCTCCTTTTTTTAGTCTTATTATACCTTTTCCAATTTTTTTCTCCATTTTAACCTCCTTTAAACTTTATATACAATCCGATTTATTTTTTACCTTATAGATAAATTAAACCAAGTAGTATTCAGCTGTAACTCTTATCTAATTTTCTGCTATCGAACTCAGCTACAAACGTATGCTGAAGGTAAGTTATATGTAACAAATCCGTAATAAGATTCATGCGCATAAAACTTAAGATCTTGTCAAAGAAGGATAGAATCGTTTTGCCCCTTTACTATAACTACTACCTACAGAGCTTTCTCTATGCTAACATCTCACCCGAGCTTGCCTCTTTTCTCCACGATAAGGGTTTTGAATATGAAAAAAGGAGCTTTAAGATGTTTACCTTTTCCAAGCTTATAGGCAGGTATGAGATAAAGAATGGTACGATAACATTCATACTACCTGTGAAATTTATAATCTCAAGCCCTCTGGACCGCTTTGTGAGCGAGCTTGCCAATACAATGCTGACCAGCAAGCTTAAGTTGTTTGGGGAAGATATATACGTTGAAGAGATGGAGGTTCTTGGAAAGCCAGAGATAAAGAGCAGGATGGAGATAAGGATGATGACTCCTCTTGTTGCCTACAGTACGCTTATAACACCAGAAGGCAGGAAAAAAACGTATTACTATAATCCTCTGGAACCTGAGTTTGCGGAGCTGATAGACAGAAACTTGAGGAAAAAGCATGAAGCATTTTACGGCAAAAAACCGCGGGCAAGAAAGACATCTATAAAACCTATAGTGTTCAATGAGAGGGTCTTAAAGTACAGGGATAATGTGATAAAGGGTTATACAGGAAAGTTCATCATAGATGGGAATAAAAAGCTTCTAGAGCTTGCATACGACTGTGGTTTAGGCTCAAAGAACTCCCAGGGCTTCGGGATGTTTGATCCTGCATGATATAATTGATCTATTCTGGTATAGTATATACAATCGGAGAAAAACTTACCAGAGATCCTTTATACTTCTTCAGCTGCGTCAACTCTATGTGAGCAAGAGTATACTCCCTATAGATTCACGAAACACATACAGATGTCTTGAGAAGAAGCATAGCTTCTGTGCTCATGATATCAATGAAAGACCAATAGAGCCCGAGATGATTAAAACAATAAGGATGGGACAACAGTTCATAGAATAGATGAATTATGTTTTCATCAGATGGTTGTGAACCAGAAAATATGCACTAAAACATATGTGCAACAAAACATGTATGCAATGAATGCATACTATCCTTTATGCAAGCCAACATAAAAATTCCATTTAAGGTTGGAAAACCTGTTGAGAAGTGTTAAGTGAGTCCTGAAAGGTTACACTTCAGTGTTTTCAAAAGGGGATGTGGCGACACCCTCAACAACCTACCTTAAGAGTGCCAAAACTAGTTAGAATTTGATATAAATTTAAAGATATCTATGCAAAAAGCAATGAAAACTTTAAATAAATATCAAAACTATTATTGCTGGATGACAAAAACAGAACAAATCTACAAGGTACTACTTAGAAAGAAAGTTGTTAGTACAGATGAAGTGGTCGCAGCGGCAGAGAAAGTTCTAAAAACAACTTTGCGCAGAGCCTATGTAGATAATGAGTACATCCGTAAATTAGAGAGCCAAAAAAAAGTTAGTGCGCATTAGACACGGACTGTATCTGATTTTAGATCCATTAGAAACGCCTACCTCATTCAGTATGGACAAAATCTTGGTCGGATCAAAGATCAGGAAGAGATATTATTTAGGGTATTATACAGCCCTAGAATTTTACGGCTGTGCATATTCAGCGTATAACGAAATGTATGTCTGTATCGATAAACAGGATAGATTGGATTCTTTTGAGTGCGCAAACCAGCGTTTTGTGCCTGTATTCACGAAAGATATTGCGAGTGGCGTTGAAGCAAAGAAGTATTTGGGTCAAAGAATCTATGTTTCATCGCGTGAGAGGACATTTTTGGACTGTGTTAATAAGCCGAAATATGCAGGCAGGTGGGAAGAGTGTCTGAAAAGTTTAGAAGGGTTAAGCGGTGTTAATGGACAGAAAATTTACAGACTACTGCATAAATTTGATTCGGATTTTCTTTACAGAAAAACAGGTTTTATTTTAGAACTGCTGCGTGACCACTCTCGCTAAAAATGGGTTTTGGTGAGAGGGTTATAGAAAAAGTTTGCAGGATGAGTGATGTGCTTTATGAGTTAAAGATCGCTCTCGCAGAGTTCATAATGCAATCGGGAGGGAGCTGGGACATAGCCGGATCCCAGCTAGTGAAAATAGGCGTGCCAGCCAAGTCTAAAACACCCTAAAAGTGCATTATTTCTGTATCACAAAATGCCCAGCTAGGTGCAATGCAGAGGGTATAGGTATTACCAAACGGTGTAATACATGTACTATTGAGGATTTTGAATAACTTTGATTTTTACCATTTTGTTGTTTCCTGTTTTTTTCATTGTTTTGAGTTAAATCCTTCTATTTTTTCTTTCAAAACCAAGTTTTACTCTTGATCTACTTCGTTTTTACGCCTATTTATGCTTGTGGGTAATAAACTCACAACAGGTTTTGCATGGTCCTCTTATGTTATAGCCTCAAAAAATAGCCGTTCTTCCTTAGCCAATCTTTATATCTTTCATAGTTGGGCATTAACATCTTAACCTTGTTCCAGAATGCTTTTGTATGATTTCTCTCTTCTATATGAACAAGTTCATGGATAACAACGTAATCTATCACAGGTAAAGGAGCCATAATAAGCCGCCATGGGAAATTTAAGTTTCCGTTAGAAGAAGAGGAACCCCACCTTTTTTGTGCATTGGTAATGTTGACTTTACTGTATTTGAAGCCTCTTTGTTGTGCATACCACCTAACTCTTTCTGAAATTTTCTCATAAGCCATATTTTTGTACCATTCAATAAGCACATCTCTCGCCTGTGGTAATGCATTTCTTGAAAGATAAAATCCATTCTCAAATTTCAATGGCACTTCTTGAGTATCCACTATTCTTAATCTGTAACATCTCCCCAAGTATAAAAAGCCTTCACCATTAACAAACTCTTTTGGGGAAAATTTCGGATCTTTCGCTTCTATTTCTCTTTTTTTTTCTTCGATCCATTTTTTATGTTTAAGAACAACCCCCATTATCGTTTTATCACTAGCCTCAAAGGGAGCTCTTACAATTAGTGTAGCATCGTCTGTTATGTGTAAAGCAATGGTTTTTCTTTTTGTACGTATTATTTTTTCAATATCAATATCAATATCCATAAAATCACTTCCCATAAATGTGATAAGCAAGCTCCATCAACTTCTGGGCTATTTCATTTATTTTTCTGAATAAAATTTTTTCACTCCCTAACTTAGGAAGCAGAATTTGTAAAATAATGTCTGATTTTAATTCCTTTTGCTTTGTGTAGTTCTCCCAAAAGTCCACCACTTGAATCTCTCTCCTGATGATCTCGATCACATCCCTAGTTAAATCAATCAGAAAGTCAACATCTTCATCGCTCGGCGTTTTAATAGGATTTTTACCGTATATCTCTTGTTTTAGCAGCCCGAAAAATGGCATCTCTTTTTTTGGCTCAAAATCGAAGGTATTCTCGGATTCTCTTCCTCGTTTTATCGCTTCTCTAATTTTTTCAAGCTCGATGGCAAGAATATCCCAGTTATCTCTGTATTCCTCAAGGATCCTTTTTAATCTATCAGAAAACCTTTCATAAAACTCAGGGTCTTCTTCATAATGTTTTTCAATATGTTCTATGATGGCATATCTAAGTTCTTCAGCTCTCGCTTTGCTTGATTTTTCCTTCTTTAATTTGTTGATGAATTTATCGTCAAGAAGAGGAGTTGGGGGTATTTTCGGCTCAACACCTTTTGATATGAGGTACTCTTCAACAATCTCTCTTATCTTTCTGCTTGCATCCTTTACACTTAGTTTGTCATCCCTATATCTGTTTCTCGCGGACTCTTTTATAAAAGAGAGAATTTTTAAATCCGTAACATATTTTAGGGCTTCCGGATCAGGGAGCACAGCATCCATTGCCCTGTTAAATCTTCTTACAAGCATTATAAATTCGTTTCTTACCTCTTCATCAACAAGAAGGTCAATGCATTCATCTATGTTATCTCTCCAGTTTTCAATTTCGTGTTTTTTAAAGAAATCTTCGATAAGGTTATGGGTAAATTTTAAATCATCAACGCTTTTGGCTTTATCCTCAACAACCTGTGTAATTTCCTTTATATCTTCATCGGCATAAATGGCGAGAGACTCTCTCAAATGCTTTAAAACTCCGACATAATCCACAACAAAACCACAGCTCTTGTTTTTGTAAACTCTGTTCACTCTTGCGATTGCCTGTAATAGATTGTGTTCTTTTATCACGTTATCTAAATACATAACTTGCTCAATTGGGGCATCAAAGCCCGTAATGAGCATACTCTGAACAACTAAAATACCAACATCCCCAGAAATACCTGTGTCATCTGTTTTATCAAAGGGAAGTTTGAAGCTCTTTATTATCTTTTCATGCTCGTTTGTGTCGGTGTAAGGATGATACTCTGGAGGATCATTAGCCAGTCCAGACATAACCACGCCAACTTTTAATCTTTCAAGCTGATTTATATCTATTCTGCTTCGATTGTTTTTTCTCAGTTCCTTTATTTTCTCCTTCAATGCATTTTCAAAGGCTTCTTTATATCTTATTGTAGCAAGCCTTGAGACAGTCACGACTTGAGCCTTAAATCCATTTGGAAAGACGTGGGCAATATAGTGGTCTATCATATCCTTTGCCTTATCCCTTATCACATTTTCATCTTCAAGATACGCCCGCCATGTATATCTCCCCATAATCTTTGCCTTTTCGCCGGCATCAAGCACTGAGAAGACATCCTCAAACCTTGCGTTTGCTGCTTCTTCATCAGAAAGTTCTGCACTGTGGACTCTGCCTTCATAAACAATTTCGACAGTTACGCCATCATCAACCGACTGCCTTATGCTGTATTTGTCTATGTATTCACCAAAAGTTGTCTCAGTTTTTTCAATAGGTGTCCCTGTATAGGCTATCTTTACAGCGTTGGGCAGAGCTTTTCTCAGATTGGCCCCCAGGAATTTGTATTGTGTTCTGTGTGCTTCGTCAATCATGATAAGAATGTTCGGGGATGTATTTAACAGAGGGAATTCCGTTTTAAGTTCTCTTTCTTGAAATTTGTGAATCATGCCCATAACAAGGTCTGGAGTGTCGGTCTTTAAAAGGTCCTGTAACTCTTTTATGCTCCCTGCAGGATGGACCGTAAAGCCCACACTTTTTGATGTTTCTTTTAATTGTCTTTCTAGATCTTTTCTATCTGTTATAAAAACAACCTTGAAGTTGCCAAACTCAGGGTTATGATACATTTCCCTAACAGTAAACATCATGGTTAATGATTTACCAGAGCCCTGGGTGTGCCAGACAATCCCTCCTCTTTCTTCAGGAGTTTTTCCTTCTTTTATCTTTTTTACGATCTTCTTAACAGCTCTGAACTGCTGGTATCTTGCCACAACCTTGATAACACCACCCTTAGGATCCTCTTTGAAAATGGTAAACGTATGGAGAAGATCTAAGATGTTGCCCTTTGTAAGCATCCCCTGAACTAAAACCTGTTGACTGGTTACATTTCTCTCAGGATTTATGTCTGATAGAGTGTAAGGGTACGGATCTTTCCATTCTACAAAGTGTTCATATTCTGCAGTTATAGTGCCATACTTTGCGGTTTGATTAGATGTACCGATCGTAAAGAGATTGTACCAGAAGAGTTTTTCATTCCCCTCTTTTTCTCCCCTTCTGTTGGAGTATCTTCTAAGCTGGGTTATTGCCTCCGCGATGGGGTCTGCAATGGCTGGAGATTTGCATTCCACGACCACCAAAGGCAAGCCATTCACAAAGAGAACAATATCTGGTATTACGTGCTTCTCTGTTCCTGGAACATTTACCTTAAACTGTGAGATCGCTATAAAAGAGTTATTCTCTGGATTTCTAAAGTCTATAAACCTGACTGTTGGGCTTTTCTCTCCTGTCTTCCTATTCTCTGACACAGAAGTATTTTCAAGGAGCAAATCGTGGATTTCTCGGTTTGCCTCTAAAAGAGAATTGGCTGTTGGTGTTGTTATTCTTCGGACAACTTCATTTATTTGGTCTTCTTCTATCCAGGGGTTTATTCTTTTGATTGACTGTTTTAAAACATCTTCAAGAATTACCTCTCTGAAACTTTCACGCCAATTTATGCTTTCACCATAAGCAGGTTCAAATGATGAATTGAAAGAAACGATTTCTTTTATCTCTTCAGGATTATCTTTATTCTGTCTGTAAACCTTCCAGCCCAGCCTCTGGAGATGAGCAAGAAACGGGTTTTCTACATAATGTTCTTCATCAAGTTTGCGGTACATTTTTCCCCCTTTGAGTTATCTCATCAAATACTTTCAAATTATAAATCTCTTCCAATATTTTTTGATATAATTCCTGTCTCTCATCAATATCTTTTTTCTTGAAATGTTCGTGTGTTTTGAATGGCAACCCGGAATCTTCTTTATATGTAATAAATTTGGGATTGTGTTCATAGCACCGAGGAGTCAAGGTTTTAGCTAAAAGATTCTGACCGAAATAATGAGGGAGTTTTTGTTCATATGGCAGAGCTCCATAGCTCTGATTAAATTCTTCAGGTAACAAGAGTAGTGCCCCTATTTTGTTTCTATAATTTTCAAACTCATCCTTTTGTTCAAATTCATCCCGATAATCTTCAAACTTATCAGCCCATATGTGCTCTATTTGGAAAGGCTGATTTATATACTTCTTAAATTCATTAGATATTCCGCTTTTTTCTTCAATATGGCTTGTTATTCTTGCAAGCAGAAACTTAATAAATCTTTTGTTTTGGCCATGCATTCTCAAATTTTTTACGCCGTCAAGTTTCTGATCAATCTGCTCTGCTTTTTGTTTTAATATTTGTGCTAAATCGTTTACATCTTTGTTTCTTATTTCTTTAACAAGAGTGTACATTGTATATCGTATCGAGCTTTGGGAATAGTTTTTATAATTTACCGACCGAAATACTGTGAACATCTCAAGATACATAGCTACCAAAGAGAATTTTTTCTTTATTGTTTCTGGATTATCCTGTAGTGTTATCGGCGCCATAAGAAGAGGGTAAAATATAGATGGTGCAAGCCTTCTTTCATTGATATAAAAAATATTTTCCAGTTCTTTATTGAATTCGTTTGCTGCTTTGTTAATTTCCACATAAACATCTACAAAAAAACTCATATTTTTCTCAACAAAATCACGGAAACTTTGCTCGTTTATTAACCCTACTTTATTTTTATTATCTCTAACCCACTGATGAAACCTAGTTCCAATCTTTTCAAAATCTTCGTTAGCTGCACCTTCTCTTCCAGGTCTAATAGTTTCAGCATATTTTGCCCTTAGCCATGCTTTACAAAATTCTAAATCCTCGTCTTTTGATATAGCTCTAAGTTCACCTATTTTCTTTTTCCAAAGCACATTCAACTTTTGCTTTTGTGTATTATCCGACAAATTTGAAAGAAGGTAACCTTTAAGCATTTCCGTAGGGGTTAGATTTAGCCCTCTATCATTCATTGTCTCAAAGATGATATAGGCATCGTCATCAGAACAAGTTGTAACTTCAACAAAAACTACATTATCAACAAGCCAGTCAATAAAGTAAGGCAATGCTTTACCTTTTAAATCTTCAGGGAATAATTCTTGAATATCATTGTATCTCTCCATAAGATTTTGCACAGATTCATCTTTTTCTATAGCCTTATAATTCTCTCCGTTTCCATTATATAAAGCCTCAAGACATTCTTTTCTCTCTGGAACTTGGAGGTTAAATGATTTTTCACCATATCTTTCAGAAAAAATAAGATCTGGTATAGTTGTTACTTTATCTTGATCTTGCCTGATCTTTTGTAAGTTATTCAGGTAAATAAGTAATAAAGTTATTGAAGTTAATCTTTGCTGACCATCAATTATTGAGTTTCCATCTTCCTTTGAACTTATAATAATGGGACCTAGATAATATTGTGGATAGTTTTGCACCTTTTTTCTGTCATCTGTTTCTTTATGATCTGCAAAAAATTTTGTTGTAAGATCACTTATTAATTGTTCTATTTGTTTCCTTTCCCACTTATATTCCCTCTGGAAAAAATCAATAAAATACTTTTTTTTGTCTAAAACCTCTCTTACGCTCTTAAGTTTAGCATCAATATTGTTCATGTTGGCACCTCTTTTTCCTTAGTTTTGTCATTTTCTTCTATCAAATGGTTAACCCTGATTTTGCCAGTAAGCAAGTCCTCCATCAAGCCCTGCTTTATTCTTTCAAGTTTCTCTTTATATCTTTCTTCTTTTTCTATTATTTCGTCTATCTGGGAGAGGATTAAAGCGATGCGGTGTTGTTCGGGGAGGGGAGGAAGAGGAAATTCATGAGTTTTTAAGATATTCCAACTTGTTCTCGGCATTTTAGTTCCGAAAATTTTTGACTCTGCTAATTTTAAAAATTGTTCGGATTGAATCACTAAATACAAAAAATCCCTGATTATTTCAGGGCTATTAGGCATTATTACATATATTTCTGTTGAGCACCAGCCATCAAACCTGGCATACCAATATTTTCTTAAGTTAGGTCTCAACTTGCCAAATAAAATATCTCCCTTCTTGAACACACTTGCATTTCCTTTTATTTTTTCAGATGGAGTAAATCCACTGACATATCCACCTTCTTTTTCTATATTTTCAAGTCCGATATATTTCTGGTTGTTTGGTGGGAACATTTTTTTATTTCTCAATTTGACAACATCTCCCAACTTCACCACCCCCCACTCCTCTGGTATCTTGCCAAGTGGTGAGTCCTTGAACCTGTGCGTCTCCTCACTCCTTAACTGCCCGTTTTCATCTATGCCTTTTGTGAGCAGATCCTGCATTAAGCCCTGTTTTATGTGCTTGTATTTCTCTATGATTCTGTCAGTCTTTTCCATGGCATTGTCAACGGTTTCAAGGATTTCTGCGATTTTGCGCTGCTCGGAGAAGGGAGGAATTAAAATAGCCAACTTGACCAAAGCTGGTGGTCTAATTTCGCTAAAACTTGTTCCTTGGGAAAATCTAATAAGTAGATTCTTATTATGTAGAAGGAAGTACCTAAAAAAGGTGTTGAAAACCTTATGCTCGTCCAATACAATACCTGTAATGCCTTGTTTAGTTGCGGCAGGAATCCTTGTAATTCCTACTTCACCTATTGTTGCTCCTGTAGAGACTATCACTGAACCTCGAGGCCATAGTTTTGCACTAGATTTTTTCAAACCCTTCCTACTGAGTGTTTCCTTGGTTTTTTCGATGTAGGGTCTAATATCATCAATAACGACCCAAGGAATACCTCCATTGAAATTGTCAGCATCATTTCTTGAAGGAGTGCCACCATCACCTAATTCTTTTATAACCTCCCCCAACCTTGCCTTTTTCCATCCCTTTGGAAGTTCTCCCACTTCTTTAGCTTCAGACATAGTAATATCCCAATTCTTTCAAAAATCCATCCAACTTTTTGACTTCCTCATCCCTTTCCTGCGTCAATTCCTCTAAGGAAACTTTATACTTATCCCACAGGTTTTCAAAAATCTTTATGAGATCTTTTTTCTCTGCATTCAGATATTTATTGAGTTGTTCATCAATGATTCCATAAAATTTCTCAAGAAGCAACTCCTTTACTTCTTCCTCACTTAGCGATTTTCTTTTATACTGTATCTTTCTCTCAAGCTCATTTTTTATATCTCTCAATGCCTTCTTGAACTTCTTCAATTCTTTTTCTTTCTTTTCAATCCTTGAGACTAAATTCTCCCATTTTGCGGCTTCTTGTAATGCTGACTCACTCCAGCTTGCTCTTAAATCCTTAACAATCTCTTTTAAGTGCTTCCTTACCTTATTTGCCGTTTTATTACCCTGTTCCTCCTCATCCCAGTCTTCAACCTCTTCTAAAAACTCGTTTAGTTCTCCTTCAATCTCTGCTACTTTGCTTTCCAGCTTTTCAATTTCTTCCAATTCTGCCCTGAAAAACCTCTCTTTTATCCTCTCATCCTCAATCAGGTTTTTACTCCAGCCGGTAGAAACTATGGTTTTAAAATCATATCTAAGCTCTTCCCACCAGTTCACAAATATGCCAGAGATCTTAAACTCATCAAGCAAGTTAAGAGGTAGAAATCTCTCCTTTAACTGTTTCATAGCCCTGTTTCTGAAGTCCCAGAGATCGTTGTTGCCGTGAAATCCCTCAATCTCAGGCTTTACCTCATCCCACCATTTCCTTAGTTTTTCTCTGTGCTTTGAGATTGTGGCTTTTACATTATTATCGCTCTCAATAATTTCTCCTAGCATGCTTCTTTCCTCAATATTATCATTAAACTCCAAATAATTCTTATCTTTTTCTTTCAGGAGATGGTTAAGTGAAAGATTAAACCTCTGGAATTGTTCTTTATAAAGGTCAACCTCCCTCTTTGGAACACCACCGACAAGATGAGCATGAACATCCTCAATCTCAGGGTCTGGAGAGTTGTCCACATACCTCCTGATGTTCAGATTAAAATCATTATCTTCAATTTCCCTAATATCTACGAGCCTCGAGTATTTTGGTATCTCCTTTTTCTCGGTAAATACCGTTACAATCTTCTCGATGTCTTCTGGTCTTAGATAATTCTGATTCCGTCCCTCTCCATATTCCCTGTCTGCATTGATGAATAAAATCTTGTCTTTCATATGTTCTGGCTTATTTTTGTTGATAACAACCACGCAGGCTGGAATACTTACGTTGTAAAAGAGTTTGGAGGGTAAACCAATAATAGCCTCAATTAAATCATCTCTAACTATCCCTTCTCTAATAATCTTTTCCTGCCCACCTCTGAACAATATACCATGAGGCATAACAGTTGCCATAATGCCATCATTTTTTAAGCTGGCAATCATATGTTGCAAAAACATTAAATCCGCTTTTTTACCTGTTTCGGGAGTAAAACCGTATTTAAATCTCTCAGGAAATTGCATGTTTGTACGGGTATAATTCTGAGAAAATGGAGGATTGGCTAGAACCCTGTCAAAATGCTTTATGTATCCATTTTCTACAAACATAGGGGTTGTTAAAGTATCTTCATTTTCTATATGTGCATCTGGAATACCGTGGAGGATCATATTCATCTTACATATTGACCATGTCAATCCGTTAAGCTCCTGCCCATAAAGAGCTATATTTCTGGTATTCTGCCCCTGCTCTTCAATATAATGTCTTGATTCTATAAGGAACCCTCCCGAGCCAACTGTAGGATCATAGATTGTCATGCCTTCTTGTGGTTTAACAAGTCTGACCATTAGTTTCTTTACATGCGTAGGAGTGTAAAATTCACCGCCCTTTTTACCTGCCGAGTCAGCAAATTCTTTAAGAAGATACTCGTAGGCAGCGCCAAGCAAATCTGGAAACTCAAAGTCATCGTTTGTGAGTCTGTATTTATTAAAGTGGTGAATCAGGTCAATGAGTTGCTGGTCTTTAAGACGAGTTTTTCCTTTTATGGCATTAAAATCAATATGCTTTAAAACACCATCAAGCTCTGAACTCTTTTCCTCTACTGCAGCTAATGCTTTATTTAAGTGATTGCCCACGTTTTCCTTCAGGTTAAGAATATTTTGCCATCTTGCTCTCTCTGGAACAAAGAAGGTATCTCCATATAAATTAGGATCTTCCAAAAGCTCATTAATCTGTTTATCAGAAAACCCCTGAGCTTTTAATCCATCTCTTAATTCTGCTCTTTTTGCTTCAAAAACATCCGAAGCACGCTTTAAAAAGAGCATACCAAAAATATATTCCTTATACTCAGAGGCATCCATCTTCCCCCTGAGAATATCTGCAGCTTTAAAAAGATGAGTCTCAAGCTGTCTTAGGGTTATCTTACCATTATTCATAGCATCATCCTTCAATAATATTGTATTCCTCATTTTTAAGTATTTCCAAGACATGTTTAGGTATTTCATATAACGTCCGGAGCTTAAAAGAAGTTTTTGCGAAGCAAAAATTTGAGTGAGTGCCGTAAAACACGAACCTTTTATGCTGTGTTATACGCCGTCCGCTTATTTCACTCATTTGTAGGTTGTTTTTACCCATTCCCGTAACCACCATCCATTCCCCTCCATACCTTTAATACATTTCATTTCTTCTAAGTCTTTCAATATATCCCCAGCTCTTTTTCGTTCATCATTGAGCGGTTATATATAATTTTTATGATGTTGAAAGCAGTAAAAAAGATAAAAAATACATTATAGAGGAAATAATAGAACCGCATTCTATTTGGTTGTGTTCTTGTATGAGATTTTTAGTGTTTAGAATACCTATAAGGGATTGAAATCCTTCTGGTGTTGATGGCAGAACCATTAGAGGTATTACTTCTCATATGATTATATTTGATGAGGCAGCATTTATGCCAGACATTATATTTGATGTCGTTCTTCCATCTATAATTGGTTCTACTAACCACAAAATAATCTTAAACAAAGTCCTGAAACAGACATTTCAAGATTAGATTCATTATGCTTAATTTTTGGGATAGGATTAGTTTTATTCGACGTAAATGATCCAAACAATCCTAAATTTGAAATTAGAGTTAGACCAATTAAGCATGATCCTGATATTTTTTACACAAACAAATACCTAAAGTTGATTGATGATGAAATCTTTGGATGATGTAATATGATAGTCAGACCAATCCTAGAATCAATAGTTGAAGATATTAAGTTCGAAGATTTACCTGCTAACTGGAATTCGTTTGATTTGGATAATTTTTCAAAGAGTAAGAGACTTTGGGATTATCAAAAAGATGCTTTGAAAAACGCTATAAAGGTTTTGTGGAAGTATTTTGAGGGCTTTGTTGATTACCAAGAGGGCGAAAAATTTAAGTAGCGAGCAATATTTTGAAAGCGGGCATAAGGAAATCAAAATCAAGTATATTGCCAATCATTATTACATTCCACTTATCTTATCCCCTGATGAAAAGGTAGGTTATATCAAGCACATAATTAAAACTCAAAGCGAGGAAAGATTCATCAATGATTTGGAAGATCATTTAACCAAGGCTGATAACAAGTTCAAGGAATTTGATTGGTGGCTGTTCAGCAAATTGGATGAAAGTTTAGATGAAGTTTATATCCCCTACTATAATCCCAATGCGAACAAATTTAGCCATTTCTATCCAGATTTTATTTTTTGGTTAAAGAGGGGGGAATAATTACTTTATTGTTTTTGTTGATCCAAAGGGAACTGAGCATACAAGCGCATACCGAAAAATTGATGGATATGCACAATTATTTGAAGAAAACGGAAAGGAAAAGGTTTTTAATTACAATGGATTTAAAGTCAGAATAAAATTGCTACTAAGACCAGAAGATGTTTCAAAAACTCTTAATGGGTATAGACAATATTGGTTTGATAATATTGAAAAGATGTTAGAAATGATAGTATAATTAACAAAAGATTTTATGGCGTCGGGCATCTGCGATTGCTCGCAACCTTGCCATTCGGATTATATAACAGCGGATAAAAGGGAAATCAAAGATTTCCTCAAATTGCCTCGTTAACTTCTTTTATCCGCAGAACGTTATATGAAATCGTGGGCGAATAGCATTTTGATTATCATTCCTTTGACAATAATAAATCCTTTCCATGTTTTTCATAACAAGATGAGCAATATATCTTGGCATGCAAGCTATGAAGGAATTTATCTTCAATATGTTCTCGATAGTAGGTCTCACCAGGCAATATTTCCTTACCACAGTTGTAGCAAATATGCTGGGACCTAGCTTTGTTTTCTTTAAGATTTTTAGATGATTGTACTTCCCCATTGCTCAACAACCTTCTTTCCCTATATTCTTTTTAATCCATTCATCTATTTTTTCTATTGGAACATTTAGTTTATATTCGATGGGTCTCTTTGAACCAGTCCACTTAATTAATCCTTCTATTTCTAATATCCCTAAAGTCATTCTGATTTTGTATTCTTCTGGTTTTCCCTTAAAAGTCCTGTCAAGTGATAAGTTTTGCCCTTCAAGCATAGAGAAAATTAGATCGGTATTGATCAGATTTTGACTTTTGAACCCTTCAATTATCTTTTCTAAAATAGTTTGAAAGTGATTTATAGGGCAATAGTGTTCATAAGGATTATCTTTTCTTGCTATGGCAACAATGGAATGCCCTTTTATATACCATTTGAAATATTTTGAACCAAGTTCCTTTTCTGGTGTGGGCTTCTCTTCAATCTCTATAGTGGGGGTAGGTGGCACCTCTTCTTTTTCTCCAAGTCTAACAAGAAGATTAGAAATTTGTTGGAAGATGTTTGCTATATCTTTTGTTTTGATTGTTAGGATATACCTATTTTCAGAAATCTCTTTAACTCCATTTATAAACGGGAGCTTTAATAGGCTAATGATATATTCAATATCCTCAGGCTCTATTTCAAGTTCTTCTATCTTTTCTCTTCCTGCTAAACTATCAAAAGTAAAATAGCCCAATCTATCTTGTAAAGATTGCATTTCTTCAATAATTACTCCGAATTGTTCTAATAAATTTCTTCTGGAAAGATTTTGAGTTAGTAAATCCTCCAGTTGGGAGCTTTTGTCACCTTTACCAGCAAACAAATCTTTTAATTCTGTTAAAGTAAAAGGAAATTTAGAATGTGCCTCTACAAGTTTTATTAAATCTTCTGTTTTTAGCAGGGAAACATCATACTCGTTTGCTCGTTCCTCCAAATTTCCCCCAGAAAAACTCGGACCTACTACAACTACAAAATCAGCTTTGTTTTTCTTTTTATGGTCTCTTAAAGAAATCCAATCTATATATCGATCTATAATTTTACCTGATTTACTTGTTTTACCATCAACATTAACTTTGAATGACTCTTGGCCAATATTTGCTGTAAGAAGAACATCTGTATCTCCTTTACCTCCAATAAGTTCAGCTTCAAACCCCAAAAAATTAAAAGCGTCTTTTATTGCCTTTTCAAAATCTGTTGGAGAGTCACTCTTAGATTGTCTTTCTTTTAGGTATTTAATAATCAAATTTGCTCCCATAGAAATTTTTATCGTTTCGTCTTTTTCTTCATGAGTTTCTTCACCCCATTCTCTCAATCCAAACAATCCTCGTTTCACTTTCACAAATAAGGATTTTTCTCCTTTTTGCTTTATATCGGTATAAATTACTGCACCCATTGTTGCATCTGGAGTCTTGCCGTCACTTGTAATTAACCTTTCCTTTAATGCAATTTTGGTAATCTCTCTTGCTGAAAGCGGTCTTTTCTTTTTTCCTAACACATGATATGCAGCTTCTTTGAATTTCATACTATATACCTCTATCTCTTAAGGGTTAATATTATTTGTGTCCCCTATGCGTTTAATAAGCCGTTCGCCCACGATTCTACGGTTGCTCCGCAACCTTGCCCTTCGGGACATATAACAGCGGATAAAAGGCTTCGCCAAAATTGTCTTCGCCAACTTCTTTTATGCTAAGGACGTTATATGAAATTCGCTCGGCGAATTAACAAAGAATTTAAAAACTAACGAGATAATACTATAATGAGGAGCTTGAAAATGGCAAAGAAAATATATATTAAACAGTTTTTGCATTTTATCCAATTAGAAAGTGATCAAGATGAAGATTACAAAACGGGAGATCGTCTTTGAAGGAAAACATTTAAGGCTTTTGAAGAAATATTTTAAACATTTGGGAAAAGAATATGTATGGGAGACAGTGGAGAGAAAAAATATTTACAATAGCGGTGCAGTAGTAATCGTTGCTTTAACTAAAGAAAGAGAGCTAATTTTAGAAAAAAATTGGAGAGCTCCTTTAGAAAATTTTGTTATCCAATTTCCTGCAGGTCTTACTGATATCGAAGGTGAAAGTGAGGAAGATACTGCCCGTAGAGAGCTTTTAGAGGAGACAGGCTATCGAGCAGAGGAACTTATCAATATTATCTCGACACCACTATCTCCAGCTCTAACTCCTACCAGAGCCACCTATTTTTTTGCTCCAAGAGTAGAGTTTGTAGGAATAAGTAAGAAGGATACTGCTGAGGTGATCGAGGTTTTGAAAGTCTCAGTTAATAAGATAGATGATTTTCTGATAAATCTCCCAAAAAATACTGAACTCGATCTTAGGGTTCCGGGTATAATCTGGATTTTGGAGAAGAAAAAATTAATTTAGAGATGATATGCCGCCTTTACCCTACCTTTGCTAAAGTATCATATAACTATACTAGCATAACCAACGACCTGCAATCTGTCGCCTGAAACATCTCCACTGGTAGAATATTTTAGAAATCGTCCTACTTTTGCACCAAATCTTTTAGATATATCCATTACAGTAGAAATACAACCGTATCCACATGCAGAGACGTTTTCTTCATATAAAACCTTATATAATCCAGGTACATCAAGATTTTCTATTTTATCTATCAATTTTTTATCTTTTTGATAAGCCACTTGTTCAGGCACATAATGAGAGAAATCGCTCGATGCAATAAACGTAATATTTTTGTTTAGTCCAGAAATAGCGTTTAAAATACTATCCGCTACCTCTAACACTGTTTCTTGGTCTTGCATTCCTAATATTATCGGCACTATCTTAAAATTTCCGAATATATACTGTAAAAAAGGTAACTGTACCTCGATAGAATGCTCATAAATATGAGCAACCTCTGATCTATCAATAATAAGCGGTGGTATTTTCTTTATTATATCTAAATCTGGCTCTACTACTCCAAACGGTGTCCTCCATTTATCAGAGCTCACAGAGACCGGTGAACCCAACCCAGTATGGTTAGGACCAAACAAGATAAAAGTATCGGTATCTTTATTTAACCGCTCTAGCGCAGAATAAGTATACGCAGCCGTCTGGCCTGAATATATATATCCGGCATGAGGAGCAACACCACCATAAAGCTTATCTACCCCGTCTAATTTGGCATCAATAATTTTAGAATCTACGTTTGATAAAAAAGTAGATATCATATCTGCCAACTCATCCTTATTAGCAGGATAGAATTGATCCGCTACTGCTGGAGCTCTCATATCACAGCATCTTCGTATTCGAAGTCGGAAAGTTTGTAATCAAATTTGTCTATGCCTCTCTCCTTCAAGAGATTTTTGGATAGTAGATAATACACCAATGCAAGAGCAGATTTTCCTTTGTTATTAGTAGGAATTACCAAATCGATATTTGATAAGTCATTATTTGTGTCACATAATGCAATAATAGGAATACCTATCTTCTTCGCTTCTTTAACCGCATTCTGGTCGGAAAAAGGATCGGTTACTATTAAAATATCCGGTTCGATATAATCAGACATAGAGAAGTTGGTAAGCGTTCCTGGAACAAACCGTCCTGTAATAGCTTTTGCATTTGTAGCTCTTGCAAACATCGCAACAGGTCTTTGTCCATATACTCTCATAGATACCGCCAATATTTTTGACGGGTCGTATCGTGCCAGTAACTTTGCAGCATCCTTTATCTTTTTATCGGTATAATGGACATCGATCAGGTATAAACCATCCGTTCTGACCTTATAAACATATTTAACCATCTGTTTGGTCTTTTGCTGCGTACCAATATTCACAGCCGAGTTAAAATATTCCTCTATAGGAACGAGAAGCTCCTCTTCCACCATACCATTACTTGAACTCATTTTTATCTCACCCTTGTTTATCTTACATGGGGCCGCTGAGATTTGAACTCAGGTCACGGCGTCCCGAACGCCGAAGGATCGACCAGGCTACCCTACGACCCCAATCATTATACATTATACACGGAATTTTATCATTCTGTTTTATCTGTCAATATTTAGATAAAAGATCTATCGTCTCTACATGAGAAAGAAAAATCCTTCTACAACAATATCTCTTTATGCCAAGATCGTCCAAAACATCTTTAGGTTTCTCACCTTTAGCTACTCTATCTTTATATTCTTCCCAATGCCGAGAGATTAAGCTTCCACACGTAAAACATCTGACTGGAAACATGATTCAACCATTTATCTATACGACTTTTGCCTCTTGGCTCTTGCACCACGTCCACCAAACTTCTTCGTCTCCTTTTGCCTAGAGTCGTTAACCAAGAGAGAACGATCATACTTGTAGAGATACTCTTTAAGAGTATTATCTTCGGTCCATTCTACTAATCCTCTTGCTATCGCTGTTCTAACTGCATCCGCCTGTCCTATAATTCCCCCACCAGAGACAACTACATCGATATCTACTCCATCTATAAAGTTTTTTGCAACTAATAGCGGCTCCAATATTTTATCTCTCACAATGACCGGCTCTATAATCTCTATCGGTTTTTTATTTACTCTAATTCTGCCTGTTCCTGCTCGGATAGTCGCTTTAGCTATCGCAGTTTTTCTTTTACCGCTAGTATTGACAATTTTATCCATTATAACACCTCAAAATCTTGATCCTAATCTTCTTGATATATCCTCTAAATGAACATATTTGATCGTACTAAGGTTTGACAAAGATATAGCAGGCATAGTCTCATAATCATTTATACCGTTAGGTACACCAACATATACCTTTAAACGTCTATATGCCTCTTTACCTCGTGCTTTTTTGAACGGTAACATGCCTCTTATAGTCCTTCTCAATATCTTATCAGGTCTTTTTGGAAAATAAGGCCCTTTTTCTGGACTTCCGCGAGTTTGTTTAGTCTTATACAACGAGGTTAAAAATCTCTTAGATCCGGTAATAACACATTTTTCACTATTAACAATGATTATTTCCTCTCCATTCAATAACTTTTTTGCCACCTCGCTTGCCAATCTACCCATTATTAAATTAGATGCATCTATCACAGTCATTTATATACCTCATTGTATTATAACAACATTTGATCCTTTTGGACGTTCTTTAACAAGTTCATCTATAGTTAAGCATCTACCACCGGAATCTATAATCTTTTTGTATGCTGTCTTACTAAAATTTATAGATGATACAGTTACAGGATGATCAATAGTTCCAGAACCAAGCACTTTACCTGGAACAAGGACTATTTTATCCTTATCAGCATATCTGTTTATCTTACCGATATTTACAGCTATCATTGATCTTGTTGGACTGTTTAATCTTTGTGCGACATCTTTCCAAATCTTTGCATTTTCTTCTCTCGATTTGGTTAACAACTTGTTGATCTGATCAATGATCAAAGGGTTGCTTTTTTTTCTAATTTTCATAATCTCTTTCACCTACTATCTATTAACTAAATATTATTTTCTGCAAAATTATAACACGGATAAATGCGGGGGAGGGGATTTGAACCCCCGAATTCCTCTGAAACAGGATCTTAAGTCCTGCGCCTTTGACCAATCTCGGCAACCCCCGCTTTAAGGTTTATCAGTTTATTCTCGATCACATCTACCGCAGTATTTACAATATCCTTAACGTTAATGCTTCCATCCGACTCTATATTAAATATAAATTGGTATTCGTCCAAACTTACTCGTATCGCATCTATCGAACAGGTACGTTCACATAACCTACATAGATTACAATCTAGTATATTTTTTACTCTCAATTCTTTGTCTATATATAATAAACCTTTAGGGCACTCTTTTATACAATCTCCACAAAGATCACAATTTATGATATCAATCTTTGCCACGTTTCTATAAGCACAGATCGTAGTAGCCTGCCATTTAGCATGGTTTTTTCCGATACCTAATTTAGCAATAGCCTCACAGATTACTCTTTGTCCCTCATAAAGCTTAACAATAGGAATATCCTGATATGCAGGATTGACCGATGAATCGGTTGAGACTAAATCAGACGAATAAACCATTTTCGGACCTTCTGCACTCAAAGACAGGATCGTCTGACACGAGCTACAACCTTCTCCGTTGCACTCACACTCATTAGGCATCTTAAAAAATTCCAAATCATCCGTCTTTAAGGGTATTAAACCGATTCTTGATGCCAACATCTCGTTGTATAAGGATGAAGAATTGTCATAAATTCTTATAAAATCAACGGCCAATTTTGGAATTTCAGACATGGCAACCCTACGAATAGCGTTTATAAACGCTGTCGAAACACCTTTTATCAAGAATTTACCGTTTGTATCTATATAATCCAATATCTCTACATGGATCATATTCTTTTTCCTCTTCTGCCTCCTTTAGCTTTACATCCATCATGTGGGATCGGTGTTACATCCTCTATCCTACCTATCTTTAATCCGGATCTTGCAAGTGCTCTTATTGCAGACTGAGCACCAGCACCAGGACTTTTAGATTTATTGCCGCCAGGCGCTCTAACTTCTATATCTAAACCAACAATACCTTTCTCTTTTACTATTTCAGCCGCCTTTAACGCTAACTGCATTGCAGCATAAGGAGATCCTTCATTCCTGCTTGCTTTTACTACCATACCACCAGATACTCGTGCAAGTGTCTCTGCTCCAGTTATATCCGTAATAGTTACGATTGTATTATTGAGTGATGCATATATATGAGCTATACCCCATTTCTCTTTAGGCATTTTTATCCAACCTCTCTATGTTTAAAAGGAGAATTTTCTGCAAAAGAGATCGTATCTTCCTCATCTTTTCCTACCAAGTAACTAGGTGAGGATATCCTTCTACCATTAACCGCAATATGACCATGGACGATCAGCTGTCTTGCACCTTTTGGCGTAGATGCTAAACCTTTTGTATAGACAATAGTCTGAAGCCTTCTTTCAAGGAATTTTTTCACATCTAAAGAAAGGATCTCATCAAGAGGATCAATTCCTCCTTTTAAAATGCCATATCGTACCAATTTATTCACAATATCATTTTTTCTCTTATTTACAATCTCGTTCTCTGGATTTAACGCAAGTTCTGCCAAAATAGCCCGAGCCTCTCTTCGATACTTCCTTAATTCTTCTTCTACTCTCCATAGCTCTCTCTTGTTTCGCAAACCATACGTGCATACTATCTCTCTCTCAGATACAAGCCTGGATTTTTGCCACGGATGAATCGGTTTTTTATATAATTTTTTTAATCTTTTAGGCTCTCCCATCTAATATCATACCCTCTTTTTCTTTACTCCAACTACGGTAGATGTACGTCCAGTAGATTTTGTTCTTTGACCTCTGACTTTATATCCTTTTTCATGACGAATTCCACGATAACTACGTATCTTCCTTAATCTATTTATATCGTCTTTTATTGTAAGATCTAGATCAGTTCCAATAAGATGTAGATCGTCCCCGCTATAATAATCATTCCTCCTGTTTAAAAGCCATGAAGGGATATCCGGATCTTTGCCAAAATTTTCAACCTCTTTTTTCAACAGATCTATATCATTATCGGATAAACTGCCGAGCAGGGCATAAGGATCAATATTAACCCTTGTTGCTATTATTTTTGCCATTTTTCTACCTATGCCTTTTATCCTAGATAACGCAATGAATACCTGTTTATTACCATTCAAATCGGTATTTGCTATCCTTACAAGATGTTTTATCTCATTCTCCATTAATCTCCCTCAAACCTATCTTATGATTTTAATTTTTATATTAATATTACATTATTATTTATATTACATTATTATTTATATTTAGACGCCGGGGAAGGGATTCGAACCCTTGCGTCCCGAAAGAGACACAAGCTCTCCAGGCTTGCGCCTTACCACTCAGCCACCCCGGCTTTTTTCCAACATTTAGGATAAGTATCTGGTTGCATAATAACCCGCTTTGTATCCGCTATGATCCCTTTGGTATAAGAAACATCCCGTTTTATATCTCGCTTTGATATAGCAAGAGCAACCGCTTCTTCTTTTTTTGTATACAATACTATAAGATCTCCTGCTGAGATATCGTTAGTGATACCATCATCCACAATCCCTGGTGCGGCTAAGTCTGCTCCATGACAGATAGCATCAACTGTAGAATCTTTTATATAAATTTTTGGTATATGTTTGAGTGCATCTTCGATAGGTAATATCTTTTCTCTTAAATATTTTTCCTCATCACACTCCTTCCACAAAAAATACGAATCTACAAGATCATGCATCGTAACGCTATCAGATTCTACGAACGGTTCTGACAAAGTTCTTCTTAATTCATACATACTTGCACCTACATTCAAGAATTTTCCTATATCATGACATAGTACTCGTATATAGACTCCAGATTCACATTTAACTTTGAAAAGTACGTCTTTATCCTCTATTTCTAATAAAACCAGCTTATAAATTCGCCTCTTCCTAGTTATTCTTTTAACCGCAGATTTAAGTGGTGGTTTTTGGTATATTATACCTTCAAATCTGGAAAATGCTTTTAAAAGCTTTTTTTGAGATACCTTTTTGTGCAGTTTCATCAAACAGACATATTCTTTATTGGATGACAACAAGAAAGGAGTTATCTTCGTTGCATCCTCCAAGAGTATAGGTAAGACCCCTGTAGCCTGTGGATCAAGGGTACCACCATGCCCTACTTTGTTTAAATTAAAAATTTTTCGTATCCATGCACTCACTTCATGACTGGTAGGTCCAGGTGGCTTATCAAGGTTTATTACCCCCCTCTTTAAATACTCTTCGATCCTTACCATTCTTCAGTCGCTCCAATCCCTTAAGTATTATCTCACTAACACCAACTACATCCCATCTTTCGGAATTAATAACAAGGTCATATATTGAAAGATCGTCTATATCAATATTATAAAATTTTTTATATCTCTCTTTCTCTATTCTTTCACGAGATATCGTTTCTTTTAAGATATCTTCATAATCTCTATTCTCTCTTTCTATAATTCTTCTGATTCTTGTCTCTATCGATGATCGTAACCATATTTTAATATCTGCTTCTATCATCCAGCCGGATAACCTTCCTTCTATAATACAATCTCTGTATTTATTAGATAATTCTACTTGTTGTTCATCTATCAAAGAATCGATCTTCCTATTTTTTTCTGCAAATAGGCTAAATTCCTCTAACGTCATATTAGCTTCTTTTGCTAAATCTCTAAAGATACTACCGACAGAAATAACCTTAAATCCAATATTTTTTGCCAACTCTTTTGAAACAGATGTTTTCCCACTTCCAGCATGACCACTTATTGTTATCTTCATTTTAAAAAAGATTTAATCCTTGTTAGTAGATACTGAAGTGGTACTCATCCCTGTATTTAACAATTTGCTAAATACTTGGCCAAGGAATATAGAACATACTAGATACCATAGAAACCACCATTGAAGGCCCCAGAAGAGTGGATCAACCATCATTCTTTCTCCTACAAAAGGAAATATAAAAAGTGGCCCATTTACAACATCGGTGAAAGTACCAAAACCAAAAACACCGTAAATATCCTTCAAATATATATACAACCACATTATAATCGGAATAGTTATTATCGAGATGTACCCCATCGGTTTTAACTGCTGCATCTGCATAGATGCACTATCTTGCATAAGTTTTCTGCTTTCCTCGTTAAGCTTTTCTATCCTTTTTTTATCACCTGCTAGTTGAGCTGCCCTAAATTCGCTTTGTAATTTCTTCATACGTTCTTGAGACTCTTTCATACTCCCCCAATCGATCGTATATTTTTGAATAATTGTTGTAATTAAACCCGTAACCAAAGATAAGATTAGTAATAATATATGAAGGTTATTTTCAGTTAAAACATTTGCTAATGGTCTAAAAATAAGATCTACTGGCATAGCTACTAAATCTCTGAAACCCTGCCCACCGATCATTACTCCAAAAAGCAATGCAAAACCAAGAACCAATAATATCTTACCGATCAAATCCTTCCAATTCATTTTAAATCACTCCTCACCAAAAAATCCTCTCATAAACGGATACATTTCCATCATCTGTTGAGATGCCATCTCTTCATATAATCTGTATGCGATACCTACCGCCAATAGCATACCAGTTCCGCTTACTCCTCCGATAAGTCCAAACAAGCTGGAGAAAAATGCAAGCCCACCAATTAATGCACCACTCAATACGGTTATCTTAGGTATATAATTATCTAATCGTTTTTTTAACAGGAGAGGATCTCTTCTGAATCCTGGAATTTGTAGTCCCGATCTATGTATTTGGTTAGCTACAGCTTCAGAATTCATATTGCTCACCTCTACCCAGAATATGGCAAATATTATACTCCCAATAATAAAGAAAGCAGCATTTATAACGAATCTTAACACAATCTGCCATCCATCTGGAGGGATCGCTCCCAATATCTGAAATCTCTCTGCTACAAGAGATGGAACCCAATCGTATGGGGAATTTATCGGATTTAGATAATACATCAGTCCACCGATAGGTTCTGTAGGCGAGACTTCAGAATACATCCCTATTAATGCATTATTTCCTATAAGAGGAATGCCTGAGTTCCATAACTGCATTCCCACCATCTGGATTACTACTTGTAACGTACTTACAAGAATTATAGGAAGAACACTTGCATATATAAGCTTAATAGGATACTTACCACGAGCACCTCGTACCATCTGATGAGATAACGGTATTTCTACCCTTATCCCCTCAAAATATACCACAATACAGAAGACCAAGATGGTACTTATCAATGCAAGAACCTGGCCATCTATCATAACATTTTTAACACTCGTGATGGCACCTGTCTTGATCAATTCAATCCAAAGAGGGATAAAACCAGCTGGAAATCCTGTGAACGCACTTATTTGCCAATTAAATAGCCCAATAATCAAAGATTGAGCTACACCGGCTAATATAAACAAACTTATTCCCGACCCGATGCCCCATTTGGATACAACCTCATCCATATATAGTATCAAAATACCGCCTATGAACAATTGGACGAAGAGCAATAATAAGACGGTAGGTCTTCCTAAGATAGCAACGAGATCCGGATCAGGCATAATGACCCCACCAATCAATAATGGAAGGGACTCTAAGACTATCATCACAATAACTAAGATTCTCTGCAATCCCTGATAAAATCGTTGATCGTTTGGATCGCCAAGATTAAGGTTTATAATTTTAGCACCAACCAGCAACTGTAATATTATTGACGCCATTACTATAGGTCCGATACCAAGATGAATTATAGATCCGTTAGAACCTCCCATAATAGCTCTAAACGACCCAAAATAATCGATGCTTTCTGGACTTACCCCGATCATGGGAATCTCCATTAAAACGAAATAAATAATAAGAATACCGATAGTCCAACCAAGCTTTGCTCTAAAATGGACGTGTTTAATAGGCTTCTTGACCGTGGGTATTATTCTAAAGAGAGAATCAACAGCAGATCTGAATCTCGTTTCAGGCATAACAATCCATTTTTAATATGTTAAATAATTAAAAAATTTGCACAGAAAAAACTACGTTTAACGGTAGTACAGCTTTATATCTTACCGGATTGAAAAACCTACGATCTCTCATCCTTCATCCAATATTACTTCTCCGCCAAGCTTCTTAATCTTCTCGACCGCTCTTTCTGAAAAATTTTTTGCTATCACTCGTAGTTTCTTTTCAGAATATTTCAACTGTCCAGACCCTAATATTTTATCTACCGAAATAGTAGAAAGATCTATATGTAAGTAATCTCCTTCGTCTTTTATCAACCCTTTAGATAAAAGTTGAGGTATTAAATAATCCAAATCGCCAACATTAATGGTTTTTTCTTGGCTTACCTGGGAAGGCGGTCTTTTAAATCCGTATTTTCCAAATGTTAACCCCATTTTTTTGGCTCTTACCTTATGATGTTTGAAAGATCCTGCATTACCATGACCACCCCTGTTTCCTGCACCTCTTCCTCGTTTAGAATTACCACATCCACAGGTCCTTGATCCTCTATACTTGCTCGTTTTATTCTTTGACATAGATATAAAATCACCTCATCTTTAATAAGAGATCGTTTATCTTATCTCCATGGTATCCTAATTCTCCCCCATTTTTGAAACTCTTTTTAATTCCTTTATGCCCTTTTCTTGGCGGATGCAATCTAAAAACAGGTTTTAATGTAGGGATATCTTTAAAATTTGCCTTTCCAGATAATAAAGACTCTACAAACATATCTAACGATTCAAACGGGGTGTCTTCCAAGTCTTTTAATTTAGCATTATCGGCCAATCTTCCTCTTTCTTCTAATATAATCTTTAATGTCTCCTTATCAACCTCACCCCATGCTACGAAATCTTTAACCTTCTGGAGCATTCCTTTGTTATATTCGTTCTCCTCTAAAAAGACGCAGTGGTTTATCTTATACAATCTTAACATTTCTAACGTATCTTTTATCGGTTTTTTAACACCAACATGACTACGAAGCAGGATTGCTGCATACATTTCATCTTTCCTCTCTGTCTTCAATATTTATTGTTTTATTAAAGAAACTTGTTTAAGTGCGTTGTATGTCGCTTTGGCAAAATTAACACTTGTCCTAGTCTCTCCGTATGCCTGAGTCCATATATCTTTCACCCCAGACAGTTCTAATACCTTTCTTGCCGTCTCGCCTGCAACCAATCCCAAACCCTTCGGTGCAGGTATGATCACAATCTTAACACTGCCGGATTTGCCTTCTATTCTGTATGGAATAGAATGTGCCGTATCACATTTACACTCCCAAGATCCACAGCCTCTTAATACTTTTATGATATTTAATTTTGCGTCTTTTGTACCTTTTCTGATTGCATTACCAACCTCAACATCCTTACCGATACCAACACCAACATAACCTCTCCTATTACCGACCACGACTGTGGCATCAAATTTTACCCTTCTTCCAGAGTCTGTCATTCTTTGTACCATATTAATATCGAGAACTTCCTCTACAAGATCGGGAAGCAATAAATCTACTACCTCTACTTCTTTTAAAGGATATTCTGACAACAAGACATCATCTATATCTTTTATCTCTTGATCTGCAACCAATCGGCCAAGTCTTGTTTTAGGTATCCATTCTTCTTCTTGAACAACTTTTTTCTGTCTCTTCTCTTTTTTTCCAGATTGTTTGATCATAAGCATCCTCCATCTTCGATTTATGATGTTTTTCACTCCTGTATAGCATAAAGCTACATCATAAACTTTTGGTTTTATAATAATTTTATGAATAAACCAAAAACCAGTAAGTTTTCAACCAGGTCCTATCTCTTAAACAGGAGCAAAGCTTTAAAAACCTTTAATAAATGATATTTTTATGTTATAGTTATAATCTCTTTTTTAACTTTATCTACAATACTACTAAAACTCTTATCTATATGATTTCCCTTTATCAGATCATCATCAGGCAGAATCTCAGGACTATGCTTTACATAGAAACCAGAATCGATTATTCCTTTAAGTGCAGCATAGATTCTAGAACCTTTTATGGAAGTATTCAGACCAATATCTAATATAGCTTCGTCTATATCCATTTTTTTAACTTTCAAACCAAACAAAAATCCTGTTAGATATGCTGCAGGTATATTTCTTTTATTTTGGTTGTATCCATACAAACTTAGCTCGCTACTCATTGCTGATGCCAAAACTATATCGCCCGTCGGATTATACTCAATTAATTGGATTATAATCTTCTTATTGGTCTTTCTAACTACAACTCTTGGTTTTTTTGATGATAATAGCTTTAATCGCTTGTGATAATTTGTCTTATTCTCTCTTCTTCTCCTAAAAGGAACCTTATATCTATATCCACCGGACATCTCTTATACCTCCTCTTTATTCGTTGTAATAAGCTCCTTGCTTTTAATATAACTACTTAAAGAATTAACGTTCTTAAATTCGCCGCCTTTTGATTTTCTATAGAGCAAGCGATAAGTAGATCTTTCAATACATCCTTCATTTCTCAACTTTCTCAAGTATCTTCTTTGCGCACGTATATTCTTAATCCAATACGATTTTCTTGAATATCTTGCATTTTGTCCACCTTTTCTTCGACCATGCCCTTTTCTGTGACCATATCTTCTCTTCATATCTCTTTCTCTTGCTCTTGATCGGCTAATACCTTTCTTCGGATTTTTCTTGATGGCTCCCTCTTTTATCAAGTTTCTAATATCTTCTCTGGTAATAGCTACCGAGATATCCTCGCTACGCTCTGGATCCAGATATACTCTGCCTACACCTACATCCATAACCTTTGCTGCAAGTTTTTTTTGTTTTAAAAGATTTGTCATACCTCTTTCACCGTGTTAATAATATGTATACCAAGACTTTTTGCTTTCTCTTCTATCTCTAATCTCTTTTTTTTACCAACAGATCGACCAATTCTTACTATCTGCATTTTAGGATCGATAGAATCCAACTCGCCAACATTAAACACAATTATTTCTTCATAGCCTGATGGATGAAGATATCTTACTAAAGAGGGCGAACCATATCCTGATTTTACAAGAGGAGGTTTTCCTTTTCGCATAATTCTATGTTTACTCTGTGAACCTCTAGGTTTTCTCCAAGCACTCGTTACTCTCTTCTTATGTTTGTGCCCATATTTTTCAAAATCAGGTTTTTTAAGTTTCTGTTTTTTACGAACTTTCAATAGTCGCTCCTTTTCGCTATTTAAATCATCCATAAATATCACTTACCCTTTTTTATAAGATAGATGCCATCCTGGAAGACCCTAGGATCCTTTCTTTTTATCTTGGTTGCAGCCTCAATATTGGCAGCGGTCTGGCCAACATCTTCTTTGTTTATTCCACTGATAGTTATAATATCTTTATCAATCTTTACCTTTGTATCTCCGACAAAATGTGCAACTCGTGGAGATTTCTCTCCAAGAAAATTGTTAATATATAAACTATTATTTTTAACCTCTAACTGGATTGGAAAGTGCGAATAAACCATTTTTAGATTGTATTCAAACCCTTTCGTAACCCCTATGATCATATTTGAAATATGACTTGCAAAGGTACCCAACATGGCTTTCTGCTCTTTTCTGGTATATTTTTCATCGGATTCGACAACGATTTTTTTATCATCCCTAAAGACTTTCACATTTGGGTAATAGAATCTTCGTTCTAAAGATCCTCTTGGTCCATTAACCTTTACTATATCTCCATTAAGAGTAATATCAACCCCATCTGGTATATCTATCTCTCTTTTCATAGTAATCAAAGTCCTTTTAATATACAAATGCTATAAGCACGCCACCTGTATTCAGGTCTTCTGCCTCCTGATGTGAGATGATTCCTTTTGGAGTAGATACTATCATGCTACCTACGTTCTTAGCAGGCAGATATTTTTCCTCCCATATATTAAACTTCTTCATCTTAACAGAAAATCTAGGTTTTATAACACCGCAATTGTTGATCTTTCCAACAAGCTTTACTTTAAATTTACCCCCATGCCCGTCTTCTATAAACTCAAATCCACCGATATATCCTTTTTTATAAAATACCTGCAGAGTATTAGCTATTAATTTTGATGCAGGCTTTAAGATACATTCAGATTTACCACTCTTTTCTGCATTCTTGATTACAGATAACGCGTTTGCTAAAGGATCGAGTAACATTTTAAAATCACCAATATTTTTTAAAACCCAATTCTCCCGCCAACTCTCTAAAACATTGTCTGCAGAGATATATGTTATATCTACGAATTAGTCCCTGTCTTCTTCCACATCTATAACATCTATTTGCACCACGTCCAAAAACCTTACCAGAATGTTTATTACTACTCTTCAATTCAGATCACCTTAATCCCTAATTGATCTTTTGCAAAATTAATTGCTTCATCTTTATTAACTCTATGCGATCTTGGAATAGTTCCTTGTTTTATTCTTCTTTCTTTCACACGTATCCCAGGCCGTTCGATTGATACAATGACATCCATTCCGAATATTCCAATAGCCGGATCGTACTTGATATTAGGAAATCCCAAATGTTCTACGATTCCAAATGAAAAATTACCTGTATCATCAAATTGATCTTCGTATAACGTATAATTAATAAGACCTAACGCATTTTTCAAAAATTCATCCGCTCTCTTCTTACGAAGAGTAACCTTACACCCAATAGGCTCACCCTTTTTGATTCCAAACGCAGGCCTGGTCTTTTTAGCAAACGTTCTGGTTGGTTTTTGCCCGGTTATCATTTCTAAAACCTTCATTGCATTAGTGAGCTTAGTACCGCTCTCTCCTACGCCAATATGTACAACAACCTTATGCACACGAGGTATCCTCATCAAGTTCTCCTCAGTCATATTAATCCATCCAACTCTGGCTTTTCTTCTCCAATAACAAATACATAATCGTCTATCGTATCAAATATGCCTGTTTGTGACTCAATTGTAACCATATTAGGACTAGATCCCTCTTTCATCTCAATCTTTTTTATCTTTCCTATTGTTCCTATATGTTTACCACCAGTAACTATAACTAGCGATTCTTCTTCATACCTTAAATTCTTTAGAATCTTTTTATCAGGGATGGATAATAGTAAAGAATCTTTAGTTTTATAACTCTCGTTGAGATGCAGAGTCGTTCCATCATGTAGCCCTATCTGAATCGCTCCACCCTTCACCTTTTGTTTAGTATTTATTCTGCATAACTTTACATTGGCGTCTTCCACTTGTTTTAAAGTCAAATTACCTTTAGAGGTCAGCAGTACCCTATAACTCAAACTTTCAGGTACAAGAGTTATAACATCGAATAAACCAACTGGAAATCGATATGCTTTACGCACCCTACCATCTACCAGTACCAAACCTTTTTCTAGTGCATATTTTGCCTCTTTTTTTGTGTCTACCTTTTTCAAAAAATCTCTAAGAAAGACCAATAAAGGAAGGCTCTTTTTATAAGAATGGGGACCTGGACTAGGTTTTACGACCCATTTATTGCTTTTTTTGCTGATAGGATATAAATTAGATACCGATAATCTCTTTTGATATGCTGTCAATCTATCTCCTCTCCAAAATTTTCCTTCTTTCTTCGTCTTCTAAATTTAATCTAGTTATGATTACGTTAGAAGGATGTATTGCTCTTGGAACCTCTGTTCCATCAGCTTTTGCCAACGAAATACCCTCTATCCATATTTTTACTCTTTTAAGATCGACCTTTAAGACTTTTCCCTCCTTACCTTTATCATCGCCTCGTACCAGGAGAACTTTATCACCTTTTACTAAAGAGATACACCTTTTTCCATATTTTTCCCTTAACTCCTTGCTAAGGTGCGCACCTACAAATTTTTGTCTGATATGAAGCGGTGCAGTATAGAGGAACTTTCGTTGTTTTCTCGGCTGTTTAGATCTTGCATTAGTATTCTTAACCATTTTTATACACCTTATATAATAATAGATGCTAAAGATGCAATCTTTGGAAATCTTTCAGCAGCCTCTTTAGCTGCAGGACCCTTTATTTCCGATGCTTTAGTTTCTCCTGATTCATCCATAAGAACGGCAGCATTATCTTCAAACTGTATTGTAGAACCGTCTGGTCTTTTATATTCTTTTCTCTGTCTTATTATCACAGCGGTTGATACCTGCTTTCTCATCTCCGGGACACCTTTCTTTATGCTTACTACCACAACATCCCCTATACCAGCTTTAGGATATCTCCGTTTAACACCCCTGTATCCTTTAACTGCAATTATCTCTAATAACGTAGCTCCGCTATTGTCCGCACAAATCAATCTAGACTTTTTTTGAAGAGCTTTTGAAACATTTGATCTTATTGCCCTCATATTAATCTCATCTTAAATTATTTTATAAAATTATAATTTTTCGATCACAACAAAAGATACCGTCTTGGAGATAGGTCTACATTCGGCTATTCTTACAGTATCTCCTTTATTCACCTTGATACATGGCGGATTATGTGCATGAATCTTGGATGTTCTTCGTTCATACCTCTTATACTTCTTTACATAATGGTTTCGTTCCCTCTTTACGACAATAGTTTTATCGCTCTGACTTACCGCCTTTCCCACAAAAACTTGTCCTCTTATCGACAAAATCCCATGAAAAGGACAGTTTTGATCTTTGCATTCTTCTTCCGGGATAGGAACATTATACCCAATCGCGCTCATAATATTTACACCTTTTTAATGTCATTTTTTTAATTCGATCTTCAGGTCTACCTAACAATAATGCCCCATCTATGAGGATCTCGTTCCAAGATTCGTTACATTTAGGATTCTTAAATACAAATTTTGTCCCTATCTTCGGAATTTTTTTAATAGACGCATCTTTTTGAAGTATAAACAAGTTTTTCGTCTCATCTATTACTTTTCCACTCAATCCGATCAGATAAGGATTGACCGAATCTTTTATCTGGACATCTAATCCAATCAATTCGTGATATTGGATATTGTTAGGTTTTAATCTCATTTTACAGATTTATTTATATTTATCTTATTATGAAAACAAATGTTACGAAGCCTTGCTTCGTAGCTCACAAATCGAAGATTTGTGATGTTCTTCACTCTTGACTGTGCTTTATCATTCACCAGGAGGTGCTACGAATCTTGGTTCTGCTTTGATTTCTTCCTTCTCTTCTAAGCTCATTCTCAACAGTCTTGATACGTGCTATAGCCCTTTTTATCTCTTTTATCTCACCAGGATTTTTTAATGCGCCACCGCTTGATATCTCTCCTCTTCTCTTGATAAGATTATATTGAAGGTTTTTTAGAGTTTTTTCTCTCTTATCTTTATCCATCTCACGTATCTCACTCGCTTTCATCACTGTCAACATTATCACCTCTGTCATCTGCATCTAAGATATTATATTTATCAGGTAATTTTGCATCAGGCGGTATTATACGAACACATACACCGATAACCCCCAATTTTTTCTTGGCAATCGCAAAGCCTGTCTCTACGATATCATATACGGGCTCTCCCGAATGGATTATGTAACCTTTAATGAATTTTTCCATTCTCGACCTGGGACCAGTAAGCTTACCTGAAATCTTTATCTCACATCCTAAAGCGCCCTCACCCATTATCTCATTCAATATAGAATGACCTGCTCTTCTAAAATACCATCCGCGCTCAAGCAGAGTTGCAAGTTTATTTGCCATAATCAAAGGGTTCAATCTTGTTTTTTTTGCCTCTAATACCTCTATTTGGGGATTATCAAATTTAAATTTTCGTTTAACCTCTTCTGTTATGCTTCTTATATTCTCTCCACCCTTACCAATGACCAAACCGGGTTTTTCTACATAAGTGATAATCTGAGTGCCTAATGGGGTTCGATTGATTTCTGAACCACCAAAACCAGCATTACTCAGAGATTTAGCAAGAAATTCACCCAGCCGAGCCCTCTCAATATATTCAGATATAAATTTACGTTCTATAGACATTCATTCCTCACTTCCTACCTCTTTTGCCAATAACTCTATATTTGTAGTAATTCTTCTTTTTGGTGTACTTCTACCCATTGCCCGTGGAAAATAACGCATTATGACACGTCCTTTACTTGCACTCGCATGTTTGATCACTAAGTTCTCCACATCAAGCCCTTTATATTCCGCATTCTTTTCCAGATTATTCAACAATCGTAATATTGCCATTGACGCCTTTTTAGGATATCTGCCTGCATCCCATCCTTCTATACGTTTATGTGCTACCTTCTTATTAAATCTCTTGAACGGTACCGCCCTTTTTAAAAGGATTACATCATTTAAATAATTTTTAGCATCTTCTAAAGACATACCCTTTATCTCTCTACAAATCTCTATAGAATGTTTTAAAGAGATAGGTAATTCTCTTCCATAGGATACAACATCATGTAACGGGTCTATCTCTTTTACTGCATATCTATGTCTACTAGGCACCTAAAACACCTCATTTTAATGGTATAAACTTACTCGATCTTGTAGCACCTAGACCAGCACTTCCATGTTTTACTTCTTTTCGCGTCAATGCAAACTCACCCAGATAATGCCCTATCATCTCAGGCTGAATCTCGACGGATATAAACTCTTTACCATTGTGTATCTTAACAGTCCTTCCAACCATCGATGGAAGTATGATCATATCTCTTAAATGTGTCCTGACGTTATTCTTCTCTTTCATCCTTTTTAATAATTTTTTTTCACTATCTCTAAATCCTCGATTAATCTTCCTTCTTATCCTTGAAGGTAAGATTGATGAAAGTGTGATAATATCCATCTTTCTTAACTCTTCTAAAGTATATCCTCTATAACTATATATCTTTTCTACTCTTTGAACCTTTCTATCTTTTTTTGCCATCGTTTATCCCCTCTTACCCGTCTTTTTAGCACTGATGGAACCAACTTTTCTACCAGGTGGTGTATTCCTTGATACAGTTTTAGCTCTCCCTATATGTTTATGCCCACCACCACCAAAAGGATGATCTACAGAATTCATCTTAACTGCACTCGTTCTCGGATATTTGGCAGCTTTACTCTTTAAAGAATGATACCTTTTTCCTGCCTTTACAAAAGGTTTTTCTTTTCTTCCTCCACCAGCTACGATACCAATAGTGGCTCTACATTTAGAATTTATTATTTTTCCTACACCACTAGGAAGCTCTAAATACGTTTTATCACCTTCATGAGAGATTACTGTGGCATATGTACCTGTAGCTCTCACAAATTTACCACCATCTCCCGGTTTTGATTCAATATTACAAACCAAAGATCCATCAGGAATTTTAGATAAAGGGAGCGTGTTTCCAATGGTTGGCTCCACATTTTCTCCAAAAAAAATTTTCTGGCCAACATAATTACCTTCTACTGCCAAAATCGGTTTAACAATCTTATTATTAATGGCTACTCTTGCAAAAACAGAATGTCTTGCAGGATCATGAACCAACTCTGTAATCTCTCCACAAAGAGTCTCTTCTGCTTTCGGATGAATCAATGGCTCTTTACGTCTTTTAGGCGGAGCTCTATAGGTCGAGGTTCCCTTACCTCTATTCTGAGATATTATTCTTTTACCCATCTTGATCACATAAACCCAAGTTTTATAGCAATATCTTCCGCATTAAATTCATCAGATATCTTTATTATAGCCTTTTTTTTACCATTAGGGGTCATCATAGTATTTATTTTATCTACTTTTACCTCGTATGTCTCCTCAAACTCTTTTTTAATACGCTCCTTGTTAGACATGTTATCGACGATGAAACAGATAGTATTATTATTCTCCATGTACAACATCGATTTTTCTGTTATAATCGGTCTTTTAAGAATCATGACTACCAGCTCCTCTCTTTTAATGATGATATTGCCGCCTCAGACCATACAACTAACCTTCCAGCATCTGTCCCAGGTGCAAGCAACTCTACATTTAAACCATTTACCGTAGAAAAATCAGCACCAACCAAGTTTCTCGCCGCGTATCCAAGACCTTTATCTTCTTTAACAACAAAGAGAATACTTTTTTTGCCTTTATATCTTCTACCTCGCATCTTCCCTCTACCACTCCGTATTTTTATATCTTTAGCTCGTTCTATATCGGTATATACTCCAATCTTCTTTAATACATCTTCTAAATGCTTAGTCTTGTCGATCTCCTCTATTTTTCTCTCTATTACAAGAGGAAGGGCTAAATCTCCTATACGATGCCCTCTTGATACGACTAGGTCTATATTAGCAGTAGCTGCAATAGCAGATTTAAGCGCTTTTTTCATCTCTTTTTTATTCATCTTCTCTTCAAAGATTTTATCTACTTTTGGAGGGTGCGCTCTTCTACCACCTACGGCACCTGGCGATCTAGCTGCCCTTCTTCCATTTTTAATCCTAGGTATTCTCGAAACTCCCCGCCCAACACCCCACGATTCTGCAGATGTATCGTATCCTGCATAAGGCTTTACACCATGCGGTTGATATCTTCGTGATTGAAGAGATAATACTGCCTTTTTGATTAGATCGGGCCTATACGGCTCATTGAATATATCAGGCAGATCAACCGTCTCTTTTATGCTTCCATCAATACTTAATATATTTATATTAATCATAAAACATCATTGCTGTGATTCTAGACTTATATATTCGATAGGAGAACCTAAATGGCTTTGTCTGTTTGGATTAATCCTTATCCCTTTTCTCATCGCAATAAATCTCTTTTTTGGTCCAGGAATACTTCCTTTAACCATGATGTATGAATTGTTAACGATGCCATAATTAACGAATCCACCGGCAGGCGTAATTTCGCTTCCTTTATCACCTATCTTAAGAATTTCTTTGTTATATTCCGTCCGTTTATGATATCCCATCTGTCCAGCCATAGGAACAGTCCATCGTACTCTAGACGGGAACCATGGCCCTAAATTTCCAGTATGTCTTTTTTTACCGCCTCTTCCTTGTTTCCTCTTCTGAAGGATTATACCCCATCGTTTTACTGCCCCTTGTATCCCTTTTCCTACTGTTACTGCAGAGACATCAATAAACTCTCCTTCAGAGAATATATCTCTTATATTTAAATCCTTTCCAAGGATCCTTTTAGAATATTCGAGAATATCGTTAATGTCATCTCCACCAATCTTTATCTCCATAATATCAGGCGATTTTTTAGGGACGCCTTTGACTAAAAAGGGTTTCGTATAGATGATTGCCCGAATTTCTGATATTATACCGATATTATCCTCTATTTTTGCAAAATCCTCTATATTTTTGTTTTTTGGAATTGGTATCCTCCTTCCAACATCTTCTTCCAAGTTTGTTGTACATACCTCGGTTAATGGTTTTAATCCATCATATGCCTTTGTATATGCTCTTATACCTGCTACCCTAATATTTGGTGTCTCTATTATTGTTACAGGACAAAATACATTGCTACCAGCGGTTATACTGTTTTTTCGCTCATCATTAAATACTATATATGTCATTCCTGCTTTATATCCTGCAAAACCTAATAATTTTGTCTCACTCGATTCTGGCCAGGTTTTAAAACCAACTCTCTCTTTTTTAGCCCGTTTTCTTGGACTAAATGCAAGTGACCCACGTTTTGGACGATGTATCTTTGGCATTTTTTTCTCCTGTTTTAAAATTTTATCCGAATAAACTTAGATTTGGTATTCTTGAATTTTATTGAGCTTCATGAAAGACCATTTAAGTGATAGCTTTACAATATTCTTCTATATAAATATATTGCCTTATTTGATATAATAGATGCAGATGATTATTTCTATCTTAAATAAGATCATTCATCCTGCATCCTTAACATCTTTCCCAAATAATCATCCAAGATATACACCACCTATGGATTAACTGTAACGTGAATCAGTTCTATTATCTACTGCAAGGACAACATCTTGGTATGCCTAGAGCATGAGCAGGACCCGAAGCTGTGGTGCCATAGAGCAAGATCGGTTTATCACAAGCAAGAATATCACCGAACGTGTTATTAACGAATATAGAACCTGTAGCAATTATTAAATCTGCCCATTCAGATAATTCAGGACCGATAACAGGATTTTCTATTATTATATTGTTGTTCCCTCCTAAGATCCTTTTTCCAATTTTGTTGATATCTCTATCGGTTACCCTCACGATAAAATTGTTAGACAAATTTTCTAATATTCTTGGCTGAGGCCCAACGAGCCATATATTTTTAACGGTACAATACTTCTTTTTTATGCTTTTTGCGATTATTTTGCCACAATACTCCATCTCTTCATTTTTACAATGTATAGTATTATTTACAATTTTGAAAACTCTTAAAAGAGCGTTAAACGTCGCTATAAATACCGCCCGCTCATAATTATCTTTGAGTTTTAGTGATAAGACATCTCTCAAGGATCCATAGAAATTTCCATAATGATCGGTGTATGCCTGACCTTTGGAACCCAATACATTAGCTTCCATGAGTTTTTCAACACCCCGTTGAAGCGGATAATCATTTTTAACCGGTGTCCCTATTGCATCTTTTACAGATAAAGGAGCAGCTATTACATTTACCTTTGTATTATCTCCTAATATCGTTGAAAATTCCGTAAAAACATTTTTCATCCTTATAAATACATCTTCTGTATCCATTTTGCAATCCTATTATGTATCCTATCTGCATTATATAATTTTGTATAGGTGAAGTAGTTTATTTATGATATTAGGAAAATATTTAAAGAAAGATTAGATGGTGTAAAAATTGATCATGGATAAAAAAGGTTCTTTTTCAGAGTGGTATAACGATATTCTCAGATTAGCCAGAATAATCGATGTTAGATACCCGGTAAAAGGGTTGTATGTCTGGTGTCCTTTTGGGTTTAAGATACGAAAATACACTTACGATATATTAAGAGAGCTTTTAGATAATACTGGTCATAAAGAGACGTATTTTCCGTTATTGATACCGGAACAAGAATTTATGAAAGAGGCAGAGCATATAAAAGGTTTTCAAAATGAGGTATATTGGGTAACAAAAGGTGGTCTAGATGATCTCGACGTACCGTTGGCATTAAGACCAACATCAGAGACCGCAATATACCCTATATTCAAACTCTGGATAAGAAGCCATGCAGATCTACCTATATTGGTATATCAGATAGTAAATACTTATCGTTACGAGACAAAAGGAACCAAACCGCTCGTAAGAAACAGAGAGATATCATCTTTTAAAGAGGCGCATACTGCTCATGAAAATTACGAAGATGCCGAAAAACAGGTTAAAAAAGCCATTGAAATATATAAATCATTTTTTAAACGTCTTTGCATCCCTGTAATGATAAACAAAAGGCCTGATTGGGACAAATTTGCCGGTGCGGATTATACTATTGCGATAGATACAATAATGCCCGATGGTAAGACGCTTCAGATAGGTACTATACATAACCTTAAAGATAACTTTGCCAGAACGTTTGGGATAACATACGAAGACAAGAACGGAAGACAGAATTATGTTAACCAGACTTGTTACGGCATATCTGAGCGGTGTATCGCAGCGATGATCTCGATACATGGTGATGATAAAGGACTGGTCATTCCGCCAGAGATTGCACCTATTCAGATAGTTATAATCCCGATTATTAAGAAAGAACATGAATTACAAATTATAAAAAAATGTGAGAGTGTGTATGATAGATTGAAAACTCGATATAGAGTAAAACTTGATAAATCGGATGAAAGACCTGGAGCTAAATATTATAAATGGGAACTAAAAGGGGTACCTTTTAGAATAGAGATTGGACTGAGAGATATAGAGAAGGATTCTGTAATTATAAGCAGAAGAGATACAAACGAGAAGGTATCGATCAAAGAAAAAGATATTAATGGATGGATAGAGAAAGAAAGCAAGAAGATGGTCTATGATTTGTACAATAAAGCTGAGAGAGAGATGGTTAGTAGAATAGTCGAATATAATAATATTGAAAAATTAGCTGTTGCCGGTGAAACAAGGAAAAGATACGTTTATAAAGTAAGTTGGTGTGGTAAAGAATCTTGCGGAGAGGAGATAGAGAGGATGACAGGATTGAAAATATTAGGCGAGATCGTAGGTGAGAAAGAGGATGGTAGATGTGTTTTGTGTGGAGATGATAGCAAGATAAAAGTATATCTTGCAAAGACGTATTAGTGGGGTGTCAATGAAAAGTTTTAAGAGAGGAATCGAGGGTTTTAAGGATATTGTAAATAATGGAGAGACGGAAGAGACTATATCCAAGTTAATAGACAAGATAAATAAAAGCAGATTAAATGCGTTTATAACTATTCGTAAAGAAGCGATAGAAGATGCTAAAAAGATTGATAAAGGGGAAGTAGAGAGAAAAGGAAGACTTCTAGGAGTGCCTATCGCGGTAAAAGATAATATATCTACCAAAGGGATCGAGACCACCTGTGCATCTAAGATGTTAAAAGGCTATATTCCACCGTTCGATGCGACGATTATTGAAAAATTAAAGAGAGAAGGGGGTATCATAATTGGTAAGACCAATATGGACGAGTTTGCAATGGGCTCTACTACCGAGACAAGTTTTTTTGGCCCTACGTTAAATCCATGGAAGAATGATAGGGTTCCCGGGGGGTCATCTGGTGGCAGTGCTGCTGCTGTTGCTGCAGGAGAATGCATGGTGGCTTTAGGTACTGATACAGGTGGATCTGTCAGATGTCCTTCATCGTTTTGCGGGATTATTGGAATAAAACCTACGTATGGTCTGGTATCAAGATATGGATTGATAGCTTATGCAAGTTCTATAGAATGTATAGGAAGTATGGCTACATCGATAAAAGATGCAGAGACTGTTTTAAATATCATATCGGGTAAAGATCCAAAAGATTCTACTTCTATATCGTTGGAAGATAGAGAAAAGATTATAAATAATCATAAGACTGATAAAAGTAAGAGAAAAAAAAGAATAGGAGTATTAACAACTCTTTTTAACGATAATAGTATAGATAAAGATGTTTTAAATAGTGTATGGAATGCTATCTATAAATTAGATGATCTTGGAATAGAATATAAAGAGATAGATTTGCCCAATATAAGGTACGCTCTACCTTCTTATTATATAATATCAATGAGCGAAGCATCATCCAATTTAGCAAGATTTGATGGGACTCATTATGGATTTAGCCTTGATGAAGAACTGAATTGGGATAGTACTTTTTCTAAAATTAGAAAGAAAGGATTTGGACGAGAGGTTAAGAGGAGAGTTCTTATGGGGACGTTTGCGCTTTCAGCAGGATATTATGGACGATACTATCTAAAAGCACTCAAGATAAGGAGTATGATAATAGACGATTTTAACAATATTTTTGACAAAGAGAAACTTGACACAATAGTCACACCGACTATGCCTTATAAGCCATTTAGGTTGGGGGAAAAGATTGATGATCCGGTATCTATGTATTTATCAGATATATTTACGGTTCCAGTAAATTTGGCAGGTCTTCCATCTTTGAATATAACCTGTGGTTTTTCAGAAGGATTGCCTATAGGAATGCAGTTGATAGGTAAAGCCTTTTGTGAGCCTGATATAATAGATATAGCCAAGATTTATGAGTTAAATACAAATTACCAGAAAAAAGTATGGGAGTTGTTCTAATGCATAATGATGAAAAACCACGCGTTTTTCAATCTTATCCAGAGATTGAAGATTTACCAATGCATGAAAATCCGCAACCAAATGAGATTAATCCAGATTCAGATGTTATAATAGGACTGGAAATTCACGTACAACTTAACAAACTTAAAAGCAAGCTTTTTTGCGGTTGTTCTACATCTTATCATAATTCTGAACCTAACACGCATACTTGTCCTGTCTGTTTGGGATTGCCTGGTTCTTTACCAGCACTAAACAAAAAAGCGGTTGAGTTTGGAATAAAAGTGGCTTTAGCCTTGGAATGTAAGTTGTTAGATCAGACCTTATTTTATCGTAAGAACTATTTTTATCCGGATCTGCCAAAAGGTTATCAGATATCACAGTACGATTTTCCACTTGCAAAAGATGGAAGGGTCACCATAACGACGGATGCCGGAGAGAAGGTTATAAGGATCAATAGAGTTCATATTGAAGAGGATCCTGCCAAATTAATGCATATAGGCGGTATGGGACATTCCAAATATACGTTGGTAGATTATAATAGATCTGGTATGCCTTTATTGGAGATTGTTACAGAACCAGATTTAAGAAGCCCTAAAGAGGCAAGAAGATTTTTAGATAAATTGAGAAGTATCCTAGATTATTTGGATGTGTTTGATGGTAACTTAGAAGGTGCCATGCGAATTGACGCGAATATCTCTTTAAAAGGCGGGGGCAGAACCGAGGTAAAAAATATATCTTCTCATAAAGGTGTAGAAAAAGCATTACTCTACGAAAAAACACGACATAAAAACCTTAGAATGAAAAATATTCATATAAAGCGAGAGACAAGACATTATGATGAACAGAGGGGTATAACCATCCTGCTCAGAACGAAAGAGGAGGAGGAAGATTATAGATATTTTCCGGAACCGGATATTCCCTTGATGAATGTTAAAGAGTGGGAGACAAGACTCCGTAATGAGATACCAGAATTACCTGATGCTAAACGACAGAGATTTATTAAGGAGTATGGAATAAAAGAAGAGCATGCAAGATCTTTAACGTCTGATATAGCTATTGCAAATTATTTTGAGATCATATCCAAAGAGATAGATCCGAGCGTTGCGGCTAGCTGGATAGCGGATGTTGTCAAAGGTGAGTTAAACTATAGAGATATAAATATAAAAGAGTCAAACCTGACTGCTGATAAGATGATACGGATCTTAAAAAAATTTGTATTAGGCGAGATAACCGATAGAAATATGGTAGAATTGATAAGAGAGATTATAGATAGCGGAAAAGACCCAGAAGAGATAATTAAAAAGAGAGGATTTGGAAAGGTTGGAGAAGATGAGGTATTGCTACTTGTCAAGAAGGTTATCGAAGAGAATCCGGATGCTGTGAAAGATTATCGTAATAAAAATGATAAAGCATTGAACTATCTGGTTGGTAAGGTGATGGCTTTATCCAAAGGTAGAAGTGATCCAAAAGAGGTTATCAATCTATTGAGGAAATATATTTGAATCGCTTAATAATAACCGAGAAGAATAGCACCGCTAAAAGAATCACGGATATATTATCTAACAAAGATTATAAGACTAGAAGACTCGAAAATATAAATGTCTATTCGTTTTCTACAAAAGAAGGGTATAATGTAGATGTCATAGGTCTTAAAGGTCATATTCTAAGACTAAAATTTCCTGATGACAAAAATAATTGGTCGGATATTCCACCAGAAGACCTTTTGTGGTCAGATATAGAAAAAAAGCCTATATCTGAAAAATATATAAAAGCATTGCAAAAATTGGGTAAAGATGCCGATGAAGTTATTATTGCTACTGATTACGATAGAGAGGGGGAGTTGATCGGTGTTGAAGCATTAGATGTTATATTAGACGTTAATAAAAATATCAGGATCAAAAGAGCAAAATATAGTGCAATAACGGAGGAAGAGATTATAAAAAGCTTCTCCAATCTTTTGGATATGGATTATAATCTTGCAAATTCTGCTAATGTGAGAAGTATCATCGATCTGATATGGGGTGCAAGTCTGACCAGATTCTTATCTCTTTCGGCAAAGCGTTTAGGAAACAGTTATCTATCCGTAGGAAGAGTGCAGACACCAACTTTAGCTTTAATAAAAAGAAAAGATGATGAGATATATAATTTTGTGCCAGAACCATATTTGGAGATATATGCGGAATGCTTAAAAAATGGGGAGAAATTTCTTGCTAAACATAAAAAAAATCGGTTTAAAGATGAGAACGAGGCTAAAAAGATAGAAAAAGTTATAACCAAAGTAAAAAAGGGTGTCGTAACAGAGATAGAAAAAAATATTATAAAGACCGATCCGCCGCTTCCTTTTAATACTACATCTTTCTTAAAAGCAGTGTCATCAATAGGTTTTACGGTATCAAAAGCAATGGATATTGCAGAAAAACTATACAATCGTGGTTTGATATCCTATCCTCGAACCGATAATACTTCTTATGCTGGAATAGAGATTGAAAAGATATTAGGGATGTTATCTAAATCAGATGAGTTTTCCAGTTGTGCAAAAGAATTGTTAGATAAAAAAATAGATACTACACTGATTAAAAGAGGTAAACAAACGAAAGATCATCCATCTATCCATCCTGTGAGATACGAAAGATTAAAGGATCAAGATTGGAAGATTTACGAGTTGATCACCAGAAGATTTTTGGCATCTTTATATGACAGATCTACGATGGAGAACACAAAGGTAGAGATAGATATAAATGGGGAAATATTCCGTGCCAACGGATCAAAATTTTTAGATAAAGGATGGAGATCTGTGTATTATTATAAAAACATACAAGAGGTCGTATTACCAAAATTAATCAAGAAAGACCGTGTTATTGTCTGCAATATCAAGTTAGAAAAGAAAAAGACAAATCCTCCACACAGGTATAGTCAAGGTAAGCTTATTCAAAAGATGGAGACGTTAGGGTTAGGGACAAAATCGACTAGGCATGACATTATAAGAAAACTTTACACGAGGGGTTACGTTTATGACAATCCTCTTAAATCGACGAAAATAGCAAAGACTGTAATAGAAACACTCGAAAAATATGCTCCAGATATAACAAAGGTAGATATGACGAGTAAACTCGAAGAAGATATGTATTCTATCGCAGAAGGCAAGATCCCAGGAGAAGACGTGATAAACGAGTCCAGAGATTTGTTATCTGAGATATTCGAAAGATTGAGAGATAATGAGAAGGATATCTCAAAAGAATTGTACGATAAGATAAAAGGAGATAAAATAATAGGACGATGCGAGAAGTGTGGTGGTGATTTAGTGATAATAAGATCACGGAGAGGTACGAGGTTTGTCGGTTGTTCAAGATACCCAGTTTGTGATTTTTCTCTGCCATTGCCTAAAAAAGGACGGTTGGTTATAACAAACGAACTATGCAAAGAACATGGAATAAAACTCTTAAAAGTGCTGTATAATAAAAAAATATGGAATTATGGTTGTCCTTATTGTAACTATATAGAATGGATGAATAAGAACGAAGAATATTCTACAAATTTTATTTAAGCAAGTCTAATAGGACTTCGCGTTCTAATATAAGTCTTGGAAGCTTTTTCTCTCCGACTGCATCTATCTCTTCATTTGTTATATTATAAAAATCCATCACTTTATTTTTTTTTGATGAATCATACCGAATTAAATCCTCGATATCGATCTGCTTGATGGCAAACCTTTCTTTTATATCTTGTTCTAATTTATCTGCATCTTCGTCGCAGATTACAAAGACTGCATAATTCTCTCCGTCTTTGATTCCCATCTCTATCGCTTTGTCTATGCTTCTTTTACCTGATAAATAAAGCAGAAACTCTATTGAGGGGTCGTTAGATATATTATTACCCATATTGAACGATTCTATCGTTTTTCGCACAGCAAGATATATCTGATCGATGCTTATAAGATAACTTGTATCGACCACCTGTAAGATATATGGGTCGCCTATCTCTTTAAGCTCTTTTATGAAGACATTAACATCTTTAACTACAACTCTTCCACCAAAAATGTTAGTATTCATCGTAATCCTCCAACTCTTTTAATATGGATGATGCAAGCAAGACATTTATACCTTTTATTTTAGATAGATCTTCGACATTCGCTCTTTTCAGGTCTTCTATAGACCTATACCCTGCATTATACAACCTTCTCGCTCGAACTCGTCCTATGTTTTTAAGCCTGACAAGCTCCATCAGTTCCCTTTTTGTCCCTTTACGTACCTGTATAGATAAATTTTTTATATCATAATAATAAGGAAAGTTTAAATAATATGCAATGCTATACAACGCTCTTGTAAGCCATTCTGCCGTATCTATAATATTGGCAAGATCACCAGGACCTATATTATATTTTTTGCATATAATTTTCTCTCTCTTTTCATCTATCCATTCTTTTATAATCAATGCCGTCTTTAAAGATGATAAAATCCAATCATCTATCTCATCTTGATCTAAATAATGTAACAATTCTTTATTTGATCTAACGAATTCGTAAAGCTTAATCTCTTCATTCTTTGTAAGATAGATCTTTTGCATATCGGGTGTCATGCAGATAATATGAAGATAAGCTAGGTCTTTTTCTACATCTTCAAAATATTCTAAAGATTTTAACCTGTTTACCATTATACTTGCTGACAATGGATCTATATACAACCTTGAAACCAATCTTCCCAGATCAGTTGGATAGAATCTTCTTTCATCATTGCTGTCAAATTCGATGAATCCGTTCTCTTCCAAGAAAAATATGATATTTCTAACTACTGAATCTATCTTCCAAAGATCGTTCTGATATGCAAAAAATGTGTTTGATAAAAAATCTAAAACCTCATCGCGGCTCTTGGCAAAACTTATTATTGCAGATAGAATATGAGACCTTAAAGTATTCTCCGTACCCAACTTGCTCCATATCTCTTCAGGATCGGCAAATATATAGTTTTCAAATATAAAATCAAGCTCGTTTTCACTCTTGCTTATAGCAATAGCCTCTCCAAACGGGTCTAAACCAGGCCTTCCAGCCCGACCAGCCATTTGCTTATAATCCAAGACTGGAATAGGAACGTTTCCAAAATCGGAGTTGTATCTTCTATAGCTGGATATTATCACTCTCCTTGCTGGTAGGTTCACCCCGGCCGATAATGTGGGTGTAGCTACTATAACCTTTAATATCCCGTCTTTAAAACCTTCCTCGATTATCTTTCTGTGGCTGTTAGATAGACCAGCATGATGAAATGCAACTCCAGAAGATACTATCTTTGATAAAGATAGGCTAATATCTGTATCATCTATCTCTCGAATCTTTTTAGATAGATCTTTTATTCTTTCATCGGTATCGATCAGTCTCTCTGCTTTCAAATAATCGGATATCTTCTTTGCATACCTTTCAGAATTCTTTCTAGTGTTGGCAAAGACCAAAGATTGCCCGCCATTCTTGATCATGTCCTCTACTAAAAGAATTACATTATCCATACACCTGTTGTTGTTTATCTTTACTTCTCTATATTTGGATCTGTTATCTTTGAAATAGATGCTTCCATTCAAAAATACGCCATTGAAAAGTTTTATTGGTCTCCAATCACTCAAAATAAGCTTAGAATTTAACCAATCTGCAATTTCTTCAGCATTACCTATCGTTGCACTTAATCCTATCGTCTGAATGTTTTTGTTCAATCTTTTAAGCCTATTAATTATTATCTCCAATGTGGGTCCTCTATTTGGATCGTTGATCAGGTGGATTTCATCTATCACCATAACACTTAACTTATCTAACCATTTTGCATTATTTCTCATGAGAGAATCCACTTTTTCAGACGTTGCAACGATTATATCGTTATCTCCAAGATGTTCGTCGCTTATTTCGTAATCACCAAGTGATAAACCTATACTTAAACCGAATATCTCGAATTTTTTGAACTTTTCATATTTTTCGCTTGCTAATGCTCTTAAAGGAACTATATAGATGGCTTTTCCACCATTTTTTATTGAGTTTAACATTGCCAGCTCTGCTATCATCGTCTTACCAGATGCGGTAGGTATCGCTATCACGAGGTTCTCACCATCAAGGACACCTGCATTTATGGCATCTTCCTGTGGAGGGTAAAGCTCTTTTATTCCGTCATTTATATAAAAATCAATAATCTCATCGGATAACTTTTTTCTAAGCGAGTTCAAATCCATAATACAAATGAATATTTGGTTTTAACCTGATTTTGGTATAGAGTTCTTGATCAAAAAAACAAAAATAAATGCTATAGATAATATAAGAACTATAGTCGCACTAGGGATTAAATCGAGCGCGTATGATATTAACAGACCGATTATCACTAAAATAGCACTTATTATGGACGAAGATATCATCAAATTTCGGAGGTTATCAGAAATAAACTGTCTACTTATCAGAAAAGGTATAGTCAATAAAGCCATTAAAAGAATAATACCAACGACCCTTATCAAGACAATTATACTCAACGCAATCATAGATAAAAGTAATAGATACAATGCATCTGTCGGAATTCCTATCACGGTAGAGAATTCTTCATCGAAAGATATGGACAAAAATTCCTTATAAAAAAGATAGACAATAGCAACGATGATCACATCCAATACGAACATCAGGATTAGATCAAAAGAAGTAACGGTAAGAATGCTTCCAAATAAATAACTGAAAAGGTCTGGAGCGTATCCCTGCTTTAAACTTATAAAGATAAGTCCTAATGCCATACCAACGCTCCATATTATTCCGATTATAGCATCTTCATCTATTCTGGTTTTTTTATTTATGATACCAAGACCAATCGCGGATAAAACAGCAAAAGGAATTGCAGTTATCAAAGGATTAACCCCAATCAAATACCCCAATCCAACACCACCAAAAGAGGCATGAGATATTCCCCCACTTATAAATACAATCTTTTTTATGACGATATATGTACCAGTAATTCCACAGACTACGCTTGCTAGAATCGCAGCAATAAAAGCGTTTCTCATAAATTCGTATTGGAATAGTTCGAGCACCATTTATTTATGTTCTCCTAAAATTCTATATGGGGTATCATGGAGTATCAATTCTACTGGTATCCCGTACATTTTCTTTATCTCACTTAACCCTCCCGTTTTAGGACCATGATAGTATAACCTCTGGTTTAGACAGGCAATCGTATCGATATACGAATAAACGAATCCGATGTCATGGGTTACTATAATGATGGTCATTTTTTCTCTAACCTTTAAAAGAAATTTATAAAAAGAGATTTGTGTTTTCACATCTATACTTACCGTCGGTTCGTCGAGTAAAAGTAATTTTGGTTTTCTTGCCAAGGCTCTAGCCAATAATACACGTTGTAGTTCTCCACCAGAGAGATTACTGATCTGTCGATCTTTATAATCCAACATACCAACACTCTTTAATACATCGATCACGATATTTTTATCCTCCTTAGAATATCTCTTAAAACCATTATATCTTGCGGTAAGAACCACGTTAAAGACGTTGATTGGGAAATTTCGGTCAAAAACAGAGTATTGAGGTAAATATCCAATTAAACTTCTTCCTTCTTTAGGATTTTTTCCAAAAACGTTGATAGTACCTTTATCTGGCTTTATCAATCCAAGTATTACCTTTAAAAGGGTTGTCTTCCCCCCACCGTTTGGCCCTATGATCATCAGAAAATCGTTCTCTTTAACGGATAGGTTTATCTTATCAAGAACAATGTTATTATTAAAAGATACTTGTATATCCTTTAATTCTAATACGGTCTTTTTTTGATCGTTCATATATATCTACTCAAACTCTAGAACAAGCATATCTGACAATTTTATCATGTTTTCTATATAATTTTCCGGAAGCGGATCGATATAAACTATCTCACCACCGATCTCTTCCGCTATAGCTTCTGCGTATCTTTTAGGAAACTGAGGCTCTAAAAATATATAAAATATATTTAAATCCCTTGCAAGATCGACATATCGGCGAGTGCCCTGCGGTGTGGGTTCTTTTCCTTCTGATTCAACTGCAATCTGGACAAGATCGTAATCTTTTGCGAGATATCCAAAAGATGGGTGGTATGTAAGAAAGGCTCTATTTTCATATCGGCTAAACTTGTTTTTTAGTTCTTTATCCAGACCCATCAATCTTTCGACAAATTTATTTTTATTTTGTTCGTATAGGTCTTTACTAGCCGGATCTATCTTAATAAGTTCATTATAAAAATTTTCTGTCATCTTTATCGCATTTTGTGGCGATAACCAGATATGTGGGTCGTTGTCTATAATCTCTATACCTTTTGATCCGTCTATAATAACCATATCCGGATTCAAACTTTCTAACTTATCCATCCATGTTCTTTCAAAATCTATACCAGATCCTACTTTGAAATAAATTTTTGCGTTGCTAATAGCCCTCATTTGGTTAGGAGACGGTTCGTATGTATGAGGATTGGCACCTGGTGGGGTCATAACAACTATATCTGCTTTATCTCCCATTATATTCCTTACAAAATCTGCCTGTGGTAGTATGGTTACACATACCACGATCTTATTATTACCTTCGACCTTATTTTCGTTCTCTCCACGCATAGATAATATTGATGCTATTATGCAGAGAACCAAGGCTACTATTATACATATTAATAATATTCTTTTATTCTTATCAATCATAGTTATTTATAAATTGTTCCAATCTTTCAACAAATATTTTTACCTGGCATCTCAAAATTTCTTTATTATCAAAATTTTTTACTATCTCATCTAATTCTTCTCTCTTCATATTCTTCATCTGTTTAGCATAGCTTATCATAGCAGGGATCACATCAAGAACGTTGCCTACAATGGTTATAGACGCCATATTAGCAGTTCTAGAAAAAGGATTTAGATCTATAGCAATTATCTTTTTACCCATACTGATCAGTTTCTCTGCTCTATCGCCATCCTCTAATGCGACTAAGATAGTATCCGCTACCTTAATACCTCTCTCGTCTACCAACCCTCTTGCATGCTCTATCTCCTCCAATCTTACAGTTTGATCACCAGCTCCCAATACTACATCTGCTCCATTTTTTTTGAGATATTCTACCACGTTTTTCACTCTTTCTTCGCTTCTGTAGAAGAGATTCACCTCTAACGGAGCATTTATCGTGTTGCTTAGTTCTATAAGTTCTTTAGGCACAATAACAGCGGTATTGCCATTGACCGAGATTACAGGATTCTTTGCTAATAGTAACTGTGCCACAGATACCTCTATAGATCGTATAGAATGGATAGATAACCTTTTATTCATCAATATATCAAATATTTCGCCTCTACCCTCCGATAAAAGACCATTTACACTTGTGATCCCTTGTTTTACTCCATTTATGATCTTTTCTTTCGTCTTCCTTGTATCCGTTGGATAAGGAATATATATCATATTTCAATCCCTTATGGGTAATCTCTCGTATTCGGATATTACAAACCTTGGTTTGTAAACCACGAATCGGAGATTCGTGATAAATCTTCTATTTTTACACCATTTTTCAACCCCTTATATTTCAATCCCTTATAGATAGACGTACGAATCAAAGATTCGTTGCTCACAAATCCTTGATTTGTGAACGTATCGATTTCTGATGGGTATAACGATATAAGGCAACCTCCACCGCCAGACCCTGTGATTTTTGCTCCTAACGCACCAGATTTTAGTGATTCATAAAATAAACTGGACAGCTTTGGAGTGGACACACCCAACGATTCCAACAAACCTTGGTTTATGCTCATCAAATGTCCCAATCTTTCTTCATCACAGATCGAAGATTTAAATATACTTACTGCTTCTTCAGTTATCTCTTCGATAGAATCAAAAATTTTGGATACTATTTTTGGAAACTGTGTTTTTAGCCTAGCAACCTTTTTAACCATCTCTTTTGTAGATGAATTCTCTCCGGAATGTATTATCAAAAAATTCAATCTCGTATCATCGATATTCAACCTCTGAAAATGACCATCCTTATAGTAGATAATACCGCCGTACGTAGATACAAAAGGGTCTAATCCAGATGAAAAACCCTGAACGTTACGCTCAACTTCCCAGCCCATCTTTGCTATATCTTCCTTGTTCAAATCCAATCCTAATAAGGAGGATAATGACTTTATCAAAGCAACGCTCAAAGCTCCCGAACTACCAAGACCGCTTCTTATGGGCAATTCGTTCTTTATCTTAATGTCTATCTTTCTATCACAATCAATTCCCATTTCATCTGCTTTTTTTAGCACGATATTAATTGATTGCTTTATATATTTGTCATCATAAATTGAAGATTTCGGAGCCGTAAGTTCAGCAAAATTAGTCTCCACATAAATCCGTTTATCTATCGCCATAGCTATCGCCGGTTTACCGTACACTACAGCATGTTCTCCAAACAAGATAACTTTCCCCGGTGCAGATGCTATTACCATAATAAAAATAATATAGCCCGGGGCGGATTCGAACCGCCGTCGAAAGGTCCAGAGCCTTCCATGATTGACCAGCTACACTACCGGGCTATCACAATTTATATGCGATCTCTGCCCCCTCTCTTATAGCATCTAACGCTTTTCTCGGCTTTAAAGCGTCTCCTATTAGATATATATCTCCGAATTTATCTTTCATTTCAGATAAAGCGTTGTATAGCTCTTTGTTAGATGCCGTACCGACTGCCAGTACAACCATATCTCCTTTAACATTAATAGTTTTGCCCTCACACTCAGCCACCACGCCATCGTTTTCTATAGCTGTTACTCTCGCTTTTGTTATCGTCTCAACATTCTTCTCTTTTAATTTGTTTTTTACAATCCATCTGGTGGTCCTTCCGATGTCATTCCCTATTTTATCTAGCATTTCCACAATAGTAACGTCTTTTCCTTTATTTCTTAAAAATAATGCAACATCACATCCTACACCTCCCCCACCTACTACTATAGCTTTATTTCCATTTATCTCCCTACCTTTGAGCAGATCAAATGCAGTACATACATTTTTATTATCAACACCGGGAACGTTCGGTATTATAGGTGATGCTCCTGTAGCCACAATAATCGCATCAGGTTTCTGATCGATCAAAAAATCTGGTTTTATATCTACATTATAAACAATATCGACATCTTTAAGTTGGTTATTATAATATCTAGGTACATTGGCAAACTCCTCCATATCAGGGCATGCTGTTATCAAGTTTATCTGACCGCCTAATCTCCTATCTTTCTCGTATAATGAAACATTGTGCCCCCTCAAATGGGTAACTCTTGCTGCCTCCATCCCGCCAGGCCCTCCCCCAACTATGATAACTTTTTTTGGAGTATCAACCGGTGTAATTTTAAATTCGCTCTCTCTACCAACAGCTGGATTTACAAGACAGGTTATAGGCAACCCTTCAAAGACCATATCAAAACAGGAGTTGCATGCTATACATGTTCTAATCTCATTAAACCTCCCCTCTTTTGCTTTTTTTGGAAGCTCAGGATCTGCTATAAGGGGTCTTGCCATAGCTACCATATCTGCCTTGCCTTCTTTGATAATATCATTAGCAAGAACAGGATCGTTTATTCTATGGGAAGCAATAACCGGAATATTGACTACTTCTTTTATTTTTGCCGCAAGATAGATAAACCCGCCTCTTGGTACCATCATAGACATCTGATCTATAGGCGACTCGTGCCAACCGACATTAACGTTAAGCGCATCGACACCGGCCTTTTCAAGCATTATAGCGATAGATTTCTGATCTTCTAAAGTATTTCCTCCTTCCACATATTCGTTGCCAGATATTCTACAAAGAATCGGAAAATCTTCGCCTACTTTATCTCTCGTCTTATCGATTATATTTAATAAGAACCTTGCCCTATTTTCTAAACTGCCCCCGTATTTATCAGTCCTTTTATTGGTTGCAGATGATAAAAATTGTGAGATCAGGTATCCGGTAGCTGCAGTAAACTCTACACAATCAAACCCAGCCTTTTTTGTTCTTAAAGCACCATCGGCAAACTCATCTTCTAGATTTTCAATCTCTGGAATCGTTAAAGCTCTCGGTCTTTGTCTTGTAAAGATAGGTGCTGGGATATCAGATGCAGAGACTACATGATCTCCTGGAAAAGAAGAGTATCTACCAGGATGCCATAATTGTAATCCTACTCTGGAACCGTGCGCTTTTATCGATTCTGCAAGATCTCTCAGTTCAGGAATAAACTCATCGTTATACACATTTATATAGCTTGGATTGTCCTCATCTATCGCAGTAGGACCTATCACGATTAGTCCTACATTACCATCTGCACGCTCTATATAAAAATTCTTTAATTGTTCCCCTACGAAAAAACAGCCGATGCTTGGCATCACAATCCTATTTTTTAAACCCATCTTCCTTATTTCAATAGGTTTGAATAAGTAATCCATCTTTTAGCCTCTTTAATCGGAAGAAGTATTTATCTTTTAAAAAGCATATTGTAATATATATAGTTTTTGTTAATATTGTAGTTTTTGTTAATATTGTTTATAAATATAACATAAAATTAATCGTATAATAATAGACTAAATTTATAGCCAAATACCAAACTTTTTAAAATAACAATGCCATCTCACAGAGATCAAAGGCATTCTGTTGATAAATTTTCTTACCGAAGCAACAGGTTATGAATATAAACATCATCCAAGAATAATAAACGATGCATCGGCATCTGCGAGGGTAGTCATACCATCTGTTACGACCGCATGGGTAAAAACAATCTTTCTTCCTGGTTTTTTAAGTGTTGCGCGTGCAGTCAACTCATTACCTTTTGCAGGCTTGAAGAACCTGACAGTCATATCGATAGTTGCTATATTCGTTGTCCCTTCGAGATTAGCCATGACAACATGCGCCATCGCTTCATCCATTAACGTTGAGAGTATTCCACCAGCAATAACACCGTTTCCTTGAGTAAGATCTTCGGATGTCGGAAGAGAGAATATCACCTCTTCAGAAGAAATCTTTATAATCTTTACGCCTAAAAACCTGAAGAGTCTATTCACCTGCTGATCTTCTTTCTGTACTAAATCTAGATATTTATTTGTCATTTTAGATCGAAAGTGTTATAAACGCATCTTTTCTATATATTAATCTTTTGCTTCTTAGCTTTAAATCATGAATACTATTTATGAATACTTTAGATAAAATTTGAGGTATTAAATAATCCAAATCGCCAACATTAATGGTTTTTTCTTGGCTTACCTGGGAAGGCGGTCTTTTAAATCCGTATTTTCCAAATGTTAACCCCATTTTTTTGGCTCTTACCTTATGATGTTTGAAAGATCCTGCATTACCCATGACTAAAAATTTATATATATTATCATTATATCACCAACCATGGTGCGTGTATTAATTGTTTATCATTCGAAAACGGGCAATACTGAAAAGATGGCTAAAGCGATAGCAGAAGGTGTAAATTTGTCAGGAGCAGAAGCAATACTTAAACGAGTGGAAGATGCTTCTATAGACGATCTTGATGATATAGATGGATTAATATTAGGATCACCGACGTATTTCGGAACAATGTCCGCCGAGATGAAGAGATTCATAGACCAATCCGTAAAGAAAAGAAAAAAATTAGAGAATAAGATTGGTGCAGCGTTTTCATCATCCAATTTTGTAAATGGTGGCAACGAGACGACTATAATCTCGTTGATACAGGCATTATTGGTACATGGGATGGTTGTTGCAGGAGATCCTCTGGAGACGGGTGGTCATTTTGGGGTGGTATCTATAAAAGATCCTGATGAGAAGACATTGGAGAGATGCAGAAAATTTGGAAAAAGAATCGGAGAGCTAGCCACTAGACTAACATCGAATCAATAATAATTTTATATTTATTTAAATTTTAAAATATAAAAATAGAATAGAATAAAAGGTTGTAGTAAACTCGAGAGATAGCTATCCAGAACTATCTTATATTGATAACACTTGATTAAAGCATTATCAAAACCCCAAAACAAAGTAAAGAGCTTATTCTGACGATAGGAACATAGGGATATATTTTAGAATCAGTTAGAGAAAAGGTTAAACAAGTTGAAAAAGAGCTTAACAAGAGAATTATAACTCAGATAAAAGAGATCAAATAGAAGAGAGAAGAGTCTGAAACTGAGACCTTTCAAGGAAGGTAAGATAACGAAGAGTGAGGCATTAGAAATGCTCGATCAAGTCAGTAAAGGAAATCTGGCATAGAAAAAGAAGAAAAGATCGATAAAGAGGAACAGACGGATAATAATGGATAGCAGAAGGGAAGCAGTAAGTTAAAACGTTAAAACATAAATCCAAATAATAGCTAGATCAGTATCGGTGCAAAAGGGTAATCTTCTATCTTAAGGATCTCATTCCAGATCTCTCTACATTCGCAATCTAAATCTTCGATCAAGGTAGGATCGTTGTTAAGAGAAAAATCTTTTATCGCCTTGGTTATCTTCTGATCACATCGTCCACAGTTGTGTGGTCCCCTTCTGTTTCCAGCGCCGACGGGATCCATCTGTACAGGGAGATCGATAGATGTCAGACCTTTTAATACCTCCAGACAGCTCCATAGCCAGGGTGATCTATATTCTTTTTCAAACCATAACCGTTCTAGGTGCGTATTCTTTTGAATATTACACGGGTTGATAGACACGTAATCCGAACACTCGCTGCATCTAATCCCTGAGTTGATCGTATCAGATATAGCATCTCGTTCGATCAAAAAAGGTGGTTTTAATAAGAGATAGGTCTTTACTCTCATTCCAAGCGAATGTATCAAGTTGCACGCTCTTTTATAATCTAAAAAACTGAATCCTTTGTTAATAATCTTATTTCGAATGTAATCATCCGCAGTCTCAAGACCTATCGCTATTATGAATCTATCGTCGAGCAAAGAGAGGTTTTCTCTTGTTATAAACTCTGGCCTGCTCTCTACAATGATTTTGTTTATAGAATTCTTGTCTAACTCTTCTATAATCTTTTTTTTAACGTTTATAGAGATCTCATTGGTATCGAGAAAACTACCTGATGTGTAGATCTTTATACATTCTACGTCTTTAGCATTAATAGCATGGAACTGGTTTAATATATCTTCATCAGAGACAAGATTAGAAGAATCGGCTGAGAATCCACACATAACACATCTATTCCAAAAACAACCTCTCGTCTTTAAGATAACCGTCAACGTATCCATTATTCTTCCGTCGATATTATCTTTGCTTCTCCATACCGCAATAGGTTTATCTAAGGTGATCATCCTTTTCATTTTTGATCGAATGGTTATATAATATAAACATATTATTTAAATAAAAGTTTTTACTTAGGGCATGATACATAAAAATGGTGTTTCCGATGGAGAAGAATATAAAACCACCCGAACAAGTTAAGATATTCGATACGACGCTAAGAGACGGGGAACAAACGCCAGGCGTCTCTTTCTCTGAGAACGTTAAAATAAAGATAGCAAGACAGTTGGATAAACTTGGCGTAGATATAATAGAGGCAGGATTTCCCTCATCTACCGAAGAAGAGAGAAATACTGTCAGAAAAATATCCTCTTTAGGTTTAAACAGCGAGATATGTGGATTAGCAAGGATTATTAAAGGTGATATAGATGCTTGTATCGATGCCGATGTGGATATAGTTCATCTATTCGTTTCTACGTCTGATGTGCAGATAAAAAGCACTATAAAGAAAGATAAAGATGAAATATTGAAGATATCACAAGATTTAGTCGAGTATGTAAAAGATCATGGAATAAAATGTTTGTTCAGTGCTATGGATGCAACAAGAACCGATAAAGATTATCTCATAGAGATATATAAGACCGTTGAAGATGTGGGCGTTGATATAATAAACGTTCCTGATACAGTCGGCATAAGCACACCTTTTAAGATGTATGACCTTATTTTAGAGATTTCAAGCAAGATAAAGGTGCCTATCGATGTCCATTGCCATAACGATTTTGGATTGGCCATAGGAAATACCATAGCAGCAGTATTGGCTGGAGCAAAAGAAGTACAAGTTACCATCAACGGAATAGGAGAACGTGCGGGTAATGCAAGTGCTGCAGAAGTGATTATGGCATTGCATGCTATATATGGTATCAAAACAAATATAAAAACGAAATATTTATTTGAGACATCAAAGATGGTGGAATCGTTCACTGGTATTAAAATACCTCCTAATTATCCAATAGTTGGTAACAATGCTTTTTCTCACGAATCTGGTATCCATGCACAGGGCATAATAGAAGATAGCAGATCTTTTGAGCCTGGTATCATCTCACCAGAGATGGTAGGACATAGACGAAGATTAGTTCTTGGAAAACATACCGGAAGGCATACGGTAAAGAAGATGTTAGAAGAGTATGGATTATATGTGGATGATAATGCTTTAAAAGAGATAACAAATATTATAAAAACTCTTAGCGAGAAAGGTAAAAAAATAAACGATACGGAGTTATTAGCCATAACAGAATCTGTTATAGGATCTTTACCAAAAGAGGAACAATATATTAAGATTGATGAGTTTTCAGTTATGACAGGAAACAAGATAACGCCTACTGCCGTATTAAAGGCTGTTGTAAACAATAAGATAAAAATCGGTGCTAATTTTGGCGTAGGACCTGTGGATGCGATACTTAAAGTCATACAAGAGATTATAGAATCCAACATAAGATTAAAAAACTTCAAGATAAATGCAATAACAGGTGGTTCAGATGCATTAGCGGAGGTTACTATAGAGGTAGAGGATGAAAGAGGATACAACGTAACCACTACGTCCGCAAGAGAGGATATAGTTATGGCATCTGTAGATGCATATATATCTGCTATCAATCATCTCATGATAAAGAGAAAGATCGATAAAAACTCCAATATTTGATTAATATCAAAAAGAATTGATATAGGATCTGTCTTATATTTTGTGGTTCTTCTTATCTCTCATTCTGAAGATATAATTAAACTTAATCTTTACTTTAATACGACTATCGGTCTATCATGCCCAGGTATGATAATATCGGCAATCTTTGCTATCTTCTTCATACTCTCGATTGCCCCCTTCGAATTGGAACAGATTCGTGGTGGTAGCCATTTATAATAATTGTTTCTTGTCGGTATGGCATCACCCGCTATAACAATATTCATACCCATCTCGTTTTTAAAGATCACAGATATATGCCCAAGTACATGTCCTGGCGTCTCAATAATAGATATATCTTTAAGATTTAAAATATCAACAGAGTTGATACTATAACCCTCTGCTTGCAAAGGCTGAGCATATTTTTCTGCATTTATGAATATCTCATTACATCCTATATGATCGTTGTGTAGGTGGGTATTTATAACTATATCTACATCCTCTGGCGTATAACCAAGATGCTTCAAATTTTTCACTATTATATAGCAATCATCTCTTGCAGACGTATCGACGATGATAGTAAGGTCGCTCTCTATTAGAATAGAACTTGATGATGCATGGATGATAACATTATCTCTATTTTTAATTAGTCTTCCATTATTCAGAATATGAAGATATTTACCAAGCAAATCAACCTCTTTACTCAAAAATAGCCCTCAAATCATACCTAAAAAATTAAAGATGATTGTGGAATTAGCATTTATTAAACAGTAACATTTTCTGGATTTCCGACATATATGATCTCTCCATTATACAGTTGAATAGCTCTATGAGCCACTTCTTTGATAAAATCTATCTGATGACTTACCAAAACCATAGATATTCCAAGCTTATCATTTATCTCCTTCAAAGTATTACAGACGGTTCTTAATGTTACCACATCTAAATCTCCAAAAGGTTCGTCTAAAAAGAGTACCTTAGGTTTATTCAGTATCTCTATACCTATAGCGACCCGTACTCTTTCCCCAACAGAGAGCTCATAAACCCTTCTTTGAAGAACATCTGTTGGTAAATACAGTAGATTAAAAATTAGATCTATCAAATCATCTGCTTCCCATGGAGGTATGATAAATAAATCTTTAATCTTTTCTTCATCAAGACCTACATCTTTCATATCATTTAAAAATTCTGATGTGCTCGATTCCGAATTTATAAATTTTATAAAATATGGTTCTATCAAATCCCATTTTAGATCTAACTTGTTTGCTCTTTTTTTGGCAAATATTATCGTACGTTCTCCTATCAATCCAAGTCTTGCATATGCCAAATCTTTAATATTAGCTGTATATGGAAGATCCAGCTCTTGAGGAATATAACCAATATTTCCAACGATCTTTAGTTTATCTTCTTTAATATTCATCTTTTTATCTTTAATAAAATAAATAATATCACCGTCAGTGGGTGTTTCCTCACCTGTAAGTAAATTGAGTAAAACACTCTTTCCTACACCAGTTAAACCAACAATTGCCAAAATTTCTTTTTCATAAAGTTTAAAAGATATATTTTTAAGTTCAAAAGGTACAGAAAAGTATTTGTTATCTACCCCCGCAAAATGATACTCTTTTCTCAAATTTTTAACCTCTAAAACAATTTTATCAGTATGGGGCATTAAGGGAAGAGGTTCCTCCATCTGGTTAACAAAATTTTTTATGACCTCCTCCCCTCCGATATCTATTATTTTTCCATCCAAATGCATTATTCTATCTGCAGTTCCATAGAGTAGCTGTGGGTTATGAGATGTTATTATCATAGATGTCTTATCCTTCATCTCTCTCATCCATTTTAATATCTTTTTACGTATATTTAAGTCGCTCATTGTAAGTGGTTCATCAATCAATGCTATTTTCCTAAATCCAATTGTTGCTAATTGGCGGGCCAGAACGACTCTCTGTTTTTCCCCTCCGCTCAGAGTAGCTACAGGATGATCTATCTTATGTTCTAACTCAACAACTTTTAATAGATTTATTGCCGCTCTTTCCCATTTTTTATACTTTTTTTCTTCATACGCAAGAGGAAGAGTCTCATCTCCTGTGTCAAGTGCGATAAACCTACGTATAATATTATCAAAAACAGTAGTATCCCAAAGAGATACAGAACGCTGTAAATGGATTGATGTCATATTCAACAACTTTTGTATCTCTTCTTCGGTAGAACTTGGTCTAATACAAATATGATCAATCTGAATTTCACCGCTATCAAAAGGCTCACTACCATGAATTATCCTTAAAAGAGTTGTCTTTCCACCACCACTCGGTCCTATAATGCCTAAAATCTCATTATTATAAAGATCGAAAGAGATGTCTCTTAAAGCATTGATCTCTCCTCCATCTTCAAATGTATATCTTTTGTTGATATTAATAATACGTAGTATCGGTTGTTTCATAATTTTACATATTAAATCCTTTTATTTAAAAGTTTTTATATAAGTTTAGGAGATTTCAACTTAAGAATATAATCGTTTCTTTATTACATTGTTATTTTATAGGATACTTCCCATATTTTTGAGACGCTAAAGCAAGCATCTGTACTTTTTTTAATGGCGTAGATACTGGTAGATCACATCCCGAAAACAATATAAATCCACCACCTATTGCAGCCTGTTCTATTGCATCCCTTGCTTCGTTCTCAACATCTTTAGGCGTACCCATCAACATAGTTCTTGTCTGGTCTATACCACCAAGCAGGCATACTCTATCTCCGAATCTATATTTTATATCTCTTAAACTATATCTTGTCCCTCTATCCCACCAATTAATTCCCTTTACATGAGGATAATCAACTATCATATCTAAAAAAGGCTCTCTACCACACACATGTAGAATTACTGGAAGATTTATCCTGTTTAAAAGTTTTTCATCCCATCTTTTGGCAATAGTCTCATACTGTTTTCTTGTTAAAAGCTCACCTGTTGCTCTTGTTACGGCTAAAAATATTCCATCAGCACCAGCATCTTCTAATGCCATCTCTTCAGCTATCAATGATTCAGTAATTGTTTCTAATCCGATAGAAAGCAGATCAGGAGATCTTTTCACCTGTTTTAATACATTCATCAAAGGAGCAATGTGCGTTGCTGATGTTATCGGGGAGAACATCACACCTAATATAAAAACCTCTTCCTCAAACCACTCTTTTAGAAGACGGATTGCCTTAACTATCGTCTTTACACCATCGATAGATTCGGGATCAAAAGGTTCTATCTTTTTCCAATCTTCATCCCTCTTTACAGCATATTCCGATATCACAGGAGAAGCATCTGCATCCATATATTGTACTCTGCTACCCCATCCTTCTGCTATCATACCAACGTGGGAGAAAGGAAAGAGTATATCAAATCCGCATTTCTCAAAGAGATAACGTTGGGCTATAGCCATCTTTTCCCCATCGGTAGCATAATCGATCACATTTATTCCAGCAAGTTTTCCTGCAACCTGAGTGGCAAAAGAGCCAACAGGTACCCTATCTGGCTCTTTTAGATTTAATGCTGTGAGAACTCTCTCTTTTGATGTCATACTATCCATCCTATTGGATACTTACCGTATCTCTTTGCTGTTTCCACTGCGGCAAGGATATTTTCAGGAGGTGTGATAGCACTAAGCTCACATCCACCAGATAATATAAATTCGCCATCTATTGCAACCTGTTCTATTGCATCTCTTGCTTCGTTCTCAACATCTTTAGGTGTACCCATTATAAGAGTTTTATTTTGATCTAAACCTCCAACCAGGACTACTTTACTATTATATCTCTCTTTCATATCTCTACCATCTTTTAAACTATATTTTGTCCCTCTGTCCCACCAATTAACTGCTGAGAGTGGATATCTTTCAATTATGGTATCCAACATCGGATAATTCCCACAAACATGACCTATTACATAATTACTCTTTAAACTTTCTAAGACTTTTAGATCATAGGGAATTCCAAACTCTTTATATTGTTTATCGGTAAATAAATCTCTGCTAGCTCTAGTGATCGGCATAAAGAATATCTCTGTACCTAAAGAGATTTGTGCATCCACCATATCACGTTCTATATCTGTAATTATGTTTAATCCTTTATGTAATTCATCAGGATTCTTTCTAGTATCCCTTATCGTCTCTGCCATTCCTCTAATCCAAGTAGCAAGAGTAAGAGGACTAACCACGGTACCCATAACAGGAACCTCATTATTTGTTTCTTCACGAATGATCAAGGTCGCTTCAAGAGATGCACTTATGCCAGGGGTTATACTTAATTCCAATTTTTCCCAATCATCAGGTTTTTTTACTACAGTCTCACCTATGGCAGGAGTATCATACATAGTATCGTAATACTTTGTTTTTGTTCCAAACATCTCTGCTACTTCTGCTATACCTGATCCTGGTATAACTGCATCTACACCGTATCTTCTTAAATAATTTAATTGTCCTTCAGCCATTTTCTTCCCATCGGTAGAATATTCGAACATCTTTATACCAGCTTCTCTTGCACCGATCGTCAATGCCCAAAATATTACAGGTACTCTATCAGGAATTTTATGGTTTAGAACAGCGGTCACTCTTTCCATAGAACTCATTTCTTCCATCAAACCACCTTATTCTATTTTTAACAATTTTTTTGCAACTATTGTTGCTTCTATAGCATCTTTTCCATATCCATCCGCGCCTATCTTATCTGCCCATTCCTGAGATACCGGTGCACCTCCTACAATTACTTTTACTCTATCTCTTATCCCCTCTTTTTTAAGAGCATCTATAACATCCTTCTGTTTAGGCATACTCGTTGTCATTAAAGCACTCAAACCCAAAATATCCGCATTAACCTCTTTTACTTTCTCTATAAACTTCTCATCAGGTACATCTCCTCCCATATCCCAACACTCAAATCCTTCTACCTCCATCATTGTTTTGACTAATTCATGCCCCAAAGTATGTATATCGTATTGTACAGTTCCTATAACTAACCTTCCAACTTTTTTTTCTGATTTTCTTTTAATTTTTGGTTTTATAATATCCATGCTTGCTTGGAAAGCATCGCCTGCAAGAATGAGTTCGGGTAATGCTATATCTCTATCTTCATATCTTTTAGATACGATCTTCATACCTTTGTTTAATGCATCTATTATAATATAAGGGTCTATTCCAGTGTTCAATGCTTTTTTTGTTATTTCTTTTATTTTTTCATCATCACCGTCTACAATTAATCGTGTTAATTCTTCTAAAATGTTATTTTCTTTAATCATCTTCGTTATTTTTGCATCATTAATATATAAATAGTTTATGTTATAGAAAAGTTTATATTAAAAAAACAATAATTAATAATTATGTCTGAAAAACAAAATAATGAGATAGATTTTAGTGGCCGCTGGTGGGAAGAATTACCATGGATGGAAGGATTGCTTGCTAAAGAAGAGCCAACAGCATTTCAAGTACTAAGTGCATTTGTATGTAACGTTATTTTGCAATCCAAAGATGGTGTAAAAATTGCAGGAGATCTGCCTCCGAGAGTTATATATTTTGTAACGAAGCATCCCAAAAGGGGAGAAGAGAAGTTGATACTGATGTTGACACCTCTGGCTATAATTCAAGGAGAACCAAGTGCTGAACCAGATATAGCAATAAATATAGATTATTACGATTTTGTTAGAATGTTAGGAGGAAAAGAAGATTTAATGGATATGGTATGGTCAGGGAAGATTGCACTTTCTGGTAACACAATCGTTGGTATGGACCTTAAGGATATTATCGATGCTTCTATGGGACTAATACCAACAGGTAGACCAGCTGCATGGACTATTGGTGTCCCTTAATCCATTGTAAAGATCAAGAAGAGGTAAGAAGCATTGTGGTTATCTAAGAAGTTTTACCTCTTCTGAATGGTCTACATATATATAGGGGATGTTTTGGGTTTTAATCACAATAAGCTTTCTTGATGCATATTAATGATCCGTATAGATTAGAATGAAGGTTTTATTAGATCTTGATGAAGGAGAAGTGGTAAATCTTGAAATGATTAATGATTTAGCGGAAGATTTGATGCTTAATAATGTAATAGGGATGCTATATCTCTATGTTAGAATTAAAGAACCTGTATATATCGTGTTATTATACACTACATCGGATGTTGCCACTCAAGATAAGGTAAAGATAAATATATTTGACTTTTTTTCAAGATTATTACCAGAAGGATTCCGGGTAAGAAAAAGCGTTATTAATAAAAATAATTTTACGATCGTTGCATCGGAAGATCAGCTCAAGGAAGAATGGCTTAAAAAAGCCCAGGAAATTAAAATTTAATTTTTTTTACTTTTTTACTTCTATAAAATAGATTATATCTCCCCTTTTTTTATTTTTCAACTGGTTTATACCTTTTTTAACCTTTCCAATAATATTTGTTGCTTCCAAATATTCACCTGTTGGACCGTACGTTGTATTTTCAGTAAGTCGTATTCCAATAGTTCCGCTACTCTTTTGTCTAAAGTTAGTTATACCAATAGTTCCCTTTTCTGATTTATGGCAGACATTTTCGAAAGGAAGAGGCATCTTTTTAACAATAGGACTGTCTAAGATTATTTTATCTTTATCTATCTTTGAGATCATAAATTTACCAACGTTAGAAATCATATCAGCCGCACCTCTAAAATAAGATACGCTCTCAGGTGCATCGTTCTCCCATAACTCTATAAAACATAATTTTTCTGGATTTTCCGCAAGAGTAGTAATAAATCCTAAGGATTTAGCCTCTATCGTCGATCTTGGCCTTTGCTCTATAATTATGGAATCATCATCTTCTTCTTTAACCATTATATGTTTGATTCCTCTCGATGATAAAAATTCTCTTGCATCCTTATTCGTTTTTCCTACACAAATCAGACTTTCTACGTCTCTCAACATAAGAATTTTATCGCCTATATCTGCTTTCTTTATAAGTTCCAATCCACTTTCTACCTCTCCAACGACGCTATGCGACCTTGATGCAGGTATATTTTCTCTATATATATATATTCCACCGATTCTTCTTCCTTTATTTCTTACCGTAATCACACCTTTAGTTCTATAGATTGTATTCTCTTCTTTAAGGGTAGTATTAACTACGTTTTTAGAAGAAGACCCCCCATCGGAGATAAAAGTGGATGCAACATCTCTTACTTCGAATATCTCGTCTTTAGATAAGAAATATTCAACAGAGTTTGGTGCCTCTTCGAACAGATGTATAGATGCAAAAGTTAAGATAGCATCAGTGTTATCATCTAAGTAAATCGCTCTCGTTTGATCGATTTTATAGATCTCAATCTCTTTAATTATCGAATTATAACCTTCAATGTTCAAAATAGAATCTTTCTCATCCAATCTTGAAACGACTTTGATACAATCTTCTTTTATTTTTCCAATCTTTTCATATCCTTCTGGTATACCATACAGTCCTTCATGATCGTCCATGCTAAAACAAAGAAAAGAATTTTCTGTTTTAAATCCTCCAAAACTGATAAATATATCCCCTTTTTTATATTTATACTCGTCTTTTTTTGCTTTTAACTCTAAAAAAGATAGATCTATCGGACCGAAAGCAATAGAGCTTCTTGTTTTCCAACCACATTTTACCAAAAAATTTTTATAAAATCTCAGCCAGAGATCCAAAAATGATTCATCTATAGCCAGGATAAACTTTCCTTTAGATGTTTTAACCAAAAACTCATTTGTCTTTTTTTCTATCTTTTTAACAAGAGCAACTATGCAGTCATCTCTATAAATCTCGTTGGATTTCTTTATCACATCGAGTATAGATAACCTATCCTCTAAATCTATCTCTTTTAAATTTATCTTTACTTTCATACTATGACGCTACTGATACAATCTCCTCGTTACTTACTACCATTCGTGTTCATCACTCTTCATAATAAATTATAGATTTTAATAATAAGCTAAACACCATTACTTTTAGTTTCTGGCAACCGTAATATAGGTGGCACAACACCTATAATTGATTTCAGCAAATCATTTAAACCTTTATTTTCGTCTATGTTTGGTCATTATGATTTCTACTATATAAAATTAACCATTATATTGATGATCGAAAAGTATAAATAATGAATGAAACATCCTGATATAATATGATGAACGAACAAAAAAAATTCTCTAATGATCGTATATTTAAGCTATTATGCGATGCGGTTGGAGAGGAGAATGTATCAAATGAGGATGCCATTTTGGCGGCGTATTCACGTGATAATCAATGGCCATTCATTCCTCCTCATTTGCCTGACTATATTGTACGACCGATAACAACAGAAGAAGTTCAAAAGGTATTGAGAATTGCAAATAGATATCGTATACCAGTCATTCCAATGAGTAGCGGAATAAACGTCAGAGGATTATGTATTCCTACATATGGTGGTATTATTCTTGAATTAAAGAGAATGAAAAAATTAGAGATAGATGAAGATATGAGGACAGCAACAGTTCAGCCTGGTGTTACTATAGCACGATTGGTGGCAGAGTCTGCAAAAAAGGGGTTAAAACCTGCAGTTCCAGGTGCACCTGCCACTGTTTCACCAGTATCTAACTATACATTAAGAGGTGTTTATCATCATATCACTTCAGAAGGGATGGATCAAGTATTGAGTGCGACGGTAGTTCTTCCAACAGGAGAGATATTACATACCGGTTCGAGAGCATTTCCTAAAGCAGATCCGAATTTTAGATATTTTGGACCTGATCTGTTTGGACTTTTTCAAGGGCAACCAGGAACTATGGGTGTAGTAACAGAGATGACCGTAAGATTGTTTGAAAAACCTGAAAAGACGGAAGTAATGATGAACTTTTATGGAGATGTTAAAAAGGCGATCCAATTCTCTGATGAAGTGGCCAAAGCGGGGGTGGCATCTAGTCAAATATTGATGACATGGGGAGTTGGTTTAACAACGTTAGGATTCGTGAAAAGCAAGTTTACAAAAGAAGTTTTTTCGATACTGTTTTCTATGGCACCTTGGATGACACAAACAATAGTTGAAGGTGACGAAGATGCGGTAGAATATAAGAAAAATGTTGTAAACAAGATTGTTAAAAGATTGAATATAGATTCAAAAGTTACTTATGATATGGTCCAACGATCGGATTTGCCAGATGGTGTAAAAAAAGTAGCTGGTGTAACTCCCTCTGTCTCGAAAAATATTTTTGATATACTCACATCTGAGGAGGTCTTGTCAGAATTAGGCACTGGCAAAGATGAAGTGGCAGATACCGGTATTAATACTGAAAAAATGAGAGATACCCTAGGTGTAGGAGAGTTTAGACCGGTTACTCCTGATACTATAGAATATGAATTTAGATATCCTAGAAAGATTGCCCATTGGTTCTCTTTAGGAGATTATTGGGCTCTTGCTTGGTGGGGTCCATTAGATAAGGTGGATCTTTATTATGAAAAATCAAAAGACCTCTGGGTAAAATGTGGGTTGGATCCTGTTGATTTTTCTTTGGTTGCATATCCTGTCTATCCATATTCTGGAAAACCGGCTTATGTAGAGATAGATGCGTGGATGGATTTTGTATCGGATCCTTCATCGATAGATAAAGTAAAGATGTTTACAAAAAAGGAGACGGATCTTTTGTTAAATGATGTAGGTATCTATGCATGGTTTAGGCCGTATAGAGATGTAATAAAACAATCGTTGCCACAGATAAAAGGATATTATATACCATTATGGAAAAAATTAAAAGAATTATTAGATCCAAACAATATAATGAATCCGGGAGCTTTGTTTGATGAATAAATAAAAAAGGAGGTATTAAAATGTATAAAGTAGGTTCAGAAGAATGGAATGAGAAGATTAGAGAAATTGCAAAGATAGACATATTGCGTGGAGATTTAAAAGAGATAGAAAATTTGATGAATTCGATAGAGGTAGACGAGGAAAAAAACGTAATGAGAATAAATGGAGAGGAATACGAGATTCCTAAATATGGTACACCAGAGTGGGAACAAGCATACAAGTTAATTCTTGATGAAAGGATCAAACTTCCTAAACCTTATCTATTGGGGCTTCCTGAATGGACTCATGAGTTCGAAAGGATGATTAATGAGGGGCCTCATTCTGAAGAGTATAAAGATGCTGCAAAAGACTGGGAAGGAGATATAGCTTTACATATACTTCCAGCGCCTGATTTGGGATTAGATACGGATCTATACATTTATATGGGACTGTATCATGGGGAAGCCCGGCCTGGTTCTTTAAGACTTGTCTCCAAAGATGATGCTGAAAAAGCGGCATATGTGATTACTGGTACTTATGATCAATGGATAGACGTACAAAGGGGTAAAATAGGTGTTATAAAGGCGTTAATGAAGGGAGATATGACTTTAAAGGGTGATTTAAAGAAACTGATGAAGCAGACAAAGCCTGCCAGATTATTGATAGATATGACGGAGGATGTAGGGTCAATTTCTTTTGATGAATTAGATGATGAGAGATTCGAGCTTTTCAAGATATTTCTTAATAAGTTCAGACCTATCTTAGGATTTTAAAGTTTTTGACAATCTTAAAATGGAGAAGATTGTTAAAATCTCTTTTATTTTATTATTAAAATTTATTTTATTATTAAAAAGAAAAAAGATTAGTCCACCTCCATCTTAAAGAAGGTATATGCGCCTAGCAACAAAAATACTACTGCCACAGCGATCAAGACAATGATATCGACCCATATTTGAATCCATACCATATACCGAAGACCGAGGCTACTCCGATCGTTATCAATGCTTGTAACATGCCAACCGTCAACCCTCCAAAGGTACGTCGGGCTCTGACATAGTACCATCAAAAAGTAGTCATGGTAATGCTAACAACGCTAGAAATAAGACGGGTTGCACTATCGTACTTATAACTCTGGGTTTCATGTTAAAAAAACGTATGACCTCTCTCAACCACGGCTTTGTAGAAATGCTCTTATTTAGACAAGATTGGGATACGGTTTAGGAATACTTAAGGAGCGGTATACTATAAGAGACTGTCAAGTTAAGAATATAGATTATTATCAGTTATATTGATGTGCTTATCTTGACAGTTTCTTGTATCGAAACGTTAATTATATATGTGAGAAAAATATGCCTTTTTATTATGGAAATAAATTATAAAAAACCTGTAGAAAAATGGGGAGAAGTGATATACGATTGCGGACATTGCCGTATATGTTCACTTGCGGATTACCATAAGATAGGAGAAGCATTAACTATATGTCCAAGTGGTGAATATTTTGGATTTGAGGCATATTATCCACCTGGTAGAAATGAATTGGTAAGAGGGATAATAGAAGGATCCGTTAAGCCATCGAATAAAGCTTTAGAGGTAGCTTTTGCTTGCCAAGTTTGTAACGGATGTAATGCAATGTGTAAACCACATACATATTTTGGTTTTTCTATAAAGGATCATTCTGCTTTGTACGAAGATTTACGAGAGGCACTTGTGTTAGCAGGTTATATCCCAGAAAAACATTTAGAATTTGGAGAATGGATAGAAAAAGATCATAATCCTTATTTTGAGACACACGAATCAAGGTTTGATTGGTTAGAAGAAGGACTGACAAGAAAAGATGCAGAAGTTTTATATTTTACTGGATGCACATCATCGTATAGGCAAAAAAATATTGCAAAAGCGACTGTTAATGCTTTAAATAAAGCAGGTGTATCGTTTGATGTTTTAAGGGAGGAAGAATGGTGCTGTGGATCTCCTTTACTGAGAACAGGACAGAGAGAAAAAGCTATAGAAGTTGCGAGACATAATGTTGAGGCAATAAAGAAGAGAGGAATAAAGACTGTTGTTACTTCATGTGCAGGTTGTTATCGTACGTTGAAAGTCGATTATCCTATTTTATTAGGAAAGAGAAGCGTAAAGTTCGATGTTATACATACTTCTCAACTTTTTGTTTCTATGCTTGATGAGAAAAAAGTAAGTTTGGAAAATATGGGTTTAGATGTAACTTATCACGATCCTTGCCATCTTGGAAGACATATGGAAGTTTACGATAAAGCTGTATATGAAGAACCAAGAGATGTTTTAGGTCTTATAGCAAATATACACGAGATGCCGAGAAACAGAGAAAACGCATGGTGTTGTGGATCTGGGGGTGGAGTGAAGTCTGCTTTTCCGGATTTTGCACTATGGACTGCTAATGAAAGGTTAAAAGAAGTAGAAAGCGTGGGTGTCGATACGGTAGTTACTGCCTGTCCTTTCTGTGTCCGTAATTTAGGAGATGCTAATGAGGTGTTTAATAAAAAATTAAAGGTTGTAGACCTTATAGAGCTTGTCGAAAAGACGCTAAAGTGAGAAAGAACAATTATCCTCTTTATTTTTTTAAAAAAAAAGAGGTAGATATATTGGCAGAAAAGATCAAAGAAATAGGAGAGAAAGCTATTAAAGCGGATGTAGAAGAACTAAAGAAGATATTTCCTGATCTATTAGATACTATAAAAGACGCCGAAGTATCAGATTATATAAAAGTCCTTAAAGAATCTCCAGATCTTATAATAAGAGGAATACCTAAAGCAGGAGAGTTTATAAACAAAAGTAAACCGGACGATGCACTTCCAGTCATAAGGGAGACGTTACCTCTTATATTTGACAAGGTTCAAAAGTACGGACTTGAGAAGTTTCTAACAGAAGTTCCCGATCTTGCAAAGATGATACCTGATATTTTCAGTAGTATGCAAAAACTTATGAAAGAGATTAATCCAGATAAACTAACAGAATTTGGACGAGATTTTGAAGATATCATGAAAAGCTTTTTCCCTTTAGTAAACGAAGGTTTTCCTATTGTTAAAAAGATTAACAAAGATATCGATGATATGTTTAATAAAATAAAAAGTGCAAAAGTAACAACCGGTGTTAATCTGATAGATATGGGATGGGGATTCAGAATAAATTGGAATAATGGTGAGATAACACTCGATTCAAATACAGAATCTGATTTAACGTTAGAACTTCCTACTAAATCGTTATTTGATATGTTTGAGATAATGACAAGCGGTAGTTTATCTGCAGCACTGAAAGCGTTCACTACCGGAAAAATAAAGATAAAAGGTGCAATGATGAAGGGTGCTGCAATACTTCCGTTATTTACGGAACTTGGCAAATTAATTAAGAGATAGAACATCTCAAAATCCTCTATAAAGATAGATACTAAAAAGTGATGAAGATTGACTAAAACTTTCTTGAAAGTAGATAACGTATCAAAAGAATTTTCAGGGATATTTGTGATTAAAGATGTTTCTCTGGAGCTTAAAGAGAACGATACTTTCGGGTTTTTAGGAAGATGCAGTTCTGGAAAATCTGTGCTGATGCAATGTATAAAAGGAGTAGAAGGGTACGAACCGACCTACGGTAGTATAATATACGATGTCTCCTACTGTCCAAATTGTTATTGGGTAGATAGACCATCGATGGCTGGTGAGCCATGCCCAAGGTGTTCTACTAAACTTGATTTTATAGAGTTAGACTACTGGGATAAACTCAAAGAGCAAGATAGAGTGGCATTAAGCCTTTTTGACAGGGTCTCCTTGATGCCTCAACGAGGATTCACATTATATTCTTATGTTTCTGCAAAAGAAAATCTGATAAAAGCATTAGAAAGTATAGGCTATCCAAGAGATAAGATGGATGAACGCATATTTGAACTTATTTCAGGATTTAAATTGGGAAGTTGTTTAGAATCTATTGGACGAGATCTATCTGGAGGTGAGAAACAAAGGATAATATGTGCAACATCTTTATTAAAAAAGCCATTACTCTTTCTTGCAGATGAACCAACAGGTACTTTAGATTTTGTGACAGCGTTTTCTGTTCATGAAACGATGAAAAAATTTATAAAAAGAGAAGAGATAACTTTTATTGTAACATCTCATTGGCCTGAAGCAGTAAAGATGCTTACCGATAATGCTGCTTTGGTGGATGATGGCAAGATTACCAAAATCGGTACATCGGATGAGATATATAGCATCTTTATGGAGAGTATCAAACCGATCAAATTTGAACGATACAAAGGAGGTCCTCCAACTATTATTTGTAAAAATTTAAAAAAATGGTATAGAGGATTAATAGAAGGTAAGATGCGCTATATAAAGGCTGTTGATGATGTTTCCTTTGATGTAAGAAAAGATGAGATATTGGGTATTGTAGGCCTTAGTGGCGCAGGAAAGACTTCTATCGCACATATGATTATTGGTATAAGCAATATAACAGATGGTACGATAAAGATAAGAATAGGAGATGATTGGGTTGATATGAGCGTTCCTGGTCCTGCAGGAAGAGGAAGAGTTACTCCTTTTATGGATATACTCCATCAAGAATACTCTTTACATGAAGGAGAGATAGTTCTTGAGAATCTCATAAGCAGAATCAAAAAAGAAATATCTGATGAGGAGAAGACAAAAAAGGCATATAACGTTTTAAAAATGGTTAATTTTAATGAAGAAGATATAGATTATCTTTTATATAAATATCCTAGCGAACTTGGAGAGGGAGAAAGACATAAAATATGTATTGCCTGCGCTCTTATAAAAGATCCAATGATAGTAATACTTGATGAGCCGACGGGTACTGCTGATCCAATAACCAGGATAGATATTGCAAAAAGCATAAGAAATGCAAGAAATAGCCTTAAACAGACGTATTTAATTATAAGCCATGATATAGATTTTATCAAGACAGTTTGCGACAGAGCTATCTATCTCAAAAATGGTAAGATCTTTAAAACTGGTGATCCTGATGAAGTATGTGACTTGATGGTAGATATAGAGAGTAAAGAGTCTTGATTATGGGGTATAAGGGATATCTCTTTAAAGGTGGCTATAAACGTCAGGATTTGATAGAATTTATAGAAGATGTTGGAGGAACAATTATAAATGAGAATATAATGGGAAGTGATACGACAACAACGTTTGTTGTACCCGAGAAAGATTCGTACATTGTGATTAAGATAGCAAAAGATTTAGGCGGAGAGCTTGAAGAGCTTCCTTTAATCGGATCCGAAATTGCATTGGTTCTGCCATCACTTACGAGACGCCATTTTCCTCATCCTGCGTGTGATATATCAGAATATTTGCGGAAAAAAGGAGCAAAAGTGAATGTAATTGGGTTGGCTAGAGGAATAGGAAGAAGAATTTCTCAGATCTTAGAATATGAAAAGCAGATAATAAATGAGCATGATATTGCGGTCGTATCTCTTGGAAATTATAAAGATTGTATCGATGGATATAAATGGAAGATTTACAATTCGTTGGATATACCTGTAGTAGTAACTGGTGCACCTAATAAGATAGATAACGACGTATGTTATATAGGTGGATTTGGAAAAGTCTTACACCGATTGAGATCGATTGATGAGATAGAAAATTTGGATAAGTTAGTCTCGCTTATAGAGAATTTTTTACTCAAGAGAGAAGAAGATTATCTTGTGTCATCATTTGCAATAAAAGATGAGATAGAAGATCAAATCGATGAGATCGATAAATCTACTCTTCCATCTCCTATTGTTGTTCAAAATAGAGGGCTTAGAGTAAAACTTGATTATGATAAGTATCTTGATAAAGTTAAAGATGTCCAAATTGGTAAGGATAGATTGATCGATATTGCAGAGATAAAGCGTTCCAAAATTAAAAACAATATTATAGTTAGACCATATCCAAGATATCTATTAGAAGTATTATAAAATGCATAATAGCAAAAAAGATTATTCAAACAATGAGATAAAGGTTTTCCCAAATAGGTTGCCATCCAAGAGTACAATAGAGACATTTTTAAATGAAATTTCTAATCTAGATTTCATTACTTCTGTAACCTTAAGCGGTGCTCCTATTCAATATAAATCTTCAATTATTGTAAAACAAAAAACATTATTACTCGAACTTCAAGTTACATGGATTTATATAGAGATAGATGAGATAAACAAGGATAAAATCGAGAAGATAGAGGAGATATGTAGAAAAGTCTTTCCATACGGATTTTTAACCGAGATTGGAAGATATACGCCGACGAGGGAGACTCTGACATCAAAAACGGGACGTGCCGTTATTAGATTTGATTATATATGATTGGAAGAAAAACAAAGGTAATAGATTGTAGAGAGACCGCTGGAATTGGTTTAGGGGGAGGGTTGGCACAGGCTGGCACACTTGCCGAAACAGACTCAAAAGACGTCATCGTTCTTTCTATGGGACCAACAAGAAGGCATATAACAAAGCCTGTATGTGAGATAACGTATGGATTAAGAGAAAGAGATATCGGTGTAAGTGTTCTCGTTTTGAGATCTGGTATCGGACCACCGCCTCCTGAAGAATTTCCTGATGGTTTTGCTACGATGGGGAGTATTTCTTCCATAAATGAGGAAGAGGAAGAGATAATAAGAAGGTATAAACTGGCAATTATACATCTGGGAAATATACCATACCATATCATATATAAAGCCAAAGTCTTTTTAAGAAATATAGAGATACCTTCGATTATAGTATGTCAGGCTGAGATGGATTTTGAGGATTTTGCAAAAGTAGGGATTAAAACTATACAAAAGATGCCTAAAAAACCTGAGACGAAAGGGGTTATCGTGGATATAGTAACAGGGGTTATAAGAGGCCAGACGTGTTTACAAGATAAGATCGATGATATTACAACCAAGGTAGAGTACTGGTTGAATAATTATAAAAAGAACTAAATCTTTCTTTGGATTGCTTATCATAACAATTAGAAATAATTATAAGAATGAAAATTAATGAGATAAAAAGCAAGAATATATGGTGGTATAATAGAGAGACAGAGAATGGGAAAATTGCATCTAATATAAATATATATCATACATATAAGGATAGAATAGCAGATATAGAAGGGTTTTTTTGTATTAAGATAATAAAACTTAAACCAAGATTGCTTTTTGCTACGATCGATGATTATGGAGGGTTATCTTTTTCAATTGTAGATGATTCACCCATAGACGAAGATATGCTTATTAATGCAATTGGCGAATCCGGTGGAAGTTTTAATACAGACTGTTGGTATCCAATTAACTATGAGATAGAACAAATTTTGAAAGATTTACTTTAGCAAGCCGCTTGAAAGATGATAAAAGGGTTTTAGCTTTATCTCTCAAGAATAAGGAAAAAATAAAAAGAGGCTATGAATAATGAGAGGAGAACCTGTTAAGATTATACGCGGTAACGAGTCGAT
>RXIF01000007.1 GCA_004212075.1 Candidatus Methanoliparum thermophilum
GCTTATCATATTGTTTGCAGAACCTGTACAATCTCCCGGAGAAGATGCTTATCAAAACCTTTATTGATCTCAATAGTTATCTGACCAATATGAACGGCTATGGAATCGGGATTTAAATTTGCTTGATTTTTATTATCCAAAGCCAGAGAAAGCCATTTAACAGGCTGTTCTTTTTTATCTGATTTAGATCTCAGTTTTCTGCGCCAGTAATAAAACCGGTTTTCTCTGATTCCTTGCTCTTGGCACCAGGCTTTAATTGTTTTACCACTGCTTTCAAACTCCGCCAGACGCTGTTCCCACAGGCTGCGCAAATCGTTTTCCAGCATTCCTGAACATCTCCTTGTTTTTGTGTTCAGGTTTATTTTCTCATCGTCCCTGTTTCATTCCTATGTGTGAAGTTTTTGACGGATACAACACAATGACATTATCCATATTGCATTGTATGATATACATCACCAAAACAGTCCATATATCTCGGTCTTAATTCATTCAGGAAAATGCCTGAATAGCTTTTAAGCTCCGTGAGTATTTCCTTGAACGGTACGGCCCCCCAGCCTATCGGCATATGCATATCGCCTTTGCCGAGCGGGACAAGATCAACCTGAGTTTTTTCATAATAGTAGCATAGCTTGCCGTAATTATCATGGACATGCATATGCTTTACATACGGAGCAGCTTTTCTGATTGACTCCAGTAAAGGTATTTCATAGAATTTTGATGCCAGAAAAGCATGTCCCACGTCAAGGGTGATGGCAATATTTTCACTATTAAGCAATTTCACTATCTTGCTCAATTGGTTAATATTCTCAGCATAGCAATAATCCTTACAATCAAGATAGGGTCTCGCATTTTCAATACATATGGTTATCTTTGAGTCTTTTAAGCTTTCTGCAATATTTGCTAAATGCTCTAACTCATTATTCAACATTTTTTCCTTTGCATCTTGGGTAAGCTGAATATCATGCTTCGATAAAAATCTTTCCTCGGGTATATACCTCCCGGCATGATACACAAAAATCTCAGAGTTGATTTCGCTTGTAAACTCCAAGCAAGTATCAAAAAGCTTCACATGCGTGTCGTAGTCATTCATCGACATTAGGTTTAATGGGTTTGGAGCATGAACGGAGTATATAAAATCATACCCTGATAAAATACTTTTTAATTCCTTCATCCGATATGGAAGTATTTCCGCATTTCTTATAACCTCCATCCCGTGTATGGGAATTTCTACACAGTCAAAGCCTATTTTTGAAAAATATTCAAGGTCATGAACAAGTGTCTTAAAATTACCATCAATCCGTCTTGCGTCTGCATTTATTCCAATTTTCCTCATTTCCATTGATCCTCTCTGCTAATCAATATAATTAAAACATGCAATACTGTTACCTTTTACAAACGTCTGCTTTATAACAGGTATGCCTGATTTTGTATCAACCAGCAGCATATCTGCTTCCTTGCCTACTTCCAGCGAACCTGTCTGCTTATCAATTCCCGCTGCTCTTGCAGGATAAAGAGAAGCCATATTAACCGCCTCATTCAAGGTCAGCAAATCGCTTGACAGGTTGAACACAGCATGAAGAATTGATGCAGGATAGTAGTCGGAGCACAAAATATTTCCTATTCCATTCAAAAGCAATTCCCTCGCACTTATATTTCCAGCTTGCGATTTTCCTCTAACAATATTGGGAGCACCAAGACAAATAAATAGCTTTTCTTTATGAGCCTTCTCTGCCGCCTGCATGTTTACCGGAAATTCACTGATCATAATGCCATATTCCTTATTTGACAAAACTTTTTCCACCGAGTCATCATCATGGGAAGCAAGCGGAATATTCTTTTCTTTTGCAGCCTTTATAATCTTCTCAATATTAATTTTCTTCAAGTCTACACCTGTAGTTTTTTTGCTAATAATATTATTCAGTTCCTCCTCGTTAAGCTTGAAGGTTTTCCTGTAGTAATCCTTATAAGCCTCTTCGGTTTTGAACTGCCCCTGTCCAGGTGTATGATCTATGAGGGATATCAGGTCAATACCGCCCGTTTCCAGAAGCTGTTCGACCGTCTCGGCAATGTCGGGTGCGGATACCTCAAATCTTAAATGGATCTTGTTTCTAATCAGTCCTGAACCATTATTCAATTCTCTGATGCCATCAATCATCTTTTTTGAAAATTCAATTGACCTTAAACCAAAATCAACGGCTTCAAAGGAAATAGAGTGAAAAACTGTTGTTATCCCATGGCAGGCCATTACACGTTCTATTTCCTTAACCGCAATTGGAATAGGGAAGTAGACATTTGGCCTTGGCATAACCTTCTTTTCTATGTCATCATTGTGAAGGTCAATAAATCCTGGGAGTAAATAACATCCATCTGCATTAATAATTTTACAATACTCTTCGGAAATTTCCTTTGCAGAAGGTAAAATACTTTCTATCAAGCCATTCTTAACATATATACAGCCGTTCTTTATAATTCTTTTGGGAGTTACTATGTTTGCATTAGCAATTATAAGTCTGCTCATACAACTAACTCCTTAGTTACTTCTCTAATCTGTTTTTCAGTAACATCCAATACTTTATCTGCAACCATTTTCATTGTTTCGATGTCGTGAAATACTCCTATGATTGTCGTACCGCTGTTTTTAAGTTTCTTAATAAGCTTTACGACAATATCCCTTGATTTGCTGTCCAGTGAGGCAGTCGGTTCATCCAAAAGCAAGAGACGCGGTTTTGAAATAAAGGATTTGGCAATATTAATTCTTTGTTGTTCTCCACCGCTTAAGGTAGAAGGATATGCATCCCACAAATTCTCCGAAATTCTCATTTCAGCAAGCAGGCTTCGGGTTTCAAGCATTGCTTCATTTTCAGGTACTCCTTTATTGATGAGTTCCCCGGCAATCAAATTCAGTACAGTAACCCTGGGAATGGTATGCAGGAACTGGGTTACATGTGCAATTTCTTTTTCTCTTAATTCTATAATCATATCGTCCGGAGCTGAAGCAAGGTCTACCATTCCCTCGGAATTCGAGTTATAGAGTATCTTGCCTTCTGTAGGCATGTAAGTCCTGTAAATGCATTTGAGTATGCAAGATTTGCCTGCTCCGCTTGGGCCTGTTATCCCCAATAGTTCTCCTTTATAAAGGTCAAAGCTGATATTGCTGCATCCGCGGATTACTTTTTCATTCAATAAGTGCATTATAAATCGCTTTGTTAAATTAGAAACGCTTAATATTTTATCCATCACTTCCTCCTTAGAGCATCGAATTTACAAGGAGCTGAGAGTATTTATGCTGAGGATCTTCAAGTATTTGGTCTGTCAGCCCCATTTCTACAATTCTTCCATTCTTCATAACAATTGTGCGGTGGGCCAGAAGCCTTATAACCCTCAGATCATGAGATACAATAATCATCGATATTCCCAGCTGCCTTTGCAACTGCCGGATAAGGTCCAAAACCCTTGCCTGAACGGATACATCCAATCCGGTAGTAACTTCATCCAAAAACAATATTGCCGGATTATTTGCAAGTGCCTTCGAAATCTGCACTCTCTGCTGCATGCCTCCGCTGAAATTTCCCGGAGGGTCGTCTATCCTTTCTGTGGATATTTCAGTCTTTGTCAGTAACTCCGTAGATCGGTCACGTATCTTTTTTATATTATAAATGCCTGCCATCAGAAGTTTTTCTGCAATGTTCCCACCGCAGGAAAAATCAAAATTAAGGCCTCTTTGAGGATTCTGGTACACTATACCCATCAGATTGCTGCGCATGTAACGTTTTTTCTGGGAGCTTTCCGAAAAAATATTCACTTTTCCCTCTTCAAAGCATGATATATATGCTTCACCGCCCGTAGGCCGAACATCAAAATACAGGCATTGCACAATGGTGCTTTTGCCCGATCCGCTCTCACCCACAATACCGAGTATTTCGCCTTCGTTGAGGTCAAAACTAATATCAGCACACGCAACGATTGAACCACAGACAGGGCAAATATTACTCTCTACCTCTGGTCCGGTTAATTCCAGACAACGGCCGCACGGTTTTTTTCCATGTATAAGATTCAGGTCTTTTACGCTTAATATTTTCTTTTTACTCATGGCTTACCTTCTTTCGTGCCGAGACTTTGGAACAATAGCTTGTATCAGAGCAAATATATGTTTTTTGCCCCGTTTCGCTGTTAAATATTTCATCGAGAAATGTATCGGTACTTCCGCATAATGAGCAGGCTTTACCATCAAAGCTTTCAACATTGAATTTGAAATCATCAAATTCAAGCGGTTCTACCCTTGTATATGGAGGTATCGCATAAATTCTTTTTTCACGGCCTGCGCCGAATAAATACAAGGTTTCTGCCATATGCAGCTTTGGAACATCCCATCTTGGAATTGGAGAAGGGTCCATAATATACCTTCCGTTTACTTTTACCGGATACCTGGCTCCTATGGTAATTTCACCCCATTTGACAATTTCTTCATATAAATACACCCATAGCTTGCTGTAATTCATTTCGGCGTGCATCTCTCTCGTAACAGCTTCGCTTGGCTCAACCGTCCTTAAAACCTCAGGATATGGAACCTGAAAAACCAATATTTGGTTCTCGCCCATCTTTTCTTCCGGTATCCTGTGCCGGGTTTGAATAATGGTGGCTTTCAGTGTATCCTCCGTAATTTCCACCCCGGTAGTCTTTTGGATAAACCTTTTAAGATTAACCGCATTTACGCTGAAATCGCATCCCTGGTCAATTACCTTTAAAATATCATCCGGCCCTATCAGGGACAATGTGATTTGAAGCCCTCCAGTGCCCCATCCCCTGGCAATAGGCAGCTCTCTTGAGCCGAACGGAACCTGATAGCCGGGTATGGCTACAGCCTTCAAAATCTTACGGCGTATTTCCCTTTTTGAATTTTCGTCTATAAACCCAAAATTGTATTTACGATTTTTTCTCTTCAAAACATCATTCATATCATTCATCTCCCCCTCTTTTCTTCCTGGTTGCCCTTATCCTGTCAAGATCGGACTGGAAGGTAATATAATGGGGAAGCTTCCAATGTGCGCAGAAGCCGGAGGATTCTATACCATCAATATGGGAAAGCACAAACTCCTGATCCTCCGCCGGAACCTTTGGTTTTTCAGCCTGCATTGTCCTATCCAGAATCGCCATGGAGATGGCTTTCAGCTCATTATGTCCGAAGCAAAATCCGTACCCTATGGTAAATCTTGGTTTGTCGGTTTTATCCTTTGAAATAAAACGGGCGATTACCTCTGCTTCTGTTACCAGAACTTCACCGGCGTATATCTCTTCACCGTTTTTATTTATATAAACGGGTACATAACCGACCCGTAATTCACCCAGTGTCGGATGAATATCACCATAACCTCTCATACTGGTATAGGCTATCATCAGCATCCCACCTGTTTCACCGCGTGCCATGGCCTGAAGTCTTCCACTTCTTGCAAGGGGATAGGCAACTGCCTCACGGGTAATATCAAAAGGCTCCTCAAATTCTTGTTTTTTACTGTCAATAACAAGTCCTTCTTTTCTCAAAAGATCGACTACCTTTGGAAACATTCCTATATCTTCATTCGACAGCTTTTTATACTCTAATTCGCTTTCGTGTAAAAACCTTTTTATATGAGATTTATTCTCGCTATCCAGCTCAAAATTTAAAAGCCTCTGGGTATAATCTCTTGATGGTCCCAGATACTGTCCACCCGGTATGTCCTTAAATGCAGCTGAAATCCTTCTAATTATCCTCATTTGAGTCGTTTTTACAGGCAGGGAATAATGTGTGCGTGAAATTGTTGAGGAAAAAGCCCTTAATATGAAAGATGCTTCTATAGTATCCCCTTCTGATTGCTTTAAAGCAAGGGCTGCGTGATAGGGAGCATATAAAGAACCCTCACCAACTACCTTATCAACGGCAAGCCTGAATTGTTCCTGTATCTGACGGACTTGTACAGGGCTTGATCCGCCTTTCAGCCTGAAAAAGTCCAAGAGCTTTTCTGAATTTTCAATGGCTTCCAGACCGCCTTTTACTGCTACATAACCCATTTAGTCAACCTCCACTTCTATTTTGACAGTCCTTGGCAAGCAAAGCACATTCCCATAATCATCTATAAGAATGACATCTATTCCAAGGGGATACTCAGCATTTCTCTGTTTTATCAGATCAATGTTTTGCAAATTCAAGCCTTCAACTGCTGCAAAGGAGTAATCTTTTATTCCCGGTCCCTGAAGCCTCAGTCTGGAAGCAGATAAGCTGTGCTCGGCAACAGCCCTGATAATTGAATCAACAGCCATTATTACGGTACAGCTGTCGTCTGGAAACTGAAGTGTACCTTTTTTTAACCGGAGAATTTCATGATTCAATTCATTTCCCCTGGCTATATAAAAGTCGGCAGACTGAATTTCCGATATAATACTTCCGGTAAATTCGGCTACATCCTTTTTAAACTGCTCGCCCATTTGTGCCGACATACTGAAAGTTACTTCATTATCCAGAAGGGTAATGAGTATTTTGAGCATGCTGTCATACTGATACCCATCCTTAATCCCGGAGAAATCATTAATATTGTTTATTTTTCCAGGTCTCGACATGCTGTCCAAAACCATTCTGAAAATTCTTTGACAATTAAAACATGATTCAAAATCTTTTAGCATTTTTATGCCTTCATAACCTCAAATTTAACCCTTGTACTTTTAATGGCGCCAAACTCCAAACATCTTTTCCTGTTTATATTATCCAGCTCTTTTTTTAAGGCTTTCAATTGCCTGTTATTGAGAGGACTGTTTGTTTTAAACACCGCTGAGAGCAGAGCTGCATAATATGCCCGTTCGTATTCATTCTCATTTATAATACATGCAAAGCCGGAAACACCATTTACCTTTACCTCGCATTCTATCGCAAAAATCTCTCCTGCATTGAAAATTGTATTTTCAACGCTTTCCTCGACTCTCATCATGATTAGGACAGGCGAAGGCTCTTTTACGATTTCAATCTCGTATGAGTCGGCTATTTCGTCAGCAAGCCGTTTCAATATATTGATCCGACCATGGCATGCAATTTGATTAATATCCTTGTTATCCAATTTATCAACCCCCAATGACTTTATTCCTGATTTTGCTGTTCACATAATCCATGATAGTGACAGTTACAAGTATGATGATCAATATGGTAGCGGTTTCTCTGTATTTGAAAAGCCTTAAGCTTGTGATAAGCTCAAACCCCAGACCGCCAGCTCCTACTATTCCAAGCACAGTAGCTTGTCTTAAATTGTGCTCCCACCTATAGAGACTGTAGGTTAAGAATTCTGGCGATATTTGAGGAACTATACCGAAAACTATGATTTGGAGTTTATGAGCTCCTGTAGCCTCAAGCGCTTCAATAACTCCCTTGTCTACATTTTCTATGGCTTCGGCGTAAAATTTCCCTAGCATCCCTGTCGAGTGAAACGCAAGCGCAAGTACTCCCGGAAACGGGCCAAGACCTACTGCTGAGACAAACACAAGCGCAAATATCAGCTCCGAGGTTGCCCTTAAAAAGTTCAGTATCTGTCTTGACAAGGTGTACCAAAAGTTGTTGGGTGTAATGTTTTTTGCCGCAAGCAACCCCAAAGGGATACTGAAAAATATTGCGAGAGTAGTTCCCCATACCGATATTTGTATGGTTTCCAGAGTGGGCTCAACCATTTTATCCAAAATGCTGAAATCGGGCGGAATCATTCTTGAGATAAAATCAGCGATGTTTGGGATACCTTCTATTATATTTATGATGCTTAAATTAACCCCAAAGGCGCTCCAAACATAAAAAGCAATAACTGCAAGAGTAAACGCAGCTTTCTTTTGGCTCAATTTAAGGAGAAAATCTTTTACCTTATACATATTTATATTCTGCCTTTCCTGTGTCTACTTGAAAAATATCCATTGGACCTTGGTCGGCAACATCACAGCTTTCATAAATCTTTTTAATATCTTCTTCATTCAGTTCGGTTACAGACTTATCAACAACAATCCTGCCGTGGTTCAAACCCACAATTCTTTCACCAAACTCATAAGCCAGATGCAAATCATGCAGGCTAACGATCACAGTTATTTTGTCTTCTCTATTAATTTTTTTTAATAGTCCCATAATCTCTTTTGAGATCTTGGGATCAAGACTGGCAACAGGTTCATCAGCAAGCAGGATTTTGGGCTTCTGAGCTATAGCCCTTGCAATACCTACTCTCTGCTGCTGTCCACCGCTAAGCTTGTCAGCACGTTCGTGAATCTTATCAAGAAGGCCTACTCTTTTCAGGCATTCTCTTGCATTTTCCAGATCATCTTTTTCAAAAATATTGATACAGGTATTCAATACATTTGAATGTCCCAGCCTTCCGCAGAGTACATTTCTTAAAACACTTGACCTTTTGACAAGGTTAAACTGCTGAAATATCATACTCACCTTTTTTCTGATTTGCCGTACAGTGTCCTTGCAGTCCGATACCTTGATGCCATCAACCGTTACCTGTCCATCGCATACAGCAACAAGTCCGTTGATAGTTCTTAACAACGTTGATTTCCCTGCACCGCTCAAACCAAGAAGTATGACAAATTCGCCTTCCTTGATTTCAAGGTTTATACCTTTTAAAACCTCAAGATTGCCAAATTTCTTACGTATATTTTCAAGCTTGATCATTCTTAAGCCCTCCATTTTATTAATAAAGTAATCGGGGCTAATCTTCGGAATTTAAAAATCAACCCCATTTGAAAAATATAAAAATTAATTCATTTTGGATAAATCAAGGTTCAGAATTTTTGCCACGTCTCTGATGGGGTCATATTCGCTATCCTTGGCTTCATCATACCTGATTATTTTTCCATAGCCCGATAGAGCTTCCTTGCTTTCCTTATGCATTTGCAGGAAAGCATCCTTGATTTTCTTTTTCAAATCAGCAGGCAAGTCACTACGATACGCGACAGGAGATCCGGGTATCGGATCGGATTCAGCAATAATTACATTTTCGGTAGCGGAAATCAACTTTTCATTAAGCATTCTTCCATATGTGATGTCATTATCGGCGGCTGCATGAACCTTCTTATGCTTTACTGCAAGCTCTGCTGCATCATGTCCTCCGGCGTAGGTAACGCTTTTAAAATCCTTGTCGGGATCGATACCGGCTTTTTTAAACATGGCCCGTGGTATCAGGTTGCCGGATGTTGAAGCTGGATCGACAAATGCAAAATCCTTTCCTTTCAAGTCTTCCAAATTCTTAATTCCACTGTCCTTGTGAGTTACAATAATGCTCTTGTAAGTTGATTTCCCATTATCCCTTACTCCTACGGCAAAAGCTTCCGCATCTGCCTTGTCAACAGCAAGCACATAGGAAAATGGTCCTAAAAATGCTATATCTATTTTTTTAGACCTCATTGCTTCTATTACTCCTGAGTAGTCGGTTGCGACAAATGGCTCAACTTTAGTGCCAAGCTTCTTTTCAAGATACTCTATTGTCGGCTTAAATTTCTTAACCATTTCCTCATTGTCTTCCGCAGGTATTAGACCGATGTTAAGAACCCTTGGGTTTGATTGTATATCTTTACTGCCAAACCATCCGCCAAGCACCGCTGCAATAACGATTATTCCAATAATGCCTATTGTCGCACCGATTGCTATTCTTTTAATCTTCGTTTCCATTTTTTATCATCATTTACCCGTAAGTCATTTGCGAAATATATACTTTTTCGACATAAACTATACATCACTGCATATATATACTTTTTCGACATAAACTATACATTACTACATAATCACAATATATCTCTATATCGATATATGTTATATATAAAACTTTAAAAACTTATAGTGATATACACCGCTTAGGTGATAACACGGAAATCAGAAAAGTTCAGATCACAGGTGGATCGTCTTATGTCATCTCACTCCCTAAGGTTTGGGCAAAATCGTTGAACATAAAGAAAAATGATCCATTAGGATTAATCACCCAATCTGATGGGACATTGCTGATTACAACGAGAATTACCGGAGAGCAAGTACAAACAACAAAGGAACTCAATGTAGATAATATAAATACGCTGAATTATTTATTCCGATGTTTAATTGGATCATATATAGCGGGGTATACCCTCATCAAAATCAAATCGAGTAAAACAATACCTCCATTTGTGAGAACAGCAGTCAGAAAGTTTACACAGATGACAATAGGACAAGAGGTCGTGGAAGAAACAAGTACTTACATTGCAGTAAAGGACTTACTCAATCCTGTAGAGATGCCGTTTAATAGCACTATTCAGAGGATGTATGTTATTGTAAAAAGTATGCACGAAGACGCCATTAGTGCATTAAAGAATAGGGATAAAATATTAGCTGAAGATATTTTATCTAGAGATAATGATGTAGATAGATTACACTGGTTGGTTGCACGCCAGCACAACATAGTGTCAAGAAATGTAAACCTTGCTAAAAAGATGGGTGTTACAATAGAAATGGCTGAAAACTACTTTCTAATAAGCAAGGCTATAGAGAGCATTGGAGACCATGCAGTTAGAATAGTAAAGAATATTCCCGATTTCACTGACAAGAAAGTAGACAAGAAAATTATTGATACTATTGCATCAGCTAGCAATCTTGCTTTGGAGATTTCGATAAAAGTATAGAGTCATTCATTAAAAGAGATATGAGGTCATCCAATGAAAACATTGAGTCTTTAACAAAGCTTGCATCTCTCTGCGAAGAAATTAATACTCTCGCATTGCAACAGAAGAGTGCAATAGCAATTCAAGTGGGTTATATAGCAGAGAGTATCAGGAGAACAGGAGAATATGCCGGAGATCTATCCGAATGCGTGATTAATCATTTGACCTGGGCGAAGGCATAAGACCAGCGGGCTCTGGCATTTCATATAACGGGCGGGGGATATGAGAAGTTGCCGAAGGCAATTTGGGTGAACGAAGTGAGCCATATGGCCCGTGTTATATGACCTGAAGACCTATATTAATACACAAACGACAGCCCTTATGTAAAATTCTATGACATTCATTCCATACTAAATTAAGGTTATTAATATTTCTTCATAAGAATCATTATAACCTATCTGCTTCCCGCTTCCATAATCCTTTAACTGCCAATATGGGGAGAGGTGATAATGAGATGGACAGTTCTATCTGGGACTTCTTTCATCTGCCTTGAATCGCCAATTATTATTTTGTGCAGTGTATCCATGTGATCCTCTCAAACTTATAGTATTCCGCCTGCGCCTCCATGCCTCATACTTCATTTATTCCACTCAATGCGCGCAGTTCCAACACATCTTGCATGCGCGTAAGATAGAGCCGTGTAAACCATACAATCGTTAGAGTCATTATTACAATAGTCAAGATAGTCCTGATTCCATGCCCTATCATCTGTGTAGATGGTGAGAAGCTCATTGGAATGATTACCACGTTCATAAGAACTATCAGTATCAACCCTAATAACCATATTATGAATATGTCAGGGAAGTGAGTTTTGAAGAAATGCAGACATCCCCTGAAGCCTTCAATCACCGAAAGATCTTCAATAACAATCGCGTACTTGACCATTGAGCACACAATGCTGATTATGAATATATAGCATCCCCATATCAACAGTCCCGATGCCAGCAGCATGAGACTGTCAAATGATTCGTCAGCAGCATTCAGGCCAGGTGCAAGAGCTATTACGCCCATAAAAGTTATGGTGTTGATGATAACATTCGATAACATTATCCTGGTGTAATATTTTCTTCCATAAGTAACTATGTCCCTGATAGTTACTTTTCTGGATTCAGTTGCCTTTAATGCCATACTAATAGAGCTTGGTATGAAAAAAGAGTTTATTATTGTTGATGCTATTATGTAGAATGCAAACGCGTAGATGAATATGCGCGCTACATCAAATAACAATGCAGGTGATTCCAGAAAGAGAGTCATATAATCAGCATTTTCCGGGAGTCTGTCGATAAAACCTGTGAGCATGTAACCGAATATTGATGCAAGCATTGCGAAAGAGAAAAGCTGCTGTAACACGACGGGAGTTGTTATGCGGAGATTATGCCTCCACGTATTGAAACCCTCGTGTATTAGGGTACGAATGTTCTCTCCATTATTCCTGGCAATTGCTATAATTATACCCTCCTAGATAACTTTCTGACATTTTTGCTGAGGTATAGGTCGGTCAACCATACTGTCCCAAGCGGCTCAATGATTATAATGGATGTTGCGAAATTTAGAGCAAACAGAACTGGTGCAATGTATGGAATATATGCAAATAACGCAGTCATTACATAAAGTGCTGCATAGAGTGATATGATTATAAGCCATACAATGGTTACCTCAGCCTTGTTGCTCATGAAGAAATAAAATGCCCTGCGAATTCCATCAAGGGGGCCAACATCGTCCAGCACAATAACATAGTTCGTCATAACAAGTATCAGGCTGATAACTGCAATATAAATCAGCCAGGTCAATAAACCAAGAACAAAAGGCATAGTATTGAGCATAATATCGACTAATGCGAATGCGCCGCCACCAGAAATATTAATCATGCTGGGCTCGCCTTCAAGAAGTGATGTTACTGCAACATATTCTGGAAGTATAAATACTACACCAAGCCTCACTACAAGACCGATTGCAATATCTGCCAGGAAGATATTAACCACAGAGTGCCTGCCATTATCTACCATGTCCATTATAGTGGCATTACCTCTATCTATAGCTGCCCTAGCCATGCCAACAGCACTTCCAATAAAGAAAGATCCAATCAGAAGAATGATTATGAGCAGTATTACGGCAGCAGTAAGTAGTAACATACCCATCATGCCAGTACTCACCCCAATATGGGAATTCAGGGATAATGGGCTACCTCCCGGAGTGACCTCTTCAACACTGGTATACAGCATCAGATATAACAATAGAAGAGCGAATGCAAAGATCGATCCGGCTCCCAGCACATATGGAATACATATATTGGTATTGTTCTTCCAGACCCTGAAACCATGGGATAGAATACTACCTATGTCGTCAGCAGAGTCTATTGAATCTGATGTCATTCAGATATCACTCTCGGGCCCCAGTCTCAGTTATAATACCATGCAATATAACCTATTAAAACATGGGCTCTGTAAAAACCTTTGTCTGATTTAGCCTTTTCTTGTAGTCGATTGTTTTAAGTTGCAATCCTCCAATAGTGTTTACTATACAACCAATAAAAACACCACCGGGGATGGATGGTTAGTTTGTAAGAGCAGGTACATATATTTTGTTGAAATAGCCGCGAATGTCGTGAGGAGTGCAAGAGTTCCTTTGTACTCCTGCAAATACTCTAAGAAAACCTATAACCAACATCAGCTGGTTTCACCAGTGACCATGCCAGCCATTATTACTCTCAGAGAATGGGGAAAGACAGGAAGAGTTTCCTTAAGAGACCGGTATATCTGCTGACACTAAAAGCCAGTTAATTCTGGTATGCAAAATCAGCAAAACCCCAGTGCACGATGTCAAGCGTGCACGAACCTAGCTGAAAAACACTAACAGAGCTAGGGCCAGCAACACCTAGATTGTGGAAGGGATATGATTCAGAGGATATTCACAAACTTGTGCGGGAAGAACCAGGGTCAAAGTCAGTATGGAGAGGAGGTCAATCAAAGAAAATACCGAAACCAACTCAAAGAAACCCGGATAAAACTCATTATATACAACATAGATAGACATATGAAACAAAGTATTTAATTTATGCTGGGAGGATCTCTACGGAGCCAAATTACCCACTAAGACCTACTAAGGCGCTGTATAGCTAATTTTCTTCAGCCACCCAGGTATAGGCTCAATAATTTTTTCAACAGGTTCTGCAAGCCCTGTATTCAGCAGGGAACCCGGAGCCTTTAGAGTAATCCATAATGCACAGCGAACCTCTTCTCACAGAAGTAGCTGCATTGGTTCCGTCATTCAATTTTTCTTTTGATAGATTAAGATAAGGTAATACTGGGGCTGCATAGCTCTTATAAATGAATATCATAAACTTTGTGAATGGTACAGACCATTCAGGTATTCTTAATGTGGATAGAATGAGGTTATCTTTCCCATTAAAGTCAGCGATATTATGACAGACCGCTGCTGCAAGCAAGCTACAGCATAGAATGCTACCATCCATCCCTGGCTGCCTCCTGCTAGGGCTACTTTTCCTCCAAACCGCTTTTTTGCATAATCAATCACTGCAAGCATATCATCAACAATCTCATTTATGGTATAATCTCCTCCTGAACCGGTGCTGCAGCCGTGTCCATATGTATTTGGAATCCATTTGAATCAATATAGTCCTCTTCTATGGGATTGACATTGATTCCCAATCCTGTGAAGAAGCACTGGTCAATAAACCCGGGGGCATGTCGGTTTAAAAACATGGCTTTGAAAACTTTTTATTACTTCTTCATCAGGAGGTTTTTGAGCCGTGATCAGACGGCTGGTTATATACTAAAAAATGTGAAATAGCACAGCAGCAGGGATGATGAATAACAAGATAGTTCTTTCATAAAAGAGCCGCCTCACATGTTATCACTCTATTATTTAACTTTCCCTATATAAGTATGAATCAAATCATTCGAAGGTCAAGTAAGCTAATAAGAAAAGCTAATAAGAAGGAAATGCATAGAAACATAAGAATGTAAAGAGAGATGTAGGTCTTTGGATTATGGGGGGCCAATATACCTAAGATTTTTTAGTTTTTGATATCCAGATAGAGCAATAAAGCACGGACTGAATAAAAAAGAGGTGGGGATCAGATTAAGCAGTCTATAATCTCTATAATAATACTGGTAATCTTCTTAATCCTGCTCTCTTCATGCGGCTGTATTGCACCTCCGCATGACGATAGCAGTGAAAAAATGAAGGTTGCCGTGAGCATACCTCCTCTCGCAGAATTCGTGGAAAAGGTGGGTGGAGATAAAGTTAAAGTAACCATTCTTATACCTCCTTGTATAAATAAATTGAGTAGGAATTATGAATGTCGGAAAAATAGATCTTAAAAATCCGTTAATTTTGGCATCTGGGATTTTAGGAAGCACAGGATCGTCTCTTAATCGCATTGCTAAATTAGGAGCTGGAGCAGTAGTGACAAAATCGATAGGGGCCACACCAAGAGAGGGGCATCCTGGTCCTGTATTAATAAAAACAGATACAGGATTTTTAAATGCCATCGGATTACCAAACCCATCATACAAATATTTTATAGAAGAACTGAACGATTTTAATAGGTATTGTCCTTTAATAATAAGTGTATTTGGGGCGAATAGATCGGAATTAGTAAAGATCTTGAAGAATCTTGAAGAATATGCAGACGCTTTCGAGCTGAACTTAAGCTGTCCTAACGTGAAAGGTTACGGTATGGATATAGGAAAAGATCCTATCTTCGTTGAAAATATCACCAGAGAGATCAAAAAAATTACTAATAAGCCATTATGGGTAAAACTGACTTCTAACGTGGAGGATATAACAAAAATAGGAGTTGCTGCTGAGAATGGTGGCGCAGATGCCGTTGTTGCTATAAATACAGTAAAAGGATTGGGTATAGATACAGAATCTGGTTATCCTCTGCTTGGAAACGTTTATGGAGGTTTATCTGGAAGAATGATCAGACCAATAGGTCTGATCTCTGTATATTCGCTTTATAAAAAATTAAAGATACCTATAATTGGTGTAGGTGGTATTGAAAATTATAAAGATGCTATAGAATACTTTATGGCAGGTGCAAGAGCGGTGGAGATAGGAAGCGGTGTTTATAATAACATAAACATATTTAATGAAATAAAATCAGAGCTCGATCTGTATCTAAATAAAAAAGGTATAAAATTGGAGGAATTAATTGGATTGGCACATAGAAGAGAGACCGAAGAATGTAATAATCAAAAAAGTGAAGAACGAGAACAAAGATATTAAGACGTTCTTCTTCGATAAAGATACCGCTTTAGGCTCTCCCGGTCAATATCTGATGGTCTGGATAAGAGGTATAGATGAGATACCAATATCTCTCTCTTATAAAAACGCGATAACGATTGAAAAGATTGGATCAGCAACAAGTACTTTGTTTAACCTTGATAAAAATGATTCTTTAGGATTAAGGGGACCTTTCGGGAATGGATTTGAGATTATAAAAGAATCTAAAGTTCTATTAATAGGTGGCGGGATAGGATTGGCTCCTTTATTATATTTGGCAAACGTTTTAAAAGATAATAATAACGATATAACCGTCTTGATTGGATCAAAGAATAAAAGAAAAATTTTTTTTGATAATGAATTTAGAAAGATGGCAAAGGTACATATATCTACAGAAGACGGATCCTTTGGAGTAAAGGGTAATGTTTTGGACTTATTAAAAGGATCGGTAGAAAATGTTAATATTTATGATATGATATATGCATGTGGACCGGATAAAATGATACGATCTCTCTTAGATTTTTTTAATATGGAAAATATATTAGAAAAGACACAGTTCAGTGTATCTAGGATTATAAAATGCGGCCTTGGTATATGCGGGTCTTGTTCTATAGATCCAAAGGGACTTAGAGTCTGCAGAGACGGTCCCGTCTTTTATGGTACAGATATCATAGATTCAGAGATAGGAATCTATAAAAGAAACCACGCCGGAATAAGGTACAAACTTTGATAACAAAAATAAAAAATATTATAAATAAAGGATAGATTATACGTTGGAAGAGTGATTGAATATGGATATCAAACAAGACGATAATGGGGATTTTTATTACAAATTGCCTTTTTCTTTCGATAATTTGAGGCATCCTTACGCGAATTATCATGCTAGGCCTACGTTTGGAGCTATATCTATAGATATGACTAATTCAGATTTATATAAAAAAAAAATGGCTGAAAAATACAAGAGAGATATCACATTCACATCTTTAATTATAAGATCTGCAGCACTGGCATTGAAGAATTATCCCGTATTGGCTGGTGTATGGGAGGGAAAAGACAAAATTAGATATACAAATCCCGATGAGATTAGCATTGTGGGGCCTGTCGAGGTAGGCGAGCAAGGCAGTTTTTTTTTGATAGAGAATGCCAATAAAAAAACGATTTTAGAGATTGCAGATGAATTGAGAGAACAGGTATCAGAGATAAAATCTAAAGGGATAGTAGGGTATCCTTGGCCTAAAGATAAAAAGGGAAGGTTCAGACCATTATTTGAGATAACAAATCCGGGTATGATGGGGGTTGAGTTTGGATTTACCGTTCCACGGCCTATTGCTACTAGTCTCATGATCGTATGTGCAATAAAAGAGAGACCTGTGGCAAAATCTGGTAAGGTCGTCATTAGAAAGATGATGAACTGTATTCTCTCGATAGATCATTATGCCATGTTGGCAAAGATTCCTACAAATTTTATGAATGAATTTAAAAACAATCTGGAAGATCCGTTCAATATGTTATGAAAAAATCACAGGTTTATTAATTATCTCTTCCAGAATGCCGGCATAAATAGTACCAAGACGATGAACAATTCTAACCTACCTGCAAGCATACTAAATATTAGCAACAGTTTTGCAATAGGATTAAAGAATGCAAAATTCTCAAATGGTCCTATTCTACCTAAACCAGGCCCGCAATTCTCCATAGTAGTAGCAACAGCCGAAAGAGATGTTGCTGGATCATATCCCATTAGCATCAAGATAAAGCTTATAGATACAAACAAAAGTAGATAAAGCAATACGAAACTAAAGATCTTGTTTATTATACCGTCCGATATTACCCGCCCGTTGTACTTTAATGGAATAACTGCGTTTGGATGAAGAATATGTTTAAATTCTCTGGCAATAAATTTAAATGTAAGATATACTCTCCCTGCTTTTATACCACCAGATGTAGAGCCCGTACATCCACCCAAAAGCATTAAAATCAGTAAGATAAACATAGATGAATGTGTCCAGAACGTTGTACTGGAAAAATCAACCGTACTAAAACCGGTTGCTGTTACTATACTGATAACATTGAAGGATACATACCTAAGAGATACTAAAAAATCACCGTTATTAATCTTTAATGCCAGGTTAATCGTGGTTATACCTATCGATAGTAAAACAACCGATAAATAAAATCTGAACTCTTCATCTTTAATAAAATCTTTGATTCTGCCGTTTAATGCTCTATAATGCAACGCAAAGTTTATAGACGAGAGGAACATAAAGACCATCACTATAATCTCTACAGTCAGATTATTGTAATATGCGATACTTTCCGCTCTTGGATGAAAACCGCCTGTGGATACCGTAGTAAATGTCGTACATAGAGCATCATAGAGAGGTAATCCACAGAAGAGCAATAATATAGTCTCTATAACAGTAAATAGCATATAAATCCCACAGAATATTCTGGCTGTATCCCTTATTCTTGGCCTTATCTTTTCTATAGTCATGAAAGATGCCTCTTTCTTGATAAGATGCAGACTACTTGGGGATATACTAGGAAGAACAGTAAAAAAAAAGACTATTATTCCCATTCCACCGAGCCACTGGGTCATATTTCTCCAAAAAAGCAGACCTCGAGAATAAGATTCGATATCTAACAATATTGTCGATCCGGTAGTAGTAAAACCAGACATAGCCTCGAATAACGCGTCCAATGGGGAAACAGATGCAAAAAGGTATGGCATGGATCCAAAGATCGATGCAGAAAGCCATCCTATGACAACTATAATTATAGCTTCTTTATCATAAAAACTCTCTTTATTTTGCCTATTTTTAAAAAATAAGATTAAAAATGATCCTGTTATAATAGATATTAGAATAGGGATCACAAAATATTTAATATCCTCTTTATAGTACACGCTTACAAGCAGAGGACATAACATAAATAGACCTATCATGAATATTACATATCCAAGGTCACTGAAGATTACCTTATAATTCATCCTAAAAACCTTCGGTTCTTTTCAAATCTTCGATTTGCAACAGTGTAAAACTGGATTGCATAGTGCAGACAGAAGGTGCTACGAATCTGATGATCCCTCTCAATTTTCTCAATGAATGATATTTTAATTTTTATATATAGTTTGTTATTCTCATCTAAGTAAAGATATATAAGAAAATACCTGGAATGCTCTATATTACAATAGATAACTTTCAGATCTACTAGACTTTTTGTTAAGTCTTAATAGTTAAAAAGAAATACTTATTTAAATGGATGAAAAATAATTAAAAATCGATTTATCTCTCTGATTAACGGCATTTTTAATCCTTTCACACGTCTTCCACGATGTTCTGACTATTTCTGGAAAAGTATTATATTTTTTATAAAAATCAGTCAAAAATTTGATTGTTTTAGGATCAGATGGATACCCGCTTCCAAAATCTCCATATACTCTTTTTAAATCTGCAATATGTCTCTCTCTCCATACTTTAGCTACTATGGATGCTGCGGCAACTAGTGGATATGTCTCATCTGCTTTATGTTTAGATATAATCTTTAAATCTGGTTTTACAAACTTTTCAATCAGCTTTTTTACATACATACCAAATCTATCTTCGTTAACATCCGAAGCATCCAGATAAATCACATCAGCCTCTCTCTCAAATTTTCTAATCAATCCTGCATGAGCTATCACCATAATCTCATTCATGGTATATTTGGTTCTTAATTTATCTATCTCGCTAGCAGATATCTCATAAACTTCTATTTTTGCAAAATCTTTAAATATATTATAAAACTCTTCTCTTTTTTTATTTTTTATCTTTTTAGAATCATTAAAACTGTTTTTTCCAATAAGGAGCTCCTCTATCTTTAGATAATTTATCTTATTGATCAACACTCCACCGATAAACATTGACCCCATTACAGGTCCTTTTCCTGCCTCATCGACACCTAAATAATTCATTTGTATAAACCACTTGCCATTGTACTTTTCTTATGATTATTTATAATTTTTTATACAAAAGATTATATTGTCCAAAAGTTATATTAGACGATTGTATTATCTTCAATCAGTCTTGATATGAATATTATTATAATTGGTGCGGGGTTGGTTGGTAGTTCTCTGGCAGAAGAATTAAGTGAGGATAACGATGTAGTGTTGATAGATACAGATTATGATCTCTGTAATAAACTGGACAATAGATTGGATGTTAAGGTGATAAATGGGAACGGGGCAAACATTGATGTGTTGAACGAGGCAAAAGTGAACGAAGCGGACTTTGTTATATGCACGACGAATAACAATGAGTTAAACATTTTATTATCTATAATTGCAAGATCATTCGGTGCAAAAAAGACTATTGCAAGGGTAAAAGACGTAGAATATACATCGTTGTTTATGAATAAAAAAAGGAGTACCAGCATAGATGCAATAATAAATCCGGAAATAATCACCGCGTATAAGATAATACAACTTCTTTTTATTCCAAATTCGAAGAACTTTACTCTTCTTGCATCCGACCTGATTGGTTTTTTTGAAATAACTCTCTCTAAAGATAACGATTTTGTGGGAAAAGCAATAAAAGATTGTATTTTCCCTAAATACACAATTATAGCAACAATTGGAAGAAAAGATCAGATTATGGTACCCACAGGAGATGATGTCCTACATGAAGGAGATAAACTTATCTTGATGGGCAAAAGGGATAACATCTTTGAAATAATAAAAAACATGGGTCTATTCGATCTTAAAAAAATCTTGATAATAGGCGGCGGAACGGTTGGTTTCTACCTGGCAAAGTATTTAGAAGAGAGCCATATAGATGTAAAACTTATAGAAAAAAATGAACAAAGATGCGAACTTATTGCTTCTAAACTGAATAATACAATTGTGATAAATGGGGATGGAACCGATCTTGATTTGTTAAAACAAGAAAATGCTTTTGATTACGATGTAATAATATCTGTAACGGACAATGATGAGACAAATCTGATATCTTCCCTTTTAATAAAAAAGATGGGGGCTAAAAAAGCCATAGTAAGAACCAATAAGTATAGTTACACAAATCTTTATAAGATACTTGATATAGATTTCGATGTTAGTCCAAAATTAGAAACTATACGTGCCATCAAATTCTATATAACTACGGAATTTAACTCCATTGTTAATATAAACAATAATGTAGAAGTTGTAGATTTTATCGCCAATGAAACTATGCCTATTGTGAAAGATAAATTAAAAGATTTGAAATTACCTGCGAGAATGATTGTTGGTGCGATTATTAGGAAAGGACAAATCATAATACCGAGAGGAAGCGATAAGATAAATGCTGGTGATGAAGTAATTATCTTTACAAATATAGACGAGTTTGAACAGGTTAAAAAGTTTATAAAAGGATAAAATGAATATTAATTTTAGAGAGATCGACAAAAGGCTGACGGAACTAAAGATAAAAGATAAGGATTTAGAATCGCGCAAGATTTGGGAGAGCGTATTAGATGAGAGAACCATTGTAACATTATTTAAGCTCTTAAAACGTGGTTTAATATCTTCTGTAGGTGGACCCATCTCTACCGGGAAAGAGGCAAATCTATTCCATGGGTATGGTGAAGATGATAAAGAGATTGCGATAAAGATATACCGAATAGAGACGGGGGATTTTAGAGATATGTATAAGTATATAATCGGTGATCCAAGGTTTGAAAAGGTAAAGAAATCAAGAGATGGTTTGATATATTTGTGGACGAAAAAAGAGCATAAGAATCTTAAACGAGCTTTTGAAAATGGTGTACGCGTTCCAAAACCGATAGCGTTTATGAATAATATTCTTCTAATGGAATTTATAGGAAATAATGAAAAACCTGCTCCTAAAATTAAAGATATTGAATTGAGTGAGACGGAGTTAGAGAAATCTTTTAGAAAAATAATCGATTATATGAGAACCTTATACCAAGATGCTAAGCTTGTTCATGCTGATCTGAGCGAGTATAACATCTTGTATTATAAGGGTCCTGTTTTAATAGATATGGGTCAGTCCGTTCTGAATTCTCATTTTAATGCAATTAAGTTTTTAAGACGAGATATTAAAAATATAACGCGTTTTTTTAATGATAGTGGATTGAAGAGCCCAGACGAAGAAGAGTTGCTTAAAATAATTATAGGAGAATAAAGATGGAAGCATATAACGTAACAAGTATCAAAATCCCTCTCGATAGAGTCGGAGTAGTGATCGGAAAGAATGGTGAGACTAAAAAGATGATAGAAGATCGGATGAATGTAAAATTAGAGATAGATAGTAACGATGGGATGATAAAAATATTTTATAAGGAAGGAGATCTTAATTTTTTAAAAGCAAGGGATTTTATCTATGCAATAGGAAGAGGTTTTTCGCCTACAAGAGCAATAAGGATACTTGATGACGATATGGTTATGTATGACACCATCAATCTGAGTCACCTATCTAAAAAAAATATTATGCGTATAAAAGGAAGAATAATAGGAAAGAATGGTAGCATGAGGTCTTACATCGAGAATGTGACCGGAGCTATGATATCTGTGTATGGTAGTACCATCCTTATAATCGGCTATCCACAGGAGATAAACACGGCTAAAAAAGCGATAAGTATGTTGATAGAAGGAATGCCACATGGTGTGGTATATAAATTTTTAGATAATGAGAAAATTAGGCTTAGAAAGATTAATATAGAACAGTAGCCATCTTATTTTGAGTCTGGTGCAGCAGGAACAGACATTCTCCAGTAGATGCGCATCGCTCCCTCCTATCTTTGCTAATCAAGGATCATTTTTTTTAAAGCTCACCTGATCTCAGCCCCATCTTCTATCTCTGCGATTATCTGCGCACCGTCCTCTGTTTTTAAAGGAATGTTAAAGGACAAAACCCTTCCCTTCTCTACATGCAAACCTTTCTCTTTGAGCTCTTCTATTCCAACACTTTTCTTCAGTCCAAAATAACCTACTCCAACCCTTGTACCGGGCTTCTTCTCATTCTCCGGATGAATAAGCACAACCTTGTTACTTTTCTCTGCATCTGCAGCAAGCAGCATGCCCTGTGACTCTATGCCTCTAAGCTTTGCATGCTTTAGATTTGATACTAAAACTATGCTTTTACCCAGGAGCTCTTCTGCGCTCAAATAATCCTTAAGACCTGCTACGATCTGTCTTTTTTCGTTGCCTATATTTACTTTTAAAATATATAGCTTGTCAGCCTGTGGGTGATCCTTTACCTCTTCAATTTTACCAACAACGAGCTCTATCCCCTCTAATGAGAACTTTTTATCCTCTATCTTCTTAAACAGGATCTCTGGCTTTTCGAGCGTAAAATCTTCCTTTCTCTCTTCGCAAAATTCAAATCTATCAACATCCCTTATCCCCAGCATCCTTCTTATCTTTCTGGAAGTGAATGGCAGGTAGGGTGCAAGGAGAATAGAGAGAGCATTAACTATCTGCACAGCATTGTAGATTGTATTAGCGCACTCATCTTTATCCTCTTTTATCTTCTTCCATGGCTCCTTTTCGTAAAAGTATAGATTACCGAAAGAGCTGAGAGCCATTATTCTTCTTATCCCCTCCTTAAAATGGAAGGTATCTATACTTTTTTGTACATCCTCAAATGCTTTATCTATCTCCTCTTTTACCCTTAGCTCAAGAAAACCGGAAGGCACGGATCCAAAATTCGATTTGGCAAATGTCAAAACTCTATGCACAAAGTTGCCGAGATTCGCCACAAGTTCGTTGTTGTTCTTGCTTATAAAATCTTCAAAATTAAACTCACTATCCTTTTCTTCAGGCATGTTTGATGAGAGGTAGTAGCGTATGACATCCGGCTCATATACCTTTAAAAGATCCTTTACATTTATGCTTATGCCCCTAGATTTTGATAACTTCTCCCCGCTTGCCAAGAGATACTCATTTGCAGGAACATTATCTGGAAGCTTTAGCCCTCCATGAGCTATAAGCATTCCCGGCCATATTATCGTATGAAAAGGAATGTTGTCTTTGCCAACGAAGTAATAATGTTTTGCATCCTTATCCTTCCAGTACCGCCCCCAATCTCCCCACTCTACAGCTGCTGATAGATAACCTAACACAGCCTCAAACCAGACGTATATGCGCTTATCCTCATAGCCCTCGAGATGCACTTCAATGCCCCAGTTTATATCCCTTGTTATCGCCCTGTCCTTTAACCCTGAACGCAGAAAATTTATTGTGAAATTGTAGACGTTTGGCTTTAGGTCTCTCTTTATCGATTCTATGTAATCTATCAATCTCTTTTCAAGAGCACTCAGCCTGAAAAATAGATGCTTGCTCTGTCTTATCTCTGGCGTGCCTCCACAGATCCTGCATCTAGGCTTTATAAGATCCTTTGGATCTAAAAGCTTACCACAGTTATCACACTGATCCCCTCTTGCACTTTCATAACCGCAGTAAGGGCATGTGCCTTCAACATAACGATCAGGCAAAAAGCGATCTTCGTTTGTGCAGTAGGGCTCATCCATAAAATCCTCATAAGTGTAGCCATTTTCAATGAGCTTTTTTAAAAAGTCCTGAACAACTCTTTTATGGTTCTCTGTTGATGTTTCAGTGAAAAGATCAAAGCCGATGTCTAAAGCTTCCATGACCATCGAATTTTCTCTGTGATAGAATTTAGCAACCTCGCTAGGTTTTTTACCCTCTTTTTCTGCTGTTACCATTATCGGTGTGCCATGCTCGTCTGACCCGCTCACCATTAAAACATCGTTTCCTTTAAGCCTCTGATATTTAGCGAATATGCTGGCAGGCAGATAAGCTCCGGCTATGTGCCCTAGATGGAGATACGAGTTTGCATAAGGCCACGCAACACCTATAAACACTTTCATAGGAACAAAGATGATTTTTGTTTTATTTATAAATTCTGGCTGTTATTTATTTTTGTCGATATTTTTTAAATAAGTGGATAGCATGGAATTAAACATTCTGCCATGGTTCGGATATCTAAGATGGAGTAGTTCGTGTAAAATTACTTTGAACCTCGCTTCTTTTGGCTCATCGAGTAATTTTTTATCGAATGTTAGTCTGCCTCTGCTTGAACAACTACCCCATTTCTTTTTCATTGCACGTATATGGATCTCCTTTGGCTCAACTCCCACCTCTTTAGCCAATGCTAGAACATCCTCCTTGAACTCTGTAGACGTTACCACTCTCCCATACCTCCTTTCAACAGCCTTATTATCTTTTGGACGATCTCCAAGGCTTTATCTGTGTCAGTGAGACCAGAGTTGAATAAAACCTCGTAAAGTTTGGATTTAATTTCGCCCTCCTGTTTTTCACTCTTTCGCCAATGTGGATATTTCCTTAACACATCCTGCATCTGGTTTGCCATGGTTTCTGCAGTCTCAAAGCCATCATTTTTAAAGACCCAGTAGATCGTGAATATGTCCTTAGGCATATCTCTTCTAGCCTGTTCCTTCCTATCAGCATTAATCTCCTCGATCATCTTCTTTAGCTCTTCCAGCGTTTCTAACGTGTTTTTCTGTCTGCTTTCGTATAGTTTTGCTATTTGCTCAGCTTTTTCCGCGATCGAGATAAGATAGGGAGAGTCTTTAGCCCACCGCTCTGCTGTTTTTTCAATGCTTTTTAAAAGATTGAATATCTTCTCTATATCTGAGGCTTTACTCTCTTCAAGTTTTCTTAATGTCTCTTCATTGATTTCATAGATATCTATGGTAGGTTTTATCTCCCCGCTCTTAGTATATTCTTGGACTAATTTAGCTGTCTTTCTGGTAAATTCTTTATCAATTGAGATCCCTCTCTCATAACTTTCTTTAAGGATTCTATATATTCTTGCAAGTGTCTCATAGTCTTTGATATAAGGTCTTAAGAACGCATCGGGCGAAATAATCTCGTACATGCTTGATAATTCTTTGAAGAATTTGTAATATTCCTGTCGTTTTTCCTCAGCTCTAAAATGCTCTAGTACTGCCTCAACAGCTTTATCTCCTGTTTTATCCTTGATGAGCACCAGGCAATCCTCTTTTGCCTTTTTCATACACTTAGCAAAGCTCTTTTTTAAAACCTCAACATCATGGACAACCCCCTCAATATCTTCAGAATCAAATGCCAAAGCCTTTTCAAGGTTATCAAATATGCCAACAAAATCGAGAACAAAACCGGATATCTTTTTTCTTCCCTCATCTTCATAAGGTCTATTAACCCTTGCTATAGCTTGTAAAAGGACATGATCCCTCATCGGCTTATCTAGATACATACAATATAAAATAGGGGCATCAAAACCTGTGAGCAATTTCTCTGTTACAATTAATATTTTTGGCAGTTCATCAGGCTTTCTAAATGCTCTTCTTATTCTACTCTCTTCGCTCTCAGATAGATGGTATTTAGATATCTCAGGAGGATCATTAGCAGAAGGGCTATAAACAACCTTTGAATACTCAGCTGGCAGGTATTTATCCAATTCTTCTTTGTAAAGAGCACAGGCCTCTCTATCTACGGCTACTAGAAAAGCCTTGTATCCCATGGGTTCGATGTATTCTTTGTAATGGTCTGCAACATATTTAGCTACTTTCTCAACTCTTTCCCTGTTTTTAAGCATATTTTTGAGCGTTACTGCCTTATCTAAAACTTTATTGAGCGTTTCAACATCGCTGATACCCTGAGCATCTGCAAGATCAAAAAATTCTTTTTCTAGTGTCTCTTTATCAACTCTTAATTCATTTGGAGCAAGCGTGTAATGTAAGGGTACAGTTGTACCATCAGCAATGGATTCTGCTATGCTGTATTTATCCAAGTATCCTTTGGGTGGATCATCTCTGCCAAATACGATAAAGGTCCCTTTGCCATAACTGGTTTTATCGATCGGAGTTCCTGTAAAGCCGATGTATGTCGCATTGGGAAGCGCACCGGTCAAATAATTACCGAGTGTCCCTCCAGTGGTTCTATGCGCTTCATCCACCAAGACAAAAATATTTTCTCGGGTGTTAATGTTCTTGGGTATCCCATCAAACTTGTGGATCATCGTGATAATAAGACCCCTTCTATCGCTTTCAAGAAGCTCCTGCAGATGTTTCTTGCTTTTCGCAACCTCAACAGATTCAATACCAAGAGATCGTAGATTCCCGAATAACTGGCTTTCAAGCTCGTTCCTATCCACCAGCATAATTACTGTCGGGTTCTCGAATAAGGGATTCTCTATGATCTTCTGTGCAGCGACTATCATCGTATAGGTTTTTCCAGAGCCCTGGGTATGCCATATGAGTGCCCTTTTCTTTTCAGCGTCCTCTGCTCTTTTTATTACCTTCTCAACAGCCCTCATCTGATGCGGCCTTAGAACAACCTTTTTAAGCTCGTTATCCTGTCTGGTAAAGAGTATGAAGTCAAGAAGAACGCTGATAATTCTGCTTTTGTCTAGGAAGGTTTTAACAAGATTTTCAAAGTTGCCTTCCGCTTCTTCTTTCCAGTTAAAAAGGAGCTTTTCCGACTCATTCCATGTAGCACTATAATAGAACCTTAGAATATGCGTTAGAGCATAGATCTGCAGGATCGCTAAAAGCTCGGGGGCTTCCCTGTGGTATCTTTTAACTTGCTCCAGAGCAATGCTGATGCCATCTAACTTATGGGCAGCTTTTGTCTCAATCAGTAAAACAGGAACGCCATTTATGAGAAAGACAATATCAGGCCTAATCGTCTTTGTGCCGTTTGTGAATGCAAACTCATCTGTTACCTGAAATATATTCCTGTTTATATTCTCAGTATCAAAGAATTTTACGTTTCGCTCTCGCTTTTCACTCGGAACGAATACGGTCTTGAGACCTTTGAGATATTCCCATGCGGTAAAATTGCCCTCTATATTTGACGGGATCCTCTCCAAGCTCTTGATGATCTCCTCTGCATGGATATGATCCATAAACGGATTGAGCCTTTGCATCTGGTTGACGAATATGTTTTTAAATACAAAGCCAGTGTTTCCACCCCTTAACCTTAGCGCTTCGTCCGGGCTTATGTATTCCCATCCGATCTCTGTCGCATACGTTATCAACGGATTTTGAACAGCGCTTCTTTCCTCTCCTAAACTCATGCTTCTACCTCCAGATGATTCACCCTAACCTTTGCGGTCATTAAATGATGAAGCATGGATTGAAATAGATCTTCAAGGGCTTTCTTCTTGTTCTCTTCGGCTTCGATCTTTTGGTCAATGGCAGAGAGGATTGAGGTGATCTTTTGTTGGACGGAGAGGGGAGGAAGTGGGATTAGAATTTTTTTCATAACGTTTTGATTTAATTTCTTTCTTGTTGTTCCAGATGTGTATTTTTCTATATTGTCAAAAATAAACCAATAAAGTAAAAATCGATTAATTGATCTGTTTTCTATAGCTCTAATTATATGAGCATGATTATTAACCCAAAATTTTCCTTCCATTAAATAAGCAGTATTTTCAAACTTCCTCCAAAAGCCACCGTCCTCAGCCAATAGAACAAATTCACCATCAAAGATATAATTATTAACATAATCTATAATACCATTAGCTCCGCAGTATGGATATAAACCTATCATTTTACTCCTCTCAGCAGAATTTAAAGGAACTCTTTCTTTATCATGAATCTCAACAACATCCCCAAGCCTTACAACCTCCCACTCCTCTGGCACCAGCCCGATCTCTGTCTCTTTGAGTGGCACATGCTCTGCCTCTTCCACAGGCACGGGTCCATAAGTGAAGAGGTGCTTCATCATGGACTTTTTGAGTTCTTTCAATGCTTTTATGACGTCTTCGGTCTTCTCTTTTGCCTCTTGCACTGTAGAGAGAACAAAGGCGATCTTTTTTTGTTCAGAAAGGGGAGGAAGAGGGATTTTGAAATTCTCAACTATACCCTTATTCACATTTTTCTGCGTACTTTGTATATTTTGCATTTTCAATCTTTCAGCATTAAATTTTAGAAGATATGCCCCAAAAACATTATCAAAATTACTCTTTGGAATTATTGTCAATATTGCTTGATTAGTAGCTACTGGAACGGTATTTATTGCTGTTTCTCCAATTGTTGCATACATGCTTAACAAAAGTGAGTTTTCTGGTACTAACCAAGCATTAGAATTTTTTAATCCTTCTTCCGTAATTGTCTCCTTTGTTTTTGATAAATATAATCCACAAGAAGTCATATCTTCAATTAACACAAAAGGTATTTCTCCATTCCAATATTCCTTAACTCCTTTTTTTGGAGTTCCTCCAGCCCTCATTTTTTTAGCAATATCCCCCAGCCTCACAACCTCCCAATCCTGCGGCAACAAACCCAATTCTGTCTCTTTGTATTCTTCGTTTTGGTTAAGATTTACTTCCATAATCCGATCTCTTTTAAAATAGCCATTAATTTTTCATCAGCTTCTTTTCTCTCTTCCTCAGCCTCTTTTAATTGCACCACAGCATCCTCCAAAGGCAGCGTTTCATCCTCTCCATTCTGGATAACATAGCGTGATGGACTTAAGTTGTAGTCGTTCTTTACGGCTTCTTCTTTCGTTATGATCTTACTTATTCCCTCTTCCTCCTGATAGTTCAAGTAAATACTTGCTATCTTTTCTATGCTTTCATCAGGCAAGAAATTCTTAGGTCTTCCCTTCTCATAGAGCTTTGAAGCGTTTATAAGAAGTATCTGTCCC
>RXIF01000012.1 GCA_004212075.1 Candidatus Methanoliparum thermophilum
AGAGGAGATAAGCAGAGAGGATGGAAAGAGTTCAAACATATCGTGGATAGAGATCTACCTATCGGCTAATTAATAATCAGCATCAATCTTTTTTTTATTTTTATACATATATGCAGTAAAGGGGGCTATATGAAACATTTGTTTTATAGTTATGGATCTATATAAGACTATTTTTGATAATCTGATACCGAATAATTTGGGAATACAAAAGTTTTTATATTATTAATATATATTCATAGATATTTTAAATAAGGATAATTTACTCTTATAGATCTATTTAGCGATAAAGGAGATATAAAATGAGCGAAAAAACTAAGGATAAAAAAGCTATAGAAGCACTTGATTTAGGAAACATAAAGCATATTATCATGATAATATCTGGAAAAGGTGGTGTTGGAAAATCTACTGTTTCTGTGAACTTGGCTTATACGTTGGCTAAAAAAGATAAACAGGTAGGATTATTGGATGCGGATATTCATGGTCCTACTGTACCAAAATTGTTAGGAGTATCCGATAGAAAACTTGAAGCAACAGAAGATGGAAAGATTAAACCGATAGATATCACCCCTAATCTAAGAATAGTTTCCATGGGATTTTTGTTGCCCAATAGTGATTCGCCGGTCATATGGCGAGGTCCTATGAAATACAACGCTATACGACAATTTTTACAAGACGTGGATTGGAACAACTTAGATTATCTTGTTGTCGATCTTCCACCTGGGACAGGAGACGAGGCAATAAGTATAGCCCAATTAACCAAAGCAGATGGTTCTATAATAGTTACTACCCCTCAGAACGTGGCTTTACTGAACTCTAGAAAAGCTATAGGATTTGCACAAAAGCTAGATATCCCGATAATCGGTATAATAGAGAACATGAGCGGTTTTATATGTCCTAACTGTGGTTTTAATATCAATATCTTTGGAGAGAATGGAGGGCTAAAAGCTGCTAAAGAGTTTGGTTTAAAATTTTTAGGAAAGATACCCCTAGATCTTAAAATATATCAGAGTGGTGAGAATGGTAATCTGTTAGAAGAGGGCGAAGTTTTTAAAGAGATAGCCGATCAAGTATTAAAATTTTATAAAGATCTATAAATACATTATTTATAAAACATCGTTTATAAAATCTTTGGACTTTTTACGTAATCTTTCTCTTTTTTTGGTACATTTTTTAGTACATCCTCTCTATCTAAGGACGGTTTAACATCATCTTCTCTAAATACGTTTTTTAATCCGAAAACATGAAAAGTTGGTTCGACAGTCTCTGTCTCTACGCTGTTTATCTCATCGAACAGGTCTAATATAGACTGCAACTGCGGTAAGAATTCATCTATATCCTTATCATCAAGTTCAATCTTTGCAAGCTTGCCTATATGTTCCAGAGTCTTCTTATCGATCAATCTATCAACCTCTTTATTTTATATTTTTACTGATAATAATAAATTATACCATATTTTTAATATAGCTTATCTTTCAATTCTTCCAGCGGATACGTGTTTATCAGGTCTTCTTTTTCCAACCAGCCTCGTCGAGCGATACTTAAACCCAATTCCATATATTTCATCATTCCTTTACTATGCGTATCTGTGCCTAAAGACATCTTTATTCCATTCTCTTTTGCTTTTTTACAATTTATATCGTTAAAATCCATCCTGTTAGGATACGAATTAATCTCAAGAATGGTATCTGTACTTTTTGCATCATTTATCAATCTTTCTATATCCATCTTGTATCCTTCTCTAGAATAGATGACTCTACCTGTTGGATGTGCGATTATATCGACGTTAGGATTCTTCATAGCTGAGAGCATCCTTTCATTTATATTATTTTTGAATCCCTGATGGATAGCCGCGATGACTATATCTAACTCTTCTAGTATATCGTCAGGATAATCTAAAGAACCGTCTCTCAATATATCTACCTCTGTGCCTTTCAAAAGGACTATATTCTTTTTGTTGTTATCTTTATTAATCCTATCTATCTCTTCATTCCTCCTTTTTAATCTATCTATACTCAATCCTTTAGCATATTTGACAGATTGAGAATGATCTGACACGGAAACATACTCATATCCATAAACACTCGCCTCTTTAACAATATCTTCCAATGTTAATGTGCCATCCGAATAATTTGAATGGACATGAAGATCCCCTTTTATATCTTCCATCTTTACAAGATTAGGCAATTTTCCAGATTTAGCCGCCTCTATCTCTCCAGTATCTTCTCTTAACTCTGGTGGTATCCATGGTAAGCCTAAAGCATTATAAACATCTTCTTCAGTCTCTCCTGCAATTTTTTTATCACCATCGAAAACACCGTACTCGTTCAATTTAAACCCTTTCTCTCTTGAAATCTTTCTTAGCTTTATGTTATGCATCTTTGATCCGGTAAAATATTGAAGTGCAGACCCGTAAGAGTTTTTATCTACTATCCTCAAATCTACTTGTGTTCCTTTTAGGATGATAGACCCTTTTGTAGCGCCTGAAGCAATTACTCTTTCTATATCTGGCATTTTAATAAAGGTCTCAATAAGTCTATCTTTATTATCAGAAGATGCAAGTAGATCTATATCTCCGATGGTCTCTTTTCTTCTCCTTAATGATCCTGCTATCTCTATAATTAGCCCATCTTTATTTAAATAACGTACCACTTCTTCTGCAAGTATTAAAGCATCGTTGATAAGCAATCTTCCTTTTGTCTTATCTAAAAACTCGATACTTTTTTTTATGTTCTCAACACGTTTTTCTCCCATTAAGGGAAGAGTTGCAAGGCTACCATCGTTTATAACCCTTCTAAGATCGTCTAAAGATCTAATATGCAGTTTTTCATAGATCAAACGGAGCGTTTTTGGACCAATTCCTTGTATATCCATCAATTCAAGAATACCTTCCGGTACATCTGAAATCGCCTTTTTGTAAGCTTTGATCTCACCTGTATTCAAATATTCTTTTATCTTATTAGCGATGGATTTTCCTATTCCTGGTATCTCTTCTAATCTCTCATCTTTTGCTATCTTCTCTATATCTTGAGATAAATTACGTATGGCTCCGGCAGCTTTTAGATATGCAGAAATTTTGAAAGGATTCTCGCCATTAAATTCAAGAATTTTAGCCATTTTTTCTAAAATTTCCGCTAACTCTTTATTTTTTGTCATTTGAACTGTTAATATCTTTATTTTATTGATAATATCATAAAGGTTATATAAATTTTCTTTTTAAAAAATTTAATATATCACGAGAACGTCAATATAGATATAATATAACATAAAAATATTTATTAAGATTTTAAAAAAGGAAAAGGAGATTTAAATGGATAAAAAATTAGAATCTTTAAGATACGGAACAGACCTAATAAAACTTGGTTTTGCAAAAATGCAGAAAGGTGGTGTCATAATGGATGTAGTCAATGAAAAACAGGCAATTATTGCGGAAAATGCGGGAGCTATTGCGGTTATGGCACTACATGCAGTTCCTGCAGATATTAGAAAAGCAGGCGGTGTTGCACGAATGGCAGATCCTGCAATAATTGAGGAGATTATGAACGCTGTTACTATTCCTGTAATGGCAAAAGTTAGGATAGGTCATTTTGCAGAGGCTGAAATTTTGGAAGCTTTGGGCGTAGATATGATAGATGAATCTGAAGTCTTGACTCCTGCAGATGAGAGCCATATCGATAAGAAAAGGTTTAAAGTTCCATTTGTATGTGGTGCAAGGAATCTGGGGGAGGCATTGCGTAGGATAGATGAAGGGGCAGCAATGATAAGAACTAAAGGAGAGGCTGGAACAGGAGATGTTAAAGAGGCTGTTCGGCATTTTAAAGCAATTATGGGTGAAATAAGATCGTTAAAAGGAAAAACTAATGAAGAGCTTAAAGATGTTGCATACAAGATAAATGCACCTTTTGAGATTGTCAAAGAGACTGCAATATTGCAGAGACTACCTGTCGTCAATTTTGCTGCGGGCGGTATAGCGACCCCGGCAGATGCAGCTTTAATGATGAAACTCGGTGCAGACGGAGTTTTCGTAGGGTCTGGTATATTCAAGTCAGAAAATCCACAAAAAATGGCTGAAGCGATAGTAGAAGCTGTTGAGTCATATGATGACCCAAAAAGACTTTTAGAGGTATCTAAAAGACTTGGTGAACCTATGAAAGGGATTGACATAGAAAGTTTGAGCGATAAAGAGATGTTACAAACCAGGGGATTCTAATATTAAAATAGGAATTATAGATATTCAAGGTGATGTTAGAGAACATTTAGATGCGTTTAAATCGTTAGACGATAGTCTCGATTTGATCAGGATAAAAAACGCAGGCATATTACCATACTGTGATGGGATTGTCATACCTGGCGGGGAGAGTACTACTATCGGGAAAGGATTGAAGAAGAAAGGAATGTTTGATGAGATAAAAGATTTTGGTATGAATGGAAAACCTATCTTGGGAACCTGTGCAGGTTTAATCTTGCTATCCAAAGGGGTCTATGGGGAAGAGAGAGACGATCTTATCGAACTACTCGATGTCTATGTAGAAAGAAACTCATACGGAAGACAGAGAGAGTCTTTCGAGATAGAAGTTCGTTTTCAGAACAGATTATTTAATGCAGTCTTTATAAGAGCGCCTGTAATCAAAAGAGTGGGAAATAATGTAAAGGTGTTAGCAGAGTATAATAATAGCCCCATTGCTGTATTAGAGGGCAATATTATGGGATTTTGTTTTCATCCAGAATTATCAAGAGATCTTATCTTTCAAGATCTATTTTTGGAATTGGTAAGATCTAATCTTAGAAAATTAAAAACGAATAAAATATAATACAGAAGAGGTTTTTCATGCCTCTCCTTTCATTCCACCAAGAATATTTTGTAGCTGTTCTTGGAGTTGATTTAACCTATTTTTCAATCTCTCTTCCTGTCTATCTAGCGTTTGTTTTCTAATATTCATCATCTCTTTCTTCTCGGTTAACTCTTTTATTGCATCATCTTTAGTGCTCTTTACTAATATCTCTCCGACGCTTTTATAAACTATCTCGTCATCCTTTGCTTTATTTAACTCTTCCAAAGCATCATCACTATCTCTCAAGATAGCTTCTATCTGCGTTTTTTGTTCTTGCAATGCCTGTAACTGTACTTGTATTTGCTGTAACTGCATTATTTGATTTTGTAGTTGTGGTGGTATCTGTCCACTAATTTAAATCACCCCCTTTTACTATTTTGTAAATATCTTCTACCACTTTTATAAATCTAAGCCACGTATTTATATTGGCTCTTAATGATACTATATCATTAGATACTATATTAAGCTTGAAAGATCCTTTTTCTCTCCGTATCTCTATCCCACATCTGCTTGCATAAGACTTTTCCGTCTCGATGATCAGATTGTTATATAGCAACTCTATTAATCTGGTATCTCCATCTATCGATAGATTAAACTCATATTTTTGTTGCATCATCTCTACTTATTCTGCTTTAACCTCTTTTATAAACGCTACCGGTCTTTCTTTCAAAAAGATACGATTTCCACAAAAAGGACATCTTATCTCTCTATGATCACTTATCTCGACAACTTTATTGCATTTTATGCACCGGTACAAGTATCCTTACCCCCTTATTTGGACTTATTTTCTAAAGATAAGTAAACAGGCGTTTTAGGCACGTAAGCTCCTCCGGAGAAGGTATAACCACATTTAGAACATTTCCAAATGGCTGTACCAACTCTTTTTACTGCATAATGCCCACAATGTGAGCATTTATACCTAACACGCATCTTATCTTCTATATCTGCAGCCAATTTACGAATTTTTCTGCCGTATCGAGGTCCATACTTTCCAGCAGATCTTATTTTTTTACTTTTTTTTGCCATATACACTCTCCTTTAATAAATAAAAATTGATTATACTGTTATATTATTCTCTAATGCTTTTAATAATATCTTTCTTATTTTTTCTCCCATATTTATAGAAGAATCTATAATATTAGGAAGAGTTTCAACAGGAATTCTACCTATACCGCTCTTCTGCATTCCACATAATTCTCCTTTACTAGTAATTATAACCGTTAATGCAACATTTGCAGCATTTTCTTCATCTAAGCATGGATCAAAGATAAAATTATTATCTATCTCTGTTGAGGTGGTTGCTATAGGAATATCGTTTATAGCCAATCTTTCATCATCTTTATCTATACCAAATTTGGTGTTAGGAATTTTAGTATTGAACAAAGCAGCTATGGCAGCAAGTGATGACGCATCGACAAGGTTTCCATTATGATCGAGTATATGTAGATCTATAAATACCATCCAGACCTCTTTACCAGGATCTATGCATAATTTATCGAGATCTATAGCGTTAGAACTTCTTATGCCCCTATCTACGATCCTTGCAAGTTCTATTGCATTCTCATCAGGTGGTCCTGGCTCAAATGTTGGTGATGCAAGCGGTATCAATTCTGCATTTGTTATTATCACACCTTGATCTGGTGTATCTGGAAATGGCTCACCTATCTGCATCTTAACACCCGCCAAAACATCAGTAGTTCCTAATTTTACGCGTGCAGATCCCTCCGCTCTTTCAATAGGACCAATTTCTATATTTATCTCCCTGTACTCATCAAATTTTCTTCCGTCTATCCTCTCGCCGTTTCTTACCAACCTATAGATATAATCTCGGCGGATTTCTGATAATATATCTTCGCTACTCATCTAATCACTATCTAATTTTTTATATTTTGAGATTAAACAATCTCTCTGTATATCATAAATCTGACTACATCCCCTCTTTGCTAACTCCATCGCCTCTATAAACTCATTTTTGGTAAAAATCCCGTCCATCTGTAGTAAAGTTACCTCACCACTTTCAACAATCATAGCAACCGGCATATCTGCATCTCCAAAATTATCTTCTATCTTATTAAGATCCAGTACTACTTCACCGTCCACTTTACCTACGGATATAGCAGATACAAGATTTCTCATTGGTATTCCTGCATCAGCCAATGCAACAGATGCAGCGGTAATTCCTGCAGCTCTCGTTCCTGCATCTGCCTGCAAAACCTCTACAAAAACATCTATCGAGGATCTTGGATATTGTTCAAGCATTAAAACTGGCTCTATAGCCTCTCTGCTAACCTTAGATATCTCTATACTCCTTCTATCAGGACCAGGCCTCCTTCTTTCATCTACTGCAAAAGATGCCATATTATAGCGATACCTTAAGATAGCCCGGTATGTTTCCTGTAGATGGCGTGGATGTACCTCTCTCGGACCATAAACAGCGGCAATGATCTTATTATTACCCCACTCAATATAACAGGATCCATCGGCCCTATTCATCACACCCGCTTCCATCTTTATTGGCCTAATTTCATCTTTTTTTCTTCCATCAAGCCTAAGACCATCTACTATAAATCTCTCAGGTTTTTCATCTATCTCCATCTTTATCTATCTCTCTGGTTATTTTTTCTGAAATGTTATCAAAACACCCATCCTTTTCAACCATTTTTATAATATTTATTGCTAATTTAATCATCTCATCACTGCCATTTATCCAGACTCTTCCATTTTGTGCTACATAAATATCGCAGTTTGTTTTTTTCTTTATTAAATTTATTGTAGATCCTCCTTTTCCAATTATATCTGGAATTTTGGCATAAGAGACATCAATTACAACACCAGTGCGGATTATTTTACATCTATTATCATTCATGGTCAAATTTATCCTTATGGGCATCTCTATCTCTTTTACCTTTGCAATAACCGTCTCTCCGATCCCAATCTCTTTAGACATATCTTCTTTCTCTATCTTTTTGGTATAATCAGATAGATGTAAAAATCCGTAATATGGTGAATTTATATCAAGTATCCACATAGAAAACGTTATATCTGTCACTATTCCTATCAGTAAGTCTCCTTTTTTAGGATTATATTTACCTTTTAAAGAGATAACCTCTATCTTATTGTTCACTCTTTTTGCTATCCCATAAACTGCCGAGTAAACTCTATTACCCTCCTTAAAAGTACCATCTCCACCATTTATATCCTCACCAAGCAGATATCCCGGTATAACAATATCTTTACTCATTTTTTACCACTCAAATCTTTAATTAACTTTACTTCACCCTCACCTCTCGTTAACTTGTTAACCAATCCGTAAAATTCTGATTGTAACGATGCTGAGACCTCCACTAATGCCATCCATGATCCATCTGCACCCCACTCTTCTCGTTTTATATTTGCAAAATTTGCGATCGCTCCGTATGATCTTCCAGCATATTCTGGAGGAATTTTGACTGCAATTTTTAATTTTTCAAATTTTATAGGAATTATTGGTCTTATTGCCTTAATTACCTCTTTCAACAACTCTTCTGTATTTTTAAAAGGATCTATATTTACTTTTGCCTCCTCTATAGCTCTTTCTATTCGTGCAGGTGGATGAGGTGTATTTGTTTGAGGATTTATTGCATCTTTAGCGATCAATGAAATAATTTGCATCTTCTTTCTATCTTGCATATCTTTTCTTTGTTTAGCAGTTAATCCTAATTCTCCCTTCTCTATAATCTTCTTTGCCACATCGTATATATCGTCTGTCTTGAAAACCTCGAGTAAATCCTCTCTTGAGGCTCTTTTTCCCTCTTGAGCGTTTTCAAATATCTCTTCCACTGCTAACAATTTATCCAGGTCTACATCCTCTATCTCTCTAGTACGTAATGCAAAAGCAAGGTCTGGGTCTGCAAAAATCTCAAACTTCTTACCGTAACCCTTATACCTAACAATTATTGAATCATCTAAAGTTACCACAGAATAGATCACTCTTTGTCTTCTTTGTTTATCTCATCTTTATACAAATATTTTACTTTTTCAACATATTCTCGTACATCTTTCGGGTCCATCTTTCTAACTATTGCATCTTTGATCAGGATGTATCCTATCTCTATAGTTTCTGCATTCAATTTATCTTTTGCAATATTATATAGGCATTTTAACCCTAAAAATATAGAATCCTCGAATGAAATTCTTTTTTCAGGATCAATCTCCTCTTCTAAAAGTTTCAAAACAGTATCCCGCCCTTCTCCAATGGCCGTGGCCAAGTACTCCACCAAGGCTCCGCTTGGATCCGTCTCAAATAGTCTTGCTCCATTATTATCCACGCCTGCAATTAACAGTGCTGCACCATATGGTCTGACTCCGCCGTATTGTGTATATTGTTGTTTATGATCGCTTATCCTTTTTGCCAACCCCTCTACTCTTATAGGTTCATCATAAGTCAGTTTATTAATCTGACATTCTAGTCTTGCTCTATCTACTAAAACACGAGAATCTGCTACTAAACCAGACGTTGCTATAGCGATATGGTCATCTATTTTGAATATCTTCTCGATGGATTCTGGTATTAATAGATTACTGGTTATCCTTTTATCTACCAACAACACCACACCTTCACTTGATTTTATGCCTATTGCGGTAGTACCTCTTTTAACTGCCTCTCGTGCATATTCTACTTGAAATAGTCTTCCATCTGGGCTAAATACTGTAATAGCCCGATCATATCCCATTTGTGGTCCCATCATTTTAAATTACTCCTTTTGTTCTTATCTATATTTTATTATTTTATGTCCTTATATACTTTTTATTAACTTTTTTAATACTTCCTCCAACACCTAATATGTTTACTGCAACTTTTTTATCGTTTATTTTGTCTATGATAGTTAATATAGCTCTTAATGTATCCACCTCTTCACGAGCGCAACTTATGATACCTCTTTTACCCTTATAATCTATCATACGTATGTTGCATAGGCTCATCTTGTACGCACCCACTAAAAAAATGCCTGTGGACCATATTGTATCTATTAAATCCTTCTCATCTATCTTTTCATCACAAACAAGCTCAAACGCGATATACCGTCTTTTAAATCGGAGGGAAGATGGTAGAATCTTCATGATATTATCTCAATACCTTCGGATACCAGTCTTCCGTCTCTATACTTCTTGTTCTTTTTTATTATGTTACATATAGCTCTCAAAGATCTCAAGCCATCATCTCTCTCCATTCCAAAGAATCTGGATAAAGCCAATATCTGCCTATATGGTCTCACTCCAAACTTATCTCTCCCGCCACTGGAGAGGATGGTCATACCTCCATATTTCTTGACAAGCATTAAATTTTTCCTCATTTTTCCAAGCATCGCCGGTAGCGATCGTTTATTATAGATTAGATTACCAATACAGAAGTCTATCATGACATCGTTTTCTGCAGCAAATCTCGCAGTAATATGATCTATCCCTTTACCTTGATCCGTATTCCTAATAATATCTATATATCTTTCTTTGGATGCCATTCTATTAATCTTATCATCACCACCATTAACCGCGATGATATCTATCTTATCTCTATAATCCGATATCTTTCTCTTCAGGTTTGATAAAGACTCTACTCTTATCTCTAAACCATGAAATACATCAAAATTTTTGGGCGTTATAAACGTTAATTCTCTGATAATATCCTTATCAAAGTTCTCTTCGTCAAAAAAGACTACCGCACCACTGAAACCATATCTCTTTAACAACCTGAGCATCTCGTAAGTACTGCTAATGCTATTGTAAAAGATGCAATCGTAGATTCTTATCTTGTGTTTACTTTCCTTTTCTATCATTAGATCTTATACTTGGTCGCATTTTTTCTGTACCTATCCCTCTTTTTGATAATCCTCTTCCTTTCTTACCAGCGCTCGTTTTTCCTCGATATACTCGCCTATTATTACTGGGTGTACAGATCCAGTTCAAATTTTTATCCGATTTTATTACAGGATGATTTGGATCTATCAGAATGATCTCGTACCATTTGGATATCCCATCCTCTCCAACCCAGTAACTATTCAAGACCTCCAAATTAGGGAACTTTCGTGCTGCCCTTTCTTCGGCAATTCTTTGAATACTCTTACCCATCGTCTTCTTATTGATACCCATCCTTTTTGTTCTTCTACGACGATAAAACCTTGATTTTCTGAGACCACCACGTCTAACTCTGACCCTTGCCGTGATGATACCCTGTTTTGCCTTATATCCAAGAGATCTTGCCCTATCAATCCGTGTTGGATGGTCTATCACCACAACGGCTGGCTCTTTTCTCCATCTTTGAAGCCTTGTCCATTGGATATCCTTAACATAAGTGTCTCTTGGTCTATCCCATGCTTTGCTTATATAACTATACATCGATCTTGACATCGTCATTCCTTGCCTTTCTTCATATTTTCATCATATCTCTTAATTTTTTGCCTACTACTTCTATCAACTCATCTTTTTCTAACTCTCTATACCTCTTTAGTTGATTCATATCTGTTCTCTGTTCTAATATCATATCCCTTCCATACCGTCCGCTTCTGATAAAATCGAGCATATCCTTCATATTCTCCTTTACCGAATCATCAATAATCGCTTTTCCATATACTCTACCACCATACTCGGCAGTATTACTGACCGAATACCACATATTTTCAAGCCCACCGCTATATATCAAATCCACAATCAACTTAAGCTCATTACAACATTCAAAATAAGCGATCTCTGGTTGATATCCTGCATCTACAAGTGTATTGAATCCTGCTTTGATCAATTCTGCTACACCACCGCATAAGACTGTAATCTCTCCAAACAGATCAGTCTCAACCTCTTCTGTAAATGTTGTCTCAATTATCCCTACACGTCCCGATCCTATCGCAGAACCCCATGCCAAAGCTTTTTGTAGAGCCTCGCCGGTATAATCTTGATATACGGCAACGGCAGATGGGACACCTGATCCACCAATATAAGTACTCCTAACCGTCGGTCCAGGTGCTTTCGGCGCTATCATTACCACATCTATATCTTCTGGTGGTTTTATCAGTCCATAAAGTATGCTGAATCCATGACATACACCAAGCGTCTTTCCTTCCGTGATATTGTTCATCATCTCTTTATAAACCGATTCGTGTAATTCATCTGGTACAGTAAGTATTATTAAATCTCCCTTTTTTGCTGCATCTGAAGCGGATATTACCTCAAAACCATCTTTTCTAGCCTCTTCTGCAGATTTTCCCTCTCTTTGGCCAATAATTACATCAAATCCAGAATCTCTTATGTTCAACGCTTGATGTCTTCCTTGACTTCCATAGCCTATCACAGCTATCTTCTTCTCTTTTAAAACTTCTAATCTTATATCTTTGTCATAAAATATTTTTGCCATTTTTTAATCCTCCCTCTCTATTTCTGTTGCTTTTTGTCCTCTTGCAAGAGCCACTAGTCCTGTTCTTGCCATCTCCTTAATACCAAACCGTCGCATAATATCTACGAACGCATTCACCTTATCTTCATCACCAGTTATCTCTATAATCAAAGATCTCGTAGAAACATCTATTATTTTTGTTCTAAATATCTCAGATAATCCGATTATCTCACTCAAAGACTCTTTATCTACGGCTACTTTTATCATTGCTAACTCTCTACCTACCATCCTATCTTGAGATAAATTGCTAATCTTTATTACCTCAATCAGCTTATTTAACTGTTTTATGACCTGTTCAACCACATTGTTATCTCCGTTTACTACAATAGTCAATCTTGATATACCTGGATCATCTGTCTCTCCAACAGCGGCACTTTCTATATTAAACCCTCTTCTTCTGAATAGATTAAGTATCCTTGCAAGGGTACCAGGCTTATTCTCTACCAATGCCGCCAAAACATGTCTCATCTTTTATCAACCTCGATTATGTTTGTCAGAGTTTTTCCTGCAGGTACCATAGGAAAGACGTTCTCCTCTTCCTCAACTCTAAAATCTATCAAGACAGGACCATCATACCTAATTGCCTCTTGTATTGCATCATCAACCTCACTCTTCTTTGTGACCCTTATGCCTTTTGCATTGTACGATTCTGCAAATTTTACAAAATCAGGTAAGTATCCAAGTCTTGTATTTGAATATCTTCTATTATAAAACAACTCCTGCCATTGTCTTACCATTCCTAAATAACCATTGTTTATTATTGCAACTTTTACATCAATATTGTTTTGAACTGCTGTGGCAAGTTCTTGGCAGTTCATTTGAAAACTTCCATCTCCTGCCACATCAAATACTAAACTGTTAGGTAAGGCTATTTTTACCCCAATAGATGCAGGAAAGCCGTATCCCATAGTGCCGAGCCCACCAGACGATATAAACTGCCTGGGGTTTTTACATAGATAATACTGAGCAGTCCACATTTGATGTTGTCCCACTTCTGTAACTATGATTGCATTCCCTTTCGTAATCTCATAAAGCCTTTTTATAACGTATTGTGGCTTTAATGTGTCTGTTTTTTCATTAAAATGTAATGGATGTTCCATCTTCCATGTAGATACCTTTTCAATCCATTTTTTATATCTACCTTTATTCTCATTACTAATCTTTGTTTTTAAAATACTTAACAATGAATTAAGGATATTTTTGGAATCCCCCACGATAGGCAGATCTACTCTTACATTCTTTCCTATCTCGGCTGGATCTATATCTATATGGATTATCTTTGCATCTGGTGCAAATCGGCTTGCATCCCCCGTTACTCTATCACTAAATCGCGTACCTATAGCGAGTATAAGATCTGAATCCGATACGGAATAGTTTGCATATGTGGTACCATGCATTCCTAGTATGCCCAACGATAATGGGTGATCTTCAGGAAAAGTACCTTTACCCATTATTGTTGTAGCAACCGGGATGTTTAATAACTCCGACAAATTTATAAGCTCTTTATTTGCTCCAGATATTGTTACTCCACCACCAGCTATTATAATAGCCCTTTCTGCGTTTAAAATCATATCTGCAGCTTTTTTTATCTGAACAGGATGTCCTTTGTAAGTTGGTTTATATCCTCTTAGGTTTACAGTAATATTAGGATCATACTCCGTCTCTCCAGTTTGAACGTCTTTAGGTAAATCTATCAGTACAGGCCCAGGCCTTCCAGTAGAAGCGATATAAAACGCTTCTTTTATAATCCTTTGTAACTCATCTACATCCTTGACAAGATAATTATGTTTGGTAATTGATAGGGTTATTCCAGTAATATCTGCCTCTTGAAATGCATCGTTACCAATAGATATAGTCTCTACCTGTCCTGTTAAGGCAACCAATGGTACAGAATCCATATATGCTGTTGCAATTCCGGTAACAAGATTTGTAGCACCAGGACCAGATGTAGTTGTACATACACCTGTTTTACCGGTAGCACGAGCGTATCCATCTGCAGCATGAGCGGCCGCCTGTTCGTGTCTCATTAAGATATGCTTTATATCCGAATCATAATATTCGTCATATAGTGGTATAATCGAACCACCTGGAATACCGAATATATATTCTACCTTCTCATCCTTCAAAGAGTCGACGATTATCTTTGTTCCTTTTACTTTTTTATTTTTAGACATAACAAAAATCACTTCAACAGTCTATTTATACCCGATATTACGGCATCTATAGATGCTTTTATTATATCGACATCCACGCCACTTGTAGTGATACTCTTTCCGTTTCGTGATAATTTTACAGATACATCTACCAAGGCATCGGTTCCACCACTTATCGCATCAACATGATACTCGTCTAATGAGATATCGGTTATCTCTGATATAGTCTTTCTTAACGCATTTATCGCGGCATCTACCGGTCCAACACCAACATCTGCCTCTATATGCTCTTTATCGTCTATATCTAGAATCATCGATGCCGTAGATTTTATCTTATTTCCAGTAACTACGTTGTATTCTATAAGCCTAACTCTCTGTCTATATGATAACGCAAGAACATTTTCAGCGATTGCTAGGAGATCGCCATCTGTTATCCTCCTGCCTCTATCTCCTATCTCTTTAACCCGTTTAAATATCTCTTCTAGATCTTCTTTGCTAAATTCCAGTCCAAATCCTTTAAGTGCAATCTCTACAGACTTTCTTCCGGTATGTTTTCCAAGAACAATCCTTCTTTCCCGCCCGACTAACTCTGGTTTTATAGGCTCATATGTGGACGGATCCTTGGCAATACCATGAACATGGATACCTGCCTCATGAGTAAAGGCATTATTACCAACTATTGCTTTATTGGGCTGAACATTGATCCCTGTTATTTTTGAGACTGTTCTAGATACCTTGTATATCTTCTCCATCTTGATATCTATATCTTCTTTGTATAAAAATTTTAATGCAGATGAGACCTCTTCTAAACATGTATTTCCTGCTCTCTCTCCAAGCCCGTTTATTGCAACATGCACCTCAGATGCTCCATTCCTTAACGCAATTATCGAATTTGCAGTAGCCAATCCGAAATCGTCATGTGCATGTATCGCTATCGGTATAGATATCTCTTTTTTGATCTTTGAAAATATTTCTTCTGTTCTTTCAGGAATCAAAATTCCTACAGTATCGCATAGACATATTCTATCCGCCTTGTATTCTTCTCCTTTTTTATATAATCTTATTAAATTATCCAAATTGGCTCTTGAAGCATCTTCCCCGCTTAATTCTACTATCAAACCATGGTCTTTCGCATATTTTATGGACTCGATAACCATATCTTCTACTTCTTCACTATTTTTTCCTATCTTTCTCATATGGAGTTCTGATGTAGGAACGACCAGATGTATCGAATCGACATTACAATCCAGTGCGTAATCTATATCAGACCTGATAGCCCTTGAATATGTGCATATCTCCGCATTTAATCCTTCTTTTACAATATCTTTTATTGCAGATCTCTCGCCATCTGAAACAGCCACAGCACCTGCCTCTATTATGTCCACACCCAGAGTATCCACTTCTTTTGCAATCAACAGTTTTTCATCCTTTGTTAGAGAAATTCCGGGAGTCTGTTCCCCGTCTCTTAATGTTGTATCTAAAAAAAGTATTTTATTCATCAAAGATCCACATCTTTTAGTGCCTGAACAATTAATTCAACTGTATTATCTATATCCTTTATACTGAGTACTTCTACTGGAGAGTGAATATATCTTGTAGGAATGCTTATCACACCTGTTGGTATTCCTGCCCTTGATAAATGGATAGATGTGGCATCAGTCGTTCCACCTTCTGATACTTCCAGTTGATATGGTATATCTTTATCTTTGGCAACGTTTATAAGCCAATCGATTATCTTTTCAGGTGCGATTAATCCTCTTCCTGAAGCATCTGCTATAGTTATTACCGGTCCTTTATCTATCTCTATCATGGATCTTTTCGGATCGATACCAGGATGGTCTTGAGGTATGGTTGTATCTATAACAAGTGCAAAATCAGGATTAATCTCAAAAGATGATGTTTTCGCTCCTTTTAATCCTACTTCTTCCTGAACTGTTCCTACTGCATATATATCACAGTCAAGATGGTCTATTCTTCTCATAAACTCTATTAATACAGTCAGACCTGCCCTATTATCTAAAGATTTACCAGTTACTCTATCGTTCAACAGATCTTTTAATGATACATCTATCGTTACAGGTGTTCCTTCCCGTATTCCTGCATTTCGTACTTCCTCTCTATTCTTTGCACCGATATCTATAAACAAATCTTCTAATCTTATTTGCTTTTTTCTCTCTTCTTCGGAGAGTATATGTGGAGGTTTAGATCCAATCACTCCTTTTATGGGCCCATTTGATCCATGTAATATAACTTGAGTATTTAACAAAGAAGGATAAAACCAGCCACCAATCCCTATAAACCTTATAAATCCATCATCATCGATATACTTTACCATTAAACCGATTTCATCCATATGTGCGGCCAACATTACTTTTTTTCTTGTTTCTTTTGGTTTTTTACCATATTTAATGGCAATAAGATTGCCTAGTGCATCCTCCTTTATCTCATCAACACAATCTTTCATCTCGTCTTCCAAAATCTCTCTTATATTGCATTCTCTACCAGAAATACCACAGGCATTCGATAGTTTTTCTAGAGTCTCTCTTACTCTTTCCATTTATCCCCCTCTTTATGGTTTATTATTTATAGCCAAATATTAACTTTTTTATACTTTTTTATCTATGTCAAAGATAGAAGTTATCCAGAAGAAAGCGTTATCCCTCTATTAATCAAATCGATCATCGTAGATCATTCGCCACGATCTTAAAAGGTTAATATATTTGGTTCTTAACTATAAAATAATCGTATTTAAATTCGTTCATTCTAATATTGAATGTCTTTTCTTCATGTCTGATTCTGTTTTACCCATCTTATTCATTAATTCTGCAATAACACCATCTGTAAAGACCATTACTGTATCTTCAAAAAAAGTGTTAAGCGGTGCCAATGAGCATGAATTTGCTACCTTTGGAATAAATACTACCTTATCAGACAAGTTCCCTATAAGTGAGTCTGGATTTGAAGTTATAGATACAACTGTCATACCTACTTTTTTTGCTAGCTTTGTAATCTCTATCAATGATCCTTTATTACCCGAACTGGATATAACGATTAAAAGATCTTTGTTAGATGCAGCGGGTGTAATCGTTTCCATCACCACATATGTATCAATACCTATATGCATAAGCCTCATAGCAAAACCTTTAGCAACCAATCCAGATCTACCTAATCCTATCAAAAAAACCTTAGATGCAGTTAATATGGCATTTTCTAAGTTTTCTACGTCATTTTTATCTATCTGTTCGACCGTATCGTTTATAACTCTAATAATAACCTTTACGGACTCTTTATATATTTCACTCATTTTTACACGACATTGTTATCACAAATCTTCGATTCGTGATGGTTTTATAATCGTCCCGCCTACGGGTTCCCCGCTTAAAAAGCGGTTTATGTTTCCAACGGTTGATCCGTTAAATATTACGCTTTCCACAGACAACCCCCACAACTCTTTAATCTTGCCCAGCATTCCTCCAGTGACATCGTGTGTCTTCCCTAGATGATAATCTTGGTTCAGGACTTTTGATATGTTCTTTTCGGTTATCTCTTCTAAAACCTTGCCGTCCAGATAGACACCATCCACGTCCGTGGCTAAACCCACCTTATCTACATCCAACCTCCTTGCCAGATAGCTTATTATCTGATCACCTGAAACTATACAGAATTTCCGCACACGATCAAAGACTATATCACCGTGAATTACGGGCAGAATATCGTTTTCTAACGCGTTTTTTATACAATTAATATCAAAAGCAGTTATTCGTCCATCGTTTGCGATCACCACGTTCAACGGATGAATAGGAACTACTGGAATCTCATCGGATAAAAAATCCAAAAATATGCTGTTAAGCTTTGATACCGCCCGATGCGTGTTATAGATATCACAAATCTCTGATTTACCTAAAAGGCGATCCGCCTCTGGATGCCCACAGTAACCCGCACCATGTACTAAAACAAGTTTGTTCTTATTTGTAATCTCTTTGGCAATCCGCTTGATCGATGATATGTCAGCCCCTGTCTTGTTTGTCAGTATACTACCGCCGATCTTCAATAATGTTTTATTCATCAAATTCAATCAACTTGGGAGAATTAAACTCTAAGAAGAATTCTTTGATTCGTTTTTCTGCCAACTTTACGTATTCTTCATTTATTTCGTATCCGACATAATGGCGCTTTGCTTTTATCGATGCGATTGCAGTTTGTCCGCTACCTATAAACGGATCCAAAACAACATCATCCTCAAAAGTGTAAAGTTGGATCAGCCTGTAAGGCAGTTCTACTGGAAATGGTGCAGGATGCCCAACTTTTGTTGCTGGCTCTGCAGCAAATGTCCACACGCTCTTTGTAGATTCAAGAAACTCCTCTTTAGAAATTGTACTTTCTCTTCCAAGACATTCCCTTGAGAACATCCCTTTGGAAAAGACCAAAATATACTCATGAATATCCCTAAGTGTAGGATTTTTAGCTGAAAGCCAACTACCCCATGCGGTTGAATGACTACCACTTGAAGCTTTATTCCAGATAATTTCACCTCGCATCAAAAATCCTAAATCAAGCATATCATCAACGATAAATGCATGGAGAGGAATGTATGGTTTTCTTCCAAGATTGGCGATATTAATACACACTCTTCCACCGGGGACAAGAACTCTTTTAACTTCGCTCCATACTCTTTTCAAGAATGCTCTGTACTCACTCAGGGTAAGATTCTCATCGTACTCTTTTCCCACATTGTAAGGTGGAGAAGTAACCATTAGATGAACACTATTATCTGGCAATTCCTTCATTTCTTCACTTGTTTTGCAAAAGACTTTATCAAGAAATTCAGAGGGTATTGGATTCTCCACATACTTGATTCTCTCCTCCTTGGGCAGTCCTTCGTATAACCTGCTTGTGTAAAATGGAGTAGAATCATGATTAATTCTTCCCGGAGAGCCGAATACACTTGTTCTCGTCCCATCTTTTCTCTTATAGTTTCCCATTTAATCCTCCCTCCAGAGATCAACCCATCTTTTATAAGGATTAAACTCAATCTTTGTTTTTTGCCAATTTATTACGATTCTTTTGGACATACTATCCTCAACTAAACCCGATAATGCTTCTTTAGTAATTTCAACACCTCTTGGATTTGTTCCGGGTTTTGGAAGTTTAATATAATTTTCTCTGCCTATTTTATCAAAAAGCCGTTTTTGAGTTGCCAATGGAATATAATAAAATCCTCCTGTGTCATTCCAGCTGATTTGGACAAGTAGAATATCGCAATGCGGATAATAGCTCTCACGAAATTCTTTTGCTTTCTGAGCATCTACAGTCCATATAAGCTTAACTCCTCCGAAATTTTTACCTGTAATTGTTTTTATAGATACTGGCTCTTTAAACAACTTTATATCCACTTCTGGCTCAGTAATAGGAATTTCAGTCTCTACATTTGCTTCACCAAATTTATAGATGAGCAAAGCAACGATTATTCGTTCACGGACCGAGCCAACCTCCATTCCTATCTTACCTGCTCTTGAACTTTCTAATTCTGCAAGTTGGAAGAGGTAGGGTAAACGCCTTCTTATCTTCTCTACAAGTTTTGTGTCTTCAAATATTTCTATCAAGCGACTAGGCATTTTTAATCATGCTATCATCTCTAACATCTTTTCTATCTTATCAAACTTTTCGGGTAGCTTTTTTAGGATATTTTTATAAGTTTAGTATTAGATGTAATACCCAAAAGATTCGTCTTTCTCCTTTACAGCACCTTTTGCAGTATATTCTGCCTCTTTCAATTTTTTTATTATCTCTTCCATATCTTCTGCTCGTTTTTCTAGATCTTCTAAACTTATTTCAATATCTAGAATCTGGCAAAGTGTTTTTATAACCTCTTGTGCACTCTTCGGATCTACAAGATAACCTGATGTGACACCCATAATACATATTCCTTCGATACCGCGTAATGCTCCTAAACCAAGCATCAATCCAGCTGCACCAACAATTCCTCCACCTGGCTCCTCCTTTTTAAATTCGATATTATAACCTTTTAGCTCATCTAACAGACTTTCGTTATTTACTGCACAGATGATGGATGGTTTTTCGAGGATATAACCAACACCATACCCTCCAATCGTATATATCCGTTTTACGTTATATTCTTCTGCTATATCCAAATAAGTATTGGTTAATTCATAATGTCCTTCTGAGGAGACACTTTGAAAATCTCCAGCGAGAAATAAAAGATCATCTCCTCCTTTATCGTTTTTCCATGCATAAACCTCATTCTTTACCAAGTGTGCTACTGAGTTATTATCAATTAAAACTTGTGGAGGAAAGTACTTCGAATAAATTTCTATAATCTTTTTAGCATGCAACTCTTTAATCAAGTGATCTACTACCAATTTTCCAACGTATCCCACTCCTGGAAGACCCTCTATATAAATAGGGCTTTTTAAATCAACTTTTTCTATCTCTCTTCTAATTACATCCATTTTTACCACCATAATACTCTTTGTATTTCAATCTTCTTCTATATATTCCATACCGGTCTTCAAGAGAAAACTTTGCCGGAGTTGGATCGAAAGTTCTTTTCTTGCAGATCGGACAATACTCTTTTAGAGTATATCTGTTACATTCAAGACATTTACGAAATTTGGATCGCATTTTTTTTAATCATTAATTGTTTGTTTTTACGTATTAATAAAAATTTAGTATATCAAGCCTTTATGATATACCCTTCTCCTTCGTTCATCTTGATAATCTCTATTGCCTTATCGGCAGCTTTTTTTAAAATTTTTTCAGCGTTTTTATAATCTGCACTCTCTACCACGATTAAATATCTTGGCGCACCGATGTATCTAATATCAAGCGTTAAATCTTTCCGTCGTGTTACTCTCTTTGCACTCTTCAACGCTTTTTTAATTATTTCTATCCCCTCAGGATGAATTGTGCTTAGCATTACCTGTGTAGAAATTTTCATCAAAGGAGTTTTGATATTTGTCTGTGCCGTTGCCAAAATCTCATCAATTATCTCCTCATCGATATCTAATTTATCAAAAGCCTTTCTTCCTTTTTCAAAAGCCTCATCAAAAGCATAATATATTCCTGAAAAGTGATCGTAAAGTTTTTGTCCTATCTCCTCAACAAAACTATCTTTATCTTTCCCTAATTTTTTGGCAATTAATCCAAGCCATTTTATAGCTTTTTGCTCGTTCTTCCATATATGCATCCTTTCTCTTGCCTGATGTTCATTGACATCTTTTAAAGATAGTTCAATTCTTCCTCTGTTAGGATCTACCTCTAAAACTTTACAGACTACTCGTTCCCCCTCTTTTACATGATCTCTTATATGTCTAATCCAACCAGGTGCTATCTCGGATATATGTATCAATCCTTTCTTCTTTCCAAAATCATCTAATTCGACAAAAGCCCCAAAATCCTCCACTCTCGAGACGACACCTACTACTAGCTCTCCTACCTCAGGCCATTTATCTTTTAAAATCACTCCAAAACCTCTTTTATCTCTGCATTTATTTGTGCTTTTCCTCCTGTTGGCTTTGCCAGTGTTCTTCCACAGATAGCACATTTAACAATTGTAGTAGCCCTATCAAACACAATTTGTTCATTCTCGCAATCTACACATTTCACCCTCAAAAATCTACTTTTCATTGTCAATTCTCCATAAATTATTCTTCCAACTCAAATTTAGATACCCTGAAGCCTTTACGGAGATGCGCTTTTTTACACTCGTTGCATCTATACCTTATATTGACTCGTTTGGTAGGTTTGTCCCCACCAGGAACCTTAGAAAATTTCCCCATATTTCCTATACCGCCCCGTCTGCTTTTTTGTCTATTAATCCATTTTAAACCAGATTGAGGGCCCTTTTTAACTCTTTCTATCGTATGTTCCGTCTTTTTTTTACAGTATGGGCAGTTTGTATATATCTTCTTAGGCATCTTCAATTTAATCGTCCTCTATTATTACATTTATCTTAACAACCATATTTTTTTTTATTAACATATCTGTCACTTTATCAGATAAGACTACGATATCTTCTTTTTGTATTATATATTTTTTTCTATCGATATCTACAAATTCTGGAATATCTTCAATCGCACGTACGATCGTGTTTTTATTTTTTATATTATCAACCGCTTTATCTGTATTTATTTTTTCACTCTTCTTGCTTATATCTTCAATCGAGATAGGATTCCCCTCTTTGTATATAGTATCTAATATAATTTCTCTTGCAGATTTGATGCTCTTTATTAATAAATCCAATATCTTTTCTTCATCGGTAGATAAATTATAGATATACTCAGAATCTTTGATCTTGCTATCCGTTCCTTTTGCCATTCTCGCAGCGATATTTATTATCTTGCCTAATCTTTTCTCAAAAAAAAAATTAAAAATTTTTTCTGCACTGTTGAGCTCATCTATAAGATAAAATCTCTTTTTACTCGTACTGTTAGTCTCGTTGATCTGTCTCTTCAACCTGCTGAAGTATTCTTTTACCTCTTTATATATCTCTTTATCTACAGGTTGAAGTGCCTGTTTTGATCTTTCTTTATCAAGCAGGTCTTTCAACAAAATTATATCCATTTTATTCAATCTTTTTTATCTATTAATCTTCTAAATAGGCAAGTCCTCTACATATTAAGAACAAACATACAAATTCAGGGAGTTTATTCTCATCTTTTCTGATCTTATATTTATTGTCTTTCATCGATATATCTGTATCTACTATAGATATAATCTTCTTATTCTCATCTGAAAAAACAATTGCATCGTTTAAAGGATCAAAATTATCAATATTATCTACCAATTTAGCCTGAAATCCAGTCCCACCATGTAGAGACCCAGGCAACCTTATTAATCTCTTTATATCAGTTGTTACAGGATTATCTGTATTTTTAATAGGAAGCATATTTAATTCGTTCTCAACGATTCGCTCCACTAAGTTTTTAAAAAATTTATCCGTCGTTATTTTTCTATCTTTTTTCATTAATTCAACAATATTTGATTTTTTTAACATTTGATACATCTCTAATGCGTCTTTTTTGCTTAAATCCTTCACAAATTTATCTCTTTTTCCAATTTTTAACTCTTTGATCTTTTTTATTGCATCATTCTCATTCATATTTCTTATTTCATCCAGAAAAGTTATAACACTACTCCATACCCGTTCTCCCCACGATGAATCTACCATCCCATAATAGTATCCCCTCTCTATGCCGTAGTCTCCAACAACTTCTCTCTTCTTCAGAACATTATCTATGTTCAACGAGTTTGCAGAGAGATAATCTATCATTTCTCTTCTTTCTTCACTTTTTAACTTTAATACAGATCTATCTCTTACGTGTATATGGTATCCTCTTCCTCCTGAAAAGACAATCTGGATGTCATTTAATCCAAAATCACTCTTTAAAATATCGTATAATTTTATAACTTCATCCTTTGCCAATAAAAGCATTTTTTCATATTTTAAATCGTTTTTTATATTCATATCTATATCAAATATCAAATCTGCTCCCTTCCATCCTTTTTCACTCATTTTTTTAATATCTGGATGTTCATAATAGGCGGATGAATAATAAAGATGAAGAGGAGTATTTTTTAAAAAAAATTTTTTCATCTCACCTAAATTTTGAAATGAGAGATGCCTCCACATTCTTTTATATCTTATAGGTATAAAACCCCATTCTCTCTCGTTAAAAGATGGAGGAATACATGATAGGAAGTTTTTATTTTTAAAAAGGTTCGTATAATATTCATTAAATTTTCTTATTAAGTATATAGTTGATACCTCGTTCATATCCATCTCTTTATCCTATCTTTCTTTTTCTTAATTATTACAAATCGATAAATAAATATATATCAAATTCATGAAAATTTTACAAAGAATAAATAATAAAACTATTTAAACACAAATTTTTAATAATACGTAAGTGATACTATAGTATAAATTTGGTGAAATGATATGCAAATAGTTATTTCTGTATTACCTTTCGAGGATAAAGCTATATGGGAGAGAAGATCTTCTGAAGAGACGAGAAGACTGACACTAGATTATGCAAAATGCAGCGGCTGTGGAAGTTGTGCCATCTCATGCCCACAGGATGCCATATCTATGGTAGCAGTCGGTGCAGAAAAGAAGAACGATATTGTTATTGATATGGATAGATGTGTGTTTTGTAAGACATGTACTACTATCTGCCCTTTCAATGCATTGGAACTGGATATAAATGGGATAAAATATAAATCCATCGTATCAGGAGATTTTTCAGCAGATTTTATCGATAAATGCGAACGTTGTCTAAAATGCTTGGATGCTTGTCCAAGAGACTCTTTAATCTTTGAAATACCTGAAGGACGGATTACTAAAACCAAAGAGGGATTGGTAAGACGAGATGAAGATTTATGTATATATTGTGCTAGATGCGAGGCAGCTTGTTGCGATGCTAAGGTTATATCAGTCAGAAAACCTGCGCGTGGAAGTATCAAAATCGACCAAGAACTATGTGACGGATGTGGAACATGTATCGATGCTTGTCCTACCAATAATATCTCTTTTGCTGTTAAGACGCAGTTGTGGGATGCTGTGGATCCCATTCTAATAGGAGAGAATGTAGCAGGTATCAATCTTTTAGTAAACTATCATCGAGAGGTAGGCGAGGCAAAATTCAACGATTATTGTATCTACTGTGGAAAATGTGAACTAGTCTGTCCAGTAAATGCAATTAAAGTAGATATTGAATATTTTGATAAAGGGATTGTCGGTCCGTGGAGCGAGGCATTAGAGAGAAGAAAAAATAAAAATAAACGCCCTCCGCTTAAACAGAGAAAAATAGATGTAGAAAAATGCCATGCATGTGGTGATTGTGTCGTTGCGTGTCCTGTACGAGGCAAGGTCTTAAAGATAGTCAATGGGATGGTCTATATATTGGATGAAGATGCTTGTTCTGGGTGTGGTCTCTGTGTGAATTATTGTCCAGGTAATGCAATGAAGTTGTATGGACCAGAAATACGGAAAAAAACGATAATAAAAGAGGTTCCTGAATTATTGGAGATCGTATAAGACCTACCTTTTTTACTTTTTATAAATGTTTTTTTGGGATCTTTCTATGGTTTTAGTTGCTTAGTTTTATCGACATGAATGTAATTATATAACTTTTACATCTTTAACAAGTAAAGATGGTGTGATTATATTAAAGATCTTTCTTTGATCTTTTCCGCACATTACTGTTTTATTCAAAAGATCAAAGAAATTTCCGTAAACCATCAAAGATCTTATAGGATATTTCAACTCGCCATCTTCTATCTTGAACGAGTTTTTTCCCTCTAAAGAAAAGTCGCCTGTTATCTCGTTTGCAGTATGCGCACCAATAAAAGAATTTATCAATATACCGTCTCTCGTCTCGTCTATCAAGTTGCCTTTTTCCTTATGATTAATTATCAAGTTTCTTATATCTATCCTTGGAATAGAAGCGTAACTATCCCTTATAGCGTTACCAGTACTCTTCTTGCCTATCTTTCCTGCAGTATAATTATCATAAATGAATCCTTTCAATATACCGTCATCTATTATAATATTTTCAAGACTATTTACTCCCTCATCATCGAAAAGAGAACTTCCTATCCCTCCATAATATAACCCATTATCTACTATGTTTAATCCTGCATTACTTACAGACGAACCGATATCGTTGGTAAAATGAGACCTGCCCTTTAACACCTCGTCGCCTTTTATGTTATTTACAAATATATTATCAAACAAATCTGAAACGGCAAAAGGGCATAATATGATATCATATTCTTTAGAATCTATTTTTTTTCCGTTCATAGACTCTTTTGCCATCTTAGCAGCATTTTCTCCAATCTTAAAAAAATCTATGTTGTTGTTATGTGATACATCAAATTCATATGCTGAAGATGAATTATTTTTGTCGTTAGATATTATTACATCAGAAAAACCGTATATCATCGTCGTTTCTGACTCTTTATCTATGCCCTCTGAATTTATTATCCTAATCTTACTATTAGACTTGAAGATACTATTACTTACAGGATTTACTCCTTTTATAGATCCAATCCCGTTGTTTATCTCGTCTACAAACTCCATCATATCTTCTTCGTCTAATTCTTCTACTTTTTTATCGTATATACCTAGATCTAAACTATATTTATCTTTCTGATCGTAATCTTTGATGAAACCTTTCCACCATTCATCTCTTCCTTTTATCTTTGCATTTTTTTTAGCCGACAGGATCTGAGCCTCTATCTCTTTCTCGATAGATGTAGTTGAAAATCCGAAACTATTATTAAAACTAACTCGAATTCCATAACCTTTGGTATAATCTCGAACGAATCTCTCTAACGCCTCGCATCTTGTTTTTATGCTTAGGCTCTCCTCTTTATATATATATATCTCAATCCCTTCCGTACCGATCTTTTTGGCATACTGCCTAAGCCCCTCTGATGATAATAGGTCTATCTTACTCGCCTCCAACTATGACAGATTTTATCGCGATATGTGGAGAGCCACTACCAACAGGAACGATCTGTCCGTCTTTGCCACAATAACCACCGTTGATTTTCAAATCGTTTCCTACACCTATTATATTTTTTAATATCGTAAGCGTATCTCCAGAGAGTGAGACATCTTTTATCATATTTCCGATCTCACCATCTTTTATTATATACCCTTTTTCGGCATTAAAATGAAATATCCCTTCTCCTGTGTTAACTTCACCTCCTCTTGAGCCGCATAAATATACACCGTTACCTATCATCTCTAATAATTCGTCCATATTCATATCTCCATTCTTTATGTATGTATTACTCATGCGTGGAATCGGTACGTCACCAACTTCTGCCCTGCCGTTGCCTGGCTTTCCATGCATCAAAGATGCCGTCTCTCTATTATGTATATTCCCCACCAAGATACCATCTTTTATTAAAAGACGCCTCTCAGGTCTTATTCCCTCATCATCAAATGGATAGTGTCCATATTCCTTCATAGACGGATCGTCATATACATTAACCAGCAAAGATCCTATCTTTTCACCAATTTTGTCTTTTAATATAGAGTTGCCTGCCAAGATAAGATCAGCTTCGGTAGCATGACCAACCGCCTCGTGTATGAATACACCACCTAAATTCTGATCAAGTATAACATCCTTCATCCCTGAAGGCGGTGACGACGCATTCAATAAATCTAAAGAAGTAAGTGCCGCTTTTTTAGCAAGAAGATATGGTTTCTCTCCGTCCAAGATCTCTGACCCCCCTATAATATAATCCCGTTCAGATCCAAATTGGTGTTCATTACCATCTTTAGAGAGAACAACTATCGAATATCTCGTCCTTTCCATCTCATAAAACTCCTCGTTAAGATCGTCACTATAATATACCATATCTAACTTAGTAGATTTATAATCGATCCTAGTACTTGCCACCCTCTTGTCCACTCTGGAACTACGTTCTATCTCCTTTAAGAGCGATATTTCCTCCTCCTCTTCTGACATCTTACCAATCAAGCAATTTTTTGGAGTGGTATAAGTCTCATATCTCTTTAAAAACGTTTTATTAGCCTTTTTAGATGAGATCTTAGCTAGTCTTATTGCATCTTTCAATAAATCTTCCGTCTTTCTATCATAATTTGATGAAACGACTCCCCATCCTCCGTCATAAAAAGCTCTTACAACTACAGAAAAACCTATAGAGGTTGAGATATATTCAACATCTCCATTCTCGATAAGATATGCCTTATCTTCCGTATTACTCTTCCTAACATCCCAAAAATCAGCCTGCATGTAAATCTCTTATTGATGATGAGATTACTCCATCCAATCTATCATCGGCGATCTTTTTTATTTTGTTGAATACTTTTGTCTTAGACGGATAAACCAGGCTATGTTTTAATACCTCTGACATAGTACTAACCGGTATTATCTCTATCTTTTTCTTATCTTCTTCTGTTATCATTATATCTCCTAAATTAGATTTAGGAACTATAACTTTTTTTAAATTGGCAGCGATAGCAGCCTCTATTTTATATGTAATCCCACCAATAGGCAGAACATCTCCCCGAACAGATAAAGACCCCGTCATTGCTAAAGATTGATCTACAGGAATATTTCTTAATGCTGATATCACTGCTGTAGCCACTGAAATGCTTGCTGAGTCTCCTTCTACTCCTTCATAGGTACCAATAAACTGTATATGTATATCTTTATTCGATATATATTCGCCATCCATAATTTTTATTATGGCAGAGACGTTTTGTACGGCCTCTCTTGCTATTTGTCTGAGCTTACCAGTAGCGATTATCTTACCCTCTTCTTTAGATTGGGCAGGTGTTACCTCCGCTACTATTGGTAATACGATACCTGCATCGTTTCCAACCACAGCGAGACCGTTGACCCGTCCAACTTCTACTCCTTCTTTGTTGAATAATTTATAATCTTTTCTCATCTCTACATATTGTTTGACTACCTGCTGTTCTACCGACTGTGCTATCTTTTTTGCCTTGATTACATGTCTTGCAGATACCATATCTGCCTTCTCTTCCAGTGCAATATCTCCTGATGCACGTATCAACCCGCCTAAATCTCTTAACATCAAAGTCAAGTTATTTTTTCTTCCTGATCTTCTCTGTGCCTCTAATATTATCTCACTGATAGCACTTCTATCGAAAGGAGGTATTTTACCATCATTCTTTATCTCTTGCGCAATATACCTGACCAGCTTTCTTCTATTTTCTGGTGTATCATCTATCGTATTTCTCATATATATCTCGTATCCATCCCCCTTGATCCTCGATCTTAAAGCAGGATGCATACCTTTTACGGCATCCATGTTACCTGCACAGACCATTATAAAATCACATGGTACAGGATCTGTCTTTACCATAGCTCCAGAGCTTCTTTCTGATTGTCCTGTTATCGGATATTTTCCTTCCTGTAAAGCAGTAAGAAGATTTTGTTGTGATTCCAATCCAAGCGTATTTATCTCGTCTATGTACAATACACCTTTATGGGCTTTGTGTATTGCTCCCGCCTCTACACGCATATGTGCAGGAGTTTCTAACCCTCCTGACTGATATGGATCATGTCTCACATCACCAAAGAGCGCACCAGCATGAGATCCCGTTGCATCTACAAATGGAGCGGTATCTTTATCAGCGTTTGATATAAGAAGCTTGGGAATGTTTACATCTTTCCTATTAGATGGATTGTATCTCAGTGCCATGTATATAAATGCTGCAGCAATTAACGAGTAAAAAAACGCCATTATATTTCCCTGTAGTGATAATATCATACCAAAAACAACAATACTCAATATTATTAATACGGATAGATTATTTCTACTCTGTGAGGCCTTTCTTTCCTCATTTTTATAAGCATTGACAATATCTTTCCCTTTTCCAGCTGGAACCATCCTTATTTTTGGATTATTCGAATCCTCTGGATTATTATATACCAAGACATCTTCCAGATCTTCTTTAGGTAGAAGTTCAGCCATAGCCTTTGCCAGCATAGATTTCCCAGTTCCAGGATCACCTATCATCATTACATGTCTCTTCTGCTTAACTGCTTTTTTTACTATCTCAGATGCATGTTCTTGACCGATGACTTGATCGATCAATTTTTTAGGAATATCTATCTCTTTGGTAGATTGAATATCCAATCCGCCTAGAAGATCATCTTTATCTCCTTTTTCCTCTATTTTGTTATCTTCCATTTATACCCTATCCTTTAAATATCACTATATGAAAATTATAAATACAAAATTTTAAAATTATATAAAAACGATCATCTCTTTGATCCTTATTCTTCACTAAATCTAAAGGTTATAATAATCTTCTCAAAAATCTCTCTCTATATGTTACAATGTAGTATCATCTTTAATAAATATTGCTATATTGTTATCCCTTTGATATCTAGTACTCGACCAATTTTCTTAATTCGGATACCATTAAAGGTAAAAAAGATCCTATATCCGCAACTATACCCACCGCCTGTATAGACCCTCTATCTACCAACTTGGTGATTACTAATGGGTTTACATCTATTACGATGGTCTCTACAAATGATGGTAACATATTTCCGACAGCAATCGAATGAAGCATCGTTGCCATCATCATTACCATGTTACTATATTTAAGCTTTTCTCTCATCATCTTTTTTGCAACCATAGTATCTGTTATCGTATCAGGAAGAGGTCCGTCGTCTCTTATAGATCCAGCAAGAACAAATGGTATATCTTTAACTATACATTCATAAAATATACCTTTTTTAAGGATGCCTCTCTCTACGGCATTTTTAATGGATCCTGCCTTTATTATCTCGCTTATCGTATAGATATGATTCTTATTTCCGCCTACAGTAGGTTCGCCCTTCTCAATATCCATTCCTAAAGAGGTTCCATACAAACTTTTCTCGATATCATGAACAGCAAGAGCATTGCCTGCCAATAACAAATCTACAAAACCATTTCGTATCATCCATTCGAGAGACTCTGATGCTCCGGTATGGACGATTGCAGGCCCTCCAACGACTGTTATCTTACCCTCATCCTCTTTTATTCTTACTATCTGTTGGGCAATCTTCTTGGCGAAAGAGATATTTGGTCTCTCTGAAGATACTTGATTTGTCATAAATCCAAAAAATGGATTTTTCTCTCTAGGTCTTGGTGGAGGAACAACTTTTATTCCTGTTCTTCCAACTAAAACTTTATCTCCCCTCTTTATCTCGTCTATCGGCTTACATATCGCCCTATATCCTTCTATCGTAATTAAACAATCCATTCCTATATTCTCGACCTCAACCCATTTATTATTTATCCTGACAAAAGTAGGATGATTTGTGGTTGTATAAAATCCGCTTGGAACGATCTTGTCCCCTATAGCTTCTTCCCAGATAGCATCATTTATATCTGGGACTATTGCACCTAAATTATGAACAGCAGTCAAAATATCTTCTAATACTTCTCTCATCTCTGATATTATCAAAATTCTTGCATAACTTGGATCCTTTTTATGTTTGCCGATCTTAAACTCTTTAACTTCAAAATCGCCGTTTAGGTCTATTATAGTATCAAATACTTTGTTTAATATATCTGAGTCTATTATATGGCCTTTTAATTCTATTTCAGCTATTTCCAACTTATTTCACTCCTTCTTTACGATCATAAAATCTGCTGATGGTATTATCCCTACATTACCACCTTTTAAAACGTTTGATACTTCATCTAAAGACTCAATAGGGATTATGCCCCATTTTTTAATGATTTTTTTATATATTCTTGATAACAGATATATCTTATTACGTTTTAGAATATTTTTTAAATAATATGCCTTATGCCCACCTAACTCAAAACAACTCTTAATCTTTTCTTCAGTCTCTTCTAGACTTGCAAAATCATGCATCCATCTTTCAAACGTATAATCTCCGATCCCCTCCTTGCATTCGGCTATTAGAATGATATTTCCTCCAGGTTTTACACCATGTTTAACCATCTCTAGAGCTTTTACGGCTTGATATAAGTTTATATCTCTTGGATAACCACCAGAACTTACAATTATACTATCAAAACAATCTTTTATCTCAACACTCATCATTTTTTTAGCAATCTTCACTAAATAGTCAAACACGGTATTTAAATCTCCTGCTGCCGCAGTAACTATCTCTTTCTTATTATCCGCTATTACATTTAATGAAAAATCTGGATATATCTTGTACGATTCGTTACGCATATTTATGATTTCTAACATATCCAAATGGACCGGATTACCTTCTAAATTTCCCATAAATGCATTTTTATCCAACAGAAGACTATGGTTCTTTTTTATAGTATTCCTACCAGCTAAGCCTGGAATGATACTCTTCCTTCCACCACCAAACCCTGCATAATAATGAAGCGATATATCTCCAGTTATAATTTTCAAATTTGATGATAAATATGTTCTATTTATATAAACTGGCGTCCCATAAGATGTTTTTCCAAAAAAGGCTAAATTATCTAGATTATCACAGTCATGATGATCTATCTGTACCTTTTTTAAAATATCTTTCCCCAGTATCCGTTCTATCTCATCATTAGTAGGTTTTCTATGGGTTCCCGTTGCGAATAATATCTTTATATCCTGTATATATCTTCCTATTATCTCTACTAAGACATCTATCATCAATTTTGTGGGCGTATCCCTCGTTTGATCATCTACTACAATCACACAATTTTCTTTATTTTTGCATAATTCTTCAATCGTTTTACTTTGTAAAGGTCTTTCTATCGCTCTTTTAATCTTTTCTTTAGAATATTTAGTATCAGACATCCCTGCCTCTTTCACAGGTTTTATAATCTGCATATTTTCTTTTACAACTAACTCTAAAGAAGAATCCCCATAAGGTATCTTTATTCTATCCATAAAAACTTCTCTCCTTTATCAAAACTATAATAAAAATCCGTGCCTCAGGTACAACACCTTCATCATTAAAATCAGACTGCCCATCATTCATCATCGGCCGGGTTTTTTTGATGGGGTCGCTGAGATTTGAACTCAGGTTTCCAGCGCCCCATGCTGGGAGGATAGTCCAGGCTACCTTACGACCCCGTTTATATAAAATATCATGATCTTATTATCAATATTAATATTTATTTAAATTTTGATCCTGCTCGAGATACATCTTTAATTTTGCATTTAAATAAAATATTTATTCTTCTATTTAAATTTATAGGTATAATTATATGCTATGTCGAACAATTTAATAGATCTATTAACTGATAGTCTAAAACTTTTATCTCAGCTCAGTTTATCCTTGTAAGCATATCATAAAAGAGATGCGGAGATCTTTACCAATTTTTCGTTATTTTATTCTTCTTCCAATCTCTATCTCTTATATCACGTTCCTTTCAAACAGTATAATCTTTTTGATTTAAAACTTACAGTATATTTGATACAACAACAAAACCAAAAGCTTTTTAAACTCATAATATTTTATAGTGTTGTAAAATATCAAATGATATAGAAGGTTAAAAAATGCGAAAAACAGGAACGGTTAAATGGTTTAGCCCAAGCAGGGGATACGGTTTTATAGAGTTAGATGATGGAACAGGAGACATATTTGTGCATTTCTCTGCAATTATGGGCGAAGGATTTAAGACCCTTAATGAGGGAGATAAAGTAAGTTTAGAAGTTGTAAGTGGTAAAAAAGGTTTACAAGCTGAAAACGTCAAAAAAGAATAGGTAAAAAATAAAAAGATTAAAAGAAAAGATACTTTTTAAGATTTTGGAGGAGTTGATAGAAGAGGGGCTGAGAAAGGTTTTTGCTTTTTAGTTTTTATTTTGCCTTTTTGTATTTATAATTTAATTAATACCTATTTAGATTATATAAATACGATAGATAGAGACATCTGTATAAAAGAGATTGTAAGCGAGATAAAAATTGGTAGATGATCTCTCGTTTTTTTTTAAATACGTTGATCATAAAAAGAAAAATAGAAACATAGATAAAGAAGTATGAATCTATATTTGATAAGGTGATGAAAATGGCCAAAGGTAGATGGATAGTGGTAGGAATAATAGTAGTTCTTCTTGTGATAGGCGGAGTATTATGGTATTTTAACAAAGAAGCGTTGCAAAGCTGTGAAGTGAGTGTAGTCGATGTAAGGGTAGGATCTATTGGAGCTAAGAGTGCAACACTCGACATCGTATTTGAGATATACAATCCGAGCAATAATACTGCATACCTTGATGAGATTGAATATGACGTATATATAAATGATGTACATATCGGTGATGGAGACGTAGAAGAAAGGATCATTATTCCAGCAAATCAGACAAAAAAGATAGATAGTAAGCTTGTCTTGGAGTATGAAGATGTTGGATCTGCTATTACAAATGCTATAAGAACAGGGCAGGCAAAGTATAACGTGAAAGGGACAGCATCGTTTGGGAATACAACAGTAGATATAAAATTCGCTGCATAATAATAAACTTCTTTAATTTTAATTATTAACTATATTTTTTAAATTAATTATATTTTTTTATCTTATTTTTACTGTTAAAATCATTTTTAATATAGATGTTTTGCAAGCTCTAATGTTTTCTTATCATATATCCAACTTAAAAAGATTTATAATATCTTTATACTGTAACTAAAAAAGGTCATTATGAATAAAGCACAGACAATGGTAGAGAAAATTTTATCTAATAAAATAAAAAAAGACGTTTATGCTGGAGATATGATTATTTCACCGATAGATTTAGCATTTGCCCACGATGGAACGCTACCTTTAGCAATAGAGAAGATGGAGGAGATGGGAACTACAAAAGTCTTCAATAAAGACAGAGTTCTTGTAATATGCGATCATGCATCTCCATCACCAAGCGAGAAAGTGTCTAACGTTCATATAATGATGAGAAGATTTGCAAGAGAGAATAGATTGAACTTATACGAGAATGGTGACGGAATATGCCATCAGATTGTCTTAGAAAAATTTTCAGCTCCGTATAAAGTGATTGTAGGGGCAGATAGCCATACATGCACCCATGGCGGGTTGGGTGCTTTTTCTACTGGAATGGGATCGACAGATATAGCCGCGGCAATGATATATGGAAAAACCTGGTTCAAGATACCGGAAGCATATAAAATAGAAGTAAACGGAGCTTTAAAACATAATGTCTTCTCAAAAGATTTGTTTTTATATATAGCAGGTAAAATAGGTGCGGATGGTGCCACTTATATGTCTCTAGAATTTTTAGGATCTACTATTAAAGATATGAGCATAGAGTCTAGATTAACCATGACAAACATGGCAATAGAAGTTGGCGCAAAATGTGGGATTATGGAAGGAGATGAGAAAACAAGAGAGTTTTTAAGAAGATATGGAAGAGAGAAAGAGTTTAAAGAAGTATCTCCAGATAAAGACGCGGTATATAGGGATGAACTTTACATCGTTTCAGAAGATGTTGAGCCGATGATTGCCTATCCTCATAAAGTGGATAACGTTGCCCCAGTATCGGATTTTGCTGGTTTGGATATAGATCAGGTCTGTATTGGAAGTTGTACAAATGGACGGTTAGAAGATTTAAGAATTGCTGCAAAGATTCTTAAAGGAAAAAAATCAAAGTGCCGGTTAGTAGTATATCCTGCAAGCAGGGACGTCTTGTTAAAGGCGATAAAGGATGGATTAATAGATATTTTTGTTGAAGCAGGTGCTGCCGTATGTCCTCCTGGTTGTGGTTTCTGTATTGGACGAACTATAGCATTAGGAGACGGCGAAGTGGTGTTATCTACTCAGAACAGAAATTTTAAAGGACGAATGGGAAACAACAATGCTGAGATTTATCTTTGTTCTCCTGCCACTGCAGCTGTAAGTGCACTAAATGGTAAGATTACTTATCCAGAAGGTGATTAAGATGTCCTCAGAAATATTAAGAGTTTTTCCTTCAGATATAAACACAGACGAGATAATATCTGGAAAATATAAATATGACGAGCTTGATATGAATAAATTAGCTGTGCATACGTTTGAAAGTATAGATAAAAATTTTTATAACGATGCAAGATCTAAGAAAGATCCTATAATAGTTGCTGCAAAAAATTTTGGATGTGGCTCGAGTAGAGAACAGGCACCACAGGTTTTAAAAGCGTGTGGCATCTCTTGTATAATTGCAGAAAGTTTTGCAAGGATTTTTTACAGGAATTGCTTTAATATCGGTCTTCCTGCGATAGAATGCAACGATATAGCTGAGAAAGTAAGCAAGGGTGATAAATTGGAGATTGATTTTGAGTCAGGAACGATAAAAAATTTAACTAAAGGTGATATTTACAAATTCAAACCTATACCTGAATATATTAGAAAGATTTTAGACGCAGGAGGACTTATACCATTTTTAAAGAATAATGATGGATTTTAAATAAAAATGGTCGATAAAACAGATAGTATAGAGAAAATTGTGAATGAGTTAATAACAAGTAGAGCATTTGAGGAGATAGAAGGAGATATCGGAAAAACAAGGGTAGAACAGATGATGAATAGATATAAAAAAGATATTTCGAAGAGGACTGGTGTAGATAAACTCTTAAAAAATTCTGAAATCTTAAAATATCTGAAAGATAAGCGTATCAAGAAGTATCTAATAAAAAAACCTACAAAAACAATAAGTGGTGTTGCAGTTATTGCAGTAATGACCTCTCCTGCTGATTGTCCTCATGGAAGATGTATTATGTGTCCAGGTGGATTAGCCAACAATACTCCTCAAAGTTACACAGGTTTCGAGCCTGCTGCACTGAGAGGCGCTCAATGTAATTATGATCCTTACCTTCAAGTCAGGCATAGATTAGAACAGCTCTATACTATAGGGCACCCGATAGGAAAGGTTGAACTTATCGTTATGGGAGGAACCTTCACATCGAGAGATCTATCATATCAAGAATATTTTATCAAAGAGTGTCTGAGAGCTATGAACGAGTTTTATGAAGATCACGGTCAGAAAGATAAAAACCAAATTGTAGAGAATGAGATGGCAAAAATAAGAAACGTTGGTATTACTTTTGAAACAAGACCTGATTATTGTAGAGAAAAAGAGATAGATACGATGCTTAATTTAGGCGGAACAAAGGTAGAACTTGGTGTTCAAACTGTATATGACTATATTTTGGAAAAAATTAAGAGAGGACATACTGTAAAAGATTCTATAAAAGCAAATAGGTTGTTAAGGGATAGTGGCTTGAAAGTCGGCTTTCATATGATGCTAGGGCTTCCATCTTCTGATTTTGATAGAGATTACGATATGTTCTATGAGATATATAATAACGAAGATTTTAAACCTGACTATTTAAAGATATACCCTACTCTCGTTACAAAAGGAACAGAACTATACGATTGGTGGAAAAAAGGGTTATATAAACCTTGTTCAACAGAAGATGCCGTAAAATTGATTACAGAAATAAAAAAGATCACGCCTCCATGGGTTAGAATTCAGAGGATCCAGCGAGATATACCAGCTCCGTATATAGTGGATGGAGTTAAAAAGAGTAATATAAGACAGATGGCACAAGAGATTTTAATAAAGGAGAATAAACGATGCAGATGCATAAGATGTAGAGAGGTAGGGCATGTGGATAAGGAACCTGAAAATATCGATCTTTCTCTGATAAAATACGATTGTTCTGGTGGAGAAGAGTTTTTTATATCCTATGAAGATATAGCCAACGATATACTCATAGGTTTTACACGTTTAAGATTTCCTGCATCACCATATAGAAGAGAGATCAACAAAGATACGGCTTTAATAAGGGAACTCCATATATATGGACAGATGTTAAATATAGGCGAGAGATCGGATGATGAAGATAAAAAGATATGGCAACACAGGAATTATGGAAGATTACTGATAAGTAAAGCAGAGGAGATAGCAAAAGATAATGGATTTAAAAAATTGGTTATATGTAGCGGTATCGGAGTACGAGAATATTACCGAAAGTTAGGTTATAGTCGTGATGGGATTTATATGTCTAAATATCTTTAATATGAAAACAAATGTTACGAAGCCTTGCTTCGTAGCTCACAAATCTTCGATTTGTGATGCAGGAACGTAGTTCTGCATATTCAAGGACGCGTGGCCCAGAGGATAAGGCGACGGCCTCCTAAGCCGTAGATCGGGGGTTCGAATCCCCCCGCGCCCGTTTTACCTTTTATTATTATGATTTTGTCTTTATATAGGTCAAGTCCCTATTAATTATAAATATTTATTTTAATAGAACTAGTTATTACACAATCTTTAATGTCTTGATTGGTATCAAGAAGTAACAAAAATGATAGGATTTCTTCAGATAAGCCTGTTTGATATAGTAAATCTACCCTCTATTATACCTATAATATTAAGATCTCATCAAGTAATTTTTCCGCTTTTTTGTACGATCGGTCTATTTACAACTCTTGTCTTAATGTTTTTGTTACCTATTCTATCAAAGAAGATAGGCAGGAATATGGAGCCTTTCTTTCTTTTAATGGGAATAATCTCACTTACAATCTCCCAATTTTAATAAGCTTATTAATCTCTGGAGGTATGCTTATTCCTGAAAATATTCCAAATATAGTCTGTGCGAATAAATTAAATATATCCGGAAAAGAATGGGCTAAAATAGGCGTACCAATGGGTTTTATATTCTTAGTCATATATTTTGTGATTTTATTTCTACCTACTTGAGCATAAAATCTTTATATGATGTATGTTAGATCGATATAAACAAAAAAATAAAGCAAGAGTGAGTATTATGAAATCTTTAAAAGCAGCTCTTCTTTATGATGGTATCAATACCAAAAAAGATGTATATATCGTCTTCAACAAAAGGATAGTAGATATAACAGATAAGAAACCAGATTGTGAGATAATAGGTGAGGGGATTGTGACACCTGCTTTCATAGATGGACATTGTCACATAGGTCTTGAAAGATCAGGAGAACCATACTACGAAGGGGAGACAAACGACGAACTCCAACCGATATCTCCTTTGAACAACGTTATAAACTCGATCTATATGGATGACCTCTCATTCAAAGAGAGCTTAGAGTTTGGTGTATTGTACTCACACGTCATGCCAGGAAGCGGAAACATAATAGGAGGCAGAACAGCCTTGATAAGAAACTGGCGTACGAACATAGAAGATGCCTTGTTTTGTGAGATAGGTATTAAAGCAGCGTTGGGTTACAATCCTAGATCAACACATGATTGGAAGGGAGAACGGCCTACAACAAGGATGGGTGCTATCGGATTGTTAAGAAGAGAACTTTATAAAGCAATCAAGGCAAGAGATTTATTAAAAAAGGGAAAAAAGGATATAGAAGAGATCGATCCTACTACTGAGCATCTAATACAAATTATTGATGACAAACCTCCTCTTATGGTGCATGTTCATAAAAGCGACGATATCATTGTTTTAAAAAAACTTGCAGACGAGTTCGGTCTTAATGTTATTGCAAACCATTGCGGAGACGTCTATCTTGAAGAGACATGGACGATGATAAAAAACTCAAATATTCCCGTAATTTATGGACCTATCGATTCATTTGCCTCTAAAGTAGAATTGAAACATAGTTCTTGGAGAAACATTAAAAACCTTATTAAAGTCAGCCCAAAATTTGGTTTGATGACAGATCATCCTGTTATGCTCCAAAGAGACCTTTTTCTTCAATTAAGACATTTTCTAAGGTTTGATATGCGGAAAGAACGGGCTATATCCTTGATAACCAAGGAGACTGCAGATATTTTAGGATTAAAAGATCTTGGTACCATCGAAGAAGGTAAAATCGCCTCTTTGCTATTATGGGATGGTGATCCTTTCTCGTTAGAATCGAGAGTTAAGACCTGCGTATGTGAAGGTAACGTCATTGATATAGAATAAAGGATAGAAAATAAAGATAAATCCTATTCTTGAGATCGATTAATATAAAGATACCAGAGTTATATATGGACCATGCTTCCTATTCCTTCATCTGTAAACAACTCCAGAAGTAGAGAATGCGGTCTCGATCCATCGAGTATGTGTGCCTTATCTACACCTTTTCTAACCGCATTTATAGAGGCATTCAGTTTCGGGATCATTCCACCCGTCACAATCTTATCTTTTATTAGAGACTCCACCATCTCGGTGGAAAGATCAGATATCACTTTATCATCTTTTATCACGCCAGGAACATTCGTCAATAGTATCAGCTTTTTTGCTTTTACCTCTGCAGCTATTTCTCCTGCCATATTATCGGCATTTATATTAAAATGGTTTCCATGAAAGTCGGTAGCGATCGGTGATACAACAGGAATATACCCATTATTTATGCTTATCTCCAGTATTTCTGTATTAACCTTTTCTATTTCTCCAACCAATCCTAAATCAACCTCTTTTTTATCTTTTTCGTTCAAAACTTTTCCTATCTTTTTAGCAGATATTAAGAGACCATCTATCCCTGATAATCCAACTCCTTTCCCCCCATATTTCACTATATATCTAACAATATCTGTGTTAATCCTTCCAACAAGGACCATCTCTGCTATTTCAAGAGTTTCGTCGTCTGTTACTCTTAATCCATCTATAAAAACTGGTTTTTTTCCAAATTTCTCCATATTATGCGTTATTTCTGGTCCACCACCGTGTACTATTATCGGTTTTGCTCCTACACACCTTAAAAAGACCACATCTCGTACCACACTCTCCATTATCTTACGATCGATTATTGCATGCCCGCCAATCTTTATCAGTATCTTTGCGTCTCTCAACATCTGTACGTATGGAAGCGCCTCTATCAACACATTTTCTATCTTGTACCCATTATCCGTACTCAAGTTCTATACGCTCCATTTATTTTTACGTAATCATAACTAAGATCACAACCAAAAGCGGTTGCTTCTTCTCTTCCTTTGCCTAAATCTACCTCTATAAATATTCTATCTTTTGACATTATATATTTAAGGTTGTCTTCATTAAATCGTTGTACGCTTCCATCTATGATGATGTCTTCATCTATTCCTCCCGCATGCATGAGAAGGGATATCTTATTTTCGTCCACTTTTGCGCCCGAATACCCTACAGCAGCGACAATCCTCCCCCAATTTGGATCACCACCAAATATTGCAGTCTTTACTAAATTTGACTCTATAATTGATTTTGCTGCTCGTTTTGCATCTGTTTTATCTATCGCTCCCTTAACATGAGCCTCTATATATTTTGTTGCACCTTCTCCATCTTCTGCAATCTTTTTAGCCAGTTCTATACATACTATATCAAGAGCATCTTGAAACTCATCCTCTTTTGCGGATAGAGCATTAGTCGATGTGATGATCACCGTATCGTTCGTGCTCATATCGCCATCTATACTCAACATATTGAAACTTTTATCCACCGCCTTAAACAGGCATCTTTTTAAGACCTTAGAAGAAAAATCTGCATCGGTATAGATAAGAGATAACATCGTAGCCATATTTGGGGCTATCATGCCTGAACCTTTTGCAATACCTCCTACCCTCATATCGTTATATTCGACCGCAAAATCTTTTTCTTTTGTGTCTGTGGTCATTATACCTCTGTTTGCAAATTTAGAAGACTCCTCTGAAGAGTCTAAACCTGAAAAGACCTTATCAAAATTTTTTTCGATCCAGCAAAGGTCTATCCTCTCGCCTATAACACCAGTTGATAACAGACCGATCTCGTCTATAGGCGAATCTATTCTATCTGCAAGCAACTTAGCCATTTTTATAGCATCTTTGTATCCTTCTTCTCCAGTAAAAGCATTCGCAGATCCACTATTGGCAATAACTCCTCTAAGCCTGCCTTTAAGTGCAAGATTTTTTTCCGTTAAAACAACAGGAGCAGCTTTTATTTTATTCGTGGTAAATACCCCTGCAGAACATCCTTCAGCAAGAATAATACTTAAACCTTTCTTTTTTTCTTTAATACCATTAGCTTTAACCCCTTCTACTGCACAGATTCCACCTTTTAACGTTATAAGACCCATATTATACTCCTTGTCAAACTAATACCTGTTTTTCAACTCTGCAGAACCAAGGTTCCTGCATCACAAATCAAAGATTTGTGAGTTACGAATGTTTGATTCGTAGCACTTCTTTGAAGAGTGAAGAACCGAAGGTTTTCATGCATAATAATACTCTCCTCTCTCTTTCTGTTCTCTATCCAACCTCGAGTTTAACTTGTTTATCCGTGGTCTTTTAGTCTCTTCATCTCGCCTGAAAGTTATACCCAGCATCTTTAAGAACAAATTCATACCATCTTTCATCTCTAATGGACCAGATGTCTTACCTTTAATCCCAGGATTTCCCAAAAATACTAAGAGTCTATCGCTTACAAGATCGATCAGATATATATCATGATCTATGACCAGGGCTGTTGCCTTTCTATCCTCTATAGACCGTCTTATAATCTTGCTTATCTGTATTCTCTCCTCTACATCTAAATGCGCGCTTGGTTCGTCGAGTATATACATATCAGCATCTCTGATTAGGCATAAGACTATAGCAACCCTTTGAAGCTCTCCTCCACTGAGTACAGACAACTTTTTATTCATCAATAGATCTAACCTCAGCGGTTTTAGATACATCTCATAAAATTGGTTATCCAGCGTATACGTGCTTAATACATCCGATACAAGGGTATCAGAATCTCCTTTTACGTATTGTGGCTTATAAGATACCTTTAACCCGAAATCTAGCTCTCCTTCAGTAGGTTTTATAACTCCTGCAAATAATTTAGCAAAAGTACTCTTTCCTATAGCATTAGGCCCTACTCCTCCGATTATCTCTCCTTTTCTGAACTCACCCGGGGTTACTTCAAGAGAAAATCCTTCGTATCTTTTATAAATTTGATCAAATTTTTTCAAAATTTCTAACTCTACGTTGGATCTTGGAGCTCGAACCTCAAATCTTATACTCTTATCTCTTATCCTTATATTCTCATTTTTGAGATACCCATCTATATACTGGTTTATTGCCGATCTGCTACCAATGGGTTTTGTCGTTATACCGTATACTCCTGGCTCTCCATAGATTATCTGGATGGTATCCGTCAAGAGATCGAGTATGGCTAGATCATGCTCTACAATCAAGACATTATTACTCTGTGAGAGCATCTGTATTATATTTGCAATCTTTATTCGTTGAAATATATCCAAAAAAGGAGTCACCTCATCAAAAAAGTAGAAATCAACATCCTTGAGAAGTGATACTGCGATTGCAACTCTCTGTAGTTCACCTCCACTTAGGTCAGAAACGTTTCTATTATAAGCACTCTTTAAATCGAGTAATTCAACTATTTTTTCAATATCTTCATCGCTTCTTTCGCTCTCTTTTTTCAAAAAGGATGATACTTTACCGTAGAATTTTTGAAATAAATCTATATTCTGTATTTTATGAGAACATCTGATCTTGCCCTCGATCAGATTTTTAAAATAATTTTGAAGCTCCGATCCTGCAAAATACTTTAATAATTCTTTTTTATTTACACCCTCCTTTTTTCCCAAGTTTGGTCTTAAATTACCTGTTAGAATTTTGATAGAGGTACTTTTACCGATACCGTTCGATCCGAGTATCCCTACAACACTACCTTTATGAGGGATAGGAAGACCAAAAAGGGCGAATCCGTTCTCTCCAAATCGATGAACTTCCTGCGTCTTTAATTTTTCAGGCAGATTGACAATCTTTATCGCTTCGGCAGGACATTTTTTAATACAGATGCCACAACCGACGCATAATATTTCTGAGATTATAGGTCGGTCATCTTCATCGAATATTATCGTCTCATCTCCTGTTCTAACTTTAGGACAGTATTTAAAACACTCCTTAGAACATTTTCTAGGCTGACAAAGATTTCTATCTAATACTGCAATCCTCATTATGATAAACACCAATTATACGTTTAAAAATATCGTAAATGATATGTACCATGCTAAAAAAGTCATTACGGAGATATAAAACCAATCTTTTACCATAAATTTGCTGACTACAAGACGAGGTAGAGCGATATATCGTTCTACTAATATTAAAAATATAACTAACAAGACGGCATTAAAAGCAAAATTTTTAAAGATAGATACAATCGAAATAGCACCGCCGATCACTCCAAAAGCGGTAGGTACCATGGTTTTATATACGTTCTCAAGATACGCTCTACGTCCTGTGACAACAATCTCTTCTTCACCTTTTTTTCTCTCTCTCTGGGTCTTTTTTAACTCGCCATCCCTTTTATAATCCCTTTTTCCTTTAACTCTACCTTTTTTCGCCAAACATTATTCACCCCATCTCTGTTTATATATTGAATAGCGTATGAATATTCTCAGACACCTGTCTTTCTACTTCACCTATATCTATACCTTTTAATTTTGAAATTTCACGGTATACTATATTTACATTTTGTGGAACGTTTCTTTCTCCATCTATGCGTGATAAGAAAGGAGAATCTGTCTCTGTTAATAATAATTTCAACGGAACAGACTTTGCTGCCTTCTTCATATTTTTATTCCTCTCGATGGATGTTGCAAGAGATATATAATAACCCTCTTCCCATATCTCTCTTGCTAATTTTGTTCCACCAGAAAAACAATGAAATACTGCTCTCCGTATGTCCTCATTCTCTATAATGTTCAGTCCATCAGAGATTGCTTTTCTTGTATGGAGAAGCACGGGCATATCGATCTCTTTTGCAAGCTCTAAAAATGATACAAATATTTCTTTCGATCTTTTAATCTCAGATTTATCCTTTATCCAATAGTAATCCAGACCGATCTCTCCAATACCTATAATTTTATCTCTATTTTTCTTAATAAACTCTATATATTGTTCTAAATCTTTATCGCTATATTTATTAGCATATATCGGATGAAAACCTAACATAAGATACAAAAATCCTTTATTTTTCTCATACAAATCCAAAGCTTTTTTGGAATCTTCTGGATTGACCCCACTTGTGATTACCGCCTTTAATACCTTCTTTGCATCAATTATAACGAGATCCCTATCTTTATCATAATCTTCAAAAGTTAAATGCGAATGAATATCTATCATATTCTTCAATTTTATAACACCAACCTATCTTTTATCTTGCTATAAACTCATATATTCTCTTCGTTCATCAATCTAATCTTGATATTATGTACGATCTCATCTATGGTAATATGGCCGTCTACAGTTGCACCGCTTGCATAAATATGCCCGCCACCGCCAAACATCTTAGCAAGATCGCGGGTATTAAAATTTGTCTGTGTTCTAAATTCAATCTTTGTTATATTGTCAAAATAAAATACCGTTAAAATAAGATCGAATGGAGCATCTTTATGATCCATCAATTTATTGTATACATGATAGACGGGTAACGATTTATCTGATGTGACCACTGCAACCTTTAAATCATCCACTCTATATATATTTAAGTAATTGACGATGATCTCGTCGATCTCTTCTAATGTTTTCTTGTAAAGATCTATCATAGATTCGTAATACGCATTATAAAGTATGTCAAAGCCGGTACATGCAAGATCTTCTGCAAATTTATATAATTTTTCAAATAATATCTTACCTCTGTTCTCATCTCGTAAATAAGATACGATCGTTCTGATCTTCTCACCATAATCTGTTTTTATATTGTTAGTATCTATCTCATCTGCCACATCTTCAAAATAGTGAGTTGAGAGATATTCGGATACAAGTCGACATGCACTATTAGAGGTAGGATCGATATAAAACTCGATATTTTCAGGTTTTTTTACTATCTCCCAATGATGGTGATCTATCCATACGGCTTTTTTATATATGGATGCAGATATAATGCTCTCTCTATAACCAGAAAGGTCAAAGATATAGAGCATTTCTAAGTTATTCACCCTTCTTTTATTTAATATGGATATTAAGATAGTATTTAACAGATTAACCGGGGATGTGAAATAGACGCTTAAAGCATCTTTTTTAACCTCCTCAACGCTACGAGTATATCTTAAAAAAGTAGCTAGAGATAATATACCATCGGCATCCATATGTGTTATAACTGTTGTTTTTTTCATTTATCTACTCTATACAATTAAATTAATAAAATATTTTACTATGGTTTTTGACTGTTACATTTTACCTAATATCTTTATTATATATAAATTGCATGTCTTAAGATGTATGAGAATACTCATAATAACAGGAAAAAAATCCGAGAGGATAGTAAAAGAGATTGTTGAAGAGTGTGCAAAGGATTATGCAGATGTTTTGGTTTGTAATAGAAATATAGCAGCATTTATAACTCCAACAATCTTAAAAAAGACATTGAAAGAACAAGATATTGATTTAAAATTATACGGGCTAATTTTAATCCCTGGATTAATAACAGCCGATTTTACTAAGTTAGAAGACGAGATTAAAGTACCTATAAGGCTTGGACCAAAAAATGCGTATGATTTGAGATATATTCTTCCAGAGGCAAATAAAATAAAATTTTCCAGCAAGATACCTGCATGTGAATTGTTATCTCACCTAAAAGTAGAAAATGCAAAAAAAGATGTTATAAGATTAGAAAAAGATGCAGATTATTTGTTTAAACTTAAAGGGTTGAAACTGGGAAAATCTTCTAGAATGAAAGTATTGTCCGAGATAGTAGATGCAGATAAATACGATACAGACGATCTTGTACAAAAGATAAAATATTACCTCTCAGAAGGTACAGATATGATCGATCTCGGCATATCGCTCGACGCTGATATAGACGATGTTGAAAAAATTTTAGATACAATCTCAGGTTTTAAAGTTCCTTTTTCGATAGATACCAGCATACCAGAATTTTTGGTTCTTGGATCTAATAAAGCAGATATGTTGCTCAGCGCAAATAAAGACGTTCTTGACAGGATTGGAAAAAAATTGGCAGATACGGACTCAGCGGTTGTAATAATACCAGATGATGACAAATTAGATGATAACATAGATCTTGCAAAGAGTATTGGAATAAAAAAAATTATTGCAGACCCTGTATTAGATCCGATAAACATGGGTTTATTCAAATCTTTGATTAGATACAGAGAGATAAATTTAAGATATAAAGAGATACCATTGTTTTTTGGCATAGGAAACGTATCTGAGTTGATAGATACAGATTCAACAGGTGCAAATGCAATTTTAGCTGGAATAGGCGCAGAATTAGGTGTAAGTATTTTATTTACACCAGAATACAGCAGAAAATGTTTTGGAAGCATATATGAGCTTAAAAAAATCTCTGAGATGATGTTTCTTGCGAAGAATAGAAAGATGCCACCTAAAGATTTAGGAATCGATCTAATCTTATTTAAAGAGAAGAGAATAAGAGAATTTATCGCTGATATTAGTGATAATATAATAATCGCGAAAGAGAACAAAACCTGGCATATAGATCCATTAGGTGGATTTTCTATAAGATTGAAGGATGGTAAAATATATGCAACGCATAAAGATGCTACCATAGTAGGAAAGACTGCAAAATCTGTGCTTGATACCATAATCTCAGAAAAGATGGTGAGTTTAAAAGAACATGTTGCATACTTGGGTAGAGAACTGATGAAAGCAGAAATCTGCCTCAAGATGTGCAGGAGTTATATCCAAGACGAAGAGTTTAGATATGTTTATCCGTTTTTGAATGAGGTTTAAAATAAATTAAATTTAGTATACAAGAGGATACAATGAGAGACATATTAAGAAATAGGCTGAATGAGAAGGAAGATGAGCTTTTTAAAGAATATACGTTATCCCTCGATGTAGATAGATGGATATTCGATGCAGATATTTATGTAGATCTTGCTCATGTGATAATGCTTGGAGAACGTGGCATTATAGATAAAGAAGAGAGAGATAAGATAATAAAAGCTCTTTTAGAGGTAAAAAATGAAGATATTGAGATAGAAAACTACGAAGATGTTCATGTTGCCATTGAAAGCAAGATTATTGAGAAATTGGGCAGTATCGGGGGAAAAATACACACCGCCAAATCAAGGAACGATGAGGTAGCCACTTGTTTAAGATTTAAATCGAGAGAAGAGACGATAAATATTATGAAATTAATAATAGACCTCCTCAATACCATACTAAAATTTTCAAAGGATAATTTAGATGTTATCATGCCAGGCTATACTCATATGCAACATGCACAACCGATACTCCTGTCTCATCATTATTTAGCTCATTATGACGTTTTCAAAAGAGATCTTGACAGGTTAAAAGATTTTTATAAAAGGTTAAATCTTTCACCGTTAGGATCAGCCGCTTTTGCAGGTACAGGCTTTAAAATAGATAGAGAAAGAACGGCATACCTGCTGGGATTCGATGATATAGTAGAGCACTCAATGGACGCTGTAAGCACAAGAGATTTTATTTTAGAGATGATCTTTGATGTTACATTGATAATGATCGACGTAAGCAGATTGGCAGAAGAACTCATCCTTTGGTCTACATCGGAATTTAATTTCATAGAAATAAACGATTCTTTTGCATCTACAAGTTCCATTATGCCTCAAAAGAAAAATCCAGATTCTCTTGAACTCATGCGAGCAAAATCTGGGAGTTTGATAGGATACTTGACGGCTACTTTATCTATATGCAAAGCTATTCCGTTTTCCTATAATTTAGATAATCAAGAGGTCTCAGTACATCTATTACAATCCATTAATATTGTAAAGATCACTTTGAAGATTTTAAGCAGAATAATAGATACGTTGAAGATAAATAAGGGTGTTATGTTGGAAGAATCTGACAAAGGTTTCACGACTGCAACAGAGTTGGCAGATATCATTACCATTAAAACAAAGATCCCATTCAGAGTTGCACATTCGATCGTAGGAGAGTTTACCAAGAATTATAATGGTCATAAAAATTTTTATGACATAAAAAAGGTAACAGACGGATTGAATGATATTTCTTTGAAAAAGATAGGAAAAAAATTGAGTGATCTTGGATTGAAGAGTATTGACGTAGAAAATGCTTTAAATTCTACTAAGAATATAGAGAGACGAACGAGTATCGGAGGAACATCTCATTTTGAAGTTAAAAGGATGATAGAAGAGAGAGAGAGTATTTTAAAAAAGGATGAGTCTGAAATAAATGATCTGGCTCAGAAAATAAAAGGAAGAATAAATGAACTTTTAAGTATATGTAAGGATGTTTGATATGATCGATATAGAAGAGGGAGATTTAATAAAGATAAAAAAAGATGGTGTAGAGTATAAAGGAACTGTAATGCCTTCTATAGACGATACAATAGTCTTAAAACTTGAGAATGGTTATAATATAGGAATTAACATCGATGAAAAGACGTTTATAGAGATTATAAAGAGTAAAAAAGAGATTGATTCTTCTATACTTGATAATAAAAATCAGGATCTTACCGCTAAAGAAAAGGGTTTACCCAACGTTTCAGTGATTTTTACAGGTGGAACAATAGCAAGCCGAATAGATTATAAAACAGGTGCCGTTACGAGCCAATTTAAAGCGGACGAGATTATAAAGATAATACCAGAACTTTCTGATATTGCTACTATCGATACAGATCAGCTGTTCAACATATTGAGCGAGAACATCTCTCCAAAAAATTGGGTTGATATAGCAAGAGCTGTCTATGATAAGATAAAAAAAGGATCTTATGGTGTGGTTATTGCGCATGGAACGGACACGATGAATTATACCGCATCTGCATTATCTTTTATGCTTAGAACACCAATCCCTGTTGTTTTAGTTGGTAGCCAACGAAGTTCGGATAGACCAAGCAGCGATAGTTATGTAAACATGATTTGTGCCACAAAAACGGCAACATCAGATATAGCAGAGGTTTCTGTTGTGATGCACGGTACAATTTCGGACGATTTTTGTTTGATACATAAAGGAACGAATGTAAGGAAGATGCATACCTCTAGAAGGGATGCGTTTAGATCAATTAACTCTGTACCAATTGGAAAGATAAACTACCCTGATTTAGAGATAAATCTGTTTTCGGATAGGTATAAAAAGAGAGATGAAGAAGATTTAAGATTATACGATAAAATAGAAGAGAAGTGTGCTCTCATAAAATTTTATCCTGGCTGTGATCCAGGCATCATCGATTTTTTTGTAGAAGAAGGATACAAAGGAGTGGTGATTGAAGGCACTGGTCTAGGGCATGTCTCTTCAGCATGGATACCACATCTAAAGCAGGATATTCCCATAGTAATAACATCCCAGTGTTTAAACGGACGGGTCTCTAATAGAGTGTATGATACAGGTAGAATGATGATAAAGGCAGGAGTTATAGATTGTGAGGATATTCTTCCTGAAACAGCTTTAACAAAGCTCATGTGGGTTTTAGGACAGACAAAAGACTTAGAAGAGGTTAAAAGATTAATGAGAACAAATATGAGAGGAGAGATATCTAAATCAACAGGTTATATATTTTAATTTTATATAGAAATATTTTTATATAAATAAATCATAACAATATAAAGGTGTTTAAAATGGAAGAAAATAAATATTTAGAACGACCTTGGTTAAAGGAGCATGAATTATTAGGAGCACCAGAGACTCTAGAGCCTTATCCAGATATGAGATATACAGAGTATCATCTAGATAGACCAGCAAGAAGATATCCCAATCAGTTAGCATTGGTTCAATTCGATTACGAGATGAAATATAAAGAGTTGAAAGACCACGTTGATAGGCTTGCCACGGCATTAGCAGATTTAGGTATTAAAAAAGGAGACGTAGTAGCTACTGTTCTTCCTACTTCTATCCAAGGGGTATTAGCAGACCTTGCTATCCCTGAAATAGGCGGTATATGTACTTTACAGAGTGTTATCGATTCTGTAGATGGTCTTGTCGATAAATGGACGAGAGCTGGAGTAAAGACGGTGATATGCTGTCATACAAATGTAAAAGATAGGGACGTGTTGGATAAGGTCAAAGAAGCAAGCGGGAAGGTAGGGGTAGAGAACATAATCGTGACGAAGACTGAAGATTATTCTATGAGCCCGCCTATACACGAGGAAGAGGAGGGTATAATCTGGCTTACCGACCTGATCAAGAAGTATCCTCCCAACCCGCCCAAAGTCGATATCGATCCTAAAAACGATGCGGCTGTACTCTTCTTTACTGGTGGTACTACAGGGATACCAAAGGGTGTTATGTTGTCACATAAGGGATTAGTAGCACAATCGGAGGCGGTTATGAATACAGCCTTTCCAAGGTCCCTTGTAAAATTGATGGAGGGGTTAGGTAGAGCAATCATACCCCTTCCGTTGTTTCATGTATACGGACATGGTGAGACCCTTCTATGTCTGAGCATTGGGCTTACAGCCCTACAAGTAACCGATCCGAGAGATACAAAAGAGTTTGTCAGGCTGGTAAAGAAGTACCATCCTGTATTATGTATTGGAGCACCGACTCAATTCTGGAAACTCTTAAAAGAGGAGGAGGCAAAGGACTTTGGAATGATCTATATCTCTGGTTCGGCAGCACTCGCTCCAGAGATACATAAATCTGTAGAAGAGAAAACAGGAAGTATAATGGGTGAAGGATACGGTTTATCAGAGTTTGCCCCTGTAACACATGTTCCATCCGTCGTATCGATGTTGGTACCGATACTCGGCAGTAGAGAGAACGTAGGAAAGGTATTGCATATAGGTAACAGATTACTAGATCTTCCCGGAATGGATAGCATATTAAAGACAGTGAAATCTTTGATCGGATCAGATAATTTTGGAAGACTTGCAAACATCTTAATATCTTTTGGAACGAAGAATATAGTTACAACGGAGGAGGGTAGAAAGAAAGAGTTAGTAGGATCGATAGGGATACCTTGTGTTGATTTGAAGGTAAAGATAATAGATGAAGATACAGGAGAGGTGATACCGATATCTCGGGTAGTAAAAGAAGGATTGAGAGGAGAGATGTGTCTTGATGCGCCTTGGAAGATGTTAGGATACTGGCCTGATGTGGGGTCTGGTATGGATGGAGAGGGATATGTGCATAGCGGGGACGTGGTGAAGATAGACGAGTGGGGTCATTTCTATGTCGTGGATAGAACGAAGGATATGGTGAACGTATCTGGATACAAGGTATACACGAGAGAGATGGATGATTTACTATACGAGTACCCTGGAGTAGATGAGGTTGCAGTGGTAGGAATACCCGATCCGGAAAGACCTGGCAGTGAACGCGTAAAAGCTTTTATCGTTCTGAAACCCGAATACAGAGGTAAAATCAAGGAAGATGATATAGTACAGTATCTGAAAGAGAGAGTACCACCTTACGCCGTCCCAAAATCTGTAGAGTTCAGAGATGAGGAATTGCCAAGGACTATAACGGAGAAGATATTCAAGAGAAAACTGAGAGATGAAGAGATAAAAAAGATGAAGAAGCAGGGTTTGTTGAAGTAATATTACAAATCGAAGATTTGTGGTTCACGAATTAACATTCGTGATATTTTTGATTTTTATATTTTTTAACTTTTTATTTATTATTTTTTATTTATTATTTTATTAAGCATTCATAAGATGCCTCAGAACTCATAGGGTTCATCATTTTTTTAAATCAGGTTTTTAATTCATCATCGGCTATCTTGTAATATCTCATTTCTTATACGTTTCGCAGCCTCTATTGGGTTTTTTGCTGTATAAATACTCCTGCCCACTATTAAATAATCAGCCCCGGCAGAGAGTGCCTCACGTATCGATCCTCCTTGAGCACCAACACCCGGACAGATCATCCTCAGATTTTTTACATATCTTCTGATTATTTTTAATCTTTCAGGATCGTTTGCAGGAGCAACCACACCTGTTACTTTATATTTTACTGCCATTTTACAAAGATTTTTAGTATTCGGTCGGATAAACTCGTCTGCGCCCGGATTGCTCATATCTACTACAACGTATATCTCTCCATCGTATTCTTTTGCAGTCTCTATACAAGCTTTTAAAGAGTAAGATCCTGTAAACCCATGTGATATAACGGCTTTGGCACCATTCTCAAAAGCTATTCTACATATCATCTCGTTAGTATAAGGAATATCGGCAACTTTTAAGTCTGCGATCACTGGAGAGTATCTTGAAAGATCGCCTATTATACCGATACCTGCAGATAAGATCAGGGGATAGCCTACTTTTACATAATCTATAAACTCGCTTATATCTTTTAACAGATTTAATGATCTATACTTATCTGTAAGATCCATTGCAAATATTAAACCGCTCATTGAAATCTATCGATCAATGCGCCGTATATCAATGGGAGCGCTATAGTTGCATCTGAATAAACTACTGCTGATTTTCCACTATATTTTATCTTTCCCCATGAGACTGCCTCTTCAAGGGTTGCTCCTGACAACCCGCCTGTTTCAGGTCTATCCATCGTTATCTGTATAGCATAATCGAACCCGCTATCCGGTTTTAATAGCATCATCTGAAGTATAAAATTTTTAGGCACGCCACCACCAACGATCAAGACTCCGTTTTTATCAGATTCGAAGCATATATTGGTTAAATCATTCAAATCATCGAATGCTCCCACTTTAAATTTGTGCGTCTGTCCATACATCCATACTTGTAATCCAAAGATCGAATCGGCCAATGCTGGGCAGAATATGGGAACATCCTTCTCGTAAGCCTTACCTATAATCGAATTTTTATCTTTAAGTCGAGCACCAATCTCTTTGATAAGATTGCTTATTGAAATATTCTCTTTTTCTCCGATATCGTCTAAAATCTTCCATAAATCCTCTTCAAAATTTATAAACGCATCATTAGTGATAAACACGTCATAGATTCTACTTATCCCCTCCTCTAACAGATCGGAATCTGATAAATGTTTATACTCTTTATTATTGGAGTTATTCATATAATGATGATAACCGAATGCTTCTATAAGATCGTGCGTCAAATTTGCTCCAGTGGTTACAAGAACATCTATCCATCCTCTATCCATCATATCAACTATAATCTGTCTCATTCCAGCAGGAACCATCGCGCCTGCCAAACCAAAAAATTTTTTTGCATCCTTTTCGATCATCTCTGCATATATATCTACGGCACTTGCCAATCTTCTAGAATTGAATGCAGTATTTTTAAAATAACTTAAAAATTCTCCCAGGTTCATATTTTTCTTTAATCTTATCTGATCAATCTCTTTCATTTTATACCCTATCTTATCTTCTTTTAAATTTCTATGTTATCTGTATTAATAGATATATCCCCAAGACTGCCATAATATTGCGGATAATATAGATATGAATACCAAAATTCCTAAAAAGTTAACTACCGTATGTGACATCCTTCCTGCCCATTCTTTATTTTTTGTTATCTTGCTAAAGGTTTTAAATAGAGCTTCTCGTAAAATGTACCCACCATCTAGAGGTGTAGCCGGTAAAGAGTTGAACAATCCTGCAACGAGGTTTATCCAGCCTATCCATAAGAGTATCTTTGCAATCCAGAAGAATCCGCTACCAAATATAGAGGCAAGTCCAACAGGTACATAGAACGTGGCAAGATTATTCAAGAATCCCATATATAGAAGAGGCAACCCATATAAAGCCAACCAGCCATCCAATGTCCCGAGCGTCTTAGGCAGGTTTTTTATAGAATTCAAACTCCCACCGATATCGTATACCAAAAGGCCGGGATAACCTTCTGCAAGCACTATATTGTACTCTCCCTTATCTGTCACGATTGTAATCGTATCTCCTGGTGCGGTACTATCCATATAAACAAAAAAATCGTTTATAGTCTTTATCTCCTGCCCATTTATACTTTTTATTATCTCTCCATTATCAATACCAGCATTAGCAGCAGGAAAACCCTCCATAGTATAAGATACTGCAACTCCTTCATTTATTGGAGCGATTGATCCTAACACAGGACCAAAAAATAATAAAAATGCGATTAATGCTATAAAAAAATTGCTTATCACGCCTGCCGACAAAATTCGGATTCGTTCCCCACTTTTAGCAACCTTTTTTGGTTTTACTTCTTTTTCCTCGTTTATTTCTTTATCAGATTTACCGAACAATTCATCTTCGTCTATCTCTGTAGCAGCACCGATTGGAATGATAACGGTAAGCAACGCGAGGGATTTTACTTTTATATCCTCTACCTTCGCAAGTATTGCATGGGCAAATTCATGGACCACTAGAGTGATGATCAATCCTATAATCCCCTCTACTAATGGGATATACGTATTTAATCCTGGGATTAAAAGGATGTTTCTTGGTGATGTGAGAGAATTCGGCGGTGGCGGAGGTTGGGTGAATGTTATCAGAATGACTCTCATGAAGAGGATAAACATAAATATCATTGCTATAAATACTATCGGGATTCCTATAGATGCAAAACCTCGCCAGAATCGCTTCGGTTGAGCAATTTTTCTTAAAAAGTTTTGGCCTTTGTACGTCTTAAACATCAATATTGGTCCGATAGCAACAATATTATGCCTTTCTAAAAACCCTTTGCGGTCTAATAAATAGATAACGATCCATCGGATTATAAATATAAACAATACAATCAGAATTATCTTTGAAGTGGTACTCATTAGTTATTCAAACCTTTTTTGCTGTATTATTTCAAGCCGAATATGAGGTCAGAGATTCGTAATCTCTACATATCCTATTTTACCAGTAGCGTCAATCTTCACAAGATCACCCGTCTTAATGAGATTTATATTATCGATCTCTATCATAGGGATCTCCGAAATTATCGCTCCTATGGCTACTATTACCTCTGCATTTTTATTGATGATTCCAAGAGGCGCAACACCATTCTTTTTCAGTTGCAATATTATGTACGATCCAACCGTGCTACCTTTGCCTTTAGGAAAAACCAAGATTTTATCCTTTATACAACATCCTCTTATATCAGAAAATTCATCGATCACAATCCCGGTCTTTGGATCCACACCTCCGAGAAAGGAGATATCTTTCTGTGAAACCAACGCCTCACCCTCACAGCTACCATGGGATATGACCCGTCCAGATCTTTTACATTTTTGACATTTTTTATCCATGCTAAATTCTTTCAGTATATATGCTTTTTTATTATATGAAATCTACGTTTAGGCTAACATTTATAGATGTTCCTTTAGCTGTTTTAGATAATATGCCATGGCAAAGGATATTTGATATAACTCTTACTCTCCTCAAACCTTTTTGTCTTTATCATTAGTTTTATCTTTTTTAATAAAATTAAGAATCCATCTTTCAAAGAACTTTTTTAAATATGCTTTATATTCTTTGTCTGATTTTAAAAGTATCGGGATTTGCTGAGCTGTCTATGCTGATAAAGTTCTATAATTTTTATCATCTTTAAATAAAAAAAATAAGTTGATGGATTTTTGCGTTTTAAACAATCTATCCGTACAACTCTACGATGAATAACTTAGTAGAACGCAAAACTTCAGCAAATTATCTATTCTATTCTTCTTTTGCTAATTCCATCCAATCCTCTTAAAACGCTCTCTAACCTCTCAAAAGGTATTCCTACTATCATCTCATCATCGTTTAGCTTAAGAGGTTGTCTGCTTCCCCTGTCAGCTAGACAGAATACGACTTCTCTTGTTAAAGAGCCACGATTGTAGAACAGATCGGTCCCATAAGACCTTTTGCACTGATTCCTGTCTCGTAAGCTTATGCCTCTATTATTCCCATACCTTCTTTGGCATTACATACTATTACATCTCTAAAAATTCAGGATCTTTTTCTTTTAAAACTCTCAAAATTGGTGGTAAATTTGCCATTTTAAATCATCTATAACTTTCTGAAATGATTGCTTAAAAACTTTTTCATTTATCTTTGATATAGAGTAGATTAAACAAATTTTATTAATTTGATCCTCATTGATCAGATGATCTAATGTAGATTAACCATAAATATTTAATGATAGATATAACAATTATAAAATGAGGAGAGAATTATGTTTGAAGAGCCAGTAATAAACATTTGTACAAAGGATGTGGTTACGTTAACCCCTGATACACCAATAACAAAGGCTATCAGTATTATGGAAAAGAACAATTTTCATAATTTAGTTATACTTGCAAATGATAATATTTACCTCATCTACCTGCGAGATCTGCTATTCGCATCGAATCCTGAGGTGCCTGTAGATGAGTATATGTTCAAGCCATACTGTATCCATAAAAATTCCACAATCATCGATGCAATATGTGCCATGATCGATAGCGGACAAAGAGCATTACCCGTCGTGGATGAGAACGAAAAACTTGTAGGGATAGTTACCGATTATGATATAATGAAGAAAGGCTCCGATTCTCCTATACTTAGAGATATTGAAGTTACTAAAGTAATGACAAGAGATCCGATATATATTAAGGAGACGGATAGTATTGGTAAAGCAAGAAGTATTATGAGAGAGAACAATATAGATAGATTACCCGTATTTGATAAAAAAGGTTGTTTAACTGGTATTGTTACAGATGGTGATATCTTAACCAGAATCTACAAGCCAAAAAAGAAAGCTACTATCGGTGAGGTAAAAGGAGAAAGGATACCACGAATGGCACATCCAGTCTCTACAATTATGAGTACTCCTGTAATTACAGCAAAGATAGACTCAAATCTTGCAGATGTGGCAGATTTAATGCAAAAATACAATATAAGGGGTGTGACAATCGTAAAAGACGATATGTTGAGAGGTATTATCACTGTTAAGGACATAATGAAGTATCTACGAGCGCTTAAAGAAGAAGCAATGATTGAAGTAGAGATACAAGGTGAGATTGATGAAGAATACCGATTTCTTGCAGAGAGGATCATTGAGACGGAAGTTAGGAAGATTGCTAGATTTGCGAGAAGATTACATTGGATCAAGATAGTGGTTAATAAAGAGAGGGATAAGGGTGGCATACCCTACTATAAGATCAGTACTTATGTAAAAACACCAGATAAGTTGTACGTTGGGCAGGGTGAGCCTGGAGTAGTTAAAAGAGTCGTAAAAGAGAGCGAAGATTCAAAGATAAAGATGTACAAAAAGAGGTGGGATCTTATAGATTCACTTAAGAGTTCTTTATTATCCGTTCAAAAACAAATGGAGAGAGATCAGGAGAAACAAATGCAAAAAGAACGGATATATTAACAAATTAGTCGTAAACCTTTTTAATATTGAGAAAAGAAGAAATAGAAAATGACTAAGATGAAACTTGGATTATGGCAGAAGTATCTTAGTCTATGGGTTCTTCTATGCATAGCTGTAGGAACTACTTTAGGTAGAATGTTTCCACAGATATCCGATATTCTGGCTGCAATAGAAATAGCACATGTCTCAATACCAATAGCGATATGCCTGTTTTTCATGATCTACCCGATAATGGTTCAGATAAGTTTTGGAGAGGTAAAAAATGCTCTGAGGTCTCCGAGACCCATAGCAGCAACCCTTGTGATGAACTGGGCTGTAAAACCATTCACAATGGCATTTTTTTCATGGCTGTTCATAAACGTGATATTCTTGAGATTTATGTCTGCAACAAGCACCGAGACCCTGCAGGGGGTAATACCGCTAACGCAACAGTATAATGCAGGTCTTATATTATTAGGGGTGGCACCATGTACGGCAATGGTGCTGGTCTGGAGCTATCTGGCTAAAGGAAACATGGGCCACACCTTTGTCATGACAGCGATAAATACCATAATGATGGTTATATTGTATGCCCCACTTGCAACCCTGCTTCTTGGAATATCTGGCATAATCATACCATGGGAGACTATTGCTCTGACAGTTATTGTTTACATATGTGCTCCGCTGGCTGCAGGCTGGTTTACAAGGTGGTACGCTCTGAAAGCAAAAGGAAGGGTATGGTTTGAAGAGCGTCTGGTACCTTCACTGAGCAGAACCTCAATAATAGCTCTGCTGATAACTCTTGTCGTACTCTTTGCTTACCAAGGCAATGCTATAATAGAGCTGCCAGCCATCATAGGAATGCTCGCTGTTCCAATATTCATAAACATTGTAGTCATATTCTCTATAGCTTACATTCTATCAAAAGCTATAGGGCTTGGCTATGAAGATGCAGCTCCAACCGCCATAATAGCGGGCAGTAACCACTTTGAAGTTGCAATAGCAACAGCAACAACGCTCTTTGGTCTTAATTCTGGGGCGTCTCTATCTACTGTAGTTGGAGTGTTAACTGAAGTACCCATAATGCTATTTCTTGTGTGGCTATGCAAAAAAACAAAGAGCTTTTTCAGATAGGTTCTTTCTGGATGCGTCTAAAGAATTAACCGCTAAAGAGTGTGCTATTTGTAAAAATCAGCATCAACAACTTCGTCTACCGCGTTAGTATATATAGTTTCAAATCCATTTGACACTTTCTAAAAATCTATCGATCGAACGAAATTATTGATAAAATAGGCAAACGTTTTTTAATAACTTATTCATAAATACATGAAAAAGTGATACCATGACCGATAAAGATAACAAGACTGAAACATCATCATCTATAGATCCAGAACTTTTAATAACACAGATGCGGAGAATAAAAGAGCATCCCTGCTATGATGAGAAAGCATGCCATCTGTATGGGAGAATGCATCTTCCAGTCGCTCCAAAGTGTAACATGCAATGTAACTACTGCATAAGAGATTTTGATTGTGTAAACGAGAGCCGCCCTGGTGTTTGTAGTAAATTGATAACACCAAAAATGGCGGTAGAATACGTTAGAGACGCTATAAAAAAGTTTCCATATATAAAGGTTATCGGAATTGCAGGACCAGGCGAGCCATTGTACAATAATGAAACTTTTGAGACTCTTAAATTAATAAAAGAGAATTTTCCACATTTGCTTAAATGTTTAAGTAGCAATGGATTGTTGCTTCCTGAAAAAGTAGATTTATTAAATGAGTTAGATGTTGGAAACATTACAGTTACTATCAATGCCGTCGATCCAAAGATCGGAGCTAAGATATACTCTTTTATAAATTATCATGATGAGATTTTTACAGGAGAAGAGGGGGCTAAAATACTGCTTGATAATCAATTGGAAGGGATTAAAAAAGCAATCGAACTTAAGATGATCATTAAAGTAAATACCGTATATATACCTGGAATAAACGACGACCATATCATAGATATAGCAAAGAAAGCAAGAGAGCTGGGTGTGTATCTTCAGAACATAATCCCTCTGATTCCACAGTATAAGTTTGCAAATTTAAGATCCCCAACAGTTAAAGAAATAAGGAAAAAACAAGCCGAATTAGATGGTATTATCAAACAAATGAAGCATTGCAGACAATGTAGAGCGGATGCAATCGGTAAATTGGGGTGTGATGTGCAGGAACAGGTTTATGAGTAATATTCATCTATAATTTTCCGATGATATTGTTGGCGATAACCATTCTTTGAACTTCGCTGGTACCTTCGTAAATCTCCGTGATCTTTGCATCTCTATAAACCCGTTCTACATCGTACTCCGCCATATATCCGTAACCACCATGCATCTGCATCGCTTCATCAGCTACTTCTACCGCTACACGGGATGCAAAACGTTTTGCCATAGCGGTAAACACCGGATCTGGTTTATCATAATCGGCTTTCCATGCTGCCCGATACACAAGCAATTTAGCGGCATCTATCTTTGCTGCCATATCGGCTACTCTGAATTGTAATGCCTGGAACGATCCTATCGGAACTCCAAACTGTTTTCTCTCTCTTATGTATGATAAAGTCTTATCAAAAGCACATTCAGCAATTCCAAGTGCTTGAGCAGCTATTTCAATCCTACTCTCGTTGAAAAAGTTCATTGCCTGATAGAAACCTTTGTTTTTTTCTCCAAGAAGATTCTCTTCTGGTACTTCTACATCGCTGAACGCTATTTCGCAGGTACTGGAAGAACGAATACCAAATTTCAATCCTACGTCTGTAATAGATACACCATTCCTATTTTGGAGATCGTCTATTATAATCATGCTTTGGCCTCTGTGTTTTGCTCCCTCTTGTGTTTGAGCCAGAGTTGTGCCAAAATATGCAAGTTCTCCGTTAGTAATAAACGTTTTAGTCCCATTAATAACCAAATTTCCATTTTTTAAAACAGCGGTAGTGTCTGATGTTGCAATATCACTACCATGATTTGGTTCGGTGAACATCCCTGAAGATATCCATTCTCCACTGGTTACTTTTGGTAGATACTTATTTTTTTGTTCTTCATTACCATATAACAGAATAAGCTCGCTAGCAAATTTAGGTAAGAATGTTGCAGTGCCTAATGTAGAATCTACCCTGCAAAGCGTCTCCACGATTAAAGCATTTTCAAACCAGCCTAAACCTTGCCCGCCATATTCCTCTGGAAAGTGTACGCATATAAATCCGTTATCTGCTGCCTTTTTAAATAATTCTACCGGTTTTTTATGTTGTTGATCACATTCTCTTGCATAATCGATATCGAATTCTTTTTCTGCAAACTCCCGTACTGCATTAACTATATCTTGTTGTTCTTCTGTTAATTTAAACTCCATTTTTATGACACCTTTACTATTAGTTAATCGATGTATTTAGTTTATTTAAAGTTTATGAAACTTCTTAATTCACTTTTTTTATTCATTAATAAATATTAGGCAAATTATAAAAATCTATTTTTAAGCATCTTTATAAACCCGTTTTATAGATATTGATTTAAGTTAAACATCGATTAATTATATAATTTATACATTGTGTTATGTTTTTATAGAGAAAAGTAAAGTTTAATATAAGATTCTATTATAAATATCAAACAAATACCGACAGAAGTTTTAAATATCGATTCTTCTTTATGTTGTGTTTAGAAGATACGATTATTTTTATAAGATGGGCCGGTAGCTTAGCTAGGTAGAGCGACAGACTCTTAATCTGTAGGTCGAGGGTTCGAATCCCTCTCGGCCCGTATCTTTTTTACCTGTACAATGTTGAATATATTTTTTGAACCCTGAATGAAGGATATACCTACAATATTTAAATTATTCAACAATAAATTAATAAAACTAAAATTAATTATTATAATATATATTATAACTATAAAACCTTTTTATATATCCAAGAATATATAGATGATAAACTTTAAATATAAAATTTAAAAATAGTTTTGTTCTTAAAAAGGAGCGAATAGACACAAAGATGAGAAAGAAACCTCCAGATACCGTGGGTATGAATGATGTATCTAAAAAAGATATCTGTATCTATTGCAATATTATACGATGTAAAAGTAGCCACGGCTATAAAAGAGAACATAAGAAAATCATCTAAAATAATAAAAGAAGGCTTTTTTGCTCTGATTATTGCTATTTTAATAGAACTTTTTGCAGGTGTTTTTCTCGGCGGTATCAAAGATCTTTTTTTTACTCTTCCTGGACTGATGGTTATAATTCCTGCTACAAGAGCCTCATGTGGAAACATATTCTCCTCTATTGGATCTAGAATCTCTACAAGGATGCATACCGGTGAGATAAATCTGGTAGAATTCAAGAATATATATAAAGACCCGATAATTAAAAAAAATAGGATCGTTTCAATCATACAGACATTAAATATATCTTTTTTAATAGCATTGATTGGATATATCATCGGTAAAGTCTTCAAATTTAAAATGATGCCTTTTCAGGATTTGATAATGATATCTATGACTACAGGAATCCTAGCAAATATTATATTAAGGCATTACACAGTATTCATAGCATCTAAGAGTTTTGAAAGAGGATGGGATCCTGATAACATCAGTACTCCTTTAATCGCGGCATTCGGTGATCTCGTTACGATACCGATACTTTTTTTTGCATCAATCTTCTGCTCTTTCATAAAAGGATACAATACAGCATACGTAATCTTACTACTTGTTTTTATATCAGCCAGTGTCTTATCGTTAATATATGGATTAACCAAGAAAAATTTGGCAGATACTATTATTCAGTCGCTCCCTGTATTGATGATCTGTATCATTATCACAATAGTGAGTGGTATCGTCTTGGAATACAATATTAATATGATAACAGTAGTTTATCTTGTTATACTGATAGCAGTACCATCTTTTTCTACATGGGGTGGCAATTTAGGAGGAGTTTTTGCATCAAGGATGATATCATCACTTTATACAGGAATGACTATAAAATTTAGATTTTTACCAAGTTTTGATGCAGTTAAAGGATTTTTTCCGTATATCTTTTTATCTATATGTATATCTCTTGTATTGTCTATAATATTGCATATCATCTCTTTTATTTTTGGTATATCCAGTCCAGGATTCTCTAATCTCTTTTATATCTGTGTTATAACGGGAATGATCATAAGTTTAATCTCGCTCTTGATCTCGTATCTGCTAATCTATTTATCTTGGCAATTTGGATTAGATCCCGATAACATAGTCATCCCGCTCATTGCAAGTATAATGGATGTTATTGGAACGACCTGTCTGATTATATCATCGAACATAATATATTTAATAGGATAAAAATAGGTACTTTACTATTAAGATGCCGGGGGCGGGATTCGAGCCCGCGACCTTCAGATTGCCCAGGCGTCTTTTTAATCATTTATCAGATTCACCCTATGAGTCTGACGCCCTAACCAGCTAGGCCACCCCGGCATTAAAACATCGTCTATTATTAATACTTTATCTTTGTAACAAGGTAAATAACAAAGATCTTCTGTTTATATATAATCTTTTTGTTTATTGCTATGGGAAGTTTTGATATAAAAACCTCGCCATTTAAAGCCATTAGTTTACACACTCCGTACTTCGACATTATTCTTAAGTATATCTTGATAATATATTTTAATAATAAATTAGATGATAAAATATAACAGAATAGATTGAGAATGGAGAGATTTACTTATGAAAAGAGGATTAAATAATCTGATATCTATAGAAAGAGCAATAGAAATAATAAAGGATAATATTAATCCGATCGATAGGAATAATAGAGTAACTATCGAAAAGGTTACTGGTAGGGTGTTGGCTACAGATATAGTAGCAAATTTTGACCATCCTCGATATAACAGATCTGAAATGGACGGATATGCATTAAAATCGGAAGAAACAACGGATAAAAGAAGGTTTAAGATTGTGGGAACTATCTTTGCAGAAGATACTATGAATATAGTTATAGAACCTGGTTGTTGTGTAAAAGTGGCAACAGGTGCGAGGATTTCATATGGAACCGATGCTGTAGTAAAATTTGAAGATACTAGAAGAATAGGTGATGAGATAGAGATTTTTGAGCCTGTTAAACCCTTTCTTAATGTCTCAAAAAAAGGATCCGATTTTAAGAGAGGCGAGATTGTTTTAAAGAGTAAAGAGGTATTAAGTCCTAACAAGATAGGTGTTATTGCTGCATTAGGTCTGAAAGAGATAAATGTCTTTGATAAACCACGAATCGGGATAATATCCACAGGCAACGAGATAAAACCGATAGGGTCCATATTGAACAAAGGAGATAGATATGACGTCAATACATATACGTTAAGTTCTCTCATATCATGTAATGGTGGGATAGCCCGATCGTATGGAATTGCTAAAGATAGGTTTGATGATGTAAAAAATCTTATAAAAAAGGCTCTAAAAGAAGATATGATAATCTTATCTGCAGGATCTTCTGTAGGAAGTAGAGATATTTTAACCGAGGTTATAGAAGATTTGGGTGAGATAAAATTTCATGGTGTCTCGATGAAACCAGGAAAACCAGTATTTTTCGGTATCGTTGATAATAAACCCATATTTGGGTTGGCAGGCAATCCAACATCTTGTTTTATCAATGCATATATTCTCTTATTACCAGCACTTAGGATTATGGCACGATTGCCTGAAAAAAAATTTATAAAGGTGAGAGCAAAAATGTCTGAAAAGGTTATATTAAAAGATGAACGGACGATGATCTATCCTGTAAAGTTGCATAATGGGGATGCTATACCAATATTCAAAGGATCGAGCATGATAACAAGCATATCTAATTCGGATGGATTTATCTATATACCAGGCGATTTAAAAATAGTTGAGAAAGGATCGGAGGTATTTGTATATCTATGGCAATAATCGGTTTTATTGGAAGATCAAACTCAGAAAAGACCAGTATGATTGTATCTATTGCACATAGATTAATGGAAAAAGGTTTCAAGGTGGCTACTATAAAACATATTGCAGGGGCTGAAGTCAAAACGATGGATAATGCAGGCGTTAGTGTTATTGTCGGTTCATCAGATAAAGAGACTATCATCATTCTTAAACGATCTCTAAATTTTATAGATACCGTTAATCTAGTAGAACATATGTCTTCTCCTAATGTCATCCTTGTAGAGGGGTTTAATGATGAAGATAACCTCAAGATAGCATTGGATAATATTAACGCTAAGAATATAGTATTGGAAGGGGATAATAAAGAAGAAATTTTGAATTATATTATACAAGAGATCGAGATAGAACGAATATACAAAAAATTACCCAGATTAAATTGTTTGAAATGTGGATTAGACTGTAAAAAGATGGCCGAATGTATCTATAAAGGGGACGCATCATTAAACGAGTGTATCTATCTCTCAGATATAAAAGATATAAAAATAATAATGAATGATGAAGAGATACCTATGGGTAAACTCGTTAGAGAATTGACTAAAAATACACTTATAGGTCTACTATCATCATTAAATAATATCGAAAAACTTGAATTGGTATATAAGAATAGTTGATCAGGAGTTTATTATCTTATAGATGTCCTGTAATCTATCACAAATTGATAACGATAGTATTATATCAAGGGATAAGGATGTTGAATATAAAAAATTATATTAAAACGTGAAAAACTTCGATTTTTTATTAATGCAAAAGATAGAGTGATTTAATAATGACAATATTAACAATTGTTTATGACGACCGTACAAACTACTATGGAGGAAACATTAAAGCCGATAGGGGATTGTCTTATTTTATAAATGGAGAGAATTTACTATTTGATGCGGGAAGAGATGGAAGAATCTTGTTAGATAATATGGAAGCATTAGGAGTAGATGTAAAAAGCATTAAAAAGATTGTAATATCTCATGATCATGAGGAACATATAGGTGGTCTCTTCGATATACTTGAACTTAATTCTGACATAGATGTTTATGGATTAAGCTCTTTTTCACCCGATATCCTTAAAAAGATCAAAAAAATGGCAAATCTAATCATAGTAGAAGAGCCTACATATATAAGCGAGAAAATATTTTCTACAGGCCCGCTTGGTAAATCGATAAAGGAACAATCTTTGGCAATAAAAACGGGCGAAGGATTTCTGGTTTTAACTGGTTGTGCCCATTCAAGTATTGCTCAGATATTTAAAATTGTGTCTAAAAAAGGAAATATATTTGGTATCATTGGCGGAGTTCATTCTTTGGACGAGACGGATATATTCATGTTAAAAAATCTTCCTTTTTTAGCATTCATGCACTGTACACCTATTGAAGAGATCGAAAAAATTTCATCAAACATTAAAAAAATAGGTGTAGGTAACGTTATTTTTCTATGAGATTCCGCTATCAGATCAATTAACTATTGTTATAACGCCCGAATATTCTGTATCTGGATAAGATCCTCTTATCTGCATCATATATTCTCCACTGTAAGGTACGATATATTGATAAGGCTGTCCGTTATAGACAGATGTCCACCTCGGATAAATATCACTCTGTGGGGACATCCTGTCGAGTATCCTTATCTTTGCGCTATCTCCATAAGTTTTTGGTTGATCTAATTCAATAGTAACAGCCGCTCCTTTTCTAAGATATTCGAGAGAGTAAAAATCTATCTTATTTGGGCTAACCTCACCTTGAATGTATATTATCTTTGGATATACACTTTTTTCTCCGATCTTGTCTATCTCTACTGCATTCACAGATTGCAGAATGAGAAGCATTGATGGGATCATCAAAAGGCATCCTATGCATTTTAAGAGATTTTTTCTCATTTGTATTCCTCTTTTTATAATATATGATAGACAATAATAATCTATTTAAATATATGTCTAACGATTAAACAAAAGAGATTTATCGATGCATCTTTTTGTTTTATAGTTTGGCTATAATACTTAGACAAAATTTAAATAATAGTAATAATTTTCATATGGGTAGGGAGAAGGAAATGGTTATAGAGGTTCTAAGGGAGATTAAAGATAAAGAGGATGATTGTATTAAACAGGTTAGAGATGCCGAAGAGGAGGCAAAAAAGCGGATAAGTGATGCGGAAAAAGATGCGGATCTTTTTTATGATAAAATTGTTTCTGATGCGGAAAAAGAGGCGGATGCTGAGATAGAAAAAGCAAGAAGCAGTGCAGAAAAGGATGCTGAAAAGATAATATCCCAAAGCAAGAGGGATATTGCACGACTTAAAGAGATATCAAGACCAAAAATCGATGATGCAGTAGATTATGCTATAGATTTCTTGTTTAGGTGATTCAATGTCAAGAACAGTTAAAATGAAAGAGATTCATCTGATATCGACAGATGAATACAAAGATCGGATTATTAAAGAGTTGCATCGGCAAGGTGCCATCCAAATAAATGATGCAAGTAGAAGATTGGATGACGAAGAATGGAGTTCTATCTTAAAACATCATGATGTAGATCCTGATATCGGTGAGATTAATAATAAGATTGGATTGCTAAATAAGATATTGGAAAGTTTCAAATCGGTTAAACCTAAACAAGAGGATGGCTTTTTTAAAAAATTATTCAATCCATCACCACCAGAATTGGTGAAAACATCCGATTTATATGGAGCTACCCTCTTAACTGAGACGGATAAAATAATAAAACAAGTTAAAATTGAGATAGATGACCCTTTAGATAAGATAAATGAGATCAATAAGAGGTTAGATGATATAAACAAGTTTGCCCAAGAGATAAATAGAATTGCTTTCTTTGATATCGATCTTGGACTACTATCCGATCGGAGATATACTTCTTCCCTTATAGGTATTGTCAAAACAGAATTTATCGATAAGTTGATCGACGAGATCGGGCAGATAACAGATAAAATATTTTTCTACAGAGAAGATATTCCAGATTCCAAAGAGGCCGTAATTGTAGTTGTATCTCTAAAAGAAGATTTTGATGCGGTGTTGAATACATTAAGACGCAGTAAGTTTGAAAGGATACATACAGAGTTTAATGGAGAGAGCGTGGAAGGAAGACCGCGGGATATATTAAATAATCTTGAAAAAGAGAAAGAAGGGCTGAACAATAAAAAACGTGAATATCAGAATATAATTATTGGTGCATCAGATAAATATCGAAAGGATTTAGAGGCGTATCTGGAACTTTTATCTCTGGAGAAAGATAGACGGGATGTTAAATCTAACTTTTTAAAAACCGATAAAACATTTTTGTTAGAGGGATGGATTCCAGAATCAAGCGTTAGCCAACTCGATTATTTAACCAATATCACTAATGGACGAGTGTATTTTAGCCTTTCAGATCCAGATCCGTCTGAGGATGTACCGGTTAAATTAAATAACAGATGGATATTTAAGAATTATGAACTTATAACAAGATTATTCTCTATTCCACGATACGGATCTTACGATCCGACACCTATTCTTGCAATAGGGTTCATGATATTCTTCTCTCTGATGCTCACGGATGCTATGTATGGCTTCATAAACCTGATACTTGGTCTTTTACTTTTAAGAGGCGGAGGAAAATATAACACAGTCTATAGAGATTTCGGGGTTATATTTACTAGCACTGGGATTGTATCCATGATAATAGGCGCTATCACAGGAGGATGGTTTGGAGATCTATTCGTAGAGTACTTTGGCTGGACAGGATTGAATTCAATCGTGCTTTTTGAGACCATGGGTGAAGGAGGTATATTACCACAACTCATAGGGCAACCAGGCATCATAATATTCCTGATACTTTCCATTCTTATCGGGGTTATTCATCTTGATATCGGCATCATAATAAGCATGATAGAGAATTTTAAAGAAAGAAAGATCAAAGATGCTTTCTTGGGAGATTTCTGGTTCATTTTAATCCAACCAGCGATCTTGTTACTATTGTTCAACTCATCTTATATCTTTATCGTTGCTTTATGTGTAGTTGCTTTGATTCTACTAGTATGGGGTCATAAAGGTATGTTCTTCTTCCAGATAACTGGTATGCTCGGTGATACTTTATCCTATGTCAGATTGATGGCGCTCGGTCTCTGTACATATGGTATGGCTTTAACTTTCAACGCATTGGCCAATTTGGCAGGAGGTCCGGGTATCGGGATAATTATTGCAGCTATTATAGCTATCTTGGGACATCTGCTTAATTGGGCATTACAAACGCTTGGTGGTTTTGTACATACTATGCGACTACATTATGTAGAATTTTTTGGTAAGTTTTTTAAAGGAGAAGGTAGCGAATTTATACCTTTTAAAGAAAGAAGAGAGAAAACTTTATTAATGGAGGAATAAAAAATGGTTGTAGAAGGAATTAGTGGTTTAGGGCTTGCCGCTATTGGGGCAGGATTAGCAATGGGTATCTCTGCAATCGGTTCCGGTCTTGGTGTAGGTATAGCGGGTGAGGCTGGAGCGGGTGTTCTTGCTGAAGACCCGAACAAATTTGGGCAGGTATTGATATATCAAGCCTTGCCACAGACGCAAGGAATATACGGATTTCTTACAGGTGTATTGATAATGATCGGTATAGGACTGCTCGGTGGCACGATAGGGGAAGTACCTATAGAAGTGGGTATGGTAGCATTGGGTGCAGGCCTTTGTTCCGGTTTAGGTGGTATAACTGCTATTGGACAAGGAATAACTGCAGGTGCTGCTGCAGGAATGGCTGCTAAAAAGCCTGAAACTTTTGGTTCTGGAATGGTTTTAACAGTTATGTCAGAGACTTTTGCGGTATTCTCTTTGCTTGTTGCAATACTATTGTTAGTAGGTATAGGATTGATGTAGATTAAGAATACTTCATTCTTATATCTTCAAATTTTTTTTAGGAGGTATGATTTACATTGTCAACAGGTGCCGAGCTTATTATCAAGGATATAGAGACAAGAACAAAAGAAGAGATCGGAAAGATTATGGAGGATGCCGAAAAAAAGATCGCAGAAATTAGAAGAAAAAAAGAAGAAGATGCTGAAAAAGAGAAAAATAAGATCTTAGATCGAGGTAAAAACTTAGCAGAGCGGGAAAAACAGAGAATTTTAGCGGATGCGCGAATAAAAGCAAAAAAAGAGTTTTTAGAGGAGAAAGAGCGCATTATACAAGAAGTTATAGATAAAGCAATCGATAAACTAAGAGAGATTGTGAAATCGAAAGAGTATGAAAAAAAGCTATTAGATCTTATTAAATCCTCTGTAGATATTATAGATGAAAAAAAGGTGGATATCTTGGTAAACAAGAGAGATAAAGAGACCTTAGAGAAGCATGCAGATAGATTAAATAAGATTCTTGGTAATATAAATTATATTATAGGCAAACCAATAGATTGTATCGGTGGAGTGATTGTTAGATCTGAAAATGTCGAGGTGGATAACACCTTGGAGACGAGATTGGAAAGGTCTATGGAGAGACTTAGAGCAGATATTGCTAAGATGTTGTTTGAATAAAAAAGGTAGATATTATGGCATTATCTGGATTTTTAGGTGTTGTCGATAGTGAGGCTCTATCGATCTTTGTGATAATCTTGGGTATTGCAGGGCTTTTATTTCTTTATGCATCTATAAAGAAGTTGAAAAATATAGTACCGTATATATACCCTAATGCAAGGATAAGAGCCAAAGAGGCTAGATTCATTCAAAAAGATCTTTTTGATGAGATGATTGCTGTATCATCTCTATCTGAAGTCTTTTCTATATTGGAGAATACCGATTATGCGGAATATTTGCAGAATATTCCATCAAACAATCCTGAAGATTTCGAGATCTCGATCGATAGCTATCTATCAAATCTTTATCATGAGATCGAAGGTTTTATACCTAAAAAAGATCTGAATCTTATGAAGATATTGATGACAAGATGGGATGCAAGAAACCTAAAATATGTTTTAAGAGATATATATCTCAAAGAGGTCAGAAAAAAGGGTATGAATCTGGAAGATCTCACAAAAAACATAATTAAAAGCCCGTTATATGATAAAATCGTAAGTAGTGTGGACTTGCAAACGATTGATGAGTTTCTGGTGAGCTTAGATGGAACATACTTTGATCTAAAGGATTATCTTCCACAATACAGAGAGACAAAAAATCTGGCTTATTTGGAGAATGCGCTATACAAAGTTGTCTACGAAAGAATTTTGAATGCTCTTCCGTCTAACGAATTTGAGGTTAAGAAATATTTTACTACTATGTTAGAAGCAGAGAACATTAAATTGCTCTTAAGAGCTAAAAAAGATAGAATAAGTTATGAAGAGATTAAACCTTTTTTGATAGACGGATTACTTGAAAATATCGGCAAAAATTTTGATGAACTTGATATAGATGGCATAATCAACGAATTAGATAATACAGAGTTTTATAAACCACTAGAAGAGGTTTTACCTCTATACAACAGCACAAAAAGTTTATCGGTCTTTGATGATGCGTTAAAAAAATTGATTTTAAGTATTGGTAAATCTATCTCAGTTAGTCATCCTTTTGGTATGGGACCGATAATTGGGTTTTTAGCTGTAAAGACCGCAGAGGCAGAAAATATTAAAAAGATATTGACTGCAAAATATTTTGGCCTGCCACCAGAAAGTATAAGATCGTTAATTATTACAACAAGCTGAGAGATGATATAAAAATGGTTGAAAAGATAGCAATAATAGGCGATGATATTACAAACACTGGTTTTAAATTAGGCGGGATTGGTTATACCTTCGGTGAGGAAAACCTGCAAGAGAGATTATACGAGTTAGAAAAAGATAATTTTGGAATTATTTTTATCACTGAAAGAATAGAAGAGAGGAATAGAACAATTGTAGAAGATTTTAAAAGATCAAAGAGAGGGGTCTTACCTCTTATTATAGAGATTCCTGATTATATGGGACCGATAGAAAGGGAAGATAGGATATCTATGCTTATTAAAAGAGCTATTGGTGTTGATATTATTAAAAATGAGGGATAAAACATGGTATTAAAAGGAAAAATTATAAAAGTTGCAGGCCCGCTTGTTGTTGCAGAAGGGATGAAAGGTTCTGCAATGTACGAGGTTGTGAGGGTTGGCGAAGATAAGCTTTTAGGAGAAAATATTGGTTTAAATGGAGATCAAGCATCAATCCAAGTATATGAGGATACTTCTGGTATAAAACCGGGTGAAAACGTTTTTGGGACGGGATCGCCTTTAAGCGTCTTGTTAGGTCCTGGTTTGCTAACGAATATATATGATGGTGTACAGAGACCACTTCCAGAGATTTTCAATATTGCAGGTGAGTTTATAAAGAGAGGGCTTGATGTTCCGGCTTTAGATAAGAATAAAAAATGGGATTTTGTTCCATCTGTAAAAAAAGGAGAGAAGGTTAAAGCAGGAGATATAATCGGTACAGTAGATGAGACAAAAGTTGTAAAACATAGAATTTTAATACCTCCAAACGTTAATGGTTTATTAAAAGAGATTAATGGGGGTAAATTTACTATAAATGAGCCTATAGGTATTGTAGAACAAGACAAAAAAGATGTAGAGATTTATCTTGCACATAGTTGGCCTGTGAGGATGGCAAGACCATATATTACTAAAATTGAGCCGAACGAGCCGATGTTTACCGGTCAAAGGGTATTAGATACATTCTTTCCTGTTACAAAAGGAGGTACAGCAGCGATTCCGGGTGGATTTGGCACAGGTAAGACGGTCACACAACATCAACTTGCCCGTTGGAGTGATGCAGATATAATTGTCTATATCGGTTGTGGTGAGAGGGGTAACGAAATGACTGAGGTATTAAGAGATTTTCCTAAACTTATCGATCCTAAAAGTGGAGAACCTCTAATGCAGAGGACGGTTCTTATAGCAAACACTTCTAATATGCCTGTGGCGGCAAGGGAAGCATCGGTATATACAGGGATTACTATAGCCGAATACTATCGAGATATGGGATACAATGTAGCTCTTATGGCAGACTCTACCAGTAGGTGGGCAGAGGCATTACGAGAAATTTCAGGTAGGATGGAAGAGATGCCTGGAGAAGAGGGATATCCTGCATATTTAGCAAGTAGGATAGCGGGTTTCTATGAGAGAGCTGGAAGAGTTACCACTCTTTGTGGAAAAGAGGGTACAATATCTGTGATAGGGGCAGTCTCCCCACCAGGTGGGGATTTTTCCGAACCTGTAACACAGAACACTTTGAGGATTACCAAGGTTTTCTGGGCGTTAGACTCCTCGTTGGCTGATAGGAGGCACTTCCCTGCAATTAACTGGCTTAGAAGTTATTCGCTTTATTCTGAAAATCTTTCTAAATGGTTCAATAATAATATTGCAGAAGATTTTACGGATAATAGAAAAAATGCTATGAAACTGTTGCAACAAGAGTCAGAATTACAAGAGATAGTTCAACTTGTCGGTCCAGATGCTCTTCCTGAGAGAGAACGGGTTGTGTTAGAGACTGCAAGGATAATCCGAGAGGATTTTCTACAACAGAATGCGTATCATGATATCGATACCTATTGTGATATAAAAAAGCAGTATCGCATGTTAAAGATAATATTAAAGTTTCATAAATATGCATTGGATGCGGTGAATAGAGGAATAAAAATAAGAAAAATTACAGAAATGCCTATTTTGGATGAGATTGCAAGGATGAAGTATATTCCATTGGAAGAATTTGATAAAAGAGCAGATGAGATTGTGAATGAGATTGATTTAGTATCCAAGGAGATAGAATAAGATGGAATCTATTAAGATTAGAGAATACACTTCGGTAAGCGAGGTTAAAGGTCCTTTAATCATAGTTCAGGGTATAAAAGGGGCTGCTTATAACGAAGTGGTAGAAATTGAGGCTCCTAGCGGAGAAAAAAGGATAGGTCAGGTTTTAGAGGCGAGAAAAGATGCTGCTGTGGTTCAGGTATTCGAAGGAACGAGTGGGTTGGATACATCCGGAACGAAGGTAAGGTTTACTGGGGAAACGATGAAGATATCTGTATCTTTGGAGATGTTGGGAAGGTTTTTTGATGGATTAGGAAGACCTATAGATAAAGGTCCTGAGATCATATCAGAGAACAAATACGATATCAACGGTTTTCCTATAAATCCTTTCAACAGAGATTATCCAAACGAGTTTATCCAGACAGGTATCTCTACTATCGACTGTATGAATACACTTGTCAGAGGACAAAAGCTTCCTATATTCAGTGGTTCAGGACTTCCTCATAATGAGCTCGCTGCACAGATAGCAAGGCAGGCAAAGGTATTGGGAAAAGAAGAACAGTTTGCGGTTATATTTGCTGCAATGGGAATTACATATGAAGAAGCGAACTTCTTTATGAAAGATTTTGAGTCGACGGGTGCAATGGAGAACATCGTGGTATTTATGAATTTAGCCAACGATCCTGCAATAGAACGTATCATCACTCCGAAGATGGCATTGACTACTGCTGAATATCTTGCTTTCGAAGAGGATATGCATGTCTTGGTTATCTTGACTGATATGACAAACTACTGTGAGGCATTAAGAGAGATATCCGCATCGAGAGATGAGGTGCCTGGACGAAGGGGTTATCCTGGATACATGTATACAGATCTTGCAACTAATTATGAACGTGCTGGTAGAATAATTGGTAAAAAAGGATCTATTACTCAAATGCCAGTTCTTTCAATGCCAGACGATGATATAACTCATCCTATTCCGGATTTAACTGGGTATATTACAGAAGGACAGTTTGTATTATCCAGAGAACTTCACCGAAAAGGGATTTATCCTCCAGTGGATGTCTTACCATCGCTATCCAGGCTAATGAATGAGGGAATAGGCAAAGGCAAGACAAGGGAGGACCATTCTGGTGTTTCTAATCAGTTATATTCTGCATATGCTGAGGGAAGAGATATGAGGGACCTTGTTGCTGTAGTAGGAGAGGAGGCACTTACAGATAGGGATAAAAAATATCTTGAGTTTGCTGATAGGTTTGAAAGAGAGTTCGTTACGCAAGGAAGGGATGAGAATAGGAGTATCGAAGAGACTCTCAGTCTTGGTTGGGAACTTCTTTCAATGTTACCTGAGAGAGAATTGAAAAGAATAGACGATGCAATAATCAAAAAATACCATCCAAACTATAATAAGCCCAAATCGCAGGTATAAAAGGCGTTTGTCAGCTGTATCAAAAGGAGGATTTTGAATGTCTGAAATAATTGAAGGAACGAAACCAACCAGGATGGAACTCCTTAACTTGAAAAGAAGAGAAAAACTGGCTGAAAAAGGCTATAAACTCTTGAAAGAGAAACGGGATGCATTGATCTTAGAATTTTTAAACATAGTTAAAGAGGTTCGGACATTAAGGAGAGAAGCGGAGAAGGCATTAGAAGAGGCATATAAAGATCTCTTAATTGTTCAAGCCGAGTTAGGTGTTTTCAATGTAAAACAGATAGCAGATATCATACCACCGACAGTAGAAATTAATTTTTATTCAAGGAACATCATGGGAGTTAGTGTTCCTAATATAGAGATACCTGAGACTACTAGGACTATTATGGAGAGAGGGTATGGATTATTAGATACTTCATCAAGATTGGATGATACAGCAAAAAAATTTGAATGGGCTATCAAGAAGCTTATAATGCTGGCCGAAATAGAAGGAACGGTTATTGCGCTTGGTGAGGAGGTAGAAAAGACGAAAAGACGGGTCAATTCGTTAGAATATATAATGATTCCAAAATTGTCGGCTACTGTTAGATACATATCAATGCGGCTTGAGGAGATGGAGCGAGAGAACATACCTCGGTTGAAGAAGATAAAAAAGATCTTGGAAGAGAAGAAAGAATTAAGAGAAGGATAGAGTAGCAATTTTTTTGTTATTACCTCCTTTTTTATATAATTAAAAAAATTTGTAAATGAAAAATACAAAAAAAAGTTTATTCGATCGATATCTTTCGAACGAAGATATTAGAACTAGGATGTATATGTTTGTATGGATTTCACAGATAATTGCAGATATTTTATTGTTGATTGGTGGATGTTTTCTGATTTTTAAGATACTACAACATATAGGTGTAATTTAAATAGTTTCTGATTTTGCCAGAAAGAGTAAGCGCGGATCTTGATCATTACGAGTACTGCAAGCAGAACGGGGTTACGCCTGACGATATAAAAAACGAGGAGGATTCTCTCGAGCTTTTTTAATCTTGAAACCTTTAGAAGAGAAGTTAACCTGTTAAATAAGTATGAATCTTCGTATCTTCACCTTCAAACCTTTCCAGTGGCGGTAAAGATGGTTAAATCTCCAGATAAAAAATGCTCCGTTCGAAACCTGATATGCACCACCTACAAGCCAAACACAATTACATTCATCTTTTATCTTCTCTGCTCATCATATTAACGAGATTTATTTTTTGTTAATGTTTTTGTTTTACTTCTTTTTGTCTTACATATTAAGTTTTGTCAGACAGTCAGAAAAGTAGTCATATTGATTTTAGATGACTAAATATGATATGATTTACACATACACTTACACCTACCCCTACCCCCTTTAGTCAGGTGTATACACCTGCACATCAACCTATCCTTGATATATAAATCTATTGATTATGCTATGGTATTGTATAATCCCGACGGAGTGCATGTCTACAAGACGGTTAAACCTACTGAAGCAATTTCCGTAATGCTTAATTGGGTGTGTTGGTCGCCAGTATTGCCAATGTAACAGTTAAGGAATAGATGGTTTTATATACTTTAAAGTAGATATAAACATCAAATCAATGGAAAAACTTTACACTTTAAAGGAAGCCAAGAAGATGCTTGAAAAACTGCTCCAGATGTGGGTGTGTGAATAAAGACCTGAAAGGAGAAAAGTTTGAGTGTAAAAAGTGTGGGTTGGTAATAGACCGACAGATGAATGCAGCTGTAAACATATATCTAAAAATGGAGGGTCTTCCCCACAATATTGGATGGTTTGATGACAATGTTGTGGGTAGGTTCACCCAGACAGGGGTGGAATGGAAGAAACCGATGAACCCGTGAGGTTTCTGTATGATATGATGAAACCCCAGGTTTATGTAGTCGTTTAAATATGAATGGCTACTTAAACTAGAACCCTTTAACTCTTTTTGCACTTTGTATTATGTTGGTCTTTATAACGAATATAGACCGTTAATATTATATTATTATATTATATAATAAAGAAAAGAAGTGATGTGAATATAAATGGTAAAAATGTCAAAAGAAGTTATGGATATATTTAACGATACAGAAGCATCTAAAGTTATGGCAACAGTTGATGAAAAAGGAGTGTTGAATGTAGCCCCTATAGGAACTTTATCAGCGATAGATGAAGAGACAATAGCTTTTGCGGAAGTATTTGGAGGGAAGACGAAGGAAAATTTGGAGAAGACAAAGAAGGCTGCAGCAACTGCTTTCAAAATGCCCTTCGAAGGCTACCAAATAAAAGGCACTTTTGTAGGCTTTCAAACTTCTGGTGCCTTATTCGACAAAATGAATAAAGCAGTGAAAGAGACGTTAGGAAAAGATATAAAGCGAGTAGGAACGATAAAGGTAGAGGCAGTCTATTCAGTGGCTCGTCCGGAACCGGGGAAGAAGCTGGCATAATCTCCATTTTTTCCTTTTATGGATTGAAATTTTCATGATGACGTAGGTTTCGTAGGAACGTCCATGGATAAGGGTGCGGTTTTTTGGGGGTTTTTGCTCGTTTTTTGCCCGTTTGTTTTTCCGCACCTCCTCCTACGATGCAAGTTTTTAGATTACCTATAAGGGATTGAAATGTTTTTTCATTCCTTTCCTATTCTTGATTCTTTCCCAAATATACTGCAAGCCCATTCTTAACAAGTTCATCGCTCAAACTCTTTCCATCTACAAGTAGGTCTCCAAGTATGCGTCCGTACTTATCATTCTTCACATAGTGCCCCCAGTTTGCCCCATCCACGATGTAGATTTTAACTGATACGTTGCCATTCTTCAAGAAGTTTTCTGTGAATGTTTTTGCCTCATTTCCTCCGCTTTCATTCATCTCTGGACAGTCCACTTTTTCAAGCCTTATTCTTTCAGTTGCATGCAAGACGCAGCCGTATGATGTATCATGCAGATCCTCTTCTTTATTAATCTTATCATAAGATGGTATAGCCACTTCTATCGTATCTCCATCGATCACTTCGATAACCGTGCAAGGAACGTTTTTTGTCTCACTTTTAATTTTTTTGCCAATCCTATCACCCATTATTTTTTCATTATGGTCTTCTATATTTTTTTCAAATTTATAGTCTCGCCGCGTCTTCATCGAACGGGTCCCAAAAAAACCTCTACATATCATAAAATGCGCCCCCAATAAAATATTTATTAATATCAACATTTATAATCTTTTGGAAATGATAACAAGTCTGATTATATATAGTTATACAAAGAATTCGTTATTAATCGTGATTCTAAATTTATTTGTCTTTGCCTCCTCCTTTAAGGTGCCGAGCATCTTCTTTTGTAACTCCTTTAAAGATTCCATGTTAAATCTACTGCCGGTTGTAAGTTTTAAAATAGATACGGGATTATATTTTATTTTACCAATTCTTACATTTTATCACTACTCTTTTTTCAAAATTTTTAATATTCTTGCACCCTGCTAGCCCTTAAAGACAGGATGATAGACACACAGAGTTTTAGAAGAGATAAATGGATTCGTTAGGCAAAAACGGCGATTAGTTTATAATGAGTGATGACAATATGAGAACAACAATGAAATCACAAATAAAATCTTCTGAAGAAATTATGCATTTATTCGATAAGAAAAAGATAGATAACGATTGGTCATTCGTGGGGTATAAACCCTCAGATACGGGCAAATGGACGCACGATTACCATCGATACCCAGCTAAATTTATTCCACAATTAGTTGAAAAATTAATTGACGAGTATGTGTTATGCGACTCTGCCCATATAAATGACCCGTTTTACGGTTGTGGAACAACAATCGTTACAGCGATAGCAAGAGGATATAAGGCAAGCGGAACTGATATTAATAAGATAGCCTATCTGATAACCAAAGTAAAATCAACACCAATAGAGCCAGATTATCTTGATGGAAAAGTAAAACAATTTTTATCTACAATAAGAGGTTTAAAAAGTGCCCAAACAACATTGTTTCATAGGAATATTGAACCCATCATACCAGAAAGACATGTTGAAAGAATTAATTATTGGTTTACTGAAGAAAATAAAGCTGAACTTGGCAAAATATTAAGAGTTATTTATGAGGAAGATGATAAAACGATAAGAGATTTCTTGCTTGTTGCTTTTAGCCATCTTTTTATAAACGCTTTATCATCCCTGTAACGGGCAATTTTTATCCGAGACAATTTGATAGATATGGGATAAAGGGATTTAGTCGTACGCGGGATTTCCCATCCCAATATAACCAACTAAAGAGCCGTTGCATTTCTATTCCCATCCAGAAAGGGAAGTCCAAACAAAAGGATCCTACTCCTAAAAACTTCCAAGAAATAAGAGATAAACTCTATGTTCTCATACTGAAAGAGCATGAGAAAGTAAAAGAGGCATATAAAAACATAAAGGATGGAGATGTTTTACAGGGTAGAAATGCGGATATATTTTATCCTCTGCTCTCTATAGCTAAATTGGCTGAGGATGAGGCACTTTATGAGTGAATTGTAGAGCATGCAAAAAAGAGTGAAAAAGAATCTATCGAAGAAAACTTGGATGAATGAAATAAGATCCTTATAAAAACCCTCGCTGATGAGAATTTGAAGGGGCACAGCATTAACTGATATTACTGAAGCATTCACTATAGCTCTTTTCAGGGAGGGACTAATAACAGAAGATGAAAAGATCTCTGGGAAGAGGATGAGTAATAGGATAAAAAAGTTAGGGTTTAAGAAAAAAGATAAGAAGACAGAACATAAAACCTGGTATCGAATCAACACAGATCTTGTTAATGAGCTGATGGAACAATATGGATTAAAAGGACCAGATAAAAAAGATACCCCTATACCTTAGATTCTTTTACTTTTGTTATCTTTCTTCAAACTTCAAAAAGAGATATTTTATGAACAAGAGAAAAAACCTTTACCTTATCTCATAAGGATGATGAATTGTATTCTGCACGATATATTAACACCGAATATTGTGAGAAAGAATACGCTTGAAGAAGACGTAAGAAATATCCCAGAAACCTATCGTTATGATGTTATCCTGACAAATCTCCCTTTCGGTGGAAAAGAGGGTAAACAAGTTCAACAGAATTATCCAATAAAAAGCAATGCAACGGAACTTTTAGCATTACAATATGTGATTAAGAAGCTGAGAAAAGAGGGACGATGTAGAATAGTAGTTTCAGAAGGAGTTTTGTTTAGAGGTGATGCCTTTGCTAAGGTAAAAAAAAGAGCTGTTAGAAAATTATAACTTACATACAATAATAGGTTTACCTACAGGTATTTTTGCTAATGTGACCGCATTAGGCCAAGGACCCAAAACTAATCTTCTATTTTTTTTTGATAAGACTGGTAAGACTAAAAAAATTTGATATTACGATTTTGTTGGCTGTTCTGAGGATGTTCTAAAGAAAAATTACACTAATACAAATCCAGTGCTTGATGAGAATTTGAAAGAGGGAATACAATGAACAAGAAAGCTTTGAAAGATTTGCAAGAAAAAAAGAAATCCAAAGATCTTACGAATTGCCAAAAGGATGATGATGGGTGAGGTTGGGGAGCACTACAAAAATAAATCCGAGTAAAAAAGAAATTTCTCATATTTCTGACGAGTTAGGAGTATCTTTCATTCCCATGATGGCAGTTAATGAGGAAATAGGCAAAATTGTAAATTTAGATAGTAGAAAGTTAGGAAAAATAAGGAAGAGGTACACTTATTTTTAAGATGGAGATGTAATTTTCGCCAAAATAACACCGTGTATGAAGAACGGTAAATGTACGATTGCAAAAAACTTAATCAATGGATTGGGCTTTGGTTCAACAGAGTTTCATGTAATAAGGCCAGAAAATTCTATATTAAAGAAGTGGATTTGGCATTATTTAAGACAAAAACGAATTAGAAAAGAAGCAACAAAATATTTTACAGAATTTGTTGGTCAATAAAGGGTTCTCCAAGAATTTTTAGAGAACCTTCAAATTCTACTTCCTCCCCTTCCTGAACAAAAGCGAATCGTAGCAAGGATTGATAAGATACAGAAAAAAGCTCAAACATTTCGAAAACTTCAGAAAGAGACGGAAAAAGATATTGAAATGTTGAGAGAATCGATTTTGTATGAGACGTTTAGGGGAGAGTTCTAATGCAGGGACGAACTTGGAGAAATGTTGAGAGTGATAGAGCAGAGAAAATTAGAAGTTATCTTTTAGAAAAAGATGGAATTAAGGAGGAGACAAAGAGCGCTCCTGAAGTATGGCGAATTAAGTTATCAAAATCCACTTTTACTTATAATACAGAGACATTTTAATATTCTCTGGTTTTGAAGTTTATTTCTTCTCTCTACCCTTAACTTCAGAGATCTCTAGATTGCCTCTCTCATTAAAACCTATCAGGAGCTTTTCTCCTTTTTCCAGTGTTTTCATTTCACATACTCCTTTGGTATGCTCAAAAAGAACCTTCCATTCACTTCTTAAAGTTTTACCATAATACTAAGTATATCCTTAGACTATCCAATAGTTATGCTTTTTGTATACTTTCAACCAGCTGTTTATCCTATGGTTTTATTATACTAAAGTTAACAAAAATATTATAGCTGCTATAAAGACGAGGGAGAACAGCTCTACGATAGTAGAGAAAAGAAAGAGATAGGCTATGATGCATGGAGAGATATGGGGAGAGGTGGGCTGTAGAGAGCTATTTTTCTGCTGTGAAGAGGCTCTTTGGAGAAGAAATAAGAGCTACAAGTATTGAGGGAGCAATACAGGAAGTAGCTATGAAAGTATGAGGTAGATCTATTCAATTGTTCGACACAGCAGAAGGGTGAAAAAAGAAAAACATATATAGCACAGGTCCTATGAGAGATGGAATGGAAAAATATATCCAGGTTATTACAACAGTAGAGAGCAAAAGAGATGCTGAAAGGATAGCTAATGTTCTGGTAGAGAAAAATCTTGCTGGCTGCGTTCAGATATTGGGACCAATAGAAAGCGTATACTGGTGGGAGAATAGAATTGAAAGAACAGAAGAATGGTTATGTGTTATCAAGAGTGAACAGAGCATCTATGATGAAGTTGAAAAAACTATTAAGGAGAACCATCCTTACGAGATACCAGAGATATTAGCTATACCTGTTATAAAGGGGGATAAGAATTATCTAGAATGGCTGAGTAAAGAGCTTAAGAAATAAAAATGAGCACGAACCTGCTAAAGGATTTTTTGAGGAAAGAGAACGTTTTCGCCGTTATTGGAGTTTCGATCAACCCTAAGAAATATGGGCATCAAGTCTATAAAGACCTGAAAGAAGCGGGCTATACCGTCTATCCCGTGAATTCCCATCTTGATGAGATATTAGGTGACCGATGCTATCACTCGCTGAGCGAGCTGCCTGAAATCCCCGATGTTGTTAATATCGTTGTTCCACCAGAGGTTACCGAAAAGATCGTTGCGGAATGCAAAGCGTTAGGTATAGAACGGATATGGATGCAGCCTGGCTCTGAATCCGAGCAGGCAATAGAGTTCTGCAGACGAAACAATATAAAAGTAGTGCATGATCTCTGTGTGATGGTGAAGAGGATGGAATTGGAGAAGTAATTATTCTACCACGCTCCGTGCCACCCTCAAATCCTCATCGGTAGATAAGATACTCTAAACAGTCTTCGTCCTGTACAATAAACCTGAATATCCATACAAAGCTTTATATTGGCTATGCTTCTACTTATGTTGGCTCCATTAAACTTAACTTATGCTTCTTTGCTGGATAATATTTAATTTGATGAGGGTCCATTGATAGCAACACAAACCCCATCTAGTTCAAATTCATAATATGGGATTTTTAGCTTTAGTTGTATATTAGGGTGCTTATTCAATAAATGACATACATAACCTAAAATTATATATATTATTAAATATAATTACAAATAATAATATGGTATTAGAAATATTGGAAGGAGTAAAAGTATTAGACTTAACTAGGCTTTTACCAGGCCCGTATTGTACATGGATACTGTCCAGATTGGGCGCGGATGTCATCAAGATAGAAGCACCGAATGATGAAGATTTTACAAGGTTCATACCTCTTTTTAATCTTATAAATAATAACAAAAAGAGTATTACATTAAACTTGAAGAAAGAAGATGGTAAGAAGATCTTTTTGGACTTAGTATCTAGGTCTGACGTTGTAGTGGAAGGATTTCGACCTGGCGTCATGGATAAACTCGGGTTAAGATATGACGAGTTAAAAAGATACAACGATAACATAATACTTTGTTCGATCAGTGGTTACGGCCAGGACGGACCATATAGAGATTTCCCAGGACATGATATAAACTATATAGGTATTTCTGGATTGTTGGGGATAAATAAAGCGTTTGATATCCCTGTAATTCCAGGAATAACGATTGCCGATCTGTCTGGAGGAGCTTTTGGAGCGTTATCTATTATATCGAGTCTTTATATCAGAGAACGGCGAAGAGGCGGCTTTTATATAGATGTATCTATGACAGACGTTGTGACACAATTTTTTGCGATAATGTTCGAAGGAGCTCTCAATCAAACACTCTTAACGGGTGATAGACCGTTTTACAACATTTATAAAACAAAAGATGATAAATTCATTGCAGTAGGTGCAGTAGAGGATAAATTCTGGCGAAATTTTTGCTTGGCAATAGGACGAGAGGATTTTATAGAAAAACAGTATGATAAATCGATTATGAACGATATAAAGGAGATCTTCTCAAAAAAGACAAGAGAAGAATGGCTTAATTTATTTAAAAAAGAAGATAACATAGTTTCTCCTGTGTATTCCCCTGAAGAGGTGTTTGAGGATCCACAAATAAAATATAGAGGGGTGTTTAATAAAAAAGATAATATTTTAAACTTTCCTGTTAAATTTAGCAATAGAGAAAAAGATTTCAAAAAAATTAACGACAAAGATATTTCAAATAAAGGACCTGAGAAAGGAGAGAATACAAAAGAAATACTCATGAATATAGGATATAACGAGGAAGATATAGAAAGACTAAAGAGAGAAGAAGTTGTCTGAAGGAAATGAAAAATGGATAACGATTATAATGTCTTTATGCTTCCTTAAACTGTGTTAAAATCGATTATAAAGAGAAAATTTAAATCTTCAAATAACAGATATAACAAATCTTAGATTTTGCAGAACCTACGGTTCTTGCGTCTTAGATCGATCAGAAAATATTTAACAGATAAAAATTTTGATCCTTTATGAGATACAAAGATGCTGGAGTGGATATAGATAAAGCCGGACGGTTTATCAAGATTCTAACCTCTGAAATAAGATCAAAAAGGAAAGGATTTGGTAGTTCGTTAACTGAAATAGGTCATTATTCAGGATTAATCGATTTGGATTATTTTTCACTCGCTATAACAACAGATGGTGTGGGTACCAAGATTATAGTGGCTAACGAATTGAAAAAATGGTATACTATCGGTATAGACTGTGTCGCAATGAATGTTAACGATTTAATAGCAATCGGGGCGACACCTCTCGCACTCGTTGATTATATAGCAATTGGTAAGATAGACGAGGAATATATCTTTTTGAATACCGATAAAGGGATCATAAAAGAACCTTTTGAAAAATTGGCTAGAGAAATAGGTAAAGGGCTTAATGCAGGGGCTAAACTCTCTAATATAACTATAGTTGGAGGAGAGACTGCAATTATTCCAGATCTTGTAAAAGGGATAGATCTGGCAGGAACAGCCGTTGGCGTAGTTAATAAGAACAGCATAATAGATGGGCAAGATATATCCCCTGGAGATTCCATCATTGCTATTGGTAGTAACGGGGTACATAGCAACGGTTTTACACTTGTAAGAAAGATTATCGATTCATCCCATTATACGTACAATGATATGTTTCCTGATAGTGATAAAACGATAGGAGAAGAGCTGTTGATACCTACAAGGATTTATAGTGAGGTAATTGATATCATAAAAGAGTTTAAAGTAAACGGATTGGTACATATCACGGGTGGTGGCTTTTTAAATTTAAAAAGGATAACCAAGTATGGATTTGATATATACGATCCTATAGAACCACAGTCTATCTTTAAATTTTTAGAGACGGTCGGATGTGTTGATAAAGAAGAGATGTATCGTACATTTAACATGGGAGTAGGATTTATAATGATAGTGCATCCTGATGATGAGAAGAAAATCTTGGATAGGATAGATTGTAAAAAAATCGGAAAAGTGACCGAGCATCCTGGAATAAGATTAAACCTTAAGGAAGAAGGTAGATATATATATTTATAAATTATCTCTTTATAAGGATTTGATACGCTGTATAATGATTAACAGAGATCGATACAAGAACACTGAACTAAGATTTTATATAAAATTTTGATATGATATCTGTCCTTATCAAAAAGAATAAAAGGTTTAAGGATGATAGAAAAGATAAAAAATATTGAAAAAGATGTTGGAAAATTAAGCTCCCTACAAAAGCTTCTTTTAACCACGGATGGTTCTATAACAGATATTTTAGAGATACTTACTGGTAGTGAAGTTAAAATAGAGACTATATATCAGAAAATAGGTAAAGCAGACGAGTATCTTGCAGAAAGACTCAATATATCCGAAGGGGATGAGATAAACGAGCGAGTTGTAAGAATTTACAATAGCAACAACGATAAAACTTTGATCTATGCCAAATCTTACGCTCCGTTAAAACGAACAAACGATCAATTTAGTAACGATCTATTCAAAGCAGATATTCCGATCGGCAAGATCTTAAAGAGATATAAGATAGAATCTAGACGAGAGATAAAAGATATAAATTTTTTGCGTGCCGATAAAAATATCAGCCAAGTTTTTGGAATATTTGAGAACGAGATTCTCTTATGGAGAAATTATAGTATAATAAAAGATGGAGAGGTACTGATAGATATATACGAGATGTTTCCCTATAACAGTTTTCAAAACGAGTTTAAAGTGGTAATAGAGACACCATCCAGATTGCATCTGACCTTAATAGACCTTAATGGGATGGATAAAAGGATAGATGGTGGTATTGGTATAACTCTAAGCAAACCTACTTTTTTACTTGAAGCAAAAATCTCAGATAAGTTACAGGTTTTTGGTCTTAAAAGATCTGAAGATCATTTAATCGATCAAAAAAACCATATTTTAACTGCTGCAAAGAGAATGTTAGATTATCTGGGCATTAAGACGAACGTGGAGTTTAAAATAAGAGAGGATTATCCATTTCATATAGGTCTGGGTGCAGGTACTCAAACGTCTCTTGCAGTAGGAAGGTCCGTGGCTGAATTGTTTGACAAAGAGTTAAATGCAACCGATATTTCAAAGATAGTTGGAAGAGGAGGAACATCTGGTATAGGTACTGCATCATTCGAGAGTGGTGGTTTTATACTTGATGGTGGGCATAGTTTTGGAGAGTTAGGTGATAAAAAAGATTATTTACCATCATCAATCTCTGTTGCAGCTCCTCCTCCCGTGATTGCACGATATAATTTTCCAGAAGAATGGGATATAGTGATTGCAACGCCGAATATTAAAAGAACGTATGGCAGGGAAGAAGTGGATATATTCAAAAATTATTGTCCTATCGATATATCAGAAATTAGAGAACTGAGTCATATAATCCTGTTAAAGATGATTCCTTCGTTACTGGAGAGGGATATTTACTCTTTTGGAGAGAGTATAAACCGAATTCAGAAGATTGGTTTTAAGAAGATAGAGTTAGATTTGCAACCCCAGATAACAAAGGAATTAATAGAGTTAATTAGGGATTATGGGGCAATAGGTGCAGGTTTAAGCTCTTTTGGCCCAACAGTATATGGAATTACTGATAAAAATGCAAAAGAAATAGAGACAAAGGTAAAAAATTTTCTGGAGAAGGAGGGAGAAGTATTCGTGACAAAAGCGAGAAATTTTGGAGCAAGAGTACGAAAGTTTTGAGAGATAAAACTTTCGAATATCAACCAAGAAACTTTTCAAGATTACTGCCTACTACAGCAACATCACCGAGTTCTTCTTCTATTATTAAAATTCGGTTGTATTTTGCGACTCTTTCTCCTCTTGCAGGAGATCCTGTCTTTATTTGACCGCAATTGAGAGCAACAGCCAAGTCGGCTATATATGTATCCTCTGTCTCTCCTGATCTATGGCTCACAATCACGTTATATTTTGATCTAAAAGCCATATTAGCAGCATCTAATGCTTCAGATACCGTTCCTATCTGGTTTAATTTTAAAAGTAAAGCATTAGCTGCTCCAATATTAAATCCTGTCTTTAATCTCTCCGTATTTGTTACAAAAAGATCGTCACCTACTATTTGAATATCTGTCTCATTGGTCATCTTTGCAAAACTTGAAAAATCTTCTTCCATAAATGGGTCTTCTATCGAGACGATATTGTACTCTTTTATAAGATCTTTATAATAGTCTAACAATTCCATATTGTCCAATTTTTTTCCATCAATCTCGTAATATCCTTTATCTTTTAAATAAAACTCTGTTGCTGCTGCATCTAACGCAAAAAAAATTTTTTTCGTATAACCACTCTCATCCACCGCTCTCTCCATCAAGTTCAATGCCTCTCTTGTATCTCCTATTGGTGGTGCAAACCCTCCCTCATCCCCAACGTTTATAGCAGTTTTACCATATTTTTTAATTAAGATGTTTTTAAGCGTGGTATATACTTCAGAAGCGATTTGAAGAATATCTGAAAATTTTTTCTCAATAGGTATTATCATAAATTCTTGGATTGATAGATCATTTCCTGCATGTAAACCGCCGTTGATAAAATTCATCAAAGGATAAGGCAGTATTCTCGAGTTTGCTCCACCAAGATACTTGTACAATGGAATATTCAATGAATCTGCTGCAGCCTTAGCTACACTCAACGATATGCCTAATATTGCATTGGCACCAAGATTTGATTTATTATTAGTTCCATCTAGCCTAATCATCGTCTCGTCGATAAGACGCTGATCTCTCACATCGTATCCTATTAGTTTCGGTCTTATTATTCTGTTTATATTATCTACCGCCTTTTTTACTCCTTTACCCATGTATCTTCTATCTTTATCTCTCAGTTCTAAAGCCTCATTCGTCCCGGTAGACGCACCTGATGGTACTGAAGCCCTTCCAAACCCTAAATCTGTGATTACGTCCACTTCTACAGTAGGTTGACCTCTTGAATCTAAAATCTCTCTCGCTTTTATCTCTTTTATTTCGAACATAATTTAGCTCCTAAACTTTAGCATTGATTTATTACGAATCTTTGATTCGTAGTTCACAAATTAAAATTTGTGATAATTCTTGAGTTTCCTGGTGGCATAAAATTGGCAATATCCTCCTGTGTAAAAAGTTTTTTTGGAATATCACAAACCAAAGGTTTGTGGTTTACGAAGCTTCGCTTCGTAATATCTCTAATCTCCTTCATGAAATATCTGTATATCCTCTTGGCTACATCGTTTGGATTTAATTCACCAGGTTCTAGTTCTACAATGTATTTTGCTCTTTTAGATATTGCACTCTTTGGTCCACCAATCACTCCACTGATATTATCCAAGATCAAACCTTTTTGGTCTTTTTGGTCTGCATTACCTATAACCTGAAGGCTTAATCCGATAGAAACGTCCATCTTTACCTCCTTAAAATAGTTTCTTTTGCCTCTGATAATAAAACTACCTTTTGGTACATATTCTCCTGATTCAGGCGTTTTAGATACCTGTTCTGGATAAACCCAGTAACAATCTCCCGAAAATGCTCCTATCTTCCAGAAATTAGAATAACTTGTGGCGAATATTGCCGCCTCCTCCATTGTTGTTAGAGGTACTTCTTTGTTATTAGTTTTAATAACAGTTGCAGGTGCACCTTGAATATCTGCATGGAAGAAGATATCGTTCTTCTCCATATATTTACTTACAATCTCCTCGTTGCTATCGGCATCTTTTCCTCCTATTATTAGAAAACCATCCGATGAGTAGAACCACCTAAATCTATGATACCATCTTTTATCTCGTCTTCTGATAACCAATATTCTATTCGCATCTTGTTTTTCTTTTTTTTTCGCTTTTTCTAGCTCTTTTAAGAAGATATCTCTGGATTTGATAGCTCCATCCATCTTTTTCTTGAACTTTTTACTTTTTTCATAGTACTCTTCAGCATTATTGGATAAATTTTTTTCGAGGAAGAGATCTATCGATCTTCCGTCTATATTAAGAGTTATCTTTTTTGCAGCACCATCTATATCCTTTATATAATCCAATCCTTTTATTCCTGCATCTCTCTTCTTATTCAACAACTTTTTTATATCGTCAAAAGAATATCTTTCTGTTGCTTTATTTATGATACTCAATATCTCGTTGATCAGTGTGTATCTCTCATAAATTAGATCTCCTATCTCCTTGTTCTCCTCCGATCTGTTTTTATACTCCTTAATTGCTGCCTCTTGCCTAGAGATTATTCTTTCTACCTTTGAACCTCCGTTTTTTTTCTTATCTTTATTCTTAAGCTCTACCGTCTTTTTCTCTTCTATGCTTTGAAAATATTCATCAATACAATTATTGAACCTTTCAAAATATCTTTTTTCATATTTTGAGAAAGATTGCATATCAATAGGAAAGAAACCGATCGGTTTTTTAGATGAATAGACGATGTTTGGTTTGATCTCTCCTGCATTTACCGATGATAGTAGTTTATATATCTCATTTGTCAATCTTTCTATCTCTTCTTCAGATAAATCTTTTATACTCGCTTTTTTATCGACGTTACACCTTATACAGATCTCTTCTGCATAAACTCCACCAAATCCAAGAGTTAATGCTATCGTCTCTACAATATTTTTTTCAGACGTTAAAAAGATAGAATGGAGATGCTCTCTTAAAAAATCCAAATATAAGGGGGTAAAAATCTCCTCAGGAAACGTATAACGATCTCCTGTCTTTATCTTTATACTACCTTGAATTACGTTATCTTTCCAGCCAACTATCTCGAAGTTATCATCTAATAATAGGACGTTTCCGCCTGCAAAAAGTTCTACAAGAAGATTATATCTTTTTCCACCACGTCCTATCTCTATGATTACTATCCTATCTAAGAGATACTGATATATAGATAATATAGCCCCGCCGGATATATATTTTCGAAGAAGCATTGCAAAACCTGTAGGGTTCTTTGGTGCTGGTGGAGGCGTATTTGAGATATAGATTTTACCATTAATATCAATTATAATATCTTTTCTGCCAAATGTATAGGAATAAAATCTGACCCTGATTATATCATCGATCTGATATATCTTATCAATTTTACCTCCTATTATCTCCTCAAACTCTTTGACAATCGCTAAAATATCGAGACCTGACATCTCTTTTTTTTGCTGCATCTTAAATCCGTACTTATTTTTATCTTTAATGGTAATGAAATCTTACGGTGGTTTAATATTCATATTGATATACTTTATTTCCAGACTACTGATACCGATGAGAACAATTAATAATATATATTAAAAATATTTTATTATCTCTAAATTTAAATATCTTTGAAGATAGATAAAGATGCGGAGGTTGCCGAGTGGAAAAGGCGCTAGATTTAGGGTCTAGTTCCGTAGGGATCCGTGGGTTCAAATCCCACCCTCCGCATTAAAATAATTAGTATTTTGATACCTGAATAAACTATGCCCAGAATAACCATAAACCAGGATCTATGCAATAAATGTAATTCTTGTGTCGAGGTCTGTCCAGCAGAGATCTTTGCATCCAATAAAGAGGATATTCCAATCTTTATGGATAGTATAGCAGATGAATTCTGTATCTCTTGCGGTCATTGTGTTGCCATCTGCCCAAAAAATGCGATAAATCATAAAAATTTCCAAGAAGGACAAGTAACTCCTATTAAAAAGGAATTGATACCATCTAGCGATCAGATTAAGGAGATCTTAAGATCGATTAGATCGATACGAGAGTTCAAGGATAAACCGGTGGAAAAAGAGTTGATTGAAAAGATAATAGACGTAGCAAGATTTGCACCGAGTGCTACAAATTTTCAAACGACTGAATATGTTGTAGTCCAGAATAAAGAGGTATTAACAAAGATTATAAATTTGACATACTCATATCTAGCTAAAATGTCCAAGTTGCTTCATAATCAAATAGTAAGTTCTTTGATCAGGATAGTCTTACCAAAGAATGCTAAAGAGATCATATCATATCGTCAAAAATTTGATAGATATGTTAAAGCGTATAAACTAGGTAAAGATAAGATATTATACAATGCTCCCGTCCTTATCTTATTTCATGCCGATAAAAAGACTCCTTTTGCTGATGTAAACGCTAATCTTGCTCTACATAACGCTTACGTCTATTGCTGGAGCCTTGGTTTGGGATCTTTTTATACAGGATTTGTAGTTCAGGCATCTCATTATAATACAGAAATTAAAAGACTGGTATCTATTTCGACGTCAAATAAAATATACGGTGGCTTGGCGATAGGTTATCCAAAGGTTAAATATAATAAATGGGTCGAAAGAAAAAAGCCAAGAATTAAATGGGTTTAAAAATACAATAATTAAAATAGAAATGAGATCGTATAAAGGAATAAATGGGTTGATAACCGCTTTTGCAGAGGTTATCAATGGTTTTAGTAGTAAAAAAAAGGTTGCATTTGCAGGATCGGTCGGAGTCTGTACGCCTTTTGTAGAATTGCTTGCATATGGTGTCAGAAAAAAAGGGTTGGATATGGTATTCATCCCTGATGCTATTATCGAGAAGACAAAAACGATGAGATTGATAGAAGATATCGGGTATCAAGTCACAGAAGATAAAGGTAATGCAGAAGGTAGCGATATTATCGTGGTACTCGGAGGGCTTGCAATGCCCTTTGCCAAAAAGACCATCAAAGATATAAACGATATGATAAATAGGATAAATCCCGATGCAAAGGTGATAGGCGTTGGATTTATGAAAATATTTGAAAGAGAAGGATGGATCAAGAATATTGGTTTCGATGTAGTGATAGACTCTACGTTAGATCCCGTGAAGGTTATAACCAAGGACGATGAGCTATAATATTTTTTTCTCTACCTCATAGATCTTTTTACGTATTCTTCCACTTGAACAGAGCTCACAATCTAAAGATCTTGTAATTCGAACTATTTTAGCATTTATTCCCCTCTTTTCGAGCTCTTTTTTAAGCCAATCCTCTTTAAAATGTTGATCATATCCCAAAGCGATTATATCTGGATTTATATCATTTAAACTCTCAAACATATCGTTTTCACTGCCTAATATTGCTTTATCTACGATTTTTAAAGATGATACCATCTTTAATCGTTGATTTTCCGATATTACGGGTTTAGGTTTGTGTTTTACGTTCTTATCACGGGCAACTATCACATATAGTTCGTCTCCAAAAGATTTTGCATTTTCTAAATATAACAAATGGCCCGGATGTAGTATCTCAAAAGTTCCTGTCGCTAAAACTCTTACCATTCTTCATCATCTCTATATTCAAACTCGATATCTATCACAGGAATCGTTATCTTCTCTCCGTTAGAGTTATAGGACTGCCACGACTTGTTATCATACGGATAACACGTTATGATATGAACGGATCCTTTTTTCCTAAATAATGCCAAATCTACACTGGATGGGGTATAAATTATAGATGGATGGCTATGAACGGTTCCCACGGTTCTAATACCTATAGGTATATTATAAAAATCCATTAATGCTCCTTTAGTTGAGCTATACGTACCAGGAATCAGGATAACCTCATTTACGACTCCATCTTTCTCCTTCAAAAGTCCTGAAAACTCATTGGGATATGAGGATTTACTGATCTCAAGTATTAAATGTAAGGTAGATTTAGCAATACCTTTGATATATCTTTTAGATACTCTTTTCATTAAGATAGACTCAAGTTGTTTTATCCGACTTATAAGTTTTTTGTCTTTCAGACAAATAATAACTTTTATAAAAGTCTTAATATATAAAATCTCCAACTAATTAACATACAAAAAATAATAAAATGAGCAAAAAAGCGATCGTATTTGATAGCTCTGGTACGCTTGTAGAAGTATTTCGTATCTTAAAAGATTTGGATAACAATCTATTTATTTACAACGTATCATCTACTTACTTAGTAAGCAAGAAAGATACCTGTGCGTTAATCGCGATTGATGAAGATATAGATTGGATATTAAGCCAAGATTCTAACAAATTGATCTCTTCGTTAGATCTTGATTTTAAAGTAAGTTGTTCCTCATCAAAAATAATGGAAGATTTGATATATAATGCTTTAAAAAGAGATAAACGGGCAAAACTTTTGGATATTAAAGAGTTAGTGGATAAAGTATATCCAGTCCATAAAAAGATATATTATATAAACGTTGGTATCATAATAGATGTGTCAAGGAGAGAGAATACGATACATTTTTTGGTAGGATCGTCTGGCAAGATATTTAAAAACGTCTTTCTTTTGTTCGAGTCATTAAAAAAAGATTTTGATATATATATTGCAACAGGTGATACCAGAAGATCTGCAATTAAACTTGCAAATATTTTAAATATCGACAGTAGTAGAATATTCTCGCTTGCTACGCCTGTTATCAAAGAAAAAATTATTTTAGATTTAAAAAAAGAGTATGATACTGTAATAATGGTTGGAGATGGTATAAACGATCTGTTGGCATTTAGAGCTGCGGATTTAAGCATATTAACGAGACAACAAGATCAAAAGGTTCCCAGTATTCTTATAAAATCTGCCGATCATGTAGTTTTAGACATGCTCCAGATACCAAAGATAATCGAGCTTTATGAAAAATAATAATACAATATTAACAGATAAGCAGATTAAGATATTAAAGCTTAGAAAAGAAGGATTATCCCAGACAGAGATAGCAAAAATGATGAGAACGACCAAGCAGAATATTTCCTCTATCGAGCGAACCGTATGGCGGAAGATAGAACAGGCTAAAAATACGTTGCTATTTGCCAAGATATTAGAATCGCCTCTTATTATTACTATTAAAAAGAACTCTACTATAGATGAAGCTATAAAAAAGATATATGAGACGGCGGATAAGAATGGTATTCATATAATCTACGATAAGATCTCGCTTATTAAGAATATAAAAGAAAGTATAGGTGAGAGGATACATCATAGAAAGATCTTGATAGATTTAACGATAGGTATAACAGATACAGGAGACGTATTGATCTTTAACTGTAATAGTTAAGAACCTAATTTTTAAAGTCAGGGCTCAATCGGTGCTGCTGTCTTATTAAATTTATATCTTCTTTCGTGTTGATATTGAAAAAGCTCTTTAATTCAGGATCTATCTTTTTAATTAGTTCAATAGGGATATAATTGACATTTTTTAACAACTTAACGCACGAAAAAATTTTTTTAGAATTTTTATCGATCGAGACTTTGCATGCCCTCATCATTGGGTCTCTTCTATAGACAGCATGAAGAGGCTCCCTATATTTTTCGTTCCACACAGTAATAGCCGCATCAAAACCCTTACACGATTGGAAGAAGAAATTTATCAGATCTTTGTTCAAAAACGGAAGATCTGTGGCAAAAACTCCGCAATATTCTGTTTTAGCATGTTTTAATCCTTCGTATATCCCAGCTACGGGTCCAAAATCTTTAACAGAATCTACTACTATAGATATGTTGTAACTCTTTAAAACTTTTTCAACATCTTCTTTTTTTTTCATCTCATCGACTACTACTATTAAATCGCTAACGCATTCTGTTAATCTCTGAACAACCAATTCAATCAACATCCTGCCGTTTATCTTGATAAAAGATTTGTCGATGCCCAATCTAAGACTTTTTCCTCCCGCCAGAACGATACCAGTCCGATCCATAATTGTACCCATAATCTTTCTCATTATAATACTTTTTATAGTCTGAATTATACTTTTATTATATTTAATCTTACAAAGACGGAGATACAGATGAATCTTACACAATATAGAGATAAATTATCTGTTCATATAGACAAGGTTAGCAGACCGTTCAATAGATTTACACCAAACCAGATCACACTTTTATCTTTTATTTTCGCATTGGTATCGATGATCCTTTATTATAAGAGAGTTCTATATTTGGCACCTATCTTTCTATTTATCTCGGCAATATTAGACCTGGTCGATGGCAACATTGCCAGAAGAGTAGGACTGGAGAGTAAATTTGGTGCCACTATAGATTGGATCGTCGACAAATATATCGATTGTCTTATAATAATAAGTATAACCCTGGGAGGATTCGTATCGGCAAAGATTGCCTTGTTTGCAGTCTTCGGTTCTATGATAAATACGTTTATAAAACCAGTAACCTACATAGAGATAGGATTTGAAAAAAGAGTGGACGGAAAAATTATAGATCCTTTAGAGGGGATTGGATTTTTCGGAAGACCCGAGACGATAATAGTTATATTAATCGCTTCAGTCATAGAGATATTCTTTTCAAACGCCCTCTTATACGGGATTTATGTGATCGCAATAATGACCAATTTATCCGCCATAGACAGAATTATCTATCTATACAAAACTTACGGCTAGAACATCGTCTTTAATTTTTCTGTAATCATCGGAGCGATGGATACTCTGCTCGTTATTTTCTCGATCGTATCGGTGGATATTACCTCTTTGATACCAGCGGCATACAACCGTAACAGAGTATCTCTGACCAGGACAGGATGCACACAGAGAGCGTAGATATCGTTTGCACCGTTTTCTTTCATCATTTTTGCGGTCTCTAAGACAGTACCTCCTGTAGAGATCATATCATCCATTATGACAATGTCTCTTCCTCTAACATCCAATTTCTTTGGTTTAATAACTACTTTATCTGAAGATATTCTAGTCTTTTCCATATAATCGAAATCATAATAATTCGATGCTGCATTAAAGACGGTGTCGGCAGATCCCTCATCCGGTGCTACAACAACGGGGTCGGTCAGGCTCGTATCTTTAATATGATCTACTAATAGAGGCATAGCATTTAGGTCATCTACAGGAGATCCAAAAAAATTAAGAACTGATCTACTATGTATATTTACCGTATAAATCTTATCCGCTTTTATCAAACCTGCAATTACTCTCGCACTTATAGGCTCTCCTATCTCAAATATCTTATCCTGCCTGGCATACCCAAAATATGGTATCAAAACGATTTTTTTACCTACTTCCAGATTTTTACAGGCATCTATGATCTCTAAAAGATATATAAGATCGGAATCGGATGAGATACTCTGTACAACCAGAACGTCTTCCCCCTCTATATCCTCTAAAATTCTGCAATATTTTTCTCCGTCAGGAAACGTCTTGTATTCGATAGCGACAATAGGAATATCGAGTTTATCGGATATACGCTTGGATAAAGATTGAGAACTGATCCCTCCAATAATCTTCATAATCATCAACAATCTGTAATCGCTCTTTTAATCATCGCTCTTAGATATTTTCCGCTTGCTGGTGCCTCTACGATCGATATTCTGTTATTTTTGCTTAATACGGCAATAAAAGAGTTTAGATCCTCAGCCATTCTCTTTTCTCTCACGATAACCGGAATGTTCATGCCAAACATCCGATCGTAATACAAACTTGCATTCTTACCTATGTTTTTATATAACAAGCTGATCACATCTAAAACAGTTTTTTCTGTATCGAAAGATGTTATCCATCCCATAGTAGCTGGTAACAAGACGGTTACTCCAAGCGTATCCTTATTCTCTTCCAAGATATTATAAACAACCGTTTTCAGATTATTACAGCTGGCTAAATCTAACCCAGTAGCTGTTTCAGGCGAGATAGTAGTATAAATCTCTTCTAACTCGATATTATCGACCGATTCATCATAACAATGAGAGTTGATTATCTGTTTCCAACTTCTGCTGAATGTGCATGTTCTTCCTATTCTATCGTATTTAGTCTCTAAGTCTCTCATATCTATCCCGTATTTATCAAGAACAGAGAGAAAATAATCCATATTTCTATCATCCAAAGGTCCTCTACAACCTTCGCATGGTTTTCCGCTACTTGTACAGATAGCATTGCACCCCGCCTCTGTAATCGGGCCAAGACAGAGTTCTCCTCTCTCAAGAAGACACGGCGTCCCGCTCATCCGGCATTCTGCACAGACAGGAAAATGCTTTCTAAACGGCTTTCTTTTTATAATTACAGAACGAATATAGTAGGTCAGTTCATCTATATTAATAGGACAGCCTTTTATATAATATTTTACATTTACCACGCTATTAACCGGTTTTAATCTCCAAGGTGGATTAAATGGGATATCTATACCAAAAAAATCCTCATAAGAAGGAATACCTCCAAAACATGCACACGACCCAACCGCTATAATGGTATCCGATCTCTTACCAAGATCTTTTACCAAATCTTCCTCCCCTTTATTAGCTATTCCTCCCTCAATCAAGATGACATCGTATCTCTCTTCTAACTCATTCTTTTTAGGATAAGAAAGATCTAAATGCTTTAGAATCTCCTCAAACTCCTTGCTTTTTTTATACAATTCAAATTGACACGTACCACAGGTTGTCAATCGTATAATTGCAATTTTTTTCTTATCTACATCATGCAGAACCAAGGTTCCTGCACCTCCTTAAGCAGTGTAGATTTATCCTACACAAGAGTGAAGAACATTTGTTTTTCATTATAGAGCCTCCGGCTGTTTTTTCATCTCTTCGTATGTGAATACAGGCCCATCTACACATACATATTTTGATCCCACGTTGCAGTGGCCACACTTACCAACACCGCATTTCATATGCCTCTCAAGCGTGGAAATTATAACATCATCTGCAAACCCAAGTTTTTTAAGGTCTATCGTTACAAAGCGGAACATGATCGGGGGCCCGCATATAAAAGCCATCGTATTCTCAACCTGTATATCTGTCTTATATAATAAGCTTCCTACAACACCAACATTGCCATTCCATGTATCGTCAGCCCTATCAACAGTAGTCAAGACTTCAAATCCGTCTATACTATTCCACCTATTCCATTCCGATCTGAAAAGATGATCTTTTGGTGTTCTTGCCCCTGATAATATCCATACCTTCCCGTAATCATCCCTTTTATCGACTATATAATTGATCAACGATCTTAAAGGGGCAAGGCCAAGACCTCCTGCAACAAATACGGCATTTTTACCCTTTAATCTATCTATAGGAAAACCATTCCCCCATGGACCTCTTATCCCGACTTTATCACCGATATCCAATCTATGAAGGGCACTGGTAACATTTCCTACGTTTCTAACACATAGTTGAAAGTAATCTTTCTGTGTAGGCGACGAAGTGATCGATATGGGCGCCTCTCCGTATCCAAAAACGGTTAATTGCAGACATTGCCCTGGAATATGATTTAGATTTCCTCCTTCTGGCAAGATGAATGTAAAAGTAGAAGTGTCTGGTGTTTCATCCATTTTATTTTTTAAAATAGCAATCCTTGGAAGGTATAACTCTTTATCCATATTATTTTAACCTCGTATCATATTAATTATCCTTGTACAATCTATATCTGAAGGACAGACATTTATACATCTTCCGCATCCGGTACAACCAAAATTTCCGTATCTTTCTGGATAATAGGAGAACTTATGCAGTATCCTTTGTTTAAGCCGAGAGGTTCTATCAGCTCGAAAGTTGCCACCACCTGCGACAGCTGCAAAATCTGTCAATACACATCCATCCCAAAATCTCTCTCTCTTTCCACTATTAAATTCTATATCTGTATCTTCTACCACATTATAGCAGTAGCATGTCGGGCAGATAAAGACGCATTTCCCACAACCGAGGCATCTCTCTCCAAAATAATTCCAGATCTTATTATCATATTCCTTCATCATTATCTCTGGAAGTTTATCGGTATCGACTTCTCTTACAAATCCTTTTAGTCTTGGTTTTTTTATCTCTTCCTCATCTTTGAAAAGGTTTATAGAATTTACCAATTCTTCACCCTCTTTACTACCTATCTCTACCCCATATTTTTCTCCATCATCTATCAACATAAGATCGTAGCCTTCTTTGATGGTATCCGTACCCATAGATCCGCAAAAACAAAACTCGTTTGGTTTGGTGCAGTATACGCCAATAATCAAAGAATTCTTTCGCCTTGCCTCATAAAATGGGTCTGGTTTAAACGTTAAATAAGCTTCATCAAATCTTAGAAGCGCGTGTATATCACATGGATGAAGCCCAATAAGACATATTTCCTCTACCTCAGGAGTGCTTTTCAGCTGTATAGTCTCGCCTAAATCGTACTCCAAAATTACCTCTTTCTGTGGAAAGAAGAACTCTTTCGCAGATAAGATCGTAGTGGGATATTCTAAAATTACATCTTCTGCATCTTCGATATCATCAAAAACATATTCTGCATCCTTTTTAACGGGTGCAACAACTCTATATGACTCCTTTAGCCTTTCTATGAAAGAAAAGAGCTCTTTTTTATATAGTACTCTCATCTTTTTACCTCCTTATCAGATTATTAAAGATTCTCCTTTGTAAACATATTGATTCATAACATCCATTATCTTATCCAGCCTATCTTCGGCTAATTCGATTATTTCATGTGTATCCACTTTATTAATAGGATATAACGATATTTTTGTCACCATCGGATCGTCGATTGTACGGCCTATTTGAGATAATATGCTGACATACACCTCGTCTACATCGGTTAGGTTCCATATCTCTTCTGCCATATTGTGTGATAACATATTATAAATCTTACCTACATGGCTTATCGGATTTTTCCCAGCAGCTGCCTCTAAACTGACCGGTCTATTGTATGATGATACACCATTAAACCTGTTTCCTCTTCCTACTTGACCGTCATCTCCCATTTCAGCCGATGTTCCAGTAACTGTCAAATATATCCCGTTCAAACCCCTGTCTCTCCTATCTAACGCGTTTAATATAATATCAGTCTTTTTATCGCTTATATTTGATATATAAGATTTGATATCTTCCAAAATCTCTTCTTTCTGTCTAAAATAATCTTTTTCATCCTCAACAAATCTATCGATAAAAGAGTTGGCAACGGTTATTGTCAGTTTATCATCGATTCTGCAACCCATTACTTTAACATCCTCTCCACTCACAGGATATCGCCGTTTAAAATCTTTTGAGTTTAAATATTGTTCTAACTCAAAAACGGCTTTTTCAGTAGATGAAAACGGTGCGTATCCTATTCCTAAAGATGTATCATTCGCCTCTGGAATCTTACCGTCTCTTTTAAAGATATCTCCAAGGTTTCCTGATCCACCTTTTGTCTCTACCTGATACACTATATCCTTTTCAGGATCTAAAAATCTGAATTTTTTTTTAATCCAGTCTTTGGCAGAAGTGATGGCAATATCTTTAATAGGTATCTCTTCCCCGTCTATTGTTCTAGTCGCTCTGCCTGAAAAGAGTATTTTACTCGGTATTACAACCTTACCACCGCCAAACATAGGCTCAGTTTCGCCACCTATTATATCCCCTTTATCCACATTATGATGCAATATCCTTCCAAACCGCTTTAAATATTCTCGACATAACGCCAAAGAAAACTCTTCCATAATACTATCTATCATAAAATCCGGATGTCCCAAGCCTTTCCTCTCCGCAATCTCCACTTTCTGATCTTCTATTAAAGTTCCGCCGATCTCATCTATGACAATATTCTTCAAAATAATCACCGAAAGATTATATTTTTCCTCCAAACAGTTTATTTCTGTCTATTCTTATAGATTTTGATGTTATAACAATGTAATTTTCTCCTATACCAGCAATATCACCGTTTATATCCTCAACAACCATTTTTATCTCTCTTAAAAATCTTTTCATAACTATTTCATCACTCTTTAAAAATGAGATATCAAGAATGACTATATTCCCATCAAAAATTTCCCGTTTGACTATAGGAAGCTCATTCATCTCTGAAATCTTACCAAATTTTACATAAGTTTTTACTTCAGTCTCCATTTCGTATTCGGAGAGATCGATCTCCTTATATTCATCTAATTTTGAAGCGGTCTCCTCGGAACTTTTACTAAACCACTTTGGCATTTTCATTTTTAATCCTCTTCCAATCTTTATTAATACACTTGTATTTTAATATATTGGTTTTACAAAGATTTAAATATAGAGGGAGTTTACATTTTCTTGTCGAGTAATTTTTTTATTAAGGAGAAAAGATAAAAATGAGTAATAGACCGTTAGATATTTTGAACAGTGTGCTCAACAGTCCGATTATCGTAAAACTGAAAGATGACAGAGAATTTAGAGGTAATTTGCAAGGTTACGATATGCATCTTAACTTGGTGTTAGATGACACAGAGGAGATAAAAGATGGCAAGAGTGTCGAGAAATATGGTACTGTTATTATAAGAGGAGATAACGTAATTTATATATCGCCGTAACGGTTAAAATGTTTTAATCAAGATTAAAAATAGCTAAAGAGGATAAACAAGATGACAAAAGGAACGCCTTCGATGGGAAAAAGGAATAAAACAGTTCATATAAGATGTAGAAGATGCGGCAAAGTTGCATTTCATAAAAGTAAAAGAGTTTGTGCCGCTTGTGGTTTTAAAAGAGGAAGCAAAAGAACAAGCTATAATTGGCGTAAAAAAAGTAAAAAAGGATAGATGATTTTAATTTAATAATTTTGCTGATTTGAGATAAAGATCTTGATGATAAAAGAAGATTGTGGTGTTGTAGGTATTAGCCTACAGGAAGATTCGCCATTAATTTTTGATTATTTGTATTATGCTCTCTATACGCTACAACATAGAGGCCAAGAATCTGCCGGAATTGCTATAAACAACAAGGAAGGTATATTTATACAAAAGGGGATGGGTCTCGTCTCGGAGGTTTTTAATAAAAAGAGAGAAAGTATAAAGGGAGATGTGGGGATTGGCCATGTTAGATACTCCACTTCAGGGGAGTCAAATTTAGAAAACTGCCAACCATCTCTTATAGAGAAAGAAGATGAGTTATTCATTCTTGCACACAATGGAAATATAGTAAATTATAAAATAATCAAAAAAGAACTTGAGAGTAAAGGGCATATAATCAATTCTTCATCCGATTCGGAAATTATAGGACACCTTTTTATTGAAAGATTAAAAGAGACGCATGATATAACAGGCGCAGTTGCTCGACTTATGGAAGAATTAAAAGGAGCATACTCTGTTGTAATGTTATATAAAAATAAGATCGTTGCTTTTAGGGATCCTTTAGGAATAAGACCTCTTTGTATAGGTGAATTATATCCAAAAGGTCTTATCATTGCATCAGAGAGCGTAGCTATCGATACATTGAATGGACGATTGATTCGAGACATTAAGCCAGGAGAGGTTGTAATACTTGAGTTTGGTAATATAATAGAGGAAAAACATCTTGTAAAACTCGAACATAATTCCCATTGTATGTTTGAATATGTATATTTTGCCCGACCAGATTCTGTCATAGATGGAAGATCTGTATATGAGGTCAGAATGGCCATCGGAAAACTTCTTGCTCAAAAGGCTAAAATAAATGCTGATTTTGTCTCTCCAATGCCTGATTCTGGTGTTACATTTGCTATAGGTTATGCGATCTCTTCAGGACTCCCTTATATAGAGAGTTTAATTAAAAACAGGTATGTTGGACGAACATTTATAATACCTAATCAAGAAGAGAGAGAACTAATGGTCAAGATAAAACTGAATCCTATTCGTAATAACATAGATGGAAAGAGGATAGTCTTGGTAGATGATAGTATCGTAAGAGGTACAACATCAAAGAGGGTTGTAAATATATTAAGAAAGGCAGGTGCTAAAGAAGTTCATCTCTGTATTGGCTGTCCTCCCTTGATATCTCCATGCTACTTTGGCGTAGATTTTACAACAAACGATGAATTAGTTGCGTCTCAGAAGAATATAGCAGAAATATCAAAAATTATTGGAGCGGATTCTATCACTTATGCCAGTATTGATGATATAGTAAAGGCAATAAATATAGAAAGAGACGATCTCTGTATATCCTGTCTAACCGGGATATACCATATATAAGATTAAATATAAATATAGAAATGCAAAGTAGATTATTTAACCTTTATTCGCTTTTATTTGCCTCGTTAATTTTTGTCAAGATGTTGCAAATCAAAGATTTGCAGCTCACGAATCTTCGATTCGTGATGATTTTTTGCGTATTCTTGGTTGGCGATTTTTGATCTCTAAGAAATGATCTTTAGCAGTCTCCGTAAACAATTTGTTTTCTGGTACTTCTAATGGCGGTAATGCACTTATAACTGTATTTTGATCCGTTTTAATGATAATATTCTCTATAATCAACTCTTCTAGGATAGAGATCAAAGATTCGACAGGGAGATCCACACTAATCTTTGAATCTTTCTCAATATAATTGTAAAAGAAATATATTATATCATCTATAGCAACTCCTCTCATTCCCAGAAAGGACATTAAAAATTGGTAATTTGAGTTTTGCATGAATCCATTAACCGCATAAACTATCAACGATCTAATAGCCAGTTCATCATATTCTTCTATCATTTTATAAATCCATTTAACATTTTTTATAAAATTTATAAATATACTTGTTTACATTAATACTTCTTTACATTATGTAACATATATTAAGATAGCATAAATAACTTACTGAAGGCTTGAGACAAAAGAGCCTAACGTCGAGAATAAGTGCCTCTTAATAATGTATGCTGTATTATATGCCCTTCCATCTTTTTTTCCAGATCTTTTTTGGTAGCGCCTGCATTTAAATCAAGTTTAATATCCAATGTATAAAGCTTAAATCGATAAGTATGCGTTCCATACGGTGGACATGGTCCCATGTAGCCTATCCTTCTTGCACTGTTTCTTCCCTGGACAGCGCCTCTTAAAACATTTTCTTGTTTAGGAACGTTCTCTTCTATCTCTCGTATTTTGGGATCTATGTTCCATATCAACCAATGATCAAAAACACCCATAGGTGCATCCGGATCGTCCAGTATCAGAGCAAAACTCTTTGTACCTTCATCTGGTCCTTTAATTTTCAAAGGCGGGGATATATCCAAACCATCACACGTGTATCTCTCGGGAATTCTCTCTCCATTTTTAAATGCTTTACTTAAAAGGATTAATTCCTCCTTCATAATACTCCTCCAACCATTTTTTTTTATCCTCGATAAACAATTCAATAAAATCCAGTATAATAATATTTATGTTATCTTCTTTCAATAATGAGATATAGACTATAGATAAAGCGCGCTTTTCAATTCTTTAGCCTTTTCTTTCAGCTTCAATATAACATCTTCTTTATTTTTACCGCTTCCTATCAAATCTACGAAGGTACTTCCAACGACCACACCATCCGTGCCTGCTTTTACCAAAGACGCCACCTGTTCCTGGTTAGATATACCGAACCCTACAAACAAGGGATTTCTACATATGTCTTTTGTCCTCTTTAAAAGTTCTAGCGCCTCGTTAGATACGGTATTCCTCACACCAGTCGTGCCATAGAGCGATATAAGATATATAAATCCTGTAGTTGAGTTGTCTATATCTACTATTCTATCCCTAGAAGTATTGGGGGCAATCAAGAAGATTGTATCCAGATCAAGGTTTTTACAGCACTTTATATACTCTTTTCCCTCCTCCACAGGGAGATCTACAACGATCAATCCATCTACTCCGACAGATTTTGCCTCTTTTAAAAACTTTTCTAAACCTCTAATATAAACTATATTATAGTAAGTCATCAAGACGATAGGCGTATCTGATCTCTCTCTAAATTTTTTAACTATATCGAACACGTCAGATACTTTAAAACCGTTCTTCAATGCTCTTACGTATCCTTCTTGTATCGTCCTTCCATCTGCCACAGGATCGGAAAAAGGTATTCCTAGTTCTATAATATCTGAACTCTCATCTAATGCATACAAATATTCTATTGTATCTTCTTTATCGGGATCTCCTGCTATTATGAATGATACTAAAACACCCTCATTTCTTTCCTTTGATTCAGAAATCTTCTCAGATATCCTCATATTGTTATAACACCTCTATCAATGCTATTTTTTACTATATCTACATCCTTGTCTCCTCTACCAGATAGACATACGACTATCTTCTCATCTTTATCCATATTTTTTGCAAGTTCTATAGCAAAAGCAACAGCATGTGCAGATTCTAAGGCAGGAATAATCCCTTCTTCTTTCGAAAGAATTAAAAAAGCTTCTAAAGCCTTTTTATCATCTACTGCCGTATATTTTACCCTTCCCTCATCTTTTAAAAATGAATGCTCAGGACCTACTCCAGGATAATCGAGACCAGGAGCTATACTCGAAGTTTGAGTTACCTGCCCATCTTCATCTTGTAGTAAATATGTTAAAGATCCATGAAGCACTCCTTTTTTACCAGCACAAAGACTTGCAGAATGTTTTCCTGTATCTATCCCATTTCCACCAGCTTCAACCCCAATCAACTCGACTTTGTCGTTTAAAAATGGATGAAATATTCCTATAGCGTTGCTCCCTCCTCCAACACAAGCAACTATCTTATCAGGTAAGCACCCTTCATCTTTGAGGATAGCCTCCCTTGTCTCTCTACCAATTATCGATTGAAAATCTCTGATCATCGTGGGATACGGATGAGGACCTATAACCGAGCCTATCAGATAATGTGTATCCCGTACATTTGCAGCCCAATCTCTTAATGCCTCGTTCACAGCATCTTTTAGAGTTTTTGAGCCGGAGTTTACAGGGTGGATTATCCCTCCCATCAACTCCATACGGAATACGTTCATCTTCTGTCTCTGAATATCCTCCTCCCCCATATATATCTCTGTCTTTAATTTAAAGAGTGATCCAGCCATAACCGTAGCAGTACCATGTTGCCCAGCACCGGTCTCTGCTATTATCCGTTTTTTTCCCATTTTTTTTGCTAAAAGTGCCTGTGCTATTGTGTTATTTAGTTTATGAGCCCCACCGTGAACTAAATCCTCTCTTTTTAGATATATCTTCGCTCCGCCAATCTTCTCTGTCAAATTTTTAGCGAGATAAAGAGGTGTTGGTCTTCCTGCAAAGTATCTGTAATAATATTCGAGCTCTTTATTAAAGACTTTATCCTCTTTGATCTCATTATAAAACCTTTCTAGTTCTATCAAAGGTTCCATAAGAGTTTCTGGAACGTAAATTCCTCCAAATTCCCCAAATTTTCTCATATTAACTCCTTCTCTTGATGAAAACAAATGTTCTTCACTCTCAAGGAAGTGCAGAAACGTAGTTTTGCTTGATAATTATTTTATATAACAGTTGTACCAATTTTGGAGTATATCAAACCCTAAATCCGTAAGGATACTCTCAGGATGGAATTGAAACCCTTCTATATCCTTCTTTTTTGACCTTATACCCATAATAACATCGTTACATCTTGCTGATACCTCAAAAGATTCTGGAACGTCGGTAACAGCAAGTGAATGGTATCTTCCACCTTTAAAAGGGTTTTCTATCCCGGCAAAAACTTTTTTTCCATCATGATAAATCAGGCTACTCTTGCCATGAACAGGTAATACTCGCTCTACTCTGCCTCCAAACGCGACGGATATTATCTCTTGTCCAAGACAGATACCAAGAATTGGCAGATAATCAAACTCTTTTATGATCTCGATAGAATTTCCTATGTACTTTTTATCATACGGTGTTCCTGGACCAGGAGAGATAATTATCGCATCTGGATCTTCTTTTCTTAAATCTGTAATAGATATATCGTTTGAAACGACTTTAACGTCTCTGTCGATCATCGATATATAATCTACGATATTCCAAACGAAAGAATCTTTGTTATCTATAAATATAATCATTATATCATACTCCTAAGACTGATTTAACCGCTTTAAGTTTTCTCTCAGTCTCTAAAAACTCATTTTCTGGAACAGAGTCAGCAACTATACCTGCTCCTGCCCTTATTCCTATCTTAAAATAGTCATTTAATTTTTTAACTATGGCAGACCTTATCACGATTGCAAAATCTGCGCTCCCGTCTATCGAGAAATAACCGATACCACCGCCATAAGAATCCCGTCTGGATTTTTCTAACTCATCTATTATCTCAATAGCTCTAATTTTTGGTGCACCTGATAGCGTACCTGCCGGAAAAGTTGATTCTATAGCCTTAAACTCGGAAATATCATCTCTTAACTCTCCAGAGATGACACTTTCTATATGTTGAAGGTGAGAGTATCGCAGAACGTTCAAATATTCTTCTATCTTGATACTTCCACTTTTAGAGACTCTTCTAACATCGTTTCTAGCTAAATCTACAAGCATATTATGTTCTGATAACTCTTTTTCATCTTTTATCATATTTTTTTCTAAAATCTGGTCTTCTTTATCATTTTTGCCTCTATTGGTAGTTCCAGCTATCGGATTTATAGTTAACCTTCTATTAAAGATCGAAGCCATTGTTTCTGGACTTGAACCGAATAAGATATCACCATAATCAAAATAAAACATATACGGGCTAGGATTTATCTGTCTAAGATTTAAATATAGGTTATATGGATCAAAATAACCGGTTATATCCTCTTCTCTTGAAATTACAACCTGAAACACGTCGCCATCTTTTATATATTCTTTTGATCTTTCTACCATTTTTAAATAATCATCTTTATCTGCATCCATCTCTATCTTTAAAATATCGCTATTTTTTCCATCAGGTTCTTTATCAAACTGTTTAATAGTAAAATAAGATTCTTCATCATTTATAGACGATAAAAACAGTTTTTTGTTTCTGTTATCATACACAAAGACGTTATCATAAAATCCAAACGTTGCATATATCCCATCCACTTCTCGATTTAACAGAGACGGAAATACAGAATCGTACTTGAAGACTCCTAATAAACCACCTAAAAAAGCCTTCTCTCCGAATGGATTTTTGATATCTGATATAATATCTTTGTATAATAAGTCCAAAGCGTTAAACGGGTTTTTCTCTTTTATCTCTCCAGAATATAAGTCTATCCCCTTAATATCTTTGAATACATCAATTTTCGTACCATTATTACCCACGTTTATTATAGCTGCTGGATTGCACCCCAAAAAAGTAAATCTTGCCCTTCTATCCGTCTTACCTAAAGATTCTAATATAAAGTGGTATTTATTCTCTTTTATACCTAAAAGTAACTGTAACGGGTCTATATACTCTATCTCTTTGATTTTAACCTTCATAAAAAGTCTCCTATCTTATTTAAAAGATATTTTATCTTTTTTTCATCCTTAAATCCATCTGTTTCGACCCCAGAAGACACATCTATCCCAAAAGGACACAATTTAATAAATTCACCTACATTGCTATAGTTTATCCCACCTGCAATAACTACCGGCTTTACTGCATCATTTAAAACAAGTTTACTGACTCTTAAATCATGCATCATACCAGTACCTCCCCCTTTTGTATCAAGCAAAAATCCATCCACATCGTACAGACGCATTAAGTTTAATATCTTATTATATTCATCAAAAGGATTTTTTATCGTCTTTTCTATCTCAAATACTTTAAAAATAAACCCAGAATATTCTTTTTTAATTTTATCAACCGTATCATACAAGATATCGCTATGCAACTGTATTCCGTCTGGTCTAAGATCGATCACTTTTTTTAAATCTTCGTAAGATTTATCCGATGTTACAGCTATAGCAGGTATATCAGCATTCTTTATCAATTCTTTCGCTTTTTCAAAGGTTATTCTTCGTTTTGATATAGTATTTCCGACTATCATACCAAAAGCGGTAATATAATCACTGAATTTCAAAACTATCTTCAATTCTGACTCTGTTTTAATTCCACAAATTTTGATGAATACGATCTTATCTCCTCCAATCTTTCACTGATCTTTCCATCATCAATACTATTTTCTACCATCTCCTTTGCATCTACAAAATTTTTTGCCTTTTTAGAAGAATATAATGCAAAAGAAGAGTTCAGAACTATAAAATCTCGTATAGAACCTTTTTTACCATAAAATACGTCTAATATTTTCTTTGAACTGGTTTTTTTATCACATATAAGTAATTCTTTCAGATCACACCTTTTAAACCCTATCTCTTCCGGCTCCACGCTATAAGATTCTATCTTTTTATCATTGACCTCATATACAAGCGTTGGTCCATGTAATGCGACCTCATCAATACCACTACCATGTACAACCAATGCTCTCTTTATACCGACCATGGATAACGCTTCTGCGATAGTTTTGCATAATCTTGGGTTATATACTCCGATTATTTGATACTCAGGTATTGCTGGATTTATAAGCGGACCTAAAATATTAAACACCGTCTCTATGCTAAGACTTCTTCGGATTGGCATTACCCTTGCCATAATTGGATTAAATGCTGGTGCTAATAAAAAAGCAAAATTAACTTTTTCAAGCATCTCTTTAGCTTTTAATGGATCTGACGAAAAAGATATCCCTAATTCCTCTATAACATCTGCACTACCACAAATTGATGTAATAGAACGGTTTCCATGCTTTGCTACAGGGATAAATAGGGAAGAAATAATTGCAGATGCAGTACTGGCATTTACTGTTCCTACGCCATCGCCGCCTGTTCCACATGTATCCATCTTTTCTTTATGTACATCCACCCTAACCGATTTATCTCTTATAGCGGAGATAAACCCGGCAAGCTCTGTCGATGTGAAACCCTTTGTTTGTAATGCTGTTAGATAGGCAGAGACTCTAACATCATTATCTCTTTCTATCATATTAATCAGTTCATAAGATTCATCAAAACTAAGATCAGTCTTCATAATTAATTTTTTAAGCATAATAATACCACTAAAATGATTATTAAGATATAAAAGCCTTATTTCTCCCATAAAATACAAAAGATTTGACAAATTGCTCCGTATTCTCTGATTCCATGAATGATGTTCCTATAAGGACCGAGTCAGCAATTTTAAGTGCTCTTTTTAAATCTTCAACGTTTTTTATTCCGCTCTCGCTTACTATAAGGTAGTCTTTGTTTTTAAAGATAAAATCTTTTTTTAAATAATCTACAATATTTTCACTTACAGATACATCTCCATCATCAGTCTCCATCTTTAAAATATCTCTATTGTTTATTCCTATCATTTTTAGATTTGTATCTCTTAAATAATGTACATCATCGATGTTATGGATCTCAACAAGTGGTTCTAACCCATTATCTAACGAATAATCTATGAATTCTCCTATTTTTTCTTTTAAGATTCCAGTTATAAGGAGAATGGCAGATGCACCAAGATTTGCAGTTAATTCGATCTCTTTTTTATCTGTAATGAAATCTTTCCGTAAAACAGGCAGATTAGAATACTTACAAATCTTTCTTAATATCTCAATATTCCCTCCAAAAATATTTTTCTCGGTTATATAAGAGATTCCTACTACGCCCGCTCTTTCATATTCTAAGAGAATATCGATAGGATCTCTCTTACGTAATAAATCTCCCTTGGTAGGAGACTTAACTTTTATTTCAGCTATTATTGGATTTTTAAACCTTGATGCTTCTTTGATACATTCAAACATATTTTTAGTGCTTGTTCCCATAATATATGGATATATACAATATTAGTATATAAACTTTTTTAAAAAACTTAAATATCTTTTTTTAATGGTTATACTTTATAAATTAGAATAAAAGATCGTCTTGAGATTAAAAATTTAAATATGCGAATACTATTTATACAACGTGTGGGAAAAAATAAAGAGAAAATTTGATCGTTTTCCATCTCAGTTAAAGGTTGCAAAAACGTTTTTAAAGTTGGGAATATCCGTCAAAGGTGGGAAAGCTTTCTGTGGTAATATAGAGCTCGTCCCGACTAAGATTGCGCGTGCATTGGATGTGGATAGAAACGTAGTAGTCTTAGCCATTGAGAATATAGAGAAGGATGAGGAACTTAAAACCGTATATGGATCAATAAAGCCCGTGGCAGAGATCAGCGAGGTTTCTAAAATATTTGGTTATCCTGTACTGGAGGTCTTTGCAGACAGCATGGAGGCAGGGATTGTCGCTAATATTACCGGTATTATAGCACGCAACAACATCTCTATAAGATACATACTGGCAGAAGATCCTGATATTAGTGTGATATCTAAGCTAACATTGGTAACCAATGAAAAAATTCCTGGTGCTTTGGTAGACGAGTTTCTCACCGTAAAAGGTGTAAAAAAGATTGTAGTATCTACATAAATAGGCTGAGGTTAAACAAAATGTTTAAATTAAAAAGTAATCTAACTTGATTTTTAGATTATGAAAAGAGTAGCATTGATAAAAGGTGATGGAGTAGGGCCAGAGCTCGTTTCTTCTTTATTAAAAGTTTTAGATGTTATAAAACCGGATATAGAGTTCATTGAATGTAATGCCGGTGCCGAATGGTGGAAAAAGAACAAAGCGGACTCTTTAATTCCTGAAGAGACCTGGGATATTTTAGATAGTTCTGATGCATGTTTTAAGGGTCCAACAACAACGCCAGGCGGTGAAGGAACCCCTAAAAGCGTTGCCGTATCAATCAGACAGAAATACAACCTATATGCAAATGTCAGGCCTATAGAGACTATTACAGGTATAGAGCTATGTTGTGTTAGAGAGGCTACAGAAGGGTTTTATTTTGGTGGTGAGATGGAGATTACTGATAATGTCTTTATCTCAATTAGAAAAATAACGAGAGAATCATGCAGAAAGATCGCAAGATACGCATTTGAAGAGGCACGCCGTAGGAATTATAAAAATGTAGTAGCAATACATAAAAGCAACATTCTTAAAAAAACATGCGGTACATTTTTAGAAGAGGTACAAAATGTAAAAAAGAATTATCCAGATATAGATCTATCGGATTACCATATAGACGACATGGCACAACAGATAATTAAAAATATTCAACGATTCGATAAGAGTATTCTACTATCTACCAACCTTTTTATGGATATAATAAGCGAAGAATGTTCTGGTCTGGCTGGAAGTATCGGACTGATTCCTTCTGCTAACATAGGAGATAATTATGCAATGTTTGAGCCCGCACATGGATCTTCACCTAAATATAAAGGATTAAATAAAGTAAATCCAACAGCCACTATTCTTGCCGGTGCATGGATGTTAGAATACTTGGGCGATAAAGATAATGCAGAAAAAATAAGATTGGCTACAAAGGATACGATAAGAGAGAAGAAACATGTAACTTACGATCTTGGTGGAAGTTCAAAGATGAGCGAGATGACTGATGAGATAATAAGAAATCTAAAAAAGTATATGGAGGTATAAAATGTTTCCAAAAGGGATGAATCCAAAAAAACTTAAACAAATGATGAAACAAATGGGAATAAACGTAGAGGTTATAAATGACGTAAAAGAGGTTAAAATAGTTACAAAAGATAAAGAGCTGATATTTAAAGACGCTGAAGTAACTATTATGGATGTAAAAGGCTCAAAAACATACCAGATTACTGGAATACCCGAAGAAAAAGAGATAAGCAGTATTAAAAGGGAGGATATAGATCTTGTTATGGAGAAAGCAGGTGTAACAGAGGAAGATGCTAAGAAAGCATTGGAAGAGACGGATGGAGATATAGCCGCGGCTATAATGAAATTAATGGATAATTAATTATATTGATACTGATCTATACAAAATGCCAAACTTAAAATATAAGTTATAGATTTTAGTGTTGGAATAAAAGAAGGGATGATAATTTGGACACCGTCTGGATAAAAGATGTAGGAAAAAAAGATATAGGGATTGCTGGTGGGAAAGGCGCTAATCTTGGTGAGATGATAAATAAGGGGTTACCTGTCCCGCCAGGATTTATTATCACGGCAAAAGCGTTTAGAAATTTTTTAAAGGAGAGCGGTATAGAGAAAAAACTGTTTGATATATTGATGATAGACATAGATGACGATGCTCAATTAAAAGATGCCGAAAAAAAGGCGAAACAGCTAATTTTCAATACGAAAATACCTGAAAATATTAAAAAAGAGATCTTAGATAAGTATAGGACTCTATGTAATGAAGAGGGAGGAGAAGTCTTTGTTGCAGTAAGATCAAGTGCCACAGCAGAAGATTTACCCGATGCAAGTTTTGCTGGACAACAAGATACCTTTTTGAATATCAAAGGAGAAGAGCAACTGATAGATGCGGTAAAAAAATGTTGGGCATCGTTATACGGTGCAAGGGCAATATTTTACCGTGTAAAGAAGAATTTTGATCATGAAAAGGTAAACATTGCAGTAGTAGTACAGAAGATGGTTAATGCAGAGAAAGCAGGTGTAATGTTTACATCCCATCCGTCTAGCGGAGAAAATGTTGCTATAATAGAGTCTATATGGGGTCTGGGTGAGGCGGTAGTATCTGGAATGGTATCTCCCGACAATTTTGTAATTGATAAAGAGACATATAGAATAATAGATAAAAAGATAAGCGAAAAAACAAAGATGTGTATCAAAGATCCTAAAACAGGAGATACCATCTATATAGATGTCCCACAAGATAAGAGAAACGCCGAATCTTTGACAGATGATGAGATCAAAGAACTGGTAAACCTAGGAAATAAAATAGAAAGGATATATAGATTCCCACAAGATGTAGAATGGGCTATCGAGAATGGGAAGATATTTATCCTCCAATCAAGGGCTATAACCACGATAAATAATAATAACATAGTAAAAGAAGGAATCAGTAAAGAACCTATCCTTATAGGAACGGGTGCATCTCCAGGTATAGTCTCTGGTAGAGTAGTGATAATAAACAGCATTAAAGATCTGAACAAAGTGGAAAAAGGGGACATTATGGTTGCAAAGATGACTTCGCCTGATATGGTTCCAGCAATGGAAAGAGCCTCAGGCATAGTAACGGATGAGGGGGGTATGACATGCCACGCTGCGATAGTATCGCGAGAACTTGGTACTCCGTGTATAGTTGGTTCAAAAAAAGCCACTAAAGTTTTGAAGAATGGAGATACCATAACTATAGATGGAGCAAAAGGTACGATATATAAAGGAAGGATCGATACAAAGACGGAGACTAAGGAAGAGGTCGTTATAAAAAATAAACCGATAATTACTGCTACAGAGGTAAAAGTAAATATATCTATACCTTCAGCGGCTGAGAGGGCTGCTAAAACTGGTGCAGATGGTGTAGGTCTCCTAAGGATAGAACATATGGTTCTTACGCTTCCAATGCATCCACAGAAGTATATAGATGAAGGAAGATCGGAAGAGTATGTAGATGAGCTTGTTAAAGGCATAAAAACGGTTGCAGATGCATTTTATCCGAAACCGGTATGGGTTAGAACCATAGATGCGCCAACGGATGAGTTTAGAGCGATGCCTGGTGGGGAAGGAGAGCCTATAGAGGCAAACCCGATGCTCGGCTGGAGAGGTATCAGAAGAGATCTGACTATAAAAGAGCATTTCAGGTTGGAGATGAGGGCATTCAAGAAACTCTTTAATATGGGATATGATAACGTGGGGATAATGTTGCCGTTGATTCAACATCCTTATGAGATCAGAGAGGCAAAGCAGATGATGATCGATGAAGGGATAGATCTTAACAAGGTAGAGTGGGGCATAATGGTCGAGACACCAGCAGCTGCGATACTAATAGAGGATATCATCAAAGAAGGAATAGACTACATATCCTTTGGTACAAACGATCTTATACAGTATACGCTAGCCATCGATAGAAACAACGAGAACGTATCATACATGTATGACGAGGAGCATCCTGCTGTGTTAAAACTGATCAAATATGTTATAGATAAGTGTAACGAGGCAGGAGTAAAGACTTCCGTATGTGGCCAGGCAGGATCTAACCCGAAGATAGTAGAAAAACTCGTCGAGTACGGTATAAAAAGCGTCTCTTCAAACATAGATGGAGTTGCAGATGTAAGAGAGGCAGTTGCACGAAAAGAGAGGCAAATAATGCTAGAATCGGCATTAAAATCTATAAAAAAAGATGGATAATATAACTAAAGAAGAGGATATATTAAATCTTGTTAGAGAGGCGAAATCGGAAGATATACCATATGAAAGAGTCTTTAGTTCGATGTGTACCCATCCTCATCCTATAGCTGTAAAAGCACATAACTTATTCTTGAGCTCTAATGCAGGGGATCCAGGTATATTCAAGGGTACTAATAAGCTGGAAAAGAAGGTTATCTCTATGATCGGAGATTTGTTGCATAAAAGAGATGCGTGTGGATATATTAGTACTGGCGGTACAGAATCAAATATACAAGCGATAAGGATGGCACGAAATCTTAAACAAAGAAAAAAACCAAACTTTATAGTCTCTGAGATGGGACACTTTTCTTTTGAAAAGACCGCCGATATTCTTGGAATCAAACTAAAAAAAGCAGAGGTAAGAGACGATTTGACGATAGACCCTGATTCTGTAGAGAGACTTATAGATGATGACACCATAGCAATAGTGGGCATTGCAGGAACAACCGAGTTTGGACAGATAGATCCTATAGAAGAATTATCAAAGATTGCTTTAGAAAACGATGTCTTCTTACATATAGATGGGGCCTTTGGTGGTTTTGTTATACCGTTCTTGGATAAAAAGTATATGTTCGACTTTGAACTTGATGGGGTATCGTCTATATCAGTCGATCCGCACAAGATGGGAATGAGTGTTATTCCATCTGGTGCCTTATTGACAAGAGATAAAAAATATTTAAAACGTTTGGAAATATCTACTCCTTATTTATCATCTAAATCTCAATTTACTCTTACAGGAACCAGAAGTGGTGCATCCATCGCGGCTACTTATGCGGTATTGATGTATCTTGGCTGGGATGGGTTCAAGAGTATTGTCAAGAGCTGTCTTCGTATGACTAATATTATCGTCGAAGGCATGAGAGATTTAGATATCAACCCTGTAATAGACCCAAAGATGAATGTTCTGGCTTTAAACGTACCAAAACTATGTAAAGTTTTTAATACGTTGTGGAAAAAAGGATGGTGTGTATCTAAAACCAGAAAGCCAAAGGCATTACGGTTGGTGGTCATGCCTCATATTACCGAAGATATAATCGATGATTTTTTAAAAGATTTTAAGAGAGCATTAAGAGAAATTTAATAAGATAATTGATGTTGCAAATCGAAGATTTGCGGCTCACAAATTAAAATTTGTGATGTTTAAAGATGGATGATACATACGTGGTAGATCTGGAAGAGCTTTTTGCTTTGATCGATAGAAAAAAAGCAAAGATAGTAGGATTACAGTTCCCAGACGGTTTGGTACGTTTTTTTCAAGATATTAAGGAAAAATTGGAGGATAAAAGGGATATTTTAGTCTTATTATCTGGTAATTCCTCTTTTGGTAGTTGTGATATAGATTTTGATCTTTTAAATATTGTAGATCTTCTATTTCATTTCGGTCATACGAGTATGTTCAAGATTGATAAGGTGGAGTATATACCTGTTAAGATTAAATTGAGAGAGGATATTTTGGAAGATCTATTGAAAAAATCGCTTTCTTACATAATCTCAAATAAGATATCTCTGGTAACCACTCCTCAATATAAAGACTATCTACTTAATATTAGAGATTTTTATGAAGAGAACGGCATAACATGCTCGATCAACGAAGGAGATAATCGGGTTAAAGATAGAGGTATAGTCTTGGGATGCAATTTTTCAGCCGCAAAAGGGGCTGGAAAAGAAGTAATCTTTTTAGGAGACGGAAGTTTTCATCCGATCGGTATAAAGATTGCAACTCAGAAGAGAGTGATTAGGATAGACCCTTTGATACAAGATATAGAAGAGATAAGAGTGGAAAAGTTGTTAAAACAGAGATATGCCCTCATATCTAAATCGATAGGATTTAAATCAGCAGGAATACTTGTAAGTAATAAAATAGGTCAAAATAGATTTGATTTGGCACAAAGATTGTATAAAGAGACGTTAAATAGAGGATACAAAGCGTATCTTATATACATGAATTTAATACGCCCTGAATCAATTGGATTAAAAGTAGATATTCTTGTAAATACAGCATGCCCTAGAATTGCAATAGATGATTATATCTCGTTTGATAAACCAATCTTGACTCCAATAGAGTTTAACATGATACTAAAAGATAAAATTATGGAATATCGGATGGATGAGATAAGGGAAGAGGATATTTATCCAACATTTTAAATTTTTAAAATGAAAAAGAAAAGATTGGAGATTTTTTTAGAAGGATTAGAAAAGTTTTCGTATCCTAAAGCATATTTAGAGCAATATAGCACTCCTGCTAATATAGCTGCAGAACTTTTGGTTTATGCCAAATTAAAAGGGGATTTAAGCGGGTCTGTATGTGATCTCGGATGTGGAACAGGTATTTTTGCCATCGGTGCCAAAATTTTAGGTGCAGAGAAGGTATATGCTATCGATGTTGATGAGAATGCATTGGAGATCGCACGGAGAAACGCAGACAAGTATGATTGTGGGATAGATTTTATCCGTATGGATATAGCTGATATTGATAAGAACGATCTACAGGTAGATACCGTGTTGATGAACCCGCCATTTAAATCCCATAAAGATATAAAATTCTTAAATAAGTCATTAGAATTGGCAGATGTTGTATATTCGATGCATAATGGAGTTACAGAAGAATTTATAAACAATTATGTAGTAGATATATGTAATGGTTTTGAGATACGAAAGATAAGATTTCCAATAAAAAGAACGTTTGAGTTTCATAGGAAAAATGTTAAAGAGATAGATGTTAATATATACAGGTTTCAGCGTTGAAACTAAGTTTTAAACATCACGAATCGAAAATTCGTGAGCTTCAAATCTTCGATTTGAAACATAAATTGGTATAAATTCCGTCTTTAATACCGGATTATAATTTTTACGAGGTGATTATATGGAAAAGAAGATAGAAATTGAGGAAAAAATCGTACTTCCAGGCGATTTTATATGTACCACTGAAGAATATGTACCTGGAAGCAATACTTATAACAATGAGGGAGGTATCTGTTCTTCCATTATTGGTATTGTAAAATTAGATGATAAACTACACAAGATAGATGTACTACCACTGGTTATGGTTCCACCTGAAATAAAACAAGACTCTATTGTTCTTGGTAAGATTATTCTTCTAAAAAATTCGTTTGCAGTCTTAAACATAGAGAGAGTTAAAGGATACGAGAATAGATCCGCAAACGTGGAAGGGACTATACATATATCGAATATACAACTTACATATATAAAGACGATAGACAAAGCGTTTAATGTCGGTGATATTGTGAAAGCAAAGGTAATAAGCAACAACCCACTACGATTAACAACTCGAGACAAGAATCTGGGTGTTATAAAGGCATTCTGTCCTGTTTGTGGAGAGGCTTTGGAGAAGAAGGGAAAAGGATTGAAATGTTCCAGATGTAATACCATATATCAACGAAAAATATCCGAAGATTATGGATGGGGGATGTTTTAGTGGAATTAAAAGTATTTGATCGAACAGAAAAGGAATTAAAGGTAGAAATTAGGGAAGAAGATGACACTTTGCTGAACCTTTTACAAGATGCATTATTGAAAGATAAACGTGTTTTAAGGGTGGTATATAATATAAGATTCCCATATTCGAGCAACCCCCTCCTTTATTTAAGGACGGATGGGACTGATCCGGTAAAGGTTTTGTTAGATACATGTAACAATCTGTTAGATGAGTTATCCGAATTTAAATCCTCTTTTAACAGATCTTTCTCTAACAATGATGATTGAAAACCTCGATTTGCAACATCATAAAGCTGGACTATGTTTTATCATTACGTTTCGTAAAATCTGTTTTCAAAGGGAGGTGCAGGAACCTTGGTTCTGCTTGAAAACAAATGTTCTTCACTCTTGTCCAGCGCAAGGCTGGACTGTGCTTTATCAATCGCAAGGAGGTGCAGGAACCTTGGTTCTGCATACAATGAGATTTAAAGAGAACATACGGGTTATTGGCATAGATGATGCATTTCTTGATGATAGATACTCTATATTGATAGGCGTCATATTGAGAGGCAGATATGTTTTAGAGGGAGTTTTATCATCAAAGATACATATCGATGGGCTCGATGCTAATGAGAAAATAAGAGAGATGATAATCGGCTCGACTTATCTAAAACAGATAAAAGTGATTATGCTGGATGGAATAACCGTCGGTGGATTCAACCTTGTAGATATAAAGTTATTGTACGATGAGACGAATATTCCAGTGATAGCAGTAATAAAAAGACAACCCGATTTTGATAAGATATACAGTGCATTGGAAAATTTAGCAGATAAAGATAAAAGAATGGCAATAATAAAAAACTGTGGTGATATAAACTCTTTTTTGTATAAAGGTAATAAGATACTATATCAAATGTCAGGATTCGATAAAAAAGAGGATTGTGAGTTTCTTATAAAAAAATTTTCCGTTAATTCGATTATTCCTGAGCCTATACGGATAGCCCATTTGGTGGCATCAGGAATAACAAAAGGGCGAAATAGATAAATCGCATAAAACGGGCTTGCCGGGAATCGAACCCGGATCATTGGGTCCGAAGCCCAATAGGATATCCGTTACCACACAAGCCCAATTGATAGGATTGATCGGTTGTATTATTTTTATATTTATATACATAAACCATAAATATTAATAAATACTACTATTTAAAGAAATGTACAGATTAAGAGAGATTCTTGCACATAGAGAGAGAGATTTAATATTGGATAATAATTTAAAACAATCCGCTGTTTTAGTGCCTCTTTTTAAAAAGGATCATGATTATGATATACTTTTTATTAAGAGAGCCGAAAATCTAACCTATCATAAAGGAGAAGTATCTTTTCCAGGTGGAGCGAGAGAAAATAACGAAGATTTGAAAGATACTGCTTTAAGGGAAAGTTACGAAGAGATCGGGCTAAAACCGAAAGATGTCGATGTATTGGGTGTATTGGATGATATAAAGACGATATCATCTTCGTTTATAGTCACTTCCTTTGTCGGAATTATTCCGTATCCATACAATTTCTTGATCAATAAAAAAGAGGTGCAACGAATTATCAGTGTGCCTCTATCCTTCTTCATAGATAATTCAGATACTGTTGTATGGAATTATAAGGGGGATACTATATGGGGTGGCACTGCATTCATACTAAAAAACTTTTTATCTATTTTAGAGGAGTATAAAATCGAGATAGAAGAGTTTTAATCTTTGTAGTATGATCTTTTGTTTATAAATATTATGATAAAATTCGTTAGTGAAAAAGATGGTTGCTTATATAAGGATGGTAGGATAGACCGGATAATAGAGAGGCTTTATAGATTATTAGAGAGTTGTAGGTTATGCCCCAGAGAGTGTAAAGTTAATAGATTAGAAGATAACAAAGGATTCTGTAGATCTGGTAAAGATCTTATAATCTCAAGCTACGGACCTCATTTTGGAGAAGAGAGACCTTTGGTAGGATTTAGCGGCTCCGGAACTATTTTTTTGACGAATTGTAATTTACGCTGTGTTTATTGTCAGAATTATGAGATAAGTCATCTAGGAATTGGCAAAAAAGTAAAGATAGAAGATATGGCAGAAATTATGATAAAACTACAAAATATGGGATGCCATAACATAAATTTTGTCACTCCTACCCATTTTCTTCCTCAAATAGTAAAATCTGTCGGATATGCTATAAAAAGGGGGCTAAATATTCCACTTATTTATAATTCTGGTGGATACGAGAAAGTAGAGACTATAAAGTTGCTTGATGGAGTATTCGACATATATATGCCCGATATAAAGTATGGTTCTAACGATATGGCAAAAAAATATTCCAATGCACCAGATTATTTTGAAAGATGTACGGATGCGGTACGAGAGATGCACCGCCAAGTCGGGGATTTAAAGATTGAGAATGGGATTGCATATAAAGGACTCTTAATCAGACATTTAGTCCTTCCAAATGGTATAGCAGGCAGCGATAAAGTTTTAAAATTTGTTAAATCCTTATCGGATAACACATTCATCAATATAATGGATCAATATAGACCATATGGAGATATTTCCGAATATAACGAATTGAAAAGGCGGATTACTAAGAAAGAATTCTATGAGGTGTTAAATTTAGCTAAAAAATACGGTTTAAAACGTGTTTATCCAACTGTATAAGATAGCATCTCGGTACAAATCATATTACAAGTACCGTTTAAACCACTCGAGACTTAAATTGATCGCCTCTTCCCGGTTTACTGGGTTTAAAAATCTGTGGTCAGCACCTTTGATGATTTTTAGCTCTTTAGGTTGATTTGCATGATTGTAAAGTTTTATAGCATGCTCTAAAGGAACGATTTCATCCTTATCGCCGTGGATTATCAAGATAGGTGATTTGATCCTCTTTATTACATCTCTTGCATCTATATTAATAGACGGTAAAGTCTCATCGTCTATGATATACGGAGCAGACCACGTTACTACCGCGCTAATATTCTCTTTATCAGCCGCTATGATCGATAAATAACCACCCATACTACTCCCTAATAACCCTATTCTATCAACATAAGGTTTTTTCTTCATAAGATCGATCGCAGCCATAAGATCATATATCCTATTTGGAAGGTTTTTGATCGGATCTCCTTCGCTCTCGCCGCATCCACTAAAATCAAACCTAAAGACAGAAAAATCGTTAGTAAATCTCTCTGCTATTTGGAGATATTTATCACTATCTTTATAACTTTCGAGTCCATGGCATGTAATAACCAACGGTGCCTTCTCTTTATTTTTTACCTGGTGGAATACACCAACCAATCGTCTCTTCTGACTGAAAAATTCGATTCGTCTCATAGATAACACAACTTGGTATAAGAAATTATTTATCTAATTATGCCTATAAATATTTATCTAATCATTATAAAAAATAAAACAAAAAATTTTTATATAATACTTATCTTCTATATATTGGATGAAAATCAAGGCTACCCATTTTGGTTCTATAATTATAGATGGAGTAGAATATAAAAAAGACATTGTATTAGATCGAGGTAAGATTTTAAAAAGAGATAAAAAAAGATCGAAGAAGTATAAAGACGAATTTGATGGGCATACCCCCTTAACCAAGAAAGAAAATATACCATGGGATTGTAAAATTCTTGTAATAGGTACTGGTTATTATGGTTCTCTCCCAATATCAGATGATTTTAAGCAAGAAGCGGAGAAACGTGGTGTAGAATTAAAGGTTTTAAAAACTCCAGAAGCGGTTGATTTTTTGAATAAATTTAATAAAGAAGATCTTAAAGAGATAAACGCTATACTACATTTGACGTGTTGATCATGAGAGATAATACTGAGATTAATGGCAGGTTGATAGTGGTAGAAGGGCTTGATGGATCTGGTAAATCCACTCAAGTCTCTTTATTAAGAAAGTGGTTGGAATCACAGGATGTAAAGGTATCTTTTACCGTTTGGAACAGTTCCGATTTGGTCAAGAAGGCAACACGAAGAGGTAAGAAGAAACAGATGTTTACACCCACCACGTTTAGTTTGTTACATTGTACCGATTTTGCGGATAGGTACGAACAAATGATACTTCCTCAATTAAAAGCAGGATATATCGTTCTTGCTGATAGATATGCATATACAGCATTTGCACGAGACGTTGTGCGAGGTTGTGATAGAGAATGGGTAAGAAAAATATATAATTTTGCAATAGAACCTCATATCTCATTCTTCTTTAGATTACCTCTAGAAGTTGCGCTTGGAAGAGTTATGATCGGTAGAAGCATGATTAAATTTTATGAAGCTGGAATGGATATGGGGTTTTCCGTAGATCCAAAAGAGAGTTTCAGGATATTTCAAGATAAGATATCGGAAGAGTATGAAAGAATCATCAAAGAGTTTAATTTTGAAGTGATAGATGCTACCCGTCCTATAAAAGAACAACAAGACAATATAAGAGAGATAGTATCTAAAAAGATAGACCTTTATGATTTTAAATATAAAAGTTTGAATATTGTAAAATTTGATAGAAGAGGCATATTATGAGATTTTATGGCAACGGTATCCCTTATCTAAAGGATGATAAGATATACAACGATGGCAAATTAATCGTGATAGAAGGGGCAGATGGCTCAGGCAGATCTACTCATATAGGTTTTCTGATTTATTGGTTAGGGATAAACGGATATGCAACGGCAAATGTAGGATTAAGACGATCTAATCTGGTAAGCAATGAGCTTTCAAAAGCTAAAGAGGGGAATACCCTTGGGAGATTAACATACGAGTTATTTTACGCTACAGATTTTGCAGATCAGCTTGAAAATGTAATAATTCCGAATCTAAAAGCTGGTGCTATCGTGCTTGCAGATCGATATATATTCACGTTAATTGCAAGAGGGGTTGCGAGAGGGTTAGAGCGAGAATGGTTGGAGGAGATATATGGTATAGCCTTGGTACCAGACCTTATTTTTTATCTGGATGTTGATCCGCAGATATTGGTGGAACGAAATTTTGAGGAGAAAGGAAGGTTGGATTATTGGGAATCTGGGTTGGATATAGGATTATCGGATAATATATTCGACAGTTTTATGGCATATCAGGAAAAAATACGCAACGAATTTCATTTTATGGCAGAAAAGTATGGTTTCATAAAGGTTAATGGAAATAGATCTGTAGAAGATGTACAAAAGGATTTAAGAAACAAAATAGTACATTTTTTGCAAATAAATGATAAAAATAACAATACAAACAAAAAATCGTTTAGTTTTAAAAATATTTTCAAAAAAATAGATTTTATTCAGAAATAATGGAGAGTAGTTGTAATTATGAGTTATATTATCAAACAGATGTTTGAAGATAGAGTAGATCTCTTTTTTAAGAGATTAGAGGAGACAAAAAAAGAAATAACAGCCGACTCACTTCATAATTTAAGAGTAGCTACAAGAAGATTGAATGCGGTATTAACTCTTGTAAGTTCGCTATCCAACAAAAAAATAAAGATTAAAGATCTCAAAATACTGATGAGGTCGACAAGCGATCTTAGAGATTTTCATGTCCAGCTTCAACTGCTAAATAAAATTAGAGACGACGAGAGTTATGATTTCATAAAAATCTGTGAAGAGATTATTAATAGAGAGATAGGAAGACGAGAGGTGATAGTCTTTCAAGAGATTAGAGATTTTCCTATATCAAAGATCAAAAAAAAGTTAAAAGATGTAACTGTTCCAAAAGATAATAAAGATATGGTCTTAAATATCTTAGCAGAACTATTTGAAGATTTTTACTCGTATAAAGATGATGCGATCAACGGTGATGATTTCTTTTTACATAAGATGAGAATAGCCTTAAAAAGGCTCAGATATACTGCAGAGATTATAGATCCTTTGTTTCCATTTATCAACAAAGATATACTCGGCAAAATGCAGCAATTACAGCAATTGATGGGAGATATCCATGATATTAACGTTTTGAAGAATTTTATGGAGCAGATAAACATACCATCAGAATTAGATAAGTATAGAGAGAAGTGTATAGATAAGCTTCTCTCAAGAAAGGATGAGCTTTTTAACATATTTTTTGAGAGTGTTGGCGATATAATAGAATTTGGTAAGCTTTTCAGTGTAAAGTTATTTGAGAAAGAGATTTTTAACGAGAAGTTTTACAAACTGGTTGATAATCTAGATAATAAAAATAAAATAGTAGAATCATTACGGTATGCCGAGTGTGTACATATAGCGCATCCGTTGAGAACTTCTCTAATAATATCTAATGAATTAGCCATAAAAAATGAGGATCTCATAATTGCAGCATTGTTACATGATACACTTGAACAGAAAGGAACTATTGCCACTATGGACGAGATAATGGATAAATTTGGTAAACAAGTTGCAGATCTTGTATGGAGCGTTACACGAGAGACGACGGATGATAGGGAGAGCTATATAGAAAAAATAAAGATGATCGGGAAGGATGCAATAATATTAAAACTTTCAGATCGGCTCGATTCGACGAGATATATAGACTCGAAAAGCAACGGAGATAGGAGAAAATATTGGAAGATTACTATTGAGGACTTTTTACCATTGGGTAAGACTTTAGATAAGGATATCTTCTATTTCTTTTATAATGAGTATAAAAAATTGTGGGATAACTCTTCCAAAGATATAAAAGAAGGTTTGGTGTTTCCAAATATAGAATTATTTTGTACATAAATTTTTACGCACTTTTTAAACAGAGTATATACAAAGATACAAAGCAAAACATACAAAAAGTTTTAAATATGGTAACGGATTTAATCGATGGATACTAATATATCCCTGGATAGATCATAATCAAGCTCCGGTAGTGTAGCTCGGCCAATCATGTAGGGCTCTCAATCCTACGACACGGGTTCAAATCCCGTCCGGAGCATCCAACGTTAAAATTTAAAATCGACATAGTTTAAATAGATGCTTTATTATATTAGATATCTGGTTTAGCGTAGCAGGCATCGTTGGCAACAAAATCCCTCCTTTTTATGTTATTCACTCTTTATATTTAAAGTTTGTTTATTGGAGGGAAAAATGTGAGAGTACTCAAAAGACTCTATTTTTAAAATACAGGTACCAAGAATATACTGTTAAGAACGCCTCTGAAATGTAGATGTTACTGAAGCAACAGGTTATGAAACCAGCGCATCAAATCTTTCTATACATTTTTAATCAATTTTCTCCCAGAATCTAAAAGGTTTTTTGCTTTTTTTTCATCTTTAGATTCGGCATAAATCCTTAAAATAGGTTCTGTTCCGCTCTTTCTTATCAAAATCCAATCTTTTTCATCACAATATATTTTTATACCATCTCTCTCCATATGAACTCTTTCATCTCCAAAATACTTTTTTTTGATCCTTTTGATAATATCTGCTCTGACATAGGTATTCTTTACACTTATCTTATCTTTTAAAAGATGGTATCGTGGAATTTCATTCGCAAGATCGCTCAGACTCTTACCTTTTTTAATAATGATCTCTAAGATCTTTCCCAACGCTGCAAGACCGTCTCTACAATATTGATGCTCTGCAAAAATCAATCCACCGTTTCCTTCTCCACCAAATATTGCTCCAACCTCCATCATCTTTCTTGCAACATAGATGCTCCCAACCGGAGTCTCTATCAAACGTCCTCCGCATTCTTCTACAGTATCTTTTAATGATGACGATGTAGCAACAGTCGTTACGATCGTTCCTCCCTTCTTCTGTTCAAGCAGATACTTTGCAACTATGGAGAGAATAATATCACCATCTATAAACCTACCATCTTCATCGAAGAATACACTTCTATCCGCATCACCATCATGAGCAACACCAAAATTAAATTTACCGTTTTTCATAACCTTTTGTATTACATCCAAATTTTCTTCTGTAGGTTCCGGGTTACGCCCTGGAAAAGTGCCGTCTATGTTTGTGTTTATTCCAACGTATCTTATATTCATGGTTTTAAGAAATTTAGAAGAAGAAATTGATCCAGGACCATTAGCAGCATCTAAAACGATTTTTAAATCTTTACCATCTATAGATCCCAGATCTACCATCTTACTAACTCCCTGTATATAGTAATCTATTATATCTCTCTTTGAATAAGACCCAGTATCCTTCCAAAATGCTTTATTAAACTTTTTTTCAAAGTATATATCTTCAATCTTTTTTTCATCATCTTCTGGTGCTTCTGTCCCATCTTCAGCAATAATTTTAACACCGTTGTATTCTGGTGGATTATGGCTTGCTGTGATCATTGCTCCTCCTTTAACGGAAGAATTATTCTTAATATAGTATTGAATGGCAGGGATTGGCACGATACCTGTGTCTATAACCTCACAACCGGTAGAGAGTAGTCCTGCAATAAAAGAATCTTCCAACATCCGACTGGATATTCGTGAATCTCTTCCAACAGCTATCTTTCCTTTTTTAAACGATCCGTATGCCATTCCTATATATAAAAAGAACGAAGAATCAATCGTATTGTTTACGATGCCTCTTATTCCATTAGTTCCAAATAATTGTCTCATTTTGAAAACAAGTGTTACGAAGCCTTGCTTCGTAGCTCACAAATCTTTGATTTGTGATGCAGAAACCTTGGTTCTGCAAAAGGATTTGTAGGTTTTTAATATCTCTTCACAAACCCCTCGAATAGTTGTCGACTCTCCAAAACATCATCCTCACTCGATTCCACAGTGGCTTTCATTCCTTTATACATTGGAGACCCTGTTCCCATAGTCTCTGGACTTATAACTACATTTGCCCAAGGTCCTCGTGGTATGAATACTTCTTTCTCAAACATACATTCATCAGCCCTGGCAAAAACGGTAACCTCACCATAATCCGTCTTGACTTTTACTTTTTCTGGTCTTCCAAGCTTTTCATAATCCTTAGGATTCAATAAGCAGTATGCAGCCTCAATCTTATACTCTTCAGTCAATTTTCTTCCACCTTTAATGACCATACCTTGCCGTATCGTTGAGCCTGTAAGAAGAACAACCTCGAGTCTTTTCATTTTTTAATCTCCTCTAATATTTGTTTTAATGTATCCTCGTTCGATACTGTATAGTTAAATGGGGGATCTATAAACTTTCTTGCTCTCAAAGGTATATCATCCATTCTATAAAAAGTTCCTTCACACTCAGCTCCATCCATCACGCCTGGGATGACTACATCACTGATCATCGTCATTGGACAGTTTGATATATCTATAGTTATTATCGGTTGTCTTGCCATATATTCTACAGCCTTTCTTGGCAGATGTGATGCTAATGCGGAACCTATAACCATAATTGCATCCACCTCTTCTCTCCTGAGAAGATCTACTGTGGTGGTCTCTCCTGGATTATAATAGGAATAGCCTCTAGAAAAATCAACACCATAAGGAAAACCTGTCATCCATGTACAGATCTGATTGAACCCTGCCACGTTGGCATGACCTCTGTTTGCAAGAATAGAAAACTTTGTAAATCTATTAAGCTCTTTTACAAGTTGTTCTACCGCTCTTACATTGTTATTCTTCTTTGGAGAACTTGCAACTCCCAATCCTGCAAGTATGACGCCAAAATTAGCCGATTTCATCATCTCTGCGAGGGTTAATATCTCATCTTTCGATACGTTTGTCATCTCTTCTATGCTTTTATCTATGTCTTCTCCTAATAAAACAGCCTTCAAGGCATTAAATACAACATAATCATACCCTGGCTTGATCTTAATATACAGATCTGCTATATCAGCAGTTTTTGTCTTTCTTGGATCTACAACTACCAACTTTCTATCATTTTTTCCTTTTTTTGTGAAGTACCCTTTAGGAAAGAGTGTAAACGTAGATAGATTTCGCGGATGAGACTCTGTCGGATTTGATCCCCAGCATATCACCAAATCTGCCCTGTTTTTGATCTCTCCAAGCGTACATGATGGTTTACCTGCATCCTGTGATCCCATAACGGTAGGACCATGGCATATTGTGGCGCAATCATCGATTATTCCACCAAGATGTATCGCTATCTCTATTGCAACATGCATTGCCTCTGTAGAGGTCTCACTGCCTATAAAGATGAGAGGACGGGTTGCATTCTTCAAAATTTCAGCAGATTTTTTTATCGCATCATCCCATCTGGCAGGTCTGCCATAGATATAAGGCTCTTTTATTCTATTTTCGCTTATTAACTCTTGTAATTTAGCATTTCCCATCAAACAACCATTTTCTACTGTTATATTACCATTGTCTATATCAACAATGAGATCCTCGCATGCCATTCCACAGATCGAACAAACTATGTTTTTAAATATCATTCTCTTTCATCTCCATATTTTTTTCTCCATTCAGATAAAGGAATCGAATATTTTTTCTCTATCTCTTCTCTGTATAATGTATTGTATGCACAGAATGGTATTATCCTTCGTTCAGGAGATGGTGTTGCATAATGTATAACGCAACGTTTTAACCTCTCTATATCCATATTATACAGATCTTGAAAATGCATAGATCCGACAAATAGTGCATTTTTATGAAAATCTCCTAAACTCTTATAATTCTGATTTATCAAGATCGATTCGATCATACTTGTAAAATCCAAAGAATCAGGCTTTTTAGAATTATCTATATAGTTAAAAATTATTTTTAAACCGTTCCTAATAGCCCTTACCTTGTTTATTATTCCTTTGCTAGACAGATTATTAACTATCTGTTCAATACCATAAAAAAATTTATCAACATCTACAAACCTATTTATAGGTATCAATTTATCCATATTTTGTTTATCCACGAACAGATAGGTTGCCATACCACAGTGAGGGTGTGCACTGAACTCTACCTGTAATTTACCTTTATAAACCTCCACCAATTTGCTAATAGGTATCACACAAGGCACAGGATAAAAATCTTTTTTCAATATACGTCCATGAGTCTGTTTCTCTATCTCATCTAAAAGATCAGGTATCGTAAACCTCTTTTTATCTCTTTCGTCCTCTGTTGCCCTTCCACTGAACGAGAGCGGTTGATAGTTGATGCCTCTTATTACATCTATATTATCGACGGCAAAATTTATAAAATCGCCTATTTGATGGTCGTTAAAACCCTTGAAAACTGTTGGGACTAGTACTATTCCGAGATCACATCTCCTACAGTTCTCTATAACCTCTTTTTTAATATCTAAATAAGGCTCTATATCCGTTGTAAAACCATCAAAATGTAGATAGATAGTACTTAACCTTGCCTCTTTAAGCTTTTTAACATAGTTAATATCTCTGAGTTTTATTCCATTCGTTGCTAACTGGATCTGAGCAAACTTCATCTCTTTTGCAATCTTTATTATATCAAACAAATCTTTTCTAAGTGTAGGCTCTCCTCCCGCAAATTGTACAGCAGGACACGGAGGGTTTTCGGATCTAAGAGCCTTTAACATCTCGACCACATCATCAAGAGAGGGCTCATAGACGTATCCTTTTACGTTGGCGTTTGCAAAACAAAAACTACAACTTAGATTGCATCGGTTTGTTAGGTCTATATTAGCCAGAATAGTGGTGCTAAGATGCTCTTTACATAGACCACAATCGTACGGGCACCCTTTTTTTGTTTCATAATTTATTTTTTCCACTCGTCCATCATAAGAATACTCTTCTGCCTTTAGATACATTTCAACATCAGACCAGTATACGTCTTTAAAACTGCCATGTTCGGGACAATTTTTTGATATCATCACTCTTCCATTATCTTCGTATATCCTTGCATCTATCACCTGATGGCATATTGGGCATATTGATTTTGTCTCTTTAGGAAGCCCTTTTTTGAGAGAACTTTGGTAAATCTCCATCTAAAATCCTTCTTAGCTATTTTATTTGTATATATATCTTTTTACACATTTTTTGTATTTTTAAATTTTTCTATTTATAATGTTTTCTATCTCAACTTATTTATATCCAACAATTATATAAAGCCAACAATTATATAAAGATATCATGCCGATGAATATATCATATCTAATACTCTTGAGTATATGGCTTATGTTACCAGCATATATCTCAAACCCTTCTGCAGCATTGTTCGGTGGAGGAATACCGATAGATTTCGGAAAAAGACTAAAAGATGGTTATAGAGTCTTTGGAGACGGAAAAACATATAGAGGTCTTATAATCGGGACGCTATGTGGCATTTTAATCGGTTTGATCCAGAATATATTATCGCCTTATATAGGACTTCCACGTTTCCCGATATTAGCCCTGTTCTGTTTATCTTTTGGTTCCCTATTTGGAGATTTAACCAAGAGTTTTTTTAAACGTAGATTAGGTTTAGAACGTGGTGCTCCTCTCCCTCTTTTAGATCAGTTAGACTTTGTATTTGGTTCTTGGCTACTCTCTTTTATCTTCGTACGAGAATGGTTTTTAAATAGTTTCTTATACGAGTATGGTAATGTAATAATAGTGATCTTGATCGTTACACCATTGCTACACTTATCCGTAAATTATATTGGTTATAAATTAGGAGTGAAGAAAGAGCCATGGTAAGCATGACTGTAAGATGCAAATATTTTTATACTGATCGATTAGCCGTTTCTAACTTATTAATCTTCGATTTATAATATCTATCTATAATCCATCCATTTAATGTTGTTTATTCTTTTTGTATATTAATTTGTATCCGATATATAACACTAGGACAATAAAAACAGATATAATCAGAACAAAGCTTCCATAATTTATTCTACCCCAATCATCCCAGAATATCTCCTCGTAGTATTTAGATAAATCTTTGTTCTCGATCAATACACCGACCTCTCTATTGTTTAAAAAACTGTTTTTATTCCAATTAAAACTTGATATAAATACCGCATCGTCTATTATCATCGATTTATTATGAAGTTTAAAGATTCTATTCTTATCGATCAATTTGGCATGAATAGGATATCCTTCTTTTTCCAAATCTTTTATAAAATTTACAAAATCATCGTTATCTATCTTATTATACTCTGTATTGTAATCGGAAGAATCTAGGAGGATATATACTTCTATCCCTCTTCTGCTTGCATTGATAAGCTCTTCCAGTATTACGTTATCCTTCCATAAAAGATCTATATAGAAAATCTCGACTAAAATCTTATCCTCTGCATTTTTTATCGAATCCAATACAGGATTATGTTCAAAGGAAAAATCAGGACCTATCACAGGATAGACAACAAAATGCCCATTTATTGTTTTAGGATCGTATTTTGGTCTATAATCACCAGATGGCGTATAATTTAGAGATGATATTGAGGTTTTTTGGTTTACAAACCCTTGATTCGTAATATTCCAATCTTTATTAAAGAGGTTCATATAATAATCTGTAACTTCTTTGTTATGTATCGCGATCCAGAAACCTCTGTTTCCGTATGTATTATCTACAGGAATACCAGAATATCCTAAATTTTCAGAAGAGATTATCACGCAATCGTCTATTATTATTAACTTTTGGTGATTAAAGACGTAAGGTTTTTCAGCGAGCCTTACCTCTCCGCCCATATTTTCTATATGATATAAAAATTCCAACTCGTTATCACTCATCCCACCAGCAGGACTTTTTTCCACCATTAATTTAATATCCACACCATTTTCAGACGCATTTTTTAAAAAAGGAAGTAAAGAGAGGTTGTCAACCGTATATACGTATATATAGATTCTATCCTCTGCTTTACTCATAATATCGGTAAGTGTAACAAAACTCGAGTCTGGAGATACAAAAGCGGTTACCTCTCCATCGAACTCAAACTTCTCAGGTTTAAAATTGGTTAAACCTAACAAGACCTTTTTATCGTTGCTTTTTTCCCAATCTTCTCTCGAATCATGGTCAATTAAAGAATTTCTACGGAGAATTTCACCCTCTTTTGGCTTACTTACAGGCTCTCCAGACCATCCTTCTAAGTAAGTCGAGTTACCATAGACCAGTACATCTACGATTATATTCCCTTTTTTGAGTATTACCTCGTCTCCATTATTTGCTAGTCTTATCTGCCCGTCATCCTCATGAGAAAAATCGGGATAAAACCCCATAGTCTCTTTAAACTTATCACTCGAGTATGCCCAATAATATTTATCGCCCGGATGAAGTAGAAAATCTGGAAGAGTAATAACCCCTTCAAGATCTGTAATAGAATAATCTTTTAAGTTTATGTTGTGATTAGAATTATTTATTATAGACACAAACTCGTCCAACTCGTTTTTAGAATAAGTATTTGGATATACTTCGTAGATCAATAGGTCAGGTTTAGACTGGCTTGCTATCGATATACAAGACAATCCAGCAAGAGCAAGAATGATGAATAAGATAATAAATACGAAAAACGATCTGTTCATAGATAGATCACTTTTTTATCTCAAATCTTATATTAAATTTTGCGATAATTTTTAATCGGTTGTGTAGTTATTTGAATATATCTTAAATATGACCAAAACAACGATAAGAGATGACATCACACCCGCATAAAAGACATAGTCTATTCCAGAAATTGCTACTATCAATCCAAACAGCACCGGACCAAGAGTCTGTCCTAGTCTGATAGACATACCACTTAGGGACATTATTATCCCTCTATACTCTTGATCGGATAACCTGGCTAGAGAAGATTGTATCATCGGGTTACTGATACCTTGCCCGATACCGTATATTATTATAGGGAGGAATAATAGCCAGATGGTTGGAATTATTGGAATAATCAATAATGCTATCCCAAAAAATGCAAACCCCATTATTAACAATGTTTTAACTGAGAATTTAGAAGAAAGACGGCCTAACTGTGATGCCACTGCCGCTGTTGTAAAGGACATACCCGCTAATATTATTCCAATCTGTAAAGGGGTTGGATTAAAAGATTTATCGATATATATAGGAAAATATGCCATATAAACACCATAAAATATCGTAAACAGTAGACAACTGATTATAATAAGAATTATAATATTCTTATTCTTTAAAACTTGCATGCTATTCTTCAGATATTTTTTAAAATCTTGGTTATTATCAGGATCATAACTATCTAACGCAAATACCACAAGTATAGCGATCGGAATTGCTACTAATGGTAAAAAGAATGGATAATACCATCCTAATGCACACAATGCTCCGCCTATCAATGGAAATGCTGTAGTTCCAATATTCAAGACGGTTGCATTATACCCCATTGCTATAGTACATTCTTTATCTCTATAAAGATCCCCTATTATTGTATTATTGAGAGAATTTATAGCAGCTCCGCCGATACCTTGAATGAGCCTAAGTGATAAAAGCATCTTAAAACTACGAGCAAATATACAAGAAGTACCTGCTATACCGAAAAGTATCAGGGATGGGACGAGTACTTTTTTTCTACCCAACCTATCCGCCAATATCCCAATTATCGGTGCTAGTATAATACCTGGAAGCGTAAATACTGTTATTAATAGACCGATTTGTGTATCCGATATATTAAATACATCAGCAATCATTGGAAAAGCAGGAGATATACTTGTAACGCTTAATACAGCCGTTAAAGTGATACAAAAAACGATAAGAAGGTTTCTATCCTTATATAGCTTTCTCTCCTTATTTATCTTATCTTCTTTATATTGCCTCTGCTTGTTATCTATTTTTATATCATTATTCATCGATCATCTTACATTAAAACCATTTTTCTTCCAATCTTTTTACCAAGTTTTCGACGATCGTAACGGACATACCGATATAGTCTTCCTGCGTCATTATCCTGTCTATCTCCTCATCTTTAAAATACCTCTTAATTGTCTCGTTATTTTTTATGACATTTATCGGTTCTTTGCCACTACTATATACTTCCATAGCGATGTTTCTCATTATTTTGTGTGCCTCTTGTCTTCCTACCCCTCTTTTTGCCAATTCTATCATTATTCTCTCAGAAAGGTTTAATCCACCCAATATCTCCAGATTATTTTTTATATTTCTCTCATCGAATTCTAGGTTACTTAAAATCTTTGATGTTAATCTTATTATATGATCGGCCAAAATAGACGCTTCTGGTAATATTATTCGCTCACAAGATGAGTTGGTTAGATCCCTCTCATCCCATAGTGTATTGTTCAGAAGAGCAGGCTCGACATAAGAACGTACAACTCTAGCTATCCCACACACTTGTTCTGATTTTATCGGATTTCTCTTATGGGGCATTGTAGAAGATCCAACTTGTTTATTTCCAAACCTCTCTCTTAATTCTCCAATCTCTGTACGCTGTAATGTTCTCAGTTCGATACAGATCTTATCTAACGTAGTCGCAATGTTTGCAAGCCAGAAAAGATACTCGGCATATGTATCTCGCTGGATCACCTGATTTGTTATCTCCGCAGGTTCAAGATGTAATCTATCCATAAGTCTTTTTTGTACTTCTATCCCATCAGCCCCGAGACTTGCCATAGTACCAACGGCGCCAGAGAGTTTTCCGACTAATAATCTCTTACTCAGCTCTTTCATTCTATCCAAGTGTCTATCTATCTCTGATGCCCATATCCCAAATCTCATTCCATACGTAGTAGGGATTGCTATCTGTCCATGCGTCCTCCCAGAACAGACTTTTTTTCTGTTATCATACGAAAGATCGATCAATACTCTTAATAATTCTTTAAGGTGCTTTTCTAATACGATTATAGATTCTTTAAATTGCAAAGCACGTGCCGTATCTATTATATCGTTAGATGTAGCTCCAAAATGAACCCATTCTCCAAAATCACCGCATTTTTTCGATATGGCAAGCACAACTGCCATTATATCGTGTCCTATCTCATCTTCAATATTTTTTACCATATCGAGCGAGACTGTTTTAGCCTTTGCTGTGATAGTTTCTGCAGCATTTTTAGGAATGATGCCCAATTCTGCTTCTACAACTGATAATGCCACCTCTACGTCTAAAAGTTTTCTCAAATAATTTTCTTCCGTCCATATTTCTTTCATCTCTTTAGTTCCGTATCTATATTCTATCGGATGTATAGGCATTCGATTAAAACCTCTAAAAAGTTAATATTAAGTGGGTTAATAAATATTAGTATTTTTTAACAAGAGGTTTAACAAATGATGGATAAGATCGATATCGTAAAACGAAACCTTGTAGAGATTATACAAGAAGAAGAGCTGGAAGAATTGATATCTAAAGGAATCCAGCCCAAAATTTATGCAGGTTATGAACCGAGCGGTAAAATACATTTAGGACATCTATTGACTATATTTAAGTTATTAGATTTTAAACGGATTGGTTTTAAAGTAATAGTTCTGTTATCAGACTTACATGCCTACCTTAATAATAAAGGATCTTTAGAAGAGATAGAAGAGGTCGCTAAAATGAATAAAAAGGTTTTTGAGGCTACAGGTCTTGATGCAGATTATGTGATCGGAAGCAGTTTTCAACTCGATCCGGAATATATGAAGAACGTTTTAATATTATCAAGAAAGGTTACTTTAAACAGGGCAAGACGAAGCATGGATGAGGTCGGAAGAAACATGAAGACAGCAAAAGTCTCTCAAATTATCTATCCTTTAATGCAAGTTATGGATATCGCAAGATTAGATGTAGACGTTGCTTTGGGTGGGATAGATCAAAGAAAGATCCATATGCTTGCTCGAGAGGAAATTCCCGAAATGGGGTTTAGAAAACCGATCTGTGCCCATCTTCCGATAATTGAGGGGTTGGATGGTGAAAAAATGTCTAGTTCTAAGACAAATTTTATAGCGGTGGACGATTCAGAGGAAGATATCGAAAAAAAGATAAATTCTTCGTTCTGCCCTCCTGGTTCTATCGAGAATAACCCTATTATTGCTATATTTAAATATTTTATATTCCAAAGATACGATAAAGTCATTATAGAGAGGGATATAAGATACGGTGGGGATGTGGTATATTCAAATTTTACAAACTTTAAGAACGATTATTTAGAAGGCAATTTACATCCAGTAGATCTGAAAAAAAACGCCATTAATTATTTGAATAAAATACTATCTCCAATAAGAGAAAAGATATAAATAAGATCAAAACTTACCAGTAGGGAGGTTGTTATACTGAATAATAAAAAATTTGTAAAACATAAAAAAAAGAGTAATAATACAGAAGAAGTAATAAGGGTATATATACCCAAAAAAGAGAAAAGAGAATTGTTCGGATTGGTAGAACAGCGTCTAGGGTCAAATCATTTGAGAATAAGGTGTTCTGATGGGGTAACACGAATATGCAGGATTCCTGGAAGATTGAAAGGAGGACGATGGCTGAAAGAAGATTCTTTGGTGGTCGTTACTCCATGGGAAGTCCAGGATTCGAAAGGAGATATAACCTGGATCTATACAAAACCACAACGAGATTGGCTAATAAGAAACGGGTATCTTAAAAATATAATCTAAAAATAAGATCTGGTGGAATGATGCTTAAAGAGATTAAAGGAGGCTATAATCCGCATAATATAGAATCGGATATCGAACAATTTTGGCAAGAGAATAATATTTACAATAAAGTAAGGAAAAAAAAGACTACTCGATTATTCTTCTTTGTGGATGGACCCCCGTACACCACGGGAAAGATTCATATGGGTACCGCGTGGAACAAGATAATCAAAGATTATATACTACGCTACAAGACTATGTGCGGCTACTCAGTAATGGATAGACCTGGCTGGGATATGCATGGTCTCCCAATAGAGGTTAAAGTAGAGGAGATCTTGAACTTTAAATCTAAAAAAAATATAGAAGAGTATGGAATAGACAGATTTGTCGAGTGCTGTATAAATTTTGCAATAAAGCAGAAAGATCTCATGACTGATCAATTCAAAAGATTGGGCGTCTGGATGGATTGGGAGAATCCTTATATCTCGATAGACCCGCATTATATTGAGACCGCCTGGTGGACCCTTAAGGAATCGTATCACAGAGGAATCCTTAAAGAGGATGTGGGTGTAATAAATTGGTGTCCTAGATGCGAGACGGCAATCGCCGAATCAGAGGTAGAATACAAGGATGTATCGGATCCAAGTATTTACGTTCTATTTCCTATAAAAAAAGAAGATTATACATCAGGCGATAATACTTTTATACTTATCTGGACTACCACACCATGGACGATACCTGCAAATATTGCTATTGCAGTGAATCCTGATTTAAGATACGTGGAGGTATTTGATAAAGATAAAGGGAGAAGGATAATTCTTGCAGAAAATTGTATTTCTCTCCTTGGATCAGGTAACTATGATATACTACGGTCATTTTCTGGCAGATGTCTGGAAGGAATAAGGTATATTCATCCGCTAACAGATTTGGTTCAAAAACAAAACGATTTTGATCATAAAGTAATTTTAGCAGATTTTGTAACGGATGAAAACACCGGATGTGTTCATATAGCGCCCGGTCATGGAGAGGAGGATTATTCTGTTGGAAAAAAGTATGATTTACCTATTTTTTGTCCTGTGAATGAAGAAGGGATTTATACAGAAGATGCGGGAAAATATAAAGGGATTTATGTTAAAAAAGCGAACAATGAAATAATAGAAGATTTAAGATCTAAAGGACTCCTTTTTGCAAAAGAGATGATAAACCATAGATATGGTCATTGTTGGAGATGTAAAACACCGGTTATATATTTAGCAACCAGCCAGTGGTATCTTGATATACCTGCTGTAAAAGAGATAATGCTCGAAGAGATTAAAAAAGTTAAATGGTATCCTGATTGGGCAGGATCTGAAAGATTTTATAACTGGGTGTTAAACGCTAAAGAATGGTGTATATCAAGGCAGAGATACTGGGGTATTCCCATCCCAATATGGAGATGTAAATGTGGGCATATTGAGGTAATAGGTGGTATAAACGAGTTAAAAGGTTTGATTAACGATAAGACGGGTGTAACAAATTATTATAATAATTACGATGATCTGATCAGATTTTTACATAGACCAAATATAGACAGGTTAAAGATGAGGTGTAAGGTATGTGGAGAGGAGATGAGCCGGGTAAAAGATGTCTTTGATGTATGGTTCGACTCTGCTATTGCTTCTTGGGCAACGTTAAACTTTCCTGCTGAGAAAGACCTATTTGAAAAAATTTGGCCGGCCGAGTTCATAACAGAAGGGCATGATCAGACCAGAGGTTGGTTTTATTCTCAATTGGGTGCAAGCAGTATTGTATTTGGTAGATCGCCATATAAGAATGTCTTGATGCATGGTTTCGTCCTTGATGTGGAAGGAAATAAGATGTCAAAGAGCCTTAGAAACGTGGTATATCCAGAAGAGATTATAGCAAAGTATGGTACAGATGCCTTGAGATTTTATTTTTTGTCAAACACACCATGGGAGGATCTTAAGTTTAGTTGGGATGGTGTAGATTCTGCATATCGAACTTTAAACATAATATGGAACGTATATAAGTTCCCACTGCCATATATGATCCTGGATAATTTTGAACCAGATACGAGTTACGATACTGTAAAAGATCATCTAAAAGAGGAAGATCGGTGGATTCTTTCAAGATTATACAATTTGATAAAATCTATCAAAGAGTCGTTAGAATCTTACAATATACATACCACAGTCAGGCAGATAAGAAGATTCGTTGTAGATGATCTTTCTAGATGGTATATACAGATAATTCGGCCAAGAACTTGGATAGAAGAAGAGAATATGGATAAGTTAGCAGCGTATTATACTATATTCAACGTTTTGGTAGATCTGACTAAAGTATTAGCACCTATAATTCCATATTTAGCCGAATTTATGTATCAAAATCTCTGTTCAAAGGAGGAATCTGTTCATCTCTCTTCGTATCCTGAAGTTAAGACAGAATTTATAGACGATACGTTAGAAAGAGATATGGATATCATACGAGATATAGTAGAATCTGCAGCAACTGCTCGGAATAAATCAAAAAGAAATCTGAGATGGCCTGTAAAGAGATTGATAATATCATCAAATAACGAAGAACTTTTTAATGCAGTAGATCGATTGAAGGATATCCTCCTCCGCCAGACCAATTCTATGGATGTAGAGATACTTAAAAATGAGGAGGCAATAGCCGGAAATGAGATTGTATCTGTTGATTTTAGCAGAGGAAGATTGTATCTCGATCTTGAGATGACAGATGAGATTGTATCGGAAGGATATGCAAGAGAGATTATAAGACGAATACAACAGATGAGAAAAGATCTTAATTTAAATGTAGATGATTTTATAACTGTTTTTATAAATGCTGGAAAAATAGCAGAGTTAATAAAAGAGAGTGCAGATAAAATAGCAGAAGAAGTTAGAGCAGATAAAATATTATATGAAACAACGGAAGGGGCAGATTTTGTCAAAAATTGGAGGATACAAGATAATAAGGTTGATATTGGTATAAAACGTATCGATAAGTGAGGAAATATGAATTTTACAGAATGGGAGCCGATATATACAGAGATCATCAAAGATTTTGGCTTTTCAAGAGATGCAGATGAGGAGAGCGCCCGACTTTTATCTACAATGTTAGATAAAAAAGAAAGTGGTATGATTTATAGACAAATAGAGCAAAAAATAGCGGCAAAAAGTGTTATTGTATGTGGAAAAGCTGCTATTTTAGTTAAAGATCTAAAAAATATCGTTTTAAAAGATAAAACGATTATAGCGGCAGATGGTGCAACATCTTTGTTATTAAATATCGATCTTTCACCAGATATCATCGTTACAGACCTGGATGGTAATATAGATGACATATTAATGGCAGAAGAGAGAGGGTCTTTGATAGTGATACATGCTCATGGAGATAACATCGATAAGATAAAAAAGTATGTTCCAAAATTCAAAAATGTGATAGGAACTACCCAATCGAGCCCTTTCGACAATATTTACAATTTTGGAGGATTTACAGATGGAGATCGTTGCGTATTTCTAGCAAAACATTTTGGAGCGAGAGAAATAATATTGGCAGGTTTTGATTTCGAGGATCAAACAGTTACAGATAGAAAGAGAAAAAAGTTAGAATGGGCAAAGAGACTATTGATCATCTTAGGAGTAGTATAGATACAGATATTTATACGATCTACAAATATCCGTTTTTAGACGATGCGAGAAAGTATATACGAGATAGTGGTATCTCTTTCAACGATCTACTGGAAGGCTCTATCTCGACGATAGTTGATTGTGGAAGGAAAAGAGTAGAGGACGCATTAAATGGAAAGATTCACGAGTATGACAATCCATATCTTGAGATACTCTCTTATCCTGTAGCTAACATTATTCTATCCTGTATAAATGATATCGGTCTAATTAAAAGGTATGCCTATTTTGAGTCCAAAAGAGTTTACGAAGAGCTTAAGAAAGAAGAAAATAATTTTATTATAAAAATTGCGGCACAATTCGGTTTAAGACTGAAAAAAGATGGGGAAAAATATGAAACATATTTTACAGATTATTTAAACAATAGCAGAAGGATCAACGATCAAAAATGGAGTCTTGTTAATAAAAAAATCTCTAAAGGATGGATTTCTTTAGAAAAAGAGGATTTTGTTCGTCTTATTGCCGAAAAATATAGAGAAATTATAGAGGATACGTTACCTTTGAACATAGATAAAGAGGATTGTTCAAAGATTATAAACCGCGTTGGAGATATAATAACATGCTTAAAAGAAAAAGATAACAGAGAAAAGATAAGCAAGATAGATTCAGATTGTTTTCCACCTTGTATCAAAGGGATTATTTCTAAAACAGAGAAAGGGATCAACTTATCACATCATGAGAGGTTTAGTTTAACTACATTTCTTCATAAGATCGGTGTAAAAAAGGACGAGATAATACAACTATTTAGAAATATGCCGGATTTCGATTTTGAAATGACAAGATATCAGGTGGATAATATAATCGGAGAGAGTAGCGGCACAACTTATAGATGCCCATCATGTTCGACGATGAAGACCTATGGGATATGTACAACGGAGAGGAACAAAGATTGCAACAATGTGTCTAATCCGATAAAAAAATATAAAATAAATCTCGATAGAAAATATAAAGGTATAGTATAAATATAATAATTAATTTAATATAAATTATGAAGAGCGATGAACATATATGGGAGGTAGGAAAGGCACGAATGGTAGTAAGTAACGGGGAGGTTGTATCCGTATCCGATCCGTTAATTAAATCGTGTCCTATACATTACGCCATTATTGGAAAAGAAATGAGTAGAGAGAGCATAAAGCAGGCAATGGAGTTAAAAATAAAGGCATACGGTTTGTGCACTCCCAATCGTATCATCGAGAGTGAGGGCATAGCTCTGGGATATGGTGCATCCGAGACTTTAGCAACCGTGTTAGATAAAAGACTTATAGATTGTAGTGTCATAGTATGTGATGGTGCAGGTACTATAGTAACAGACAGACCAGAGATCGTGCAAGGGGTAGGAATGATGATGAGTGGACTGATAAAGACGTCTCCTATTCCAGCAGTGATAAAAAGATTGGAAGATAAGGGAGTTATAGTATCAAAAGATGCCGTTATAGATCAGGTGGCAGGAGTAAAAAAGGCTTTTGAGTTGGGTTATGATAAAGTAGGAGTTACGATATCGGGAGATTCTGCCAGGTCTATCATTGATATAAGAAGAACAGAGGAAGATTACGGTAGAGAGACTCTCAAGATAATCGTCCATTCGACAGGTGTCTCCAGAGATTTAATCCCTTACATACAGATGGCAGACATCGTCACCGCTTGTGCATCAAGAACGATCCGTGAAACTATCGGAAGAAAGGATGATACCAAGATATATGGCAGAAAGATACCCGTCTATGCTTTATCTCCGTTTGGAAAACGGATAATGGATATACAGAAAGATAAGATATCCAAAGTCAAAGATAAACTTTTAGAAATACCAGACAATCCTCCATATCCGCTCATCTAAGGATAAGGATTAAGAGGCATCCAATGAGAAGTATAGCAGATATAAACTATAAGATTAGAAGAGGTGATGTATCGGTAATAAGCGCAGATGATCTATCCGATATGGTTCGTAATGGTGAAAAAGTAACCGTTGATGATGTGGATGTTGTAACTACTGCAACAAGAGGTTGTATGTCTGGAACGGCAGCAATTTTAAGTTTTCGTTTTTCTGATCCTGGATTGTTCAAAAAAGGTAGGATTGTAAGGTTTAATGGAATACCTGCCCTTCCAGGACCTGCACCTAATGAAAATGCTGGATTTATAGACACTATCATTTATGGTACCCAACAAAGCATATACGATCCTTTTTATGGCGGAGGACACTTATTTAGAGATTTGATAGAGGGTAAAGAGATAAACGTAGAAGTTGAGACCCAGGATAGACGCGTATTAAAGAATAATATAACGATAAGAGACACAAATACTGCAAAGATTATCGGAGTTAGAAATAGTTATAAAAATTATCAAGCGTTCACCAATGGATCGAAAGGAGTTTTTAAGACCATATTTCATCCAAAAGGATTGGAAGGACCTTACAAGGAGTGCTCGGTTGCAGGTTGTGGTGAATTAAACCCCATAGAAAACGATCCTTATCTTAATGCGATGGGGATTGGATCAAAGATATTGGTAAACGATTCTGAAGGTTTTATTATCGGTTTAGGAACAAAATCTACGATAGAAAGGCCCTCTTTGATGATCATAGCAGATATGTACTCTATGAATCCTGATAAGATAGGCGGAATATTGACGTCCGGGGGACCTGAAGTAATCAATACAATCGCGGTGCCTATCCCGATACTGAACAACGATATCCTGGAAAATGCAAAGGTTTTAGATGAGAATATAAGACTACCTATAGTAGATATAAATAATAGACAGGAGATTGGAGTATCTACCTATAAAGACGTATGGACAGATTTAAAGGTAAATTATAACAAAAAATTATGTAATGAGTGTAGTAATTGTCTCGTTGAAGAGTATTGTCCTACCAGATCTTTTAAAAATAGATTCTTGGACGAGAGAGATTGTATCAATTGTGGATTCTGCTCGATCTTATGCGAATCTTTCGAGTGTAATCTTGGTAGTCTAAAAACCTCGATAAAATCGGAAATTCGTGATATTCCTATAACATATAGGGCATCGGACAGGTTTGGTGCAAGAAATTCATCCATACTTCTAAAGAAAAAGATTGAGGATGGTGAATTTTATTTAACACAGTTCAATAAGCCTCGAGGGGGATTTGAACCCCCGACCTGCTGATTACAAGTCAGCCGCTCTGCCAACTGAGCCACCGAGGCTTTAATAGTTTGATGCTCGGATCAACATCTTCTTTTTTATTCAGTTCAAGGACGATATTAGGCATACGAATCTTTGATTTTAATCTTTCTAATACAAGTTTGAAATCTATATTACCAGATCCCAGCCTGAGATGGTCGTCGTATACTCCTTTGTTATCATGAATATGGAGATGGTCTATATCTTCGCATAAAAATTCATCCAAGTTTTTTGTAATGTTAGCATGCCCTACATCCAAACAGAATTTTAATCCATCGATCAGACGTAGTTCATCAGGTTGTGTTAATAAAAGAAACTTTAGAGGCATATTCTCTAATGCTATGTTTACCGAGTATTCTGAAGATAACCTGCTTAGATATTGGACAGATTTTTTAAATGCTTCTATATTCTCCCCTTTTAAATGTTCTGCTGCGATCATACCTGGATGAGCTACGTATATCAAAGGGTCTTGTCCGATCGATGCATCTATACTATCTTCCATAATCTTTAAAGATGCCATCCTGATCTCATCCCGAATATTTGCTATATCCAAGCCGATAAAAGGGAGGTGGATACTGTATTTTAAATCGAACGAGTCCAATACGTTACCATATTTTTTAACGTCGTGAAACCCTTCCGATACAATCTCTACGTAATCCGTCTCTTTAGAAAGATATTCTAATGCATCTTTCAACTTATGACCAATTAAACAGAGTGAAGATACCCCTAACATTTTTAAATTACCTTATTTTATCTTTCCACATCCAAATCTTCCACACCAACAATCTTGAAGAAATTCTTTGTTATTGCCTCTTCAGATAGCTTGATCAACGAATCTTTATCATTTACGTTGCTGAATACGCCTAATGGAATTTGTGCAGCAGCCATACCGTTACGCCCACCGGCTGAACCAAAATCCTTAAAAGCATCTTTTAATACGTCTCCAATGTTTATTCTGACGTCTTTCGTCCGTGCAGATATATAGATAGACTCTCCATCAATTATGCCATATATCAGAGTAGTCGTGACACCTTCCAACTTCAATAGAAAATCGGCTGCCTGGGCTAATGAGTCCCGATCTCGTATAAAACCGACGTTCGATACCAGATAACTGCCCTTTTGCACTCTGTTTCTTATAGCCTCACCTATGATATTGAGCGTTGTTGTAGATAGGACAGAACTCGATATCTGTTTTAAAAGGTCTGAATTTGCGAGAGGATAAAGATATGCGGCTGCAGTAAGATCTGCTGGAGTTGTATTCCTTGTAAAATCTAACGTGTCCGATCGGATACCATATAATAGGGCTGTAACTATCTCTGTAGGTAATTTTAAGTCTAAATCTTGTACTAAATGAGTCATTATTGATGCTGTCGATCCGTATTGTTCTATTAATACAAAATCAGTCTTTAAAACATTCTCTTCCTGATGATGGTCTATTATTATATTGGATTTTATGGTAGGACTATTACTGCCAGGTACGGTATCGACGAATGCGACTGTATCGTAGATATCGATGATTGATTCGTCTATCTTCTTGAGATCTATATCCAAGAGATTTACAAAAGACCTGTTCTCCTGATGTCCTATGTTACCCCTATAAAAGATATCGCTATCGACGGATACACTCTTTGCTATGAATTTGAGCGTGATCGCGCTTGAAAGTGCGTCAGGGTCCGGATTGTCATGCACGACTATTGCCATCCTATTTTTGGTCCTTTTTATCGTCTCAAGTAGTTTTTTAGCATGTGATGCCTTTTCTAATCGTTTTAATTCGTCATAAACGAACTTAGCAACTATTTTCTGCGGAATTATAGCATTATTCGCCCCTTTCTTCTCCAACTCCTCTTTTGTCGCATCGTTTGATGCTCGGGCGAATATAATGATATTGGGATAAAATTTTCTTAGTTTCTCAGTTATTGCAATGTTGGCAGATATATCGGACGTTACAACGATAACAACGTCAGGAATTCTTATACTTTTTAAAAATTCATCGCCCAGGATATCTCCGGCTATCGCATCGAAATTTTCGTCTTTCAGCGTCTCTATCTTGGATTCGTTCTTATCTATCACAAAGAACTTTGCATTGTTATTTTTTAGCTCTTTGCAGATTGCATTGCCAAAGCTGCCGTAACCTATAACTAAATATTCTATCTCATTCTTGCCAACGTCTTCTTCATCTGTGATCTTTAACACCTTTTAAAATTTTTTTGATTTAGATATATATCTTTCTATTATCATAGTTATAAAGATCGTTCAGAAAAGTTTAAAAAAAAAAGATAAAACTGATAAAAAAATAAAATTAAACTTTTGTAATTTTTAATAACCTTATTACCTGCTTATAATATAATATCAACGATATTCTCACCAAGATTGAATAGCATGCCTATAGCCCCGGTAGCAGCTGTAAAAGAGCATCCAAACGCTCCACAAATTGCAGACACAGCAGCAGCCAATACGCCGATGATAGGAGTTAGACAAACCGTAGCTATTGGTGTCGTACATATAATGTAATCAGACATCGCCCCTAAAGCCGCAACACAACTGGTAATCCCACCTACACAAGTAGCGAAAATAGTATCAAATATCAATGCACTACAACAAGAAATACCCCAAGTAGCTAATGTATATGCTCCGGTAAGTAATCCAGTACCACATCCGCAGCAGCAGAAAGAAGTACCTATCGTCCAAAGAGTGCAGCAACCAGTGGAAATAATACCGACTATCATATGAAGAAGAGTAACTATTGCTCCAAATCCACCAAAACACACCGAAGATGGCAAGCATGCACTTATAGCACCGACGATTCCAGTAGCGTCATCATCTTTCAACATCTTTTTAATTCCAAACATTTTTTAACCTCCAGATTTTTGTTATTATCTATACCTTTATAAATCTTTCTTAAAGGCATAATTCTCTAAACTTACAAAAATTACTTACTATCAATCGTTCTACTTTATAGTATTTAAATTTTGTTTATCTGTTACTTGAAAGATCACCTCCATCCAAAACGGGAAGTCATCAGAAGATCACCGAACGAATGTTTCGTAAACTCCCATCCCCCTATCATTAATAACTTAATATAAGATGGTATATATAATTTTTGTTTTTTTGTCTTACAAGGTTCAAAATCTGTTGATAAATTAGCAGAAAAAACGTTAAATGAAAACACAAAACAGAAGACAAAAGCAAAGATAGATTTTAGTATTATAGATTTTAAATTTGACCCCTCATCCTGCACTGCAATAAAACGATAAGTTTAATAAACAAGATTGTATTTTTAGATGATTATAAGGGCTCGTGGTCTAGCTGGTTATGACATCGCCTTTACACGGCGAAGGCCACCGGTTCGAATCCGGTCGAGCCCATCTTATTATATGGGCCCGTAGCTTAGTCCGGATAGGGCGCCGGCCTTCTAAGCCGGAAATCGGGGGTTCAAATCCCCTCGGGTCCGTTTATTATGAATATACTGTTAATATCAACGAACAGGTTTGAAGAACCTATATCGTATCCTTTAGGGCTGTCTTATGTAGCTTCTGGATTGGAAAGAACAGATAATGAGATAGAAGTATTAGATTTACTTCTTACAGACGATTATAGTAAAAAATTGGTCAACGTAGTTGCCGATCTCGATCCTGATGTTATAGGTCTTTCTATTCGTAATATAGATAATCAATCTATGAGAAATCCTATATTCTTCCTATCCGATGTTAGAGAGATCGTGAAAATCTGTAAAAATTTTTCAAACGCAAAGATCGTTTTAGGTGGATCTGCGTTTAATGTAGCTCCTTTTGAGATATTAGAATATACAAATACCGATTTGGGTATCTTTGGTGAGGGAGAAGTTATATTCAACGAATTAATAAACCGATTCAAGAGAGAAGAAGACTATCTATCGCTTCCAGGTATTATAGCAAGAAAGAACAAGAGGATTATCTTCAATAACCCCATATTTATAGACCCTTTAGACAAAATAGGGTTCCCTGATCGGGATATTTTTGATATTGATTACTATATTAAGAAGGCATCCGAGTCGGGTTATATAGATGTTATAAATATTCAGAGCAAGAGGGGTTGTCCGATGGATTGTATCTACTGCAGTTATCCTTTTATCGATGGAAAAAGGGTCAGGTTAAGATCTCCCAAAAATGTAGTAGATGAATTGAGCCATATAACACGGTGTTACGGTATAGATAATGTATATTTTGTTGATGGCTTCTTTAATTATCCTATCTGGCATACAAAAGCAATCTGTCAGGAAATAATAGATAGAAAACTGAAAATAGAGTGGGGATGTGATCTTAATCCGTGTTTTGTATCTAAAAGTTTAATCAATCTGATGAAAGAGTCCGGATGTACTCATGCCGGAATAGGCAACGAGAGTGGATCCGATACGATGCTTAAAAATCTTAAAAAAGGATTTTCTGTAGAAAAGGTTGTCAAATCCTGCACGTATCTAAAAGAACAAGATATATACTATATGTGCTTCTTGATGTTTGGCGGTCCAGGAGAAGATGAAAAAACGATCAAAGAGAGCATCTTACTTATGAATAAAATAAAACCGCATTATATTCATGCTCAGATTGGAATTAGAGTTTATCCTGGTTGTGAGATAGCAAAAATAGGTATAAAAGAAGGATATATCTCTCAGGATACCAATCTGCTTTATCCCACTTTTTATTTATCAAATAAGATTAAAGATTGGATTTATGAATACTTAGAAGAAATATGTAGTAACGATCGTAGATGGACGTTAAACTTATAACAAGGGTGCTCTATATTGGTAGATATAACCTTTAATCCGAATTGGTCTTATATATTTATATCTTGATGAACATCAAAATTATATTTATTTACAAAATTGAATTATATTTATTTACAAAATTGATATATAGTTTATACAGGTATATTAAACTTGAATAATATCAAA
>RXIF01000010.1 GCA_004212075.1 Candidatus Methanoliparum thermophilum
ATCGACTCGTTACCGCGTATAATCTTAACAGGTTCTCCTCTCATTATTCATAGCCTCTTTTTATTTTTTCCTTATTCTTTTATATAAAAATATCATGCATGAAGTTATATATAATATTTTTACAAGGATAAAAAAAGAAATTTATTTATGGTATAAATATTTTTACAAGGATAAAAAAAAGAAATTTATTTATGGTATAAAATTTATTTGAAAGTAAAAAGAGACACCCGTATTGTTAAGAGGTACTTCCATGAATAACATAGTTTTATTAATAATCGATTTGGATTCTGGAGAAAGATATACCGAGAAGTTAGATGACGATTATATCGCCGGTTATTTGGGAATTAAGTTATTAAAAGATAATGTTGGAAAAGATGTAGAACCATTAAACCCAAAAAATTTATTAGTGATTACTACAAGCCCATTCGCCGGTTTACCTGTTCCTTTTGCTGGTGGGGTAGGTATATATTCCAAATCTCCTTTATCCGGTTATATCGGAGAAAGTTATCTATTTGGGACGTTTGGAGATAGGATGGCACGATCCGGTTACGATATCATTGCGATTAAAGGCGTATCTGAAAAACCTGTATATCTGTATATCGATGACTCATCCTCATCCATACTCAGGGCAGATAAATTAAAGGGAAGAAGTCCCTGGATGACTGAAAAGATGATTAAAGAGTCGTTAAACGATCCGTCTGTTGGTGTGTTATCGATTGGCCCTGCAGGAGAGAAAAAAGTAAGGTTTTCGACGATATATAGCGATTTTCAATATACTAGGTGTGGTTTAGGTGCTGTTATGGGATCTAAAAAATTGAAAGCAATCGCTATAAGAGGGAGTGGCGATATAAAACCAGAAAATCCTAGCAAAATTCTTGAATTATACAAATCGTTAACAAGTAAGATTGCAAAGACTTATGGTAGTATCGATCTTTTAGATAACTTTGCCAATTACGACCTTCCTGGGCATAACTTTAAAAAAGCGTCTGCAGAAGAGAAAAAAAGTTTTATGGATCTTATAGATCAAATAAAAAAATATAAATTTAAAAAAGAATCGTTTCAACAATTTCCGATCTCTTTTTCAACTTTATACCAGATAGATAGCATAGTAACACCGATTACGCTTGGTGGTATAGCAATTGGAATACTAAATGAAATATATAACGTTGATACTATTATAAAAGCAGAACATCTCTGTTATAGTCTTGGTATTGATCCGTTATCAATGGCTGTTATCATTTCGTTTGCAAATGAATTAAAAGAGCGAGAAAAAACGATATTATCCAACCTTGGATGGAAAAAAGATAAAGAAAGTTTAGATTTTATAAAATCAATCGTTGATGACGATAATGTATTTGCTAACGGTGTAAAGTATGCTGCAGATAAATTTGATGCAAAAGATATTGCTATGCATAGTAAAGGTATAGAACTGAGCATAGATGCATTTATTGACAAAGATTTTGCTTTTAATACGGCAGTATCTCCATCTGGAATCTATTCTGGAGTAAAAGATTTTGCTAAATCTCGTTTATACAATTTTTTGGGTATACATCCGGCGGTTCATGACTTTTATTCTAATGAGGACATTTATCATCTATTTACATCAATTACAGGCGATCGAGATTTTGATATTGAACTGTTAAAAATAGATGTTAATACTATAGAAAGGGAGTTTAACATACAACAAGGATTTAACGAAGATGACGATATGCTCCCAGCACGGATTATAGATGAACTTTTTGGTGATAAGGATAGTTTCCTATCGAGAAGACAAGATTTTTATTATTTTATGAAATGGGATAAAGATAACAAAAAGGAGTGATATACTTGGCAAAGTTCATATTTTCGGATACGATGAGATGTAACGGATGTGGCATCTGCGAACTTATCTGTTCATGGTATAAAGAGGAAAGTTTTAATCCGTTACTCTCTCGGATAAAAAAGGCGCGAATAGGTCTTGCAAACGTTGCTACAGCGTGTAGATTTTGTAAAGAGCCACCTTGTGTGGTTCAATGTCCTACTAAAGCGTTGACACAAAAGGATGGTGGAATCATAGTCGTAGATAAAGAAAGATGTAATGGATGCGGATGGTGTATCGATGTATGTCCGTATGGTGCAATAAGTATCCACCCTGAGAGATTTCCACTTATATGTGATCTGTGTGATAACGACCCTCAATGTGTGAAGATCTGTCCAACGGATGCATTAATTTTAGTCGATCAAAACGAGTTATCTGATTATATAAATTATGATCTTATTGAGAGAGAGCTAGGGGGTATTTAAATATGCCTTTATTAAACAAAGAAGAGATGTTATTATCAGAGTATTGTTACAAATGTGGAGGATGTACAAGCATCTGCCCGGTATCAAGCAGCGGTTTTAAACCGCATAAGTTTATAGCGGAGGTATCTTTGGATATAAATTCAGGTAACGAGGTTTGGCGATGTTTGACATGCAAAGAATGCATGGAGGTCTGTCCGCAAGGTGTCAATATACCTGAAGTAGTGCGTGAGAGACGCGTTAAAAATTTAAACGTTCCGGTGGCACACAAAGGGATATTTCAAAGTCTGTTTAGGTTAAGTGCAGATAATGCTCCGTTGATAGACAGATCGAGTTGGTTGGCTGAGAGTGCAAAAGAGGGGAAGTATAGTAATGAAGGAGATACTCTCTTCTTTATAGGATGTCTACCGGTTTGGGACTTGTATTTCAAGGATGATCTAGGCTTTGATGGTAAGGAAATATTCGACTCTGCACTAATCTTATTTAATAAACTTGGTATAGAACCGATGGTGATCAAGGATGAGTTGTGCTGCGGACACGATGCAAGGTGGGCAGGAGACGAAGAGACATTCAATCAGCTAAAAGAGTTGAATGAGGAAAAATTTAAGAAATTGGGGATAAAAGAGATAGTGACGATCTGTCCTGAATGTGCAAAGACGTTAAAACAGGATTATAACCTTGAGGGGATAGAAGTTAAGCATTTGACGGAGTTATTGAGCAAGAACGATCTTGGATTTAAACATCTCAACAAGCCGATGACATATCATGATTCGTGCAGGATGGGGCGGTATTTAAGATTGTTTGATGAGCCGAGATCGGTCTTATCCAAGATGGGCGATCTTTCGGAGATGCCAAGAACGAAAGAATACGCGTTGTGCTGTGGTGTAAGCAGTTGGGTATCATGTGATCCGTTTTCAAAGAAGATAAGATACGATAGGCTTGATGAGGCGGAGAATACAGCAAAAGGCGGATATCTGGTAACGCCCTGTCAGAAGTGCCAGATCCACTTCAAATGTGCTATAAACGAGGGCACAAAGGATTATAATCTTGAGATCATCGATCTGGTCTCCCTTGCCAGAAAGATGCTCGAATAAGAATGTTAAAATATAAATTAAAAATTATAAAAAATAAAAAATGTAATTATGAACGATAATAATAAGATCGTTGGTTCTGTATTGATCGTTGGTGGTGGGATTGCTGGTATGGTATCAGCCCTTGATCTGGCTGATAATGGATATAAAGTCTATCTCATCGACAAAACCCCATCGATCGGCGGGACCATGTCTCAATTGGATAAAACATTCCCTACGTTGGATTGTGCTATGTGTACTATGGCACCAAGAATGGTAGATATATCAAGACATCCAAATATCGAGCTGATGCCATATACTCTATTAGAGTCGGTAGATGGTAATGTAGGTTGTTTTAAAGTAAAATTAAGAAAGATGGAGAGCAGAGTAAACGATAATTGTATTGGTTGCGGTGATTGTTCATCTGTATGTCCTGTAGAGGTACCAAATGAATATGATGAGAACGGTGGTATAAGGAAAGCGATCTATTCTCCTTTTCCTCAAGCAGTTCCCAAATTGTTTGTCATCGATACAGAACATTGTATAAAATGTTACAAATGTATAGAAGCAAGTATAGGTAAGAATTGTATCGATTTTAACATAAAAGATAAGATAATAGATCTAGAAGTAGGAACCATAATCCTTGCTCCTGGTTTTGATCTATGGGATCCATCGTTAAGACCAGAACTTGGTTATGGAGAATATCCCAACGTTTTGACTGGTATAGAGCTTGAACGTATTATAAATGCGTCTGGTTTTACGAGCGGAGAGATTTTCAGAGCGGACGACAAGGAGGTCCCTAAAAGAATCGGTTTCATCCAATGTGTGGGTAGCAGAGATGTAAAAGCAGGACAGCCATACTGTTCAAGAGTCTGTTGTATGTATGCGATCAAACAAGCGATACTTGTCAAGGAACATCATCCAGAGATCGATTGTACGATCTTTTATATGGATATAAGGGCTTTCGGCAAAGGCCAAGAAGAGTTTTATAACCGCGCTAAAGACGAATATGGGATCAAATTTATAAGAGGAAACCCAGGAGAGGTTTTTCAAGATGGTAGAGACCTTATTGTGAGGTTTGAAGATACTACTGCAAGCGAAGTGAGAGAAGAAAGGTTCGATATGGTAGTTCTTGCTAATGCTATAAAGCCTAACAACAAGAATCTTTCTGAAATCCTTGGGATAGAATTGGACGATGATGGGTTTGTAAAGGAACAGAACAATAATCCGATGATTACATCAAGACCCGGTGTTTACGTTGCAGGTGTAGCTCAAGCTCCGCGAGACATTACTGATACTGTATCGATGTCCAGTGGTGCTGCTGCTCTTTCTGCTGTGGATCTTTTATCAGCAAGGGGCAAACTTGCAAAAGAGAAGGTTTTTCCGCCAGAATTTGACGTCTCGGAACAAGAACCTAGAATAGGCGTCTTTATCTGCCACTGTGGGACAAATATTGCATCAACGGTGGATGTAGACGAAGTAAGAGATTATATCAAAACGCTTCCAGATGTCATATTCTGTGATGACGTGATGTATGCCTGTGCAGAAGATTCCTGTAGGAGAATATCAGAGGTGATAAAGGAATACAAATTAAATAGATTCATCGTTGCATCCTGCACGCCGAGAACGCACGAACCATTATTTAGAGAGACCTGCCAAGCGGCTGGGTTAAATCCTTACCTTTTTGAATTTGCAAATATAAGAGAACATTGTTCCTGGGTTCACCGTAATGAGCCTAAAAAAGCAACAGAGAAGGCAAAAGAGATAATAAGGGCTTCTGTTTCAAGAGCAAGACTTTTAAAGCCTCAAAAAGCAGGAAAGATAGGCGTTACACAACGTGCGTTGGTAATAGGTGGTGGGGTTACAGGAATGGAGGCAGCTTATAATATTGCACGGTTAGGATTTGAAGTAATCTTGGTAGAGCGAGATAACGAGTTAGGCGGTCTTCTTAGAAGGATGCATCATATGTTCATTGATATCGATCCTAAAGAGATATTGGCCGAAAAGATTAGCAAGATAGAGTCTGAAAAGAATATATCCGTCCATCTCGGGACCACGGTTGAAGATTTAAGCGGGTTTGTAGGTAATTTTGATATTAAATTAACGGATGGTACAGAAACAACGGTCGGTGCTATCGTTATAGCGACAGGATGCGATGAATGGAGACCTAACATATATGGTTATGGCCAGAAAGATGTATATACTCAACTGGAACTACAAGAGGTGATATATAACGGTGAGATTAACGATGGTGAGACCATAGTTATGATCCAGTGTGTGGGTAGCAGGGAGAAAGGTGAGAGAGAGTATTGTTCCAGAATTTGCTGCAGCGAGGCTATCAAAAACGCGTTGGATATAAGAGAAAAGTATCCAAATACGGATGTTTATATCTTATACAGGGATATAAGGACTTTTGCAAAGAATGCAGAAGAGAAGTATAGAGAGGCTGCATTGAAAGGTGTGCAGTTTATACGATACGATGTAAATATTAAAAGACCAGAAGTCGATGAAAATAATGTCGTACATGTATTTGATACCATTTTACAGCAAGATACGGAGATAAAAGCGGATAAAATTGTTTTATCTGCAGCTGTCGTTCCAAGAGAAGGATTTGAGGATTTATCTAAATTGTTTAAAGTGCCTTTAGGCCAAGATGGATTCTTCTTGGAAGCGCACTTAAAGCTTCGTCCGTTAGATTTCACATCAGACGGATTCTTTTTATGCGGTACTGCCCAAGGTCCAAAAGATTACATCGATAACATGGCACAGGCGGTAGGTGTTGCATCTAGAGTTGCCCGTATCTTAAGCAAAAAAGAGATGGATACAGAGGCTACAACTTCAAGAGTAGATGAAAATATCTGCATCGGTTGTGGTAGATGTGTTGATATCTGTCCTTACAACGCAATTAAATTGGTTCAAAGAGGTTTTGGCGTATTTAAATCGAGAATTAATGACGCTCTTTGTAAAGGCTGCGGTGCGTGTGCTGCAGAGTGTCCTACTGGTGCTATAGAAGCAAGGCACTTTGATGATAAAGAGATATCTGTCATGATAGATGCTTTACTTAAAGAGGAGGTATAATCTGATGTGGGTTGAAGAGAGAGAAGAAGGATTTGAGCCTAAAATAATTGCTTTTATCTGTAATTGGTGTACATACGGTGGTGCAGACCTGGCAGGAGTTTCAAGGATACAGTATCCACCGAACGTTCGTATTATAAGAGTGATGTGTTCCGGTAGAGTGGATCCTTACTTTGTAATAAAAGCGTTTAAAGAAGGGGCGGATGGTGTGATAATATCTGGATGCCATCCAGGAGATTGCCATTATGTATCTGGAAACGAACAAGCGAAGAGGCGGGCGGAGTATCTAAAAAAGATACTGCCAATGATAGGTATAAATCCAAAACGGTTCAGGTTACAATGGGTTTCTGCCTCAGAAGGTAAGGCTTGGGCGGAAAGCGTGGCATCTATGGTTGAACAGGTAAAAGATGCATATAAAGAGGATAAAGAAAGGTTGATGTAAAGTTTTATATTGCTTCTTTAATCTATGCCTTAATCTTTGAATTTATTTATCTATTTTTTTAGATATCTTTACTGCTGTTCCATAACATAGGATCTCTGCCACTCCTTGTGTTATAAAGCTGGTCATAAATCTTGTTCCTATTATAGCATCCGCACCCATATCTTTTGCGTTATTTATAGCTCTGTTTAATGCTTCAAGCCTTGCATCATCGAGCATATCCTTATATTCTTCTATCTCGCCACCTACTATATTTTTAAAGAATGCCATGATATCTTTTCCTATATTTTTCGCTCTTACTGTACTGCCATCAACCAGACCAAGAGTCTCGGTAATATCGTATCCCGGTATATGTTCTGTGGTTGTTACAATCATTTTTTCACCTCTTCTATCTTTTTTTCTCTATTTTTAAATACTATTACAAGAATTCCTATAACCAAAGGTATAGTTCCTAACCATAGACCGGCTAAAAAAAGTGTTATCGCGATTAATATAAATAATATTCCTGCAAGTATAGCATATAAGTCTTTAGCCATATTATATCTATAGATATTTTATTTATATAAAGATTGTTATTAATTTAATTTTTAGTAAGTTTTTTATACAAATACAAACTATCTTTAAATAGACATGATTTTTTATTAAATAAAGGGTGGTGATGCTTTTGGAGTCGGATATACCGGTAAAAGAAATAATGAGTACGAGTATAATTGGAATATCCCCAGATGATCCTGCAGATATTGCAGCAAGGAGAATGAGCCGTCACGACGTTGGGAACTTGATCGTTATGGAGGATAAAAAAGCGATTGGTATTGTCACAGAAGAAGATTTTGTCAGAAAGATTGTTGCTAAAAATTTTCTTCCAAGATCTGTTAAGATACGAGATATAATGACATCCTCTTTGATAACGATATCTCCTAATGCTGATGTAATATCTGCGATGGAGATCATGTTTAAGAGAAATATAAGGCGGTTGCCTGTTGTATCTGATGGTGAGCTGGTAGGAATAATAACTTTTAGAGATATACTATCTATCTCGCCGGAACTAAATAGAATCCTAATAGATATGATCAAGATCAACGATATCTATTTGGTAGAGAGAAAAAAAGAGAAAGAGATCATACAGGGAAAATGTGATAAATGTGGTAGTTTTTCACAATCTTTAAATGAATATGATGGTATGCTGATCTGTGATGATTGTTATGATGCCCTTTTTTAAAAATTTAAGAAAGGATTATTTTTATTTCAAAGGATGAAAAATATGAATAATGTGAATAATAAGAAGGATATTTTCAGAATAGCTACAAAGAATGTAGTTAGCGTACCGATTACCACCAGTATCATCGATACTGCCAAGATTATGGAAAGATATAGTTTTAGACGAATTCCAATAACGGATGCCGGGACTAATAGGTTAAATGGTATTGTTACGACAGTAGATATCGTTAATTTGCTTGGAGGAGGATCCAAATACAACCTTATAAAAAATAAATACCAAGGAAACCTTTTAGCAACTGTTAATAGCGAAATAAAAGAGATTATGGAGAAAAATGTCATATGCCTAATGGAGAATGATACAATAATAGATGCTGCAGAGATGCTGATAAAAAAAGGTATCGGTGGTCTTCCGATAATAGATAAAAAAAAGATTTTAAAAGGGATTGTTACAGAAAGAGATTTTATCAAGATTTTAGTCGGCAATAGTATAAATACTGATAACAATCATTTTAGAGAGATCTCTTACAAAAAAATAAAAGATTATATGTCTAAAAAAGTGATATACGTAGATGCGAACGAGACGTTTGGTCTAGCATTGCGTAAAATGTTGGATAATGGTTTTAGAAGATTGCCTGTTATAAAAGATAATGTTTTGATCGGTTCTTTAACTGCAACATCCGTAATGAGATTTTTAGGTAGTGGAAAGATTTTTAATAAGCTTGTTACAGGTGATTTTGACGAGATATACAATTTGGAGGTAAAAAATGTAATGTTGAATGAATTTAACACGTTAGACATAGATATGAATGTTATAGATGCTGCAAAGAAGATGTCCACTACAAACAGTGGTGGTTTTCCTGTCTTGAACGGCGATAGGATGGTTGGTATCTTTACGGAAAGAGATTTATTAAGAGTGATCTATGATCATGCAAGAGATTATATATATGGTTAGATATATATGGTATTGACAAAAAAAATAATCTGTTTTGATCTTGAGGGACCTTTATCCCCCCAAGATAATGCTTATGATGTAATGAGTGAGATTCCTTACGGTAAAGAGCTGTTTGAGAAGATAAGTAGATACGACGATCTATTAACGTTAGGTCCATCTCCATTAGATCGGTATGAGGCAGGAGATACCCTTGCATTGATAGTTCCTTTTTTGTCTGCTCATGATATATCAAATTCGGATATATCAAGGGTTTCTAAACTTTCTGTTGTGGTTCCTGGTGCTAAAGAATTGATCAATGTATTGTTTAGAGAGGGATGGGACGTATTTGTGATCTCTACAAGTTATGAATGGCATGCCTATAATATAGGTAGCATGCTTGGAATACCAAGAGATAACATATTTTGTACAAGGTTAGACCTTTCAAAGATAAAAAAAAGCATAGATAACGATACAAGAAGAATAATACTTGATGCAGAAAAAGAGATACTTAAAATAGAAGATGATAAAAAATTAAAGCAATTTTTAGATGGTTTCTTCTTTGAAGATCTTCCTAGATCGTCATACGGCAACGTGCTTGATAAAGTCAAGGTTATCGGTGGGCAAAAAAAACTAGATGTTCTAAACTCTATCTCGGATAAATTTAATACTCCTTTAAGCGATATTATTGCTGTAGGGGATAGTATAACCGATTATAAAATGTTAGAAGGAATAAAACGAAAAAATGGCGTATCGATCGTCTTCAATGGAAATGAGTATGCTATTCCTTACGCTTCTATAGGTCTAGCTGCTTTGGATATAAGATGGCTGCATTTGATCACCTCTCGTATGGGCGATTTTGAAAGAATATTCGACTTGGTCGATCTATTGGAAGAATATAGATTTTCTGATTTAACATTTATAAAAAATAATTTAACAACCGATTTAACTAGGGATTTAGATGATATTCCCTTCTTTCATAACCTTCTAAAGAGAAAAGGAAGATCTTTGGATGATATAATTGTTCTTCATAAGAAATATAGAAGATTGATCAGAGGATCAGCAGCAAGATTAGGCTAGAGTTGTTGGTTATCAAAGATGATTTATATGTTATTTTGAATATGTTTTATCAAGATTAAAATTAAAATGGTGAATAAAAATGAATAGGATAACAATAAGCTTGATTAAGGCGGACGTTGGTGGATATCCTGGTCATGTATCAGTAAATCCTCAACTTATCAAGATAGCTGAAGAATCTTTAAAAGAGATAAAAGAAGTATCTGATCTGCTGGTCGATTACAAAGTAATGGCGGTGGGTGATGATTTACAGTTGTTGTTGAGCCATAAAAAAGGTATAGACAACAAAGAGATTCATAAACTCGCTTGGGATATCTTTAAAAAAGCCACAAATCAAGCTAAAAAGCTTAAATTATATGGTGCTGGTCAAGATTTATTAAAAGATGCGTTTAGTGGAAACATAAGAGGGTTAGGCCCAGGTGTTGCCGAAATGGAATTCTCAGAACGAGAAAGCGAGCCATTGATCGTATTTATGATGGACAAAACCGAGCCAGGATCGTTTAATCTTCCGTTATTCAAAATTTTCTCTGATCCTTTTAATACAGCAGGTTTAATAATCGATCCCAGCCTGCATAATGGATTTAGATTTGAGATAATTGATATTTTAAATCATAAAAAGATAATAATGCATAGTCCCAGCGAGATGTACGATATCTTGGCGTTAATAGGATCTCGGAGCAGGTATGTCATAAAACATGTTTTTCCGGCAGAAAACTCAAAATTACCAAAAGATGAACCTGTAGCGGTTGTGAGCACAGAAAAATTATATCAGATAGCAGAAAAATACGTCGGTAAAGATGATCCTGTTGCACTGGTAAGAGCTCAGAGCGGGCTACCGGCTGTTGGAGAGGTTTTAGAACCTTTCTCGTTCTCGTATCTTGTGGCAGGATGGATGCGAGGAAGCCACAATGGGCCAATAATGCCTGTATCTTTCAATTATGCAAAGTGTACTCGGTTTGACGGTCCGCCAAGGGTAATAGCAGCAGGTTTTCAAATATCAGATGGCTTATTAATCGGTCCTTTAGACTTATTTGATGATCCAGCATTCGATCTAGCAAGAGAACAGGCTATAACTATTGCAGATTATATGAGAAGACATGGGCCATTTGAACCACATAGATTGCCAATGGAAGAGATGGAATATACAACGTTGCCTAATGTATTAAAAAAGCTTAAAGATAGGTTTTTGGATGTGGAATAGATGCTCTTAAAACCTCCTTTTATTATTTTAAATATGAAATCTTATCAAGAGTCTTCTGGAGAGAATGGTCTAAATTTAGCAAAAATTTGCGAAGATTTAGCGAAAGAGAACGATGTTAGCATAATGATCTGCCCTCAACAAGTAGATCTGACATACATATGTAAAAATGTAACTATTCCTTGTTTATCGCAACACGTAGATCCTATCGAGTCAGGAGGGTACACCGGATGGGTATCGATAAATTCTGTCAAAAATTCTGGTGCTAAAGGCTCTTTAATAAATCATTCTGAACACAAAATGAATTTAGCAGATACAGACCTTATAATAGGAGTATTACGCTCTTTTAACCTTATATCCATCGTTTGTGCAAATAATGAAATTACCAGTAGAGCGGTTGCAGAATTGAGACCGGATTTTGTGGCTATAGAACCACCTGAACTAATCGGGACGGGTGTTTCTGTATCTTCTGCAAGACCGGAGGTTGTATCCCATACTGTAGAATCAGTTAAATATATCGACCAAAATATAAAAGTACTCTGTGGTGCTGGTATCTCAAACGGAGAAGATGTCAGATCTGCGGTTAATCTGGGAGCAGATGGTATCTTGCTGGCTTCGGGAGTAATAAAGGCAAAAAATCAGAAAAAAGCACTTTTGGATCTAATATCTTATATTTAATTAAAAGAACGTATCATCGATCCAAAGTAATTTATTCGACATGTTTTGTGTTTTATCGGTAACCATAGTTTTATTGATATATTTGGTTGAAGGATTCTCGACGTTTGCTAATTTGGCTGCCATCTGTATAGCATCCTCCAAAGTCCCTACTTCATCGATTAATCCGAGCTCTTTTGCTTCTTCTCCCCTGTAAATCCTTCCATCGCTCATTTTTTTAACGTCTTGTATAGGTATTCCTCTATAAGATGATATATCATTGATAAACCTATTAAACGAATCATCGACTATCTTTGCCATATATTTCTCTTCCCATCCATCCAATTTGCTCCAACTTGCGCTCATATCTTTATATTTGCCAGATTTTACGATAGTATAAGTCAGCCCACTATTTTCTATAAGCTCACTCTCGTCTTTATGTACCCACATAACGCCTATGGATCCAGTAATAGTATCTGGTAATGCATAGATGTAATCTGCTGGAAGGGCAAGATAATAGGCAGCAGATGCAGCGGTATCAGCCATGGAGACCACGATCGGTTTCTTCTCCTTAGCTTTTTTTATCACATCTGCGACTTCTTGGGCACCAGCAGGCGACCCTCCTGGGCTATTAATGCGTAGAACGATTGCTTTAATTGATCTATCCTCTAATGCTTTATTGATCTGGTCTATTATATCTTCCGATCCTATATATCCGTCTCCTCCTCTCCCTGCAATTATCTGTCCTTCTATGTATATAACACCAACATTATTTCCCAGGGATAAAGACTCCTCCGAGAATAAAGCAATAAAGATTATAGCCCCTATCAAAATGCCTATCAGTAGACCAATAATCAGGTAAGAAACTCTTTTCATATTAATGTATCTATCTGTTTAACATATTTATAAATTCCTGTTGCTACCTAATGCACCAAGCATGGTATAATAATAAAAGTAACTCTTAAAAGATACTCTATGTTTAATCATTCTATATCATACTAATAATCTTATACTCCCTCCTTCGTTGTATTTATATCCAATTTTCTTAAAAATTAAAATCGGATAAATTATACTCCTTCTTTATCCGTCTTCAATTTTTTGTCTATTTTTGTATCCTCTTTCCTCTGTATAAGGACTATTATCGCTACAACAAACAGCGCTATCGCACCTATTATCAATAAGAGAAAAATACCGCCTGTAAAGACTATTACAAAAGCCTCTTTCGTGATTGGAACGAGTATGTATAACAAAAATGCTAATATTGCCAACAAGATTGCACCTAAACCTGCTCCTATTGCATCATGTTTATATTTGACCATATTTTAATAATATTTCTTATTTTATTTAAATCTTTCGTTAACTTTACTAATGTCGAATATACCGTAAGTTTTAAGCCAAGAAGATCGTATTTAGACTATCAGTATGAAGTATATCTATTAAATTGTTCGACAGAGCATGAAAAACAATAAACTTAAATAATAAAACAAAAAAGCTTTTTGAGATGGAATTAGATCTAAATTTATTTGAGACGACTGCAAAGAATATAAGAGAAAGGGCAATAAAAGAGGGTAGATTATTGCATAATCCTTCAGACTCGGTACTTAGAGATCTTGTCTTGAAGGAGAAAGATGCAAAATTAACCAAATATGGAAACATAGTCGTTAGAAGTGAACCATCCTCAAGATCAGAGATGTTTACTAAAAATTCGGTGGATTATCCTTTCGGAGATGAGGAATTCAATCTTCTGAAACTTTGTGAGAAGGAGTTATCAAAGGAGAGATTAATCTCTATAGACAGAATCGTAGGAGAAAAAGAGAGTAATATTACCGTAAGATTAACCATTCCTGAAAAATTTGCCCATGTTGCATATGGTGGAGGAAATTTGTTTTATCCTGCAGAAGGTGTTGAGGACACAACTTATGAGATCATAATGTTTTATGATGAAGAGTTTGAAAGAAATAAGAAAAAAACCCTCTCAAAGAAAGATATAACGATAAGATTAGCAATGCTCGACAATGGAAGAGTTATTAAGATAGTACGAAATAGCAATTATATAGGAGAATACAAGAAAGGCGTCTTTGCATGTGAAGATTGGGCTGCTAAGAAGCGGGGAGGAATATTTCTCCATGCAGGATGTAGAGAGGATCATCTACAGTCCGTCAATGGAGATTATAATACATCAAGATCTTTGTTTGTTGCTCTTAGCGCTAATGGTAAGACAACTACCGTATCCAAAATATTAGCACGAAAAAGTGGTGAGGTCTCGTGGCTTGTTCAGGATGATGGGGGTACTCTTATGCCTGATGGATCATTTCACGGGTTTGAAGGTGGTGGCATATTTGTAAAAACGGAAGGAGTAGATGTAGAAAACCAAACAGAGATATTTTATGGGCTATTAAAAGAGAATACATTATGCGAGAACGTTTATGTAACCGATGATGGAGACATGGATTTTTATAATTACGAGATGACATCTAACGGGAGAGCAGTAATCTGCAGGCGAGACTTCATGCATGCATCCCGACACATCTCTGTCGATCGTATAGATAATTTCATACTAATCACAAGAGGTGCTATCATCCCTGCAATATCCAAGATGAGCTTAGAAGAAGCGATGGCAATGATGGTTTTGGGGTTGTCGATAGAGTCCTCAGCAGGAAATCCTGAAAAAGCCGGATCGGTAAGAAGTGTCTTTTTTTATGATCCGTTTATGTCGGGTGATAAAGGAGAACATGCAAACAGGCTGTATAAAATTCTGTCTAATCTCCCCCACGTGAATTACTATCTTTTGAATACTGGTGGTATTGGTATAGGCGAGAAATATAAAGATATATCTCTAAATTATACGATAAGCATATTAGATTCACTTATTCGTGGCGGTTTGACAAATTGGATAGAGTCTCCTGCCGGTTTTAAAGTTCCGGCGTCTGTACGTGGTGTAGATTCTATATATTTCCATCCAGAAAGGCTTTTCTCTGTAAAAGAGTTTAAAAAAAGAGTAAATACTTTGAATAAACTTAGATCAGAGAAACTTAATGCAATTGATGGATTGGATCCTAAAATAAAAAATGTGTTCATTTAATGGTAAGGTTTTTATTAAGCAAGAAAATTTATAATTGTGAGAGCTGATAAAGATGATGGAAGTCGAAGAGACTAACTTTGATGAACTTTATGAAGTATATGCATGTATGCAATGCGGAAAATGTACAGGTAGCTGCGCAGTATCATTAAGAAGTGATTTTAATATAAGAGAATTAATGAGAATCGCGATACTCGGCAATAATGAGGATGTTAAAGAGCATGAGGAGATTTGGGACTGCACATCCTGTGGAATATGTACAGTACGCTGTCCTCGAGATCTTAAACCATCAGAAGTTATTGTAGGGTTAAGATCTATATTGGTAGAGGAAGGAGAAGTTCCTTCAACAATCCGGGATGCTCTTGAAAGTATAGGAAACAATAACAATCCATGGGGAAGGCCAAAATCTAAGAGAGCAGATTGGATGAAAGATCTGGATGTAGAAGTTAAAAACCTTTCTGAAGGAGACGAGGCGGAATACTTGTTGTATATTGGATGTACAGCATCTTACGATACCCGGATACAAAAAGTAAGTAGAGCGGCAGTACATGTTTTAACAAAACTGGGAGTAGATTTTGGTGTTTTGGGTGAAGAAGAGCCATGTTGCGGTAGTGAGGCACGAATGATGGGAGAATCTGGATTATTTGAGATGCTTGTAGAGGACAACATGAACCTTTTTAAAGATTTCGGTATCTCTAAAATAATAACTCTATCACCACATGCATATAATACGTTTACAACAGACTATAAAGATTATAAGAAGAGACTTGAGGAAGAAGGTATCGAGATTCCGAATTTAGAATTAGATGTGAAACATTATACCCAATTTTTAGCAGAGCTTATTGAAGAAGGACGATTAACAAGCGATATGATGAATGAGTTTAATAAGACAGTAGTGTATCACGATCCATGCTACCTCGGTAAGAGAAACAACATATTCAAGCCGCCACGAAAAGTATTGAGTATTATACCTGGTATAAACCTTGTTGAGTTCGAGAGAAGAGAGGATCGGAGTTTATGTTGCGAAGGAGCCGGCGGAAGGATGTGGTCTGAGGGCACAGGAACTGGCGAAAGAAACGCTGTTATACGAGTAAGAGATGCAAATACTTTGAATGCAGAAATAATAACAGTAGCTTGCCCTTTTTGTCTATCTACCTTAGAAGATGGCAGATCAACGGCAGGATATGAGGAGAGTATGGAAGTAAAAGATATATTTGAGATATTGGATGAAGTTTTGAAATAAACTATAAAATAAGAAATGGAGGTAAAAAATGGATATTATAGTATCTGTAAGAAAAGTTCCCGATACTGCAGAAGCAGATGTCATGGTAGAAAAAAGCGGTAAAGATATAGAAAAGAGTAGGTTAACCTTTACTATAAACGAATGGGATAACTATGCAGTAGAGGAAGCAATACAGCTAAAAGAGAAATATGGTGGAACCGTTACAGTTATAACGGTTGGACCAAAAGATGTAGAAGATATATTAAGAAGAAGCCTTGCAATGGGTGCAGATAAAGCAATACGTGTCGATATGGAAGATCCAGAGGATGCATATACTCTTGCAAATATTTTATCTGCCGTCATAAAAAATCAAAAATTTGATCTTGTGTTATTTGGTGCACAATCAGGCGATTTTAATAGGGGTGTCACCGGGGTATTAGTTGCTCGGATGTTAGGAATAACTCATGCAGCAATGGTTAATGGTATTGAAGTCTTAGATGGAAGCATAAAAGCAAGCAGAGAGCTTGAGGGTGGATTGAATGAGGTTTATGATATAAAGTTGCCTGCGTTGTTTACAATACAAACAGGTATCAACGAGCCGAGATACGTATCTATTTCAGGAATACGTAAAGCAAGAAAAAAGCCGTTGGAGGTATTAACTCCGTCTGACCTTGGTATTGGAAGTATAGAACCGATGGTTAGGTTGGATAAGATGTATCTGCCACCACCAGGAAAATTGGCTGAATTTATTGGTGGCTCCACAGAAGAGGCTGCGGCAAAACTTGCTTCTATATTAAAAGGAAAGGGGGTATTATAAATGGCTGTATTTGTATTTATTGAGCACAGAGAAGGGAAATTGATGGATATCTCGTTTGAGGCTTTATCTGCGGCTCAGAAGCTGAATGATGAGGTAATAGCAGTATTAAGCGGAGAAAATGTGGGTGATTTGGCAGAAAAAGTGGTAAAATATGCTGATAAAGTGATTGTAGTAGACGATCCTAAAATAGATACCAACAATGAGGCATATACTAGAGTTTTAGATGAATTAATAAAGAAAGAGATGCCTAAGGTCGTGATTATGGGTCATACATCTATGGGTATGGATATTGCTCCGGCAGTGGCAATAGATCTTGGTTTACCAATCGCTACCGACGTTGTCAAGATCTCAAAAGATGGGAATATAAAAGTTACGAGATCTATTCATAATGGAAAAGTTTTAGCAGATTACTACTTAAAAGATGCAGAGACCTATATAATCACAATACGGACAGGAGAGTTTTCTGCAGAAGAGCTGAGTGAAAAAAATGGCAAAATCGAGAGAGTAGATTCACCATTGAAGGAAGAGATAACCAACAAGAAGTTTGTAGGATTTGTACAGCCAGAAGTTGGTGGGGTGGATATCACCCAAGCAGATATCTTGGTATCGGTTGGCAGAGGTATAAAGGATAAAGAAAATATACCATTAGTAGAAGAGCTTGCAAAAATAATGGGTGGCGTCCTTTCATGCTCCAGGCCGATAGTAGATTACGGTTGGCTTCCAAAAGAAAGACAGGTTGGAACATCTGGCAAGACCGTTAAACCAAAACTGTATCTGGCTCTCGGTATAAGCGGTGCTTTTCAGCATGTTGCAGGGATGAAAGGGGCAAATATGATTGTAGCAGTAAACAAAGATCCAAAAGCACCAATATTCTCGGTGGCACAGTATGGAATAGTAGATGACGTATTGAAAGTTATTCCAGCATTGACACAAAAAATTAAAGAGATAAAGGGATAAAAATGAGAAGTCTTATTATAGGCGGCGGTCCTGCAGGACTACAGGCATCGCTTGATCTGGCAGATGCTGGATATGATGTCTATCTGGTAGAGAGATACTTCTCTTTGGGTGGCCATGCAGTTCAGATAGCAAAGAATTATCCTAATCTCACGGACATCAAAGATTTTATGAAACCTCTTATGGAAAAGGTTTATAATCACGAGAAGATAACCGTACTTACAAACGCGGAAGTTCTTAGCGTAGATGGCGAGGTAGGTAATTTCAAAGTAAAGGTAGAAAAGAGGCCAACCTATGTAAACGTTGAAAAATGTACTGATGATGCCTGTAAGAAGGCAATGGAGGTTTGTCCTGTAGAGGTTCCAAATGAGTTCAACCTTGGGTTGTTTGATAAGAGAAAGGCTATTTTTATTCCTTTCTCCTATTCTGTACCTTATGGTTGCGTAATCGATGAAAAATCCTGTTTACATTTCAAGGATGAGGGCTGTAGTAGATGCAATGAGGTCTGTGATGGTATCAACTTTGAGGAAAAGAGAGAGATAGTACAAATAGACGATGTAGGTTCAATAATAGTTGCTACTGGGTTTGATCCGTTTGATCCTAATCTCAGACCTGAACTGGCATACGATAAGTATAAAAACGTTATAACATCGTTAGAGCTTGAAAGAATGCTAGATGAAAATGGACCAACAAAAGGAAAGATAATAATAGATGGTAAAGAGCCTAAATCGATAGTCTTTGCCCATTGTATTGGTTCGAGAGATAAAAAAGTGGATAATCCATATTGTTCAAGAATCTGTTGCATGTATACCGCTAAGGAAGCATACATGGTAAAGGAGAAGATACCTGATGCTACCATATCCGTCTCTTACATAGATATGAGAGCGTTTGGAAAAGGTTGTGAGCAATTTTATGAAGAGGTGCAGAAAAAACAGGTTTTATATAGAAGAGGAGTTGCAGCAGAGATATATGGAGCGGGTGACCAAGTAGTTCTTAGGGCGGAAGATACACTTTTATCAAATGCGTATGAATTTAATGCTGATTTAATTGTCCTTGCAGTAGGTGTTGAGCCGAGATCAGATTCTGCAGAATTATCCAAGGTGTTAGGTTTGCAAATTGACGATTGTGGATTCTTTGTTGAAAAGAGTATATATGATACATGTGAGACAGAGAAAGATGGGATTTTTATAGCAGGTTGTTGTCAGGGTCCGAAAGATATACAGGATTCTCTAATGCAGGGTAGCGCTGCTGCTGTAAAGGCTATAGGTGTCATGAAGAGGTGTAACAATTGAGTCTTTTAAGTGAGATAGAAGAGTGTGGTGAAGTAATCGGTAAAGATACCATAGATAGTTTTTTAGCATGCATGCAGTGTGGTAAATGTACCGGTAGCTGTCCTTCTGGTAGAGTAACATCATATAGGACAAGAAGAGTGATCAACAGACTACAAGCAGGTGATCGGTCTGTCTTGGCTGATCCGAACCTTTGGATGTGTACAACATGTTACACATGCTATGAAAGATGCCCGAGAGAGGTAAGGATCACAGATATAATAAGAGCGGTAAGAAACTTGGCAGCAAAAGAGGGATATATGTCAAAATCTCACAGAGCTACCGCTAGTTATGTTATAAAGACCGGCCATGCTGTTCCTATAAACGATGAGACAAAAAAATTGAGAAAGGAGCTTGGATTATCTGAGGTTCCACCAACAACACACAAGTTTCCAAAGGCGTTGGAATCTATCCGTAAGATAATTAAAAAGACCAATTTTGACAAATTAGTTGGATTTGATTGGGATACGATGAGTTTAGAAGAGAGGGGGGAAAAATGAAAGAATACGCTTATTTTCTTGGGTGTATAACACCTAACAGGTATCCTGGTATAGAAGCTTCTACTATTAAAGTTTTAAAGAGATTTGGAATAGAGACAAGAGACCTTAATGGGGCAAGCTGTTGTCCTGCACCCGGTGTTTTTGGATCTTTCGACTTGAATACATGGTTACTTATAGCGGCAAGAAATGTTACATTGGCAGATATGATTGGTTTAGATATATATGTAACGTGTAACGGTTGTTACGGATCCCTCCAAGAGGCAGATCATCTTTTAAAAGAGAGACCTGAACTTAAAGAATGGGTAAATGAGATTCTTTCAGATGAAGGACTTGAATATAAAGGAAGAATAAAGGTGAAACATATCATTGAAGTTCTATACGAAGATATTGGTGTAGATAAGATAAAAGATGCGGTAGTCTCACCGATCAATGCAAAAATAGGGGCACATTATGGATGCCATTTTTTGAAACCTAGTCTAGTTAGAGGTCATGGTAGTCCTGAGAAGCCAACCATCCTAGACGAGCTTATAGAAGCAACATGTGCAGAGAGTATCGATTATAAAGATAAACTTATGTGTTGTGGCGCTGGTGGCGGATTAAGATCAAGGGATCTTAATACTTCTCTCGAATTTACCAGGCAAAAAATTGCTAATATGAAGGATGCAGGAATAGAGGCCTCTGTAGATACTTGTGCATTCTGTCATTTACAGATGGATAGAGGACAGATCGAGATAAAAGAAAAGTTTGGTGAGGAGTATAATCTTCCTATATTGTTTATCACGCAATTGATCGGGCTTTCTTTTGGATTTAGTACAAAAGAGTTAGGATTAGATAAACATAGTATTCCAATGACTGAGAAATTTATCAGATAGATAAAAAATGTATATGAATGGTACAGTAGTAAAAAAAGGGGATACAATAGAGCTATCCTATACAGGCATGGTAGATAATGAGATATTTGATACTACAGATGAAGAGCTGGCTAAGAAAGAGGGGATTTACAAAGAGAATCTGAAATATGGACCAATTACCATCATGTTGGGTGCAGGCCATATAATAAAAGGACTTGAGGAGGAGTTGATCGGTAAAGAGGTAGAATACGAAGGTAATGTGGAGATACCGCCAAAAAAAGGCTTTGGGGATTATAAAGAAGATTTAAAGATGCTTATACCGATAAACAAGATTAAAGAGGATGCTACACCTGGAATGAGGGTGATGGTTGATGGAAAGATCGGTACGATAGAGCGGGTGGTAGGAAGACGTGCCTTGGTAGATTTTAATCTACCTTTAGCGGGTAAAGTGCTCAAATACAACTACAAGATTGTTAGAAAAATAGAAGACCCAATAGAACAGATAAAATCTCTAATTAAAGTCTACGTTAACAAAGACGTCGACGAAGTGGAGATATCCGAAGATAATATAGCATCTATCTATGTTAGCTATGAGTTATCTATAGATCGGCAGTGGATGGTATTTAAAAAGAGTATTGCAGATGATCTTTTAGATAATCTCGATCTTAAAGAGGTTAAGTATATAGAGAGGTATCGAAAGACGGAGAAAAGCGATGAAAATGATGAGTAGTCTCTCTATAATACCATCTTTTAACTCCTCAAATATTTTAATTTTTATTTTTTAATATTTTTCAATTGTATATCTATCTCACTACTTATATTTCTATATACCTTTATAATCTAAATATCTCAGCAAGTCTCAGATTGTATCCTCTAGGGCAATCGATATTGGATAGCTGTTTTTGAATTAAATAACGACCATTATTAACAACCCCCTCTGGATGACAAAAATCAAAAAATTCGCAATCCAAATTATCGCATTCTATGAAATTATATTCTATTTTAGCCCCTTCTAATGCCTTTTTATGATCTAACGAAACGATTATTTGTGCCTCTTTAACTGCAATTGCTTTAACTCCACCATCATGCAGATAACAGTCATGTACAGTATCGTTACATATTTTTTCTATCTTGTATCTTTTATTCCTTTCCAAGTTCATACAACTATTTCTTAATTTACAATTTTCGCATTCTTCCGTGCCATTACCAAAAAATATAAATTCATTACCAACGGTTGCAAGTTTTGTGCCAATTAGTGTAACCTTTAATTCATTATCCATCTTTATCTCACTCTCCTACTTTTGTTATATTTACAAGTTTTTTTGCTGCCTTTATAGTTATACCATTTCCCAATATAGAATACCTCTCAGGACGAATTTTATAAGCATTAACGAGAGCATCTATTATATATTCTACATCTATCCCAAGCTCTGTGGCGGATACGGGACATCCTATAGTCTTTAAAGTATCTCTTATCAACTTCCAATCACCTCCGTGGAGGTACATCATCATGATACTACCCACACCGCATTGTTCACCATGTAACGCCGGTTTTGGTGCTATCTTATCCAACATATGACTGAATTTATGTTCTGATCCACTTGCAGGATAAGAAGACCCCGCTATACTCATAGCAACACTACTGGAGACTAAACCTTTCATTACAATCCATGCAGACTCTTCTAAGCGTTGTTTTATAATACTGGCAGACTCTACTATAATCTCTGCAGCCATATGAGATAATGCAGCCGCATAACTACTATATTCTACATTTTTTAGTTTGTTGGCAAGTTGCCAATCCTTGACTGCAGTAAAATTAGATATAAGATCACCACATCCAGCTGCGAGCAATCTATATGGCGCTTTATAGATAATCTCGGTATCTGCAATTATAGCAATAGGAGCATTTGCCTCTATCGATACATGCTGTTTTCTTCTAGATAAAGATGATCTTGATGAGGCGATACCATCATGAGATGCCGCAGTAGGTATGCTTATAAATGGTTTTTTCAGCTCAAAAGAGCTTAGTTTTGCAACATCTATCGATTTTCCGCCACCTACACCAATTAAAAAATTAGCATTAATCTCTTTAGCAATTTTTTTTACGTTGTTGACCTCTTTTATGGTAGCCTCATCGACTATTTTTATTTCTGTATCTATATTGTTATCCTCCAATAAGTCTTTAACCAATATACCTGCCACATTTAAAGTATTAGGTCCACATATGATAAGAGCATTCCCATCAAGTTTTAACTCGTTGCATACGTCTATGATATCATATATCTTATTATGACCAACTACAACAATCCTGGGAAGATGCATCCATTTTGATTTATGCACACTCTCTCCGATTACTAAATCTGAAAGGTCCATTATTAGAACATCTCTTATATGAAGTTTTACAAGGTTTGGTTTATATCTTTATTTATAGCGAGGATATATAAATATTAACAATAACCAGTATCGATATCTACTGTAGATAATCCTTTATAATTTTGATATTTAATAATATTGAACATACCTTGAAATTAAGAAGAGAAATTATTAATATATGTTCAAAAGATAGGAAGATAAGATGGAGAAATTCATTATACAGAAATTATTAAAATTTATTGAAGAAGATGCACCATACGGTGATATTACTTCTACTTTGATAAGTCCAGATGTAAGTATAACTGCAGACATTTCTTCAAAAGAGGCGTGTATTTTAGCAGGAATGGAAGAGCTTATTATATTATCAAACTATTTTGGTATAGATATCGATCCGATACATCACGATAGTGAGAAAATTTATAAAGATGAGAGAATATGTCATATGAAGGGTAATGCAAGAGATATTTTACTTATAGAACGATCCGCTTTGAACCTTTTATCAAGAATGAGCGGCATAGCAACTCTTACTAGAATGCTACAAGATAAGATCGATAAAACTGGATTTAATATTAAAATATCGTCTACTCGGAAAACAGCACCTGGATTAAGATACTTTGATAAAAAAGCTGTGATGATCGGTGGTGGATATATCCACAGAATGGGTTTAAGCGACTCGATACTCATAAAAGACAACCATATCGCTATATTGGGATTGGATAATGCTATTAAATCTGGAAAAGAAAAATATTTTACTAAAAAAATAGAAGTAGAGGTAGAAACTCCTGCTGATGCTATAAAAGCAGCACAATCTGGTGCAGAAATTATTATGCTGGATAATTTTGCTCCCAACGATATAAAAAAAGTGATAGATATATTAGAGAGAGAAAATTTAAGAAATAATCTTATTTTAGAGGTGTCTGGAGGAATAACACCAGAAAATATACTTGATTATGCTATAAAAGGTATAGATTTAATTTCGGTAGGATTTTTAACACACAGTGTCAAAGGAATTGATTTTTCGCTCAGCATAAGCAGTATAATATAAAGAATTGTCTCATCAAAAACTTAATATATAGCCAACAAAGACGGATTATAAAATGATTCCGTCTAAAATATTTTTTACAAAAGGTGTAGGTGTTCATAAAGATCTACTTGCATCGTTTGAGACAGCATTAAGAGATGCAAGTATAGAAAAATACAATATAGTAATGGTATCGAGTATATTTCCTCCAGGTTGTAATATACTGACAAAGGAGGAAGGATTAAAGTATTTAAAACCAGGACAGATAGTATATAGTATTATGGCAAAAAATCAGACAAACGAGCCGAACAGGCTCATATCTGCCGCAGTTGGTTTGGCAATACCGAGTGGTAATAATCATTATGGATACCTATCAGAGTACCACGCTTTTGACATGAATGAGAAAGAGACAGGAGATTATGCTGAAGATCTAGCTGCAACGATGCTTGCTACTACGTTAGGAATAGAATTTGATCCTTCTATTGCATGGGACGAGCGGAAAGATATATACAGAGCAAGTGGTAGAATCTTCAACTCTATGAATATCTGTAAATCTGCCTATGGCGATAAAAACCATCTTTGGACTACTGTAATAGCTGCAGCTATATTTATTATCTGAATAAGGTCTTATTTTATCCTATCTTGTTTAAAATTTGAAATTTCTTCTTAAGTATAAAAAAAATTATAAATAGTAACAAAAAGTAACACAAATATCGATAGAAAATAATATTAATGAGTAGATAGTACCATTCGGTAGGAGGAATTTTAATGAGAGAAGATATCGGATTGCTGGTGGTGGGACATGGCAGCAATTTAGAATATAATTCAAATATAATAAACAAATTGGCTGAAGAATTATCTAAAAAAATTAAAAATGTAGAAGTAGCTTTTTTGAATATACAGCAGCCAAGCATATCAGATGGTATTAAAAAACTATTAAATACCGATGTGCATAAAATTGTTGTATTTCCGCTCTTTTTAGCTAAAGGGGTACATGTACTTGAGGATATTCCTAAACAACTCGGTATTAAAGATGGTAATACAGCAGAGATAGAAGTCGACGGAAGAAAGGTTGATCTTATCTATACAAGACCATTAGAGTACGACGACAGACTTTTAGATATCGCTCTTGATAGAATCAACGAGGCTTTGTCGTGAGGATAGAAAGTATCGATAAGATATATCTATTCGACATAGTTCATGGTGCTGATAGGTTTAGAGAAGATCTTGTAAGTCTTGGTTTTAATTGTGAGGTGATAGATGTTTATAAACAAGGTGAGCTTAGATACAATATATCTAAAAAAGATTTGGTGGTCGCTCCGGTACATTTAAGCAGAGATAACCCATATTTAAAAAAAGCGTTAAAATCCGGATGTACGATAATAAACCATCATCAAATGTTGAATTATATCTTTAAGTCTAAAAATTATTTGAGGGATTCCATTAAGATAGAAATAACGGGTACTATAGGTAAAACAAGTACTTTATCGATCTTATATTCTATTTTAGAATCATCAAATCCAGATTATAGAATTCTATTGCATACAAGTATTGGAACGTTTTATCTTTATAGAAACAAGATTAAAGAAGTGGGAAGGTTAAGCATAGCACCTGCAAGTATATTACCTGTAGTAAGACAAGCACTATTCGATAAATTTTATCCAGATTTTGCTATCTTCGAGATATCGTTAGGTTTTTCTGGTATAGGAGATATAAACATCGTTTCTTCTTTAAAAGAGGATTATACTATCGCATCAAATACAAAATGGGCTAGTATTGTTAAATTAGAATCCATACAGAATATAAACGATGGATCTACGGTAATAGTCCCATCTGATATAGATAAAGATTTGATAAATTGTTTTGATAATCTAAATATTATTAGATTCGGTGTTTATCAAAATGATTATGATTACAATCCTGATCTAACAAATAATATACACAGAGATGATTTAAGTAAAAAAGATGAAGGTATCGTCTATATAAAAGATAACAATATAGGAGATTGTGATGGTAGGGTGATCGTCTATAACAATATAAAGATACTTGATACATCAAGATCGAATATAAGAAGATCAGGATCTATCAATCTTTCTCTTATGAATCTATTACCAATACAAGAAGAATTTTATATCCAATCTTTACTCTCATCTATCACGGCAGCGTTATCCTTAAACGTGGACGATACCGATATAACAGATTTTTTGGTTAATTTCTCAGGTGTAGAAGGCAGAATGGATCTTAAAATGATAGATGGAATATATCTATTAAACAACTCAAACTCAGGTGTAAGATTGATCCATCTTGATAAAATCTTGAAAGATCGTTCCATCTTTGTAAATCCATTAACAAATAATAGACGAAGGCTTGTCTTGATTATAGGGGAAGAGACCAAATACATCTGTAATGGTCTTGATAAAAACGATTTTTATAGAATATTAAACGATTACAAAGAATGTTTTGACCTTATCTTGATTATAAAAGATAAAAATTGTGATGATGATCATGAAAAAGATGTTATTAGCGATTATACCTTATTCAAGACGATGAACGACGGAATAAAATATGCTTTATCCTTGCTGGATAAAGGAGACATGATAATCTCTTTTGTTAAAAGATGGGGATAGATATGGCACTTACATTACATCCAAGGCCTAATGCTATAGCTGCTGCATTATATACTCTAAGAGATCTAAATATAGATTTAATTGTGGTTCATGGGCCACCTGGGTGCTGTTTTAAACATGCAAGACTCTTAGATGAAGACGGTGTCAAGGTAGTTACCACAGGGATGGGCGAGGATAAATTCATCTTTGGCGGCCATGACGCGCTTGTAGAGACGATATATAAGGCAATAAAGATGTTTAATCCAAAAAATATGGCTATCGTAGGGACGTGTGCCAGTATGATTGTTGGTGAAGATATCGATGGTGCTGTCGAAGATGCTGGTATAGATATACCCGTCTTGACCGTAGATATACATGGAGGTTATGAAGAGAATACTGCAGGCGTAATAGCAGCTCTAAAATCTGCAGTTTCGTCTGGTATTATAACAGAAGAAGAGTTTAAGAGACAGGAATATCTGATGAGGGAGGCAACAAAGTTAGAAGAAAATTTTGGGGCGGCGTATAAAGCATACATCGAGCCATCACAGGGAGACTCTAAATACCTGGTTGGAAAACGACTTTTGGAGTTAATAGACGAGGGAAAACATGGTGCATGCATATTAAATTCAAAGAAAGAGACTACTTACATATTTGCAGATATAATGCGCGCAGTAAATGAAGTATCCCATGATATCAAACCCATAAATATCGCCAATTTATCTAGCAATCTTGGGCTTTCTAAAATCAGGAATGATGCAAAGATTATAAAGAGAGATCTTGAAAAGAGCGGTGTGAAGATCGATTACATAACGGGTGGATTGGATGAGTATGCAATAACCGGAAAAAAAGCTGCGGAAATTGTAAAAAAGCTAAATGTAGATTTTTTGGTTATTGCTGGTGTACCGCATGCTGTTCCTCTCAAAAATATGGATTATGAGATTTTTTCTATCACTAATGGGTTAAGACAGGTAGAGCCGCTTAAAAAAATATTAAAACACCAGTACGTGATTGTGGAAGTAGATCTTCATCCAAAGACTATGGGCGTACGATCTATAATCAATTCAGAGTTTGGGAATATTTTGAGAGATATGCATAATGATAGGCGTTCTTGAACAGATATTATATTTTAAAATGGTGTTTTAAAGATGCCGATAGATTATAGAACAATATTAGATAAATTTTATGAAAAGAGAGTAAAAGATGTTATGGAGAGCCGGCTATCGGTTATTCCCATAATAGATCAAAATATGGGAATAATGGAGACTGCCGCGTTTATTGCCGTAAATAATCATGCATGGGTCGTAAAGAGCAGAGATAGCAGAAGACTTGTTGGTGTTATAACAGAGAAAGATTTTCTAAATATTCTCCGTCCAGGCAAAAAGATCTCATATTTTGGGGTACCAAATAAAACATCCTTAAACTACGAATTCTTTGAAAATGCGGAGAATATAATGTCGAAAAATCCAATAATATGTACGGAAGAGGAGAAAATAAAAGATGTATTGGATAAGATGACCTTTCACAACGTGAGGAGCCTTCCTGTATTGAAAGATGAAGAGATAGTGGGCGAAATAACAATCCATCAGCTGATAATCAAATTTTATAACATTATAAACTCATGGTAATAGACAACATTATTCTATCCGTTGGTATCATACTCGCTTTTGGTTTTCTCGTAGGAATGATAACCAATCGTTTAGGGCTTACAACGATCGTTGGATATATCATTGTCGGTATAATTTTAGGACCTGTAATCCATCTTGTAGAATTAAGTCCTCATCTTATAAATATAATAACTAGTTTTACGCTCGCATTTGTTGCTTTCATGATTGGGAGAAGTTTTACAATCGATTTTCTTAAAAAAATGGGAAAAGATGTTGGAATAATACTAATTTTTGAATCGCTCGCTGCTTTTATTTTAGTAACACTTGGAATATATCTATATACCCATGATTTAATCCTTGCTTTACTTCTTGGTTCTTTAGCTCCTGCTACTGCTCCTGCTGGTACTATGGCTGTGATTCACAGTTGTAAAGCAAGAGGCAATTTAAGTAAGATTACTACGGTGATCGTTGGATTGGATGACGGGATCGGAGTAATTATATTTACTGCTGCTATCGCTATGGTTGGAGTTATGCTTGGCAGTTCTTCGTCTATATCTGCTACAATAGTCGGTTCATTGATAGAGATCGGTGGAGCGATAATACTTGGTATTATCTGTGGAATAGCATTTTCCTATGTTGCAAAGATGATAAAAGATAGAAGTAATCTTTTTATAATTTCATTATCAGCCATTTTAATCTGTGCAGGTTTGGCAGAGCTTTTAGACATATCATTGATACTTGCCTGTATATCATTGGGGGTGGTGTTCGCTAACTTAGCTCCAAATGTGAGTAAGATGTCTTTTAACATAATAGAAGATGTTCTTCCTCCTATTTATACTATATTCTTCATTGTGGCCGGATTACAACTACGTCCGGATCTATTTATCAAGATGGGAGTGGTAGGATTTATATATATAGGATGCAGAGTGGTAGGAAAGATGATCGGTGCATTCTTTGGTAGTAAATTGGCAAAATCAGAACCTGTTATTCAAAAATATCTGGGATTTGCCTTACTTTCTCAAGCTGGTGTAGCAATCGGGCTGGCATCTATGGTTGCAAAAGAACTATCCGCTTATGGAGAGATTGGACAATATCTTGGATCTTTGGCAATTACGATAATCACTGCAACTACTGTCATATTTGAGATAATTGGACCGATAGGAGTAAAATACGCAGTTGATAAGGCAGGAGAAAGCGGAAAAAAATATAAAATAATAAACTTAACATAATAGGGGTAATCATGCAGGCAGAGATTAAAATAAGATTAAAAAACGGGATATCAGATCCTGAAGGGGATAATATTAAGAAAGCATTGTTACTTCTCGGATTTGATAATGTTATAAGAGTAAAAACATTAAAATCGTATATAATAGAGATTGATTGTGAAAAAAAAGATGATGCTATCGAAGAAATAAAAGATATATGTGATAAATTACTTGCAAATCCTGTAATACACGATTATTATATAGAGATCATCGAATAAAGAGAGATATGTACTACCTATCAAACGTAAAAAAGATAGACCTCTCTGTCTCAGAAGATCAACTAGAGCAGATTGGAAGAGAGATGGGGTTGGGACTTAATAGGTACGAATTGGGTTTAATAAAAGATTATTTTAAAAGGCTTAACAGAGACCCAACCGATATAGAACTGCAATCGTTAGCTCAGGCTTGGTCTGAGCATTGTTGTTACAAGAGCTCAAAAAACCTTCTTAAGAGGTTTATATTATCCGACTCATCTCAAGGTATTCTTCTTGGTGAGGATGCAGGAATAATCGATTTCAATGAAGAATATGCATATGCAGTGGCATTTGAGAGCCATAATCATCCTTCTAACGTAGAACCATATGGTGGTGCCGCGACAGGTATTGGTGGTGTAGTAAGAGATATCCTATGTATGGGTGCCAAACCTATCGCTCTTATAGATTCGTTGTTTTTTGGATTACCCGACAGAGATAAAAGATCTAAATTTTTGTTTAACGGAGTAATATCCGGTATAGGCGATTATGGAAATAGAATAGGCGTTCCAACAGTTGCAGGAATAATCTATTTCGATGAAGGATATAAAAACAACTGTCTAGTAAATGCTGGCTGTGTTGGAATTGTAAAAAAAAGCCAAGTAGTACCGAGCAGATCAAAAGAAGGTAATTTATTCGTCTTAACCGGCGGAAAGACGGGGCGGGATGGAATACATGGTGTTACATTCGCATCAGCAGAGCTTTCAGAGAGATCAGAAGAAGATCGTAGTGCCGTACAGTTGGGAAATCCTATCTTAGAAGAGCCTCTTATCCATGCATGTCTGGAAGTGACAGATAAAGGTCTTGTAGATGGGATGAAGGATTTGGGGGGTGGAGGGCTCTCATGTGCCATTGGTGAGATGTCTTTTGCGGCTGGATGTGGGGCGTGTATAGAGATAGAAAAAGTTCCTCTAAAGGAAGAAGGGATGCATCCCTGGGAGATTCTTGTCTCTGAATCTCAAGAGAGAATGATGTTATCTATAAGTCCGGATAAAGTAGATGAAGTATTAGAAATATTCGATTACTGGGACGTTCCTGCAACCATTATAGGAAGATCTCTGCCAGGAAATTTATTTATAATAACATATTATGGTGAGAAGATATATGAGCTGGAGTTGGATTTTTTGATAAACGGTATAAGATACGATAGGGAGATAAAAGTAAGAGAGATTAAAGAGGAAAAAGAGTATTTTGATGAACCGAAAGATTATAACAGTATGTTTTTATCAGTCTTATCAAGTTTGAACATCTGCAGTAGAGAGTCTGTAATAAGGAGATACGATCATGAGGTGGGTGGCAGAACGATCCTGAAACCTTTAAATGGAGGTATAAAAAATCCTTCACATGGAGATGCAGCCGTTATAAAGCCTTTGGAAGATTCTTACAAGGGGCTTGCGATATCCGCAGCTATAAACCCATCTTTTATGGGGATCAATCCTTATAAAGGGGCTCTCTCTGCAGTGGATGAGGTTTGTAGAAACTTGGTATCAGTAGGAGCACGACCGCATTCTCTTGCAGACACTCTTAACTTTGGAAATCCTGAGAAGCCAATCGTTATGGGAGATTTTTATGAATCCGTTCGGGCGCTAGGTGAGATTGCAAAAGAACTAAAAATTCCTTATGCATCGGGAAATGTCAGTTTTTATAATGAGAGATCGCAGATTGAAGATTCGCAAATAGTACCGACACCATCTCTCTTTGGTGTAGGTATCGTAGAAGATATAAGAAAGGTTGTTACGTCAGATATAAAAGGAGAGAACTTGCTTTACCTAATAGGAGATACGTATGAAGAATTAGGAGGATCTGAGTATCTGAAGATTATAGGAAAGAAAGGCGTGGTCCCTTCTGTAGATGTTGATAGATTGAGAAGGTCTATAGAAGCCGTATTGAATGGTATTAAAAACGAGATTATAATCTCGGCACACGACGTTTCTGAAGGAGGTATTGCTGTTGCTGTTGCAGAGATGTGTATGGGCGGAGGTATCGGTGCTGATCTAGATATATCTGGTATTAAAGGTATGAGAAGTGATATAAAACTATTCTCTGAATCTAACACGCGTTGGCTCGTTGAAGTAAAAAAAGACGATGAAAAAGATTTGATTCGAACTTTTATGGAGTGCAGCGTGAGTATTATAAGATTGGGAGAGACGAGAGGAGATAGGCTGGTTATAAAAGATGGCAATAAAGATCTTTTAAATGTTTCGCTGATTGAGATGTATGATACGTGGAGTAGAATGTTAGAAAAGATAATTTTATGATTAAAAGATATTTAAGAAAAAATTATTTAAATAAGGGTTTAATCATGTCTTCAGAAGATCATAAAAAAGATGCAAAAAAAGATTTGAAGTATGGAATAATTACGGTTAGCAGCTCTAGATACTCAAATTACAAAAATGTATCCAATCCAAGCGATGCAAAAGATGTTAGTGGTGAAATAATGCAGGATCTGATAGAAAAAGCAAAAAGCGATCTTGTTTTATACAAATTGGTACCAGATGACATAGATATGATAGATAATGCACTATCTTATGCAATAGAATCGGATGCAGAGGTAATCTTGATTAGTGGAGGTACAGGACTTGCTAAAAAAGATCTGACCATTGAGACGGCATCAAAATATTATGAGAAGAAGATAGATGGTTTTGGTGAGTTATTCAGATATCTAAGCTTCGAAGAGATAGGATCCGCTGCTATTTTATCTCGGGCAAGTGCCGGTATCGTAAGAGATAAGGTTATCTTTGTCATGCCAGGATCTCCAAACGCCGTGAAGTTAGCCATGAAACAATTGATTTTAAAAGAGGCTCCTCATATATTAAGACATATAAAAAAGGGATGATATTTGTAAAGTATTGTTATATTCAAAGGTTAGATTCCATATTTAAACCCATATTTACCAATCAATGGAACAAAAACTACGCCACCGGTATTTTTTTTTGTTATATGTCCATATTCATCCTTATCTACAACAAAAAGTTCCTGAAAATATCTGCTACCTACCGGTATTACCATACGACCACCAGGCTTGAGTTGTTCGATTAACGGTGGAGGTATATCGGGTGTTGCACAGGTTACACATATCTTATCGTATGGTGCCTCATCTTTGTATCCTAGCGATCCGTCACTAATTACGATCTTTACACCAGTTATTCCAGCTTTTTTCAAATTTTCCTTTGCAAATCTTGCCAAATCTGCAAATCTTTCTATGGATACGATCTTTCCATCTTTACCAACGATCTTCGATATGATGGCTGCTTGATATCCCGATCCTGTACCTATCTCGAGCACCTTATTACCCTCTTGTAAATTTAGAATCTCTGTCATCATGGCAACCATATGTGGTGCGCTGATCGTCTGTCCTAATCCGATCTCCAAAGGTTGATCTTCGTATGCATACATTATCTTATTGTCAGGGATGAATAGCTCTCTTGGAACAGATAACATAGCTTCTTCTACTTTCTTACTTATTATATAGCCTTTAGCCTTTAACTCATCTATTAATTCCTTTCTCTTCTCTTCTGAACCGAGTATCCTCATACTACACCTTATTACATAGAATTTACCAAAAATCGATCTGTTTTACTGTTTCTCGTCCTTTTATCATCTTTTTAATCTCCTGTCTCTGTTTTAAATCCCGTATGGGTTCGACCTTTGATACAAACAGACTATTCTCCCTTTTATATTTAAAGTCAACGATATATCCGGGCACTATAGCATATCTACATCCAGCAACTCCGCAACAAGAGTTATCTAAGATAGCACTACCGATCACGTATAAGACTTTTTTATTGTTAAAATCAAGGATTTTTTCATCTAATGGAACATAACTACCAGATACGAATTCTATATCAAGACCTATTGGAAGATGTTTATAATCGATCAGGCATTTACTAGTTGGTTTCATATCTTTATTTTTTAAAAAATTGTTTATCAATTATTTATTTTTATTATTAATATATCTTTCGCCATAGTTTAAATACTTATAGTTTTAAATTGAACAGTTTAATATATGAGTAGAAATATCAGTCCGATCCTTGTGAAAAAAGAGGTATCTTTTGAAGATTTGGCCAATAAGAAACTTGCAATAGATGCGTATAATACTTTATATCAGTTTATATCGATAATAAGGCAGAAAAATGGCACTTCTTTGATAAATAGTAAAGGAAATATTACTTCCCATCTTTCTGGCGTTTTTTATAGAACTTCTAACATGTTAAAAAAGAATATCAAACCGGTATATGTATTTGACGGAGAGCCACCTCAATTAAAGTTTGACACGATAGATAAGAGAAAAATTATCCGTGAAGAAGCATTTGAGAAGTATATAATTGCAAGAGAGAATAAAGATTTTGAAAACGCCATAAAATATGCTCAGATGTCTACAAGATTAAATCATAAGATAATAGAAGAGACAGTAATTTTATTAAAATATTTAGGTATTCCTTCTGTCTTTGCTCCATCAGAAGGAGAATCACAGGCAGCATTTATGACTATAAAAGGCGATGTAGACATTGTAGCATCTCAAGATTATGATTCTTTATTGTTTGGTTCTACTCAGCTCGTTAGGAATTTAGCTGTGGGTAAAAAGAGAAAATTACCTAACAAGAAGGAGTATGTTGATATAACACCAGAACTATATATATTAAACGAGATTTTAGAAAAGCATGAGATAGATAGGGAGGCATTGGTAGATATTGCCATTCTTGTTGGAACGGACTATAATGAGGGAATAAGAAATATAGGACCTAAAAAAGCATTAAAATTGATAAAAAAATATGGAAGTATAGAAAAAGTATTGGCGGCTATTGGTAAAGAGATAGAGAATTTAGATGATATAAAAAATATTTTTCTCCATCCAAACGTTACAGAAGAGTATAGGTTGGTATGGTATAAACCAGATAAAGAGAAAATAATCGAGTTTTTATGTAACGAGCATGATTTTTCCAGAGAACGAGTGATAAAAACCTTAGACGAGATCAATCTTTCGAAAACGGATCAGCAAAGAACGCTTGGCGAATGGTTTTGATATCTATTATTTAATATTTTTTATTATCAAGGTCTTCCATGATTCTCTTCTTTCCATTATTTATTATCTCTGTCCACCATTTATCACCGTCTTTATGACTGATGATAGCCTTGGCAATATTGGGTCTCTCCTTAAGCAATATATCCATCATCATTTCAGGAGTTATAATATTAATATACCTTCTAATCAAGGTGTTATATCTGTCTTTTAACGTTGCTAATTTTTCTTCGATATCTGGAGTTATATAATTCCATGGATCATCCCAATTATCGATAGCAGTAGATATATCTTGAGGTGTTATCTTATCTATTTTTTTAGATAGAGACGGCCAAATAAGCTCAAAAATCGCTGTTACTTCCAATTTTTTAATCGAATCGCGTATATTTTTTACCATTATTATCCCTTTTTATATTGTTATATTGATATATATTTAATAATATCTAAAAGGTTCTTTGAATATGAAGAAAGAGAGATCAGCAGGATTTATAACATATAAAGAATATAATAACGAAAGAGTCTATCTTCTTCTTAAACATAAAAAATCCCATTGGGATTTTGCAAAAGGGCATATCGAGCAAGGAGAAGAAGAGATAGATGCAGCTATCAGAGAAATTAGAGAGGAAACTGGAATAACCGATTTGGATATAATAGATGGTTTTAAAGAGGAAATAAATTATACCTTTACTAAAAATGATCAAATGATAAACAAGAGTGTTACTTTATTTCTTACAAGGGTAGAGACGGATGAGATAAAGATTTCAGATGAGCATACTGCTTATACATGGGCAACATACCAAAAGGCATATAAATTGTTGACTTATGCTGAATCGAGGGGTGTCTTAGAGCATGCAGAAAATTTTTTAAACGTCAGAAAACGTGGCTACTCTCCGTCTCTACAAGAGAGTAAAGATAAATGATTTATAAAGATAATCTATACCTATATATCTAACAATATTTATCATTATACGTTTCATTACAGAAAAAGTTCATTTAAGATTATCAACAAATTATATATAGTATTTCATTTTTAGATAAAATACTATATATAAAGAGAACATATATAAAAATAACTTTTATATGATAATAAAAGAATAGAAATATTTAAAGAAATAATAATAAAAATTAATAAAATAGGAGGTATTCTCAAATGAGTTTGAAATTAACACCGATACAAAGAGAGACTTTGATGGCCTTGATAACTCTACAGAGAAAGAAAGGCGAGGCAATTAGAGGAGAAGATATTGCCACATTTATAAAAAGAAACCCAGGAACAATTAGAAATCAGATGCAGACAATGAAGGCATTAGGTTTAGTGGATGGAGTTCCAGGTCCAAAGGGTGGATATAGAGCAAGAATAAAGGCATACGAAGCATTAGGTATAGATTTATTACCGGAAGAGGCTATAATAAAAGTACGGGTAAATAATAAATTGATAGAAGAGGTAAACGTAGAAGAGGTATCTTTCACAACTGTAAGACATCCCAACATATGCAAAGCAGAGATACAAATATTGGGTAATATAGAGATATTTAAGATAGGTGATAAAATCACTGTTGGGCCAACCCCAGTAAATAAACTTCTTGTTAGTGGAGTAATAGAAGGGAAGGATGCTGTTAGTAATAAGATATTAATCGACGCCGAATATATAGAGACGTTGCCAAAACATCCAACAAAAGATTTTATGACCGAATTTGTGGTAGTAGAGGGTAACGTTACGATAAAAGATGTTGCATTAAAGATGAAAAATGAAAAATTATACGCGGTATCTGTTTTAGAGGAGGGAGAACTTAGAATTGTCTCAATAAAAGAGGTTTTTGCGGCAATTTTAGATGGCAGATCCGACGATAAGGTAGGATCTATCTCAAACAAGGCAATAAATATAAATGCTGACGATCCTCTATATAGATCTATTACTAAGATCATAGAAGATCCTAATGCAATTGCTGCTTTAGTAAATAAGAACGATAGAAAAGTGGGAATTGTAAATAAGATCGTTATAGTGGATAGGCTTACAGACCATATAATTGAACTTCTTGGTAACAGTGTCGATTAGGTGGTAAGGTAATATGTAAAAAAAATAAATAGGGCAATCATACTTCCTTATCTCTTCATCAGAGAGATATAAATAGCATAAAAAGGCTGGTATTCTCTGCGATCGTTCCATTACATTATTTTATATAGAGACTAATATGGCATCATGGATTCCTTCTATCTTTCTTATCTCTTCAAGTATATGGTCAGGAACAGGGGAGTCCACGCTGAGAACCATTATCGCTTCGCCTCTAGGTTTTTTTCTCCCCAGTTCCATGGCTGCTATATTTATATCTTCATCTCCCAGCAATTTCCCTATTTTTCCTACTATACTCGGTCTATCCGTATGATTGGAGATCAGCATATATTTTGATGGAATTACGTTTATCTTGAATCCGTCTATGCCTATTATCCTCTCCTCGCTCTTTCCAAATATAGTACCGATAAGCACTTTTTTCATAGAGTCTGTCTCCACTTCTATTGTGATAGAATTGGTTAAATCCTCAATATCTTTGCTTTTTTCTTCTGAAATGTTTATTCCTCTATTATTTGCGATAACCGGAGCATTTATTAGATTTACATGCTCATTCAAAATATTGGAAAATATACCAACCAACGCAGATTTGGTTATATATTCGGTATTATATCCGGCTATATCTCCTTTATAAATCATCTTCACTCGTAAAATAGTCCCATTTACCAATTGTGAAGCAATCTTTCCTAATTTTTCAGAAAGAGGAATATAAGGACGGATTACGACTATTGCATCCTTAGGTATTACAGGCATATTTACAGCATTCATCACTGGTTCGTTTTTTAATGCAGCTAGAACCTGGTTTGCTATAATAATAGCGACGTTCTTCTGTGCCTCGATTGTAGATGCAGCCAGATGGGGCGTGACAACGACTTCATCAAGATCCAAAAGAGGATTATTCTTAGGTGGCTCATTCACGAATACATCTAACGCCGCGCCTGCAACTATGCCATTTTTTATCGCTTTATATAAAGCAGTCTCATCTATTATTCCTCCTCGTGCACAGTTGATAATACGAACACCTTTTTTCATTTTTCTGAACTCATTTTCTCCTATTAAACCCGTAGTTTTCTTGTTAAGAGGAACATGAACCGTTATAAAATCTGAATCTTTCAATACTGTATCAAAATCAACCTTTAATCCGCCAGTTTTTTCAATATTTGCTGGAACTACGTATGGATCGTAGGCTATAACATTCATTCCTAATCCGTGAGCCATTTTAGCAACGTATGATCCTATCCTGCCAAACCCGATTATTCCTATTACCTTTTCTCTTACCTCAATACCGATAAAATCACTCTTCTTCCATTCTCCTTTTTTAACAGATGAATTGGCAAGCGGTATCTTTCTTGCTAGACTGAGAAGCATAGCTATCGTATGTTCTGCTGCAGAGATGGTGTTACCCTCTGGTGCATTTATCACGATTATGCCTTTTGCAGTAGCTGTTTCCACATCGATATTATCCACACCAACACCTGCTCTACCAATAACTTTTAGTCTTTTTCCTCTGTTTATAATATCTTTTGTAACTTTAGTTCTGCTTCTTACCACCAATGCATCGTATCTATCTATTATCTCTAATAGTTCATCCTTTGTTATATTAGTTAAGACATCCAAGTTTGCATCTTTCTGCAATCTTTCTATACCTTCCTCAGATATACTGTCTGCCACCAAGATATTTGGATAATTAGGATCCATATCAAACAACTCTGAATATTTTTTAATTTAATTTTTACTTTGATGAGAATCTTCAAAATAATCTTTAATATACTCTCTCTCGACTTCTAATGCATCCCAAGTAGGATATACCTCGCTTATATATGCAATAACATTCTTATCTGCGAATAGAGATGCTACCCTTCTGAGAAGATACGCGTTCATATAAATCTTACCATCTACTTCTTCAAAAGGTAATCCTCCTATTATATCTTTTATATCCTTAATATCTCCCTCTATAACGCCTCTAACAATAGTACCATCCTCTGTAATAGATTCGTAACTTTTTACGATATTTTTTGCCGTTCTTATCAGTCTTCTACGTAGTTGAATCCCATCTTTAAACGCGGCCGTGCAGAAATTTATTGGAATCCTTCTTTTATATTTATCTATAATCTTATTTGCAAATTCGGTACTCTTTTTTGCAGATATACCGTTTTCGGTCTCTATCTGCATTTTTTTCATATTTATATAATTCGTCTCTGAAAACTCAAGTTCGTTCAGGTTCAAAAAGTCTATATCGAGGCATTTTATAATCTCAATGATCCTATTCTCCATAAATGGTAACGGTACGAGCGGCATTTCTACTCCAACACATACTCCGGCATTTTTAAGATAGGATATGCCATCTCTATATCTTATTGGTTTATCCAAGATATGAAACCTTATCTCATCCAATCCGCTCGAACTTAGTTCATCAGCAACCTTTTTATCGATAACTTGGGTGGTATAGAGATGAATATGGTACTTCTTGCCGAATTCTCTCTTTAATAATTGTATATAGTAAATAGTCCTATCTAAGACTAATAACGGTTCTCCACCAGTTATACTTGCTCCTAACGCCCTCATCTTTACACTCTCATCCAATACGTCCTTATCACTATAGGCCGGTCTCTCGTTCGCATAAACAACATCTTTTTTAGACCTTTTTTCAGATAATGGGCAATAAAAACAGCATCTATTACATAGACCCGTGACAAATAGGACCATCTTTGCCCCTTTAGCACATAACCTACATCCTTCAGCAGATCGCATATTATTGTATAATCTTTCTCATCAGCTTAGATATTTCATCCTTTAACTACCCCATAGGGCCTAATCTTAGCCACTTTTTTAGATATGCCCACAGAGTCCACAACATCGACGATATCATCGCTCAATTTATAAGCCAGTGGTGCTTCTTCTGCAAGAACAGAATCAGATACCGCTTTGGCTATGATCCCATGCTCCTTAAGTTCTTTTTTAACGTTCTCTCCACGATACTTTCTCTTAGCACTGCTTCTGCTTAACACTCTTCCAGATCCATGGCAGGTGCTTCCAAATGTCTCTTCCATCGCTCTATCCGTCCCTTTCAGAACGTAAGAATAAGTTCCCATACTTCCTGGAATCAGCACAGGTTGTCCTATACTACGATATTCGATAGGTATATGCTCGTTATCTTTCGAAAACGCGCGTGTTGCCCCCTTTCTATGGACTATTACCCTCTTTTTCTTCCCGTCTACTATATGTTCTTCTATCTTTGCTATATTATGAGCAACATCATATACGATCTTCAAATCGTTATCTCCTAAAATTTTATCGAATACTTCCCGCATCCAATGTGTTATTATCTGTCTGTTTGCCCATGCATAGTTGGCCGCTGCACACATAACTCCGTAATACTCCTCTGCCTCTTTGCTTCCTAATGGGGCACAAGCGAGCTGTTTATCAGGAAGTTTTATACCGTATTTCTTAACGGCACTCGCAAACACCTCCAACTGATCCGTACAGATCTGGTGCCCGGCACCCCTTGATCCCGTATGTATCATTATCGTGGTCATCCCTCTCTCTAAACCGAATACTTTAGACGCGTCCGTATCAAATATCTCTTCTACACATCCGATCTCTAAAAAATGATTACCAGATCCTAGAGTTCCTAATTGTGATAATCCTCTACTTATCGCCTTTTTGCTTACTTTATCCGAAGTTGCATCCTTCATACAACCATTTTCTTCACAAAAATTTAAATCTCTTTCAGTGCCATATCCGTTAGAGACAGCCCATCTTGCCCCCTCTTCAAAGACTTTTTTCAGTTCATTGGCATCCAGCTTTAATCTTCCTTTTGAACCAACACCAGATGGTATCGTTTTAAATATATCTTCTATCAGCTGATCCAGTTTTAAAAGCAGGTCTTTCATAGGTATCTTAGTAACTAAAAGCCTAACACCACAATTTATATCAAATCCAACCCCGCCAGGGGATATTACTCCATCATTTCCATCCAAACCCGCAACGCCACCAATAGGAAAGCCATAACCTACGTGCATCTCAGGCATAGCAATTGAATATTTTAAAATACCAGGAAGTGTTGCCACATTAGCATTTTGTTTTATCGCGTCTGGCTCTAAATTCTTCATCAATTTTTCTGATGTATAAATCCTTCCCGGAACTCTCATCCCTTCAGTGTATCCGATAGGAACTTCCCATATATTATCCGTAATTTTTATTAGATTCATTAAAATCACCTAGTTTTTAATCTTTTTCAAGATTATAATAAATTTTGAAAATCCTATAAATATTAAACGTCAAGTACAACCTGACACGTGTAGATATTATTATCTCTCTTCACGTACAGATCATGAAGCGTTACAGCCTTTATCTCTATATCTATATAATGAGTATCTTTTACCGACTCGCCATATAATATACTATCCAGCGTATAACCATCCTTATCTCTAATTATACTTATTTCAAATTCAGAAAAAAGTTTGTTCTCACCATAAAATAAATATAAAAGCTCCGAAAGCCATTTATAAAGTAAAAAATCCAAATTTTCTGCTTTTATCTTAATATTCTGTCTCAACTCAATATTTATCTTATTCAAAGGAACTATAAGGTTAAACATCGCCTTTGCAGCATTAGCAAAACAATCTTCTAATGTTTTTCCATATGCTTTAAATTTTACATCAGCCGTATGATCCAGATAAATATAGTTATCATACATATTATTATCATATATATAATCAGACTATTAAAAATTTATAAATGCTTGAATGTAGATGAGGAATGTGATCGAAAGTTTTATATAGAACAACTAACCAATCTTTAAACTAAAGGAGGTATAAGATTATGGCACAGTTAGGAGGAATGCCAATATTAGTTTTAAAAGAGGGGACTGAGAGAAGAAGAGGGAAAGATGCTCAGTCCGGAAACATAATGGCGGCTAAAGCCGTGGCAGAAGCCGTTAGAACTACGTTAGGTCCTAAAGGTATGGACAAGATGATCGTCGATTCGTTAGGCGATGTGACCATCACTAACGATGGGGCAACTATACTTAAAGAGATGGATATAGAACATCCTGCAGCCAAGATGATGGTAGAGGTCGCCAAGACACAGGATGATGAGGTAGGCGATGGTACTACTACTGCAGTTGTATTAGCCGGTGCTTTGCTGAAAGGAGTAGAAGAGTTGCTTAACCAGGATATCCACCCAACTACAATCTCTAAAGGTTTTAGGTTGGCAGCAAACAAATGTTATGAGATCCTGAATGAGATTGCAACGGATATCTCCAAAGATGACAAAGAGTTGTTGAAAAAGATTGCATTAACATCGTTAACCGGAAAAAGTGCTGGAATGGCATCAGAAGCTATCTCAGGTTTATGTGTTGATGCTGTATTAGCAGTAGAAGAGAACGGGTCGGTAGATGTCGATAATATTAATATAGAAAAGAAAGAAGGCAAAGAAATAGAAGATAGCATACTTGTAAATGGTTTAGTAATAGACAAAGAGGTCGTACATACAGAAATGCCGAAAAAAGTTAAGGATGCAAAAATAGCTCTTGTAGATTCCTCATTAGAGATCGAAAAGACCGAAATGGATGCAAAGATACAGATAACATCTCCTGAGCAGATGCAGGCGTTTCTTGATGAAGAGGAGAAGATCTTAAAGAAGATGGTTGATAAGATCGTCTCATCCGGTGCTAACGTCTTGTTCTGTCAGAAAGGTATAGACGATCTTGCACAGCATTACCTGGCAAAAAATGGAATATTGGCAGTTAGACGTGTAAAGAAGAGTGATATGGATAAATTGTCAAAAGCCACCGGTGCTAAGATCGTATCAAATATACAAGAGATAGCATCTGAAGATTTAGGTTATGCTGGATTGGTAGAAGAGAGGAAGATTGGTGATGACAAGATGGTCTTCGTTGAAGATTGTAAGAATCCCAAGGCAGTATCGTTGCTATTGAGAGGATCAACCGAGCACATTTTGGATGAGCTTGAGCGAGGTGCCAATGATGCACTTCATGTGATTGCTGCTGTAATAGAGGATACAAAGATTGTATGCGGTGGTGGTGCTACAGAGATAGAGCTATCTTTGAGGTTGAAGGATTACGCTCCATCTGTTGGAGGTAGAGAACAGCTTGCCATAGAAGAGTTCGCCAAAGCATTAGAGGTTATACCGAGAACTCTGGCAGAAAACACCGGATTGGATCCTATAGACGCGCTCGTTGAACTCAGAAAAGCACATCAAGAGGGTAAGAAGACATACGGCCTCGATCTTGATACAGGTAAGGCTAAAGATATGGTAGAAGCTGGTGTTATAGAACCATTGCGTATCAAGACACAGGCAATAAGCTCTGCATCCGAGGTTGCAACGATGATAATAAGAATAGACGATGTCATTGCTTCCAAGAAAGGTGGAGCAGAGATGCCTCCAGGTGGAGGAATGCCTCCAGGTGGCGGAATGCCTCCAGGTGGCGGAATGGGTATGTACTAGATGGAGAGTTGTTTCCTCTCCTTTATTTATTTTGCTTTTTTACTCATCGCCGAGAAGTCCCCTTGTGATATGGAGGATGAGAGGCGGAAAAAGGGAAAAGTATATAAAAGTAGTAGAATAATGTATTATGTATGTACCGATGGGATAGAGGGAATTTACGCTTGTTGAGATCGAGTCTGGTCGATGAATCAAGAAGCTCTTTCTGTTAGGGAGGAGTAGTCCACTAACAAGGTATATCAATAAAAAGAGCAAAAGAAGAATAGAATGCAATTCTTTAGAGTTGGTATAGCTCAGATTGATAGTACGGTAGGAGACCTTGAAGGCAATACTATAAAGATATTAAACGGCATAGATCGGGCACGAAGATTTGGTGTTGATCTCTTAACCTTCCCGGAACTTGCAATATCAGGATATCTTCCAGAAGATCTGGTGTATAGATCGGAATTTATAGATAAAGAGTTGAGATCGTTGGATGATATTATAAACCATTCCGATAATATTACGTTAGTAGTCGGTCTCGTCGATATTGATAAGAAGAATGACAGCCTTTACAATGCTGCTGCCATCGTTCATAATAAAAAACTGGCTGGCATGTACCATAAGAGGAGATTATCATTATTTGGAAAGTATGATGAGAGTTATTATTTTAAAAAAGGTGAACAAGGCTCTATCTATCAGATATCAGGTGTGCCTGTCGGTATCAGCATAGGTAACGATCTGTTATCGTATATTAGCTATAATCGGGCAAAAGTCATCGTAAATATAAGCTCCTTTCCTTACTATATAGGAGAGACGGCTACCAGGGAGAATATATTGATGGCACGTGCCAAAGATAGTATATCAGTAATACTCAATAGCAACATGGTCGGTGGACAGGACGGGATTATATTTGACGGATATAGTAAAATAATAGATGAAGATGGGAGAATAATTGCAAAAGGACGACAATTTGACGAAGATTTTATCGTTGCAGACATAGACATAGATAAAATATCTAAAAAAAGGATGTATAGTCTTGAAAAGCGAATAACAGGAGACGGTGATCTCACTTTTAAAATGATATCAGATGCCCCAATAATTTTGGATAAACCTAAAATACAGAGTAGGGATGATGAAAGGGAGATAGAAGGTTTATCATCGATAGGAGAGATATACAATGCATTGGTCTTAGGAACTAAGGACTATGTTATTAAAAACGGGTTTAAAAAGGTAGTTCTGGGTTTGTCTGGAGGAATAGATTCCAGCCTTGTCGCGACTATTGCCGTCGATGCTATTGGTAATGATAACGTCATAGGGGTAATGATGCCATCGGTATATACTTCATTACAGAGCCTAAACGATGCAAAAACTATTGCCAATAACCTTGCAATTGAATTGCTGGAGATACCGATAGATAAGATTTATAAAGAGTACTTAGACCAGATGGAGCCTTATTTTAAAGATTATGAGAAAGATAAAACTGAAGAGAATATACAATCCCGTATAAGAGGGAATCTGCTTATGGCGTTATCGAACAAGTTCGGTTGGTTGGTCCTGTCAACGGGTAACAAGAGCGAGGCGGCTGTTGGTTATACTACGCTCTATGGAGATATGGCTGGCGGATTCTCAGTAATAAGCGATGTATATAAGAGTATGGTGTATAAATTGGCAGATTACAGGAACAGTATAAAAAAAGTGATACCAGATTCTATACGGGAGAAAGAACCGTCTGCAGAGTTAAGCGATGGACAAAAGGATACGGATATTTTACCGCCTTACGATGTTTTAGATCCTATCTTAATAGCATATTTAGATGAGGGTAAAAGCGTGGAGGATATTATCAGGATGGGATTTGAGCGGGATACAGTAAGATTGGTCGTTGATTTGATAAGGAAAAACGAATTCAAGAGGAGGCAGGCACCAATAGGCATAAAGATAACAAGAAGGGCTTTAAGAATGCCTCTGACCAACAGGTTTAAAGAGTTTTGATTTTTTCTATTTTTGTGAGATTAGCATATTTTTAAATATCTTTGTATTTAACATGAAGATATGAAAAAAAGTTTAAAAAACCTCTTCAAAGAGGAAGAAGCGATGACCATAATCGGATCTTGCTTAGGTTTCTTACCAGGCTTATCTTGTCCGTGTTGTTGTTGTTGTGGTCTTACAAGTTGTATAGGCGGATTGATGGGATTACAGGCAGATATGCGTTATATTTCTGCTCTTGTGGCAAGATGGATCGATCTTGCATTCGCACCGTTCTATCGATGATCTGTTTTAAATTTTAACTATGGTTCATAGGTGGTCTACATAATAACAAAGTGGTCCAGGTATATTCATAAGTGTCCCATACTTGGTTCAGTGCTGGTTCAGCAGGGGTCCACTCTACCCCCTCTCTTTTTGTAGTATTCCAGTAATTGGGACAACCTTTAGATACGCATAAAAGGATAGTATATGACCATTGGTTAGCAAAATTGAGAAAATTTATAGTTTTGATGTAAATTATAGTTGGAATTTGACAAATATATTATCTAAACTCCCTGATAACGATAACAACCATATTTTACAGGCAGATGAGAAATCTTGAGAATAATTAGCAGAAAAAACGGAGAATGAGGACGTATAAAAGAGGACAGAGACAAATATAGATTTTGGGAGTATAGATTTAGATAAACTTGATAGTATCAAGCGTAATAAAAATTTAACCAGAGCTGATTACGATAAAAACAAAATAGTCGTTGAAATATCGCAGAATTTAACAGACGAAGCGTTATCACACAGTCAAAATGTTATGAATTATAATATATATAAAAATATTATATATATAAAAATATTATATAATAGATAAAAAGCAAAAGTTTATATAGTTAGTGTTTCGTTGTTTGATCTGAAGACACTAATACGGAGTTACGTTTTTTGAGATCTCGGTAAAGTATGCAATAAAAGAAAAAAGGAGGTAAAAATGTTTAAAAAGATTGGAAAAATGTTGAGAGATGAGAACGCTATGCCCTACGTTATGGAAATGTTTAATCAGATTTTTACATGCTGCGGAATTATTCCCTGTTTAGCAGATATAAGTGATGTGTGCATCACCGGCATGTTCGATACGGTAAATATTTGTTTTAGAACATGTTTCGGAATTATTCCGCTAACACAGATATGTCTTGGAAAGTAGATAAAAGATGAAGATAGAAAGGGATGATAGGTGCCCTCTTGTGTGACTCTGGTGGATGCCTGTGTAAGCAATGGATTCGGCTGTGCACCGATTATAAGAGCTTGTACAGGAAAGTGGTAAATTATGGGATACTTTGCTTTATGGTCTAGTTGGTGTGCCGAGACGGGGTATGGTCTTGCTCCGATCGTTATGGCATGTACAGGAAAAGGGTATTGAGGTGATGAGATGTTCTGTCTGAATCCGATAATATATGCGTGTCTGCACACGGGGTACTGTATCGCTCCGATCGTATCGATCTGTTGCGGGACTTACTACATTTAAGAATTTAAAAGATAAATAAAAGAGGGGGATTAAAAATGAGAACGGTAAAAAGGATGTTTGAAGAAGAAGACGCCCTTGGTGCTTTGGGAGAAGCTGTAGAGTCGTGTTTAGCTCCTTTTGTTAGCTGTTGCGAGTTGACTTTTAGTGGTTGTGCGAGATTTTTTGGAAAGTAAATAATAAAATAATAAATAAAAATAAAATAAAAAATAGAAAAGGAGGTGATTAGATGGTTGATATAAGGAAGGATGACCAGGCGTTCAGTGGTATTGAGGCGGCTATAGTCTTGATTGCATTTATTGCCGTGGCAGTAATATTCAGCTATGTCTTTATGGGGTTAGGACAGAATGCTGCTGAAAGTGCTAGAGATCAGACGCTTAGCGGTATAGATACGATAGCATTCGCTCCTGATGGAGTAAAAGGGTTGGATACCATGGGAACAGGTGAGAGTATAGATCTTATCAAATTCTGGATGTATGGTGGCAATTCATCGATAGATATGACCAATGTCTCGATGGATTTCATAACTAAAGATGAGATTTATACTATAAGCGCCGCGGGTACTGACTGGAATCGGGTATACAGGGAAGGAAAGGTTCCGAACCCGGGCGAGTGGCTTGTTACGACATACGTGGGTGATGGAGATCAGCTACTTGAAAAAGGAGAGAGGATGGAGATTGCTGTAATGCTTGCTGGAAAGAACAGAGGCGTGTTGCCTTCTGAAGATTTTACTTTAAGGATGATGACTGCTGAAGGAATAGCACATATAATATCTGGTAGAGCACCTGCATATATAGATCCAGTAAACCAGATATCTCTGTTATAGATTAAACGTTGAATAGTAAAACATTAAAACGGTATTAACGAAAATTTTTTTCTTTTTTATTAAAAACATCCGAGAGTGATAAAGATTGGATTATGATCTTAAAAATGATAAAGCGGGTGAGATAATATCAGAAATAGAGGCAGAAGAGCCTGAACAGAGGATTAAAAAGTTAGAGGAAGAGATTAATGAGATAAAGGGGTCTATAAAGAAGTTGTTGTTGGATTTAAGAGAACAGATGAGCAATATAGAGAGTCCGTTCAGAGATCTAAAAGGTTTTACAACGTTGATTAATGCACCTGCAATAAGTAAAGAAGAAGGGGAGACCGAAGAAGAAGAGGCTGAAAAAAAAGAGGAAAAGAAGGAAGAAGAGAAGAGAAGAGAGGCTGCTATACCTTTACCAGAAAAAAGAGAGGAGAGAAAGACAAGAGAAATCTCTGAGGAAGAGTTTAAAATTGAAGATTTTATGGATCCGTTTTTAGTAAGCAACCTTGTCGATTGGACGAGGGATACGCTGAACAAGTATGGACGAAGAAAATTTGAAGATATTTTAGAGTTATCCCAGTTAGTAGGATACGTTCCTGAAGAGAATATCAAGATTATCCATAAGATATCACATCTATTCCCTGATACAATGGCAGGAGTAAGAGAGATAAATACTAACGATCTTGTGGCAGATCTGTATAAGTTATATACGATCGTAAAGGGGGATACAGCAAAAGGAAGGATTCTTGATATCCTCTTGAAGAGATATTAAATGTGATTTATAATGCCTGGCAATGTGATTACCACCGCAGTATTGATTATAGTAGGGGTTACTGCCGCAACGCTTTTATTAACTCAGGTGATGTATCCTGCGTTGTCTGATATAAATGATGCTGTTAATACTTTATCGGATAAAATAAGCGATAATACACTGACAGATATCACTCCTATTTTTACGTACGTTACCGGTAAAAACAATATCCATATTATGTTAAAGAATACCGGCAAGGCAGATATTCCATTTGATAGGCTAAAACAGTCCGAGATATATATTATATCACGAGATGCTGAAAAACTAAGCGATAAAAATGCAAAGACTGCGTTTATTGGGATAAATCATAAAGATATGTACAAAAATAACTATTGGAAGTATAGCCTCCCTGCAAGAGACGAGGATAAGAGGACGTATTGGAAACAGGGAGAGACTATATATATAGATGCCTTCATGACACGCCCGTTAGAGCCAGGAGAATACACTGTAAGGTTCGTTATGTATAATGGGTACACGATAGACGATATCATAACAATATCGAAATCAAGATGGTACTGAAAAATGGGGCTGGATACTGTATTAGTAGTAGGTATTTTGACGGTAGGTATAGTCGCTATGATACTTATGTTTAGTGGTAACTTTGTCAAAAATATGAATACGGTGTTTGAATCCTATAAAATAATGAACGATGACCAGTTTGATAAGCTTAATACGAGGATAGAGATAGATGATATAAAAAAAGATGACATAGGTTATCTTATAAGAATACGTCTAGAAAACACCGGTTCGGTTAAGATAAATGATTTTGATAATATGGATGTAATAATATACGGAGATGGATGGATAGAGAGATTAAGATATAACAATGGTAACGTTCCAAATCCGGGTGAATGGTCTAAAACCATATTAAAAGATGTTTTAAATCCTGGAATACTCGATCCTGGGGAGGTAATGGAGATAGATCTCTATCCGCTGCATATATCCTATCTGGTTCCAGATGCTGCCACTTATATCAAGATCGTTACACCTAATGGGATAGAGGCTACAGAAAGATTTGGTTTGTAATATTTTTAAGATTTTAAAGGGTGATAAATTATGGCAAAGAAGGCTAGTATCAGTAGTATAGTATCCACAGGAAATAAAGAGATAGATAAGATTATAGGTGGAGGAATACCGAGTCGAACGCTTAACCTGATAGAGGGAGAGAACGATACAGGCAAGAGCGTATTGTCTCAACAGTTTAATTGGGGCGCATTAAGACAGAACCATAATGTGGCATACTACACATCAGAGAATACTATAAGCAGTTTTTTAAGTCAGACTACGAGCTTGAGTCTGGATATGGTCGATCACTTTATATGGGGATATTTAAAAATTTATCCTTTACAGATAGAAGATATAGAATGGTCACAAAAAGAAATGAAAAGGATATTAGATCTGATCTCTACACATATCTCTAAAAACAAAGAAGATGTAATAATGATAGATTCTTTGACTGTTTTTACTACTTATAGTACAGAAGACGACATAATGGATTTCCTGGCAGATTGTAGATTTATCTGTGATTCAGGAAAGACCATGTTCGTAACGTTGCATAAATATGCATACGAGGAAGATACATTGGTAAGAATTAGATCCATCTTTGATGGTCATCTTGTACTTAGAAAAGAACAGATAGGTGATCGATATATAAACATATTAGAGGTTGCTAAGGTTAGAGGCGCAAATAAGACGACAGGTAATATTGTGTCATTTGAAGTGCATCCTGGATTTGGACTAAGGGTGATACCTATAACTCAGGCTCAAATATAAGATCAAAGATCAAAAGAATGGTAAAAATAAAAAATATGAATGAGAGAAAGAGTGAAGAAGGACCATATGTAAATCTTCCGTTTAAAAGAAGAGTCATAACGGATCATGAAGATTTTAATGAAAAAGAGTTACAGATTTGTGGGATATATAGGTTATTACCAGATAAAGTAAAGACTTATGCAAGAAAAGATCCTCATCTACACGAATATCTTCATATAGTCCCGATAGATAAAGTGGGTATCCCGCGGTTTTATCCCAAATTAAGTCCTAAATTAAGAAATATATCAAAACCAAATTTGATATATCCTGTTGGGGACAATGTATATATTCACATCTATTATGATGCTAACGATCTAAGAAACTATTACATCCCAATAGAACCAATGCTGCTACATTCTGTCGAGAAATACGTCAAAGTTGCAGAAGAGAAGATGGTAGATTATCTAAGAGATATAACAGTAGAGACTTTTGAAGAGAAGAAAGAGATATTACAAAAGGTGCTTAAAAGTATATGTGTAATAGAAAAAGAGACTTCTTCAAGAATTACAAACCCTTGGTTTGTAAACCACGAATCTCCGATTCGTGAAAACACAAATGCTACCTTTAATCTACCATATTTTAGAAAAAATTTAAGTTTTGCAGTTGTAGGAGCCAAGATATATAGCTTACTCAATACGATAGGCGCTAAAATCTCAATACCATTATCTTTTATAAGAAATAAAGACGATGGGTTGATACATATATCGCCCCACGAGTATAACGTCCTCGAGTATGCCTTGTTAAGAGATAAATTATACTTGGGAATACTCCATCCTTTCGTTCTTGATCCATATCTAGAGGATGTAACGGCAGACGGAGTGGGACCTATCTATATAGAGCACAAGATATTTGGATCGCTTAAAAGTGTTATAGAGTTTAAAAAGGAGGAAGATATAGATAATTTCGTAGTAAGATTGGCTGAACGGGTTGGAAAACCTATTACGTATAAAAACCCGATAGTAGATACTACATTGCCAGATGGTTCGAGATTGAATATCGTCTATGGTGACGATATAACACTTAAAGGGAGTAATTTTTCGATAAGAAAGTTTACAGAGGTTCCATATAGTATATTAGACCTTATAGAGAGAGGAACACTTAATTATGAGATGGCTGCTTATCTATGGCTATTAATAGAGAACAAGATGTCTTTTTTCGTCTCTGGAGAGACAGCATCTGGTAAGACTACTACGATGAATGCTCTTACTACGTTCATTCCATCTCATTTCAAGATTGTCTCTATAGAGGATACACCAGAATTGCAGGTTCCACTGCCTCATTGGACAAGAGAGGTGGCACGAGTGAGTGAGAGGGGAGTGCAAATGGGGGAAGGTACTGGATCAGATGTGACGATGTTCGACCTTTTGAAGGCGGCATTGAGACAAAGGCCTAACTATATAATTGTAGGAGAGATAAGAGGTGCAGAGGGTAATATCGCGTTCCAGTCTATACAGACTGGGCATCCTCTACTCTCAACGTTTCATGCAAGTAGTGTCGAGAAGCTCATACAACGTATAACCGGCCCACCAATAAATATCCCAAAGACGTTTATAGATAATTTGAATGCTATTATCATTCAAAGTGCGGTAAGACGACCAGACGGCTCGGTTGTTAGGCGAGTTTTGAGCGTAAATGAGGTTATAGGGTACAATCCCCAGAAGAGCAGTGTATCTTTTGTTAGAGCGTTCCAGTGGGATCCTACAACAGATAGGCATATATTTACTGCTGCAAACAACAGTTATCTGTTAGAGAGTAAAATTGCTAGAAACCTTGGTATTCCTGAAGAGAGAACATACATTATATACAATGAGATAGAGAAGAGAAAGAGGATGCTGGAGAGGATACACGAGAGGGGTATAACAAACTTTTACGATCTGTATCATACTATATCCAGGATACACAAAGAAGGTATCCTAAAAATAGAATCTGTGGCATAAAATGGATCTTGATGAAAGATATAGGGATAAAATAGAACTTATGCATCATCTTCCGAACGTTGAAGATAAAGTAAGAAGATTGATAAGTCGTATTAAAGAATGGTATTACGAAAAATATTCAAGAAACGACCTTCTTTATATGCTGACATATATGGCATCTATATCAACGGCCGATCTTACACGGGACGAGATTTTTAAAAAAACTGGTAATAAAGAAGAATACTATACATCAAAACATATCAAATATATAAGCCAAATCGTCCAAGATTGGAATTATGATTATGCAACTGCCTGTGATATAGAAGCAAAGAATACAAAAGATGAGATGGTTAAAAGAACATTAGAACGTATGGGAAACGCAATAAAAGCTGGAGAGATCGATAAAGAGTTTTTAGAGAGCGAGTTAAATACGATCAAGATAGTAACCAAAGATAGATATGAGAGTGATATCGAGACGCTTAAAAAGGCGATGGATGCGTTCACATCTCTTATAATTGCAACATCCGTTATATCAATCGTAATGTTATTGGCTGCGTCGTTATATGTTTCAGAGAGAATCAATATAGTATTATATCTCTCTGTAGTCTTAGAAACGATGATATCTATGTTTGTAGTCTTTTTATTGTTTGATGCAGTACCGAAAGAGTTTAAGATGCATCCATTACCTATAAAGTCGGATGAACAAAACTTTATATTTAAATGGCAGAAGATATTAGTCCCTTTTGCTTTTATCACTCTGATATTATCGTTTATTCTGCTACCTTATATCATGACTGACCCTCTCTTATTAATAGATTTTCCATATCTGACAGAATCCATCGGTTTTATCTCTTTTGGTGTGTTGATCCTACCGCTTGGTGTGATGGCAATAAAGGACGATAGAAAAATTAATAAAAGAGATATGGAATTTACTGCGTTTATAAAAGGATTGGGACAAATTATGGGATCTACCGGGCAATCTATCTTAAACTCATTATCTAAAGTCGATAAAAAGTCTCTTCCGAATATTAAAGATAGTATCGTAAGGCTCGAAAATAGGATCAAGTTAGGACTCGATATGGATATATCATGGAACAGGTTTATCGGTGAAAGCGGCAGTAATATCTTCTATAAATTTACGAACATATTTACAGATACGATAAGGTTGGGCGGAAGACCGGATAAAGCAGGCGATTTGGTGGCCTCATCAAGTCTTGAGTCTGTATTATTAAGATCATCGAAAGAGCTGGAATCTAACCAATTCGTAATGTTAACCATACCTCTGCATATCGTAATGCTTCTGACTTTCATTGCGATAAGCCAGATATTGTTAAACTTAGCAGGTATCGTGAGTGGAGTATCCAGCATGACCGTTGGGATCGGTACGACATTCGGAATATTTTCGATGTTATCGATAGAAGTTTTACATAACTATGTCATAGCTATCACTTTTGTCCTTACGATCGTATCGGCTCTCGCATGTAAAATAAGCAAAGGAAGCAATTTATACGATTATTATATATTTGGTTCTATCTTTTTTATAATAGCAGGCGTCTCTCTGCTCTTAATGCCATTCTTTTTAAATTCAATACTTCCTACTTTCACGTTACCTGTCAGTCCAGGATTAGAGGGTGGATTATAAAATGGAAGAGATAGCTCTTATATTGTCTACCGTATTAGTGGTTGTAATAGCTATATTAGTGGTGATATATTTGTTTGCAAGAAAAAAAGATAAAGAAGATGAATCTAAAAAAGACAAAAAAATCTCCAAAAAAGAGATTAAAGAAAAATTAGATGAATTGGTGTCTAAAAAAGACGATGAAGAAATAGATACAGAGAAAGAAATAAATAACGTAGAGATCGATGAAGAGACAAAAAATCTAGGAAAAGAGCTTATAAAAGAAGGAGTGATGGACGAATCGGTGTTAGATGATGATTTGGCAGGAATAGATGAGATGTTTCTCGAAGATAGCGATGAAGATATAGAAGAGATAAAAGATGTGGTAGATAAGGAAAAAGGAGATAAGCAGGTCAAAGAGAAGATGGGAGGTAACGACTCGGATACATCTCTCTTTAAAGAGCTGGAAAAACTTTCGAAGTATGAGAAGAAAGACGAATATAACATAATGAGAGATCTGAAAGGAAAAAATTTTGATCTTAAAGATCTGAAGAATGAGTTAAATTCGGTCATAAAAGAGATAAACAAAGTTAAAAGAAAAAAATCAACGAGGAGATAATTAAAATCTCTTCTTACTACCGTATCGTATATTGACAGCGACGCCTATATCGAATAGCAGCATCTCTTCAGCGCTTAAAACAGATCTTCCTGTGCCTAAGAGGAGATCGTCCTCGTTCACGACTATAACCTCCTCCTCTCCTTTTATATTCTGATCCGCTGCGATAACATGCTTAGCAAAGACGTTTTTTCCATCTGAAATAAATTCAGACACCTCGTTCATCACTACAACCCTTAGCGAAGGATAGGAAAAATGCTCTTTTAAAAGTTCTGCACCTAATATGCTTAGAGTAAACAACCCATCTTTTGGTCTAATCGTAGCGACTCTCTCTCCATTTAAAAAAACCTGTCTTGGTTTGCCTGTTTTTGAATATAGTATCTTAATATTATCAGGAAATAATATCTCTCCCGCATTGATGACAAATTGAAAATCTGCTATTGTACGAAGATAATTTAAAAAGGTGGTAATATCTCTTAAATCTTTTTGCATAATAATAATAGAAATTTTAATGTAATATTAATATAACCATATTGCGAGGTATATATAGAGAAGATGTTACAAATCAAAAGATTTTCAATGGTCGATATCGGTGAGAAAAAAGATGTCCAGCGGAGAGCTGTCGCATCAGGCCGGATATACCTGAAAGAATCTACTATAAAGTCTATAAAAAACGGAGAAATAAAAAAAGGAGACGTATTAGCTGTTGCAGAGGTATCAGGAATAATGGCTATTAAAAATACGTCAAACGTAATCCCGTTATGCCATCCAATACCTATAACGAATGCAAGCATAAGCTTCAATATAAATAAAGACTATATTGAGACGGAGGCAATGGCAGAATCATTCTACAAAACTGGTGTAGAGATGGAAGCGTTGCATGGATTAAGTGTATCTTTATTGACTATATGGGATATGGTAAAATATCTCGAGAAGGATAGCAAAGGAGAGTATCCTACTACAAGAATATCGGATATAAAAGTGGTTTTTAAGGAGAAAAACGATAAATGAACGTGAAAAAATGTCATATCAAGCATTTGGACGAGCGTTTTTTTGATAGAAGATCTATCATTGAAGATGTATACGAGGATGTAAAAAGGATAATAGATGATGTCAGACGGGGTGGAGATGATGCTATCATAAGATTGGAGAATAAATTTGATGGCGCAGATATCGATAATCTTTCCGTCACTGATGAAGAGTTTAATTCTGCATTCGATAACGTCGATCAAAAAACGATCGATTGTTTAAGTTTAGCTTATGAACGGATATATTCGTATCATGATAAACAAAAGAGAAAAAATTGGTTTATAGAGAAAGATGGATCGATATTGGGAGAAATTTTTGTTCCAATGGAAAATATAGGTTGTTATGTCCCATCATCGTATTTTTCAAGTTTATTAATGTCTGTTATTCCTGCAAAGGTCGCAGGTGTTAAGAATATTTCTGTTTGTACTCCTCCTAATAAAAAAGGAATAATAAACGACTTGGTTCTCATCGCTGCAAAGATGACCAACGTCTCTGTTTACAAGGTTGGAGGTGCACAGGCAATAGCAGGAATGGCTTATGGAACCGAGAGCATCCCCAAGGTAGAAAAGATTGTTGGGCCTGGAAACAAGTATGTTACTGCAGCAAAGATTCTTTTAAGAGACAGAGTAGAGATAGATTTTCCGGCAGGACCGAGCGAGTTATTGATTATAGCGGACGATTCTGCAAATTCATCATTTTTAGCGCTTGATCTATTGGCACAGGCGGAGCATGATTACAGTTCTATAGCAGTATTGATCACGACTTCACAGGGTCTCATAGAAGCGGTTGAGAACGATATAAGACGGGAAGATGATACGAATCGAAGGAAAGGCAGTATATACCTGATAAAATCGGATTCTATAGATGATTCTATAAGGATAACAAACGATTTTGCACCAGAGCATCTGGAGATAGTAACAAAAGATTCGATATATGTATTAAAACATATAAAAAATGCCGGATCTATATTTATAGGAAATTATTCCCCGGTTGCTGCTGGTGATTATGCTTCAGGAACCAATCATATCCTTCCTACCGCAGGATACGCAAAAGTTTTATCTGGGTTATCTGTAGATGATTTTATCAAACGGATCTCTGTTCAGATGCTTGATAAAGAGGCGTTAAAAGTAATAGGAGGAGAGGTAATATATATGGCCAAGAAAGAAGGACTAAAAACCCATGCAAGATCAATAGAGAGAAGGATATTATGATGAATTCGAAAAATACTGATATGGTAGAGATTGCAGGATGGGTACATGAGATAAGAGATCTAGGCGGAATAAGGTTTTTATTAGTACGTACCAGAGACGATATAGTTCAGATAACATTTTCGAAACGTAAAGTATCGAGCGAGTTGATCGATAAAGTGAAGACAATATCGAGAGAGAGTGTTATCCGTGTAAAAGGGATAATTAGCAAAGACGAGAGAGCACCAAACGGATTTGAGGTTATTCCTAATTCTTTAGATATATTAGCTATTGCAAAGTCTCCGCTTCCGTTAGATCCGACTGATAAAGTAGTAGCTGAGCTTGAGACGAGATTAGATCAGAGATTCTTGGATATGAGAAGACCAAAGATTAAATCGATATTTATGATACGAAGCCTTGTTGTGAGGGCTATACGAGATTTTTTTTATAAGAAAGATTTTGTAGAGGTTAACACGCCAAAGATTGTCTCAATAGCAACAGAGGGGGGAGCAGCGTTATTTCCCATATCGTACTTTGATAAAGAGGCTTTTTTAAACCAGAGCCCTCAACTTTACAAACAGATTCTTATGTCAAGCGGTTTTGAGAGGGTTTTTGAGATAGGTCCGATATTTAGAGCGGAAGAATATTCTACCAGAAAACATCTAAACGAGGCGACTTCTATAGATATTGAGATGAGCTATGCGGATGATAACGACGTAATAAGATTGCTAGAAGAACTGATTATTTATATATATAGATATATAAATACTAATGCTGATAGATACTTAAAAACGATAGGTATCGATCTTAAAATTCCAACACGACCGTTTAAACAAGTATCATACGACGAAGCAATAGAGATCGTGAATCTTGAATGGGGAGACGATTTTGGATCTTTAGAAGAGAAAAAACTGGGAAGTGTTATCGGAGAGCATTATTTTATAAGAGAGTGGCCTCTCAAATCGAAACCATATTATACTATGCCGTTGGAGAAAGATAGAAAAATCCTATCTAAGTCGTTCGATTTGATGCATCCTCGTGTGGAATTGGCATCAGGTTCTCAAAGAATCAATGATTATGAATTACTTAAAAAGCAGATTGAGATGAGAGGATTGAACCTGGATAATTTTAGTTTTTATCTCGATGCGTTTAAATATGGAATGCCGCCTCATGCGGGATGGGGGCTTGGCTTGGACAGGCTTATAATGACCATGCTAGATCTTGATAATGTTAGAGAGGCTGTAATGTTTCCCAGAGACAGAAGAAGATTGGTTCCATAATTGATTTATGATAAAAGGAAAAAATTATAAATGGAAGAACAGCATAACAAAAGGGATATATAGAGAGATAGAGATAATAGACAGACACATTAAGGTTTTAAAAGAGATTATTGTAAGCGAGCCTATAGGAATAAAAAGATTATCAAAGAATCTGGGTCTATCTTTTTACATGACTCGATACTCGCTAAGTGTGTTAGAAAAAAAAGGTTTGATCAAGCCGTCACCTTCAGGTGCGATCACCACAGAAAAAACAAAGGTATTTATGCAAGAAGTTGGTGAAGACTTGGATAAAGTGATAGAAGAGATACAATCTATAAGAAGAGATTTACCTTAGCCATCATAAGCCGCCGTAACTCAGTTGGTAGAGTGCCTGGCTGTTAACCAGGTTGTCACAGGTTCGAGACCTGTCGGCGGCGTATTCTTTTGCAGAACCAAGGTTCCTGCACCTCCTTGAGCAGTCCAGCCTTGTGCTGGACAAGAGTGAAGAACATCACAAATCTTCGATTCGTAACATTTGTTTTCAAGTAGAACTACGTTCCTGCATCACAATATTTAAATCCTATAATCTTATTTTAGTTCTTGAGATGAGTAATCACTGGGCGGACAGAATTGCAGAAGAATGCTTAAAAAAAAGTAAAAAAGTTATAGCAACAGGTATAACTCCATCGGGAGAGATACATATAGGAAACATGCGCGAGGTCTTAACTGGTGATATGATCTATAAGGCACTTTTAGATCTCGGTGCTGAGGCTGAATTCCTATATATAGCCGATACTTTCGATCCGTTGAGAAGGTTGTATCCATTTTTGCCGGCTTTATATAAAGATTACATAGGCCAACCACTATATAGAATTCCAGATCCGTTTGGTTGCCATGAATCATATTCAGAGCATTTTTTAGACCCGTTTTTGAAATCATTAGAGATATTGGACGTACATCCAAAGATATACCGCTCTCATGAGTTATATAAAAAAGGGTTGTACGAGGATGCCATAAAACGAGCAATCGAGAATAGGGATAAGATTGCTGAGATATTAGAATCAAAAAGTAAAAGGAAGGTATCAGAAAATTGGAGTCCTTATGCGCCACTTTGTAAAAATTGTGGCAGGATCAATAGTACAGAAGTATTATCCTTCAGCGGGCATTATGTGCAATATAGATGTAATAATTGCGGTTACGAGGGTCGATCCGATATTAGAAGAGACGAAGGAAAGTTAGGATGGAGGATAGATTGGCCAGCCCGATGGAAGATTTTAAATGTTACAATAGAACCATTTGGAAAAGACCACGCAACGGTTGGAGGATCTTACGATACAGGAAAGATTATATCCAGAGAGATATATGAATACGAGCCGCCGTATCCTGTTATATATGAATGGATATCATTAAAAGGTCATGATATGTCGAGTTCCAAAGGGATTACGATATCAATATACGACGTATTAAAATCAGTTCCACCAGAAGCGCTTAGATATCTAATATCAAGTTCTAGACCCAATAAACATTTAAATTTCGATCCAGGTTTATCTACCTTAAAACTTATAAACGATTTAAACATGCTCGATGAAAGAGACCCACTAAGCAGCAGGGAACTAAGGTTTTCTCGTATAGAAGGGAAAACTATGAGGATAAAAGTACCTTTCGAGCATATGATTAACGTCGTTCAGATATCTAAAGGAGATTTACAAAGATCAAAGGAGATCTTGGAGAGAGGCGGTTATCATCTGGATGAAGACGAGCTCAGAGAATGGTCTGAATATGCAATAAATTGGCTAAAAAATTATGCTCCCGAATCTATTAAGTTTAGTGTGCAAGAGAGTATGCCAAAAAGTGCTTTATCCCTTGATAAAGATTTAAAAGAAGGATTAAAACGTATAAGCGAGAGATTATCGGATGGATTATCCGGTGAAGATATCCATTATATGATATATCAGGTTGCCGGAGAGCTAGGCATCAAGGTCTCCAAACTTTTTGAAGCTGTATATATTGCATTATTGGATAAAAAATCTGGCCCACGTGCTGGTTTATTCATACAAACGGTCGGAATAAATTTTGTAAAAAAAAGATTTAAAGAGATAGCAGGGTCATAAATCTTGAAATTTACCTAACAATCTTATTTATGTTTAGCTCCAATATATCTTCCGCACCGGATTGTTTTAGTTTTGGTATCAGAACATTTATCTCTCTTTTGCTAACCACTGTCTGAACAGAGTAATAACCTGAATCATAAAGCTGAGAGATCGTTGGTTTTTTCATCGCTGGAAGTATATTCATGATCTCATTGAGTTTATCATCGGGAACGTTCATAACAAGATAAACATTTTCTCGCCCTTCCACGACACCCAGAAGCAGTGTCTTGATATCATCTATCTCTTCTCTCTTAGAATCGTCTTTTATACTGTTTTTATTGGCTATTAAAACAGTATATGATGTCATGATCTCCCCTATGATCTTCAACCTGTTTCTCTCTAAAGTAGATCCTGTCTCGACTAAATCTACCACTACATCCATAATCTCAGGAACTTTTGCCTCTGATGCGCCGTATGAAAAAAATAATTGGATAGGAATATTCAAATTATCAAAATATCTCTTTGTAATATTTGGGTATTCGGTAGTTACACGGCTACCGGGTTTTATATCCTTTACATCATTTATACCAGAATCTTCTGCTACAGCAATAACTATCCTCACTTTATTCTTAGTCTTTTTTGAATAAGGTAGCTCTGCAACCTCGATAACATCCGCACCGCTCTCTACAACCCAGTCTCTTCCAGTAATACCAATGTCAAAATAACCTAATTCGATATACTTTGGTATCTCTTGGGGTCGTAATATTTTTACTCTTCCTATTCTCGGATCATCTATAATCGGATTATACTCTCTATCTCTCCTTATAACTTCAAGATTCGCCTCTTTGAATAGTATGAACGTAGGTTCTTCCAAACTTCCTTTAGGTAATACTAAATCTACCGTATAATCATCCCCTATCGCTGTTATTCTTACTATATCAAGATTTTATATATATATGAATCGAAGATTTGTAATGATTTATAATATCGTCTCAACATTTTTTAAATCGTTCAGATAGATATGTGCAGAGATGCTCAGTATTGTAATACCACCTTTTTCAGCGTTTGTCTCTTTAGCAACGTATTCTAATAATCTAGATAGGGCATACAAGTTATAAGGATATGCACCATAAAAATCATGAGATCTAAAGACCGCCGTTAATTCCATCCTCTCTCTTAATTTAAAATCAATCAGTACCATACAGGGAACTTCTTCACTATTAAAATCGATAGATGGGATCCAAGTAGTGGCAGTCGCCCGTCTCGTATTCTTATTATTCTTCAACCGTCTTATTATTAGTTCGATCTGGTCTAATCTATCACGAACCTTCGGTTCGTGGTTTACAAATCTACTATTTGTAATATCACAATTCCAATTTCTTAACCGTTCTCCATACGTATAGGAAAAACCTTTATTATCTGCCGTCAATAATGTATCACCGTATGTTTCTAACATTTTTTCTCTTATCTCTTTAGGATACACGCCAAACGGGTTCTCTACCCTACTCATCAAATTTAATAATTCTTTTGTACTGTTTCCCCGTTCATCATCTACTAGCGAACCTTTCTCTAATATAAGGCTTAATCCTCGCTTCCAGACATTCTTAGGTTCTATTCCATAGATAAAATAATTACTTGATCTCATGCAGAAAATTCTTTGGCGGCTTTTTCGTCTATAAGAGCATAACCTATTAGTGGATCATCGAATGATATTATATTCAGCCAGGCAGGATCATCCCCGAATTCCAACACATTTCCTCCACCGATCATTCTCATATTCTGAACATGTCTTGGGCTATTGATCGGGTCGAGTATTATCCATTTTCCATCCATATTATTCCCAAAATCGTCCTCTTTAAATTCATGTCGTCCTATACCCCAGCCTTCATCTTTGAGATATACACATACGTGATAACCTCCCCAAGTAATCGATCCATCCTCGTTTACAGTACCGATAGATGGTGCGGTACCTATTGCAACCTCATATCCATCCATATAAAGCAATGTTGCTAATAAGAGAGCTTGATCTGCACACGCACCTACTCCTGTCGCAACGGTCTCGGTAGGAAACCTAACTCTCTCACGTGTAGTACTAACTAGTAAATTAAAACCAGGTATATTATTTGTTACTCCTCCTTCTTTACTGGAATGTGGGAAGAAGATATGGTCTCGGACGTAGTAATAATAAAGTTTGGCAGTATTTAGCCTATCTAAATTTTTGAATTTTAATGTCTCACCAGTTTGTAAAGTTATGCTTTTTTTACTCTTTAAAGGATCAATTACATTATCATTCAAGTATTTTTCAGCAAGTTTGCTTGTATTTGTCTGTAATTTTCCAGTATCGTGTACTATTATATAATTACCTATTGAGAAGAAATCTCTCGCTATTTTTTCTATATTACTGCTCCATGAACCAGCCAAGAGAAACTTGATAAGTTCTGGTGTATGTTTTTGTCTAAAATCGTTATAAAATTTTTTAAGTTCGTCTGGTATCGGTGGTATATTCTTATCTCGCGGATCATATATTTGTTGTGCCTGTACACTAGAGATAACAGGATAAATTGCCAATGTTACTATGACAACTATAGAAACTATCTTAAGATATTTTTTCATATCATATCTCTCCTTTTTTATTAGTATAAAAAATTAATTATGCTATAAATCATTTAAACGATGAATCTTTTAATCTCATTATTTTTTGAAAGTAACACAACACGGCTCTTGATAGATTCATCGATCACTTCATAATCTGTTTTTTTGTCAATAACATAAGAAAATTTCTCGATATCCTCTTGATCAAGCATCCTATCTCGTGCCAACCTTTGGCGAGAGTATCCCAGATGCATATATGATTTTATCTCTATAAAATCGGGAGACGCCATGTTTATCAAGGGAACAAACTTTTCTGGCTTGGTATTCAATCCTTTTATAAGAGTTATTCTTAAAACTGTTCTACAATCTTTATCACTCAAAATTTTAAACGATCTTAATACATTATCCCATTCATCTTTTATAGGACGGCATAATTTTTTATACATCTCTCTGTTAAAAGATTCAAGGGATAGATAAAGCTGTGTCGGATTTATCCTCTCAATCACTTCTGGTCTTGTTGCATTCGATACAACAAACGTGGTAAATCCTTTATTTTCATAAATATTTATAAGCTCGTCTAAATAAGGATAGAGCGTTGGTTCGCCTATAAGACTTATGGCAACATGTCTCGGTTCTACGGCCTCCCAATATTTAGCAATATCTGTCCGGTTAGATCCTTTGTATCCAGTTAAAAGTCTCTTCTGCTCTTTTATAGACTCTTCAACGATCTCTTCGGGTGAATCGAATCTTTCAAAAGAGAGCGACATACCAGTAGGCCTCCAACAAATTATGCAATTCTGGTTACATCCTATAAACGGAGTCATCTGGATGCATCTATGAGATACAATTCCATAAAATTTTGATTTATAGCATTCATCCTCTCCTCTAACACTTTTTTTTAACCAATGGCAGAGTTTTACTGCAGAATGGTTGTTGGAACCTATAATATGATCTCCCTGCTTTTTAAGGAGCTCTTTATATCTTTCTATCATCTTCTTTCTCTCTATATTTTCTAAAAGCGGTGGTCAAGACTCCTGTCTTCGCCATTAATGAACTTATCAAGATAACGTCTAAGATCTCATCCCTTGTCGCACCGCATTTTAACGCTGCACCTCATAATGAACGGATACGTATCACTCTGATTTGTTAGCAACGGCTGATGCAAGAGTAACAAGTTCAGCAGTCTTTGCATCAAGGCTCTTTGGTCGTGTAGTAGAATATACACTCAAAAGTTCTGGTCTTTTTTCCACCTCTTTGATTATAAAAGGGACCATGCCTAACTCTTCTTATATATTCTTCTCTAATAGATCGATCACTTCTTCTTTATTAGCTAACATCTCATCAAATTCTTTAAAAAATTTTTCTATCTGGCTCATATAGAAAGATAAATGATTATAATATTTATAAATATTATGATACGCGGAGAAAATATCAGAATTTAGGCTTTCTTTCCTCTATCTTTGCCTGAAAACCTTCTATTACTTTATCCATATCACCGAAGATGATGCTTTGAACTATGCCTTCCATCTCGAGAGAAGTATTTTTATCAATATCTCTGCTGAGATCTATTACCTTTTTAGATAAACCTACCGCAGTCGGAGAACAATTATCTATAATCTCCTGTGCCAGTTTTATTGAAGCATCTAGTTCTTCTCCTTCTGGTGTTACTTCATTGACCAAATTTATTCTGAACGCTTCATCGGCAGATATCAGTCTTCCTGTCATTATCAATTCTTTTGCCTTGATTACTCCTATCATCCTTGTCAATCGTGTTGTACCACCAACATCTGGAATAAGCCCTAATTGAACCTCTGGGATGCCTATACGTGTATCTTTAGATGCAATTCTAAAATCTGCTGTTAATGCCAACTCGAGCCCCATTCCTATAGTATGACCATGGATTGCACATATAACCGGTTTTTCCAGCGATTCTATCTTATTTAAACTATAATGAAGATCCGTAAGATAATTTCTAAACCAGCTCGTACCTTTCTCGTTGATATTCTCTATAAACATTGATGGAAACTCGAAAAGATCTATTCCTGCAGAAAAAACCTTCCCTTTTCCTGCCAAGATTATCACTTTAACTTCTGGGTCTACTGAAGCGATTGAAAAAGAATTTTCTAGATCTACCATGATTTCAGGATTTAAAGCATTCCGCTTTTCAGGCCGATTCAAATAGATCGTCATTATGCCATCTTTTTTTTCGGTCAAGATAAGATTACTATCTGTTTTTTTATTCATGCATATTTATTAATATAGACATAAGATATATCTTTTATTGATCTATGTTATTAACAGTAATATAAATCAATATGAGATTGGATACCTATTCAACCTAATATTATAAACCAAGGGTTTATAAACCACAAATCGAAGATTTATGATATTTAAAATATGAGATCATATTATTAACAATTATTAGAAAGAGGTAAGATAATGGAATACTGGAATCCAAGGATAGAAAAAATCCCTGCAGACGAATTGAGAAAGATGCAATACAAGTTACTAAAGATGCTTGTATATCGCCTGTATAATTTTTCGCCATACTATCGAAGAAAATTCAAGAAACATAATATCACCCCAGATGATATTAAAAATTGTGAAGATGTCTCCAAACTTCCATTTACTTATAAAAAGGACTTGAGAGATAACTATCCCGATAAAATGTTTGCTGTACCACAACAGGAGATTGTTAGGTATCACGTATCATCAGGAACAACTGGAAAACCCACCATTGTGGCATATACTCAACAAGATATTAATTTATGGACGGAATCTCTTGCAAGATCCTTGACAGCTTGCGGTATCGGGCGGGGAAATATAATCCAGATAAGTTATGGCTATGGTTTATTTACAGGTGGATTAGGATTGCACTATGGTGCAGAGAGAGTAGGAGCAAGCGTAATTCCTACAGGTACCGGAAATACGGAGCGGCAGATAGAACTGATGCAAGATATGAAAGTCAATAGTATTGCATGCACCCCTTCTTATCTGATACATATGGCAGAAAAAGCCGAGAATCTTGGCATAAGTATAAAGAACGATACTAATTTAAAAATTGCAATTTTAGGAGCAGAACCATGGAGTGAAAAAACCAGACAGAGAATAGAAGATGAATTAGGTATTGATGCGTACGACATATACGGAATGAGTGAATTTAACGGGCCCATGTTTACAGAATGCTCTGAAAAATCTGGAATTCATATTTGGGGTGATCATATGCTCGTAGAAGTAGTAGATCCAAAGACTGGAGAGGTATTAGAAGAGGGAGAGGAGGGCGAACTGGTGGTTACTACTCTACAAAAAGAGGCTTTACCATTAATAAGATATAGAACAGGAGATATCACCGAACTATATCAAGATTTATGCGAATGTGGTCGGGCTCATCAGAGAATAGCCCGAATCAAAGGACGAGCCGATGATATGTTGATAATACGAGGAATAAACGTATTTCCATCACAAATTGAATATGTGCTCATGCAAACGAGAGAAGTTGGTAAACATTTTCAGCTAGTAGTAGAGAGGGATGGTGCGCTCGATAAGATGACCGTCAGGGTGGAGGTGAGCACGGAGGCATTCAGTGATAAGATAAACGATATGATAGCATTAAAAAATCGTATAAAAGATAGGCTTAAACACTTTTTAAATATAAATACAGAGGTAGAGCTGTTAGAGCCGGGTAGTCTTCCCAGATTCGAAGGAAAAGCAAAAAGGATTATTGATAAGAGAGAGTTTTGATTTTTGAAATTTTGTTTTTAGGATGAGTGAGATCGGGATGAAAGAACATGCAATAAAACAGATATCCATATTTTTAGAGAATAAACCAGGTCGGTTAGCCAGATTAGCTAAAGCAATAATAGATTCTGGTGTGAATATCTTAGCTTTAAACATTGCTGAAGCGGGGGATTTCGGAATAGTTCGAATGCTGGTAGATAAACCAAGGATTGCTTATGAAGAGTTACAAAAAAAAGGGTTTACAGTATCCAGTACGGATGTACTAGGTATTAAAATAAAAAATGAGCCAGGAGAATTGTATAAAATCTCAAAGGCATTAGGAGACGCAAATATAAATATAGATTATGCATATGCGTATTCAAGTAATTCTGAGGCTTATTTGATATTAAGAGTAAGCAATTTGAACGAATCTATACTCAATATACAAAAAATAGGATTAGAATTGATGGACAGCTCTGTTTTTGAGTGATGGGTAATAATAAGGATATATTTAATTAATATTATAGTTAAATAGAATGAGAATCAAGGTAAAAGTTATTACAAATGCAGATAAAGATGAAATAGTCGAAAAAGATGATATCTTAGTTGTAAAAACAAAAAATCCTCCAATTAAAGATAAAGCAAATAGAGCAGTAATAAAATTACTTACCAAACATTTCAACGCAAGAGTAAAGATTGTGTCGGGTCATAAAAATAGAGAAAAATGGATTGAGGTAGAAGAGAGATTCTCAATTTAATCTCTTCCATGCGTAAAAAAAACGTTGTATCGCAGTTATGTTACAGACTATTGCAAAAAAAATCATCATGAACGTTAACATATCTATCCCACCGATCTCTCCGATCAAAGCCTGGAGGATTATAAATATAGATAAGATAATTATCCTATCAGAACGTCCAAGAAGGCCGCCATAATTTCTCTTTAATCCGACAGCCTCTGCCTGAGTTGCGACATAACTCGTAAGCAGTACGCCTACTATTGCAGATATGCCTATTAACTCAGAAACCAGATAACCAAGAGTCTCTGGAGAACAGTATCCAGCAAAAAATACTCCTGACAGCATAAAGATATCAGAATATCTGTCCAGAATATGGTCTAAAAAATCTCCTCTACGGCTCTCGATATGTAGATATCTTGCCAAACCTCCATCTATTATATCGAGAAAACCGTTTAAAAATATAAAAAATAAGGATATCCATAGGAAGAAAACGTTCAATCTCGATATAAATATGAGCAATCCGGCAAGAAAGGCACATAAGATAGATAACAATGATATCTGGTTTGGTGTAATCCTATCTCCAATAAATCTTACAATTGGTTCGGTCTTTTTGTATATCCAATCTTTATACTTATCAAGCGTCAAAAAAACTCCTCGCTCCAATCTATCTTTCCTGGCTCATATCCTTTCTCATCGTCTAGTATGATCCTTTTTATTTTTTTTGCGACTTTTTCGCTTTTTAGATTGGTAGTATCTATCTCTCTGACTTTTTTTCCATGAAGATCGAGTGATTCTATAAGTATGACATCTAACGCCTCTGCTTCTACGTTCTCCTGAATCTTTTTAGAATCGTACCATCTTTGTTTTAGCCTCTCCTCAACAATCTTTGGATGTGCTCTCAATACAATAACGATGTCCACATCGAGATAATGAGATAGGTGACTCTCGAATACGACGTTATCCTCAGAATAAAAAATTTTTTTTATAATTCTGTTTAATTTGTTAACATCTACAAGATAACTATCCGTCTTTTCATCTATATCATCGTAGATATTCTCCATCTTTATAAAGTCGTTCAAATGGATTATCTTGAAATCTTTTAAAATCTTTTTTAAATCTATCGTAACGGTCGTTTTTCCAGTACCTGGCGTTCCTGTTATAGAAACTTTCATCTATGGTCTATATTCCTTTTAAAATATAGTTGAATGCATCCACTAATCTAACATTATCCTCCTCTTTTCCGACAGAGACTCTTATAAACTTATCTCCCATCCCTTTGAATGATGAACAATCTCTTACGATAAACCCCATTTTAGCCAATTCATCGATCATAAAAGATGATTTAAAAGGGGATACATCGACTAAAACAAAATTTGCATATGATGGATAAGTCTTGAACGGTATGTTCTCTCGTAGATAATCTCGTCCATCTTTTATTTTTTGAATCGTATAATTTATATAATCTAAGTCATTTAATGCTGCATAAGCCGCTTCGATGGATAAATAGCTTACAGCAAAAGGTGTTGAAACCTTTAAACAAGCTTTCTTTATTTTTTCAGATAATACGGCATATCCAACCCGCATTCCTGCAATACCGAAAGCTTTAGATAACGTTCTTAAAATTATTATATTATCATATTCATCTATTAGACCTGTATAGTTCTGATCTGCAAACTCTGCATATGCCTCATCTAAAATCACAACCCCGTTAAACTCGTCTAATATTTTAATCACCTCTTTTTTGGGATAAGTATTGCCGGTAGGGTTGTTTGGTGAACATAAAAATATCATCTTTGTTTTATCATCGACGCTATTCAAGATGGTTTCTGCAGATATAAAAAAATTTTCATCCATCTTTACTAAAACAGGAACTGCACCATGTGTTATGGATGTTAATTCATAATAGCTGAACGTAGGAATGGGTATCAGAACTTTATCGTTACAATCGATAAATACCCTCATTAATGTATCCAGTACGCCATCCACTCCAGAGTTTATGTATATATTGTCTATAGGTATGTTAAGATACAAAGATATTGCATCATAGAGCTTTTTTGGGTGAAATTCTGGATAGTAGTTTACTTTATCTGCAGAATTTCTTATAGCATTGATAACCTTGGTACTCGGTGGATAAGGATTCTCGTTGGAGGAGAGTTTTACTATCTTATCTTTTGCAATATTTACAGAAGACGATAGATCATCTACACTCTTTCCTGGAATATACTCGGCTATACTATCTATAATTCTCCTAATCTGCAATATAAGACACCACCCGATCGATCTCGTCTCTTGTTATCACAAATGGCGGTACTAATCTGATTGTCTTATCAGATGTTGCATTGATCAAAGCTCCTTTATTTAAAACGGAAGAGACAAGAGCGTTTGCATCTTTGTTCAGTGATAAACCGATCATCATACCTTTTCCTCTCACATCATCTATGAAATCTACGTCTTTTTTTAGCTTTATAAGTTTTTCTTTGAAATATCTGCCATCTTTTTCAGATTTTTCTATCAAGTTATCTTTATTAATTGCTTCTATAACCCCTAGTACAGCAGAACATGCAAGCGGGTTCCCTCCAAACGTAGTTCCATGATCTCCCGGCTCAAAATCTGCCACATCATTTTTTGCTGCCATAGCTCCTACTGGAAATCCACCCCCCATCCCTTTTGCCATAGTAATTATATCGGGCATTATACCTTCATGTTGAAAGGCAAACCATCGTCCTGTTCTTCCAAAACCTGTTTGAACTTCATCTACTATAAGAAGTAGATCGTTTTTATCACAAACTTCTCTAACCGCTCTTAGATAGCCATCAGGTGGAACAATTACCCCACTTTCTCCCTGTATCGGCTCTAAGATTATTGCTGCCGTATCTTCATCTATCTCTTCCTCTATCTTTGATACATCACCATAATTTACAAAACATGCATCGATTAAAAAAGATTCGAACGGTTTTTTAAATTTTTCCTTGTATGTTACGCTCAAAGCACCGATAGTTCGTCCGTGAAACGCGTTTTTCATTGCTATAAATTTATTCTTGCTTGTATGTTTGATTGCAAGTTTTAATGCCGCCTCAATAGCCTCTGTCCCAGAATTACAAAAGAATACTTTATCCATGCCCGATATTTCAGCAATCTTCTCCGCAGCATCTACAGAAATATCTGTATAATACAGATTGGATATATGCATAAGACGATCAAGCTGATCTTTTATTCTTTTAACCACGAAAGGGTTTCTATGTCCTACACCACAGACGGCTATACCTCCAACACAATCTATATACTCTTTTCCATTGATATCCCATACTTTAGAGCCTTCTCCCTTTATTATTACAACAGGCTGTCTATCGTATGTATGAAAAATATACTTCGTCTCTCTTTCAAATATATCCATCTTATCCATTCAAATCCCTCTTTAAATATAAACGTTCTTTTCTCCCGTGTAGGATAAACCTGCAGAACCTACGGTTCCTGCATCATAAATCAAAGATTTGTGAGTTATGAATCTTCGATTCGTAGTACCTCCCTATGATAACAGACATTACGAAATGAAATAATAAAACACAGTCCAGCTTTACGCTGGACGGGAGCGAAAAATTGAAAGTTTTCATTCGTACTCTATTGTAGCAGGCGGTTTAGGTGTTATATCGTAGACCACACGGGATACGTTATAAATCTCGCTTATAATTCTTCTGCGGATAGTATCCAGAATATTCCATGGTAGTTTTAAATAATCTGCGGTCATACCATCCCTGGATTCTACCGCTCTGATAGATATAATCCAACCATAGATCCTTTCATCCCCTCTTACACCAGTTCCTTTACCGATTAATGCTGCAAATGCCTGCCAAGGATTATATTCTTTTAGTTCATCCTCTACAATCATATTCGCTCTCTTTAGAACGTCTAACTTCTCCTCTGTAACCTCTCCTATTATTCTAACAGCAAGACCTGGTCCAGGATAGGGCATTCTTCCACATATCTCTTCAGGTAAAGACAATGCTCTTGCAATAGTCCTGACCTCGTCTTTATACAGATCTTTTAACGGTTCGACTACTTCCTTAAATTTGTATTTTAGAGGCATCCCACCGACATTATGATGAGATTTTATCCCGCCATGAGACTCTATTATATCAGGATATATCGTTCCTTGAATTAGATAATCGGCACCAATATCTTCTGCGACCTCCTCAAAAATTTGGATAAAAAGTGCACCTATAATCTTTCTTTTTTCTTCCGGATCTGTAACACCTTTTAATGCAGATAAAAATCTATTTTTTGCGTCTATTATTTTAATATTCATATTTTTAAACGTTTTTTTAATTTCATCTACCTCATTTATCCGCATTAGTCCTGTATCTATAAAAACAGGATATAAATTATCGGATATTGCTTTGTATGAAAGATACGTGCATACTGAACTATCCACACCGCCGGATAGTGCAATTATACCTTTTCCTCTCACTTTATCCTTTATAAAAGAGATCGTATCGTTTATGAATTTATCTACATCCATGTTTATCCTCTTTCTCCTTTTTATAATCGATCATTGCATTGACAAAACCAAGAAAAATAGGTGATGGATTATCTATACTAGATTTAAACTCTGGATGATATTGTGTTGCCAAAAAAAATCGTTTATCAGGAATTTCTAATATTTCCACTCTTTTGCCACATCTACCAGAAAATTTCAATCCATTATTTTGTAACATATCTAAATAATCAGTATTTACTTCATACCTGTGTCTATGCCTCTCACAGACCCTCTCTTGCTTATATAAAGTATAAGCTAGAGAATCTTTTTCTATATCAATCAAAAAATCTCCTAAACGCATCGTTCCGCCCTTGTAGTTCACAGTTTTCTGATCTGGAAGCAAATCTATCACAAAATCTTTACAGGAAGATTGATTATTCTCTTCAAATTCTCTACTAGTGGCATCAAGCTTTAATACATTTCTTGAAAACTCTACAACGGCCAATTGAAAACCAAAACAGATACCAAGAAATGGAATATCCATCTCTCTTGCATATTTTATAGCATTTATCTTTCCTTCAGCCCCTCTTATTCCAAAACCTCCTGGCACCAATATTCCGTCTATCTCGTCATATTTTAATGTTAACTCTTTTTCTAAATCTTCTGCATCTATCCATTCTATATCTATCTTATAATCATGATTACTATCTATGCAAGAATGCTTTAATGCTTCTTTTATACTTAAATATGCATCTTCAAATCCATATTTGGCTACTATTGCTACTTTTATCTTTTTTTTATTTTTAACATTATCGTAGGACTCAACTTTATTATACCATTCTTGATCTACTTCTCTTTTTTCAATATTCAGTTTTTCAACGATATAATCTCCTAATCCTTCTTTTTCAAGCATCATCGGAACCATATAAATGTTTTCTGTATCATAATTGCTTATAACTGCATCTTCGGATACATCACAAAATAAGGCTATTTTGGATTCAGTATCTCGAGTCAATATATCTTTACATCTCCCAACAATTACATCCGGTTGTAATCCTGTACTTTTTAACTCTCTTACTGAATGTTGTGTGGGTTTTGTCTTCTGTTCACCGATATCATTGATAGGAATAAGTGTCACATGGACTAATAACGTATCCTCCTTATTCTCTTCTCTTCTGATCTGTCTTACCGATTCTAAAAAAGGCATTCCTTCTATATCTCCAACGGTTCCTCCCAGTTCTATTATACATATATCGGCATTACTTTTGTCTGCCACCTTTTTTATTCTTTTTTTTATCTCATCGGTAATATGAGGAATGATCTGAACCGTATTTCCAAGAAAAACACCTTTTCTTTCCTCCTCTATGACTTTTAAATAAACCTTACCGGTGGTTATATTATGATCACCTGTCAATTCTATATTTAAAAAACGTTCATAATGTCCTAAATCTAGATCCACCTCCTCACCGTCTTTTAAAACATAAACTTCGCCGTGTTGAAATGGATTCATAGTTCCTGCATCTATATTGATATAAGGGTCTATCTTTAAAACCGTGACTTTATAAGCCCTATTTTTCAGCATTCTTCCTATTGATGCCGTGGTTATACCTTTACCCAGTCCGCTCAGGACTCCTCCTGTAACAAAAATATACTTCATCCAAGTAGAAATAAGATAATAATCTCTTTTATAAAGTTATCATTCTTGTAATAGAAATAGCATCTTATCAATTTATCCTTATTTATTCTTGTATAATTTGCCAAAAAAAGCTTTAATTCTGTTTGATATAATGTTATTCTTCATAATCTGTCTTATAATTGATGCAGTGGGCACATTATATTGCGTCTCTTTTTGGGATATCTCTTCTTTACGTTTTAAATTTTTAGACACAGCCTTTATAGAAAATTTTTCGTTGATCAATCCGTAAGATGCGGTTATAATAAGGTCTATATTATAGATATTCTTCTCTAATGGAAGTTGTATTATCAATGGTATCTTTACCTCGTCCTCTACATAATAATTATCCTCGGGAAGATACGCTATATTTTTCATCTTCGGATCGACCGAAAGGTATACGTGGGTAGGAGGTCCATAATTTTTTATCGGAATGTAGATGATATCCTCCTTTCCTACCTCTACATCCACAGATACTTTCTTATTCAACTCGATATAGCCTTTATCTATCCTATTTATTATGATTGTATCGATCTCTTCAGGCATTTTTACCTCTGATCAAGCGGAAGCAAGACTGGGATACCATCTTCGATAGGATATCTCTCGTTGCATCTCGAACAGTATAGATATCCTTTTATAACATCGTTGTCCCGCTCTTCATCAACAATCAGGAGAAGATCTTTTTTACAAATCGGACACGCCAATATTTTAACAAGATTCTTCCACATAATCTATTTTGCCTCTTTTACTTTTAGGTATCGGATTATTTATAATATATATTTAACCAATATAAACGAAGAACTATATAAATTTTCTTTTTTGTATTGTTACGAATCGAAGATTTGTGATGGCTATCTGAATGATATAGTTACTATTTATATGATTACTACCAAGAGCGACTACCGTCTTGGTTATTTTATATATGTTATCTTGTTTATGTGTAATATGCAAAAAAAAGGTGATAACAATGCATCAATGGTTAGACAATTGTAAAATATACAATCAAACAGATGTTGCCCCGACGATAGCTAGATTGTTGAATATAAGTTACGATGCAGATGGAAACCCTATTAATGAGGTAATAGACGAGTTTGGTGGCGAAGATACCGATGCGGTCGTGCTCCTTATAATAGATAGTCTTGGATTCAATATATTTAAACGGTATCTTGATAACTTTAAATACATATCAAGTATGCTTGAAAATAAAAAAGATAGAATTATGATTTTTAAATTAAAAGCAGTCGCGAGATATACCACTCCATGTATTGCAACCCTTCTCAATGGAAAGAATATAGATAAACACATGCTCTTTTCGACGGATGATGTTTATAAAAGCAGTATGAAATCTATATTAGAGGTTGCCACAGAAAAAGGATATATTACAGGAATAGTCATGGAGAAGATGGGTGCATTATCTTTTAAAGGCAGATTAACCTATATAGTCCCGATAGACAATCGTCCAGATATTATATATTTTGATAAAGAGACCGTAAGAGGTGTTTTAAACCTTATTCCAAAGACAGATCTTTTGGTTGCTCACTTAAGGACGATAGATGTTATAAAAGATTACGATTATGCAACAAGGTTAATGGATGGTTTTATAAAGGATATCTGTGAAGAATTTGATAAAATCGGTAAAAAAGGGCTTTTTCTCCTCTGTGGCGATCATCCAGTCCACGAGGATCTATCCGAGGATAGCGTTGCATTGATTGTATTTATGTTATAAATATCAATATATATTGATATAAAATAAGCAGATTTAAATACTAACAAATCGAAGATTTGAGGTGATTAGAATGAATAAAAGATTGTACAGATCAAAGAAGAATAAGATAATCGGTGGTGTCTGTGGTGGAATTGCAGAATATCTCGATATAGATCCTACGGTTATAAGAATAATTTATGTCTTATTAACAATTTTTACAGAGTTTTTGCCTGGAATTATAGTATACTTGCTTCTCTGGCTAATAATCCCCAACGAGCCAGAAAAAGACGATGAGATAAAAGAGATAGAGAAAACCGATGATATCAACCAAGATAATACCAGTAAAGCGTTATCTATTGCAATAATCGTGCTAGGTGCAATCTTTCTCATCTATGGTATTTTAAGATTTATTATAATCAGTGGCTGGTGGACTATAAATCTACACTGGCACATCTTTTTTGGTCTATTCTTTCCGATTGTCTCGGTTATTCTGGGCGTCATACTGATATTAATAGGTTTAAAAAAGTTGTGAGACTTATCATGAATAATTCTCATTCTCCAGATCTTTTATAAAAGGTAATCCTGCTCTAGCACCGCTCCTCGTTATGGATAAAGATGCAACTTTGTTTCCTATTCTTGCACAATCCTCGATGGAACGTTTTTTTAAAATCCCATAAAGAAAGCCTGCATTGAACGCATCACCCGCTCCTGTAGTATCGACCACATCTACGATGAACGGTTTTGAAAAAAACTCTTTATCATCTCGCTTGACAAAACATCCCTTATCCCCAAGTTTTACTATTAATGTTTCTACATAATCAGATAAAACATTACAAGCGGATTTGAAATTTTTCTCGTTTGTTAATACCATTATCTCTCTCTCGTTGATAAATAAAATATCTGTATATCTTAAAAAATCAATCATCTCGTTCAATCCTTTTTCTGCATATAAAAAACCAGGATCGAACGATACAACAGGATTATTCACCAACTTCAAGATTTTTTTTTGCGTCTCGAACGAGTCTCTGGACAAGAGTGATACAAAAGATGTTAGATGTATTATCTTGAATTTTTCGACATAATCTATATCTATCTCGGAGATTTTGATGAAATCGTTAACCCCTGAATCTACAATAATCGATCTTCCACCTTTTTTATTGACGAATACTTCTGCAACTCCGCTTCTGCCTTTATTTTCCTTTATTATACCTGTTGTATCTACCTTCTCGTTTAATAAATCTTTAAATATTATTCGTCCCGCATCATCGTTTGCTATCTTTCCTATGTATCCTGTTTTAATATCTAGTCTAGTTAATCCTACAATGGTGTTTGCAGCCGATCCACCTGGATATTCTTCCATCCTCAGCACAAATCCTTCCTCATCTTCGCGAGGAATTTTATCCACGAAGCAGATTTTATCTAAATTTAATGCACCAAATCCAATAATGTCCATATCTTTTCTTTACCCCTATTTTTATTTCCTGAGATCACAAAAAATAAGAAAGCTTTTTTTGCTTTGTATCATCCGCATTAATCGTATTTTTGTCTTCCAAATCGTTTAAACTCTTAAACTCTGACTTATGCAGAACTACGTTCCCGCACCTCCTTGAGCAGTCCAGCCTTGTGCTGGACAAGAGTGAAGAACATTTGTTTTCTGATATTTCTATTTTAGATGTATCGTTCTGGAAAAGAGAATCTATCTCTAATTTTAAGAGGTAGATTCGTTGTGTAGTATATTTGGATATCTTGAAATCTTTTATAATATTGAACGAATCTTCAAGATATTTCTTTATGGATGCCTTATATACAGTTAAAATTATATTTCCGTTACATATAGGACAAGTCTTTGAGAGAGGAGTCCTTCTGAAATTTTTATTACATTTTACACACCTAAAATTTTGGGTTGAAAAGACACGAAGGTTACCGATTATATCCGGTATAAAATGAGATTTTAATATTCTTTCTGCAACATCATTCTCATCTACAGCTCTCGTCTTTTTGGCAATATCCAGTTGTACATCCATCTTATCGCGCATCTTTTTTAATACCTTATACGAACTCATCAACGGACCGGCAGATATATCACTCACCATATGAGTAAATTTGAAATTTTGATATGGATTATTACTATTTAAGCGATCTGCCACCCTCTCTATCTTTATCTGTTTTGGATCACCAAACTCAGATGCTTTTAAATAAAATTCTAACGGATATTTTTCGGTTATATCGATATTATGTGCCTCACTATCTATCTCTTTTGGATTGATCTTTTTAGTAAGTACTAAGGGCGAATCCATTAATCCTCCTCGAGTCTCTGGCAAAAACTCTCTAGAAAAATTGATAAGACCATCTAACAAAAGAGTGATAGAGTCTTCATCACCATCACAATTTCTTCTTTTGGCAGCATGAAAGAAAGGATGTGCATAACAGACAGAACTTCTTACAAAACCTATTATCCGGCCGACGACACCAGCCGATGTATGAGGTGCTAATCCTATCACTAGTTCTCCAATAAGATCGTTTTTATCTTTTATATTATAAAAAGGGGGTAGATCATAAAATTTTATCAGCAGATCATCTATATAATTAGCCACTTTTACCATATAATCACCACAGTCTTCAGATACAATAATATCCTGCGGAAACAGCTCTATGATCTGTTCTTCTCTACTTAAAGGATTATTTTCATAATCAATAAAATATCCAAGATCTTTAACTTTATCTACAGTTAAACCAATTTCTTTTGGTTTAAAATGAGTTAATGGCAGATTTGTCATATCATATCTTATTGTACCATCTCTAAAAACATAAACATCATGCTTAGCACGTAATATTCCTTTTTCTATTGCTTCTGGTATTTTATTTTTTGATATTAATCCTTTAACACCTTTAACTTCTATTTTTTCGCTTTCTTTAATTCTTTTTAAAGCAGAACGATACAATTGATCTATATTTAGATCTACCTCTATTTTGTTATCCGTATCATCTATAATCTCCGTTCTTCCTCCACATTCACAAAAGTTAAAAACAGATTTTTTGCCACAATTTTTACATCTTCTAAGCCCGATATTAACTTTTATAACTTTTTTTTGAGCAGCGTATTGTATTGTACGTTTGTTATTTTGATTATGCCCTACAGGAAAGATTACATGTGTGGTTGGTGACATCTTTCTCTCTTTTGATTTTTCAGGTCTTCCCATCCTAGAACCAATTCTGGTTGGTGATTTCTCTCTTATTATTAATCCACTTCTTTTGTTTACTAATTTAAGCGTATTTTCCTCATTTTCATAGATATTGTATTCTTTGCTCTCTTCTAGTTGTTCGTTCAATCCAAGAGAACGTATTAAAGGAGTGGCGTCTTTTATTTCTATTTTATCGTTTTTAATTTTGTGTAAAACGAGCAGATCTTCTAATATCTTTTTTATATGAATATCTTTAATATTTAGCAGATCTTTATTATTATCGAACGATCCATACTTTTTTACAGCATATATTAGTTTTTTATAATCATCTACAGAAATATCGTTCCAATTATATGTAAAATCAGGATGTAAAGGCACGTTATATTTTTCAGATAATCTTACTGCATCTTTTCCAGTTATCTTGATAAAGGTATTCTGTAAAAGGTTATCAAAATCGTCTTTTTCCTTTAATTTTTCTTTTAACTCTAACATCCACCAATCTTCGCAGTATGTGGATGGCAATAGAGAATGATTGTTCTCTAAAAAATCGCCATAGTTTATCAAGATCTCTCCGTTATCCAAGATCTCCTCTATCTTTCCTAAATTGCTTTTTGCAGCTTCTATAGTATTTATTTCGATTACATCCCCACTTATCAACCGCACCGTTGGTCCTTTTATCGAATCTACCGGAACGATACCGGCGGCTTTTCCCGGAATGTCTATCTTCATCTGTGTGCCTGGTACGATCATCTCCTGGAATACAAACATGGTAGCAGGGTTTATTCCTATCGTTGCAAACCCTGAATTTCTGCTTCTGCCATACCTTAAACGAAAACTACCTTTTGCATTTGAATAAGAAAAAACGGGTCTTCCTGCTATTATCTCGCTTAAAAAAGCATCTTCTTTATCATCTTTATTATCTTGAAATGTATTTTTATTATTGATTAACTCGTCTATCCAACCCCATTCATCGAGCCCCATCTTCTCGACATATTTTTTTATTTTAGGCGCTTTTAGATATATTCCTTCTGATATAACAAGGATCATTCCCCCCCTCAACCTGTTAGTCTTCACCCTTTCTAAATTCCTGTTGGAAGACACTTCTATACTCTCCGTTGGTTCTCCATCAATACAAACAGGGCAGTTTAAGACTATCTTTCTAACATCTTCAGGCGGAGGCATACGTTGAAGATGTGCAACCCGTTTATATAATATTATCTCATCTAAGCAACGTTTAATCTCCTCCTCTCGTGGAATGTATCTATTTAGTCCCACCTCTCTTCTAATATAATCCGCTATCACAACTGATAACGCTTGAGCAGACCCTCCAGCACTTCGGATAGGACCAGCATAATATAATCTTATATACTTCGATCCATCATCATTGCTATCTATCTTTATATCGGCAATCCCGTCTATTGGCGCAGCAACAATACCTTCAGTAAGTATAGCTACCGCTGTTCGTATAGCAAGGTTTATTCCTTTTTCTAACGGTCTTATCCGATGAACAATCTCTTTTGCGATTTTAAATGCAACCTCTTCTCGTGTCATATCCTCTTCTAAATCTCTTATTTTATCGGCAATACCATCAAATTTTATCAAAGATTCGACTCTATCTGCCAGATCTTTGGCAATATCTATCTCAACATATTCGTGAGGATCATACCCTCTAGATCGAGCTTTTTTTGCTACATTCAAAGATTTTACGAGTTTTTCATCGAGAAATGAAAAATAGTCCTCTATATTCATTCGTTCTGTCTATCCTCCAAAATCTAATAGTTTTATATCCATAGTCTCCAAGTCTATTATTGGGAATTTTCCAACATCCGGCACAATGTTTCTTTCGTACTGAAAAGATGTTTGCTCCTGCCATCCACCAGTATTGAACAATAATGTACCCCTGTATTCTCCTATACCAAAAGTATGGACATGGCCACAGTGTAATATGTTAGGGACATCATCTATCGTAAGAAAATCTTTTCCCGCCGGAGTCATAGGAACTTTACCATATGTGGGAGAAAGATGTCTCATTTTTAGCATCTGGATCATAGGAGAGATAGGATTTTTATAATCCGATCCAGAAAACTCTTGAATTAGATAATCTAAGGATCTACCATGATATGATAAGATACTTGTCTCATTTACGTATATGTAACATGGATTCCCAACAAACTTTATTCGTTCTCTCTTATCCAAAAAGAAATCTTGAATAAATTTAGGGAGAGGAGGCTGTGGTTCTGCCTGTCTAATCGCATCATGATTCCCTGGCAAGATAATTATCTCGATATCTTCGGGTATTTCGCTCAATAAAAAAGCGGCCTCTTTATATTGATCTAAAATATCCGTTATGTTCAGGCTTAATTCTTGGTTCGGGTATACTCCAATACCATCGACACAATCGCCCGCAATTATTATACAATCTAAATCTCCTGCGACTTCTTCGTCTTTTCTTATAAAATCTATAAACTTACTCCATTTTTTTGAGCTAAACATCTTGCTTCCCACATGTATATCCGATGTTAAGCCTACTTTTCCACGAGATCGTGCTTTTTCTCTGTTTAATGGTATTTCTGGCCGATAAAATTCTTCTGAAATCAAAATTTTTTCATTAATAAATCCTCTTATCCCTATAACCTCATCTAGTAATATATTTTCATTTTTAGTCTTTAAATCTTTCGAAAATAATACATTAATCGTACCTGTCTCATCTTCTATCGTTATAATCTTATTTCCATACTTTGTATGATTGATATCTGATACTATCCCTACCACAAATACATGCCTACTTTCGTTATTCATGACATTCTTTATCGGTGTTACAGACAATCTCTTCTTAAAGATACTGCTAAGCCTTTCAAACCTATCAATAAAAAGATTAGAAAAGCCGGTATAACTCTCTTCAGCATAACATGTACTATATTTTACATTAATTCTATTATTATACAAAAATTTGAGATGCCCGGGCATGATGACTGGAGCTGAAGAATCCATTTTGGAAGAGATATTATCTATAACCTGCCTTATCTTTTTATCATCTTTAAAATCTTTAATAAGGTTTAAAGCATCTTCATTTATAAGAAAACCTCTGTCAAGCACCAATTTAATTATTTCATCCTCATCCATCTTATAGTTAAATTTTTATAACGAAAGGATATATAAATGTTGATGAACCGACGAGGAGTCTTACCACGATCTATTATTGGTGTTATATTTTGTCTGCTCTTGATTTTTGGTATTTCTTATATCGCAACCGGTTTTGCCACCCCGTTTGTTGCAGTGCAAGGATCCAGTATGGAACCTCATATACATGAAGGGGATCTTATCATAATGATATCGATAGATCGTTATGGAGATCCTATATCATATATAGATGGAAGAGAGATGGGTTATAAGATGTTTGGTGATTATGGTGATGTAATTATATATAGACCAAATGGAGATAACGACCAAGCACCAATAATCCATAGAGTAATTGCTTATCTTGAAGAGGGTGAAAGTTTGTTCATCAAGATAGATGGAGATATTTATGTATTCGAGGATATGCCTTATGATGGATATTTGACAAAAGGAGACAATAAAGCGACAAATCATATGCTTGATCAACCTTTTATCTCAAAACCTGTAAAAAAAGAGTGGATTATTGGCAAAGCCAAATTTAGAATTCCTTATCTGGGTTATTTAAGTATAATACCTCGTGAAATTATATCAGATCTGTTTTAATTATGTCAAAGATATAAGTTATCCAGAAGAACGTGTTATCTATCGTAGATTATTCACTATGATCTTAAAAACGTACTTGCTGGATTAATAGAACGGATAAATTCCCGTTCAGATGATACTAAAAATGTTAACTCCATTACCAAGAGGCGAATGGAATAGATTTGATATAGATTAGATAAATAATTAATAAATAGAAAAACATAGATTTGCTGGATCAATATATGGATATAATAAACGAGTTTTTGTTGGCTTTTATCCCTCTCTTTATCGTAGTTGATCCATTTGCAGGATTAACTTTTTTTTTTAACGATATGCCCACCAAACGAGCCTCAAAAAGTAAAAAACAGATTAATAAGACAATCTTGCACATTTGCTTTTATATTACTTGTTTTATTTGCTTTTTTAGGGAATATAATACTTAATTTTTTAGGAATTTCTATATATGCACTTAAAATAACAGGAGGAATTTTGTTATTAGAGATAGGTATGAGTATGCTCTATAAAGGGGATAAATCACTATTTCAAAAATCGTCTGAGGCACCTCCATCCTACCTAGATGATATCGCTATTGTACCATTAGGAACACCTATGTTGGCTGGACCTGGAGCTATATCTTTGGTGATTGTTCTTATGCAGACGACGCAATGGTATATAACGATAACAGCTATCGTCTTAACGATATTAATCGCTGCATTTATGTTCTATCTGGCTACTAATATATATAAATTGCTTGGAGAACGAGGAATACGTATATTAACTAGAGTATTAGGATTTTTAACCGCAGCATTGGCGATAGAGTATATGTTGTCTGGATTGAAGATGTGGATCGATACATGGTAGATTACCAAGTTATATATACTAATATTGATAAAATGTAATCTATGGATAAAGATGAACTATCAATAGAAATAAAAAAATGGGCAGAAAAGATGAGAAAAGAGGGCAAGATGGAAAATCCAACAAAAGATCATAAAATAGCATTAGATGCCCTTCAAAACCCGTTAAGGAGAGATTTGTTAAAATTTATTGGTACGTCCAGTGGAAAAACCATAGATGAGATAACAAAAGAGTTTAAGATGGATCTTACGCAAACAAAGTACCATCTCGGTATGCTTGAAAAATCGTTATTTATTGAGCATAAGGATGATCTGTATATATTAACACCAAGAGGTAAAGGTTATATCAATGCTGTCGATTGGTGGGGTTATGATATAGAATGAGATAATAAGCCAAAATTATAAACGATATTTACGGATATCTATTCCATAAAAGTATAAAAATCCCTCATTGGAAGGCGTTTAATAAGTAAACCTTTACACTTTAATAACTCAGATATCCTCTCTTTGATATTATCAAAAGGTACGTTTATCAATCTTGATTCATTAAACAATTCGTTGAAGACGATCTTTCCTGCATCGTCATCCTTTTTAACGATAAAAACTTCTGACTCTTCGTGAACATGTACATTATTCAACAATTTGTCGCGATCCTGGTCTATTATTCCAATAACAGGAATTTTAAACCTATATGCAATATCGGATACTACAGAGGTGGTATCATCGCCAACACTTATCAATCCTTTACAATTTCTTATAATACTATATATATCATATCCGGCATGATCTAAAAAACCGATTCCCATTTGGTTAAGATCTTTCTGATCCAAAACTCTCGGATGGTAGTACATATCATAATCTCTTAAAGATTTAGTCGTATCTATTTTTATTTTATCCAACTCGATACGCATATTACTTAATTTTTCTAAAGACTCTTTTTTAGGCGATAAATTCTTAATCTCGACTATCTTTCCTCCTTTCTCTACAATGATAACATCATCGGAGATTGCTCTACCTACATTTATCCCATTGATCAGGACGAAATCACCTGGTTCGACAGCCAAAACTTTTCTAAATGTTTCCTCTCCGACTTTCCATAATACTTTACCAAACTCTGGTGGATCTTTTATAATTAGAGAAAAATTGGTAACGAGTTCTTTTATTACATTATCTATATCCTTTTTATCATGATTTATAAACCATGGAATTAAAAGACTGCTAGAAAACTCTATCTGAATTAAAGAGAGAGTGGACGGTATATCTGCCCTATTTATGACATGCCAGCAGTAAGCAAGACCACTATTAGGGTTCTTAGAATAAGTAGCGATTATAACAAGATCGTTCTTTTTTGCAAGTTTGGATATGCACAAAGATGATCTTAAATTTTCTACATGCACAATATCTTCCAAAAAATTGTCAAAACATGCGGTAGAACCCATAGGTCCGTTTACTAATGCTTCTAATCTACCAAGAGATGCTGAAAATTTTATTAAATCTTTTGCTAAACCCTTATCAAATATCTTCGAACCATGAAAGAATATACCGATATTCATCTTATATTAAAAATAATTATAAAATCTTTAATTTATGGGGTAGGGCAGATTCGAACTGCCGTCCGAGCGTCCCAAACGCCCGAGGATCGACCAGGCTACCCTACTACCCCATTAAAACCGTGCTATCTTCCTAGCAACCACTTTTATTGCATTATGAATACTTTCATGAGGTACTATCGTAGCGATAGGTATCGAGACGATCTTTTCAATGGTTGGACTTATTATAGGCGCACATACCAATCCTGCTGCCCCGTCTCTCTCCGCCTTTATTGCAGATATGATAGCATCTTCCATCGTGAAGGCTGCATATTCCCTTATTTTATAAGTAACATCGTTGATAGTAATCCCGTCCATTATTGCCTCGTCTAATACCGATCTTGCAGCAATCACCGCGATGAACTTTCCTTTTTGTGTTTTGCTTTTTTCTAAAGCAAAACAGATCTTTTGCAACGTCTTAATACTCGGTTTTCTCTCTCCTGACAGTATCTTATATAAAGTACTGGCAGATGTCTCAGATATCTTGCTGAATTCTAAGATGCTATTATACTTTTCTTTTATTATACTATTTAAAGTATTTCTAAACTCCTCATCGGATATAATAATACTCCTTAAAAGTCTATCGATATCATCCATTATATCATCCATTATTACATATAATCTGTACAACTAGTATTAAAAGATATCTAAAAATAACACAATGAGATAATAAAATAGTATAAACATCAAAAATTATATATTATATAAACTATTAAACAACAAGCATGAATATGAATAAAAAATTGATATTATCGTTAGCTATAATAGCCGTAGTATCTCTTATATTAATCTTTTTATTAATTGGTTTGCAACCGGACAAAAAGACTGAGATAGTTATAGGCTACCAACCTAGCACACATCATGCAGCATTAATGGTAGCAGCAGAAAAAGGTTGGTGGGAAGATGATTTAAAACAGTTTGGTATAGAGAGCATCGAATTTAAAAAATTTGCATCAGGTCCGCCAGAGATGGAAGCATTACAATATGGTAAAATAGATGCTGCATACACAGGATCAGCACCTGTTGTATCACATCTATACGAAGGAATGGATGCAAAAATTGTAGCTGCAGTGCAGATACAAGGATCTGGATTGGTCGTTCGTTCTGAATTAGCAGAAAATTATACCGGACCGGAATCATTGAGAGGTATGGTTATAGCAACTTATCCACCAGGATCGATACAGTATACTATTCTTACAAAATGGTTGTCAGATAATGGATTGAATCTAAATAAGGATGTTATAATAAAAGATATGGGTCCTGCTGAGGCAGTCTCGGCACTTATATATGGACATATAGATGCTGTCTTTCTTCCATCACCACATCCTGAGATAGCAGAAAAACAGGGTGCTGGAAAAGTGGTAGAATGGTCGGGCGATATGTGGCCCGGTCATGCGTGCTGCTGTCTTGCAGTATCGGAAGAATTAATAAAAAATGATTCGGAAATCGTAGAACAGATCGTAAAAACACACATTAGGGCTACAGAATATGTAAAAGACCATCCAGAAGAAGTTGCTGGTATTATAGCTAAATGGATTGGAACGGATGAAGATGTTGTGTTACAGTCTATACGAGAGAGTGATATGGAATGGATATATGATCCATATAAACAGGTAGAATCGGTAGAAAAGTATGCAGAAGTAATTTATAATTTAAATAGGGATCGATACGAGCGAAGAGGATACAGTTTGTTAAAAGAGCATGATATTTTTGATTTTAGATTCTATGACAATATGACAAGGTAATTGATAAAAAATGATGGGGAAGATGAGAAAAAAATGGGTATGGCTAATACCACTGATCATAGCAATCATTCTCTGGGAAGTTATAGCAATTATCATAAACGATCCAAGTCTACTCCCTAGATTTTCAATGGTTATCATCTCTTTCTATGAGCTTGCCATTAAAGGTTATCTGCATCCGGATATATCAATGAGTCTATACCATTTTGGTATTGGATTACTGGCAGCATTTTGTGTAGGTGTTCCGTTAGGTATTTTAATGGGTTGGTTTAAAAAGATATTTATATTATTAGATCCGGTAGTTGAGTTAATAAGACCTATTCCTCCTTTGGCATGGATACCTTTAATTATTGCATGGATTGGTCTAACTCACCATGCAGCAGGGTTTATTATATTCATAGGAGCGCTTTTTCCTATAATGATCTCTACTTATACTGGAATCAAGGATACACCAAAAGTATTGATAGATACAGGTAAAGTCTTAGGATGTACAACAGATCTTAAAATGATAAGATATATCGCTCTTCCCTATTCTCTACCATCGATCGCTACCGGAACAAAGATGGGAATGGGAGTAGGATGGATGTGTGTAGTTGCAGCCGAGATGTTTGGAGTCAGTGAGAGCGGGCTTGGGTATAGATTGTTTTCAGAGTTTTATCAATGGAACCAGCTTGATTATGTCATAGCTTATATGCTACTAATAGGGATTATTGCTCTTATTTTAGATCGTTTATTCAGATATTTTGTAGAGGATAAACTCTTTAAATGGAAAAAAGGGATCGTGAAGTGAGGTAGATGAGTAGATATCTTGTACTGGATAAAGTAACAAAGATATACGATTCGAATAATGAAAAAGTCCATTCTTTAATCGATATTTCTTTAGAAGTAGAACCTAACGAGTTTTTATGTGTTATCGGTCCTTCTGGATGTGGTAAGACAACATTATTGCGATTGATTGCCGGTTTAGATACTCCGACTACTGGGAAGATCATGCTTGACGGAATGAATATTGATGGTCCATCCCCCGAGAGAGGTATGGTATTTCAAGAGTTTTCTCTATTTCCATGGCGGAATGTCTTAAAGAACGTAGAGTTCGGATTAGAGATTCTCGGATTTGAAAACAAGAGAGAGATTGCAGAGCATTATTTAAGCCTTGTCGGATTGAACAAAGTAAAAAACAAATATCCTTATGAACTTTCAGGTGGAATGAAACAAAGAGTAGCGATAGCAAGATCTATCGCAACGAATCCATCTATATTATTGATGGATGAACCTTTTGGTTCTTTAGATGCCCAGACGAGAAATATTATACAGGATGAGTTATTAAAAATATGGGAGATAGAAAAAAAGACTGTCATCTTCGTAACGCATAGCGTTGATGAGGCACTTTACTTGGCAGATAGGATTATAATCATGTCTAGAAGCCCGGGAAGGATTATAGAAGAGATAAAAGTAGATGTGAAACGACCAAGGGAGAGGACGGATCCGACAATCGTCAAAGAGAGATACAGAATATTAAAATTACTCGGTGTAGAGATCAAAAAGATTGCAAATGTTTAAAAATAGTAGTAATTTTATAATATGAGATCTATGAATAATAGAACGATCTGGTGGAATTATTCTGTAAACTGTATCGAGATGATAGATCAGACGAAACTACCATTAAAATTAGATATAATAAAATGTTTAACTATAGATTCTCTGATAGATGCAATAAAATCTTTGTCTATAAGAGGAGCACCTGCATTAGGGGCAGCTGGTGGATATGGTGTAGCTTTGTCATCATTTTCGTATGATGGGGCGAATGTAGAAGAATTAAAAAATATATTGATATCTGACTCTTTAAAGATAAAGAACTCCAGACCTACAGCTATAAATCTCTCTTGGGGTGTAGATAGAGTATTAAACAAAATTTTAAGAGAAAAGAAGATAGAGGAGATAAGAAAGGATGCTTTAAACGAGGCTGAAAGGATAGCCGATGAAGATATCGTAATAAACAAGATGATAGGAAGGAATGGTGCCGCCTTGTTGGAGGATGGGGATACGGTATTGACCCATTGTAATGCGGGTAGGCTCGCATGTGTCGGATGGGGGACTGCTTTGGGTATCGTTAGAAGTGCTGTAGAGATGGGTAAGGATATAAAAGTTGTTGCATGCGAAACAAGACCTTTAAACCAAGGAGGTCGATTGACTACATGGGAATTAATGAATGATGGGATAGATGTGAGATTGATCACGGATTCTACTGCAGGAATGGTAATGCGAAAAAAGATGGTAGATAAAGTGATAGTAGGTGCTGATAGGATTACAAAAGATGGTGTATTCAATAAGATCGGTACATATACCCATGCTGTATTGGCAAAGGAGAATGGTATTCCTTTTTATGTAGCCGTTCCATTATCAACATTCGATAGGAGTAAAAGGGAGGAAGAAGTAATCATAGAAGAACGAGATGCGGATGAATTAAGGATGATCAACGGGAGTTATATAGCACCGAAAGATGTTAAAGTATTCAACCCAGCGTTTGATTTTACCCCCATTAAATATGTCAAGGCGCTGATAACTGAAAAAGGCGTATTCAATACGTGTAAACTTGTTGATATTATTAAAAACGATTGATAGGTTATGCAGAATACCAAAAAAATAAAAAAGATTTAATAATTTTAAATTTTAAAGATTAAATCTGTTTACTCTCTTGCCATGCTGAATATAGCCTTCAATGCGACTACCAAAGCAGCTGGAGCGACAAATACTGCTATGTAGTTGATGATAGATTCTATATAGCCACCTACATACGGAATAAGAAGCAACAATCCACCAAGTGTGTTGAGGATAACGAGAGCTACTGATGCTATCAAAAAATCGGCTACTTCTTCTTGTGCTATATTTAATAGACCGACGATCAGGCCTAATATTACTAATGTTAAGATAACCCAGCCATATGTATCCATTGTAATTATCTCTGCACCTGTAAGCAAACCCATTATTATGGCTATCACGAAAGCTACCAAGAACGCTATTCTTCCTATAAAATTCAATGTTTTTCTCGTTTCCACCATTTATATAACCCCCTTTTACGTGTCAGTATTATTAAATAATACCTAATTATAAAATATATATTAGTCTTATTTATAATTATCGTTTTTGATAATATAAATAAGTACAAAAACTATTTAAGTTATAATTAATATCAGGATTCGTTAAATCTTATAAAAGTTTGAAATCTTTAAGGGGGAATATTTTGAATGCAATTTTGGCAATGGAGGATGGTACGATCTATAATGGTAAGGGGATTGGTAATAGAAAATTAGTAACAGGTGAGATTGTTTTTACAACTGCTATGACTGGATATGAAGAATCTTTGACAGATCCTTCGTTTAAAGGACAGATCTTACTTTTTACATATCCTTTGATAGGAAATTACGGAGTTAATAAAGATAGATTTCAATCTGATCGTATCCAAGCTGAAGGAGTGGTGGTTAGAGAGTTTTGTGATACCCCTTCAAATATAAAAGAGTTGATAAGAGAAGAAGGTAAGTTAGGAATATCAGATATTGATACGCGAGACATTACCATAAAAATTAGAGATCAAGGGGTTATGAGAGCTTGCCTTGCGATTGGTGATTATAATGATGAGGAAGTATTGGATGCCGCAAAATCTGCGCCTTATATAAGTGATCTTGACCTGATTGAGCAGGTTTCTTGTAAAGATAAATATAGGGTGCGAGGAGATGGGAAGAAGATAGCCGTATTGGACCTTGGTATTAAGAGGAGTATAATAAAATATCTTGCAGATAATGGATTCGATCTTTATATTTATCCACATAACACGACCGTAAAAGAGATTGATGAATGTGAACCGGATGCTATCTTCTTTTCCAATGGTCCTGGTGATCCAAAAAAAGCAAAAAATGCAATAAATATTGTCAAACATTTTTTAGGAATTAAACCTTTGATAGGTATCTGTTTAGGCCATCAAATCGTATGTTTAGGAGCGGGTGGAGATACATATAAACTCAAGTTTGGGCATCGAGGAGGAAATCATCCCGTCAAAAATCTTAAGACAGGAAACGTATTTATTACATCACAAAACCATGGGTTCGCGGTAGATGAGAATTCTTTTGATAAAGATAGCAAGATAGAGATAACAGAGATCAATGTAAATGATAATACGGTAGAGGGATTACATAGCAATTATTTAAATATTTTAACCGTTCAATACCATCCAGAGGCTACTCCTGGCCCGCAGGATAGCAAAAAAAAATTTTTATATGATTTAAAAAGAATAATAATGTGAGAGAATATGGAATAGATATGCCGAAACGAAGCGATATAAAGAAGGTATTATTAATAGGATCTGGGCCTATACAGATAGGACAGGCAGCAGAATTTGATTATTCTGGATCGCAAGCATGTAAAGTATTAAAAGAGGAGGGGATAAGCGTTGTCTTGATTAATTCAAACCCTGCAACGATCATGACCGATCCTGATATGGGAGATAAGATATACATAGAACCTATAGATGCCGATATAATCTCAAAGATTATTGAAAAAGAGCGGCCTGATGGATTAATTGCAGGTTTTGGAGGTCAAACGGCTTTAAATGTTTCTGCAGAACTTAAAGAACGGGGAATAATTGATAAATATGGCATAAAATTTTTAGGGACATCATTTGATTCTATTTTAAATACAGAAGACCGAAACAGGTTTAAAAATCTTATGATGCAGATAAAAGAGCCGATTCCGAAGAGTAAAGCGATAAATTCTATTGAGGAGGCGATAGCCGCATCTGAATCTCTTGGTTTTCCAATAATTATAAGACCTGCATATACTTTAGGTGGAACGGGAGGAGGCATTGCTAATAATTTAAAAGAGTTAAAAAGTATCGTGAGAGGCGGATTGAACAAATCTAGGATACATCAAGTACTTTTAGAAGAGAGCATCGGTGGTTGGAAGGAGATAGAGTATGAAGTGATACGGGATGCAAAAGATACATGTATCACCGTATGTAATATGGAGAATATAGACCCAATAGGGATACATACGGGTGAATCGATAGTAGTAGCACCGTCTCAAACGTTGACAGACATGGAATACCAGATGTTGAGAACCGCATCCTTAAAGATAATAAGAGCTTTAAAGGTTGAAGGAGGATGCAATATTCAATTTGCTCTTAAAAACGGAGAATATAGGGTAATTGAAGTAAATCCTCGTGTATCCAGATCTTCAGCCCTTGCATCAAAGGCAACAGGTTATCCTATCGCAAGAGTCGCTGCAAAAATCGCGATAGGCTTGAATCTTGACGAGATCCAGAATGATGTTACTAAAACGACATTTGCATCTTTCGAGCCTGCAATGGATTATATCGCTGTAAAAATACCAAGATGGCCATTTGATAAGTTTCCTCAGGCAGATAACAGATTAACAACACATATGAAGAGTACCGGTGAGACTATGGCGATAGGACGAACTTTTGAAAGTGCTTTAATGAAAGCGTTACGGTCTTTGGATATTTTTGAGAATATATTGACAGAATATAGTAAAGAAGATGCAGAAAGACATATAAGTCTCCCGACAAACGAGCGCATCTTTGCAATATTCGATTCGCTGAGGAAAGGATACTTTAGCATAGATGAGATAGTCAATATGACAAATATCGATCCATTCTTCGTGGAAAAGATTAAAAAAATTATAACAATGGAAGAAAATCTTAAAAAAGATCTTAAAACGAATTTTGCCAAGGCAAAAAGGATGGGGTTTGCCGATGAGACAATAGCAAGGATAACCGGTAAGAAGATAGATGAGATTTACAGATTAAGAGAAGAAGATATCAATATTACATATAAAATGGTTGATACCTGTTCGGCAGAATTTGAGGCAAAAACGCCTTATTATTATTCTACTTATGAGAAAAGTTGCGAGTTAGTTCCATCCGATAAAAAAAAGGTTTTGATAGTTGGATCGGGTCCTATAAGGATAGGGCAAGGTATAGAATTTGATTATTGTACCGTTCATGCAGTAATGGCATTAAAAGAAGAGAATATCGAGACACATATTATAAATAATAATCCAGAGACGGTCTCTACAGATTATGATACATCGGATAAATTATTTTTTGATCCGATAAGTGTAGAAGATGTCATAAACATCATCGAGAAAGAGAGATACTATGGAGTAATGGTACAGTTTGGCGGACAGACATCTGTCAATCTTGTAATTCCGCTAAAAGAAGAGATTGAGAGAAGAAGATTGGATACTAAGATATTAGGGACTTCTCCTGAAGATATAAACATTGCAGAGGATAGAGATCTCTTCAGTGCATTTTTGAAAAGGTTGAATATCAATCAGCCAAAGAACGGTATTGCAAAATCGTTTGAAAATGCAAAAAAAGTTGCAAAAGAGGTAGGATATCCTGTTCTTGTTAGGCCGTCTTACGTTCTTGGCGGAAGGGCTATGGAGATTGTGTACGACGAGGAAGATCTCGAGAAGTATATGAAAGAGGCAGTGAAGGTAACGCGAGAACATCCCGTACTGATAGATAAATTCTTGGAGAATGCGATAGAGATAGATGTTGATCTTGTCTCAGACGGATCAGATGTCTTGATTGGTGCCATAATGGAACATATAGAAGAGGCAGGAATTCATTCTGGAGATTCTGCATGCGTGATTCCATCACAATCTCTTACAAAAAGAGAGATAGAGGAGATAGAACGGATTTCTAGAGAGATTGCATTAAATTTAAAGATAATCGGTTTATTGAACATACAGATGGCAATAAAAGACGGCGAAATTTATGTTTTAGAGGCAAATCCGAGAGCTAGTAGAACCATACCATTTGTTAGCAAGGCAACGGGTATTCCTCTGGCAAAAATTGCGGCAAAATGCATGATAGGTCGTAATCTGAGAGAGATGGGATATTTGGATAAAAAAGGAGATATAAAAAGGCATGTTGCAGTTAAAGAGGTAGTCTTACCTTTTGATATGCTAGACGAAATAGATCCTGTATTAAGCCCTGAGATGAAGAGTACAGGAGAGGTAATGGGAATAGATTATAAACTTGGTCTAGCCTTTTTTAAAGCAGAGCTTGCTGCAAATAACGAATTACCAATAAACGGCACCATTTTTATATCTGTTTGTGATGAATTAAAAGAAAAAATAGTAGATTTAAGCAAGAGACTAAAAGATTATGGATTTTCTATAATAACAACAAGAGGAACTGGAGAATACCTATATGAACACGGAGTGGAGACTATTAATGTTAAAAAAGTAAATGAGGGCAGCCCTAACATATTGGATATGATAGAAAGAAGAGATGTATCACTTATAATAAACATACTATCGTCTAAAAGATCGAGAAAAGATGATTACTCTATTAGAAAGGCTGCGATAGGTTTAAAAATACCATATATAACGACAGTACAGGCAGCAAAAGCAGCAGTAGATGCTATCGAGATACTAAAATATGATAAGATGGCGATAAAATCTTTAAAAGAGTATATCTCTGATTTTTAATCGAAAGGTATTTATTTTTATATACTGATCTATATTTTGTTTTATGATCAAGATAGGTATAGCAGGCAAACCGAATAGTGGGAAATCGACTTTCTTTAAATCGGCTACGCTTATCGATATAGCGATAGCAAATTATCCGTTCACGACTATAGATGCAAATCATGGTATCGCATTTGTAAGAAGTATATGCCCTTGCACCGAGCTGGATACAAGATGTGGACATTGTAAAGATGGAAATAGGTTTACCCCTATAGAGATGATCGATGTTGCAGGGCTGGTACCGGATGCACATCAAGGAAAAGGATTGGGCAATGAATTTTTGGACAATCTTAGAGAGGTTGATGCCATTATTGATGTAATAGATGCGTCCGGATCTACGGATGAGTATGGAAATATCGTAGGAATTGGCAGATACGATCCATTAAAAGAGGTTGATTTCATAGAGAGAGAGCTTTCTATGTGGTTATATAATATCATACACAGGGATTGGAATAAAATTAGCAGAAAGATGAGGATGGATGGATTAAACGTTTTTTTTGATAAATTGGCCAGTCTCAAGATAAATAGACAAGATACGATCGATTTAATAAATAAGATGGATTTACCGGATGAGGTTTATCGATGGAGCGACGAGGAACTCATGCGCTTCTCTAATCAGCTTATAAAAAAGAGTAAACCTATCTTGATAGTGGCAAACAAAGTTGATATAACACCCGAAGAAAATATTGAAAAATTAAAAAGACTTAAGGATAAAGGATATAATGTCGTATTAACAACGGCAGAGGGAGAATTGGCATTAAGGCTGGCAGAAAAGAATGGTATAATTAAATATATTCCAGGTGATAAAGATTTTGAGATATTAAATATAAAAAAATTGAATAAAAAACAATTGAACGCTTTAAATTTAATAAAAGATATAATGAGGAAATTTGGGGGTACCGGGGTACAAGAGGCTATTAATACCGTGGTATTTAATCTGAATATGATAAAGGTATATCCGGTGGAAAACGAGAAAAAATGGACCGATAAAAATGGTAATATTCTTCCAGACTCGTTTTTGTTAAAAAGAGGATCTACTCCGAGAGATCTGGCATATCAGGTACATAGTGAAATAGGAGAAAGCTTTCTTTTTGCAATAGATGCTAGAAAAAACGTGCGAGTGGGAGAAAATTATGAATTGAAAGAGAACGATATTATAAAGATCGTATCGACAAAATGAATGAGAACAACGACCGAGGTTTTCATCCTACCTTAAGGATAAAAGGGACAAAGAGCAGAGCATTGATAGGAAAGAAGATAGTAGTAGGTGTCACAGGTAGCGTTTCCGCGGTAAGAATAGTAGAGTTATGTAGAGAACTGATAAGGTACGGTGCAGATGTCTATGTTGCTATGACCGATGATGCAAAAAACATTATTCATCCTTATACACTTCATTATGCATCAGGTCACGAAGTAATTGAAAGACTGGTAGGTAGAATTGAACATATAGAGTTTTTAGGGATGGACGGAGAGGCTGATTTGTTATTAATAGCACCTGCAACATCTAATACGATAAACAAGATAGCAGGGGGTATAAGCGATACTACGATCACACTTTTTGCAAATACGGCGCTCGGGTCTAATATTCCTGTAGCAATAGTCCCTGCGATGCATGAATCTATGTATCGAAATCCTATTCTGCTCGAAAATATTGAAAAATTAAAAAAATTAGGTATAACTTTTATAGGACCAAGAATAGAGGAGGGGAAGGCAAAGATAGCAAAGAACGATGAGATCGTTCTTCATGTAGAACATATCCTATCAAAGAAGGTACTTAAAGGTAAAAGAGTTTTGATAACGAGCGGGGCAACGGTAGAGCCGATAGATCCTATACGTATCATAACAAATCGTGCATCTGGTAAGACCGGAGAGGAATTGGCTAAAGAGTGTTTTAAAGAGGGGGCAAAGGTTACGGTAGTACATAAGGGAAATATCGATATTATCGGCATAGACGAGATATATGTGGAGAGTGCAGAAGAGATGTATGATGCAGTCATTAATGAATTAAATCTTAAGAAATATGATATTTTCATAAGTGCGGCTGCCATATCTGATTATATTGTAAATAAATCAAATACAAAAATCTCTTCTAATAAAGAAGTTATATTACGGCTCAAACCGGCAAAAAAATTAATAAAAGATGTCAAAGAGAGATTTCCTGAACTTATAGTAGTGGGATTTAAAGCAGAGACGAATTTGGAGGTAAAAGAATTGATCGACAGAGCAATTGCCAAGAAAGATGAGACAAAGATGGAGTTGATAGTTGCCAATGATGTAGGAAGAGGAGGTATGGGCACACCGGATAACGATGTGTACATCATAAAGAGCAGAGATGATATAAAACATGTCCAAGGTCCTAAAAAGATAATAGCAGAAAAAATAGTATCAAAATTATCCGAGATCTTGAAAGATGACCGAGTTTTCTGAATCATACTCTCCGTCTCACATAACCGGATTTTTTTCGGCGGATAACAATTTAAACCCGAAAAAAAAAGGTGCAATGGGGGCAGGAATAATTTTGAAGGATGGATGTATCACAAAAGCAGAGAAGAACAATAGTGAAGAGATAAAAATATACATTAATAGTGTGGAAGACGAGGCAAAAACGTCCCGTTATGTAGCACTTAAAATTTTAAAAAACGAGGGAGTAACGATTAGTTCTAATTTTGATGTTCCCATTAAAGGTGGGTTTGGTGCCAGCGCTGCTGGTGCTATAAGTACTGCGCTCGCTTTAAATAAACTTTATTCAAAAAATTTAACTTTCAACAAATTATCAGAGATAGCACATATTGCAGAGGTAGAAAATAAGACAGGACTGGGAGATGTAGATGCAATTTCTGTTGGTGGTGGGCTTGTTATGCGTAAAAAGGGAGGATCGGTAAATTATGGATCTTTCGATATAATACCTGTTGAGGAGAAAAAGGTTGGTTATATCCTCATTAAAGAGATCTGCACAAAAGATATTCTTGAAGATGGAAAGATTATGGGTATGATTAACAAGGTGGGAAAAGAAAAGCTAAAGAGTCTTCTTAAAAGACCGACTTTAGAAAATTTTATGAAGTTATCTTGCGAGTTTTCATCTGAAATAGGGCTGGTAGATGGAAAGATAAAAGATGCGATCGAGGACGTAATAACAAATGGTGGTCTTGCGAGTATGGCTATGATCGGCGGGACGGTATTTGCAATTAACAAGTACGACTGTCTTAGAGACCATGGAGTATTGCACGAGACAGAGATAATGTTTGGAAGATCACATATCATCAGATAAAAAAGATTAATATAGACGATTATCAAACAATTTTAGGATAAATATGGCTAATATACCATTATCTCACCCTAGATACAGATCTATGATTGTTAGAGAAAAATTAGTAAAAGCATATGAAGATGATTTATTAAATGATAATGATTTGATAGATTTTGGTAAAGAAGAGGCAGTGGATTATTTTTTAGGTGAAAAAACAACAAAGATAGCATATATATCCTATATTGTTGCTATCATTGATATGATATTGGCTAGAAAGCCTGCTTTGATCTTGGATAATGTATCTTTTATATTGGCAGAAGATATCATCGTAAAGTCTGCTTCTACAAAGTCTTTTTGGGGCGATACGCTTTTATTAGGTTTTAATGAGAACAATTTTAATGAAAGATTATTCAAAAGAGTAGATCTTCCTTATTTCAAATATTCGAGTACAGAAGATATATTTGATCTGGGTATCGACCTATTATTTTGTCATAAAATGGACGGGTCGTTAAAGAATTTAAAAAATGTTAAAAAGATATATTTTGGTTTAAATTTGTTCTCAAATGATTATTATTACTTTAATATTGTTATATTAGATAATATAACTAGATTTTTTACAAATATAGAAAGATTATATCTTAAATTGATTAAAAAGGATAAGAAGATATTAAATAAGATGAGGGTAAGATACAGCAATATAGATTTTTTTAAGGAGTATATCAGAGAGATGATTAATATTAGTATTAAAAAGATGAACGATGATCAGAATATTTAATAAATTCTGAATAAATCTATTAATGATCATAAACCGTTCTCTTTTACGTTAGCAAACTTTTTAAATAAATTCTTTATATGCAATATTTGACAGATCAAGATAGATAAATATAGTTGAACGACGAATTCTTGATGTATTAGACCTTTTGCGTAATTATAGCGCTTAAAAGTTGGTTTATAACGGTAATCATGCGAATTAGGAAAATATCGTAGCTGTATGAGATGGAATATTTTAAAATTAATTTGAGGTTATAATAATGGAAGAATTTTCGGATACTGAGAGATATAGGTTTAAAAGGACTTTAGAAGAGTTAGAAGATATGAAAGGGCAAGGAACAGAGTTATTATCCATTTATATCCCTCCAAACAAACAAATCTCGGACGTTACATCCCAATTGAAGGATGAGATGGGATCTGCCTCTAATATAAAATCAAAATCAACTAGAACAAACGTTCAATCTGCTTTATCATCCGTTATATCTAGGCTTAAATACCATAGAACACCTCCAAAAAATGGGATGGTTATATTTTGTGGTACAATCCAACTTGGAGGAGATAAGACGGATATGAAAACCATAATTATAGAACCTCCTGAGCCTATAACATCATATAGCTATCAATGCAGTTCTGAATTTTATATCGAGCCTTTAAAGGATATGCTAAAAGATAAGAAGACATACGAGCTTCTAGTTTTGGATAGGCGGGAGGCAACCATCGGTATCTTAAAAGGCAAAAAAGTCGAGATATTAAGATATTTAACATCAAATGTACCTGGAAAACAGCGTAAAGGAGGACAGAGTTCTGTAAGGTTCTCAAGATTGAGAGTTATCGCGATAAATGAGTTTTACAAGAGGATAGGCGATGCAGCAAGCGAGATCTATCTTAACGAGAGCTTAGAAAATTTTCAAGGGATCTTTATAGGTGGTCCGAGTCCTACCAAAGAAGATTTTATAAATGGTGAGCACTTGCATTATGAGCTCCAACAGAAGATTTTAGGCGTGTTTGACGTTGCGTACACCGACGAGTCCGGAATCTATGAGCTTGTGGACAAAATAACAGATAGTATAGAAGGATTAGAGATAGCAAAAGATAAGAAGATCGTCAATAGGTTCTTGAAGGAGGTTATAAAAGAGAAAGGATTAGCAACATACGGTGAGAAAGAAGTAAGAAGGAATCTATTGCTAGGTTCAGTAGATACTCTATTGCTTTCGGAAGGATTGAAGAAGGAGAAAGTAACGTTTAAATGTAGTAACTGTGGTAAAGAGGTTACTGAGACGGTGCCGTATCAATCTGTTGTAGAGTCAAAAATATGCGAATGTGGTTCTAATATGGTGATTAAAGATAGAATAGATCTGATTGAAGAGCTGATAAATCTTGCTAGCTCGGTTAGTACTGATGTTGAGATAATATCTTCTGAATCAGAAGAAGGTGCACAATTTTTAAATGCGTTTGGGGGTATAGCAGCAATCCTGCGATATCAAACGGAGGGATGATGTTTCAAAAATTCATTGAAGAGGTATGCGACATTCTCAAGACGGTTGCCAGGGATATGGGTTGGAGTGGTGAAGATCTTTCGCTCGATTATTATGACAAGATTTCGGATGTATCTTCCTCTTTAGCATTCAAGATATCTAGAAAAGATAAAAAAAATCCAAAAAGTGTGGCAGAAGAGATTTATCAAAGATTATCTCTTTTAAAGGACAAATATGATTTAATAGGCGATATAAAACTCATCGGTCCTTACATAAATTTTTATGTTGGTGATAAATTTATATCGGATACTTTAAAAGAGGTCTTGAATAGAAGAGATGATTACGGCTCTTTAAATTACAAAGGGTCCATCGTACTCGAACATACTTCTGCAAATCCAGACGGTCCTCTCCATATAGGCCATTTACGTAATTCTATACTTGGCGACTCTCTTAGAAGAATTTTAAAAAAAGCTGGTTATTCGGTCGACGTTCAATACTACGTTAACGATCTGGGAAGACAGGTTGCAGTGGTGGTATGGGGTATCGAGAATTTAAAGATCACGAACAATAATATAAAGGTAGATCATTGGATATCACAGATTTATATCAAGGCAAACAGATTAATCGAAGAAGACAATGACTTCAGCAATAATAATAAAGATATAGATATCCTCTTAAGAAAGTTTGAGGACGGAGATAAAGATGTTATTGAAAAGTTTGATTTTGTCGTTGTTCAGTGTTTAAGAGGAATCGAGCAGACATTGAACGAGCTGGAAATATATATAGATGAGTACGTACGAGAGAGCCAATTTATATTCAATGGCGATGTTGAAAGGATAATATCTCGTTTAAAAGATACGGAGTATGCTTATTTTGATAATGGTGCTTTATTGTTAGATTTAAGTTCTTTTGGATTTGAGAAGGATTTTGTTGTTACACGAAGCAACGGAACATCGCTGTATTCTACTCGAGACCTTGCATATCACGCCTGGAAAGCAAGACGATACGACGATATGATCGATATATTGGGAGCCGATCATAAATTGATATCAAGCCAATTAAAGACGGTATTGCGTATTTTAGGATATAAAGAGCCGAAAGTAGTAATATTTGAATTCATCTCGCTACCTGAAGGATCTATGAGTACAAGAAGAGGAAAATTCGTATCAGTTGATGAATTATTAGAGAAAGTAAGGGAGCAGGCGTATTTAGAGGTTAGTAAGAGAAGAGAAGATATAACAGAATTAGAAAAAAAAGAGATCGCTAATATGGTAGCTATCGGTGCGGTAAGGTATGATATCATTAAAATTTCTCCGGATAAACCAACTACATTTGATTGGCGGGATGCTTTAAACTTTGATAAAAGAGGGGCACCATTCATTCAGTATTCTCATACCAGGGCTTGTAGCATACTTAAAAAAGGTGGAGATTTCAGTAATCCTAATTTTGATCTATTAAGAGATCAAAACGAGATCGATCTTATAAAACTCATATCACGTTATCCTTTAATTATAAAAGAGGCTACAGATAACCTGAGACCAAATATCCTTGCCAATTATTCCAGAGAATTGGCAGAACAATTCAACCAGTTTTATAAGGATGTACCAGTACTTAATGCTGCCACCGAAGAATTAAGGTCTGCACGGTTAGCCTTAGTAGACGCTTTTAGAATTGTGATAAAGGATTCTCTAAGCCTTCTTGGTATATCTTCACCTGAGATTATGTAAGTCGCAAATATTATATAAAGATAGAGATATTTAATCGGTTTAAAAAGTGATATATTATGAGTGATAAGAGAATAATTACGTTAGAAAAGGAGAAAGAGACTAAAAATACGATACGATACAAGGAGATCGAGACGGAAGGGTCTCCATTAATTATGAAAACAGCGTATATACAGAAAGAGACATTTAAACAAGGAAAAATCCCTGAAAAAATAAGTATAACGATAGAATGGGAGTAAAAAACGAAGGATGTAGATAATATGATCAGTGTAAACGAAGGTGCATTGGAGATAGTCGAATCTATGTTAGATTGGGAAGAAGAACTCAATCTTTCAGTAAATGAGATGAAAAGTGGATCTATAGTTATAGATTGTGGTGTAAACGTAAAAGGGAGCTACCAGCTTGGTACTATGTTCACCGAGATATGTATGGGCGGACTTGGAACTGCAAACATCGTCATGGATAAGATAAAAGATATACCTTTTCCTTTTATTAATGTAACTGTAAATCATCCTGCTATATCATGTTTGGCATCTCAAAAGGCAGGATGGAGCATAAAAGTCGGTAATTATTCTACTATGGGTTCAGGACCTGCCAGAGCATTGGCTTTAAAACCAAAAGACGTTTATGAACGGATAGATTATGAAGACGATTCAGATTATGGTATTATAGCTTTGGAAGCGGATGCATTGCCAGATGATGATGTTATGAGATACATTGCAGATGCCTGTGATATAGATCCGTCTAACCTTTATGCGATAGTTGCACCTACAAGAAGCCTTGTCGGATCTATACAAATATCTGGTCGGGTGGTAGAGAATGCTCTTCATATACTTGACGAGTTTGGATACGATGTGACGAAAGTAGAGAACGGTGTAGGTTTTTCTCCTATAGCTCCTATTAAAAAAGATGCGATGGGTGTTACAAACGATTGTAACATCTACTACGGATCTGTTTATATAACTGTAGATGGTTACGATGAGGTCTTTTCAAAGGTTCCATCCATCAATTCTAAAGACTACGGTAAACCGTTTGCTAAAATATTCAAAGATGCCGGGTATGACTTCTTCAAAATAGACGAATTCTTATTTGCACCAGCGAATATCGTGGTAAACGATAAAAAAACGGGTGAAGTGTACCATTTTGGACGATTAAATCAGGATATAATATTAAACTCGTTCGGAGTAAAATGATTAATCGAGATTTGAAATTTTTAGGTGAGAACGATATAATTCATGCTACACTTTATGAGAGGTCTTCAGACAAAGGGGTAATTCTTGCCCCCCCTCATCCTCTCTTAGGAGGATGCCGGTGTGATATGCGTCTTGTAGAGATAGCAGGAAACCTTTATGATGAAGGTATATCGGTATTGGCGATCGATTATAGATCAGAATATAGCGGAGGTTTAGGTGAAATTAAAGATGTTAAATCTGCGATAGATTTCGTTGGATGGAAAGAGATATCTTTAGTAGGATACTCTTTTGGAGCGACTGTCGTCTCTAATATAGTAGATGATAGAATAAAGTCTCTCGTCTTAATCTCGATAGTAAAAAAGATAGGAGATATCGAGGCGAAAATTGATACATATTATAGAAAATTGTTTATACACGGTAATAAAGATAACATAGCCCCTTTCGAAGAATTTTTAGAGTTATATAAGGAAGCTGCTGGAGAAAAACGATGTATTGTCTATGATACAGACCATTTTTATTTAGGATTCATAGAAGAGGTCGCAAAAAGCGTCTCTGATTACATTATGAACGTTTTTGATGATTTCCAATCTAATAATATCTAACTATTCGACGTAACATAGTAAGTGAACGTGTCGCGAGTCAGCTCTTCATAATTGCCTTGCATATTATATCAAAATCTTCCTTTGTTATTCTTATCGAGGATTATAATCTAAAATAGTAAGAGTGGTGGGTGTATAGAGCGGCAAGAGGATTGTGACCTAATAATCTATCTTTTGCTGCAAGAACCGTCGTTGGCGCATTGCTATACTTAAAGAACAAAGAATCATGCCCGACGCAAAGCCCTAAAACGATGTTAAATTCGCTTTTTTCATTATTAAGTATAGCCGCCTGTGTTATGGGGTTACACATCGATTCATGTCTTCCAGGTACTATCTTATCTTCATCGTTCAAACCAACGTATTCTTTATCAAACGCACCACATTTACAACAGACGGATAGGACGTCAAAACCCCTATCTTCCAAAATCTTTGTAAAATTCGATGTCTCCTCCTTTAGCCCGATACAAAATGCGATCCCCAACCTCTTATATCCCATCTTCTCCGCAAATTCCATGATCTCTTCAATCCTGCACTTGATAGGATGGATCACATCGGATGGTCTTAAGTATCCATCCTTTTCTTGCTTTGCAGATGCTTGGTAAAATTTTAATAACTCTCCACTGTATTCTTTCATCGCTTCTTCTATTACTTCTTTCTTGTTTATCATCGGACAAAATTTTGGTTTCTTTGCATCTGGATCCGAATAACATGGATTTTTTAAACATTTTGCACACATAGATTTGATCTCTTCTTTCATATTTTTTCCTCTATATTTATCTATATTGTTATCCGATAAGATTCATACATCGTACCTCTTATTTTTGTCGTATTCATCTACAAACTTTTTTGCATATTTCATATACTCTGTATTCTTACCCAATTTTATCGACTTTTTTATATTTTCTACTATATACCTCTCTTCAGACGGGACAATTTTCTCTATTAATCTTTCCGCATCTAATTTTTTGAACGTATCCATATCGTATCCAAAATCTTCCTCAAAAAGTGGACTTATGAATCGGATTGTATCTTTTTCATCCAATACTAATAAAGTATCAGGATAAAATTCTAAAACAGATTCAAGATAGTTTACCATCCTTTTGATCTTTTTCCCTCTTTTTGAGCTCTGTTACATCCGTGGCAGTCATTATAATATTTGTTACGTTTCCTTTTTCATCCTTCAGTGCTGAGAAGTTAAGAATAACAGGCATCTCAACTCCATCCCCACGTATGCTTACTACCTCACAACTCGAGTATTCTTCTTTTCTACAACGCTCTAGAGCCTCCCTTATGGCTGATATAGAATCCTCTGTATGTGATTTTTCTACTGATGATCCTATCACTTCTTCTCTTGAACACATATGGAAGCGCTCGAATGCCTCGTTCACATCTAAGCGTTTTCCGTTTGGATCTGAAATAGACATAGGTACAGGAACTTTTCTTACCAGCTCACGATTAAACGATTCTAATTTTTTGAGCTCTTCTTCCCGCTCTTTTGTAGTAGAGATCATTTTGTTTATATTCTCTCCAATCTGTCAATATTCACTACTGACAGCATTTAGATCAACCTCTGCTTTTAGATCTCCAGAAGCAACTGAAGAAAGAACAGAACCAAAAACAGAGATTGCTTCTTCAAGCTGTTCTATATTATTCTGAATTGTATCAATCATTCTGTTAAAGGTTTTTCCCACGGCATCAAACTTCGTTATATCAATTTCAAGTTCTATTCTCGAAGAAAGATCGCCTGCATCGATTTTCTTAGCAACATCCGAAATTTCAGTAACTGGTTTAACAATTCTAACAGATAAATAATGCTCGATAAAAAACGCTATTCCTACCGATATAGCAAGTGTAATAAGAGTAAAACCACCTATCAATTTCATAGGTTTAGTAAACTCATCAAGATTTATTGCACTGCCCACGATCAACTCTCTAGGCTCATAAAAATCATAAACGGTCACTTCATGATAGAATTCGCCAGCGACGGGATCTATCCAGGTAGATTCATAAACACCGCTCCGTGTATTAATCTCATGCTTAACTGTCTCAATAACTTTCTCGTCCGTGATTGTATCAAAGACATTTTTACCTTCCAGATCCAAGTATCGGTTTCCTATTTCGTTCCCCCTCAAGGTCCATTATCCAGATAAAGCCACTCTCCCCCTTATGCAAAGCTTCCTTGTAATTTCTTTCATCTCCAACTTCATATCCTATAAAAATATCCTTCACTAGCTTAAGAGCTTCCTGATCGCTTAATTTTCCCTCTTACTTCAACCTATCAATTGCATCCATTCCGTGAATAACTGCTTGAGTCCTTTCCTCAAGATCCTTCTTGCTGAGTTCTTCAACCATATCTGCCACATACATATAGACTGAAATTCCTACAGTTAATCCTGGGATAAGAGTAAAAATTACTACCAAGACTGTTATAACTGTTTTAATCTGCACAATATTTAATACAGTATTTAAAATATATAAATAATATTATAATTAAGAACCTAATAAATTAAAATTGCTTTTTATCCATCTTCTGGCAAAACTGAGTTACGTTTTATAGATGATTTATCAACAGAATGCCCCTTGATCTCTATGAGACGGCATTGTTACTTTGGTATTTGACTATGATATGTGCTTATTATTTATCCGACATTTTTTACTTATTTTTATATTCAGTATAACCGCATTTGCCGCAGGAAAATCTATCTTTATGCTCAGATAAAAAGACACCTTCTCCGCATCTAGGACATATCTTTTTAAGACGTTCTATCTTATTATCTTTTGTTATATTGTAATACTTATTTATAGCCATTATTATCTTTCCTCTGTCTTTGATCCTTCTATTCTTTTTAAGACATTTAAATCATCATATAGTTTTGCGTATCCTATAGTCTCACTCAGTCCTTTTCTTGATCTCAACGAAGAGATAACCAATAGTTGCTCGTTATCTATGTTCAATCGTGATGCTAATTTTTTAGCCATCTCATCCTTTTTAGGCGTTGGCCCATTTTGTTTTACCTTGAATTTGATCTCTTCTCTGCTTAATAACTTGTTTTTTTTCCTATCCAATAGCTCTATCTCCATTTTATCTCACCTACTCAGTAAATAATCTTTTAATTCAGAACCTTTCATAAGTTTTAATATACTCTTAACTCTCTCCTTTAAATCTTTATCTATCCTTACCAATACAACACCCTCATCTGGTTGACCATATAGAACGATAGAAGATATAGGTGCAAGAATGATAACAGGTATCACCGCTAGATCCTCTTCTCCTTCTACAATAATACCTGTCTTTTTATTTAATCCATCCTCGATCGCATCTACCAGATCTTTGGATATCATTGCAGGAGGATTTTTAACTTTAATGTATTTATACTCCTCTTTTTCCAAAATTTTATCTAGATTCTCTGATACCGACCCTCGTTTGGTACTTTCATCTATGATATAAAGATCCGGCGAAAGATCTGCCATGAACGAATAGTAAGAGGTAATATCACCTACTACTATTAATTTGGTATATTCTTTGATATCTTTCCTCACTTTAAAGATGCATTCAAGTTCTTCTCCAGCATCTCCTCTATATAAAATACCAAAAGGATCTTTTAATAACGGTCTAACCGATTCGGGTAACTCGATCATCTTACTCGGATAGCATACCTTCCAGGACTATCGATATTCAATTTTTTTGATATGTTAGATCTGGAAGGATCGATAATTATTAGATATCCTTGCCATTCATTACTTAAATCGGTTGAATGGCAAAAAGGACAGATATTACCCTCTATAATCCTATGACATATCTTGCATGCTGGCATCTTTTTCCAACTCTTCTTGTATCCATTCTAATTTTCCTAAATAGGGTTGTCTCATTGTTAAATTTATCTTTGTACTCCTTACATCGAATTCGTTTATGCTAACTGTTGTGATCCTCGCTCGAACGATATCTCTCACAGTAATAGACCTTTTGCTATCTTTCTCAATCAATCGGGCATTCTTCTCATCGTACGAAATGTAGCCACCCGAGATCTGACTAATATGTACAAGACCATCAAAGGGTCCTATATTCACAAAAATACCAAATTTCACGACATCTATGACCTCACCCTCTACGATCTCTTGCTCGAGCGGTTCGTATGCCAAGGCAGAAAACTTAACGTTGAAATATACCCCTGCATCACCAAACAATATATGCCCGTTATCTATATCTAAGATCTCATTTATCGTCAGTATCAATCCAGCGTTCTGTTCAATCCTCCCTTCCAACTTCTTTTTTAACTCTTCTTTAATTGCGGTCCTTGTATCACCATATATTCGATCTGGAGGGACTCTTATTGCGTCCAAGAGTATGAGCTTTTTATACATGTATAATCTATTCCTCTATTAAAAATTTTTTTTGTCTTAATCTAATCACTTTGATCCCTCTTTTTTTAAGATCTTCGATTAACTTTTTATCGTTAGTAGCAACAGCCCCAATATCATCTGCCAAATATAGTATGTCATCATCTGCGATTGCATTTTTCTTTAATTGTCCAAGTTCTATATCATCTTTTCTCTTTATAATTTTACAACGATCAGCCAAAGACATTGCTACATTCACTGACATGATCTCTTTTTTTCTCTTGTATTTTTTGCTTAATATTAAAAGTTCATGTATCACAGATTCTGTTGTGATAAATTCGGTATATCCTAACCTTATAAGCTCATCAAATATATCTATCTTATACTTGCCGGGTATCAAGAAGATATTGGTGTCCAATATGATTTTCATATCGGCAGGTTTTCATCATTTTTTAATCTACCTACGCCTATCAATCGCCATATCCCTGAAACTCTTTTACTTATCGCAATTCTAGAACCTTCTTCCGCACATACAGGTCTTTTTAATTCTACTTCCAATAAATTTTTTTTAACTTTTTGGACGATACCTACCGTTGTTGCGGTACCTACATTCAACATCAGAGGTTCGCCTATTTTAATATTTTCTACAATATGATCATCTTTGGATCCGATAACCCTATCAAAAAGCTCCGTTTCTATAGAAAATCTTTCCCATACAGGTGGTAATGTTCCAACCTCTCCTGCTACCTGACCAACAAGGGCATCGCTCTTGACTATGGCTGGATCAAGCATAGTAGATATACCTAACAATCCACCCGGAGTAGCCTCTTCTAATTGCATTTTATCAGACATAATCTTGCATATTTTCGTGCGTAAAGGTATCCATCTTCCTTTTCTACCGGATTTTAAAAAATACCCAGGCCTTATCTCAATCTCATCTCCACTTTTTAAAACACCAAAACTTAAAGATCCTCCAATAACACCACCAACTAGATCCTCTATTGGTTGACCTGGTCTATTAACATCGAACGATCTGGCTATAAACAATCTTGCCGATGCATCAAGTCTACGTTTTGGGGTGGGAATATGTTCTTCTATCGCTTTGATTAGGTACTCTAAATTTATCTTTTGTTGTGCAGAGATCGGTATTATTGGAATATCTTTCGGAGAAAATCCCATGCTTGTTAAAAAACTTTTAATCTGTGTATAATTCTCGTAAACCTCCTTTTTAGATACCAAATCAATCTTATTTTGAGCAATGACTATGTTCTTTATACCAACGATACTGAGTGCCATTAGATGTTCCTCAGTCTGCAGTTGTGGACATGGCTCGTCTGCAGCTATAACCAAAAGAGCACCATCCATTATAGCAGCCCCGCAAAGCATCGTTGCCATCAATGTCTCGTGACCTGGGGCATCAACGAAAGAGACCGTTCTTGATTCAACAGTCGGTGATCCACATATAGGACAGTTTTCTTCGACAGTATATCCATCTTCACAATTTGGGCATTTTCTAAACGTTGCGTTTGCATACCCTAATCTTATAGATATTCCTCTTTTTATCTCTTCACTATGACGATCAGTCCAAGTATTGGTAAGCGCGTTAACAATAGTGGTCTTTCCGTGATCTACATGCCCTACCAATCCAATATTAACCGAAGGTTTACTCAATTCCAAAATACCTCCCGATTGCTTAAAAAATTAAGTAAGATCATATTTACAATATTCTTGTCGTTACCTCACAACCATCTTCTAACACGATCATAGTATGTTCCGCCTGCGCGACTAACCCTCCACTCTTCTCCTTTAAAAGATTAAAAGGATGTAATATACCTTCGTTTACTAATCTATTGATCAATGGATCGGAGGAAGAACTCAACCATCTTCTTGCAAAAGGTAACGTCTTGTATTTTTTCTCTATCTCATTCATTATCTGTCTCATACTCTCAAGCCTTACAGGTTTAGGCCTGATTAATTGATAAATCTCTATAGAACTGCTTTTTTTTGTTTTTCCGATACCATCTGTTGCGAATGGTTCTATAGCTATTACCTGTCCAGATTTTAAAATAACACCATCTTTAATGCGTTTGTTGGGTATGCTGGGATCAGCATGAGCATTGTATTGTTCTAAACCATGACCGGTCAGATCTGATACTGGTTTATACCCATAACTCGATATAGTCTCATCTATAACACGGGATATCTCTTTAGTGGTTATACCAGCACGAACAATCTTTATCGCCTCATTCAATGCATTTTCTGCAGATTTTTTTAAATCTTCTGCTTTTCCAGATAAATCTATCGTTACTGCCATATCTGCAATATAGCCATCTATATGTGCACCGGCATCTAACTTAACAACCTCATCGTTGAAGACGGTCTCTTCCTCCAAAGAAGGTGTTCTGTGCGCCGCCTCATCATTTAACGATAAATTACATGGAAAAGCCGGATTTGCCCCTTTTCTTTCAATTTCTTCTTCTACAAACGTAGCTACTGATAAGAGTTTCTCACCAGGTTTAATTAATTTAACCGCATCGTTCACGACAGACGATAATATCTTGCCTGCCTCTCTGTATTTATCTAAAATCTCATCCTCCTCTTTCAATCAAATCACCCTATGGTATAACAAAATCTTTGCTTGCATTTGACAGGTTAACGAAACCTTCTTTTTTTATGAATACTATATCTTCTATTCTAATACCACCAATATTCTTATAATAAAGGCCGGGTTCTATCGTCACAACGTCTCCCTCGATCAAAAAATTGTCATTATCTCCTATAAATGGTGGTTCATGGATATCCAGACCAACTCCGTGCCCAGTGGTATGAATAAAACCTTCATTTATTTTTTTATTCTTTTTTATTGTATCGTATCCCAAAGATTCAAAATATTCACAGACGGATAGATGAATATCCCTACAACTCGCATTAGGTTTTAGCATTTTAAAAGCTATATTTTGAGCGTCTAATACCACGTTATACATCTCTATAAATTTATCGTCCGCCTCACCTTTTACAAAAGTTCTTGTCATATCTGAAAAATACCTTTCAGTCATTAATCTAGGAAAGATATCTATAACGATAGGTTTTCCACATTTTATGGGTCCTCTTCCGACAGAATGAGGATCGGCCGAATCTACACCAGAAGAACATATGAGTCCTTCGCAGAAGGCATCGTTATCTAAAAGTCTCTTCTCTATGACAGCTTTAATATATTCTGAAGTTAATCTGCTATGGTTATAATAAATATAATCTTTCTTGATAATTGATCGTTCTAATATTTTTTTAACAGTAATTAAAGCATCTTCTGCAGCTTTTTGTGCTTTTAAAATATATTCTACCTCCTGTTTTGTTTTTTTTCGTCTTATCATTTCAAATGGATTTTTTATTGTATCTATAGAGATGCCTTCTTTTTCTAATATCTTATACAAAAAAGATGGAAAATTCCTCATAACAGAGACGATATATATACCTTCTTCATGCAGAATGTCTGTTATCATCTTTCCGAATGCAACATCAGCATCTTTATATTTTTTAAATAATTCATCCAAGTTATAATTATTGTAGCTGCTTATTTTATCAAATTTCGCCTCTTTTTTTGCTCTATCTATCTCCATCTCAGGTAAATAGACAAATTTTCTCTTAAAATTGTTGGATACGATACATAAAAATGGATCGTTGGATAAAAATTTCGTCATATAATAAATATTTTGATCAGAGTAGCTACTTCCATAAAGAAGTAGAAAACCGTTCTCTCTTTTCATTTTATTTCTCAATTTTTATCTTTACAATATAATCTTTCTAATATAAAAAGGTTGAAGCTTATCAAAATCTATAAATAATAGTAGTTAAAAGATACTTAACAGGTGACTTAAATGAGTGAAGTAAAAGACATGATAAAAAAATTTGCAGATGCGGCTAACCAACTGGATGACGCAACAAAAGCATCTTTTAAAGGATGGGCAGGAAAGAGTATCGGTTTTGAGATAGATGGAGAACAGTTTTCAGTAGCATTTGATTCCGCAGGTACAAAGGCAGAGTTTGTTGATGGAAAGATAGAAAACCCGATCTTTACGATAGTTGCTGATGGCTCGTATTGGATAAAAGTAATGAAAGGAGAGGAAGATCCGATGAAAGGCTTTATGCAGAAGAAGTATTCTATAAAAGGAAACGTGATGCAATCGACAAAACTGGTGCCTCTCCTGAAAAAAGTAAAATTATAAAGCAAGAAACGATCTAAAAAATTATTTACAATATTTTTTTAATTTTTTATATTAATTTTTAAGGCTATATGGGAAAGATTATTTCTGATGAGATAAAAGATTTGTTAAAACCCTTTTTTATCGACTTAGATCTAGACGAGATAGTTTTGATAGATGGGGTATCAATCTTTGCAGGATTGATATTAAAATTGTTTGATGCAAGTGCAATAACATTTGGTAAGAGGATTTATCTCTCCAAATCATTAAATCAAAACGATCCAAGTGCTATCCTTTTAATAGCTCATGAATTAGCTCATGTAGAACAATATAAAAAAAATGGCATGATTTTGTTCCTTTTGAGATATATAGGAGAGTTTATACGAAATTTAATAATTTATAAGAGCTTTATAATAGCATATCAGAGGATATCCTTTGAAGAGGAGGCATATAACAAGGAAGATGAGATATCGAATGCGATCATTAGATATGAAAATATTGGATTATAATTAAAAATTTTAAATGTTCAAATCAATAATAAGATTTTATAAAATAAATATTGATTAATATTGTTCCTATACCTTTTAAAAGATCAATATTAGATTTACCAGTTTTATATCTCTATTAGAGCCCTCATTGATTAATTTTATCTTTATTTTATCCGTTCCCCACAGACCGATAGAAGTACCAATTCTTGTTTTTGGTTTTTTAATACTCTTTCCAGTCTTTTTAGCATCAACTATCTCTTTTTTACCTATTCTTCTATTGCTGTCTATACGATAATATTGCACAAACTCTTCATTCTCGTGGTTATAAATATCGATTATAAATTTGTCATCCTGATCTTCCTCAATAAAATAATTAACTATTATAGACATCTCGTCAAAGTAAAACACATCTATAGGATCAGAAAAAACTTCGGAGTTCGGTTTTAGCAATATATTTTCAAATATAGTCAATTCCATCTTGATCATTCCATTTTGTAATATCTTTCAACTTTAATAATTAAAATAATTAACTTTCTATTTATATCTGTATCGCATATGATTACCACAGTTGAGACAAGTTACAACAGCATACCTTCCACGAAGCCTTACACGACAATTTACACCCGGAACTAAAAAGCTGTAACAATGATGACAAAACTTCCTCCGTTCTTTTTTATCCAACCGAACATTACATCTCATTGAAATGTTCCTTGCGATCTCTACATAACGATTTGCAAGAGACATAGATTGTGGATATATTTTTTCAGCCAGATTGAATAGTATTTCTATTCTTTGTTTAGCCATATCCTTTCTAAGTAATTTTTCGTATCTCATGGTCTGGCTTAACATTTATCGTTCTTGTCTTTTTATAATTATCCATATTAATTAGAAATTTTTGATAATATACTGCAAAGTTGATCATAATATGATCGCAATATATATAAGAATAAAATAAGATAAATTTAAGATAGAGAAAAAACTTAAGAATCATTGTGAAATAGAAGATACCAACCTTATGAAAAAAGCTTTTGATTTTTTGGATATTATTGATAGAGTAGAAAAACCGAGAAATAAAGGTATTACAATGGTATTAGATAAAGGGATGGGATTTAATGCCGCAAAAGATCTAATGGAGTATGCAGATTATATCGATATTATAAAACTCGGATGGGGTACTCCTAGATTTTGTTCTGAGGAAAAGATCAAAGAAAGGATAAAACTTTATACGAAGAATGGGATATTAGTGAGCAATGGAGGTACATTATTTGAGATAGCACATTCTTTAAACAAATTTGACCAATTCCTGAATTATGCAAAAAAAATTGGTCTTACTCTGTTAGAGATATCTTCTGGAATAACCGAGATCTCAAAAGAAGACAAAGAGAAGTATATTAAAAAAGCTAAAGAGTTGGAATTTAATGTATTCGCCGAGATTGGTAAAAAAGATCCAAAAAAAGATATAAAACTAACAATGAAACAAAGAATAGACGAAGCAAAGATGGATATAGAATTAGGTGTATCTAAAATTATAATAGAAGCAAGAGAGGGGGGAAAAGGGATAGGTGTATTCGACCAGAATGGAAATATAAAAGAGGATATGGTAAAAAATCTAGTAACAGGTATCGGGCTGGAAAACATCCTCTTTGAGGCACCGTTAAAGAATCAACAGGTATATTTTATCCTTAATTTTGGACCTGATGTAAATCTCGGTAATATAAGATCGGATGATATTCTTGGGTTGGAAACTTTGCGACGGGGGTTTAGGGGTGATACATTCGGCAGATTATGATGATAATTTATCGATAACGATAGGTTATCCTAAAAAAAATAGATTAAACGTGATTGTAGACGTTCTTAGGGCATCGAGTACTATAATCACAGCATTGGCAAATGAAATAGACGAGATAATATTTTTGGATAATGAGAAAGATTTGTTAAAATTAAAAAATGAAGGATTTTTGCTAGTTGGAGAATACAAAGGTTTAAAACTTCCAAAATTTGATATAAATAATTCTCCTGTCGAGCTGTTAGATGCGATAAGCAAAGGAAATTATACAAAAATTGCTTTAAAGACGACGAATACAACAAAGAAGCTGGCTAATACAGGTGGGATTTTCATATTTTCGTCTACGCTGAATATGTTTGCCACGGTCGATCTTTTATCTAGCCTTTATAAGGATGTTAAGATTAATTTAATGGCTGTCGGTGGAAGAAACGGATTTACAGAAGATTTATCGCTCGTATTTTCTATATATGCCTTTTTAAACGATGATATTTCAATAAATTACGAATTTTTAAAAGATTGCTTATCCAATTCTAAAAATGCAAGATATTTGAGTAGTATCGGATATTTAAAGGATATAGAGTTCATATCCAATATAAATATGTATGATATAGTTCCTATAATGGTAAATGGTGTTATAAAACGGTATGAAGATACGGATAAAGATTTTATAAGTTAAAGGTAAGAATAGAGTATGAAAGAAAATTTTTCCAATCTAAATGCAGAACGATATGTGATTCAGATATTGAAAGATGAGAGAATAGAATACGTTGCCACCTTACCATGCGAAAAAATCAAAAATTTGCTATGGCTTCTACCTTCTTTCTTCAAAGAGATAAAATTAACGAGAGAAGAGAACGGAATAGGGATATGTTCTGGGGTACATCTTGCAGGAGGGCGCTGCGCAATGGTAATTCAAAGTACAGGATTAGGCAACTCTATTAATGCTATTATGTCTCTCTGCAAGACTTATGAGATACCTTTGCCGATACTGGCAAGCTGGCGAGGTGTTTATAATGAGAAAATTCAAGCTCAAATACCGTTTGGGCGGGCTCTTCCAGCAATTTTAACTGCTGCAAATATACCTTACGAAACAATAAATAATATAAACGATATAGATAAGATTAAAGATGCTATAAGAGATGCGTATGATAATAATACACCGTATGTTACATTAATCTCCCCTAAAGTTTGGGAAGATTCTAAAAAAACTGATCTCGAGATGTTGAGTCTCAACAAAAGAGAGCAAAAACCTGAAAGAGAGATAAACGTATCACTTAATTACAAAAGTCGAGTAAAAAAACCCGAGATGACTCGGTATGATGCAATATCTATTTTATCCGAGTATTTTAATGAAAAACCGGTTGTATCTAATATAGGGATTCCTAGCAAAGAGTTATACTTTATCAAAGATCAGCCGACCAATTTTTATATGTTGGGGAGTTTAGGGCTTGCATCGAGTATTGGATTTGGTATTTCACTTTATTTGGATAGAGAGACTATATCTCTTGATGGAGATGGAAGCATTCTTATGAATCCTAACGCCTTGATAGATACTGCTAATTATCAGCCAAACTTAACAATATTTCTTTTGGATAATGGAGTACATGGATCTACTGGAGACCAGGTTACATCCGCATACAGTACCATAGATCTAGAGCTAGTAGCTAAATCTTTTGGTATTAAAAACACTTGGAAGGTTTCTACAAAAGATGATATTAATCTTGTTCTTAACGAATTAAAAGAGGTGAAAGGTGCAAAACTGGTCCATATTATCATAAAACCAGGTAATAAAGACGTACCTAATATTCCTTTGGATCCGGTAGCTATTAAAAAAAGGTTTATGAATAGGATTAATGAGATCTACCGGCAGAAATAAAAAGATTACTATAAAAGATAAGATCAAAAAATAAAAAAGCGTCCTTAAGGTATTCTTCCGAAAGGTTGACTCAAGTTTGCATAATTTCAAAATTATAGGCTTAATTTACGCATAGTTTGCTCTCCTTTTTTTGGCTATTTGAACCTTCTGTTCTAAATGTTGTGTCGACTATTTAAAACCTCTATATCAATCTATTTTTTGTATTCACCTAGAATTCAAAAAGTATATTTCAACACACTATATCAATGATAAAGTTTAAATTTACGTATTGTATCTCAATGATTAGGTGGATTAAGATCTTTGATAAAAATATCCAAGATATTCTGGATGCAGTAAATTCTCATCAATCATACTGGCGAGATGCCCTTCCGATGATCGCAAGCGAGAATATTACCAGCCCGCTTGCGAGATGTATGCTCATTACCGATCTATCACATAGATACGCAGAAGGCAAGGTCGGTCACAGGTTTTATCAAGGTTGCAGATACATCGATGAGATAGAATCAAAAACAATAGAGCTTAGTAAAGAACTTTTTAAAGCAGAATATGTGAATGTTCAGCCAATATCTGGAGTAAACGCGAACATATCTGCTTTTTTTGCTCTATCAAAACCAGGAGATAAGATTCTTTCATTAAAAGTATCTGATGGTGGTCATATAAGCCATGCAAAATATTCTGCTGCTGGTTTAAGAGGATTGAAAGTATATAATCATCCGTTTGATAACGAGAGAATGAATATAGATGAAGAAAAGATGGTAGATACAATATTAAAGGTAAGACCAAGAATAATACTCTTCGGAGCAAGCCTGTTTTTATTTCCTCATCCTGTTAAAGAGGCAGTAGAAGCTGCTAGAGAAGTAGGTGCAGATATTATTTATGATGCTGCACACGTATTAGGTCTGATTGCAGGGGGAAAATTTCAAGACCCTTTGAGAGAGGGAGCAGATATTATGACCGCATCGACACACAAGACTTTTCCAGGACCTCAGGGTGGAATAATTTTTTGCAAGAAAAAATATGCTAACGAGATCGATTTAGCCGTCTTTCCAGGTACTGTGAGTAACCACCATCTTCATCATCTGGCTGCGTTGGCTATAACAACTGCAGAGATGATAAATTTTGGCAAAGAGTATGCTGAGCAAGTTGTTAATAATGCAAAATATATTGCGAAAGATTTATATAATCGTGGATTTGATGTACTCTGTAAAAAGCATGGCTTTACCGAATCTCACCAGGTTGTTATAGATATTTCTTCTATATTTAGCGGGAAAGATGCGGCTACAAAGCTTGAAGATGCTGGTATTGTTGTGAATGCCAATTTGCTTCCAAAAGATGTCAACTCTAATGTAGATGACGTATCTGGTATAAGAATTGGTGTACAGGAGCTTACCCGTCTTGGTATGAGAGAGAAAGAGATGAAAATGGTGGCAGAATTTATAGAACGGGTGTTATTATTAGGAGAAAAACCTTCTATTCTTAAAGAAGAAGTAACAGAGATGAAGAAAAAATACCAAAATGTCTTTTATTGTTTCGATTTTGGTAAAGATAATGCTTATAGTTTTGATCTTTTTAAACTAAAGATATAATTATTGTGAGTTTTATTATGGTATTAGTCAAGATAATGTTAAAAATAAAAATGGGGGCGGTCATCAGTTGAGAATGATCGTATTTGACTTAGACGGAACTTTAATAGATGGCGAGATAATAAATGAGTTTGCTAAAATGGTTAATAAAGGAAAAGATGTTGCAGATATAACTAAAGAGGCGATGGACGGAGATACAAATTATGAGATAGCTCTTAAAAAAAGAGTAGGGATGTTAAAAGGTCTGAAAGAGGAGGATCTAATCAAGGCTATAAAAAACATTCCATTGATGCCTGGCGTAAAAGAGGTTATACAAGAGGCTAAAAAAGCAGATTATAAGGTAGCTATCATAACAGGTAGCTTTAAAATCGCTGCAGATTATTTTGGAAGGTTGTTAGGTGCAGATTATATCATATCTAACGATCTTATAATGAAAAACGGCGTTGTAACGGGGAAATTAAGACAGCCTATTGTTGGAGAGTTTAAAGATAGAATATTAGAAGATCTTTGTAAAAAAGAGGGAATATCTCCGGAAGAATGTATCGTTGTTGGAGATGGAGCAAACGATATAGAATTATTTAAGATAGCTGGTTTATCAATAGCGTTTAATGCTGTACCATCTTTGAATAAAGTAGCCGACATAATCATAAGAGACAAGAATCTAACTAAAATTATCCCTTTCTTAGAGAGAGAGCAGCAAAAAGTTATTGATAATTTAATTCAACATAAAAAAGCACTTGAAATTGAATTAGAAACTTTCAAACGAAAACGAGATCAATATAATGCCGAAAAAAGAATATATGCCGAAAAAAGAGACGAATTGAACAAAAGGAGAGTAGAATTATTAAAAAAGGCAAAAAATTTGAGAGAGGATAGAGATAAAGTCAATGATGAAGTACAGATGTATAAAAATAAAAAGTATGATCTGTTAAAGGAATTGAGCGTTGTTTCAAAAAAGATTGATAAATTTAAAAATGTAAATAATATGGATGGAAAGGATATTAATCAGATTAAAACAGAGATAGAACGGCTCAAATTTGAGCAACAGACAAGAGTCATGACAATTGAAAAAGAGCGAGGGGTAGTAAAGAGAATAAGTGAGCTAGAGAATGAATATTCACAAAGAAGAAAAGAGATAGAAGATAACGAAGAGCTAAAATCTTTATTAAGCAATTATAAAAACATTAAAAATGAACTGGATCAGTATAACAAGATTTTATCCGAAGATGTAAGCAAAGCACAGGAACTTCATCAAGAAATGATAACCTCTTTCAAGGAAGCAGAAGCTATACGAAACGAGGCGGACGTATTACACGATGCTTTTATCAATGCACAAAAGATGGCTGATTATTATCATCATAAATATATATCAGCCGAGAAGGATTTAAAAGATCTTGAGGAGATAATAAACTCTTTAAATAAAAAGAAAACTTATTCTAAAAAAGAACGTGAAAGATATAGAGCTAACAAAATTACAGAAAGTGTCTTTGAAAATTTCAAACGAGGAGAAAAGATTACCACAGACGATATTCTATTATTTCAGAGAAATTATTACGACTAAAAGATAATGAGCGTTGCGATTTTATGTATAGATCGTGATGACGATATAGGTATCAAGGCAGGGTTTAAAACACCTGTAATCGGAAGAGAGAACAACTTAATTCTTGCAGAGAGGTTAGGGCTCGCAGATCCAGAAGAGTCTGACTTAAATGCTTTATATGGGGCTATCAAGATCTATGATGAGCTGGTAAATGATGAAAAAGATGTAATATTGATTACGATAGCCGGTGATCAGGATGTTGGGTATAAATCAGATAAGAAGATAAAGGATCAGCTTGATAGTATATTAAAGGAATATGATATAGAAAGTGTTATTCTTGTCTCAGATGGGATAGAAGACGAGTTTATACTCCCTATAATAGAATCAAGGGTAAAAATAGATTATATAAAAAGAATTATTGTAAAACAGGCTAAAAATATAGAGAGTGCTTATTATATTCTGAAAAAACTTTTTATGGATCCAAAAATTACTAAAAGAGTTTTTGTTCCAATTGCTTTGATTTTGCTTGTTTATGGAATATCTCTATTATTTGGGAGACAAGAGCTTGCATTTGGAGGCGTGATCTGTGTATTGGCAATTTATATTTTATCTATAAATTATGGTTGGAGTGTATACTTTGAATCGTTTTGGAAATCTATAAGTGACTCTTTTATTGAGGGTAGGGTGCCATTCGTAATCTATGTTTTAGGCATTATACTATTTTTCATGGGATTGATTCAAGGCGCTATATCGACGATCGATATTTCAGGCAGTACTCTGCTTATTGTGATGATGTTCATCAGTTCTTCTATATGGTGGTTTGTCGTTGGTGCCATTTTTTTGATTATAGGAAGCATACTGGATTATTACTTTAAAGAAGGTAAATTTGGAAGAAAATTAGTATTTCCGTTTTTTGCTCTGGCTATAGGTATAATATTATGGGGTATGAGCAGATATATAATATTATTAGAAAATTATGGAAGTTATACTCAACCAACGGCACTAAAAATTCTGATTATATCGATCATTGGATGTTTATTAGTCTCAATTTTAGGAATAAAGCTATCTTTTTGGCTTGAGAATAAAAATATCATTAAATAGTGAAGTCTTTCCTTGAAACAAATTTTTATTCTTAATCAAATTTTAAACGGTCCGATGTTATTATCTCTGTATTGAAAACGTTTTTCATATGGTATAAGGCATATTTTTCCTCATAAGGTGATGGAGATTTAACACAGTCTGATAAGACTATGGTACGATATCCCAGCATAGAAGCGTCTGCTGTGGTATGAAGAACGCAGATATTTGCCATAACGCCCAATATCACAACATTCTTTATCCCTAACTCTCTCAAAAATAGGTCGAGATCTGTAGCATAGAAAGAACTGTATCTTCTCCCTTTTACTTCGTATTCATCTTCTTTCTTTGATAGTATCTCTATTATATCAGATCCCCATGTATCTTTAACACAATGTTCAGGCCAGATTTTAAACTCAGGATCATCCTTCCTATGCCAGTCTTTCGTAAATACTACAGTTACACCAGAATCTCTTGCCTTTTTTAATGCTCGTTTTACATTTTCTAATATACTTTCCACTTCATCTATATATAAAGCCCCACCTCTTTCACAGAAGTCGTTCTGCATATGTTCGACGATCATTGCCGTCTCGTTAGGGTTTAACATGATCTAAACCTCCTTGGATCTGTAATCTCACCTTTTATTGCTGAGACTGCAGCGACCGCCGGTGAACAGAGATATATCTCGGCATTAGCACTTCCTTGTCTGCCTCTAAAGTTTCTGTTAGACGTAGAAAGTCCCACTTCACCATCGCCTAAAAGCCCGAAGCTTCCACCAAAACAAGGTCCACAACAAGGTGCCTCAACCAACGCGCCCGCCTTTATAAACCGATTTATCAATCCTGTATCTAATAATTTTAGATACTCCGTTCGGGAAGCAGGAATTATTATAACTCTAACATTCTTGTTTATCTTATTATTACCCATCAGCTCAGATACTACTTTAAAATCTTCAAATCTACCGTTGGTACAAGATCCGATAAATATTTGATCTATCTTTGTCCCTTCCACCTCTTCGATGGGTTTAACATTATCCACGCTGTGTGGACAAGAGATCTGTGGAGATAGATCGGAGATATCAAATTCAAACCTTTTAAAATTGGCAGAATCATCTGTTTTATAATACGGATCCAGTTTAAAATTGCCCAAACGCTCTTGTATGTATCTCTCTGTTATCTTATCCGCAGCGATAATGCCTGATTTGCCACCCATCTCTATTACCATATTGCATATAGTCATCCTATCGCTGATGGTAAGCTCTTTTATCGTATCACCACAAAACTCTACTGTTTTGTACCTTGCCCCAGACGACCCCATCTTGCCGATTATATGCAGGATTATATCTTTAGAATAAACACCTTTTGGCATATTTCCCATCAGCTCTATTTGAAACGTCTCTGGAACTTTAAACCAGAGTTTTCCTGTTGCTAAAACAGCAGCCATATCTGTAGAACCAACACCTGTAGAAAATGCTCCTAGCGATCCATAAGCACATGTATGGCTATCTGCTCCTATTATTAGATCTCCAGGTTTTACATGGCCATGTTCAGGCATTACCTGATGGCATACTCCCTCTTTTATATCATAGTTTACGACACCTTGCTTTTTAGAAAAAGTTCTGAGCAATATATGATTTTCTGCTGCGTTCAAAGAGTCTGCAGGGGATTGATGATCGTATACAATGATTATCTTACCAGGGTCAAAAACCTTATCTGTTATTTTATAAAACGCCTTAACTGCCAGAGGTCCTGTTATATCATTCATCATAGCTTTATCAACCTTTGCATACACGAAATCTCCTGCAAAAACATCTGAATTACTAGCCCGGCTAAATATTTTCTCTGAAATTGTTTTTGGATCTTTTTTAGTAGTCATTTGATCTATTCCTCTATAAAATCTTATGTTTGTTAAGTAATATATTAAAATTATTTATTTGTGCTTCTTTCTTTAAAACCTCAAACATTTCTTTCTGGGATTTATTCATATCCACAATTTTGAATGTCTCTGCTGTTGTAAGTTTTAATATTGGAATAGGAGTAAATTTTTCATTGCCAATTTTTACATCTTCAAGATTGGTAAAAAGAATCATCTTTAACAGCCCATCTTTAATATCCTCTAAAGATGGAAGTTTATTCTCTTTGGTATGTTTTGCATCAATCAGATAAATATTTTTATCGTATAACTCAACCTCATCAGAAGTAAAGTAATAATTTCCACCAAGATAATTGGTTATCGTTATTGTGCCTTTTATCCCTTCTAAATGTTCTTTGGGTTGTATTGTTACACTTTCCCTTTTTTGGGCCATTTTTGCGAGATTTCTGGATAACTCCATAAATGTATTTTTACCTTTTTTCAGTTCGGCTATTCTTTTTTCTGCTGATTCTTTTGAGTGCATCTCGACTCCTAATTTTTGAGAAATTTTAATGTAAGAATCTAATGCTTTCTTTCCAATTTCAGCAATATTATCAATTTGCGATAAATTCCAATGCAATGCATCAGATTGATAAGAAAGCAGTTCCTTTATCTGATTTTTCAAATAATCAATGTCAAATCTCTATTCTGTTATCTTATTTTCATATCTTGATTTTTTGGTAGCATCGTTATAATAAGCAATTATTACATAAACACCGAGCAAACTCATTAAAGAAACTGTATCCCATTGCAAAAAATCTCTATCACCATCTTTGCCTTCATCTTTGACGATCGGAATTATCGTTACCTTTTTACCAGCAAAAGATAATGAGTCATAAACTCTTGCATACGGATACGACCTTGTTCTTTTTGCAGATACCCACCAACTTACAGCGATTTGATTTTTATCGTCAATCTTTAAAATAAATGTTGCTTCTTTTGAGAGTGCTTTATCCAAATCGCTAAAATTGAAGGTATGCAACTTTCTACATAAAAGAGGAGTGTATTTTATGCCTTTGATTTTTGCAGTTATGCTATTCATTCTATCCATCCTTTCTCTCTTTCTATCAATTCAAAAGTATCATCATTTTTGAATAAACTTTGTTGCCCATTAAAACCGATTTTTTCTTTTATTATAGGAATTAGTGATTTTTTGATCTCAATTCCTATACTGTTTCTTCCTAATTGTCTGGCTACTTTCATAGTTGTTCCAGAACCAACGAATGGATCTAAAACAGTTTCATCCACATAAGAAAATAATTTTATGACCCTGTATGGCAATTCTTCTGGAAATGCCGCTATGTCCTTTTCTAAAACCTGATTTGGAAGAACATTCGTCATTTCCCACAAAGTCATATACCATTTTTTGTCTTGGATCTCTTTTATATCAACTTTTGATTTTTCTTTAATATCTTTAGAGACAGATTTGTAATCAAATTTACCTTTTTGAAAAATTATAATACTCTCCAAAAGATTATCCGGATAAAAATACATAGGATAGGGGTTTTGTAAAATAACACCGCTTCTTCTGCTAATTCTTAAATATCCCTCTGGCTTTTTCCAAATGATTCTATCTCTATATCTAAAACCTGCATTTTGAAAGATTTTTGTCGCATCTGCAACAATTGGAAATTTCTCACCATTAATTAACATATCATCAATGTTTAGAACGAAAATTCTTCCTTCCGCCAAAACTCTAAATAGTTCTTTTGAGACTCTTCGAAGAAGCTCTAAATATTGATCATAGTTTTTAAATAACTCCTTGTAATCAAAAGGAGCATTAAAGTAAGGTGGAGATGTTACGGCAAGATGGACGCTTTTGTCTTGAATTTCAGACATCTCCATACAGTTGCCGATTATTAGTTTATGATGTGTCCCCATATTTGTATCCTCTTTCATATGATACATATTCTTTGTTAAATAATAACTCTATCGGTTTATTTTTTTTACTTTTATGTTTATATTTGTATCTATCTGTATAGATTATCGAAAATATTCCATTTTTTTTAAAGCATATCATTAATCATGGATTGTGTATAACTCGTAGAGTCTTACGTTCAATCTTTCTATCTTCTGTTGAAACCTACAAAATTTTTTGTTTGCGTATTCTACCAAGGTAATAATATAATAATCATCGGCCAGAACATAACCATTTTTAGAGATTATCGTCTCAATCATCTCGGTGCTGTTTATCTCTACTGTTATCTTATCTCTCTTGATAGATTTTATCCCAGATCTTTTAAAACCACATTTTATGGCGATCGATAGGATCTTTTCTGCATTTATAATATCGTCGGATATCACATGGATTATTGGTGGATTTAATATAAACCATCCTTCTTTGGTACATTCGCTTATAGCGTTTAATACCTCATTTTTTTCCACACATCTATGCCATCTTCCCCGGAATATTGCGCTCTTTTTATCCCCCACCTCTGGAAGATCAAGGATTATAATTCTACCAGAGCAACTCGATACGGTATAGTAATGAGGCAACCCATTTATCAGATTTAAAGTTGGAAGTATCCTATCATCTATCAATCCTTCTTTTAGACTTTCATCAAATTTTGAAAGGATCTCTTCTTTTCGCCTAATCCAACTACTTTTTATACCATATTTAATATCTCTCAACATAATCGATAATAGATTTAAAAAAAAGGAGTCCATCTCCACGATCTATATCTCTGTTTCTCGTCCAATCAGGATGCATATAACGATAAAAAACTCGTTCAGGATGGGGCATGAGACCAAAAACGTTCCCTTTGTTGTTGCATATTCCTGCAATATTGAATATAGAACCATTTGGATTCCAAGGATAACCAGAATAATCCCCTTTATCATCTACATATCTAAAAACTATCTGATCGTTTGAAATTAATCTATTTAAGGTCTCTTCATCCCTAAAAACAATATTACCTTCCCCATGTGCGCTCGGAAATAACAACACATCATCTTTTTTATATTTTCTAGTGAATAGGCACTTGCCATTATTCACGTGTTTTACCAGCGTAGGCCTACATTCGAATTTATTTGAACTATTTATTATAAAAGCCGCCTCTTTTTCATCCGATATCGTCTTTTTAGTGGCAGGTAATGCACCCAAATCTACTAAAACTTGATATCCGTTGCATATTCCTCCTAACAACTTGTCTTCTTCTATAAATTCTATAATCTCGTCTTTTATCTTGCTCAATCGCGATGCAAAGATGGCACCAGCACGGATATAATCCCCTGAAGAGAATCCGCCTGGTATTATTATACAAGTGTAATCGCCTATAGACCTTTCATTCTTTACTTCTCCAAGTATCTGTTTTATATGAACTAACTCAGCATCTCCTTTCAGTCTTTTAAATGCAAAAAAAGTCTCATATTCGCAATTGGTTCCTTCCATCGTAAGAATTCCTATCTTCTTGGACATAGTAGATCACTATAAAATTTCGGCTATTTAATACATTTTATAATTTTATCTTAAAGATAAATCTATTAATCAATCTTCTTCTCCTATTTTAATACCGGATGGACATACATGTACTATGACAGATGCTATCCTACCCGAATCCTCTAGTTTTTTCTCTACCGCATGCGATATTTTGTGTGCAGTAATTAGCGAGATAGACGGATCTACATCGATATGCATATCGATTATAAAATTTCTACCCATACGTCTTGCTCTTAGTCTATGAACGCCTAAAACGCCAGGTATATTTTTTATCTCATTATTAACCAGATCTATTATCTCCTGAGAGGGAGATTTGTCCATTAATATATTTACGTTTTCCCTACATACCTTTATACCATAATAAAAGATCATGACGGCAAGTATAAATCCAGCTACAGAATCTAAAAAATAGATGCCTAAAATAGCACCTAAAACACCAACAAATGCCACTATAGAAGATAAAGCATCGCTTCTGTGTTCATATGCGGCTGCTTTAATAGCAGGGCTATTAAGTTTATCTGCAATATAGAAACAGTATCTCGCCATAATCTCTTTACTTACAATAGAAACTGCTACAGCAAAGAGAGCTATGCTTTTTGGTTGTTCTGTAGTAATATTTTTTATAGAGTTATATGCTAATAATATACCTAGACCTAACAAGAATAATGCAACGATAAAACCAGCTATCGATTCGGCTTTTTCATGACCATAAGGATGAGATTTATCTGCAGGTCTGATTGAGGTTATATATCCTACGTATGCAATGATCGTAGATAAAAAATCGGATAACGAGTGAAAAGAGTCGCTGATTAATGCTATACTCCCTGAAAATATTCCGATGATAAACTTAAATATAAAAAGAGCTATATTTCCAAATATCCCTAAATAAAATGAAAATATTCCTTCATCTCTTTTTTTCTTACTTCTCATCTTTATATCGATCCATTTTATACAATAAATGAAAAATCAACATCATTTATCAAATCTTGAAAGAAACGATTGTTGCCTTTAAATAACTTCTCCTTTATGTGCTGTGTTGGCTAATTAATTTTGAAAACCATTATCTCTTCCTCTTTTTACAATCAAAAATATACTTCTCTAATCAGAAGAAATAATCACAATGCTTCTTTATGTCTTTAAGGATTTATTTTACCGCTCTCCATGAATTATTCAACACAGCACCTTTATGCTAAAATACTCATAAATGTAAATATGTTGGTTTTGCTTACTTAAAGATTATTGATGCTCTAGATATTTAGATAAAATCGAGAGATAGAAGAAGAGATAAAAAGAATATAAAGTTTAAATCGTTAATACGATGTCTTCTGTATTATTACAATATTTAAAAATCTGCCTATCATCACTATCTATTATAATCCAACAGATTCTATAACTACTTACTTATTCTACAACTCACTTCTACCCATCTTAAACACCCTTTGGGATCTCTTCCTTTTTGAATGGAAATCTTTTTTTAATCTCTTCTAATATAAACGTACATGCATTCAAAGCTCCCCGTCGATGTGGCGCACCACATACTATTAACAATAAATTTTCACCTATAAGAAGGTCACCGATACGATGTATTATCTTTATCAACTCTACATCGAACCTTTTAAACGCTTCTTCTTCTATTTCGTTGAAAACCTTTTCTGTTAAATCTATCGGGGTTATACGGAGTCCTTTTATATTATCATCCCGAACTACGCCTAACCATATTGCAAATCCGCCTATGCTCCTTTTTTTCATTGTATTAATTACATCGTCTATAGAAAAATCCTCTCTTTGTATTTTTATCATATCTTTTACAAAAATCTTTTATTATTTAAAAATAATTTTTAATAGTTTGTTAAATTTAGTTAAATAAAAACCTTTATTAACAATTAATATAGAACAATATATTTGTAATACAATCGGAGGAATACAATGAGTATAAAAGAAACATCGGCCACCATCATGGTGGTTGTTTTGTTGTTTGGTCTTTTAAATCCTATCTTGATGGTTGCTGTCGCACAGAGTGATAATTCAGGCAATGGATTTTTAGAAAGAGTCATAGGAAATACAATCGATATTGGATTAAAATTGGTACCGCCAGATATTGCAGCAGATTTAACAAATTATCTATTGAGTACACACCCTGATACTATATCAGGATTATTAGTCGACCTTATATCAAGAATGGATGCAAAAGCATCTGCTGATGCCGTAAATACGATAATTAAAGATCTAGGAGTGGATAATCTATCTAAATTCTTGAATACGTTTTTAAACAGGTTGGATACGGAAGCATTAACGAATATGCTTAACTCTACGTTGGATAAGAATGTTGATACCATAAGTGGATTCTCTTCTGAATTGGTCGGAAACCTTGACGCTGAGCCGATAGGAAAGATAGCAAATACATTACTAGCAGATAACCCAGCACTTCTATCAGATATAGTAAGTAAACTTGATACAAAACCATTGGCAGCATCTGTCAATACACTTTTGAATGATAATCCGAAATTCTTGTCTAACTTGGTAGGGGGGATGGATCCTAAGCCATTAGCAACCTCTGTCAATATGTTATTCAACGATCATCCTGCAATTGCAAACGATTTGATGGCATACTTGGATCCTGAAGCTGCTGGGATTATGGCAAATACCTTAGTAAGCGATCCTGCAACATCTGAATTTGTATTAGAGACGATGGATTATATAGACAATCCACAGCTTATAGGACTGATCAACGATATATTCGGAAAGGTGTTCGAGAAGAACTATGCTGGTACTGAAATAATAATAGCTAAAGGTCTACCTATAACTATAGAATTACCATCACCATTAAAAGAGATGCTTGGTACAGACACGTTAACGATAGAGACACCTGTTGATATATATGCTAAAGCTTATATAACTGGTTTATGGATGGAAGAGTACCCAATGAGCTTTTAAATAGATAAAAAGAGGTGAATATAAATGCAACCAATGTCTTGGGGAGAGATTATAAAGTTCTGGCTTACTGGGTTGATCATGATGTTAATCCTGGTTATAATCTTTTTAGGAATACTTGCCATCTAAGGAGGATAGAATGACGGATAGAGAAAAATTAAAAGGAGAAGAATACTGGGATTGGGAAGATTGTCTTAAGTTCTGGGGTTTTCCATGGATCGTTATATTGATCATAGGCATTATTGTATTGATAATACTGCGATTAATGTAACCACCTATATAATTTTAAAATAAAAAATTTAACAAATTTATTTTTATCTTTGTTTTCTCTTTTTTAAAGACGTATCCTAAATATTTTCATATTTTATTATCTCCAGATTCTGTTCGGATCCATACGTTTCTTCTATCGTTCGCCAGATCTTCAGCTACTTTTTTTATTTCTTCCTCTCTTAATTCTGTTATTTTTTCCTCATTGCCTGGCGGTATCCTTTCCACATATCCTTTTTGTATAATCCAGTCTATACCTTCAGGTATATCTTCTTTGATATCGGGAAGAAAATTTACAAATTCTTTGTATATGGTCGTTTTTACTTCTAATTTTGTCTCATTAACGAGATCAAAGATCTTTTTGATACTTTTTATAACCGTTTCTGCAACTTTTTCATCGATTCCGCAGATCCTGCTATAGGTCTCTTTCCTCAAAGGTGCTTTTATATCCATTGATATTACATCTAGATAGGGTAAGCATTTTTTTATCACACCATACCTATATCCGTTCGTCTGTATCTCTGTATCCAATCCTTTCTGCTTGGAATATTTTAGCAGATTAAAGAGCTGCTTATCTTGAAGGGTTGGCTCACCTCCTGAAACGACCACGCCTTCGACGAACTCTTTTGCCCGATCTATCATCGATTTTATCTCATCCAATTCAACCAGGTTTTTATAGTCCAAATATTCATAATTTTGGCAGTATATACATCTAAAAGGACATCCGGCAAGAAAGAATACAATTGCAGTCTTATCACGTAGATCGACCGTGGAAAATGGGACGATACCCGCAATATTTATCTTTACACTCATAAAACCGAAGGTCTTTATCTACACTCCTCTCTATAATTTTTTATAAACTCTTCATCGCTACTTGCTATGATAGACAACCCTTCGGCAGTTACAAGATCGTTTATATCATCACCATTCAACCCTATAAGATAACCACCGCTTTCTTTTAAGATTAGTTGACCTGCCGCAATATCATAGACACAAAGTTTGTTTCTTGAGTCTAAAACGATATCCAATCCGCCTGTAGCAACCAAACATAATTCCAACGCAATACTACCGAGAGTTCTTAAGATAATCCTTTTTTCTAAATCTTCTCTGGAAAATGGTGGTAGTTCGTATGCATGAATAGATATCAGTATCTTATCATCGTAATTTTTGTAACTTAACTTTTTACCGTCGATGAATGCACCTTTACCTCTTACTGCATGATAGGTATGATCCAAAAAACTTGCAACGACACCCATACTTATATCGTTAAGCCGGACATCATCTATCTTATCGGAGTATGCCAAAGATGTAGAATAAAACGATATTCCACGCACAGCATTTGTGGTTCCATCTACCGGGTCAAAAACGAGCATAAATTCTGGATCATCCCCTATAACTCTTTCACCAAACTCTTCAGATATTATCTTTGCAGATAAATCTCGCTTTTCTAAAGCCTTATCTAACGCTCTTTCTGCGAAAAGGTCTATACTTTTAGTATCATTCTTGCCTTCTGGAACGTATCTGCCAAAATTTAGATCTTCTTTCATAAATTTTTGTGTGTTTATCTTTATCTCTTCTGTTATCTCAAGCAAATCTTCTATTGAAAGCATTTTATATCATTGCAGAACCTAAGGTTCCTGCACCTCCTCAATAAATTTTAAAATAGCCTTTGCTGAATCTTCTATAGAACATTTTGAAGTATCTATAATAATCTCCGGGTTTGCCGATACTTCATATGGAACATTTATGCCTGGAACAGTATCAGATTCTTTTTCTATCCCTTTTTTATAGATATCTTTTGGTGAGTATCTCGTATCTCTCTTCATCTCTCTTTTGATACATATATCTAACGGGCATTTTATATAAACTTCTATAAAGTTTGGGATTAGTTCTCTTGCTTTCTCTCGATATGCGAGCTTGTTTCCCGTAGCATCTATAATAACGTTAGTTCCACAATCTGCAAGCAATTTTGTCATATATACCAACGAAAGATATACGATATCTCTTTCTTCATCAGTATATTTTGGATTTGGCGTTATTACTCTTCTTATCTCATCCAGCTCTAAAATTTTAGATTTTACTCCTTTATCCAATAATTTTTCTTGAACTTTTCTGGATATCGTACTTTTACCAGACCCAGGAAGCCCTGTAATCCATACTACCCACGATTTTTTATTATCCAAAATATCTTCCGGCATCTTCATACTCGAATCTATCACATTCAAGCATATTATATATAAAATTAAATAATTTTCTTCGGACCAGATCGGATATACTTGGATACCATACAGGGCTCGCAACAACTAAAGTTCTAAATATATAGAATAATTGAACGGTCTCTAAAATTTCTAAATCTCCCGTTTTTTCCAGATATACATTAAAAAAAGTATCGAAGAGCCTTTTAAAACTACCTTTAATCTCTCCTTCTTGTAATAATGAATAAAACAGATAATTTATCGTTAAAGAGGTTACATCGTCTGCTGCCTCACCCCACTCGCCTCTACTTCTATCTAATAAGGTAAAATCATTATTCTCTTTGAAGAGGATGTTCCACGGATGAAAATCCCCATGAACAAGACATACTCTATTTTTTAGTCTTTTGAGTTTATATCTCAACTCGATACAACCTTTTTCTATATCACAGAGCTCTTTTGGTGTTATATAATCTAAATCATCAGGATAATTGTCTATTATACCAAAGATGCATTCTCCATGCCCCACTATATCTCTCACCTTTCGTATATAAAGATCCTTATCTTCGTCTTTTCCTTTTACAGAATGAATATCTGTCAAGTATGATGCCAAAATTTCTGTTCTCTCGATATCCAAACCTTTTAACCGTCCAGTATCTTTTATCCTGTCCAGATCATTGGCATAAGCCGATCCTTCCACCATCTCTGTCACTATAAAGAACTCATCCGCATCTCTTGCAGATATCAACTCGTTTTTATTTGTGAAAAAACCTACGTCAAAGGATTTTACATGTTTAGGAAGTTTATTAAACGTATTATGCTGCCATAAAAGTATCTGTGCCCTGTCTGAAAAATGATCATGACCGAAGGTGTTTTTTTTCATTGTAGAAAGAACGACATCTTTCCGCTCTCCATCTATATCGAGCTCTATATGCAAGGGTCTTCCATATCCAAAACCCTTTATGCTATCTTTACCTCCCAGTTCGTCTCTGTTTATTATAGATGCATCTTCCCCAAAGAGCTTTTTAAAATATCGATCAAAATTCATTAGAGGAATTATCTCTTTAGTATGCATTTAAATATTATGATTTGCTATAGTTATCGCAAAACTTCTCTTTCTAGGACCGTCCAATTCGACGAAAAAGACGGACTGCCAGTGTCCCAACCATAATCTACCGTCTTTAACAGGAATAGTGACTTCTGGCGATAAAAAAATCGATCTAATATGGGCTGAAGCGTTGTTATCAATCTTATTATGTTTGTAATTGAAGATATCGTCTGGGATTAGCCGCTGAAGTATTTGAATGAAATCTTTTAATAAGCCCTCCTCATCCTCATTTATAACGATGGCGGTGGTCGTATGTCGTGTATAGACGTTCACCAATCCCTCTTGAATTCCAGATTTTTTAACTTCCTCTTCAACCTCTTTTGTGATATTAACTATATCAATACGCCCTTTTGTATCTAAATCGACGATTTTCATATTTATTGTTATTTATTATTACATCTTATTATAATACTCTTTTCCATACTCTAAAATTTTTTTAGCCGTGTTTTTGTCTAATCCAGCACCCATTAATACCATCATTGCCATATCATCATTTATCAAATCGTTTGGAGAGTGAGCATCTGAATTAATAACAACGTTAGCACCTATTTTTTTTGCTAAAGATGCAACATGCCCATTTGTCAAAGAATGACCTGTTCTTGCCGTAATCTCGAGCAATACATCGTTTTCTCTGGCTAATTCTACCTCATCTTCGGTTATAAGTCCGGGATGAGCGAGAATATCTACTTTTTCATTGGAGACGGCGGCTTTATTAGTTCCATTAGCAACAGGTTCTACAATACTCTCACCATGAACTACTATAATCTCCGCACCAGCTTTTTTAGTCTTTTTAACTAGTTTATCTATTTTATTAGGAGGAACGTGTGTTATTTCTACACCAACTAAAACAAATATCTCCCAATCATCTTTTAATTCGTTTTTTGCATTTAAAAGAGATCTTAAGATAAAGTCATAATTGGAGAAATCAACATGATCCGTCAAAGCTATCCCTTCATTGCCAAGTTTTGTCGCCCTTTTCACTAATTCGCTTGGTATAAGATCTCCGTCGCTGAATATGGTATGGGTATGATAATCAAACATAAATATCACTTATTTTTGTTTTTAAGCCCTTCTGCAATCTCTTTAATAATATTTGTTTTTGATTTTTGAGTATTATTAATGATTATAACTCTTCCGCTTTTTTCCCACCAAGATTTAGGATAAAACTTATCCTTTTCTAAAATTACGTCAAAACCAAGTTTCTTTGCTATTTCACCTATATCATCGACAATCGGGCGTTTAACGCTTAATCTTCTTGGTACTCTTCTACCATCATTTCTTGCTTTTGTAGAATCAAAATATATTGGCCATAAAACAATATTTTTATCTTTTTTCATCTTGAAAACCTTCGGTTCTGCAAATCTTAGATTATCTTAAATCAACCAGAAACCCATCAAAAACTCTAAACGCATACCCTTCTAAATAGACAAGATCACCATACATAAAGATCTTAAGTTTTCCACCAAGGTTTATAACTTCTACCTCTTCATCAACAAGGTTTAACTTTTTTGCCACCACAGCTACTGCAACAGCACCAGTACCGCAACCAAGAGTCTCATCTTCCACACCCCGTTCGTAAGTCCGTATAACAATCCTGTTTTTCTCAACCAATTGAGCAAAGTTTACATTACACCCACCTGTTATCGAGTATCGAATCTTCGGTGCAATTTTTTTCAAATCTACACTCTTTACATCGTTTACAAAGATCACTGCATGAGGGACGCCTGTATTTACCAAGGAGATAACAAGATCATCAAACTCTCTGTTTAGAAATATAAATCTTGGTACGTTTAACCTCACCCTTACAACCAGATCTTTTCCCTCAAAATTATAATAAGCCTTTATACAACCTGCCAACGTCTCAACGAAGAGAGGATTTTTATCGGTGTATCTTGCATCTATAGCATATTTAATCAAGCATCTTATCCCATTTCCACACATCTCAGCCTCAGATCCGTCTGAGTTGAAAATTTTCATCTTTAAATCAGCAGATGAGGAGTCCGGTTTGGATAGAAAAAGTACTCCGTCTCCTCCTACACCAAAATGCCTGTTGCATATCTTAGAGGAAAAACTACTCTTCTCGTTATCTGGTACGATCTGCCTGTTGAACTCGTCTATCAGGATAAAATCGTTACCATTTCCATGCAGTTTGCTAAAAGATATCATAAAAGTCGTGGAGGAATGACCATATTACCATAGATATCCGAATAAGTCTCTCTACTTCTTATCAAATCTATTTTATCTTCGTTAACCAATACCTCAGCAGGTCTCCTTCTTCCATTATACTGAGAAGACATAGAAAACCCATAAGCTCCAACATCGAATATAACAATGACGTCCCCTTTCTTTACTATAGGCAACCATCTATCCTCGCCCAATATATCACCACTCTCGCAAATTGGGCCGACGATGGTATATTTATCCTTTACCTTACCGTCCATATTGTTAGCAACAGCCATCTCGTGATAAGCATCGTACATAGCAGGCCTGATAAGTACGTTAAATCCAGCATCCACCGCAATAAATTTTTTATATGCATCCTTGACGGCGTTTACCCTTGTAAGTAGTATAGTCGAATCTCCTACAAGATATCTGCCAGGTTCTAAAATCAACCGTGGTTTTATCCCTATCTCTTTACATCTATCCTCATAGATAGGCGTGATAAGAGATGACAGATCTTCCGGATTTGATGCCTTTTTCTCATCTTCCGTATTATATGGGATACCTAAACCACCACCTATATCTATAAATCTTATATCTATACCTATTTTTTCTAATTTACCTACTATATCCATTATTCGTTCCATAGTCTCTTTATACGGGGATATATCTAATATTTGGGAACCTATATGAGAATGAATTCCAACAGGGATTATATTATCAAACTCCAACGTTTTTTTATACGCATCAATGATCTTTTCGGTGGGGATACCAAACTTGGATTTCTTCAATCCTGTTGCTATTTTAGGATGGGTATTGACAGATATACCTGGGTTAACCCTAAAGAATACCTCCACCTTATCATCATCGGTAATAATCTCTGAAAGTGTAAAGAGTTCGTCTTCTGAATCAAGCGATATCTTTACGCCTGCTTTAATAGCCATGCTTAACTCTTCAAGTGTCTTTGAATTACCGTTAAATAGGATTTTTTCTCTGTTTATTCCGGCAAGCAATGCTATATACAACTCTCCGTCAGAAAAAACATCCGCACCAAGATTTTCTTGAGCCATTATCTTCAATATAGAGATATTCCAATTGGCTTTGGTAGCATAAAAAATATCCGCAGACGGAAAAGATCTTTTAAATTTTTCTATCTTATCTCTTATTATTCGTTCATCGGTGACATATAATGGTGTACCAAAACGATCTACCAAGTCCATAGTATCTATATTACCGATAAACAGGTTTCCCGATTTGACCTTGAAGTTTTGTCTCATATTAAAGACCTTCACCTTTTAAAAGGTTAATACGGTTAATACACTCCTCAATCCGTTCTATGCTCTCTGTTAGAGCGAGTCTTATGTAACCTTCCCCGTATTCTCCAAACCCGACACCAGGTGTAACGACGATGCCTGCATTATCGATCAGAAATCTTGAGAACGAGATCGAATCGTATCCATCAGGCACTTTAGCCCAGACGTAAAACGTTGCAAGAGGATTTTTCACATCAAAACTTAGATTCTTCAATCCTTTTACCAAAACGTCTCTCCTTTCTTTGTAAACCCTTCTGTTATCTTCGACACAGCTTTGATCACCTAGTAATGCTTCTGTAGCGGCTATCTGAACTACGTTGAATATTCCCGAGTCTATATTAGTCTTTACTTTCCCTAATCCTCGGACGATATCTTCGTTACCAACTATGTATCCTATCCTCCATCCAGTCATATTGTAGGTCTTTGATAAAGAGTTGAACTCTACTCCGACATTTTTTGCGTTCTTTATTTCTAAAAAACTTGGTGGTCTATATCCATCAAAATAAATCTCGGAATATGCATTATCGTTACAGACGATAAGATCATTATCCATCGCAAAATCTACCACTTCTTTATAAAAATTTTCATCTGCAGTGGCAGAAGTGGGATTATTGGGATAATTTATAAAGAGAATTTTTGCAGATCTTCTCACTCTCTTATTTAATCTTGATAAATCCGGTTTAAAATCATTCTCTTTTAAAAGTGGCATCGAAATAGGTATTCCGCCAGCCAAGATAGTGCCTATTTTATAAACGGTATAAGCAGGATCTGGAACAAGAGCAAGATCGTCTTTATTCAAAAAAGCCAAAGGTAAATGTGCTATTCCTTCTTTCGATCCTATCAAAGCCAGTACTTCTTTATCTGCATCAAAGGATACATTAAACCTATTTTTATACCATTTTACAATAGCTTCTCTAAATTCCTGCATACCGTTGTATGATGGATATTTATGGTTTTTTGGGTCTCTTGCCGCTTTACAAAGAACATCGATTATATGTGAAGAAGTTGGTAGATCAGGATCCCCTACACCCAAATTTATAACATCGACTCCTTTTTTAATTTTATCCTGTTTTAGTTCGTCCAACGATGAAAAAAGGTATGGTGGAAGCAGATTTAATTTATCTGAATACATATCTTTTCTATGATTAACCACTTGTATTTAATAAGCATTACTATATAAAACCTATTAAAATACTAACCTCATAATTTAGAATTATGAGCGAATAAGATAGCGATATAACAAAAATGCCAAAACGAAGGATTATGGATTATCCATCTCGGCAATAATAAGATTTTAAAAGACTAAAAACCTTATTATTAATTACCTAATAGGCACGATTATATAATACCTTCTATTGGTAGCAGGATTTTTACGTTTGGTTATTCTGCATCTAAACGGGATTTTACTTTCTATTTTATTGATTTGATCCATTAAGACAGAGGAGCTAGTGGTTACAACGTATAGCTTGCCATCTTTTTCAACCTGGATGATTGCATAATCCCCTTCATAAAAGGATGATGGTCTCGTCTTTATACCTTTTATTAAAATGTCCTTATCAAGAATCTCTTCTATGTCTATCCTCTCTCCTTCAAACATCTCTCCTACACTTAGATCTTCATCTAATATTGTATAATACCTTCTATTGGTAACAGGATTTTTACGTTTGGTTATTCTGCATCTAAACGGGATTTTACTTTCTATTTTATTGATTTGATCCATTAAAATGGAGGAGCTAGTGGTTACAACGTATAGCTTGCCATCTTTTTCAACCTGGATGATTGCATAATCCCCTTCATAAAAGGATGATGGTCTCGTCTTTATACCTTTTATTAAAATGTCCTTATCAAGAATCTCTTCTATATCTATCCTCTCTCCTAAACCCAAGTCCTCTTCTGTTAAAATGGTAACTTTATCCTCTTCTGGAATATCACGAATCGAAGATTCGTGGTTTACAAACCCCTGGTTTGTAATATCCTCATCTTCAAAATTAAATTCTTCATCCTTTTCGTCCTTATTGACAAAATTATTAAAAGATTTATCTTTTTCCTTAGTCATAGTCTTTACAACCTTATATTACTATATTTCATTAAAAATATATTTTATATTATATTTAAATCTTTTGTCTTAAATATATAGACCAGTCTTAAAAAATAAAAAGATATTCAGATAATAAAATTATAAACAAAAATACGAACGAAACCATTATTTACTTATCTTTAGATTAAAAATATAATGAATAATAAACTCGACGTGAAGGCACTGGAAAACTGGCTTTGGGATGCAGCTTGTAAGATCAGAGGTCCTATTGACGCACCAAAATATAAAGATTACATTTTGCCCCTCATATTCTTAAAGAGACTTTCTGATGTTTTTGAAGATGAATTGAATGCACTTTCCCAGAGATATGGAAATAAAGATATTGTTGAACAATTATTGATGAAAGATCATAGTATAGTCCGATTCTATCTCCCTAGGAAAGCAAGGTGGAAAGAGATTGTAAAACAAACTACAAATGTTGGGGAATATTTAACCGATGCCGTCCGTGCTATCGCTAGAGAGAACCCTAAACTTTCTAACGTAATAGATATAGGAGATTTCAATGCCACTGCTGCAGGGCAGAGGATCATCGATGATGAGAGGTTGAAAGCACTAATAAATGTTTTAGGAAGATACAGGTTAGGATTAAAGGATGTTGAGCCAGATATTTTGGGGAGAGCTTACGAATACCTTTTAAGAAAGTTTGCAGAAGGTTCTGGACAGAGTGCGGGAGAGTTCTATACACCCAAAGAGGTAACTATATTGATGTCTTATATTCTAAATCCTGAGCCTGGTAATGAAGTGTATGATCCGTGTTGCGGCTCTGGCGGTCTGTTGATTAAATGTTATCTACGGTTTAGAGATAAATATGGTGCTGACACCTCTATCGAGCCTCTCAGACTCTACGGACAGGAGATTTTATCTTCAACTTACGCTATGGCAAAGATGAACGCTTTTATTCACGATATGGAGGCAGAAATCGCTCTTGGAGACACAATG
>RXIF01000003.1 GCA_004212075.1 Candidatus Methanoliparum thermophilum
TCGAGGCAACTGTAGATGATAATAATAGTAGACCTTATGTTATACCGTTAAAGGCAATTTAATAAAAAAGAGGTGGTTAAATGGATATAAAAATAATGATCGAACTGATGGAGATGACGATGTTCCCAATGATGAAAGGGATGCTAACTGACATACCTGGGACAATCGAGATGATACTGCCGATATTAGATCCAGAGATATTATGCGGACTCATTAGATGGTTGTTTCAACCTGGCGTGCTGATCGACGTCATTCGATTCATGATGGATATGATGATGGGTGCGATGAAATAATCTTATTTTTCTTATTTTTTAAATAATTTGCCAGGACACACAGATTTTCATCCTTGATCTTGCTTATCAAGGCGAGATCCCAGGATAAAATAACCCTGTTTTTTCATTTAAGCCGAACATTATATTCATATTCTGTACCGCTTGTCCTGCTGCACCTTTAACAAGGTTATCTATTGCACTGACAACTACAAGCCGGTCGTTCTCTACTTCTAATGCAAAACCACCAATATCACAGAAATTTGCGCCACGCACGTATGAGAGGCTGGGTATATCACTAAAAACTCTAATAAATGGATCTTTTTTATAATATTTCTTGTATAGCTCGATAATCTCTTCCAATCTGGAAGTTTTTTTGAGTAAGATATGTGCAGTAGTAAGTATGCCTCGTATTACTGGAACTATATGGGGTGTAAAACTAACTCTAACACCTTTGAGTATAGATCTCATCTCTTCTAGATGTCTATGAGCAGTCAATTTGTATGGTATCACATTCTCTGCCATGTTAGGATAATGGGAATTATCGGTAGGAGATGCCCCTGCACCAGATATTCCAGTCTTTGAATCGAATATTATTTGTTCTACGTATCCTTTCGATACGATCGGATATGCAGATAAAATCGCACCCGTCGGAAAACACCCTGGGTTTGCTACCAATGATGAATTCCTTATCTCTTCTCTGTATAATTCAGAAAGACCATATACGGCACTTCTTCCTTTATCTTTATGTTTTACACCGTAAACCCGTTCGTATATCTCAAAATCTAACCGATAATCCGCGCTCAGATCTATAACTTTTATGCCAGAATCTAAGAGCCTTGGCACTATCTCCATAGCTTTAGTATGCGGCACTGCTGTAAAGACTACATCGCATTCGCTGACCGATCTTGGATCGGTCTTTGTAAAAGTCAAATCGACTATATTTCTTAAATATTTGTGGACATCACTAACTTTTTTATTCTCGTTGCTTCTTGATGTAACCACGCTTATCTCTGCTTCTGGGTGATTATACAATACTCTCAAAAGCTCTCCACCTGTGTATCCAGTTCCTCCGATTATTCCAACTTTTATCATACTATATCCCCTTGATGTAGGTTGATCCTTATATAAAATTTTTGATGTATATTGAACAACCATACAAAACTTTGAGGTATGATATATATAAAAATAGGATAATTATAAATAAAACCGTTATACAATAACAAAATCAGAGAAGGATCAGATGAATGAGAGACCTAATATAGATGAATATTTTATGAATATAGCAAAGATTGTTGCTACAAGATCTACATGCCTGAGAAATCATGTAGGTGCTGTTATCGTCAAAGATAAAAGGATTCTTACCACAGGTTACAACGGCGCACCGAGTGGTTTACCACATTGTCTGGATATCGGTTGTTTAAGGAATTCTAATAATATTCCATCCGGAAAAAACCAAGAAATCTGTAGAGGTGTACATGCAGAACAAAATGCTATTATCCAAGCAGCTCTTCATGGAATAAGCATAAAAGATGCCACTTTATATTGTACCCATCTCCCGTGCAGTCTTTGTGCAAAGATGCTGATAAATGCCCATATTAAGCGGGTTGTATATTCCATATCATATCCGGATGAAATGAGTCTAGAATATTTTAACAAAGCAGGTATATCTGTAGAGTTATATAAAGGGGATATTACAAATCAGAGATTTGTAAACCACGAATCGGATTCATGATAGTAACCTATAAATAAAATAAAAAATATAGGATTTTTATTCAGGAATTTTAGAAACTATAAATACCACTTAATAATAAACTGTATACCATCAAAAAAATTTAGAGGTTTTATATGTTACCATCAAAACAGGTTCAAGCATGGATCAATAAAAGAGTTAAGATAGAGATGAAAAGAGGAAAATACGTTTTAGAGGGATTTTTGAAGAGCGTAGACGATTATATGAATATATATATGGATGATACCGTCGAATTACAAAACGGTGAGAAGACCAGAAAACTAGGTGCCGTGCTTTTGCGGGGGAATAATATAGTCTCTATCTGTGAGGCAAAAGAGTGAGTTAAAGGTTAAAATCATATTTACGGTAAAATGAAAGAGGATTTGATAAGATCTAAGATATTATTTGAAATTAATGATAAAGGGGAAATTTTACAGAAGGATATTGCAAAAAATTTGAAGATATCCGAGGCACGTTGTTCCAAAATATTAATCCAGCTAGAGAAAGAGGGACTGATAGCCAGAAGATGGATACGGACTGAGAAATCAAGAGGATACCTTATTGAACCCGTTACAAGATCAATATTTGATCCTTTATTCTCGGAAGATGGCAGAATTGCTGTATGTATAGGATGTGTTGTAGATTGTAATCCTTCTTATTGCGCCTCTTTGAACATATGGATTAAAAATCTACCGAATTCTTGATTTGTTCGATAGATCAACAATTAATTTTAAAAATTCTGTCATATTAACTTATGGCATCTCTTTTATAAATTTCATCTGAGATCATTAACTTTCTCGACCATAAGTCTCATCATCCTCCAATGATTACCGATCCAGTAGAATTGGCCACATTTTGTACAGACCCATAATCTCTCTTTTTTATCAGATAATAATCTTTCAGGCATATAATCGATATAAGATAACTCTTCTCTATTCGATGTGTAAAGCTTAACATCTCCGTTACATATCGTGCATCGGGTCATTTTTAATGCTACTTCTATCCCAATAGCCTGTTTTAATTCGAAGATCTGTCTTTCTATAAAGTTAGACCCGATATACACAGATTTTAAATTATTTTTAATAGATCTATCATGCAAAGCTATATCTCTCGTGACAAGAATTCGCCCATCTTTTTTTGCTATCTCTATAAGAAGATCGTCATCACAAATCTTCGATTTGTGAGCTACTAATCTTCGATTCGTAAGATCTTTTTTCGATCGTTTATCATCAAGCTCTTCGTTTATTATTCGGGTATCATAGCCAAAAATCCTTAACCATCTTCCCAACCTACATAACATTCGGTCTACAACAAATTTATACATTTGTACAATCTAAAGACTTTTTCAATTCATCAAGCGATAGAACAAATTTTACACCAGCGGCATTACATGCCTTCATATCTACATAACTATCTCCTAAAAAGATTGCATCATCTTTATCTATACCTAACTCATCTAAAATTTTAATAATCCCTTCTGAGGATGGTTTTAGCCGTTCGACGTCCTCTCCGGATAAAATTATATCAAACTTATCTAACAATCCTAATCGTTTCAATGCCGTTTCTATAGCTTTTTTGCTGTTTGAGGATAAAATTGCTAAATTATAACCATCACAATTTGTTATAAACGATACCACGTCATTATCTGGTTTAAAATTATCTATTTTTTCCATCTCGTTCGCTTCTATGATTTTAAATATTTTTTGCCTATCTTCTTTATTTATTCTATCTAAATAATCATTTAATGGTTCTTTTATATTTAAAGTATTGATCAATCTTCTCCAATCGACATCCAACTTACCAATGGTATTATCAAAATCGAATATTATAAGTTTAAAGTTTTTCTTATTTTTTTTGTTCATACCTTATTTTTATAACTATTTTTACATATAAAAAATACTATAACATAAAATGAAATAAAAAAGAATATAGGTATCATAAGATACTAGTAGCGTAAATTATTTGGAAATTTGTTATATTTTAGCTTTTATTGACAATAAAAACCTATAAAAATGTTTAATTTTCAGCAGATAAATTTTTTATAAAAATAAGATTAAAACGACCGATAAAGTATTAATAAAAATATTGACAGCGTGTCTTTTTATATGTTATTAATAAAAGATCTAGATAATTGCAGATCTAAAATATGGAGGATACAATGCCTGATTTTTTCTTTATATAATAATCGCTTTGCTGATAGGCATATTCTCGGGAATCTCATCAGGTATTTTTGGTGTTGGTGGCGCAACCATCACTATTCCTTTTATGCGCCTTTTTTTAGGAATACCAGGAAAAACTGTAATAGGTACTGCCTTACCTATAGTAATCCCTACCGCAATATCCGCAATTATGGTCTATTATAAAAAAGGGCTAGTTAGGACAGATATAGGGTTAATATGTGGTTTATCTGGACCTTTATCTGCCTTTTTTGGTGCATGGTTTACTAATTTTTTTGAAGGAAGTGCATTAATGATTTTTACCTCATTTTTTATCTTTATAATTGCATTAAGATTTATTTTCGAGAATATTAGAAGAGATAAGCATAACATTATCGATTTTTTAAAAGATAAAACTAAAGCGGACGTAAAATTTCTACGCATCTTTATAATAGGACTTGTAACCGGATTTTTATCTGGTTTTTTAGGTATAGGCGGTGGCTCTATTCTTGTACCAGCGTTTGTAATCTTTTTGGGCATAAGTATGCATGAGGGCGCCGCAGCAATACCAGGCTCTATCGAACACGTTCTGCTTGGTAACACCGACCCATATCTTTTTGCAATAATCACACTGGGAGCAATCTTAGGTTCTCAAATAGGCGCACGTATCTCGGTGAAGGCTGAAGAGAGAGTATTAATATACTCATTCTCCTTTTTTTAATCGTTATGTCATTCTGGCTCGGTATATCTGAGTTTTTAAATTTGTTAAGATTACAGTAAAAATTTTTACAAATCAATCTCTAAGTCGTCTCCAAAGATGTTATCGTATCTCTCTCTTCGTCGTATCAGATAATCTTTCCCTTTATAAACCATTACTGTTGCTGGAAACTCTACAGAATTACCACGAGATGCAAAGAACCAATGGTATGCACCAGCATCCATCAAAGATACAATATCTCCCTTATTCAACTCTGGCATCTTCCATTCAAAAGGAGAGACAAAATCTCCGGCATAACACAGGTTACCAACAAATTTAACAGGATTACCATCTGGAATTTCTCCTGCCTTATTTGCAACAATGATATTGTTGTAGCTACTTATTATATTCGCCGATACCAAATTAGCACCTATATCCAATGCTATCAACGAATCTTTAATATTCAGAACTCGTCCGACCAGGATGCCAGCATCTCCGACTATGCTTCTTCCGGGCTCTATTACTATCTTGACATCATGATTGAGGATAGATACAGAATCAACGATATTTTTAACATACTCCCTCTTGGTTATTGGACAATATAAGTTTGAATGGATATTTTCATTCTTATATATCTCTTTTAAATTTTCAACCACTTTTTCCTCTTCTAATCTGTTTTTTGCGTAAGATATACCCAATCCACCACCAAAATTTAATAATTCAAACTCTAACCTTAATTCTTTTTCTAAATATTTGGCAAATTCAACAAATTTTGTTACACCTTCTTTAAAAACAGACATATTTGTTATCTGCGATCCTAAATGCATATGGATTCCTTTTACATCCATGTTGTTAGATATAGCCAACTTATAAGCTTTTTCAGCTGTTTTAAAGTTTAAACCGAATTTACTGCCTTTAACCGCGGTGGCGACCGCAGGATCTGTATCCACATTAATCTCCGGATTGACTCTTACGCTAATCCTTGCTTTTTTACCCAACCTTTTTTGGATATCTATAATCTCATCGATCTCTGACAAGTTATCAACGTTTATCATAACACCTTTCTCTATCGCTTCAACCAATGCTACTCTCTTCTTAGCATTACCATTGAAAAAAATTTTATCAGGTGATATACCCGTATTCAATGCAGCATAAAGCTCGTTCTTATAAGAGACATCAAAACCTGTGCCTCTATTTTTAGCAAATTTTAGAAGAGTAAGGTTGGTATGTGCTTTTATTGCATATGCTATGATAAAATATTTATATCCTTCCTGCCTGAACGATTCTTCGTACTCTTTTATATTATCCTCAAATCTATTTCCGCTTATACAGAATATCGGTGTATCGTACTTCTCGATAAGTTCTTTTACACTTATATTACCGATATATAGTTGTTTATCTTTTATATTGAATGGTTTAACCAAATCATAACTGGATTCTATCGATTGCATTTTTATCTAACCCTTTAATAGATCGGTTTATCGTTTCGCATCTAAATTGTATTAGACTTAATATTTATATAAGTAAATTTTATCGTTTATATCGATTATATAAAATCAATTTCTTAAGGAGATTAAGATATGGATTCATCTATATACAAATTTTTCAATCCAAAAACCGTAGCTATCATAGGTGCTAGTTCCAATCCTAATAAAGACGGATATAAAATATTAAAAAATATGATTCATAATTTTAACGGATCTATTTATCCAATAAATCCAAATGCAACGGAAATATGTGGTTTAAAATCCTATAAAAGCGTTTTAGATGTTCCCTCTAATATAGATCTTGCAATTATATTTGTAAATGCCTCTATTGTAGAGAACGTTCTGATCGAATGTATTAAGAAAGGTATAAAAAACGTGATTATAGAGAGTTCTGGTTTTGCTGAGGTATCTAAAGAGGGAAAAGAACTTCAAGATAGAATTGTACAACTAGCAAAAGAGCATAACGTACGTCTTTGGGGTCCAAATTGCACAGGTATCGTCTCATCGAACGGACTCGTAACGACTTTCGCGTATATTCCAAAGATTAAAAAAGGTAACGTCTCGATAATTGCACAATCAGGAACTATCTCTGGTGCTCTATTAATTGAACTATTGACAGGATATTCGCTTGGTATATCTAAAGTCTGTGCTATAGGTAATAGATGTGATATAAATGAATGTGATCTATTAGAATATTTGGCAGCGGATGAAGAGACCGACGTGATCTTACTCTATTTAGAAGGGTTTATAAATGGAAAAAAGTTTCTGAATATTGTTAAAAAAATAGACAAACCGATAATACTTCTCTATGGTGGAAAATCCTATTCTGGTATGGAGGCAGCAAAAAGTCATACAGGTAGCCTATCTGGTAGCGCTAAAATCGTGGAATACGCAATGAAACAAGCAAATTGTATTATGGCAGACGATTTTGATGAACTATTCTCTTTATGTAAGATGATCCTCTCTTATCCTCCAATAAAAGGTAATAGAGTCGCAATAATTACTCCTACTGGGGGAATAGGAGTAGTATCATCCGATTTGGCAGATAACGCAGGTTTTGTTTTATCTCCTGCAACAAAAACTCTCGATAAGCTTAAAGGATATTATCCTTCATGGATGCCACCTAAAAATCCGATAGATATATGGCCTACTGCCGAAAAGATAGGCTATAAAGAGGCATTAAATCTTGCAATAGATCTTGCTTTAAATGATGACGAGATAGACATAGTGGTATTAATCTTCTTGTTTTCTAGGTTGCAAATAGAAAAGTCTTTTAATATAGATTCATTGATTAAAAGATCAGATAAACCAATAGTAGTATATCTTTCAGGAGATTATAATTCTAAGACGAACTATAGAAAGATATTAAGTGATAAAGGTTTATTCGTTTTTAATGATATGCAATGTGGTTTTAAAGCGCTTTCAAAAGTTTATAACTACTGGAATAAACCAAATAGATAAATCTTTGTTTGAGTTTTATTTTACTTTATATGATATCTTTATTAAAGATAAAAAAAGTAATTAAAATACAAAACTATAAATAATATAAATTGTAAAACAAAATATGTGATAAATCATGGCAGAAAAATTAAAAGATGCAATAGAGAAAACGATTAAGAAATCTCCGGAGGAGATAAAGAAGGAACTACCTGGTCTTCTGCAGGAGTTTAAAAGTGCGACATTGGATGACGCCATAGGTGCAGTAAGTGCGTTAGGCGGATTCAAAGGTATTTTAGAGAAAATTGGAGGGGTTGACAGGATTAACGAAGTTGGTAAGGCAATAAAGGATATCATGCCCGATATAATCCCTACCATAAACGAGATAGTTCAGAATAACATAAAAGGTAATCCAGATCTATCTAAAGCCTTCGAGAAGATAAAGAGTGCTAAAGTTACCGCAGGGATGGATCTAGTCGATATGGGTATAGGCATAAAGACGAAGTTCGATTCCGGAATGATGACGGTAGAAAACGGATTGGAAGGTGCAGACCTGACACTCGTCCTCCCGACACAGACGCTTCTCGATCTTTATCCGCAACTAGCCTCTGGTAAGATGTCCGATATAATGAAGATATTCACCGGAGGTAAGCTAAAGATAAAAGGTGCATTGATGAAAGGCGCCGCACTAATGCCGTTATTTACGGAGTTAGGCAAGATAGGTAAGAAATAACCGAGACATTCGTCTCGGTCTGCCTATTCCCTAATTTTTTTTATCTCAAAACACCGCCATCTGCAGCAGACGAGACCTGGCGAGAATATCTTAATAAGTATCCTTTTAATTCTTTTTTAATCGGTTTCCATGCTTTTTTACGATTATTAATCTCTTCATCATCTAAATCTGTTCGTATAATTCCTTTTGGTATATCAATCTCTATCAAATCTCCATCTTTCAATAATGCAATCATTCCCCCCTCAGCAGCTTCTGGAGAGATGTGTCCTATACATGGCCCTTTAGTCCCGCCAGAGAATCTACCATCGGTTACCAATGCTACCGATTTGTCTAACCCCATCGCAGATATTGCAGAGGTTGGATTTAACATTTCTGGCATTCCCGGTGCGCCTTTAGGACCGACGTATCGTATAACTACAACATCTCCTTTATCTATCTTTTTGTTTAATATCGCATCCATAGCATCTTCTTCACAATCAAATATAACAGCTCTACCTTTAAAATGTAACATAGATTTATCTATTGCGGCAGTTTTAACAACACAACCTTTTTCTGCCAAATTACCAAACAAAACTTTTAAACCACCTGTTTTGTGGTATGGATTGTCTAACGGTCTGATAACATCTTCATTAACGATCTTTGCATTTTTCACAATATCTTTTAATTTACGCTTTGTAACCGTTCTTACATCATTAAATAGATCTATTGCTCTTCTAACAACTGCAGGAATCCCTCCTGCCTCGTGTAAATCTTTCATCGTGTATGGACCACTCGGGTCTAAACTACAGATATGCCGTGTCCTTTCATTTATCTCATTGAATAATTTTAAATCTATCTTTATTCCCATCTCGTTTGCTATTGCAGGAATATGTAGCACAGTATTGGTAGATCCACCTAATAGCATATCAAGAGTTATAGCATTCTCAAATGATTCATAAGATATAAAATCACTCGGTTTATAATCTTCTTTTACCATTTGGACTATTCTAATGCCACTCTCTTTTGCTATTCTTCTTTTTTCAGCCGATACCGCCAATGCTGTCGCACAATACGGAAGAGATAGCCCTAATACTTCTGTAATACATGACATGGTATTTGCCGTGTATAGACCTTGACAACTTCCGCAACCAGGAGTACAATTATCTTCGATACCTTTTAGATCTTCTTTGTCTATATTACCCTCTTTATACTTCGAAAATGCATCGTGTGCAGAGATGAATGTTAACTTTTTACCTTCATAATATCCTGGAAGCATAGGACCTCCTGTAACGAATATTGCCGGTATATCCATCCTTAATGCAGACATAAGCATACCTGGTATTATCTTATCACAGCTACATAGCATAACGATCCCATCTAGCCTATGTGCCTCTACCATCAATTCCACAGAATCTGATATTATCTCTCTCGATGGTAAAGAATATCTCATGCCATTATGACCCATTGCTATCCCATCGCATATACCTATAGTTCCAAATTCGAAGGAAACACCACCTGAAGAACTTATACCATCTTTTACGCTTTTTGCAAGATCTTTTAAATGTAGATGTCCTGGGACGATCTCGTTCCAAGCGTTAGCAATACCTATAAAAGGTTTATCAAAATCTCCGTCTATCAACCCATCCGCCTTTAATAACGCTCTTTGGGGCGTTTTCATAAATCCTTTTTTTATATCATCGCTTCTCATTTGATTCTCCTTAAGTCTTTTTAACATTTAAATATTTCAGCAATTATTCGACATCTAATCCGTATTTTTCTGCTATATCAATAAAAGAGCTGGATAGATACTTTATTTGATCCCAATTTAATCCGTAAGTGTTTAGTTTGAAATTTTTACTTGATCCAGGAAACAATCCGGTAATTTTACGTGCGTTCAGCTCATCGTAAAGGAAGAAACCTTTTCTTTTGTGTTTTTTTGCTATTTTATCGAAAGATTCGTTTGTATCTACTCTTGTCAAAGTATGTTTTCTTGGTAATTCAGACGAGACCTTGTTCCCCTTTATCTTTAAAAACTCTGATATAAAAAAATTTGATTTTTTAATCTCTTCGTTCCAATTTTTTACCCTCTCCTTGACTTTAGGAAAAGAGGCAATCATTGCAACTAATGGAGCGCCCATAACAGTACAACCTAACAAATATGGTTCTTTTATTCCAAACTTTCTTCCTGTTATATCACCTTTTTGTTTGGTTGTCTTGAATACCACATCTTTAAATTCATCAGTCGTTGCAAGAACGCCTGTCGGTGCAGGAGAAGCCATTGATTTATGGCCAGAACCGACAATAAAGTCCGAGCCAATCTTTTTTCCATCTACAGGCATTATACCAACGGTATATGCACCATTATATAGAAAAGGTATCTCATAATCTTTGCATACACGGGATATCCCATAGACATCGTGCTCGTTTCCATAATTATAATCGATATGATCTATAGCCACCAATTTTGGCAACTTCCCAGTCTCTTCTTTAACCTTCTCTATCTTTTTTGCCGTCTCTTCTGCAGTTACAACGTTATTTTTTCCAGCAGGTATCTCCTTCCATACAGCACCCATAGACTCAATAGACAGTGCCAATGTATAATGAGACAAGGATGAGATCAATACGATATCATTCTTATTTAACAATGCGTTGGCTACTATTTGAAAACCGTTTCTTGCTCCGCGTACAACACGTACATCGTCCATATTCAAAAATTCTGCTAATTCGGAAATAAATTCTTGAATAGGTGGTTTTTTTATACAATCCAACCTGAACGGTTTAAAGCAATTATCACAAACGGAGTAGCCATCTCCATAGGATATAAGAACTTTTCGTGCCTCTGGTGTAAGACGACCACCTGCTTGTATCGGGTCTATGTTTATAAACTCTTCTTCTCTAGTTCTGATCTCGATCTTATCAGATATGTATCTTATACTGCTACCATCATCGATCGATTCAAGGTTTAATTTATCCAAAGTCTGTATTGTTTCTTTCAATATCTTATTAAATTCTTTCTTGTCTTTCTCATCTAAATTAAATGGGGTATTCTTCCTTAATATCTCTCTTAGATCTTCAAGGTAGAACATTGCCTTATACAAATCGTATATCATTAAGAGAATCACTCCTTTTTATATAAAATACGTTTTATTAAGTTTAAATATATGCTTTAAGTAAATTTTACGAAAAATTTTAAATATAATGACCTTTTTTAGGATAACAAGCATAAAAATACGGTCCTTAGATGAGTATATCAGAAAATCTGGTTCATTTTAGGAAACCTAAAAAAAAGGATGCTTATCAGATATACAATCTAGTAAAAAATTCACCGCCTCTAGAACTTAATACATACTATGCATACCTGCTCTTTACGACACATTTTAGAGATACATCAGTAGTTATGTTAAATAAAGATGGTCGAGTTTTAGGGTTTATTGCTGGTTACAGAATACCTTGTAAAATAAATACACTGTTTATCTGGCAGATATGTACTGATAAAACAGTACAGGGCAGAGGTTTAGCAAAAAAGATGGTGAATAGTATAATCAACAGAAAAGAGAATAAAGACATCGAGTTTATAGAAGCAACGGTAACACCAAGTAATATAGATTCGAATATCTTTTTTAAAAGTTTGGCATCTTTCTTCAAAAGTGAGTTTTCTTGTATGGACTATTTTAAAAAAGAGGATTTTTTACCTTTCGATCATGAAAAAGAGATTATATATAGAATTAAATTAAAAAAAGGATGAGATATATGAGAGTTTTTAGAGATTATGAGTCAAAAGTAAGAGGATATATAAGATCGTTTCCCACTATATTCAAGAAGGCAAAAGGTTCTTTACTGTATGATGAACAGGATAAAGAATACATCGATTTTTTTGCAGGTGCAGGTGCTTTAAACTATGGGCATAACAATGATATAATAAACGATGCTCTAGTTGATTATATAAAATCGGATGGAATCATGCACGGGCTTGACTTGGCAACAACCGCAAAAAAGGATTTTATATTAAAATTTGTCGATACAATTTTACAACCCAGAAACATGGATTATAAAATCCAATTTACAGGTCCTACAGGTACAAACGCAGTTGAGACAGCATTAAAACTCGTACGTATTGTAAAAAGGCGATCTAACGTAGTAGCGTTCACCAATGGTTTTCATGGTTTAACCATGGGATCTCTAGCTATAACAGGGAATGCTTTTTATAGAGACGAGGCTTACATAAGCAGATGTAACGTCTTTTTCATGCCTTATGATAAATATTTTGGTGATGATGTAGATACCATAAACTATTTTAGGAAATATTTAGAAGATCCAAGTAGTGGATTAGACTTACCTGCAGCGGTTATAGTTGAGACAGTACAAGCAGAAGGAGGCGTAAATGTTGCCTCTTTTGAATGGTTAAAAGAGTTGGAAGATCTATGCCGGGAGTTCGATATATTATTAATTGTCGATGATATCCAGGTAGGTAATGGTAGAACTGGAAAATTTTTCAGTTTTGAGGATGCAAATATATATCCAGACGTAATAACGGTGTCTAAATCGATAGGTTGCGGATTACCGCTGGCTTTTATATTATTTAAACCTGAATTAGATCAATGGAGACCAGGAGAACATACAGGAACGTTTAGAGGCAATAATTTAGCATTTGTTGCTTCCACAAAGGCTTTAGATTATTATTGGACTACAGATGACCTATCGTTGGCAGTAGAGAACAAATCAAAGATGTTACACGAACGATTGGTTGAGATCGTAGACAAATATCCTCAATTAGAATTAGCCGTTCGAGGTAGAGGGATGATATACGGATTAGAATGCAAAGATAAAAATTTTGCGTCATTAGTATCAAAAAAAGCCTTTGAAAAAGGTTTGATAATCGAATTGGCCGGACCAAACGATGAAGTATTAAAGTTTTTACCGCCTTTAGTGATAGAAAATGATCTATTGATGAAAGGATTGGATATAATCGATGAATCGATCGATGAGATACTGGAGGGAAAAAATGATAGTTAGAAGTGTTGAATATATAAAAGGAACAGATAGAGAGATATATGCAAAGAAAGGGACTTGGATCTCCAGAAGATTTCTACTAAAAGATGATGGAATGGGTTTCTCTTTTCACGAAACTATTATTTTTGCGGGGACTGAGACTTTTATCTGGTATAAAAATCATTTAGAAGCGGTATATTGTGTTGGTGGGGTTGGAGAGATAGAAGATATTGAGAATAACAAGATTTATCCATTATACGATGGTGTTATGTATGCGTTAAATAATCACGATAAACATTATCTGCGTGCTACCACTGAGGATTTAAGATTAATATGTGTATTTAATCCGCCGTTAGTCGGTAAAGAAGACCATGATGAGGATGGTTCGTATCCGTTGTTGGAGTGATATAACTGCAGATCTTCAAACCTGCTTAGATTATCTGATCTATAGATGTTTCTATTTTTATCGATTATTAAAGTTTCCACATCATTTAGAGAATTTACCAAATTCAACCCTTCTTCTGGGCCTAATACGAAAACAGCCGTTGCTAATGCATCAGCATCGATACATTCATCCGCAATCACAGTCACACTTATAAGTTCTGAGGCAGGATACCCCGTTCTTGGATCGATTATATGATGAACTTTCTTTGAAGGATCAAAATATCGTTCATAGTTTCCTGATGTTGCTATTGCTTTATTTGAGATATTAAAAGATGTTAAATAGTTATTTGAGTCATCAGGATCGGTAAGGGCAACCTTCCAAACACCATCTCCAGCTGCCATATCTCCGCCAATATTGACAAGCGCTCTATCAAATCCCCCATCTCGCATTATTTTTAATGCTCTATCTGCCGCATAACCTTTAGCTATACCACCAAGGTCGATCTGTACTCCATCAAGAAAGATCATCTTCTTATCTATTGTTATCTTTTCATAGCCGATCTGGCTGAGTTCATCTTTTATTATTCTGTTTTGCATCTCTAAATCCTCTTTCCATAGTCCTTTTTTCCATAATTCTAAGATAGGATGTATCGTTACATCGAATGCACCGTCAGAGAGTTTTGAATAGTATATTGATTTTTTGATGAGATACTCTAACTCAGGAGTGATCTCTTCTTCTGTTAAGTATCCTTTAGTATTGAGAGCATAGATAACGCTATCCTTATTATAAAACGATAAAACGTCTTCTATCCTCTCGATCTCAGAAAATGCTTCATTTATCACTCTATTTGCATTTTTTTTGTTAAAAAGAGTACTTTCTACACTTATTGTTACAAAAGTATCCATATAGCTCCTTGTTTCTGTGGTTTTGACCGGTATAACAAATAGTGTGGATAAAATAGATATAAAAATGATTAAAATAATGAATATAATAATATATGTATTCCTTTTATTCATAGGTATCATATCTATTTGTTACATAATCTTTATCACATCAATTTATCGATTAATTTTAGTATTTTTAAATCTTTAGATCAGTTATATGGCTTATTTTGATGATATATAACTATTTATAAAAGATATATAAGAGTTCGTAAAATTTGGCAGTTATTTATATATCAAATCATTAAATATAAAAATCTCTTTTTTTTTATATACAAATTAGAAATCTTTATATATTATTGATTGCCTATTGAGATTGTATATCAAATGAGACTGAGTAAAAGTAAAGTTACGAATCAAAGGTTCGTAGCTCACAAACCGAAGATTTGTGAAGATAAGATCGGTATAGCAGATATTCATTCCCACACATGTTATTCTGGTTTCAGCCAATTATTTCATTTTTTAAAATATCCAGAGTCGGTTGCTACACCGGATAAGATGGTAGATAAGGCAATAGAAAAAAATATAGATGTTTTATGTATCACAGATCATAATGAGATAGATGGCGCGATCAGAGGACAAAAATATGCTAAAACTGGTAAGTTAGATATAGATGTCGTAATCGGGGAAGAGATCACTACCGCATCTGGTGAGATTCTTGGAATTTTTTTAAATGAGCGAATCCCACCTAAGCTTAAAGTGGAGGAGACAATCGATCTGATCCATGAACAAGGTGGTTTAGCTATTGTACCTCACCCTTTCAGTTATTTTTGCCCAAGTATTGGCTGGAGAGCAAGAGGCCTGCCTATCGATGGCGTAGAGGTATTAAACGGAGCACATATCGATCCATACGTAAATAAATTGGCTAAAAAATTGTTTGCCAACTATTTTTCAAATGTTGGTGGAAGTGATGCGCATTCACCTAAAATGATTGGTAACGCATTCACAATATTCAACGGAAAAACATCAGACGAGCTTTATAATGCAATAATACATAAAGAGACCAAAGCAGAGGGTAGATCTTCACCGTTGAGACATTGGATATATTGGACGATGGAAATTGCTTATGGTGTCTTTGAGAGGCTGATAAGACCACCTAACAACAAAAAAATCAGTGAAGATACGGATTGGTTTGCAGATCCTCTATCATTGATCGATAACCTGAGTATCTTTAAAAAGATAATTGTTGGATGCGGCTGTGTAACATTTATCGGAACACCATTACCTTTGTTATGTGGTATGATAGGGGACGGATGGACTCTTTGGAATGGGCATAAAAAATGGCGAGAAGTAACGAATAAGGTAACATCTTTATAATAATATAAAATGAGCTATTTCATCAATCTTTTTACTTCTTTTACCACCCTTGGCAGAACCGTACCTATCTTTCCATGAATCACTACATCCGCAACGTTATCGTATGGTGTCTTCTCGATGTTGATTATTACAAGTTTTGCTCCATGCTCTTTTGCCAACCTTGGAAGGCTCGATACAGGATAGACTACTAATGAAGAACCGATAGCAAGTAACATATCACATCTGCTTACATATTCGATAGATCTTGAAAGGGCTTTTTTTGGTAACATCTCGCCAAAAAATACGACATCTGGTTTTATTATGCCTCCGCAAGGGCATTTTGGTGGAATCTTCTGTTGTTCTATTGTTTCTGCCAAAAATTCATCAAATTCTATCTTTTTATTGCAACGAAGACAACTTGCGGTCTTCATCGATCCATGTATCTCTATGACATTCTTGCATCCTGCTTTTTGATGTAGCATATCCACGTTTTGTGTGATGATCCCCTCAAGTTTATTTATCGTTTCTAATTCTGCCAATGCTTTATGTCCTTCATTAGGTTCTGAGGTAAATATACTTGTGATATCCAGATCAGAGATAAGATTTATTAATTCATCAAGATCTAATCCTTTTATAAAAGAGTCTATACTTGCAAACTTCATTGGATCGATTTTTTCCCATATACCTGTTCCAGGGCTTCTAAAATCTGGAATTCCAGATTCTGTTGACATTCCTGCACCAGTTAGGGCAACGATAGATTTTGAATCTTTGATTAACTCTGCGGTCTTTTTTATTTTTTCATCGAGCGTTTTATCCAAAGAATTATTATTAAAATCGTTCATAATTTGATAATATCACCTCGTATCTCACCATTATCTATGTTTAGCAATCCGTAAGATTTTCTTGCAGTTCCTGGATTGAAAAGAAGGGTATTGTTTATAATTTTGTTCATAGGTATATGGGTATGCCCATAAATTATTACATCGACATCATCAAACCGTTTCAGTAGTTTATATTCTAATCCAAACGGTGCTCCCCAACCATGTATAACACGTATCTTCTTGCCATCTATCTCTATTTTTTCCGTATCTGGTAAGATCTTTTTTATATCTAAAGAATCCATATTACCTTTTACCGCTACAACATCTTTTACTAATTTTAACTCATTTAAGACATCGATAGATGTTATATCCCCAGCATGAACTACCAGATCTACATCTTTCAATGCATCTATAATTCTATGATCGACATCTCTTATTGTATCCGCATGTGTATCCGATATTACACCTATAAGCATAAGATACCTCCTTTATTATTTATATGAAAATTAGAGTATGTGAACTACCCCTCGCTATTGCAATTCTCGATCTCCACAAGCGTAAATTCCCTCTATCCCATCGGTACATACATAATATATTATTCTACTACTTATATACTTTTCCCTTTATTCCCAGCTTTCGCAAGGGGACTTCTCGGCGGTAAGTTAAATTTTAATATTCTTGTCTTATTAAAGGGAAAATTTATATTTAAGTCTAATGTTGATCCATATTAAAGGGGATTGAGATGATAAAGAAGATAGCAGTAGTATCCTTGTTTTTGCTGTTACTGTCAGGTAGTATATTTGTCTCATCTGTGGCAGAAACAGCATCAAACAAATCAATCAATTGGTATACTTATGATGAAGGAATGATACTAGCTAAAAACCAAAATAAACCTGTAATGATCTATTTTACGACGGATTGGTGCCCTCATTGTAGAAATTTAGAACAGAACGTATTTATGGATGAGAGGATGGCAGAAAAATTAGCCAATAATTTTATCTGTATCAAAGTAGATGCTGATAAAGAGAAAGATATAGTTGATAAATATAAAAAAGGTGGATTTTTAGGGAGTTTTATGTCTATGCCAGTTCCAACAGTAATATTTGCAGATTCTCAAGGCAACGAGGTATATAGAATTGAAGGGGAGAGAAGCATAGAGGATTTTAACAAAATAGTGGATGACTTACTTAACATGCTTTAAAATTTTCAAAAAATCTAAATATCGTTAAAGATCGCATGAATCTCAGCAATAAGAGGTACTGGATGGTTGGATTACCTCTATTTTTAATCTTTTTAGTATACGGAATGATTCAAGAGGAGCATATTATGGTGTTCAACCATGCCCAGGTGTTATGTACCTACTGTATCGGAATAAAGTGATTTCTATACGACAGATCATAAGATAACAATAAAATTATAATATGTGAAGAAATGTTAAAAAATATCGGGAAGAAGATCGGTTCGCTAAGAACAAAAGTGCAGATATCCTTCATGATATTGGCGAACTCTTTGTTTCTAAAACACCTCATGTTCTTTCCGTTTCCTATAATGAACTGTTATTCATGCCCATTAGCCGTTTTTTCCTGCCCGATCGGGACTCTCCAATATTTTATAGGTATTGGTGCAATCCCTTTCTATACAGTAGGCGTTTTAGGAAGCATTGGCTCATTGTTTGGCAGATTTAGTTGTGGATGGGCATGTCCTTTTGGATTTATCCAAGATTTATTATATAAGATAAAGATACCTTTCTTTAAAAAAAGGGTTATTCCTGAGAGATACGGTATTATAAAATATATATTCTTAGGAATTGTTATTTTGCTGCCTATTTTTATGGCTGTACCATTTTTCTGTATGATCTGCCCTGTAGGAACATTAGAGGCTGGAATACCAACAGTCCTGTTATTGAACCTCGATATAAACCTCTTCTTCTGGATAAAGATAGGTATTTTAATTGCAATAATTTTAACGATGTTCATATTTAGTAGGCCTTTCTGCAAACTTTTTTGTCCACTTGGAGCTATTTTAGGTCTTTTTAATAAGATAAGTGGTTTCAGATTAAGGGTGGATGATAGTTGTACAAAGTGTGGCAGATGTGAAAGAGTCTGTCCGATGAATATAAAAGTATACAAAAGCCCTAATTCTCCCAATTGTATAAGATGTCTTAAATGTGTAGAAGAGTGCAATAAGATATCTATTGAGAGACCATTAACCAATGATAAATCAAATAAAGCAGGTGACAATATTTAAAGGTCTAAAAAATATAGAAACTTATTTAAATATCGGTCATAATAAGATTAAAGGAGGTTTTAATTGAATGATGATAGAGAGAGAGATGACAAAAAAGTTTATAGAAGAGGCATTTGCGGGAGAATCGATGGCACATATGAAGTACCAGATCTTTTCCGAGGTTGCAGAGAAGGAAGGTTTTCCGAATATTGCTAATCTGTTCAGAGCTATATCTTTTGCAGAACTGGTTCATGCCAGAAATCATTATAAATCCCTTGGCAATGTGAAAAAGACAGAAGAAAACTTACAGGAATGTATCAACGGTGAAAATTATGAAGTAAACGAGATGTATCCTGTATTCAACAATACAGCAAAATTACAAAACGAGAAAGATGCCGAAAAAAATACCTATTATGCGCTTGAGGCGGAAAAAATTCATGAAATAATATATAAAGAGTCTAAAGATTCAGTAAAACAGAATAAAGATATAGACGTGGATACGATATCTATCTGTCCTGTTTGTGGTTATACCGTCAAAGGAGAGCCCGTAGACCGTTGTCCAATCTGTGGCACATCTGGCAAAAAATTTGCCGTTTTTAAAACAACGTTAAAATAGAATACCAACTTATTTTTTCCAATTTTTAATAAATTTAATTAAAACATATCAAAAACTAAGAATAAGATTCAACATAAAAAGGATGTATAAATGAAGTTTATTGGAATAGATGTCGGCGGGACAAATACTGATGCGGTCAAGATAGAGGATGGAATTATAGACTATTTTAAAATTCCAAACGAGTGGGACAGTATAATAGAAGCATTGAAGAAGCTGGGTGATGCTAAAACGAGTAGAACGGTGGTTAGTTCGTCTCTATCACTGAATTTGTTGTACGAAGAAAAAGGAGGAGAGACAAAGACTCTTATCATGGCAGGCCCTGGTTTAAATTTTTCAAATTTCGGTACCAATATAGAAGGATGCATAAACCACCGTGGTGATATCGTCGAGGATATCGTGGTAGAAGAGGTCGTAGGAAAACTTTTGGATAAAAAAGACAATCTTGCAGTAGTAGGAAAATTTTCGAATAGAAACCCTTCATTGGAGGAAAAAATTCTAAATATTGCATTAAACTATTATGATAGTACAAATATTGCTCTTGGGAGCGATATTCAAGGATTGTCATTTCCAAGACGTATAAACACGACTATATTGAGCGCGAAGGTTAAAAGATCTATCGTAGACCTTACCAAAGCTATAGAAAATTATTCGTCATCCTTTTATTATTTCAAAGGAGATGGTGGCATCGTTCCTCATAATTTAGCGATCAAAAACCCTTTGGATCTCGTAAATTCAAGCCCTGCAACAGCTGCATTGGGAGCATACTATCTAACAGGGGAGAAAAATGGATTGGTTATAGATATAGGCGGAACAACTACGGATTTTATTGAATTAGTCGATGGAAAACCAAAATTAGTAGAAAATATAGAATTATGTGGGTACAAGACGCTTATAAGGAGCGTAGATACATGGGTAGTACCTATCGGTGGTGATTCGTATATAGATTTTAGCTCGAATAGTATAGGTCTAAAGAGAAAAGGGAACGCAGTAGCGTTTAAGGGGGAGTATATAACCTTGACCGATCTTTTAAACTGTATAGGTGAAAAGATAGGTGATTATAATCGATCTATATCCGCTATGAAGATGATCTCTAACAATTATAGAAACCTTGCAGAGAGTTTGGTAGAAAAAGCCATCGATCTGATATCTAAAAAATCTGGAAATCCGTCTAAGATCATCTGTACAGGTTATCTTGGAAAATATCTGGCACCAATGATAAGTGAGAGACTTAATTGTAGTTATATCGTTCCTAAATTTGCAGAAGTTGCTAACGCGATCGGTGCCGCTGTATCTAGGATATCTCTTATGCTATATCAGCGGATAGATACAGAAAGAGGGAGAATAATCTGGAACGGTACGGTTGAGAGGATAAAAGACGATGCCAGATCTTTATCTAGAGAAGAGATTATAGATATTGCGAAGAATAAAGTCAGATCTCTAGCGCTAAGATACGGAGCGGTTGAAGAGGATGTTAAAGACGTAGATCTTCTCTACTTTAATTCTTATAATATAATTAGAGGATGGTATAAATCTGGTCAGATATCAGATTGTATAGTCCAAATAAACCCTGGAATATCGAGCGAGGTCAAATCATGAAGACAGGAATCGTCTATCACGATTATTATTTAAAGCACGAACAGGGTCCTACACATCCCGAAAGACGTGAAAGATTGGAGTATACTATAGATCAACTGAGAGAAGAAGGAATCTTAGAAGACCCAAAAATAGAAATTATAAACCCGAGAAGAGCAACTTTGGAAGAGATACTCTCCGTTCATACAACAAGATACATAGAAAGATTGAAGAGTATGTCTGAGAAGGGAGGAATAATAGATCTCGATACTAGTGTTCCTGTTGGGTCATACGATAGTGCGATCTGGTCTGCTGGTGGAGCACTAACCGCCGCGGAGAAAGTATTTAATGGGAGCGTAAAAAATTCTTTTGCATTGATAAGGCCCCCAGGACATCATGCAAAGCCTGATAACGGAGCAGGATTCTGTTATTTGAACAATATGGCGATTATGATAAAGAATATGATAAAGAGAAGAACGATTAAAAGAGCCGCTATATTAGATTGGGATGCACATCATGGGGATGGCACTCAAGCGATCTTTTATGATGACCCAAACGTCTTGTATATATCGATCCATCAGGATGGCAGGACTCTATATCCTGGTAGCGGGTTTATAGATGAGATAGGTGTAGGTGAAGGAAAAGGATACAATATATGTATTCCAGTCCTCCCTGGCGCATCGGATGATGTATACAGATTAGCCCTCGACGAGATCTATATCCCTCTCGTGGAAGAGTTCAGACCAGATTTTATTGCTATATCTGCAGGGCAGGATAATCATTTTACAGACCCTTTGACAAATTTAGCGCTTACATCGAGAGGTTATGCAGAAATGATGAAAGATGCTGTTATATTATCAGATAAATTATGCAAAGGTAGATTAGTTGCTCTTTTAGAGGGAGGATATGGAGTAGAGGGAGGATTACCGTATGTAAATCTTGGCATCATAGCTGCGATGGCCGATATAGATATAACGAATATACGAGAACCGAAGATATACGAAGAAGTTTTAAGACGAAGGAGAAGAGACGTGCTGGATAGTGCAAAAGAGACTGTAAGAGGATTAAAACGTATATTAAAAGATTATTGGAGCTGTTTTAGATAAGAATAGTACAAACAAATATAACGTTATGATTTTAGGGATTGATATAGGCGGAACTAATACAAGACTTGTTTTATACGATTGTGAGGACTTTAGAGTTTTGGATAAAATTTTATCAAGCCAGAAGAACATAGAAGGATTATCTGGAAGAATAAATAGGATAGTTGAATCTTACGGTATAAACGCGATAGGTATAGGAATAGCCGGTTGGGTTAAAGATGGTAGAATTATAAAAACACCTAATATAAACGGTACGATTAAATTTGATCTTACAGCTCCTTATATATTGGAAAACGATGCAAATTGTTTTGCATACGGTTTTTATAAGTTATTGGCAGATAGTAAAATAAAAAATATCGTATGTATAACTGTAGGGACAGGAATAGGCTGTGGAATCGTAATAGATGGAAAGATATATAGAGGTAAAGGATTGGCGGGAGAACTAGCACATATAGTCATTGAAAAAGGGAGAATCTGCTCTTGCGGAGGAAGAGGACATCTTGAATCTTATTTTTCAGGCTGGTCTTTAGAAGAACAATTTAAAAAACCGATTAAAGAGGTAATGAGAGAGAATATAGAAGAATTTTATAGATTGAGAGAGGTCGATATCTTTATAAAGAGTATTGCAAATCTCATACTGGTTCTCGATCCGAATGCAATCGTTTTTGGTGGGGGTATCGGCATGAACTTCGATAAAAAAGTTGTTGAAGAGATGTTGAGGGATTATATCTTGCCAGAGTTTGATACCGAAGTGATAATTTTAAAAGATGAAGATATGGTGGCAAAAGGTGCAATCTTTCTAGCAAAGGAGACTTTTTATTGGCTGATATAAATTTGTATCAGGTTGGATTTGGCAGACCGAGAAGATTGTTTATAGCTGGATTGCATGGTGACGAATGGAGATATACATCCGATCTTCTCTTTCGTTTAAGCAATCCTGATATTGGATCTGTATATAAAGTTCCTGTAATAAGCAAAGGCAGATATATTAGTACTCTAAATCATAGATACTACGAATCGGAAGGTTCGATAGTTATAGAACTGATCAAAAAGATTAAACCAGACATATATATCGAATTACATTCTTATAAAAGAGAATATTTCAAAAATTTGGTAAGTAAAGATAGATTATCAGAAAAAGGTGTTCCTTCTTATGTAGAACTTGGAAACGGTCTATTAATAGGATCCGTTTCGCCATATTTAATCGATCATCTTTCTGATAAATCTCTTCATCTATCTTTTGAGGTGGCAAAAAACAGCAGAGAGTCGAGAAGAGAACTCTTAGAGGTATTAAATGCGGTTAATAACTCGACAGCGAATGATTTTCTTATATACCTATCAAAAAAATATCCTTCTGCATTAAAAAAAGCCGTCGAAGGATATATTTTATACCACAAGATGATTAGTTTTATATCTTGAAACTTGAATAAGAGGGATCATATGGATAAAAGACAGACAGAGGTAAGAACATTAAAAAAAGGTGGATACGTGATAGTGGATGACGAACCTTGTGTTATTATGAATATAACATCATCTAAACCTGGAAAACACGGTGCTGCAAAGGCAAGAATGGATGTTATTGGAATATTCGACGGTCAAAAAAGATCGATTGTTCAACCAGTAACTGCTAAAATATATGTACCGATCGTTGAAAGAAAGACTGCACAGGTTTTATCCGTAACTAAGGATACGGTCCAGCTGATGGACATGGAAACCTATGAGACGTTCGAATTACCATTAAAAGATGAATATAAAGAGAAGATTGAGCAAGGAAAAGAGGTTATGTATCTAGAATCCTTAGGAAAACGCAAATTGGATATTCAATAAAGTGGTAACTATGAACTTTGCAGATGCGGATCACAAGTATGAAGATGCAGATGTCGTAATAATAGGTGTTCCTTTTGATAAGACTGTCTCTTTCAGAGATGGTACAAGAGAAGCACCAGTCTACATAAGAGAGGCAAGTTATAACTTCGAGACGTATTATCTTGAGTACGATTCAGAGATCACAGAGGTATCTTTATGTGATCTGGGAGATCTAAATGTATCTACGGTAGAAGATGTCGCAAGAGAGGTTAGAAAATCTACAAACCAGATTTTATATGACGATAAACTTCCTATAATAATAGGAGGAGAACATTCTATAACAATCTACTCTTCTGGCGTATTTAAAGAAAAATTCAAAGATGACACCTTTTTTATAGTGGTCGATGCTCACTTAGATATGAGAGATCGATATAAAGATAACAAGTTTAGCCATGCTTGTGTATCTAGGCGAGTATTCGAGAAGTTTAATAATGATATCGCACTCATAGGACAGAGAAGCGGATCAAAAGATGAATACAAGTTTATACAAAAGAATAACATACCATTATATTCTTCTGACGATCTAAAGAATGGTGATCTAAAAGAGATTGTATCGGATATCAAAGATAAGGCTGAAGGAAAGAAGATATATTTGTCGCTCGATATGGATGCGTTAGATTGTATGCTGGCGCCAGGTGTGGGGAATCCAGAACCTTATGGGCTTAATCCGAACCAAGTAAGAGAGATAGTCTCGAGTTTCTCTAAAGATGTCTATCTATTTGATATAGTGGAAGTGTCTCCTAAATACGATTCTAATGGTGAGACAGCAATGTTAGCCGCTAAAATAATAAGGGATTTTATAATGGAAAAATATTTTGGATAATTTTTGCATAGGCTGTGCCATAATATCGAAATTGCTAAAAACATCTTTTTTTTGAAGAATGGGCAAATAATATAAAAACCATCTATCTTTCTTTTGTCATCCTTTTTGAATAAACTTTTATTTTGATATAATATCTATCTTTATATCATCTTCACCGTTCTCTTTTTTCAATACAACAATAGGCTGCCTTCCATCTGCAAATATTTTCTCTGTTACAGATCTTAGATGTCCTATATCTGCAGTCTCTAAAAATTTTTCTAGTAATTCTATCCTCCTTTCGATATATGGATCGTCTATTTCGGATAAAATATACTCATCTACGATCTTCCAATAGATCTTTTTTGCCATACATTCGATACAACAATCCCGATTAGGTTTTAACTCGATTCTTATAGCATCATCCATACGATCATCTTAATTTTTGATTTTTAACCTCCCAATATTTTTAACTTTCTAATTTTTATATTTTATATTCAAATATTTAAATTTTATCGATATAAAACAATATATTGATAAACAAAAAATAGAAAGAGTGGAAGATTACCGTTTACCATGCTTCGGTATCAACCTAAATCCGATTTAAGTTTAACAAAAGATTATCTTACCATAATTCTACCATAGCATTCGAGAGAACAACGACGCCGTCTTGATTTTTGGTCTGAATTATATACTCTTTATCACTTACCTTCCAGCCTTCAGTTACGATCGTATCGCCAGGATAAACTACATTCGAGAACCTCACTTCAAACGACTTAAATCTATTAGGATCGTTATCACAAAGGTGTTTAAGAACAGCTCTTCCTGCAAAGCCATATGTACATAATCCATGTAATATCGGCCTATCGTATCCAGCTGCCTTTGCAAACTCCGGATCTATATGTAATGGATTAAGATCTCCAGATAGACGATATATCAAATTCTGATTCGGTGGTATATGCATCTCTTCTCTGAAATCAGGCTCAACTCCTTCTGGTGGAATATTACCAGCTTTTGGTGGTTTTTTACCGCCAAATCCCCCATCACCTCGAACTAAGATGGAGAATGTGTTTGTAAAGATAAGATCGCCATTACTATCTCTTGTCTCTGCATCAGCATATGTTATAGAGTGTCTTCCTGTATCGTATATATTAGAGATCTTAGCAATCGTAGTAAGTCTACCTTCCGTTGGGATCTCCTTGTGAAGCACGATCTTCTGTCCTGCATGAAGAAGCATAACAAGATTCAAGTCTGCCTCGCCAAAACACCATGCCATTGCAGGAAATGGCGGTATCACTGCGAATGTCGGATAAACCTTTAGATCTGTCTCATAGACAAAATTTAGATCTTCGTTGCCAGCACCGATTCCGAGAGCGTAGAGAACCACATCCTTCCATGTATATTCATACTCGATAGGTTCGGACTCTCTTCCAAGAGCATCTAAATTTACCATTTTTATCACACTATCTTCTTTTATATCTAAATACTTATTCTTTTGAGATCTTACATTAAGAACATTGCCATCTTCGTTCCAAGATCCTCTGGCTCTACTCCTTCCATAAGTTCTTTCATTCTGGATAGCATATCTTTAACGTTCCAATTTGTATCTTCTTTCCTTATAGTCTTTATTGGATGCCATCCTTCCAACAGATCTATCCTTCCTCCCATCACATGAAAGACTCGGCCTGTTATATCCTTTGCCTCATCACTTGCCAGATAAACAACCAAGGCAGCTACGTTCTCAGGACCGAATATATCCAGTTTTCCCTCCTCCGGTTTTTCTGCCATCATTGCACCTATAACCCCGGGTGTCTCCACTGTAAGCCTTGTTCTTGCCTGAGGAACGATACAATTTACTCTTACTCCATATCTTCCAAGTTCCGCCGCGGCTATTATAGAGAAAGCAGCAATACCAGCTTTTGCAGACCCATAGTTTGTCTGTCCTGGATTTCCTATTAATCCTGCATCAGATGCAGTATTGATCACGCTTGCAGATACCTGTCTTCCTGCTTTGGATTCTTCTCTCCAATAAGCTGCAGCATGTCTAGTACAATTGAACGTCCCTTTTAAATGGACTGCTATAACAGCATCCCATTCTTCCTCGCTCATATTAACCAGCATTCTATCTCTTAATATTCCTGCATTATTGACAAGAATATCCAATCTACCGAATGTAGCAATAGTGTTATCGATCATCTTTTTAACAGCGTTATAATCTGCCACGTTTGTATAATCTGGTACGGCATCACTACCGATCTTTTTTATCTCATTTACAACTTCTTCTGCAGGCGTTTTATCTTCCGTCATCTTATCTCTCGCCGTGCCAACATCGTTAATTACTATCTTTGCCCCCTCTTTCGCCAAAGCCAGTGCGTGTTCTCTTCCAATACCTCTTCCTGCACCTGTCACAATGGCAACCTTTCCATCTAATAAACCCATTATCTATCCTCCTTTATTTTTTATTTATATGTTATATAAAAATTTCGTTATTTTATATAAAGATTTCGTTATTTATAATAATAAAATCTTTATATTTTAATGAATATAGACGCAAATCTTCTATTTTTGAGCACAGCGAGCAAGCTAAGGATAAATGCTGTATTGAATATTCATGGAAAACCTAAAGAAACATGCTTAGAGAAGCATTTTATATACCTTTGATTATAAAAAGGAGAAAAATAACGATCTTTAAAATTGATTATTAAAATACAGCATCAAATCTCAAATTTAAAATATAAAAAAGGAAATAATACTATAATAGATATTGATGTATATTAGAGAATTCCTTTCGATGGTGCTAGATTATTGAATGCAAGGATTACTATATGGAGTATATCATCCATTACCTTATCATAATCTGGGGAATCCAGCCATTCAAGCAGATATCCTACTGTTTCCGGTGATAAGATTGCTTCTATGAATGGAACGAGCAATTCGAGTACTGGTTCTAGTGCTTTTTGTGTCAGACTTGTCTTATATATAGCACCCACGAGATCCATCAATTGCTGACTATTCAAAAAAGGAACGACCAACTCATCCCTTAACAAATTCTCATCTCTCATTTAGATCACCTCAATGCAGTAACATCGCCTTCATAAGCCATTTTGTCAGACCGTGCCAATCGGCATATATGCTCTTTATCTGCGTGAACTCTTTAATGCCTTCCTCAGATGCCAATCTTCCCCATCCACTCTGCTTATATCCTCCAAAAGGCATATCAGAAGATGTCATGTGCCACGTATTCACGAATATGTTACCTGCCTTTATTCTTCTGGCGACTCTTATCGCTCTCTCTTTATCTTTAGTCATTACTCCACCAGCAAGACCGTATATCGTATCGTTCGCAATCTTTATCGCCTCTTCTTCGGTCGAGAAAGGTATTATCGATATGACAGGACCAAATATCTCTTCTCTTGCAATCTTCATATCGTTCCTAACGTCGCTGAATACCGTCGGGGCAATAAAGAATCCGTCTTTCAATTCTTCCTCTTTTAACCTATAACCACCACACAATAAGGTCGCACCTTCTTCTTTACCTGATTCTATGTATCCAAGAACCTTATTCATCTGTTCTTCCGTAACGAGTGGTCCTATGTTCGTCTTTAAGGAGAGGGCATTACCGACGTTCAAAGACCCATATATCTCTGCAGTCTTCTTTGCAACCTCTTTGTATATTTTATCCTGTACAAGGACTCTAGTTCCTGCAAAACATTCTTCACCGTTTGCAAGAGATACGCCCATCGCTGCCATTCTTGCCGCCTCTTCAACCGGAAAGTCGTCGAAGATTATATTTGGAGACTTTCCTCCAAGCTCCAACGTCACCTTCTTAAGATTACCGATCGCGTTTTTTACGATATCCTTTCCAGTTGTTGTCTCACCAGTGAATGCTATATGATCTACCTTCTCGCTCTTAGCCATTTCAGCTCCTACTACAGATCCCGGACCTGTAACCACGTTCGAATACACCTTTCGGCAGACCCGCCCTCTCGAACATTCTTGCGATCTCTATGGCAGATAAAGGAGTCTGGCTTGCTGGTTTGAAGACAACAGTGTTTCCGCTTATCAATGCCGCCGGCAATTTCAGTGCCATCTGCCAAAATGGAACGTTCCAAGGTGTTATTAGAGCTACAACTCCATCTTGTTCCCTCAAAACTATCTGATCGATCGGAAATTCGCCATATATTCTATTCGGCTTAGCTAGATCTTCTGCCCTTGTGCAGACGTACTTGAAATTTGGACTCATATCCAAAATCGTTACGATGTGTTGCAATACAGGAACTCCGTTGCAACAAGCATCCATTTTGGAAAGATCCCAAGTCTTCTTTGCTACCATATCAGATACCTTATAGAGAATCTCACTCCTTTCCTTAATCGACATGTTTGGCCATGGTCCGTTGTCGAAAGCATCCCTTGCTGCGTCTATCGCTCTTTTTGTATCCTCAACATCACATTTCTGGCACTCTACGAACGTTTTTCCGGTAGACGGGTTTATTATGCTATAAGTATCTCCTTTAGAAGCAGTCGTCCATTCCCCATCGATGAATACCTTTTGTTCCTCTAATCTTTCTTTATATTTTACCATCTTATTACCTCATGTTTTTACTTCTCTTTTACTTTCAAGATTAAAATTTGCATTACAGATTTACCCCCATCAATCCACCCAAAGAGTTCACAACCCTTCTTGTCAAACTGATCGGGCAGAGTCCAGCCTCCACCAAGGATTTCAGCAGATCTTTAAGCATAGGCGGAAGCAAATCTATCAACATGTCTCTTATCCTCTCTGCGATCTCTAAAATCTTGTCCAATACTGATATAAGACTTTTTGACATCTTATCACCTCCTATTTAAGTGGGAGTGCCGAATAAAGAATCAAACATCTTGGTTAGAGCCTCAAGTAAAGGACTGAATCCTTTGTCCTTTGGAAGAACTGACTCTATAAGACCGGATAGTAGATCACCTATCTTCACACTCTCAAGCAATCCTTTTATTAATTTTAAGAGATTATTAAATAATAAACCTATCATTTTCGGATTAACCAGAGCAGGAATTCCAATTTTTATAATATCTCCGATCGTTCTTCCCAATGTTTCATCATCTATTGAAGATAGAAGATCATAAACAAAACCAGATATAATATCAGAAAGCATTTTTGTATCTTTTTCGAGAAGAGATGAAAGGAAAGTCAATATGCTATTTATACCTTCAACGATTGTGTCTATATCTATTTCCCTTATTATACTTCCTATATCTATACTTGAAAGTATCGTAGTAGGAAGACTTCTTTGTAGAGTTTTACCTAATTCATTGAGTACCTCACCGATAGTATTTACAAGCGGGATAATCGCTCCTCCTATATCCGCAAGAACCTCTATATCTCCCCATATAAGTGTTCTAATCAATTTTGATGCGGATTTTGGATCTATCTCACTTAAAATCTCTCTTAATATCTGTTTTACGAAAGGCGTAGCTATTATATCTGCTAAAATTCTGTCTACCAAATCGATAATCCCTTTCTCTCCTTTTTTTATTTCTATCTCTTTTTCATCCATTTTTATCACTTACAAAGTCTCACACTCATAGAACCATCTTGCAGTCTCCATCTCACAAATTTGTTTGCCCCCCATCCAGAGCTGTATCATTTTTACATCTCTCCATTGTTTTTCTATATCATGATCTCTATCGTATCCGTGTATCCCTAAAATATCCATAGCTTCGCTACAAACTTCGTTACATCTCTCACATACGAAAAGTTTTGTTGCTCTTGATTTTGCACGGATCTCTGAACTAAAATAAGACCCATATTGATCAGGTCTATCGATCATTCGGGCAAATTGGCGAGCCATTAAATGGGATGCCTCTATTTTTGCTGTAATATCTGACAAGACGCCTGCAATCGCATCATTCTCTTTCAACGGTCTTCCATGATACGTCTTTTTAGAAACGTACTCTTTCAAAATCTCATAAACATTCTTCATTGCTCCTACACAATAACTTATAGATCCAAGGACGCCTATATTATCTAAAGTAGACTTGAAGAATACCATATCCTCTCCAGGTCCACAAGCTCTATAATAATCAGGAACTCTTACATTATCAAACCAGATATCTGTATTCAAATCAGCCGCCATACCAGCTTTATGATATGGTTCTCCCCTTTTAACCCCCGGTTTATCTGCCGGAACCATTATTACAGCTAAATCACGATCGTCCGTCGATCCTCTTTTTGTTGTACAGATAACACCATAGAGATCTGCTTCTGCAGAGTTTGTAGGCCAGAGCTTATGCCCGTTTATTACCCATTCGTTACCATCCAATTCTGCTGTCGTCTGTATGGTTCTTCCATGTTCTATCTCAGTATTTTCTATATCAGATCCTCCTTGTGGCTCGGTCATGGCCATACAAGCTATTACAGGTTTATCGCTTTTTGTATATAGATTAGAGATCTCTTCAAGCAACCTCTCGTTCCTTCTCATCGGCAAGAATGCTATCATAAAATTTGACCAACCAATTCCACAACCAAATGCGACAGCTAATCCGGTATCAGCTCTAGCTATTTCTTCCATTACCACATAAGCCGCAGTACCTATCCAATTTGATCCGCCAACATTCCATCCTCCATACTCTGCTGGCCATAGAAACCTTTGCGCACCTATATCTACAAACAACTTCTGATAAAAGGATTCTATACGTGGGTTATGTCTCCATTCTTCGTCGAACGTTCTTCTATAAGGCATAATCTCTTTATCTACAAGGCTTCTAACTATTTTTTTCAACAATTTTTCAATAGGTGCCTCATATTCTTTAGGAACTGTAAAATCGTCTATCGTTCTCATTTATCACCTATATGTTTTTACATTCAAAAAAGTATCTCGTAACATCCATCTTTGCGGGTATTTCTCCCCCAATCATATTTTTTATAGATTTAACATCTCTCCAATGTTTCTCAATATTTCCCTCTCTTGCATAGCCTTCCGATGCCATGGTCTCCATTGCTTTATTTATTGCTTCACATGAAGCATTCATAACCGTTAAAGATATCGACCTTGCAGTCGAAAAGACATCATCATTCCAGCTTTCTCCATAAATTTCAGGCTTAGCTAAAATTCTGGCAAGGTTATGTGTTAATAATCTGGAAGATACGATATCTTTCGACACATCAGCATAGACAGCAGCAACCAAAGGGTTCTCTTTCAAAGTTTGATCATAATGAATCACTCTATCGGTTCCCCATCTTTTAGCTGTCTCGTATACATCCATTATAGAACCAACGCACAAAGCGCTATCACATAGTGCCTTCCATGACAATATCTCTTTGATAACTTTCATATCGGATCCTTTCCATACTACATACTTCTTCGGAAGTTTTATCTTATCAAACGAAAGATCTGCATTCTTATCCGAATTTAAACCCGTCTTAAAAAATGTTTTGCCACGCTTGATTCCTGAAGTATTTTCTGGAACCAGTACATAGAGTAAATCTCCATCGCCTGCTGAAGATATAACGCCAAACATATTTGCCGTACTACCAGAATTTATTGGACGTACATTCCTACCATTTAGGATAACTCCATCATCTCTCAATTCAGCAGTTACTTGTGCGGTCAAACCATAAAAATCATCATCCGTTCTTATTTCAGGATCACCAAAATCAGGCAAAATTAATGATACCGTCTTAATATCATTTGATTTACAAAACAACGGTGCAAGCTCCGAACAAAGCTCATCATTGATATCTGGCTCCAATATTATAGGCAAAAGAGAGCAAAAAGTATTGGCAAAAATGAATCCTATCCCAGAATCTGCTCTTGATATCTCTTCTAGTACCCTGACTAACATACTCGAGACAGCAGGAGTATTCAATCCTTCTCCACCATACTTCTCGGGCCACACCATCTTCTGGAGCCCAATTTCTACGAATAGCTTCTTCATCGCAGGTCCGACGAGCTTGTCTTCATAATCTTCATCGAACTCCTGCCTATTCGGCATTACTTCCTTATCCGCCCAATCCCTGACACTATCGGCAAGCGTCTCGTCCTCCTCGGTCACCCACTCCTTTGGATAAAGGAAAACATCTTTTTTTACCATCTTATTGCCTCTTTATCTTTAATTACGCTGATGTGAATCTAGCAATTATATCGAAAAATGTTTTTACTATTGTCTCAAGAAAAGTGCCTTTAAACAAAGATTCCATAGAAGATCTGAAAGTACTTATTAACGCGTTAATTATCGGTTTTATCATGGACCAAACCGCTTTAAGCAGATTTATCACTGTTTGTATGATGTTTCCTCCGGAAAAACCTTCTTCTTCACTCATTTTAATCTCCTCCTCCAAAATTTATATTTTTATTTTTGACCAGTTCATTCTTAATTTACCTATGTTTTTTAGTATATTTTCTAATATTTAAATATATTCATTAATATCTCATTTTATAATGTCAAATTAAGAATAGGAATGCTAAGCAATTCTATAAAACAAAAGCCTACTTTATCTCCTCGACCCAGTACCTTTAACCGGATAACAGTTTAGGGCAACATTACGACCCCTCTCTTTTATCCTGCTGTCGAATCCTTCGTTGAATGCATCCTTTATGTACTCCATAATGTGCAGTAATTCACGGTTTGTATCCATTACAGAAGAACCGAGTACGTGGCATCTACGTTCAACTTCTTCTCTACCTTTATCTTCTTAAGAATGAAATCCAGCACTATACTTTTATTTTTAGCATACTCATAAAACGAAAAGATTATAGCATAGAATTTACTTTATCATCACGATGGAGAAATTAAAATTAGGAGTACTTGTTTCTGGACGAGGGACTGATCTACAATCGATATTGGATGCGTCTGAAGAAGGGAAGATAAACGCAGAGGTAAGAGTAGTTATAAGTAATAACAAAGATGCTTATGCATTAGAGAGAGCAAAAAAACATAATATCGACGGAATATATATAGAGACTAAAGGAAGAGAGAGAGAGGATTACGAGAAAGATATTGATTTAATCTTAAAAAATTATGGAGCAGATTTGGTAATAGGTGCAGGATGGATGAAAATTCTCACTCCATTCTTTGTAAGAAGATGGAGAGGAAGATTGATAAACATACATCCTTCGTTATTGCCATCTTTTCCCGGTACTTCAGGTCAAAAGGATTCGTTGGAGTATGGAGTGAAAATAACTGGATGCACTACTCATTTTATGAGTGAGACCGTGGATAGTGGGCCTATAATATTACAAGCGGCTGTATTGGTAAGAGATGATGATACGATAGAGACATTGACTCAACGAATTTTAGAAGTTGAGCATCAGATACTACCACGAACGATAGACCTCTTCGAACAGAACAGAATAGTTATCGAGGGACGAAGAGTAAAAATATTGCCTGGAGATTCATGGAGACTTAAATATCCAGTAATTGATGATGTATTATATAGCTATGGATATTAGAGAAGATTTAGACTGGTTTCTTTCATTAAATAAGTTTGGGACTAAATTAGGATTAGAACGGATAGAAAGATTGTTAAAATGTCTTGGTAATCCTGAAAAGAGTTACAAGATAATACATGTTGGAGGTACAAACGGAAAAGGGTCTACCTGTACTTATATAGGATCTATCCTCAAAGAGGCAGGATATAAGACAGGAATATATACCTCTCCTGATTTAGGTAGAAGGGAAGAAAGATTCTCTGTCGATGGTGAATATATCAAGCGGGATGAATTTTTAAGTTTGATACGAGAGGTAAGACCTTATGCAGAAGAGATTAATGCAACAATATTCGAGGTTGAGACGGCTATTGCATTAAGCTATTTTCAATTTAAAAGAGTTGATTTTGCTATTTTAGAGGTAGGTCTTGGTGGTAGATTGGATGCTACAAATGTGGTACTACCTGTAGTCTCGGTAATAACGAACGTTTCTAAAGATCATACCAACATTCTGGGTGATAAAATAGAGGATATAGCCTACGAAAAGGCAGGTATTATAAAAAAAGGTGTTCCTATCGTTACAGGATGCACAGGAAAGGCTTTATCGGTTGTAGAGAGAGTAGCATCTGAAAAAGGCGCTCAAGTAGTGAAGAGAGCAAAATATAAAAGGATATCATTAAACAAAGACTATCAGACCTTCTTAATCGATAACTATATATTGAATACAAGACTAATGGGTAGATACCAAGGAGAAAACTTATCCGTGGTAATAGCTGTTATCAATTGTTTAAGAGATTTGGGATATAACATCTCTGATAAAAATATATTGGAAGGAGTTTTTAAATCTGATATAAAAGGAAGAATGGAGTTTATTGAGGATAATATCATTCTTGATGGAGCACATAATGTAAAAGGAATAGAATATCTGTTTAAATCTTTAAGAGATTATAGATACGATAAGCTTATTCTGGTTATAGGGATATTGGGAGATAAAGATATAGACGGTATGATTGAGAGGATGAAAGCAGATTTAGCGATAATAACACGATCAAAAAATCCGAGAAGCGAGAATCCTAAAGATCTATCAAAAAAATTTAAAAACATTCATAAGGATACAAGATTGTTTGTTATGGAAGACCTTAAGAATGCAATATATATGGCAAAAAAAATTGCGTCTAAAAGGGATATTATATGTATTACAGGATCGCTTTATCTGGTAGGAGAGGCGAGAGAGATATTGATACAGAGACGAACCAAGGATACTCTCTTGTCTATAAACGGTTAATGAGGACTTTAGATATCTGTTCGCATGAAAATCACGAAAGGAGCAAGACCGCTATTATGGGAGTATTGAATGTGACACCAGACTCGTTTTATGATGGAGGAAGATTTTTCAATGTCGATCTGGCTGTTATGCATGGTTTGGAACTCATCGATGCAGGTGCAGATATATTGGATATTGGTGGAGAATCTACCCGCCCAGGATCGATACCTATAGATGCAAAAGAAGAGATCGATCGGGTTATTCCTGTTATAAAGATTCTTGGTGAGATAACAGATATACCGATCTCTATCGATACTTATAAGAGCGAGGTTGCCGAGACAGCGATAAAATACGGTGCAACGATGATAAACGATATAAGTGCTCTTCGTTTTGATGAAGATATGGGAGATATCGCGGCAGAATACGACCTTCCAATATCTCTAATGCATATGCAAGGAATACCGAGAGATATGCAGGTAAATCCACAGTATAGAGATATTATGCAGGAGATAATCTATTTTTTTAAAGAAAGAATGGATTTTGCAATTGAAAAAGGAATATCTGAAGATAAGATTATCATAGACCCCGGAATAGGTTTTGGAAAGAGAACTGGGGATGGAATAGAAGATAACTGTACCATTCTCAAGAGATTAAGAGAGCTTAAATCTTTGAATAAGCCTATATTGGTTGGTACATCCAGAAAAACGTTTATCAGCAATATATGCAATGAATCATCACCTGAAGATCGGTTAATAGGCAGTCTTGCCACAGTAGCAATAGCAGTGGCGAATGGGGCTGACATAGTGAGAGTTCATGATGTAAGAGAGACGAAAGACGTTGTCGATGTGGTATCCAACATCTGTCGAAGATAGTGGAGATCATGAATATTGTTTTAGGGATAGAAGGGACTGCATGGAATTTGAGTGCAGCCATCGTCGAGGAAGATAAAATCTTATCCGAGTATAGTCTACCATATCAACCTGTAGGGGGTGGGATTCATCCAAGAGATGCTGCTCAAAGCCATGCTACTAACATCAAGAAGGTAATCTCTACCGTGTTAGATAAGGCAGATATCGACCCAAAAAATATAAACGGTGTTGCTTTCTCTATAGGACCTGGAATGGGACCTTGTTTAAGAACTGTTGCCACAGCGGCAAGAGCGTTGTCTTTACTATTAGATATTCCTTTAATCGGTGTAAATCATTGTATAGCCCATATAGAGATTGGAAAATGGCTTACCGGTGCAAAAAATCCGTTGATACTCTATGTGAGTGGGGCTAACTCCCAAGTTATTGGACTTAGAGGCAGACGATATAATATCTATGGTGAGACTTTAGATATTGGTATAGGTAACGCCATAGATAAATTTTCAAGAGCCTTCAATATAAGACATCCTGGTGGCCCAAAGATAGAAGAATTGGCTAAAAAAGGAGAAAGGTATATAAAACTGCCTTATGTCGTTAAAGGAATGGATTTTTCGTTTTCAGGTCTTGTAACCGCTGCTATAAATGCCGTTAATAGAGAGGAATTTTCGATCTATGATGTCTCATTTAGTTTGCAAGAGAACGCATTTTCTATGCTTGTAGAGGTTACGGAGAGAGCCCTTGCGTATACCGATACACATGAACTTTTATTAACCGGTGGCGTTGGGGCAAATTCTCGGTTGAGAGAGATGTTAAAGATCATGTGCGAAGATAGAGATGTGAAATTTTTTGCTCCAGATAAGAAGTATATGGGAGATAATGGAGTAATGATCGCTTATACTGGTCTTTTAATGTTAAAAAGCGGTATTACAATAAAAGTAGAAGATTCCACGGTCAGACCTAATTTTAGACCTGATGAGGTTGAGATAAAGTGGTAATAAAGGGTGCCGAGGCAGATGTAGAATTTGATGAAGATAACGGTATAGTCATTAAAAAACGTCTTCCTAAACGATATAGGATAAAACAACTCGATGATATCATAAGGCGAGAGCGAACAAAGATAGAGGCAAAAATAATGGCAGACGCTCGAAAAGTAGGAGTTCCCACACCTATAATACTTGATATAACCTATGATACGATAAAGATGGAACTTATCAATGGAGTTACTCTCAAAGAGGTGATAGATGAAAGGCTTATAGAGAGGGTTGGTGAACATGTTGGCAAGATGCACAAGAGAGGGATCGTACATGGTGATCTTACAACAGCAAACATGATCTATTCCTCAGAAGAGGACGTGATATACCTGATAGATTTTGGACTGTCAAGATACGATGAAGAGATGGAAGGGCGTGGAGTAGATATCCATGTCCTATTTCAAATGTTGCATATCTATGATAATTATGATAAACTCGAAGAGTCTTTTATTAAAGGGTATAAAAAAGTCTTTGATAAGGCAGAGGAAGTACTCGATAGAGTAAAAAAGATAGAAAAAAGAGGCAGATATAAGCATGAGTAGATTACGGTTTGCTACATCTAACAAGGGAAAATTCTACGAGGTTAAAGATCTATTAAGCGAGTATGATATAGAGATGTTTAACGTGGGTTATCCAGAGATACAAGCATCCGATTTGGAGGATGTGGCATACTATGGGATAACGTATCTCTGGAATAATTATGGAGGGGATATCTTTTTAGAAGATTCTGGTCTATTTATACATAAATTAAATGGATTTCCTGGAGTTTTCTCCTCTTACGTCCACGATACAATAGGAAATAAAGGAATTCTAAGATTGTTATCCGGTGAAAAAGACAGAAGAGCTTATTTTAAATCGGTTATATCTTATTGTAACAAGAAAGGAGATATAAAATTATTCAGTGGAAGAGTAGATGGATTTATATTCCATGAAGAGAGGGGGAAGAATGGGTTTGGTTTCGATCCAATATTTTTATATAATGGAAGGACGTTTGGAGAGATACCACTCGATGATAAGAATAAAAAATCACATAGAGGATCTGCTGTGAGTGAATTTAAAAAATTTTTAGAGAATAATTTTAAAGAGGTGTTATAAAAATGGCAAGAATGTATGCACGGAGAAAGGGATCGGCTGGTTCTACACATCCATACAGAACAAGCGCTCCTGAATGGTCTTTAAGAGATAAAGAGGAGATCAAAGAGATTATATTAAATCTAGCATCGAAAGGATTGTCCACCTCAGAGATCGGTATGATCTTAAGAGATTCTTATGGCGTGCCAAGTACTAAACTTATACTTAATAAAAAGATAAAAAAGGTTTTAAAAGAGGAAAATAAAGCTCCAAATATTCCTGAAGATTTAGAAAACCTTATAAAAAAGGCAATTAGATTAAAAAAGCATTTGGATGCTAATGAGAAAGATTTACATAATAGACGCGCCTTGCAATTGACTGAATCTAAGATAAGACGACTTATGAGGTATTATAAACGAGAGAAAGTTCTGCCAGAGACATGGGTTTACGATAGGGAGAAGGCAGAGATGATGGTCTCCAAGTAGGTTTTAAATGTTAGCAAAAGATCTGGATAATGCAGTGGAGTTTATAAAACTGGCTGAGAGGATACGTATCTTTTCTCATAACGATGCTGATGGTATATCTGCTGCAGGGATACTATGCAACGCTCTTTTAAGAAAAAATAAACGGTGTCAGATTACAATAATTAAATCTTTCGATAAAAATATCTTAAACGGCGTTTCAAAAGACGAGTTAGTAGTTTTCTGTGATATGGGAAGCAACGATATTGAAGATATTTCATCAACCGGTTTGAAGGCTGTTATCCTGGATCATCATATCTTCGATAAGAAAGACGATTACGATAACATAGTTCATATAAATCCCTATTTTTATGGTATAGATGGAAGTAAAGAGTTATCTGCATCGGGTGTCTCTTATTTTCTATCTAAAAAATTAGGTAAAAATGAGGATTTGTCATATCTTGCGATTGTAGGAGCTATTGGAGATAAACAAGACTTAGAAAAGGCAAACGAGATTATCTTGAACGAGGCATTAAAACACAACCTTATCGAGAAGAGGAGAAACATCAAGCTTAGTGGAGAAGATCTTTTAACCGGACTGGTTCATTCTATCGATCCTTATTTTGACTTTTCAGGTGATGAGACTGGTGTTAAATCTTTTTTGGATCGATTAAATATAAAACACGATAAAAAAATTTATAATCTATCCGAGGAAGAGATAGAGCTCTTATTTAAGTCCTTGATTAAGATGTTGCCGGATAATCTGCCTGATGAGGTTAAAAATTGCATTGTTGGAGATGCTTTCTTTATGACGGATGGACATATCAAAAATCTTTTATTCCTGGTGGATATTTTAAACTCTTGCGGAAAGATGGGTAAATCAGGATTAGCTTTATCTTTATGCTTGAAAGGGAAATATAAATCTAAAGATGAAACTATCATACCATACCATAATTCAGAAGAGTTTTTAAATAATTTAAAAGAGGCGGAAAGATATACATCAGATTTTAAAATTAGCGTTATAAAAGAGGTCAAAAACGCCGAGACGAGATTAAAAAAGAGAAAAAATTTGCAATATATCGAGATAGATAAGGAAGGGATAACTGGAGAAGTTGCAAGCACTATTATAAGGTATATCTCTCCAGATTTACCTATTTTTGTTATTAATAAAGCAAACGGCGATGGTGAGATAAAGATATCTACCAGAGGGACAAGATCTCTGGTTAAAAAAGGGGTCGACCTGGCAAAAGTAACGAAAATATCAGCCAAAAAAGTTGGTGGACGTGGCGGCGGGCATAATATTGCATCCGGGGCAAGTATTCCTTTGGATAAAGAAGATCTGTTTTTGGACATTGCTGACGATATTATAAAAAGGCAGATGGGCTTGTAGTATGAAGATTAAAGGAAGAATTTATATACGAGATAAGTATTCATCCCTCATTGATAAGGCGATATCTCCGGATAACATACCCAGCATCAAGAGATATATAGACGATGAAGGATTAGAGATCTCGGTTGATTCTTCCAGTATCGGATCTCTCTTACTTACTTTAGATGATCTATTGATAAACATAAAGGTTACAATGGATATATATAACATTCTCGATACTAAAATATGAAAAATGGGATTTTAAGATGAACGATTTAGAGTTTCATTTGAAAGGGACAATTAAAACGAATAGAAATGTAGAACATGCAAAAGAGGATATATATAATCTTATAAAAGAGGCAAACGAGAGTTTGTTGGTGAAAGGTGCACCAAAGGGCAAAGGTGCAAAAGTATCGAATATCAACGTCTCGAACGATAGGATCTCGTTAGAAATTTTTTCAGATAGATATGTACGGGCGCATGATGCACTCATACGACTTTACAATCCATTGAGAGAGTTGCTCGGAAAAAAATATCAGATAGGACTTAGAGGGATAAGCACCGAGTATTACTGTATTAAACTCGATAAAAATGTAGATTTAGATGATATAAAGATTGTTCTCAATGATATACCCGAGATCAAGGATGTTAACAATAATGAAGGAAAAATAGAGATTTATCTTAAAGAGCTCTCTGAGAGCGATCTTAGGTCTCATTCTATCGATAGAATAATAGGACTATTAAAAGATGAATCGCTTAAAACTGATAAAGATTATCTGGTTTATAAGATTGCAAAGATCGAGCCTGGAACAATCCTTTACAGATGTAAGAATAGGGTAAAACTGGCTTTAGATAGGGATCCAACCGAGATAGCAGAAGAAATCGGTTGGATTAAACGATTTCCAGGAAAAGGACAATGGATATATCTGCCACCGTATGCCAAGTTGTTTCGAGCGATATCAGATATAATAGTCGAAGAGGTGCCTGAAAAATTAGGTTTTTCGGAAGCGTTATTTCCAAAATTGATACCTCTCGAGATTATGAAGAAGATGAGGTATCTGGAAGGATTGCCTGAAGGGATGTATTATGTATCCCCGCCGAAAAGGGATCCTAATATCTATGAACGATTCAAGAAAGAACTGGCTATCAGAGATGAGATACCTATTGAGATATTAAAAGAGGGGCTTAAAGATCCGTCTTATGTCTTAGCACCCGCACAATGCGAACCTTTTTATCAAATATTCTCACACGAGATGGTAGATCTTGATGAACTACCGATAAAGATGTTTGATCGATCTGGGTTTACGTATAGATGGGAAGGCGGAGCTACAAAAGGGTTGGATAGAGTAAACGAGTTTCAAAGGATCGAGATGGTCTTTTTAGGTACGTTAGATCAAGTTAAGGAGATCGCAGATGATTGTCTTAAGGCATATATGGATGTTATGGATTTGATGGGATTGAATTGGCATGTAGAGGTTGGTGACGATCCATTTTATTTAGAAGGGTTGAGAGAGGAGAAAAGAGATATAGAGTATCCAGAGATCCCTAAATTTGAGGTTCGAGTGGAGACTGTTGGAGGAAGGACGGTATCTATCGGATCTGTAAACATACATGGTACGCATTTTGTTACAGGTTTCTCTATCCGCTCACCAAAGCCTATATGGACAGGTTGTATAGGGCTTGGCATATCAAGGTGGGTAGCTGTATTCTTGTCTCATTATGGGTTTGATATTGAAAAATGGCCCTCTATAATTAAAGAGAGGGTTAGAGAATTACCTAAAGTTCCAAAAACATTAGAATGGCCTAAAAAGAGGTGATATCATGGCTAAAAAAGTTAGAAAATCTATCGATAAATGGAAACAAAAAAAGTGGTACACGTTAGTAGCTCCTGAAGCGTTCGGCAAGACCGAGCTGAAGGAGACTTTAGCAGACGATCAAACCAAACTTATAGGAAGAAAGGTTAAAATAACCTTGGCTGATATAATAAATGATTGGAGCAAGCAGAATATTAAATTATTCTTTAAAATAGATAGAATTGAGGGAGATAAGGCTTATACTAGGTTTGATTCTCACGAATTAACCAGAGATTATCTAAGAAGTCTTGTAAGGCGAAGGACATCTATAATAGCAAGTAATTTTGTGGTAACGACGAGTGATGGATATAAGATCAGGATAAAACCTTGTGCTTTTACATTAAAAAGGATACAAACAACAAAAAAGAAAAAAATTAGGTCGATCATGGAAAATATAACCGAAAACACCGCAAAAAAATTGGAATTCAATCAATTTATCCAGGCAGTTGTTTTAGGAAAGCTTGCATCTGATATATATAAAGAGGCGAGATTTATATCTCCATTAAGACGAGTAGATATTGGAAAGACTCAGTTAATCTCTATGCCTATGGGTAATTTAAACCAAGACACATATTCAGAAGACGTTAAAGGTATAACCGTTTAATATATGAAGAAAAAGATACTGTTTATCGTTTTAGACGGTGCTGCCGATCGGCCTGTTTTAATCGATGGAGAAAAAAAGACGCCGTTTAGCGACGCTAATCTTAGGAATATAAACCAGATAGCAAGAGATGGCATAAACGGTATTATGGATGTAATATCTCCTGGAATACCTCCAGGATCAGATGTTGGGCATTTATCCCTTCTTGGATACGATCCTTATCGGATTTATACCGGTCGTGGACCATTAGAGGCTATAGGTGCCGGAATAAGCGTTAAAAAAGGAGATTTAGCGTTTAGATGCAATTTTGCTACGTATAAAGATGGTATAATCTTAGATAGGCGGGCAGGAAGGATCAACGATACCGACGGGTTGGCAGAAGCTATAGAACAGAATGTAAAACTAAAGGTTGATTTTTTGTTTAAAAGATCGGCGGGTCATAGGGCTGCATTGGTTCTTAGAGGTGATGGATTGAGTTATAAAATTACAGACGTCGATCCTGGGAGTGATAATCTACCGTTAAAAAAGGCTGAACCTTTGGATGAGACGGCAGAAAAAACAGCTGAGATTTTGAACGATTTTGTCGAGCAGAGCATCAAGATTTTATCCAACCATCCGATAAACGAGGAGAGAAAGAAGAGAGGACTGCCAATAGCAAACGTGATTCTTCCGCGTGGTGCTGGTATTGTGCCTGTTGTTGAAAAATTCGAAGAAAAATATGGATTAAAAGGTGCTGCAGTTGCCGCAACAGGATTGGTCATAGGCATATCGAGATTATGTGGGCTTGATTTTACTTATACGGAGGGTGCAACAGGAAGTATCGATACCAACATAGATAACAAGGTGAAGAACGCACTTGAGTTACTGGACACCCATGATTTTGTACTGATGAATATAAAAGGTACCGATGAGGCAGGACACGATAGAGATTTTTTAAAAAAGAAAAGATTTTTAGAGAGGATAGACGCCGCATTCGAAAGGCTGGTTGGATTGAAGGACACGATTATCGTTATTACTTCGGATCATGCTACTCCTGTATCGGTAGGAGATCATACAGGCGATCCTGTGCCGATCTGTATATCTGGTGAAGGCGTGCGGGCTGATAAGGTAAAGAGGTTTAACGAGTTTGAATGTGCAAATGGTGGATTGGGCAGGATTAGAGGAAAAGATCTGATGCCCATCTTATTAAGGTATCAAGTTATCGATTAGCTTCCAAGCCGCATCTAAAAACGCCTTTGTAGATCCATCAACGTACGCCGCGTTGACTTCAACAGGACCGAGGATAATCAAAACTATCTCTGTTATGTTGTGGGAAAGACTCTTCCAAAAAGAACAAAAATTAGCAGTAAAGAAGCCGGCTAAAAATTCAGTAACTAAAGCGCCTATGGGGATAGTTATAACTTCTCCTAGTCCCACCGTCACCGGGATCGTCGGGAGCCCTAGTATGGCTCCTATGCCTCCTCCTGGTAACCATCCAAGCAAAAGAGCAAGAAGTTCAGTAACTAAACCGCCTATAATGCCTGGGAAACCCAAGAAGCAAGAACTACAGCCTATGATACATTTGAGAATGTCCATTTTTTATCAATGAAACACATAAAATAAATCTAATATCTTCCCAATCGGACCACAGATACATCCGATGCATGTCAGCACTGCAGAGCCACAGAACATTGTAATATTAGGACAGATTACTAAGATATCCTCTTCTATTACATGTACGATACAGCCTGCCATTATGTTCATTACCTCTTAATCCTTACCAACCCATCAGCTTCCAGATCTCCTCTGCATAAGAATGAAAGAACTCGCCTAATCCTCCGTCTACAAAAGATACAGGAACGCCAATGAACGTCTCTACACAATCAAATGTGATATCCATTTATTAACCTCCTATATAAGGTAGTATCTGTTCTAAAATAGCACCCATTACTCCTTCTCCTCCTAATATTCCGCAAAAACTCATCTCTACAGACATTTTTATCCTCCCTTACATTCCGCAACATAACTGGAAGCATTTTCCACAACATCCAAAGCAGATTCCACCGAGGGTTTCCAACATCCATCCCCATGCCATCCAACACATCGGCATACAAAAATTGGTAACCATCGGCATACAAATAAACGCATCTTCATTTTTTATAAATTTTTTTATCTTTTTGAAACTCATTTTAACCTCCTTATTTGTTTCTTACCTTATTTGTTTTCATCACTTCCCAGTGTATAACGTTGAACAAATTGCATCTATAATCGGTTGGTACATTGGAGCGCCGAATGTACTACAGAAAACTGTTTCACACGCATCTGTCATTATAGTGATAACCGTGCCAACCGTCTGTTCCATACATGTCTCAAATACAGATGTCATATTCTTTTCACCTCCTTATTTTTGTTACTAAAGTTTTCCAAGCATTGCTAAACACAAATTTTCAAGATTTTCGCCAAACAAAGGTAGGCAAAATGTCTCCGCACCATGCGGAAACCACGTACAAAACGCTTCACAACATCCTTGGATGCATGTTCCGCAACATTGCTCTATACATACATTAATCCATGCTGCCATTTTTTATTACCTCCTTTTTTTTATTTCTATCTTTCATACTATACCATTAATCACTGGGTATATAAACTTTTGCTTTTTATCCGTATATAAACTTTTTGTATATATTAACAATTCATAATATATATGAAAAATTCATAACATCTTGCTATGTGATAACGTCTCGCCGCTTAACAGGGATAAAGATAGCAATGTAAAGACCAATTAATATTACTTACAAGTAATTTTTAAAGAGCAACGAATATTACTTACAAGTAATTTTTCAAGATTTTCGCCAACCAAAGGTGTGCAAAATGTCTCCGCACAATGCGGACCCCACGCACATATCGCTTTAGTACATCCTTGGAAAAATGTTCCGCAAATCTGCTCTATGCATATATTAAGATATGCTGCCATCTTTCTATCCTTTCTTTTTTAATTTTTATCTTTCATACTATTTATAAATCTTTCCAATTTTTTCTTCGTGCTAATATAAACAGGTTTATCGAAATCTATTGACAAAAAATCTCCTTTTTCTCTGTCCTCATTTGCCGTTTTCTTTTGCTGATTTTCGTTATATTTCTCATCTTATTGTAAAATATGGTTTTTATCGTCATCAGGGAGTTTAGATAATATATTTGTCAAATTCCTATTATAATTTGTTTCAAAATTCCATAAGCTGTTTTACTCTTTTTCCTTATCGTTTAAGGACATTTTTTATAATTGTATTTTATTTTCTGTATTATAAATTTTCTCAATTTTGCTAACCGATGGTTATACACGATCCTTTTATGCGTGTCCAAAGTTGTCCCAATTGCTGGGACACTGAATAAGAAGAGGAGGAGGGTCTACTTGTCCCAGCAATACGATTTATGGGTCAACAATTAGCCCAAGAATTGGGTCAAGTGGGCTAACGTTGGGTCAAGTATGGACCACCTATTAAAAAGAGAAGATTTATATATAGTATTACAAATTTTGTTATTAGTAACACAAAATCAGAAAAATTAATAAAAAAGTAACAATATTGGAAGGGGGCAAGATGGATAAAAAAAGAGGGTTGTTTACATTTATTATCGTATCGGTTATGGTATCTTCTTTTTTGTTGCCAACGGTATCCTATGCAAACGCTGAGATAAAAGTGGTCGACTCAACGGGCAATATTAAAACTATCACTAAACCTGTAAATCGGATCGTAGTGTTAAACCCGGATGCTGCCCAAGCTGTGAAGGTTTTAGGTAGAGAAGATAGAATCGTTGGTATAGATGCTAGTATTGAGATGCAACCTACATTATTTCCCAATATATCAAAACTACCCTCAATAGGATTAGCAGCCCCTGTTATGATAAATATTGAGGCTATAAAGCGACTAAATCCAGATTTGGTTGTTGCTTATTCTCCTGGTATATACAATCCCGGATACGATAGTTTAGAAGCAAAATTAGAGCCGGAGATACAGGTTATTAGGCTTGATCTATACTCGTTACCAGATTTGAAAGATGAGATGCTAACTTTAGGTAAGATATTGGATGCGGAAGAAGAAGCAGAGGAGTACGTCAAATGGTGCGAAGAGTGGATGGAGAAGATCGAGCATAATCTAAGCTATATCTCTTATGACAAACAACCGAGAGTTTATATGGAGATGGGAACTCTACCGCCTTCGTTTATTAGAGGAATGAGTACATTTCAGATACCTGGTAGGTTTGTTTTCAATGGAGATAACGAGATGGTTTCCTACTTTGATAAGATTAAAGTAAAAAATATTGCTGATGATCTCTCCTCTTTAAAATTTTATAATATAGGCGGAGAACCTATCGAGATAATGAAGGGTTACTCTACGGTTGATTCGAAATGGATAGTAATGAAAGATCCAGATATTATAATTGGTGGAGCACTAGGTTTCAATATGAGAGTAGGCGGGTATGAAACGGATGATGCCGAAGAAAACGATGTTAAAAAATTTTATCTACCGGAAAGCATAAAAACAATGGGTAATTCGATGTTAGATCCAAAAAAAATATCTATGAAGTCTTATTATGATGAAATCATCGGTTTAAACGGATTCAATCATATAACTGCGGTAAAGAATGGTCAAGTTCATGTGATACATCACACGATTGCATGCGGTCCGGCGTCTCCTGTTGCGGTAGCGTATTATGCCAAATGGGCATATCCTCATGAAATGAAAGATATAGATCCTGAAGTTATGCATCAAGAGTATATAGACAGATTTATGAAGATAGATTTTGATGTAAAAGAGCAAGGTGTCTTTGTTTATCCAAATTAATAATTAGGTGGTATGGATTGAAAAAAGAATCTGGTGATCAGATTAAGAAAGAATATAAGAAGAAGAACAAGATAAAAGTTATATTCCTTCTATTATCCATAATTGTAACTGTAATCTTGATCAGCGTTTATCCAACCATCGGTACTGTGGATGTATCGGTATCCGACATATATACGGTTATTTTAAACAAAATTTCTCCAGAAGAAGACGAGCTTGTCAACGATATCGTCTTGGAACGGGTCAACAGATGTATAGTTGGACTTCTAATAGGTGCCGGATTGGCTATATCTGGGACTACCATGCAGGGTATCTTAAGGAACAAATTTGCGTCGCCTTTTACTCTTGGAATATTCTCGATGGCTGCAGTAGGTATGGTTATAGGAAGCTCTTTAAATCTTGGCACTCCTTTTATAGTATTCTTATCTTCTCTACTTGCATTTTTGCCCTTTCTATTTTACTATTACCTTTCGAGATACAGAGAAATCGGTCCGGAGACTATGGTCCTGATAGGCATCGCATTGGTCTTTACATTGCTACCTTTATCCCTGTTAAGCGGTTTTGGTAGCATAAAAGCGGTTTCATGGACCGATGTCCTTATTATGTCTATCTTTCTGATTGCCTGTTTTTTCATCTTAATCTTTAACGCATGGAATATAAATATGATAAGTTTGGGGGATACCACTGCAAAGACTCTTGGTATCGAGGTAGATCGGGTAAAGTTTATCTCCTTGCTTATTTCTGCGCTTATCGTCGCTATTGTTGTATCTTTCGCGAGTATGATACCTTTTATCGGATTGGTTGCTCCTTTCTTATGCAGGCCGATCGTTGGTAACGATAATCGGTTTTTAATACCTACTACTGCTTTCGTTGGATCATCTTTAGTATTGATGCTGGATGGATTAGGTAGGACGATAATGGCACCTATGATATTACCTGCAGGTATCCTATCGATGTTTCTTGGAGGTCCTGTCCTTCTCTATCTGGCTATAAAAAAGGAAAAACAGGGGTGGTTATAGTAATGGTATCACGATTAGAGGTAGAAAATATAGAATTCAGGTATAAAAATCGTAACGTCACAAATCAAAGATTTGCGAACATCGAATCTTCGATTCGAGATATCTCTTTTAAGATGGATTCACCCGGAATATTGGGAATAGTTGGCCCGAACGGTGCTGGAAAGACGACTTTACTTCGCTGTATAAGTAGAATCTTAAAACCGGTAAAAGGAAGAGTGATGCTAAACGGAGTGGATATATGGTCTATTGAGAGGAAAGAGATGGCGAAATTTATCGGATACATCTCACAACCATTTAATTTTATGCATATTTCCGTATTTGATCTGGTTTTAGCAGGACGAACCCCTTATTTTTCATGGTTTAGCAGGGATAAGGATATCGATAAGGTAGTAAAAATTTTGCATTTATTGGACTTAGAGAATCTGGCGATGCGTAAATATAGCGAGCTTAGTAGCGGACAACAACAAAAAGTTCTTATCGCTCGTCTTTTGGTCCAGAATCCAGATTTTGTCTTGATGGATGAACCTACGGCCAATCTTGATATAAAACATCAGTTGGAGGTTATGGAGATCATCAAAAATTTGGTATCGAAGAATAATCTAAAAGTAATAATGGCAATACACGATCTTAATCTTGCATTGAAGTATGCTGATAAGATTGCAATGATGAAAGATGGGACTATATATAAAATCGGCGAGACTGCCTCTGTATTGACACCTGAAATTATAGAAGAAGTCTTCGAGGTTGAGGTAGAACTGATTAGTCATAACGGAGGATTATACGTCTCTCCGAAAACAAAACAGCACAAGGCTGGACTGCTCAAGGAGGTGCAGGAACGTAGTTCTGCATGAAAACAAATGTTACGAATCAAAGATTTGTGATGTTCTTCACAAGGAGGTGCAGGAACGTAGTTCTGCAATGATATAAAATGAATGAGATTACAAAAATAACTTATGTCTCGTTTTTGGGTTTTTCTGAACTGATAGATGCGGTTAAAGAGATAAACAGAGATTATGGTAGGATTATCGATTTAAAAGTATATAGTACAACCGAGATAGAAGAGGGGTCTGTAATCGAAGACTTTAAAGATGATATAACTACCAGCCATATCGTCTTCATAGATGGTAGAGGAGGAGATAGATTGAGCCAGATACTCAAAGAAACTCTATCTCAGACGGATAATACGGTCTTGACAATCCCTCCATCTATGAATTTCGGTACTTATTACGCCTCTTCTCTTGATGGAATACTTATAAGGATGGGATCTATCAGATCTAAGGACCTTGTTAGAAAATTTGGGACCGATACCACAATTAAAAAATTATTAAATTCTAAATTTTTCAGAAGTATATTAAAAATCCTTATCAAGTTTTTTGATAAAGATATAGATATCGATGCGATACTCGACAGGTTTGATATGACGTCTATAAAAGATCCGCAAAAGTTTATGAATATAATCTGGAAGATAAGTCCTTTGGTTGATTATTTGCCAAAAAAAGGGATTTTTAGAGATTATAAAAATATGTTCTTGATAAATTATTATTTCTGGTCTGCATCTAAAGAGAATATGAAAAATTTCTTGTTGCTCTTATCCAAAGAATACGGAAACCTTACAATGGGTGTCAGGATCGAGCCACCGAGATTGATGGAAGATGATGCGATATATCATCCTGATGCAGAACGGTACTTTTATAGCATCGATGATTATGCAAGATGGAAGCGAATGGACAAAGATTCTACAATCGGTATGATCTTCTATGGTACTCAATTCTACGAAATGTACCGTCCGACTGTTGATCTTTTGATAAGAGAACTTGAAAGATTTGCAAACGTGATTTGTGTTGTTATGAACAGATCTCTTGCTTTTCATGATATAATGAATAGATTTTTCTTGAGAGGAGATATCGCAAATCAAAGATTTGCGAACCTCGAATCGAAGATTCGAGATAAACCATTGATAGATCTCTTCATTTGGCCAGGAGCATACCATCGTATGACAGGGGGTCCGTTATGGGGCGGGCCTGACAAACTTTTTAAGGTTCTTGAGAGATTAAACGTCCCTGTTTTGGCACCTTTTTCGATGGCATTCACACCATTTGACACTTGGGAGAGATCGGACCTTATTGCACCTATAGATATAACCTGTGCAGTTATGGCTCCAGAACTTGATGGTGCAATCGAACCTATACCAATAATGGCATTAAAAAAGAGCCAAGACATAGATCTGGGTATTAAATATTCAAGAGCAGTACCTATCGAGGAAAGATGTCTAAAAGTCTGTAGAAGAGCAGTGAGATGGATTAATCTAAAAAAGAAGGATAACAAGGATAAAAAGGTTGCTATAGTGATATATAATTATCCTCCCGGTGAAGGGAGTTTAGGGGGAGGTGCTGGATACCTTGACGTATTCGAGAGTCTGCTAAAGCTGCTTAAAGAGATGAAGAGTGCAGGTTATACAGTAGACTTACCTGAAACTAAAGAGGATCTTCTTAATCTATTTTTAGATAACGTACAGGTCAATACCACAGATCAAATAGAGGAGACTGCCAAGCATGCTACGAATGTGTCAATAGAAAGATATCAGTCCTGGTTGAACGGTATACCTGAAAAACCGAGAGAGAAGATCATTAATTCTTCAGGAAACCCTCCAGGCGATGTTATGGTATATAATGAGAAGCTACTTATACCGGGTGTAAGACTTGGTAACGTCTTTATCGGTCCGCAACCATCGATAGTACCACCAAACCAGATAGAAGAGATGGTAAAAGCGTATCACGATAAGAAGACCGCACCGCATCACCAGTTTTTAGCATTTTATAAATGGATAGACGAAGAGTTCGATGCCGTCATTCATTGGGGAACTCATGGGCTTCTTGAATTTAGAGAGGGAAAGGAGGTTGGTATGTCTAAAAATTGTTTTCCAGACGTATTGATCGGAGACATACCACACATATATCTTTATATGGTAGATGATGCCGCTGAGGCTACCGTTGCGAAGAGAAGGAGCTATGCATTGATGATCAGCCATGCATCTCCTGCTTATACAGTATCAGGTGTATATGATGAGTATGCTGAGCTTGAAGATCTTATCAACGAATATTATAGATCTAAAACAAGCGATCCAAAGAGGGCAGAGATTGTCTATGATAAGATTATGGAGAATGCAGAAGAGGTCCATCTTGAAGGATCTGTGGAGGATATTCATGAGAAGATTTTCGATATGAAGAGGAGCATCATTCCTAAAGGGTTACATATACTTGGTAGAAACTTAGACGAAGATGAGGTTATAGAATATATAACTCTCGTATTAAGATACGATAGAGAGAACGTAAAATCAATGCACAGGATTTTTGCCGAAAGTAGAGGATACGATTACGAGATAATGCTTAAGAATCCGACAAAAAGACCAAACGGATCTAATAAGCCTTATTCTCAGATTTTGGATGAGATAGAGAAGGGTGTTAAAGAGATAGTACGAGATATTCTTAAAAATAAGGGATTAGATGAATATTCTTCGATTCTTGGTTCTGTGGAAAAAGATATGAAAAAGACGATTTTAGATCTAATAGAAAGATTAGATACATCTGATGAGATTAACAACATCTTAAAAGCTCTAGATGCCGGATTCATCCTTCCATGTAAAGGAGGGGATATGGTTAGATCGCCGGAAGTTCTTCCGACAGGAAGAAACATCTATCAGTTTGATGCAACGAAGGTCCCAACCGCTGCTGCTTATGAGAGAGGTGTCCAGATCGCTGAAGAAGTGGTGCAGAGATACTTGGATAAGAATGGAAGGTATCCTGAAAGTATAGGCATCGTTTTATGGGGGTTTGAGACCTCTAATACGGAGGGTGAGACGATAGGCGAGATATTGAGGTTAATAGGAGTGGAAGTTGTCTCTTCGTTAACCGATAAGAGATCTGGTTGGGGTTACTTCTCGGATCTCAGAGTTATCCCACTTGAAGAATTAGGGCGGCCTAGGATAGACGTTACGATAAACATCTGTGGAATGTTCAGGGATATGTTTCCTCATCTTTTGGAATTATTAGACAAGGCTTTCAAGATGGTATCGGAGCTCGATGAGCTCCATGATAAAAATCTTGTTGCAAAACATACAAAAGAATTATCGGATGAGATAGGAATCGATCCTGATCTTGCGCATATAAGAACGTTTGGTCCAGACGCAGGGAATTACGGAACGATACTCCCAGCTCTCATCGATTCATCCGAATGGAGATCGGAAGATGATCTTGCTAATGAATATATATATGCTATGAAGTATGCATATGGCAAGAATATCCACGCAAAAGATTTAAAAAAGATGCTCGAGTTTCATGCCTCGAGAGTGGAGGTAGTCTCGCAGATCAGAGATTTTACTGATTTTGAGATAACCGACTTGGATCACTATTATGAGTTCACAGGCGGTTTTGCTCAGGCGGTTAGGAAGATTTCAGGTAAGATGCCAGAGATGTATATCACAGATACGACAAAGGAGATTATAAAGACGGAGGATGTAAAAGATGCGATCGAGCGTGGGTCGAGAACCAGAACTTTGAACCCAAAGTGGATAGACGAGATGCTGAAACATGGTTACGATGGAGCTTTGAACATTTCTGATAGGGTAGATAACCTGATGGGGTTTGCAGCAACCACTGGTAAAGTAGCAAATTGGATATGGGACGAGGTATGTGATCGATATGTATTCAACGAAGAGACAAGAGAAAGGATGGAGGAATCCAACCCTTGGGCAATGAAAGATATAATAGATCGTCTTTTTGAGGCAAATAGTAGAGGATACTGGGATGCGACGGATGAACAGATAGAAAAACTCAAAGAAGCATATTTGGAGATCGAAAGTTGGGTGGAGGAGAGAGAAGATAGAGTGGAGGAAAAATCGTTTGAGTTGGGAGAGAAAGAAAGATCAAGGTTATTAAGAGAGTATTTGGATAAAAAATCAAGGCTTTTAAAATAAGAAAAATATTGAGGTGATTGAGATGACACATCACATAAAAAGGAATATACTACCTTTTGCTGCCATTGTTGGACAAGAAGAGATGAAAAAGACGTTGATATTGAATGCAATCAACCCTAAGATTGGTGGTGTCTTGATTAGAGGAGAAAAAGGAACTGCTAAATCTACTGCAGTTAGAGCACTATCAGAATTGTTACCAGATATAGACGTGGTTAAAGGATGCCCATTTAACTGTAATCCGTACAATGAGCGCGAGATGTGCGACATATGTTATAGTAAGGTTAAGAATAACGAAAAATTGGAAGTTGTGCGGCGAAAAGTGATAGTTAAAGATCTTCCATTAGGAGCTACAGAAGATAGAGTAGTGGGATCTTTAAACGTTGAAAAAGCGATAAAAGAAGGAATAAAAGCTTTAGAGCCGGGGATACTTGCGGATGCTAACAGGGGAATATTGTATATTGATGAGGTCAACCTGTTGGACGATTTTATTGCAAACGTTCTTTTAGATGCTGCCGCAATGGGTGTGAACGTGGTAGAGAGAGAAGGGGTCTCTGTTGTACATCCCGCTAAGTTTATACTAGTAGGAACGATGAATCCTGAAGAGGGAGAAATAAGGCCACAACTGTTAGATAGATTTGGACTACATGTAGAAGTAGAAAGTATAAATGACGTAGATAAGAGAATAGAGATAATAAAAACGGCGGAAGATTTTGAGGAGGATCCTGTCTCTTTTATAAGACGATACGAACCTAAACAGCAAGAATTAAAGGATAAGATTCTTAAAGCAAAAGAGATTCTGCCTTACGTGGAGATAGACGAAGATCTACTCAGGGTTGTAGCAGAGACTTGTATTAAATTTAACGTTAGGTCACATCGGGCAGAGATAACGGTGGTCAGGACTGCAAAGACTATTTCTGCCTTTGATGGGAGGAAAAATGTATGTTTAGACGATATCAAAGAGGCGATGGAGTTTGTTTTGCCGCATAGAATGAGAGTTATGCCGTTTGATCAGCCTATATTAGAAAAAGAGAAGATCGAAGAGAGTATCAAATCTAAAAACGATAAAAAAAAAGATTATGATATAGATAAAAAAGAAGATAATCCGGCGAAGAATGATAAAAAAGACCAGAAGCCTAAAGAGGAACGTTTCGATATAGGTAGCTCTATCGATCCGTCTGTTTTAATGGATAATAAAAAGATAAAGAAATATACGAGTAACTCTTCAGGGAGAGGTTCTAACTCATTAAATCAGACGAGAGGGAGGTATATAGGATATAGGATACCTAAAGATAGATCTTATGATCTTGCTATAGATGCGACTATAAGAGCAGCAGCAGCATATCAAAAAGAGAGAAGAAAAGATGCGGAAAAAGACTCAGGGTTAATAATACTTAAACAAGATATAAGAGATAAGGTACGGATGAAAGAAGTCTCTACTCTATCTGTATTCGTGGTCGATGCAAGCGGGTCTATGGGTAATAATAAAAGAATGGAGAGTGCAAAAGGGGCAATATTCTCTTTATTATTAAATTCGTATCAAAGAAGAGACAAAGTTGCACTCGTATCATTTAGAGGCAACGATGCATCTGTTCTCCTGCCACCATCTTCCAGTATTGATAAAGCAGTAAATCATCTAAGAGATCTACCTACTGGTGGTAAAACTCCTCTTGCCGCCGGTATATCTAAAGGATTAGACCTTATTAGAAATGAGAAGAGAAGAAATCCTGATCTTGTCTCGATGATGGTGTTAATAAGTGATGGTCGGAGCAACGTCCCTTTTAGAGGAGATGGGATAAAAGAAGAACTTATAGAATTATCGAGCAGGATAAACCGTGAAGGAGTTCGTCTAGTGATTATCGATACAGAGATCGTTACTAATGAGTTTAGTGGAAGACTTGGATATAACAAGATTATTACAGAGACGAGCAAAGGTACGTACTATAAATTGGATGATCTGACACCGCATAGCGTCGAGAATGTAGTTAAGATGGAACTTAGCAAGATTTTACGATGATAGGAATAACCCGACCTAAGGAGTATCTTGAAGATTCTGCCAAAATAGTAAGATCCTACGGATTCGAACCATTCTTTGCCCCGATGATCTCGTTGCATCCTGTTAAGACGATTGATTTTCAATATTTTATCGATCGTCTTTACAGCGATATGGTAGATTATATAGTGTTTACAAGCGCAAACGGTGTTAAATATACGTTAGAGTTGGCAAAAAATGAAGAGTTAGATTTTATTAAAAGATTGAAGAGGACAAATATTGTTGCTATCGGACCAAAAACGGCGAGAGCCTTGAGAGAGATCGGCGTATCTAATATAATAATCTCTCATGAGTTTAGTTCAGAAGGTATTATTGATCTGTTGAAAGATTCTGTGCAAGGCAAGGATTTAGAGCTTTTAAGAAGCAGTAAAGGAAATTTAAGATTGAATAAAGAGTTGAAGGATTGTGGCGCTATCGTCAATGATATCAACATATACACAGCAGATCTACCTAAAGGGGCTGATCGAGAAAGAGCCGAAGAATTGGTTGGTTTGATATTAAAAAGGAGAATAGATGCTGTTACCTTTACAAGTAGAATGATCGCCGATAATTTTTTTAGCATAGCCGAGGATATGGGCGTCAAAGAAGATATTATCGATCTGTTTAGGCATAATAAGGTTATAGTTGCAGTAATAGGAAGAGAGACTGCTAAATCATTAAAAAGGCTCAATATTAGAGAGTATATAATGCCAGAAAGATTCACATTCGATGATATGATCAGGGAGATAAGGGATATTATAGAGAGGTTTTAGATTACCTATAAGGGATTGAAATAAATAAATGGGAGATAAGGGATAAATTTATGTATTAAACCATCTCTTTCTTTATCTCTTCTGCCAAATTTTCACCTCTTTTTTTATTTTGTCATTAATAATTTATTATTTCATGTATAATAGCCCGGCTTAACGAAACGAAAAACTAATATGAAGATCGCCTTTATAAATCTACAAGGAGACAAAAAACATGGCTGAAGATAAAAAGTATGTAGAACTCCTCTGGCATCAAAAATATGACAGAATAAACTTGGGTGAAAAGATGCCCATCGAAAGACCGAATCTTCCTTTTCAAGTAGTAGAGACGGTAAACAAGCCAAGAATTAAAGGTGGTTACAATATTCCACTCTTTCCAGAGGACAAATATCCTGAAAACTATCCAAAGGATTGGAAAAACAAACTTATCTGGGGCGATAACAAACTCGTAATGTCCTCGTTGATAAAGCAAGGCTGGGCTGGAAATATAAATCTGATATACATCGATCCACCGTTCTTCACGGGTGCGGATTTTACTATTAGAACGAAACTTGGGGATGAAAGAATAGAAAAAGAGCCTTCTATAATTGAAGAACGGGCTTATCGCGATACTTGGAGCGGTGGGATTGCTTCTTATCTAAAATATATGTACGAGCGATTGCTCTTGATGAGGGATTTACTTGCTGAAAACGGCTCTATCTATGTCCATCTGGATTGGCACGTGGGGCATTATGTAAAAGTAATGATGGATGAGATTTTTGGAGCGGAGAATTTTTTAAACGAGATTGTATGGGAAAGAACTTACAATGTTGGGAGTAGTAAGTCCCGTATTAAGGGATTTGCCAATAACCACGACACTATTTTTTACTACCAAAAGACGGAATCTCATAAGCCAAATAAAATTCACTCACCCTATGATGAAGAATACATTAGACAACATTACCGATATGAGGATGAAAGAGGTAGGTATAGATTAGAAGTTTTAGCCACATACTCTCAAGAAACATATAATAAATTAAAGGAAGAAAATAAGTTAGTAGAACGTGTTACTTCTAAGTATCCTTACTATAAACAATATTTGGATGACATGCCCGGTGTTGCTTTACACGATATATGGACCGGGCTGTATTTAGGTGCTTCCACCTCTGAACGAATATACTTTCAAACTCAAAAACCCGAAGCCCTCTTAAAACGAATAATCCTTGCCTCATCCAACCCCGGCGACATTGTCGCAGACTTCTTTGTTGGTTCAGGCACAACTTTAGCGGTTGCTGAAAAACTTGGAAGAAGATGGATTGGCTGTGATCTATCGAAGTTTGCCATTCAAGTTACGAGAAAGAGATTATTGGATATTCACAATTCAAAGGATCTGAATGAGGATGATAAATAATGAAAAATAAAAGACCTAAAAATGCGAATGAGATAATCAACATCTTGAGACTTCACATTCGGGATTTGGAAGAGAGATTTAGAGTTAAAGAAATAGGTGTTTTTGGTTCGTATGTTAGAGACGAACAAAAAAGAGGGAGTGATATAGATATTCTTGTGGAGTTTAAAGAAGGTTATAAAACATTTGATAACTACATGGAGCTCAAATTTTACCTTGAGGAAATTTTGAAATCAGAGATCGATTTAGTGCTCAAGACTGCTATAAGGGAGGAACTGAAGCAAAGCATTTTATCGGAGGTGAACTATGCCTATCGTTCAGAACAAAATTCCAGACCTTGCGAAGAGGGTTGAAGCGGTTTTGAAAATGGAGGAAGAAAAATGACTAAAATCTACGATAAACCAGCAAGACCTTTTGAGATCTGGAACATTGGGAATTATGAGACAGTTTACTGGCAGGAGAGAGAAGATGAATACCTTGCGTTTATGCTTAAATTATATCAAACACAGCCTCTAAAGGACTTTAGATATCTGCATGGAAGAAAAGGAGACAGGGCAGTTCATATAGGTCCTTTGAACGCACCTGTTACAATGGGAGAAGTAGAGAAGGTAGTAATTGAATGTAGAGCCAATAATTTCAATAAGGCAGATGTCTTGGGGTGGGAGTGGAGTTACGAAGTAAATGAACTTGCTAAAGCGTTAGCAAAGAAGAATGGTGTTGATTTAAGGCTTGTTCAGATACCATCTGTGAACGAGATAAAATCTGCCCTTGTTGGTTTTGATCTACAGTTATTGAAAATTCCAGATCAAGTTGTGGAAAAGGAATTATCAAAGCATATTAAATTTCCAGAGGTTGCATATCTTGAAATAGACACTGAAACGAATGGGGATGAAGTCATACTTAAAATTGCTGATTTCCAAATTCCACCCACAGCTGAACTTGCAGAGATTGCCGATAAAATCAAAGATTCAAGAGAACTCATAGATTACTGGGCGATAGACTGGGATTACAAAGGCGATACCTTCCACAATCAATGGCAGAGTTTCAGGGTAAAAAAGAATCCGAAGGTGGATTATGAGGCAAAGCACAAATATGATGAAGCAGGTGAATACCAGGTAATGGTTAAGGTGGTGGACGTATTTGGGAACGATACGAATAAGGTTTTGAAGGTAGAGGTAAAATGAAACCAACAGAACTTTTACATCCCGACCAGCGCCGACCAAGTAAGGCATATTTATCCAATGAACTTCGCAAAGCAGTATATGCCTGGCGAGAAGAAGGCTATCCTAAGGTTACCCCTACAACAAAAAGGCTCTTGCAGTTCTGGTTTGAAGAAGACCATTTATTGGAAAAAGAGCCTTTTCAATTCTGGTTCTGCCAGAGGGAGGCTATTGAAACGCTGATTTACGTTTATGAAGTAATGAAAAAGCGGAACTTCATAGATATGGCTAGAGATTTTGGTGCAGGACCCATACAGGGTTACGATCCATCCTATGACCAGTATCCTCTTTATGCCTTTAAAATGGCTACTGGCTCAGGCAAGACCTATGTAATGGCTTTGAACATCGTATGGCAGTATTTCAATCATAAGAAAGAGAACAAAGACGATTATACTTCAAAGTATCTTCTTATAGCAGGAGAGAAAAATGTGATCTATGATAGGCTGTCGAGAGATTTCAAAGATGGCAGGATATTCCGAGAATTGCCGCTTATCCCGCCAGAGTGGAGTGAAGAATTCAACTTGAAAGTAATTCTCAAAGAAGACCCGATCCATATAATCCCCGAAGCCGTGCTCTTTTTGACCAATATTCAGCAGTTAGAAGAGAGAAAAAACAAGAAAGAAGAGGTTGAAGAGTATGTGGATGATGTTTTGGTGCTTGAAGAAGCAAAGAGACACGATATCTATCAGGAAAACAGGATAAAAGAGGTTCTTACATCCTGTCCCAACATAATGATTTTGAAAGATGAGGCTCATCATATATACAGTTTTGAAAAAGCTTGGAAGAAGATACTTTTGGAACTCAACAGGAATTTAACATCTCAATATGGCAAAGGCATCAACATGGAACTCGACTTTACCGCTACACCCAAAACTGAGACAGGAGCATTGTTTCCCTGGATCATTGTTGATTTTTCACTGAAAGAAGCCATTGAAATGAACATCGTGAAATTACCGTTAAAAGGGCTTGTAAAAGGTGCTGAGGAGATCGCATCTAAGAAGACAGTTGAGAGATACAGAGCTTGGATTGATGCAGGGATAAGAAGATGGCGGGAATACAAAGACAAACTTAAGCCCTTATCGAAGAAGCCTGTACTGTTTTTTCAGTGTCCAGAAAATGAAGAAGCAGACGAGATATATGGCTATCTTAATTCCATCCCAGACCTGAAAGACAAAGTACTGCTGATACATACGGATAGCACTGGAGAGGTAAAAAAAGCAGACCTGCCTAAAGCGAGAGAGTTTGCAAAGACGATTGATGATCCAGATCCGGAGAAAAATCCATACGAAGCAATAGTAAGCACAATGATGTTAAACGAGGGATGGGATGTTAGAAACGTGAATGTGATTGTGGGGCTTCGGTCTTATACATCAAAAAGAAAGGTGCTCCCAGAACAAGTTATAGGGAGAGGTTTAAGAAAAATGTTTCCTGATGAAGATGCAAGTGTTGATAAATCAATAAACGTCCTTGAAGTTATTGGACCTCCCGGCTTAATGGACATTCTCGAAGAATTAGAAAACCAAGAAGGTATCAAGTTCGCTGATTTTGATACTGGGAGATCGCCTAATTTAACAACGATATTTGTAGATGAAAATAAACTGGATAAGGACATCGAAATCCCGATACTATCTCCGAGAATTTTCATAAGGGAATTTCAGTTGGAGGGGAGTGAAGTCGATAAGTTGCCATTGCTTGCAATACCGTTAGAAAACAAGATCTTAGAGATGGAATATGTGGCAGTAGATATGCTAAAAGGAATGGAAGTCATAAAAAGAAAATGGGATTTGCCCGTACCTCAAGACTCAAAAAGCGTTATTGCTTATTATACCGATCAGATACTAAAACAATTAAAAATAGGAGGAGCATTTGCTACTTTCTATCCGCTCGTGAAAAGATATGTCATCGAAAAATTATTTGACAAGGAGATCGACCTTGATGACCCGAGAGTTCTTTATAAGCTAAGTTCTCCTGATGTTCAGGAAAAGTTGATAAAATTATTCGTAGATGCTTTTAAAGATATGACTTTCGTTGAGAGAGAGCCAGAAAAAGGGGATTTTATCAAACTTTCAGACACAAGACCTTTTGTTTGGTCAAAGATGGTTTATCCAGCCAATAGATGTATATTCAATTATGTCCACTGCGATAATAATTTTGAGGTGGAATTTGCCAAATTTTTAGACAGAGCCGAAGATGTAGATGCTTTTAGTAAAAATAGTTCCAAAATTGGTTTATTTGTGGAATATAGAAATTCTGGCAGGAATCTTAAGCTATACTACCCAGATTTCATCATATTAACGAATAAGGGTGAATATTTAATAATTGAAACAAAAGGTAGGGAAGATGTAGATGTTGTGCATAAAGACAGAAGAATAAAATTATGGTGCGAAGATGCTACCAAATTAACTAAAGATAAATGGTCTTTCAAGCGGATAGACCAAAAAGATTTTGAGAGATACAGATTTAGAAGCATTGAAGAGTTAATTTCAACCCTGAAAGATGAATAATCTCTATGACAAAAATGTATCTGCACAACCAAAAATAGTTTTCTTTAAATTTTCAATTTTATCCCTCTTTTCCAAATTTAACATAACCCTATTTGTTAAATATTTTCACTGTTGCAGGTCTTCTATCATTCGCTAAAGTTCCACTTATATTTTAGTGGGAATTATGGAAACAAGAAAAGGAAGGGGTGTAATCCCACAGGCTGTTAGGGAAAAATTGGGAATAAAAGAGGGAATGCTTGTATCAGTCGAGGAAAGGGAAGATGGTGCCCTATTAAAACCGAAGAGAGAAAAGAGAAGAAAAATAGAGGATTTTTTTGGTTTAAAAGAGGAAAGAACAGGAAAGCCAGAATGGGCAACACCAAAAGAGATAAAGAATATCTGGGAATAGATACCAATGTGTTAGTGGCTTTCTTAGATAAAGAGCATCCAGATAATCCAAAGACAGAAGCATTAGTAGAGCATCAATACCACGCAGTATTTCATTTTTCAAATTCAAACATGCAGGTTCCACGCCGCTCTACTAAATTACCTGTTCTTGTCTTCAGAGCAGTTCGGAAAGATTCACACCATCTACAACGATTATCATATCCCCTCCCTGCAATCTCAAGATTGTATACCCTTTTTCCTGTTTTACTAAGCGTGATTTCACCAGAGGTTTTTACTTTTCCATCAGTCCACCTCTTAATCGTTTCCACATCTTTTTTTTCTAAAACATCATCGGAAACAAGCAGTTTTCAATGACAGTGAAATACGCCTGCATAATCCTTCTTACCCCCATCTTTCCGATCTAAATAATCTAAATAAATAAACTTCTCAGGTTGCGTCTCAAAATCTGGCTCATAATCCTCACAATCAATGCACATCTCAGCAGAAGGAGAACCCAGCCTGATATTTTTGATTGAACACACATAAAGTTCTCTGCCTCCTGCCTGCTTCTCAAGTAGTTTTAGGTGCTTGCATCTCTGCATATCTATTTTTCACCTTCCCTTTTTATATAACCTGAAATTACATCGAACACCTATATATTTTTCTTTTAATCCAGACGATATGAAAACAAAGGCAGTGGTTGCTACTGCAAAGATTGTGTATAATCTATGCTAACAAAAGGAGAGGAATACAAAGAAGGAGATGATAAACTTGCATTCAGGAAGCTAAGAAGGATGGATGCCCAAGCTGTATCTGTATCTGTCATTCCAAAGGACGTAAGGAATCTGAAGACGAACTTAGAGAGCCTGATGAAAAAGTTCTTGGAGGGGGTTATACTGTTAAGTAAGCCTGTTTTCAGAGGGGTGTGCGGAGGATGTCACATAGTTTTTTGTGTTTGGGAATCATTTATGTTTTATGTTTTCTTACGCAGTACAGCACAACAAAGTCTATGGCATAAGGCTTTTTAGCTCGCTTAGCCTCTTTCTCATCCTAAAATCATAAAGAATCCGAGCATAGAAATTCCGAGTAAAACAACCTGGCCTACGATGCTTTCTGATTTATAGAAAGCAAAAGAGCATATCATGGGAAAAGAAGCTATGAATGCTATTCCCAGAATGCTTCCAGGTAAACTACCATCTACCCACATGAAACCAAGGAAAAATGATATCCAGATGCATGTTGTTGCCAGAATCGCCCATTCCGGCTTTACATGTTTCTGAAGAGTAGATTGAACAATGCATAAGAAGAAAAAATTCATCGAAAAGGAAAGGATAACAAAAGGATGCCAGAAGCAACTGTCAAAAATCTCCAATGAAGAAAGAGTTGAAGGATCTATATACCATTGCCAGTGACTTAAAACCTCTGGACCATACTTATACAAGCCCAGGATAAGATCGGCAACAAAGGGCCACAAAAGTGGCAGAGAGTAAAGAAAGCTCTTTTTCACGTCTCTTCTACTGATCTTACCATTCAGGAGCAGGAAAAAGAACGGAAGAACTCCAAGAAATATGAGCGTATAATATGAGGGAGTGATGATAGGACCAAAAAAGAGGATTCCGATGAGTGCTATCGGGGCATATACGTGGATTATAAGCGAGGATCTCTTCTCATCCTGTAAAAATACTTTAAGCAGCATAAATTATAACCTCCTTATCTGAGCTTCAACATCTTTTTTATGAATCAGTAAAGGTTCAATATCTACTATGTTATGTTCCTCTAAAAAACTCTCTTTACCTAATTCTTTCAGTGTATCATAAAGAAGTTCAAAGAAATCAATATAAATGTCTTCGAGTAATTTAGCCTCAAGAATAAAATTAGATTTATTGATAGTTACTTCAAAATCTGGTGACGGATCACTTGATTCACTTATTTTTTGGATATTGAAATCTTTGAATAGATCTTTCAAAATTTCCTCGTTTATTTTTCCATGATCTTCCGGAACGGTTCTTCCTCTCTTTTTAAGTGCCCGCTTTAAAACATCAATCTCATTCATTTCTCTTTATTTTCTTTTTTTCCAGCACTTGAGATCGCAACATCAGCAGCCACATCGCTCCCCAGAGTGCTCGGCGCTATAACTATGAGGTTCTTCTCTCTCGATATGTCGGAGAGCGTCTGAAGCTCCCTGAGCCTTATAGCCATGGGATCCTTTGCATACATCTTTGCTGCTTCTGTCATCAATTTAGACGCCTGAAGCTCCCCATCCGCATGCGTTCTCTCTCCGCCTCCTTTCTTGTCAAACTTTTCACATCCTGCGAAGTAAGACTTTTACCAGGGATATTCCGTACAGATGAGCCTGTATTCAATGTACTTAGGCTTGGCAGGATAGAGAGGTTATAGCCATAAAACCAGATGGCAGCCGTGTCTACTATATTCATCCTTGGGAAAAGGGCGTTGCTCCGGTAGATCTTTGGATGTACACCGACACACCCATCTACAACTATCTAAAAGAGATGGAAGATTACGAAAGTATATGGTACTACTACTAACCAGTAGTTTTACCATTTTCCTTTAGCTTCGTCCATAAATCCATTTACTTTAGCTACTACCGTTGTGCATACAAGGTCTCCAGTCACATTAGTCGTTGCCCTCATCATATCTAAGATTACATCCACTCCCGCAATCAGACCAATGACCTCCAGAGGAAGGCCAACCGAGGCAAGAACCCCTGTCAGCATTATCAGGGTTGCACTGGGTAACGCAGCAGTCCCAATAGATGCCATAATTGTCGTCACTACCAGAACCAGAAGCTCTGCTCCTATGAGTTGGTGACCGACAATATTTGCAGCCATAATGGCTACGATTATTATATGTAAACAACTTCCATCCATATTAATTGTAGCACCTATAGGAAGGGAGAAAGAGTAAAGTTGTTTGTCTATACCGAGGTTTTCATCTGCACATCTCATGGTGACTGGCAGAGTTCCCGCAGAGGTTCTGGTTACATAAGCAGTTATCATTGCATCTTTTACTCTCCATAAAAATTTCACTGGATTAATCTTAAATATCATCAAAAGAGTAAAATAAACCAGTAATATCTGTAAAGCACATCCAATATAATCGGCAGCTATAAGTTTCCCATACTGAGCGAATATCCCTAAACCCTTCCCTCCGATATTTACAGCTATCAGCGCAAAGACCCCATATGGAGCGACCTCGAGAACAAATCTAACAATTTTAAACATAATCTCAGAGCAAGCATCGAACACATCCACTAAAGTGGAAGCAATTTTTCTATCATGCTCCTTTTCTGAAGATTTTAGATAGGATAGAGCTAGCCCGAACATCAGAGCAAAGATTATAGTTGGAACTATTTGCTTAAGTTCGGGATCTGCCAATGCCGCAAATGGGTTTGCAGGAATCCACGAAACTATTGTGTCACTTAGGTTTAGGGGTGTAGTTGGTGTAAAAGTCGCCCCTTCCAAAGAGAGTCCAACTCCAGGACTTATTATCAAACCCATTATAATACCTATAGCTGCTGCGAAAAAAGAGGTAATTAAATAGAACACAATTACCTCTCCCCCCATCTTGCCGAGTTTTTTAATATTTAAATTCGAGCTCCCCAATACCAGAGTAAAGAAAATTATGGGCATTGCAAGCATCTTTAAAAGCCTTATAAATATGTCACCTAAAGGTTTGATAAAAGAGATAGATTCTTGAAGTATTACGGCAGCTATTATTCCTAGAACAAAACCTATAGCAATTTTGTATATAACTGGGAATTCTAAGTATTTTGTGAAAAGGCCCTTCTCTCCTTGCATCTAAACTCCTATATCATTTTATATATATACTCCATTCTTATTACTATTTTCCATCTTAGATCCTCTCCTTCTTCTTTTTTTCTTATCAACTACCTCATCTTCTTTTCTGTTAGTTTCACATTTTTGGAATCAGAGTTCCAGATAGGAAATTTTTTCGGGACTATATATGTAAACTTTTCTCAGAAAAAACTATTAAAATAACAAAAATCTACCATTGATCTATGGATAGGGAAAGAGAGAGGTGGACTTCAAGGAGTGCTTTCATCTTTGCTGCAATAGGTTCAGCCATAGGTCTGGGCAATCTCTGGCGTTTTCCATATCTCGCTTATCGTTATGGTGGATGAGCATTTCTTATACCCTACATAATATTTAGGTCATTGTGAGGGCTACAGAGATGCTGTATGGTAAAAAGAAGATGTTACTTTTATTCTTTAACTGAGAGAAGAGGTCTAAAGCAAAAAGATTGTTTGCATCTACCACTCTATCAGTCCCTTCTGGTGCCCATCCAGAATCATCTGCTCCAGCATATGGACAAATGATCATGCTGAGAAAGAGGAACACCACAAACAATGAGATTATGATAGATCGCTTCCCAGATTATTATTATAGATGCTAAGCATTTATATTCTTAAGCTAACATGAGAAGATACAAAGGATGGGGTCGTATCAAAATAGCAAAAGAGTTAGGGATAAGTCCCAACACGGTTGGCTCTTGGATAAAGACCAAAGATGAAATTCCGAGATTGGTCGATGAGTTCGAAGATGGAATCTATCTATACCGTATAATAGACTGTAAGAAAATAATAGAGGAAGAGAAAGAGAAGGGAATTATGCCAAAGGAGAAGGCTGAGGAGGGATTAAAAAGGCTCGATCTATACTATCGGGACGCACCTTTTCTTATATCCCATTACTCAAGGAATAAAAGAATAAAGAAGGAGGGGGAACGATTTCCATCTCATTTATTCTTAAATCTCAGGTCTTACAAACCTATTCCCGTCTTCTCTCAGATAGTGTCTCTCAAATAAAAGATTAAGATACTTATTTATTATGTAATACCAGTTTTTTCTTATTCTTTTTTAATTTTTATATTAATTTTTTACCTCATCCATAACCTCGATCACAAGCTCTCCATCCTTTGCAGAAAATAATACAGAAGAACCCTCTTTAACCTCGCCTGCTAGTATCATTCTTGCCAACCTCGTCTCAATCTCGTTTTGTATGACTCTTTTTAGCGGTCTAGCACCATATGTCGGGTTGTATCCTTTAGTAATAAGATACTCTTTTGCACTGTCGGTCAGCTTTATAGATATTTTCTGATCCTTTAATCGCTCTTTAAGCCTTTTAATTTGGATATCAACTATCTTCTTCAGATCATCCTTTGTAAGAGAACGGAATATAATTATTTCGTCCACCCTGTTCAAAAATTCGGGCCTGAAATGAAACCTGAGCGCCTCCGTTACTTTAACGTTATAATCGCTATCACTCGTTATATATTCTCCTCCTATGTTAGATGTCATAATTATCACCGTATTTTTAAAATCTACCGTTCTACCGTGAGAATCTGTTAATCTTCCGTCATCTAGAATCTGCAATAGTATGTTAAATACATCATGATGCGCCTTTTCTATCTCATCAAGTAAGATTACAGAGTATGGCCTCCGTCTGACAGCCTCTGTAAGCTGACCCCCCTCTTCGTAACCAACATATCCTGGTGGTGCACCAATTAGACGTGAAACGGTATGTTTCTCCATGTATTCGGACATATCAATCCGTATCATGTTGTTTTCATCATCAAAGAGTGCTTCGGCAAGTGCACGGGCAAGTTCAGTCTTACCAACACCGGTCGGTCCTAAAAAGATAAAACTTCCTATTGGCCTATTTGGATCTTTTATACCAGATCTAGCCCGTATGACCGCATTGGATACCGCTTTAACCGCCTCATCCTGACCGACAACTCTTTCGTGCAATTTTTCTTCTAATTTTAAAATCTTCTCTCGTTCTCCTTCTAAAAGCTTGCTTACTGGAATCCTTGTCCACCTGCTTACTACTTTGGCGGTATCCTCCTCGTCAACTTCCTCCTTTAAAAGAATATTATTCTTTACCTCTTCTTCAGCCTCTTTTAACATCTTTTCAAGTTCGAATAAAGTTCCATATTTTAATTCTGCAGCTTTATCTAAATTATATTCTCTCTCTGCAACCTCTATTTCTTTTTTTGTATCATCAATTTCTTTTTTTATCTTTCTTAATCGTTCTACAGCATCTTTCTCTTTTTTCCACTCACTTTCGAGCTCTTTTTCTTTTTCTATGGTCTGCACAAGCTCCTCTTCTAATCTTTCTAATCGTTCCATAGATGCGGGATCTTTCTCTTTTTTCAGCGCCTCTCTTTCAATCTCCAGTTGCATTCTTTTCCTTTTAACCTCATCTAATTCTGCCGGCATACTATCTATCTCTGTCCTAATCATAGCTGCTGCCTCATCGATTAGATCTATTGCCTTGTCAGGGAGATATCTGTCACTTATGTACCTGTTACTTAAAACAGCTGCAGCAACTAATGCAGAATCTTTTATTCTAACACCATGATGAACCTCGTATCTCTCTTTCAAACCTCGTAAGATTGATATTGTCTCCTCAACAGACGGCTCATCGATAAAAACCGGCTGAAATCTCCGTTCGAGTGCAGGATCTTTCTCTATATACTTTCTATACTCATTCAAGGTAGTAGCACCTATACAATGTAACTCTCCTCTTGCTAACATCGGTTTCAAAATGTTGCTTGCATCCACAGCTCCTTCCGCCGCACCAGCCCCTACTATAGTATGCATCTCATCAATAAACAAGATTATATTTCCTGCCGATTTAATCTCGTTCAAGACAGCTTTTAATCGTTCTTCAAACTCTCCACGATACTTTGCCCCAGCAAGCAACGAGCCCATATCAAGAGCGATAACTCTTGAGTTTTTTAATCCTTCTGGTACATCTCCTCTTGCTACTCTTTGAGCTAATCCCTCTACAATGGCGGTTTTTCCAACGCCAGGATCTCCAATAAGTGCCGGGTTATTCTTTGTTCTTCTTACGAGAATCTGGATCACTCGTCGTATCTCTTCATCTCTTCCAATAACAGGGTCTAACTTTCCCTCTTTTGCCAATCTAGTTAAATCTTTACTATATTTTTCTAACGCTTCGTATGTTTCTTCGGGATTTGCTGATGTTATTCTTTGATTTCCTCGTATTTTAAGAAGCGCTTTTGTTATCCGATCTTTAGTTATACCAGCATTTCCAAAAAGTCTTCCTACGTTACCTGTATCATCTACCATCGCCAGTAAAAAATGTTCTACACTTATATATTCATCTTTCATCATTTCTGCTTCGTGTGAAGCAGATTCTATAAGATTTTTTAATCTTATAGTTATGTAAATCTGGTCTACACCACTCACTCTGGGAAAACTAGATAATTCTCTTTCTATCTCATTTTTAAGTACATCGGTAGGTATATTCATCTCTTTTAAAATTTTGGGAGCCAATCCATCTTTTTGTTCTAGAAATGCAAGTAATAAATGCTCTACATCTAAATTTTGATGATTATATCGTGATGCAATAGACTTTGCATTTATCAAGGCCTCTTGCACCTTTTCAGTGAAGCGTTCTTCGCTCAAACTTGATGACATAAATAATACTCCTCCTTTTGATTGTTATAAATTCTTATCTGATAAAAATTAAAATAATCAAGTCTTTAAAAAAAGTAAAACACATAAAAATAAAATTTATAAAAATATAAATGTTCAACAAGGCTTAAAAAATTAAACTTGGGAACTATACCTGTTTATTTAATTTCGATCTTCTTTCCTTCTTTCTTCTCTTTTTTGGGTAATTCGATGTTTAACACGCCATTGTTAAAGATTGCGTTTACTTTTTCTGCATCAACAGATTCGGGTAGAATTAAAGATCGGTAATAACTTTTGAATACCCTTTCTCTTCTTAAGAATCCAGCCTTATCCTCTTCTTTCTCTTCTTTCTTCTCTGCTTTAATTTCTAATGTATCTCCTTCTAACGATACTGAGACATCCTCTTTATCAACGCCGGGTATATCCGCCTTAATTATAAATTTATCACCAGCATCTATAACATCCATTAACGGCATCGCTGCCTCCGTTATTGAGGGTGTTAAAGTGCTAGAAAATGGCTGTAAAAAATCTTCAAATATTCTATCCATCTCGTCTCTTATTCTTTTTATTTCATCTGGTAACCCTATTCCCCATCTTCTTATTGCCATATTTTTCACCTCCTATCAATAGGTTAGTAGTACTTATATATAAAGTTTTCGATTATTTGGTATTGTTAAGAGGATGATAAAGAAAATATATATCTGAGATAAATTTGGCAAGGTATTTATATAACGATTATTTTAGTAATTTTGATAAAAAAATTTTTATAAGATACACACTATCTTAACAAAGAAAAAGTTTTTATCTTTATAGTTGAGAACTTAATTATTAAGTTGCGGCAATGGTCCAGTGGTTAAGACTTGGGCTTCCCAAGCCCAAAACCCGGGTTCGATCCCCGGTTGCCGCATTTTGGTTTATTATTTATATGTATACGTTTTCAGTTTGAATTAAAACTAAAGAGGTATCATACTTGGATCGCTTTATAAATTGTATCCAGATCGATATTTTCTTCTAAAAGACGTTTTAGGTTTTCTATTCGTCTTCTATCCATCAAATTAACAGAAATATCCATCATCTCTTCTATCTTATCAACGACTGTGATAGTATCATCAGGTAAGATAATAATAGGGATCTTCCTTTCTTCGGCTCTTGAAATAACTCCTGGACCTGGGTATAAATTTCCAGTAAGTAACAGCGCTTTAGTAGGAGTTTCCAATGCAGCTATCTGAATTTCTGCTCTATCACCACCAGTAATCACGGCCTTATCCTTAACTCTTCTGAAATATTTTAATGCGTTCTCATAAGTCATTGCTCCAATAATAAAGTTGTATATCGGTTCATCTGCATTGGTTTCGCCACAAATTATCTTTCCTCCAAAATTTTCAGCTATTTCTAATGGAGTAACATATCTTAACAACTCTGTTCGTGGAATAAAACCAAGAATTTTTGCATTTTTTCTTTTTAAAAAAGGAATCATGAGTTGTTTTACCATATCTACTAAACTTATCGGTACGTTGTTTATCACTATACCAATTAATTTATCATCATCTATACGTGAAGAAAATTCAAGGATCTTTCCGGCTACGTATTGATTATAATTCACTAGAAGAATAATCTTAGAATCTGTAATCTCTGCTAACTTTTCAGGGCGTATACCAAAGAGCAAAATAGAGAATATATCTTCGAATCCTTCTATAATCACTATATCTTTATCATTTTTTATTCGATCAAAGGATCCCTTAATCTTTTCTGTAAGTTTTATATCCCCCCCTTTGAGAATATTGATAAAATCTGTTTCAGTAATCAAAACAGGATTCATCTCATCATAATCATCTTTAAGATTAAAAAGCTCTTTAAATTTTTTCACATCATTTTCTATCGATTTACCTTCTATATTTACAACATTCCCACCAATAGGCTTCATAAAACCTATATTGTATCCTTTTTCCCTCAAAATCTGCCCTATACCCACACAGAAAAATGTTTTACCACCTTGATTTATAGTTGATGCCACACAAATGTTATGCATATTTAATCACTCCTCTTGATCTTATATAATTTTTAATATTTATTTTTATATATACATAATAAGTATTATCTTTTAATAGTTATCCTTGCATCTACCACTTTACAGCTATCTTCAAGGCATATCAAAGGATTGATATCCATCTCAACAATATTCTTGAAATCTGATACAAGCGAAGATACACGCATCAATACGTTTGCTATTTTATCTATATCAACCGGTTTTTCCCCACGAACACCTCTTAATAACGGATACATCTTTATCTCATGTATCATATCATAAGCATCGCTACGCGTCAACGGACTCAATCTGAATGAGACATCCTTCAATATTTCTACATATATCCCACCCATACCAAACATAATAAGATGACCAAACTGTGGATCCTTATTAACCCCTATTATCACTTCTTTTTTATCAGAAGTTTTAATCATCTCTTGAACACAGATCCCATTGACGACTGCATTAGGATTATACTTCTTAACACATGTCATTATCTCATTGTAAACAGCAACAACTTCTTCATCGTTCTTAACGTTTAATCTTACACCACCTAACTCGGTTTTATGAGAAATATCTGAAGATACAATTTTCAATGCCACTGGATAATTTATATTATTTGCAATCTTGATACAACCATCAGCAGTTTTTGATATTCCATATTTTGCGATTGGGATGTTATATGCTTCCAATATCTTCATACAATCTATAAAATCTAAACTTAAAGCATCATTCTTTGATAAAATCTCCTTAACTTGTTCTTTATTAATATCCTCAAAAACGATTGGATTTTCTTCTTTCCTCAATGTATTATAATACTGTTTAATAAGGCTGGCCATAGAAATTGTTGCTTTCTTTGGATCTAGATAGTTAGGTACTCCATTCTCTTCAAGATATTTGATGCCACTTTCTACAAGAATACCACCCATAAAACATGCCAATATTGGTTTATTTATAGTCTCACTAACTTTTATTATCTCTCTTGCCGTCTCAAACGGTCGTGACATAGCTTGGGGCGTCAAAATGACGATACAACCATAAACGTTATCATCGTTAAGTACCGTCTTTAATGTAAAAGAATATCTACTCGGATCAGCATCCCCCAGTACATCTATAGGATTATATATACTTGCACTACTTGGTAATTTTTTACGCAATTTCTCGATCGTGGTAGAGGATAGATCTGATAAAGAGATTCCCAGTTCTTCACAAGAATCTGCTGCTATGATACCGGGCCCTCCTGCATTTGTTATAATCGCTATCTTATCTCCTTTAGGCAATGGCTGGTTAGAAAATACACGCGCAATATCGAGCCAGTCATCTATAGATTTTGCCCTTATTGCGCCACATTTTTTAAATGCTGTTGTGTATGCCTCTTCTGTCCCTGCCAAAGTTCCTGTATGAGATGAGGCTGCCCTTGCACCCGCGCTTGTACTTCCTGATTTTATAAGAACCAATGCCTTATTCTTGGTTAATCTTTTTGCTTCTTTGATAAAAGTTTCTCCATCTGTAATCCCTTCTAAATAACCCAAAACTATGTTTGTCTGTTTATCATTGACAAAATACTCTAAAAAATCGTTCTCATTCAGATCTACCTTGTTACCAAGACTGATAAATTTTGAAAAACCAATCCGCTCCTTGTATGCCCAATCCAAAAGAGTAGAACATAACGCACCCGATTGGGAAAATACCGCAATATTTCCAACAATAGGCATTATAGGTGAAAAGGTTGTATTGAGATTATTGTCAGTATTTATCACTCCAAAACAGTTTGGCCCAAGCAACCTTATTCTATATTTCTTTGCTATTTCTGCGATCTCTCTTTCTAATTTTGCACCCTCTACTCCAGTCTCCTTAAAACCACTTGATATGATTATACAAAATTTAACACCTTTTTTACCACATTCTTCGATGATCTTTGGTACAGCAATATTGGGAATAACTATTATAGCCAAATCTACCGTATCTGGAATATCTAACACTGTTTTGTAGGCTTTTAAATCATTGATCTCATCTTCATTGGGATTAACTGGATATATCTTGCCTGGATAAGACATTGTCAAATTATCAATAATAATCTTTCCAACCTTGTAAGGTTTGTTAGATGCACCAATAACAGTAATAGATTTTGGATAAAAAAATTTATCTAACATAAGACAAAGATAGATTGTTTCACTATTTAAGAGTTATTTATAACGTTAAAAATTAATACTATATTATTAAAAGATTATTATTAAACTGTATGGTTTTCGTAATTACAACAATGATTCTATTTTTGATCTGGATTACTGGATAACTTTTCCACTTGCAATTATACTTCTCCACTGGAAACCATTTAGTAAAACATTTGTTGTTTATTTCTTTAAAAGTAAACTTATTTTAGTTTAAACAAGAGAATCTAATATATAAAAGTAACCCCTGAGAGAGAGAGGGTTATATTTCTACTGGAACTCCAAAAAAAGGTACTTCACCATTCAAAAAATGCTTAATCGTTTTATTCTTTCTGATATTTT
>RXIF01000001.1 GCA_004212075.1 Candidatus Methanoliparum thermophilum
TACATAGTTCATCACCGGCTTCTTTCCTATATATACTACGTTATCTTCTGCCATTCCTTCTTACCTCCTTTTTATTTATGCATCATCTTTTGTCTCAATTTCTGAGTTATTCATTATATTTAAAACTTTTGACTATTCTAAAAGATACTATCCTTAAAGATAAACAATAACCATATAGAGAAGATAAAATTTTATAAGAATAAAAATTTTAACGTTAGATGCTCCGGACGGGATTTGAACCCGTGTCTTCGGCTCGAAAGGCCGGAATGATTGGCCGAGCTACACTACCGGAGCGTTTTAAAATTATTGCGAATCAAAGTTGCAAGATTTATCATAATTGGAGGCAATAGATAAATTATTCTTTATATTATCACTACATACTCTTATTAATATTTTTCTATTTTTTATTAAACAGATCTATAGCATGTCTAACATTGCTTAAAAGCTGATAAGCCATTTCCTGAGATGGCCATGAACCAAGCCCACAATCTGGCCCGGTATATTTAACAAGGTTTCCTAAAATACTATGAGCATATCTTAATCGCTCAGCAATACGATTTACACTCTCTTTCTTAAATATTTTAGATAGGTACCTCTCATCAATCCAAGCATTTACATTATATTCCTCATTGATCTCTGCAACAAGAGAAGATATATCCGTTCTTGCAATACCAACTCTCAAGTATTTTTCATGATTTCTAAGATATTCTTTCTCTATAGTCTTCAATATACTGATATCTCTTGCACATTCTATGCCAATCACGTCAATATTTTCCACAAGACAGATGGTTCTATACTCTATAGATGAATGAAGATGTATCTCGGTATTATTTACTTTTATCCCCTCAGTAGCTATCTCTAACGCCTTTACAATCTCATCGTTGTTAAAATTTAATTCAGGGTTTATACCTATGCTTGGTTCGTCTATACAGATTGTATCAGTATAACAAAATTTGTTAGAGATTATCGAGTTCTTTATAAACCGTTGTACGCTTCTGGCTATATTTTTGAGTATATCAAAATACCCTTTACCACCAAAATTTTTCAAATAGATCTCAATCGGACCGGTGATACATACCCGCAGCGGTATTTTCTTCTCTGTCTTCTTAGATATTTCTTCAGATATTTCTTTTATAATCTCGACTTCTTCTAATATAGCATCTTCTTCTTTGATAATAAAAGGTTTTTCCTCATTTTTTTTAATTTTTTTAAAGAAAGGATCTACCATATCCCTGAATTGAGGGTATGTAGGTATATCCACCCCAGCATATATCTTATCAAGGAAAGCGTTTTTAATTATATCTAGAAGTTCTTCTTTATTCGTTCCCTCTTTTATAGATTCTTCAATCCATTCTTTTTTAACTCCTCTCGGTAGAGGATAACTACCTATATCATCGAATAATAACAATGGATAAAACTCCTTAATGTGCAAGATTAGATATCATCTGCCTACTATAATTGATACAGGTACTTTTTCCTCTTCTCTGTCAACCATCTTGATTATATGGAGCGGACAGCTATCTATACACGCATAAGATAGGCAATCTTTACAAAGATCATAATCGATCTTTGGTAAATTCTGTTTTTCATCCCACCGTATAGCATTCTTATCACAAGCATCTATACATAACTTGCATTTTTTACAGATATTAGAGCAATAATTTTGTATTTTTTTTATCGGCCTATCTTCCTCATTTACTTCAACAGTTATGGCAGAAGTCGGACAAACAGCCTCGCATAGCCCACAATATATACAAAAATTATCAAAAAGAATATTCTTACCTTCTGTAAAAGAGAGATTATCAGCAGGACAGAGGTTTATACAATTCTCGCATTCTACACATTTGTTTTGATCTATATTGAAAGATCCATTTAATGGTTTTTCTACAGATATTACATTCTCTGGGCAGATCTTTTCACATCGTTTACAATATATACAAAATCTGTCAGACCAGTTGATCCGTCCTTGATCCGTCTTTGTTATTTTATAGGTATCTGCATTAGAGAGATTTTTTTCTAATACAGTAAATTCGAGTGCACCTCTTGGACAGATATCTATACACTTTAAACAACGAGTACATCCTACAGTTTGAAATATTTTATCTTTATATACTTCAATCTTATCAAACATAGCAGTAAATTTACCTTTATCATGGATAGATGAGAAAAAAACGTCAAGATCATCCTCCCATAATGTTGGATTGTTACATGCAACAAAAACTGGAACCTCTTCAGGTACGATCTTTATAATTTTTCTAGGACAGACTTCGACGCATGCTCCACATCCAGTACATTTATCCAGATTTATTAACGGAATGCCTTCATCATTCATCTTTATTGCAAGAGTCGGGCATACTTTAACACAATCTCCAAACCCAAGACAACCATACTCACATGATTTGTTTCCTTGGAAGAGATTGGCGGCTATACTACACGATTTTTCTCCATCATACTCAAACTTATCCGTACATTTTGTTCCACCATTACAAAGAACAACGGCTTTCTGTTTTTTCCCTGCTTCACCCCCAAACAGATCAGAAAGCGCTTTAACCTTTTCTTTGTCCATATATGTCTGAGCACATTTATTAGCTAAAGATGGGTCCTTTACCAATGCTTCAGCAAATGCCGAACATCCAGAAAAACCACATGCTCCGCAGTTCGATCCAGGAAGTATCTCGATCGTCTTTTCAACCTTTTCATCCATTACGACCTTAAACCTATCTGCAGCAATACTGAGAATTAATGCAAAGGCAAAACCTACCGCTACAATGGTAAAAATTTCTATCATATTCTCAACCCTCCAAATGTTAAAAACGAGAGACTCAATATAGATGCGGTGATAAACGCTATCGGAAGACCTTTAAGAGACCCTGGTACTTCGGATAGTTCCAACCGTTCTCGTAATCCAGACATTATGGTAAGTGCCAATATAAACCCAACTCCTGCACCAGAAGAGCTAGCAATGCTACCTAAAAACGAGAAACCTTCTAAAAAATTTATCTCCGCTATACCCAAGACCGCACAATTGGTAGTGATAAGAGGAAGATAGATCCCAAGAGCTCGGTATAGACCAATGCTGGTCTTTCTTATTACCATCTCTAATAACTGCACAAAAGACGCTATGACCAAGATGAAGACAACGGTCTCCATAAATTCTATATTAAATGGTATTAAAATGAAATTAGCGATCAACCATGTTATAATAGAGGATGCGATCATGACAAAAGTTACTGCAAGACCCATCCTGATTGCATCGCTAAGTTTCTTCGAGACACCAAAAAAAGGGCAGAGACCTAGGAACATTACTAGTATAAAATTGTTTACCAGAGCGTATCTCAAAAATAACGATAAAAGTTCGTTCATTTTATATCACATCCATCCTCTTAAACAATCCAAGTAACAAACCGATTATTAAAAAAGCTCCAGGAGGCATTATAAAGAATAATGCAGGCATATCACTGAATAAAGGTATTATAAAGCTACCAAACTCGTAACCAAGTATGGCAAAATTAATCCCACCAGTACCTAAAAGCTCTCTAAAGAAGGATATAAGAAGTATGGCTAGTAAAAATCCTGTACCTTCACCCAATCCGTCAAGAACGGATCTTAAGGGTGGATTCTTCGATGCAAACGCCTCCGCTCTTCCCAAAATAATACAATTTACCACGATCAATGGTATGTATATACCCAAAGATTCGCTCAAAGATGGTAGATATGCCTTAAATGTTAAATTTACTATTGTTACAAAAGTAGCGATTATCACGATAAAAGATGGGATCCTAACATCTTTAGGTATCACGTTTCTTAATAAAGAGATTATCAAATTAGATAAGGTCAGTACGAAGATTACTGCAATTCCCATTCCGAAAGCATTCTCTATACTTATGCTTACTGCAAGTGCAGGACATAATCCTAATGCCAATACAAATATAGGGTTTATCTTTATCAACCCTTTAGAGAAATCATTAAAAGGCATTTTTATTCACTCCTTATGGATTGTATCTTATTCTTATATTCAGAGTATACTGCATTAACAACCGCTTTAGAACTTATCGTAGCCCCAGTTATGGCATCTATCCCTTCTAATTTTATAGCATCTATAGGCTTGTTATCAAATTGAGATACGAATTCATCTTCTGTTATCCTTGCTCCAAGTCCTGGAGTCTCAGAGTGGGAAAGAACGGATACTTTTTTGATGGTCAGATCCTCATCGTTGTTGATCCCGACCAGAATGGTTATATCCCCTCCATATCCTTTTCCAATAGCTTCAAAGGCATAACCTATAATCTCATCATCCGAATAGACATAATAGATATCATCCTTTTGTATAAATCTTTCTGCATCAGGAAATATCATATTTATATGCTCGGTTAATTCTGCCATCTCTTGCTCTTTTAATGCATCCTCTACCGTATTATTATATACGTATATAGATAAAGAAGATGCTAAGACGATTATTGTAAGTACAACAACCCGTTTGATATTCTCTTTCATCTTTCATTCACCTTTGTTTTTTTAATTCCGAGCGGAAGCGGTCTTATGTATCTATCGATCAACGGTGTAAAACCATTCATTATCAGTATCGAATAGCAGACTCCTTCAGGCATACCGCTCCATAATCTAAATACTACAATCAACAGACCAACACCCATTCCGAAGATTACTCTCCCCCAACCTGTAATAGGTGTCGTTACATAATCTGTTGCCATAAAAAAAGCACCAAGCATCAAGCCTCCCGCCAAGATATGAAATATCGGATCCTGTCCTAATAGTAACATCAATACAAAGACAGTACAGATAATAGATAACGGAGTCCTCCAATCTATTACCTTTAAAGCAATAAGTATGATACCTCCAATCAAAATAGCCAAAGCCGATGTCTCCCCAATACATCCTCCAATGCCGCCAAAAAACAGGTCTATATTGGATGCAATAACCAAATTTTGCATTTTAAGGGCTGCAAGCGGTGTAGCAGTCGTAACCGCATCGAAAGGAGTTACCCATCTAGTCATCAAGACAGGCCAGCATATCATCAGAAATGCTCTACCTACCAATGCAGGATTGAATAAATTCTGCCCAAGCCCACCAAAAGCGTGTTTGGCGATAGCAATAGCAAAAAAAGATCCAACAACAGGAACCCAGAATGGTACCGTTGGAGGTAGAACCAAAGCTAAAAGAAGACCTGTAATTATAGCACTACCATCCATTACAAATTTTTTTTTCTGAATCTTTAAAGATAAAAATTCAGCAATCTCGGCAGATAAGATGCTTAAAATGATGACCAAAAGTGCGTGATATCCAAAAAAATAAATTCCTGCAATAGTAGTAGGCATCAACGCCAAAATTACCAGAAACATTATCCGTTTTACAGAAATGTCCTTCTTAAGATGAGGGCTAGGCGTCATCTTGATATTCTTTTTATCCAAGATCATTTTATATTCCTCGTCTCGTTCTTTGCCCAAGCTATCAGTTGAGCCAATTCTATCTTTGATGGACATACGAATGAGCAAGATCCGCAACCCATGCATGCATCTATATTGTTCGCTTTACACAGATCAAACTTTCTTACACGGGCATACTTTGCAAGATCTGTGGGCACAAGGTTGACAGGGCATACCTTCACACAGTTTCCGCATCGTATACATGGTGACAGATTTTTATCTTTATATTTATCTCCAAAAACGAGAAGACAGTTGGTAGCTTTTACCGTCGAGATATCCAGATCATTCTGGCATATACCCATCATAGGACCGCCCATCACTACCTTTTCAACCTTTCCATTAAAACCACCACAAAAATCTATCAATTCAGAAAATTTAGTTCCTATCCTCACTAAAAGGTTTTTTTGCTCTTTTACATCACCAGTAACCGTTACTACACGATCTATAAGTGGTTTACCTTCATAAACAGCATCATACGCAGCTTTTGCAGTACCAACGTTTTGAACGACAACTCCAACATCGGCAGGTAATCCTGCTCTATTCTCAATGAACAAAGGCACTTCTCTACCTGTAGCGAGGAATATCAACGTCTTTTCGAATCCATGAGGATATTTTGTCTTCATTTTTAGGATTTTAAAATTATTAAGATTATAGTCTTTTATAATACTATCAATAATAGATATCGCGTCAGGTTTATTATCCTCTATTGCAATCAAAACATTCTCCGCATCGAGAATCTTAGCAAAGATCTCTGCACCTTTTACTATTTTGTCCCCCTCTTCTACCATCAACCTATGATCGGATGTTATATACGGCTCGCATTCACATCCATTCAATATCAAGGTATCAATCTTAGTCTTAGGGGATAATTTAACATGCGTTGGAAACGCTGCTCCCCCTAATCCAACCAGTCCGGATTCGCGAATAATATGTAGGAGATCTTCTTTTTTTAGCTCTGAAATATCGTTAAGTTTTTCCCTATCTATCCATTTTTCTTTATTATCTGATTCTATTAAGATTGCCTCTTTTTTTAAACCAGAAGATGGATGGTTTTTTTTCTCTATAGATAGAACAATACCCGATACGCTGGAGTGGATTGGAGCGGATATAAAACTTTTTGAATCGCCTATCTTCTCTCCGATAGATACATAATCATCAACCTCTACCAATGGTTCACACGGAGCGCCGATATGTTGTTGTAAATAAATTGTCGCGATTTCAGGTATTTTAGCCTTTTCAACCCGATTATTTCGGGATAATTTACTATCAGGTACCTGTACTCCTTTGTATGAAAGTGGCCAAATAAATCTTCTAATATTCATAATTTTAATCCACCAATTTGTATTGTAAGTTTAATTTTTGTAATTTTAATATTTATATGGTCTTATTATTAAGTTTTTAAATATTAAATTTTTAAAAATCGAAGATATTTATAATTTTCCAATGTATTGATATGATACACAAGTATAAATTCCCTATGATAAACAGATAAAAAAGTCATTTAGAGAAAAAGAGATTATGAAAAATAAAAAGATCATCTTCGTTTTTGCAAGTATGTTTGCCACCTCCGTAGGTATGGGTTTATTGACACCATTTATATCGTTATATTCTAAATTATCCTTTAATGCAACAGGAATATGGTTGGGAATAATTTTTTCAGGTTTTTCAATATCTAAGATAATAACTACTCCTTTTATTGGTTTTGCATCCGATAAAAAAAGTAAAAAAAAGGTTTTACAGATAGGAGCAATACTTTATTCCTTCATTCCGTTTGCATATATGTATGCAGATACAATCTATACTCTTCTTATAGTAAGGTTGTTGCACGGATTCTCCTCTGCATTTATGACACCAATTATTATTGCATATCTGGGAGATATTTCTCCAAAAGGAGAAGAGGGACGATATATGGCTCTTTTAAACCTTCCTCTCTTTTTAGGAGCAGGAATAGGACCATTTTTAGGCGGAATTCTGATTGATAGAGAGATAAGGTATTTATTCTATCTAATGGAGATTTTTTTCCTGACGATTCTATTAATGACCTCCTTATTTCCGGATATAAAAAAGAGTGGTATCTCATCTGTTCAAAATTATTCTATAACACAATCTTTAAAGGATCACAAAACATTAATCTTGATAGTATTTGGTTTTTTAAACTCATTAAGTAGATGCCTGATAATCTTTTTCGTGCCTATATTCGCCTATATTTCTTTAAACTTGGATGGTTATCAAATAGGTGCAATATTCTCGCTAGCTACTATAACATCCTTCTTACTACAATACCCTTTTGGTATGGCATCAGATCGATTACCAAAGTTAGGCCTGATACTATTAGGCTCTTTCATATATACATTCACTCTTTTTTTGATGCCTTTCTCCAGATACTTCTGGGATCTGTTATTCCTAACTTTGATTTTTAATATAGGTAACGCATTGACAGCCCCTGCAAGCATGGGAGCAGCTACTATAATTGGCAAGGATTTAGGAGTAGGAACAACGGTTGGGTTGGTAGATACATCGATGAGTATAGGTATGATCGTAGGACCGATATTAGCAGGTGTTATCATGGATTTGTCCTCTATAGAGAGGACTTTCTATCTTATAGGAATGATGAATATCATAGGTCTGATCGTTATATATCTGTTAAAGGCTAAACTTTCTGAAAATAGAAACTTCTGAATATTTATTCGTTCTCGATTTCATAGAATATATCTTCTATTTCGACATTAAATATTTTTTTAAGCTTAAAAGCGAGTTTTAAGGATGGCAAGTATCTTCCTTGTTCCACTGCATTGATCGTCTGTCTTGTCACTCCTGCCTTTTCTGCGAGCTGTTCCTGTGTTAAGTCGTGCATAGCTCTGTAAACCTTCAAACGATTTTTTATCATTTTTCTCACTCATCTATACATCCTCTCATAATGGTGATAAGCTATAAGATGAAATATCGTTATAAAAGCGAAATATGGCCCTAATACCGCTGAAACCGGAATAGAAAATTCCATAGTGTATTCCAAACCTGTAAAAATAACAAATCTTTCTATTTTATAATAATTAAGTTAAAAACTTGAGATAATTATTAGTAATTAAAAAGAGAATAAAGAATAATAGATTAAGTAATGAGAAAAATAAGCGGAAAGTATGATAATAATTAATATTATCTTTTTAAAAGGTTTTTTATACCCTTCCATAGAATCTCTAAAATGGGGAGATAATAACTTCCATCATCTTTATTTATTATCTTCACGTGACCTATTCCATCATCTCCCCTTTTACATGTAAATTCCAACTCAGGATTGACTCCGTGTGCTATTCCATTATCGAGAGAAGAAAAATATTGCCCCATATATGAAAATACTTCGTTTGAGACGCAACAATGGCATAAATATTCAACTTCTTTTTTATCATACCGAATTACTTCCACATTTAAGCCAAGCGGTTTTGAAAAAAGCCTCTTCATCATCCAAACCACGACTCTTGCATCCCCCTTATATTTTGTCATCATAGCCTTTTCTGCAAGGTTATGAACTTCCTCTATCATCCGAGCCGAATCTTCCTTGCTAAAAGATCTGATACCAGAATTATTGTATCTCTCTTCATCTATGAACGCATTCATGATTATATTTATAGCATCAATCAAATTTTTGAACTTCGTAGGTCTCGTATACCTCTCATAACCTTGTAGATCTGGAGCATATTCCAGATCCTTTACAAAATAGGGATGTTGTTCAGTATCACCCCTACCATCCCACTCGTTAGCTCTATCCGGGCTCAAATATTTATCTCTGGTGCAATCTATCCTCAACCACCTTTCTTCAATCATAGCATTTGTTATACAATGCGTAATTTTAAACTTTTTTGCCTCCTCCACCTTTACTCTTAATTGCATTACATCTAACATTGATTCTCCCGTTAAAGATTGAAATTGAAACCGTGCAGGGATGTCTTTTGCTCTTAGTAGTGCAACAAGCAGATTTGACTTTGTTAAACAGTTTCCTCTCCTTTTTTCCAACGTTTCAGATGCCTTAGATAAAGGTTCGATAAAGTAATAAATATTATCTCTCACCCAATAGAATGCATTTACTGCATATTCTCTTTTGTCTGCACTTCTATCATTTAGTTCGTCCACCAATCTCAATATCTTCTCATTCTTCCAATCGCATAATTCCGTTTCAATAAGATAATCGTCCATATCTGATTCAGGAAGTTTATAATATTTATGCTTTTGCAGATGTAGTTGAGAGATCAATCATTTTTATCATATCCAACTAATAATTTCACAAAAATCCATCCGATCACGCACCGATAGATACTTAGGTATCTGCCCCGTGGAGCTTCTCGATCACGTATTGCTATCAAGAACTCAGGATCTGTGGGTAACATCTCTGTCATATTATCTTCACTCCAATACCCTGCATCTGCCAACTCAGTACTCAACCCCTTCAGTTCTTCCTGTGCCTTCTCTGTTATTCGGTGCACAGTCAGGATCTGTCACATTCACCTCCTCCTGGGCTACTTGGGCAATTTCCCTCTTCTACCTGGCGTTTCTCAATCCTTTCAGACTGCGCTTGCAGCTTTTCTTCCTTTTCTCGTGCCAATCGCTCCTGGCATTCTTTCAGCCGTGCCAGCTGATTTCTTCGACCTTTGAGTTCTTTAGACATTTCATCTCCACGAGAGCCCTTCCCAAACAGTCGATCTTCTTCCTCATCTTTCTTCCTGGCTTCAGCCAGCATCTTTCTGATATGTTCCTGAGTTCGGTTGGCTGAAAGTGATGCATTAGCCTTGACCTTTGTTCCATCCAGCGCCACTACCCTAACCATCTGCTCTGTATTTGAGGTAAAACTTGGATAAATCCATAATGTCTACTGCATCCAGGATAAACCATGGGCAGCTCATGCCTCCAGACTTACAGGCATCAGGTACATCTGCGTCATGTTTTACACCCTGCCGCCACTCGAAAGATGAGTATCCATCTATGTATTTGTACTTTTCATATAACCCTATATCTGAAACAAATTTATTATGAAACCAACCATATTCCCTAAGCTTTACATTTGGTTCATATAACGAGGAAACTAAACAGAACTTCTCTCCATGTGTATTAAAATCTGCGACAAATAGTGCCGCATTCGCATTTATATTAAATTCTTTTTTTGCATCAATAAGCATTTCCCGAACATTGGATATTTTTAATTTAAGTCTGGGAATATCCCTAACAATATTTCTAATAACAGAAGTCTTACATAACATAGCAATTTTTCCTTCTTTATCATGAAATTGCTGAATTACTCGCAAAATAATATTCTCAGCAATGTCAAAATTACCCTTACCAGTTATAGCTTCTATACCTTTATGATTTTTTATATTACTCTTATAGGGTAAATTATCTGAATTTAAAACAGAAAGTCCACTGCAAGTTATTCACGGTGGATTACCTAGGATTAGAAGATTTTGTCGGTGTTTGTTATTTAAAAACTTTCTAAACCTATCGGTCATCCGACGTGTAAAGATGTTATTACGACAAAATTCTATCTTTGTAGGTATAGTCTGGTCAAAGGATAGTTTTAGTTATATTCAATTTAAAAAGCCATTCATACTTGCTTTGTGTATCAATACAATAATATATACCGGGAGTTCTATATTATACTTTATGAAAACCGTATATGCAATAATCTTGGGAGCCCTTTTGGGTGGAGTGATATGCCTTGCCTTGCTTGGATTTGTGGGACCCGACAACCCAGAAACGGATGCCTCTGGAAATGGAGCATCCTCGTGGATGATTGTGGATGCTGCGCCTGCGACAGCGCACGAAGAGATCAACGTAAAGGCTGGAGAGAGATTCAAGATTCCTGACAAAATTGGAGGAGGGGGAAGTGACGATCTTATAACTTTCAATGGTCCTATCAAACTAATCGGAGGAGGTAGTGTAGGGATATGGCCCCTCAAAGATTACTACTATGTTTTAGAAGCTGTAGAGCCCGGCGAAGCGCAGGTGGTGATATTTGAAGTTCATGTAGATGCATGGGAACGTTCTTGGTCTAACACTCCTGCTGATATTACTACTTCTGTCTCTATTACTATATCTACGATATATGATATCCACATCACCGGATAAGGCACAACAGCAGATCAGGAAGATCTTTGTTGCAGCGATAGTCTGCATGGTGCTCTTTATTTCTGTCGCTGCAGCACAGAGTCCGCTGAGAGATCTCATAGACCGCATATTCGGAAGGGAGAAAGAAACACAGATAACGGAGATAAAGGACATACTTGAGGATCCCGAGAAATATTATAACAAAACCATAACTGTAGAGGGTATTTTTGGGGATGTAAGGAGCGGAGGAGGGGGCTGGGCAGGAGGAACTCGTGAGGGCTATGAATGGATGGAGGGAGGCATGTATGGGATATATGATGAAGAAGGAAATAGCATAGCTATGTGGGTATACCCAAATCGTGATGAATTAGAAAAGAAGGCGATAGAGATGAATAATGGCACTTATGAGACGTATAGTTTTGCAAAGACCTATGATATGCTACTAAATGAAAGCTGGAATCGGCTAGTCTCTTTTGATGGTAAGAAAATCAGGGCTACAGGATATATTGATACCGATATTATGGGAGCCTCTGGATATCTTGAACCGGTGATCACGGTCTTAGATACGGATATAGAGGTGGTAAAATGAAGAGTTTACCTGTGTTGCTTGATTTTTAAAATAAGATAATAGAAACTCAAAATCATTCCAACACTGTATCCCTATCTGAATAAGGAGGGGTACAAATACATAAAAACCTGAGATCACAATCTCCTATGCTCTTTATTCTATGTCTTTGCATCGGAGAAATAAGAATCGCCTGGTCTTTTAATACCTCTCTTTTCTCTTCTTCTATTTCCATTATTCCTATTCCTTCCAAGATAAAATAAATTTCATTTGATATTTTGTTTTCCTTCCCGGGTAAAACCATGAACATGGATTTAATATCTCTTCTATTAATCTATTTTCGTCAATCTCTTGATTTAAATTTATCAAAGTTAGAAAATCTATTTTTTCATATTGTCTATTTAGTCTCATGTCTTTTATTAAATTAGAGATCTTTTTATAATATGTTCCGCTTGGAGAACCATTCCCTTTTTTAAGTTTAAATGAATAAGTTGTTCTATCTGTTTTTAGACAAAAGCAAAAATTATTTTTGGAACTATCCAAATCTGGAATAATCCTCTTCAATTCTTTTTCAATCTTTTCTTTATCTTCTATTATATGGATATTAAAAGGGAGTAACTTCTAATGCAAAATTCTTAATTAGATCCTCTCTTTTTAACTCCTTACAAATTTTATTAAATATATCCGATGTAAATTCATATATAGGATCCAATCCTTTAACTTCAGTTTTAAATTCCTTCCCGTTTAAAACAACTTTAAAATCTGGAGTAGGTTCGTTTCCTTCTAAGATTTTTTTCCAATTTTATTGTTTTTGAAAAAACAGAATAAAACCATCTTTCGTAATCATCTCTAAGTTTTTTATCATTTTTGCTTCTACACTTATATCACGCCTTATTATCTCTTATTCGTATTCAAACTTATATTCAATACGAAGATCATTTTCACAACGTGCATCATTAATCCGTACTTTAAAACTCGCTTTTGATCCCGGTGGTATTATGGATGGGTTTAAATAATTCTGACCCATACCTAAAAAGTTACCATCGGCATCATACGCAGAGATACGTATCTTAACATTTTCTAAGGTTTTTGTGCCATTATTCTTTACCATTCCTTTTATTTTTATATAGTTTGGTTCTCCAATGTCTCCGAAAATATTTTCCCAATTCCAATCTACTACTTCCAATCCACTGTCTTTAAGGGTTTTGGAGTAAAGGGTATTGGAATACAATCTACTATTTCCGACCTACTAACTGCAAGGGTTGTTGGAACAGATACTACAACCAATGCCAGACATAATCCAAGCACTATTGCTTTTTTCATTTTTTCTCAATATGAGTATGTATGACTCAATATATAAAATTTTATAGGGTTTTTACCCAATAAAAGACCCAAAAAAATTCAGAGGGAGGGCAAGACCCACTACAGATGATAAAACCGATCAAAGAGACCATCGGCAAGAGAGTAAGTAAGGTATTTATTAAAAAATCTCTATCATTTATATTAACTCTCTTCCAAACAAAGACAAAACTACACCTAACCCAGCCATTATTGTACCTCTCCAATACCATGGTAAAGGTAAAGTAAGTGCTATAGATAACTCTAAGAAAAACGAGAAGATCCCATATATCACAAGTATCATAATGGGTACGTATTTTGTTCTCATTTTAATCTACCTCCACAATAAGGACAAAATTTTGAAATCTCCTCCAACTTATGGCCACAATAAGGACAAAAGATTGCTTCTTCTTTCTTACTTGGTTCTAATATAACAGAAACACCTTTTGGTTTTACTAAATAATCTTGTTTTGCTTTTATGATCGTAGACCTCACACGTTCTGGGTTAGCTACCCCATCAAAGACAATACTACCACCAGCAGTATTTATAATCACGTTCCCCATCCCCAATATCCTTGTACTAAAAGTCTGACTTAATGTAACTGTTGTTACCAAATCATATGTAGAATCTTCGGTTTTTCTTCTCAAAAATGTAAAATCCCTTATAACTCTCTGGTTTGTAACATAGAATTTGAAACCTCTCCTATAAAGTTCTGTGAAAAGAATTGTAAGCACACCAAAGATTATACCAATCCCGTAAAAAGCCCCCAAAAAAATAAAAAATAAAACTGCTATAATGTAGAGATACCAGAAAACTAAAGGGGACTTGTAAAAAGTGCCTATAATATTTTCTCCTTCATTAAAACCCATTTTCTCATATTTATCCTTTTTAATCCCAAGAGTTTCTTTTAATTTTCCCTCTTTTATCTCTTCTGCCATTTTGAGAATCATCTCTCCTTCCTTCTTACTTTCCTACTAATCTTATATTCTCTTTTATAAAAGATATTACCTCATAGCCACCAAGACATGCCAATCCTAGAATCAACCATTCCATCTTTTTTTATCTCTTTTTCAAGTAGGTATAGCCCGGGGCGGATTCGAACCGCCGTCGCCGGGTCCAAAGCCCGAAATGATTGACCAGCTACACTACCGGGCTATCTTATTATCATTAATGCAATTATGATAATAGTTTATAATCGATATTTTTATTAATAAACTTTATGATACGTCTAATCTATCAATATTTTTGATAACGGTGAAAAAGATGCTAGAAGAGTATGATATAGAATATTTCAAGATCAACAATTTTGAAAGGAAAAGATGCCAAAAATGTGGCGCCTATTTCTGGACGAGGGATAAAGATAAGATAACTTGTGGTGATGCTCCTTGTGATTCTTATTCTTTCATAGGCAACCCTTTATTTAAAAATAATTATTCTTTAGACGAGATGAGAGAGAAGTTTCTATCTTTCTTCGAAAAAAATGGTCACACTCGAATTGAGAGGTATCCGGTAGTGGCAAGATGGCGGGATGATATCTATCTAACAATTGCTTCTATAGCCAATTTTCAACCTTTTGTAACCTCTGGTAAGGTAAGACCGCCTGCGAACCCTCTTACGATATCTCAACCATGCATCCGATTGGAAGATATAGATTCTGTTGGGAAGACAGGAAGACATCTTACCACCTTCGAGATGATGGCACATCATGCGTTCAATTATCCGTCCAAAGAGATCTATTGGAAGAATGAGACAGTAGGATATTGTGAAAAGTTTTTAGAGAGTTTAGGTACCGATCTAAATAAAGTTACATACAAAGAGGAGCCTTGGGCTGGAGGAGGTAATGCTGGTCCATGTTTAGAGGTGTTGTTAGGTGGTTTAGAGCTTGCAACCTTGGTGTTTATGAGTTTTGTGAGGGACGATGATGGAGATATTCTCATAAATGGAGAAAGATATCGAAAGATGGAAAATTATATAGTGGATACAGGGTATGGGTTGGAAAGATTTGTCTGGATGTCCCAAGGGAGATCAACAATATATGATGCGTTGTTTCCAGAGATTATTGAAAAGATAGCAAAGTTGTCTAATTTAGAAAATCATCGTGAAAGGATATATGCCATTTCTGATTATTCCCGGTGTATTGCATATATGTTGGGAGATGGTATAGTTCCCTCTAATGTTAAATCAGGATATCTTGCTCGATTAATAATCAGAAGGGCTTTTAGATTGATGGACGAGATAGGTCTTGAGATCGATCTATATGACATAGTCTTTGAACATGCAAAAAAGATTAAAGAATTTTCCGATAGGCTACATGTGATACGAGAGATACTCGATATAGAGAGGGAAAAGTATGATGATACTATAAAAAAGGGAAAGAGATTGGCTTTAAAAAAAGCAGGAGAATACAAAAAAAAGGGTAAGTTGCCTTTAAACGTTCTCATAGATCTGTATGATACATATGGTACCCCACCAGAGATAGTTAAAGAGGTATTGAGAGAGGAAAAAGATATAGTCTTGGAGATACCAGACAATTTTTACTCTTTAGTAGCTCAGATACATGCCAAAGAAGAGAAAAAGAATAGTAATAAAGAGGATAATAAACTTAGAGATAAATTGTCTAACCTCCCAAAGACCGAAAGATTATATTACGTTCATGATAAAGATGATTTATCGTTCGATGCAGAAATCTTAGAGGTTATAAACAATCATATCGTCTTAAATAAAACTTTGTTTTATCCTGAAGGTGGCGGACAACCGGCAGATAGTGGAATATTGGTTTTTAATGATCGTTCTGTTGATGTATTAGATGTTAAATCGATAGAGGGAGTAATTATTCATAAAGTATCCGATACAAGTTTTTTCAAGAAAGGGATGGTTGTAAAAGGTATCGTAGATTTTGAGACCCGATTGGCATATACTAAGCATCATACAGCGACTCATATCGTATTGGAGGCAGCAAAACATATCCTTGGTGGGCATGTATGGCAGGCGGGAGCGCAGAAAGAGAAGGATAGAGCAAGATTAGATATCTCGCATTATAAAAAAATTGGTGAAGACGAGATCAAAAATATAGAACTCGTTGCGAATAAAATAGTGATGTCTAACGTAAAGGTAGAATGCTATTGGATGGATCGGGTCGAGGCAGAGAAGAAATATGGTTTCTCTCTTTACCAGGGCGGTGTTCCGGCGGATGATACTATACGTATCGTAAAGATAGGTGATAATGTACAGGCATGTGCAGGTACTCATTCTAATTTTACAGGAGAGGTGGGATTTATAAAAATAACAAAGGTGGAAAGGATTCAGGATGGCGTGGAACGATTAGAGTTTTCTGCTGGAGAAGCCGCTGTGAAATCGGTACAAAATTTAGAAGATACATTAAAAGAGGCATCATCAATATTAAAAATACCGCCAGAGATACTACCAAAGACTGTTAAAAGGTTTTTTGACGAATGGAAGGATCTTAAAAAAGATAACGAGAGACTTAGGGAATATATTGCCAGATTAAACGCAAAAAAATTGTTGAAAAATGTTATTAAGATTAAAGATTACTGTCTGATAACAGGAAAGATCGATCTGCCTTTAAACGAGTTGATGAAGATATCACAAGTTATGGTTATAGATGATCAGGGTAACGATAAAGTTATACTTATCCTTGGTAATAACAACGGAGATCTTATCATCTCTCTAAGCAGAAATATAAAGGATAGAAAGATCGATGCGTCTGACATACTGAAGAAGATATGTCCCTTTATAAACGGGGTAGGTGGGGGTAAAAGATACTTGGCTCAAGGCAGAGGTAACCCTGAAAAGATTGAAGAAGGTTTAAATTTAGGTAAAAAAATTATAATGGAGTTGATTGGATGATATACTCTTTAAAATGTATCAAATGTGGAAAAGAATACGATAAAAGAAGTGTTATATATAATTGTGATTGTGGTGGGTTGTTAGAGGTGAAGATAGACTTTTCGTCTATCGATATCGATAAAGATGATTATGAAAATATCCCTCTATCTGTCTGGAAATATAAAGAATTTCTTCCTGTAGAGCGTGAGCCGATATCTATAAAGGAAGGAGGGACGCCTTTATATGATTGTAAAAGATTTAGCAAGTTAATAGGATTAAAAGAGCCTTTCTACGTAAAACATGAAGGATTAAATCCGACTGGATCTTTTAAAGATAGAGGAATGACGGTTGGTGTGACCAAGGCTATAGAATTAGGGATGAAGATCGTGGCATGTGCATCTACTGGGAACACCTCTGCATCTTTATCTGTCTATGGAGCAAAAGCGGGAATACCTGTCGTTGTTCTGTTGCCTGGGGGCAAGGTTGCACTGGGTAAAGTTGCACAAGCGCTGATACATGGTGCAAAAGTTATCGAGATCAAAGGGAATTTTGATGATGCTCTGGAAATCGTTATGAAATTATGCAACGAAGAAGGCATATATCTATTGAATTCGGTGAATCCTTACAGATTAGAAGGACAGAAAACTATAGGATACGAGATTGCTGATGAATTAAATTGGACTGCGCCTGATAGAATTATATTACCTGTAGGTAACGCTGGTAATATTTCTGCGATATATAAAGGGTTCAAAGAGTTGAAGAGTATAGGTTGGATAGATAGAATACCAAAAATGACAGGAATCCAAGCTGAAGGATCTGCACCGATCGTAAAAGCGTTTAAAGATCATAAAGAGGATATAATGCCAGAAAAAAATCCTGAGACAATCGCTACCGCTATCAGGATAGGCAACCCAATAAATGCTATCAAGGCACTTCAGGCGATATACGAGTCTAAAGGATTGGCAGAGATGGTAACAGATGAAGAAATAGTAGAAGCACAGAAAGAGTTAGCTAAATTGGAAGGCATAGGTATAGAGCCGGCATCTGCTTCTTCTATAGCAGGCCTGAAAAAATTGTTAAAAAACGGTTTAATTGATAAAGATGAAAGGGTTGTATGTATTACAACAGGAAATCTGTTAAAAGATCCTGAAGAGGTGGTAAATGTATGCAATAAGCCTATTGTTGTAGAAACTAAACTTGATAAGGTAAAAAAGGTGCTGAATCTAATTAAGCAATATAACGTTACTCAAATCTTGCAGATATATTAGAAACATTATTATAGAGTATTGGTTTCAATATATATGGTTCAGGTAAGGGAATGGGATATATCAGATGATTGAGATTATATTAGGTTTGATCTTGGCTGTTTCAATATGCTCTCTCTTTATATTTTATGAATTAAAAAAATTATCTGATACAAATAAAGCGTTTTATGATAGTTTAAATAATCTATCTATACAGGAACATTATCTGAAGAAGGAGAACGAGAGATTACTGAAAGAGATAGAAAAGCTTAATGTTCAATTAAAGAGCTCTGTTGAGCGATATAAACTAGTTGAGAAAGATAGAGATTTATTAAAAAACGAGTTGGATCTTATAAAAAAAGATGTTAACGAATTTAACCGGCTTTTCATAAAGATTAAAACGGATATGGATAACATGCTTAAAGATAGAGATAAGATATATAAAGAGTTAAAAAATGTTATTAAAAATAAGAAAAACTTAGAGAACGAATTAAATAAATTTCGTGATAAGATGCAAAAGGAGCTTATCCAACTCTATACTAAGGTCGACTCTATCTTGGACAAAGTAGAAAATGAATTAATGAGGCTTGTTACAGAAAACAAGTCTTTAAAGATAAGTATTAATAAAGAGGAGAAAACTGGATCTGTTTATAATATAGATCCATTCTTGATAGGAGAATTATCTAAATCAATTAGAGAAAAAAATAAGTGAGAAGTTCGAGATTTTAATTAAAAGATGTGAGAGTAAAATGGTAAAAAAAATTGTCATCATTGGTGGTGGTATTAGCGGAATTTATGTATTGAGGAACTTACTTGCAAAGAAGGACGAAGTTAAAGAAGTAATGGATTTAACACTTGTAAAGCGAGAGAAAAGCGGTTGGGTATCTGTTTGTGGATTACCTTATGCATTACAAGGATTATATGATATAGATAGGACGGAAATAAACAAGCCGCAGTTCTTTCTTGACCAAGGTGTTGATTTTAGGACAGAGACCGAAGTAGTAGAGATAAATTTGAAGGATAATAAGATAACGCTAAAAAAAGGTGAAGTGCTAAGATACGATTATCTTATCATTGCCACTGGCAGAACACCTTCAGTACCAGCAGTAGTAGAGGAGACAAAGCTTAGAAATATTTATACTTTCAACAATGAGGATGATGCACGAAGGATAGAATCAGCGATGAATGCTGATGATGTAAAAAATGCTTTTGTACGTGGTCGGGGAATAAACGGGTTGCAAGTTGCGGTTGCTTTTGCAACAAAAGGGTTGAAGACAACTCTCTTTGGTGGGCCCCCCTCCTTGCTTCCTTCTATCTTAGATCCGGATATGGGAGATATATTAAAGGAATGGCTGGAAAAGAAAGGCATAAGGTTCATTTTAGAAAAAAGATCGCTAACTTTGAAAGGAGATGGAGATAGATTAAAATACGTAGTAGTTGGGGAAGAGGAGATTCCTGCAGATATTGCAGTAATCGCAACAGGTGCAAGACCAAACACAAAACTTGCAAGTAATGCAGGTATCGATATCGGTAGGCATGGTGGGATAGTTACAGATAAGGTGATGCGTGTTCAAATGAATGGACTTCCTATAAAAAATGTATATGCTCTTGGCGATTGCGTTGAGGTGATCGATGGTATAACCCATCGTTCTCGACTGAGCCAATTCGCATCGACCGCGGTAGTCCAAGCAAAGGTTGTTACAGATAATATACTGGCTGAAATGACAGGGAGACCTGAGTTATATTCCTCCTACGAGCAATCTTTAAATCCGAGCGTCTCTAATATAGATGGTCTGCTTGTCGGGTCTGTAGGTATAACAACCAAAGAAGCAAGGATGGCAGGAATAAAGACGGTAAGTGGAAAAGCAACAAAGCTGATAAAGGCGCGTTATTTTCCTAATGCCTCCTCACTTACCCTTAAATTGATATTCGATGCTTACACCACAAGATTGATAGGAGCACAGATGCTAGGCAGATCAACAGTTGCTGAAAGGGTCAATGAGCTTGCTATGGCAATATATGCAGGTATAACTGCCAAAGAGCTGAGAAATATGGAAAGATCCTATGATCCTTCTCTATCCTTGTTGATCGATGTAACAATAGATGCTGCAGAGCTAGCTCTGGGTATTGCACCGGTCTATTAAAGTGTGATAACTTTCTCAGCCTTGATTAATTCTTCCAACAATTCGGCTAATTCAATCTTCTGAACTCCTTCAGGAATCTCAAATTTTGGAGATCTTCCACCTAGGAGTTTCATCCATGCATAGCATGCAAATAGTGGCACTTTTGCATTATTTGCCATTTTAATCAGGTCGTAGGGATCTGTAGAGATACCCATCTCTGCTGCGTTCTTCTTTATCTCTTCTGCGTAGTCTTCTAATCCTGGAGCATATTTAAACTTATTATCTATGAGTGATGCCAATCCTTCCTGTAAGAATACTACTGCAACATCTTTTCCTAATCTCTTTCCATTTATGGCAATGATAAGAGTACTCAAATAGGAATTTATTGTGCCCTCCTTGCAAAGTATTATGATTTCAGACATTTTATAAAGTTTTTACATCTATTTTAAGATTTTATCATAACTTGGAGATAGCATCTTCTGCTGCATTCAATATGTGGCAGTTAGCAGGAGAGCAGGTCATCAATGGATGTGTTCCCATCTGGAAGGTGGGTATCTCATCTATTATCATTCTATTTTGTACCATCGTTGCAACAGTATTTATCATGCAACCTGCAGCGCTTCCACTACCGTATATTTCTCCACCTATCAACTGTGCAGTCGTCTTTTCAAAGATCAGTCTTACCTTTATCATATGCATTCCTGGTAGAGTTGCTGGGTGTCTATCAGGAGCTTCGGCATCACCTACCACGATCTCGTATCCAAAATCCTTCGCATCCTTTTGTGTCAGTCCTGTTTTTGCAAATCCATAATTCCCTGCCATTGTCGAGAACGTGCCGATTGTACCTTCGTTGATACGTCTCAACTTGAACGCGTTGGCGCCCGCGATTCTCCCTTCGTTTGACGCGATCGACGCAAGCCTCAGGGGGACGGGATCCTTCGTAAAGAACGAATACGATTCTGCGCAGTCCCCAATCGCAAAGATGTCCTTATCCTCCGTTCTCATGTATTTATCGACCCAAATTCCTCCTTTTTCAGAAATTTTTAAACCTGAATTTTTAGCGAGCTCAACGTTCGGTTTAACGCCTATACCCAAGATCACCATGTCTGCTTTTATCTCATCTTTATTACTCAACTTTACATATTCGACCTTCTCCTCTCCTATGATCGCTTCGGCGGTACAATTGGTGTATATATTCACTCCTTCCTTTTTAAGCTCATCCTCTGCTTTGGCGCAGAAATCCTCATCAAATGCTGCCATCAGACAACGGGGAAGCATCTCCACAATACTAACATTTGCATCTCCTTTTGATATATCGTCTGCAAATTCTACCCCGATGAACCCTCCACCAATTATGACGATATCCTCCGAATATGGCATGGCGCTAAACAACTCCTCAAGATATCTCGCGTCCTTCTTAACGGAGAAGACATTTTTTACATTCACACCTGGTATGGGCGGCACGATTGGTTCTGAGCCGGTAGCAAGGATCAACTTATCATAGTTTATCTGATCTCCCTTAGATGTGGTAACAGACTTTGATTCTCTCTCTATTGACCTAACTTCATCTATGATAATCTCAATCCTCTTTCCTGTGAGCATCGTATCAGGTATGACATCCTTCTCGATTTCTCCATTTAGGGTCGTAGAGATATATGGAATCCCACAGGGTACAACAGCTTTTGGCTCTTTTCTTATCATTGTCACTTTTTTATCAGGGTAAAAACTCTTTGCTGTCAAAGCAGCAGGAATACCAGCTGCACCTCCTCCTATTATCAATAAATCCGTCTTCATATCTATCATCTGCGATTAAATACGGATATTTTTAGTTATTTATACTATAAATAATTAACTATTGCACTATAAAAGATTCTTATATTGATATTATTACTATGGCATTTCGAAATGTTTTTATATTATTGAGATCGATAAAAAAGAGAAAAAATGGAATTATCAGACTACGCTATAACATTACAATCCTGTATTGAATGTGGTGCATGTGATGATGTCTGTCCTGTAACAGAGATTATAGATAAATATTATCCAAGCAAAAAGATAAAAGATGCACAAGAGATATTGGATGGAAGAGAACTTAAAGAAGAGCAGATAGATAATATATATGCATGTATGCGATGTAGAGCATGTGAATCTGTATGCAAAGAAGATATTCAAATATCTGAGATCGTCCGTTTGGCAAGGAAGGAGATTGTAAAATTAGGGAGAGAACCCAGCTTACATAGGAAGATTTCCGAAAATATCCTAAATCATGGGGTATCGATCCATAAAGATCCTTCTGAGAGGCTTAAATGGACAGAGAGATCATTTTTCAAGCAGAACGCAGAATATGTCTATATGACAGGTTGTTTTGCATCGATGATCAATACCAACATAGCCAGATCTACTGTAAAGATATTGAGAGAAGCAGGAGTAGATTTTACGATACTCGGTGATAGAGAGGTTTGTTGTAGCTCTTTTGCATGGGATAACGGTAAAAATGAGATCGTCTTAGAGAATGCAAAGAAAAATAAAAGTTCGATCGAATCTGTCGGTTCAAATAAGATCATCTCCGCCTGTGCGGGATGTCATATAATCTATTCACGTGTATACCCCTATATCATCGACTGGAACATTCAAGAGATGAATATCATCGAATTTATATATAATTTAATAAAGGATGATAAGATAAAGTTCAAAAACGAAATTAAGAAGACGATTGTAATACACAAGGCATGTAACATTGAAGAAGATATATTTTCAATGGCGAGCGAGATAGTTGGAGAGATACCAGGAATAAAACTTGTTGAGTTAGGGATGAATAGATGCTGTGGTGCTCCGTCAGGCGTAAAGCCAAAGTTTCCAGAGATATCAATAGAGATCGGTTCTAAGACAATAAAAGATGCAAAAGAGAAGGGGGCAGAGATCATAGTAACCACATGTCCATTCTGTAATTTTCAATTTTCGGATGTAAAACGGAATAAAGGATACAATATTGAGATACTGGACCTGCCAGAACTTGTAACAAACGCGATTGGATGAAATTCCGACTAAATACATGACACTAATAAAAAGAGATTTTTTTGAGTAATAACAGATAAAATAGAGATCAAAGATATTCCAAAATTGCCTTCGGCAACCGGTCTTCCGGTCTTATATCTACAAAACCTGTAGCCAATATTTATAAAAAACTATTTAATACATTTTATCTTTATGAATAATTAGCCCAAATGGAACAAATCATGCTTTAAACTATGCAAATAGTATCATGACTTTGCAAAAAAGAAAATAAAGATCATTTGAAAATTTCAGCGAGGAGAATTTTTATCCGAATTACGATTATTATCAGATTAAATCTGTATCAAATCTTTTATCTTGTTAATATCTATATATTTAAGCAATTCTGATGTAAGTATTTTAAATTGATCAAATTTTTCGGTTTTAATCCTTTTTATACCTTTTTTCTCGTATAGATAATCTAAAAATGCATCTTTGAAGTTCTCGTTATGAAATAATCCGTGTAGATAGGTACCAATCGTTAATCCTTCTCTATCTATAGCCCCGTCATCTCCAAAAATAGGGTGCTCTGATATTGTTCTCCCCATATGTATCTCGTATCCTTCTATCTCATCCCCGTTAATTCTGCTAAGGATTGGACCTATCTTATTAACAATCTTTTTGACACGTCTCGTAGTCTTTTCATACTCATCGAATATGGTATAAACATCTAGTAATCCCAACCCTTCAACCTCTACCTCTCCTCTGTTCTCTATCCCTTTATCTATGATAGACCTCCCTAAAATTTGGTATCCACCGCATATTCCTATTATCGGTATTTTCCCTTGTTTTGAGATTATTTCTTTATATAACCCGCTTTTTTTAAATTCTATCGTATCTTCTACCGTGTTTTTTGTTCCAGGTATTATTATAGCATCAGGATCGCCAAGTTTTTCTGTTAAAGATACGTATCTAATATCTGCCTCATCTTCCAGCGGCTCAAAATCTGTAAAATTTGAAATTCTTGGCAGTTTTATGATCGCTATCTCTATACCATACCCGCTTATCTTATTATCTATCGAAACAGAATCTTCGCTCGGTATTTTAAAATCCAAATAAGGAACAATGCCAAGGACGGGTATACCAAGCAATTCTTCTATTTTTTTTATACCAGGCTCTAATATCTTTTTATCTCCGCGAAACTTGTTTATTATAATTCCTTTAACCTGTCCCTGTATATCATCAGGAAGGAGTTTTACAGTTCCATAAATACTTGCAAAGACCCCACCTTTTTCTATATCTGCTATAAGGATTATTGGTGCTCTTGTTATTCTCGATACAAAGGTATTCGGTAGATCTCTATCGTAAAGATTTATCTCGGCAGGACTCCCTGCACCCTCTATTATGATCAGATCGTTAGCTCTGCTCAATCTTATCAGCGCGTCTTTTGCTATCTCTCTAAAGTAGTCTATATTGGAGTAGTAATTATTTATATCCGTATCTTTAAACGGTCTGCCCATAACTACTATCTGAGACACATTCTCTCTGCTTGGTTTGAGTAAGATCGGATTCATCTCTACTGATGGCTCCGATCGAGCGGCTATCGCCTGTATCGCTTGAGCTATACTTATCTCCTTATCATCGATAGTAACGTAAGAATTAAGGCTCATATTCTGCGCTTTGAACGGGGCGACTTTTAATCCTTCGTTTGAGAAAATTCTGCATAATGCAGTGACAAAGACGCTTTTTCCGGCATGAGAAGATGTTCCTTGTATTATTAGCATCTTCGTAAGATCAAGATTAGTCATTTTTCCTCCATTAATTAACCGACTAAACCTTTATTAATATATTGTAATTATATTTGTGGTATTTTATGAGACCTGACCATGGTGGAAAAGCACTAGGCATCATCGATAAAGAGAATGAAAAGTTAGAGAACATCATAGAATTCAGTGCCAATATAAACCCGTTGAGCATGGATTTCAAAAAAATTATTATAAAGTCTATAGATAGGATAAAATATTATCCTGATGATAATTATACCAAACTTAAATCCTCTATATCTTTATTCCATGATTCAGTCATCCCGTCTGAGAATATTACTATAGGTACAGGATCCATCGAGATAATAAAGAATTTTTCCCATGCTGTTTTAGAAAAAGGAGATAAAATTTTAATATTTCAGCCAACGTTTATGGAATACGAGTATTTTGGAAAAATTTTTGGAGCGAATCCAATCTTTGTCGAATATAACAAACTTATTCGGGAATCAAACCTAATCGATATTAAAAAGAATAATATAAAGGTCATATTTCTCTGTAATCCTAATAATCCTACAGGCACTCTTATTAAAAAAGATAAGGTAAATTTAATACTGGATTTTTGTAATAAAGAAGGATCTTACTTATTCATAGATGAGGCGTTCATAGAATTATCTCAACCGGAAGAGAGCCTCGTCAAGGATGCCGTAAAAGATGAGAGACTTTTCGTGCTCCGGTCGCTCACAAAATGTTTCTCTATACCTGGTTTAAGAGTAGGATACGGTATCGGTAGCAGATCGCTGATAGATAAGATAGATGCTGTAAGAATACCATGGAACGTTGGCTGTATCGAATCAGAGGTAGCATCTTATCTATTGAAAAATGGTAAGACGTTTTTAGAAGAGTCTAGACGATTTATAAAGAGCGAAAGGGAATGGTTAGAGAAAGAATTATCAAATTTGGGTCTTAAAACAATAAAGAGTGATTCTAATTTTTTAATGATTAATATCGAGCCATTAAATGTAAAATCGTCTGAATTAACTGCAAAATTAGCAAAAAAAGGAATTATCGTACGAGATTGCAGCACTTTTCGTTTTACAGGAGATTCTTATATAAGGGTGGCTATCCGCAATAGGAAAGATAACAAACGATTGATATATAGCATTAAGGAGATAAGATAGGTGGATATAATATTAACAGCATTCATCACAGCATTTTTTTTAGATTTAATATTTGGAGAACCTAATAGAATATTTCACCCTGTTGTCTGGTTAGGAAAGATTATAGATAAATTAGCCAATTCTGGATTGACTATAGATAAAAAAATTGCTAAAAAAACGTATGGTTTTTCTATCCTTATCTTTTTATCCTTTATCTCTATCTTATCAGGATATCTTATACAGAATATCCTCGTCGATTACATAGATCCATTTTTCTCTATCATCTTCTTAGCTTACCTTATTAAAAGTTGTTTCTCTTTTAATCTCCTCGTAAATTCTGCTTGTTCTGTATATATAGCATTAAAAGAGGATAACATCGAAAAGGGGCGCGTTTTGGTAGGTAATATCGTCAGCAGAGATGTAAGCAATCTAAATAAAGAGGAGATAATATCTGCAACGATAGAATCAACATCTGAAAACTTTGTCGATGGGTTTTTATCCCCTCTCTTTTATTTTATCCTCTTCGGTCTTCCTGGAATCTTCTGTTTCAGAGTGGTGAATACTTTAGATTCGATGATAGGTTATAAGAATGAAAAATGGTTGGATATAGGTTTTGCATCTGCTAAATTTGACGATATACTAAATTTCATACCTAGCAGGATATCTATGATCTTGCTCTTAATCTCTTATATACCATGGTTTGTTAGAGATAGAAGATATCCGAGTATTAATATGCTTAAAAATATATTAAAAGAGAGAAAGATGGTTGAAAGTCCTAATTCCGGATATCCTATGGCTACGATAAGCGAAATCTTAAAGGTTCGGCTGGTAAAACGTTCTTACTATACAATAGGAAAAAGATACAATCACCCTCTATTACAGGATATAATTAAGACAATCCGTACAATCTCGTTTTCTTCTCTAATAACAGCTACCGTATCTATCTTAGCGTTGTTCTGTACCAACCTCCCTATTTAAATAATATTAAGGCGCTTTTATATATAGAGATCCTTTTGCCCTCCTCATAGCCAAATCTCCGACATATTTTTCAAAGTTTGCATTATCTATAATCTCTTTACCGAGATACTTGAAAGTAGGCAACCTATCTATCACTGTCCCCATCACTATTATATCACCTCCGGTCATCTCACCGCCAGGCATTATAGCATTCCCTTTTATAGTTATCTTTCCGCCGCTCATTTCCAGCCCTGCAAGCATATCAGCATCTTTCTCTACTACGATCTCTCCCCCATTCATCTTTTCTCCTAAATATAATCCTGCATTTCCTTTTATAGTTATCTTTCCTCCGCTCATTCCATTCAACGCTCCTCTGTATCCACTACCGATATAATTACCCGCATCTCCTTCTATTATTATCTCTCCCCCAACCATCTCTTGCCCCGTCCATGAGTCAGCATTCCCTTTTATAGTTATCTTCCCACCTCGCATCATACTACCACAACGCATATCTACGTTACCTTCTACCAAAATCTCTCCTCCTGTCATTCCTTCACCTATTCTTTTTATCCTGTATGCGTTACCTTTTATTATGATCTTAACATCATCTATTCCAGTATTACTTCCTTCTACAGATACGTCGAAGATCTCTCTCAATTTTACGACTTTGTTACCTAAATAAAGACTCAACTCTTCTATTTCTTCTTTACTCTTATCAGAGAAGCTATCTGGGGTTATTGTCTCTGCCTCTACCGGAATGCTCCCATCATACTTTAAATTTAAAGTTATCACTCTCATGCAAGCCTCACCCTACTACCTATCGTGGGATTCGTCCTTATCATACACGGATTGGTAAGATATACATCGTTGACACCATAATTGTCAAGATTGACCGTGTAATAATTTGCAAACCAGTCTTTAAGATCGTCCTCTATTAGTTCGTAATATTCATCAAACTCTGCGTTAGTCCAATAAGTCTTACCTGAGACTACCTTTACTATCTGTCCATCTTTAACAACTATCTCTCCACCTTTTATCGTATATTTTGCAGCAGAGAACGCTTTTTCCACTTTATCATAATCTTTTGATGGATCTATCTCGTTAGGTTTTATATCGAATATAGTAACATCCGCATCCGCTCCTATACCTAAATGTCCCTTATCTCTCAATTGATACGAATTTGCTTGTGCAGCTCTGGTAATTATAGCTATCTCATTCCATTCGTATTCTCTATCTAAAGATGGAAGTATCGCTCGTTTATTGACTGCATTGTTTACCTGGAGTATCTCCTTCTCTCTTTTCTCTTTACTCATCAAGAGGGATATTATTTCAGGATATCTCGTAAGAGGTGCGCCGTTTGGATGATCCGTCGTCAGCCAAACCTGATACGGATCATTTATCAATAAGGCTGCCTCCAGTCCTATAGCCCATTGTATAACGTTAACCGGTACTGTTGGAGAGTATATCACGGGTGTAACGCCGCCGCCAGTTTCAAGTTCCGTATCTGAGTTACTCCATTTAAAACCGGTTAATTTCTGTAAATTAAACTCTAAATAACCATCTGCAGTCATAGTCGTAGTATCACCAAACATTAACTGTCCCACATCTACGGTTATGAACTTGTTAGAATTGACTTCTCTTGCAATCTCATCTGCTTTACTATCAAAAGTCTTCCAATTTTCTCCTCCGTATGAACTAAACATAACATGTGTTATATGAAGAGGTTCTCTACCCCGCTGAGTCTCGAACCCGCTGGCAAGTTTCATCGTATCTACGGTTATATTATAATTTCCTGGTTGTCCTAATTTATTAGTATGAACGTGTATAGGATGAGGGAGATCCAGAATCTCGTTTACTTTCATCAGATCGTTAAGAATTTCTCTCGGTGTAACTCCAAAATGAATAACCTGATCATCCAATGAATCCACGTTCTTACCCCATTTCCAGTTCTCTCCACCACCAGGATTAACAATCTTTATACCATATCCTCTCGTTCTTTTTAACATCCAAGCAACATACGCGGCAAGTTTATCTATCTCGCCTCTGCTTACATATCCCATTACAAACCAGTTGAAACCAAAAAGGGTCAGAGATAATTTATCAAGCATTGGTATATCTCTCAGTTCTTCATGGGTATGTATAGCAGACAATGGTGGCATCGCAGGTTCTACAACAGTAGTATATCCCATTATACTATAATCATAACCTTCTGAAAAGACGTTTTTTACAGAATAACCTGATGATGGCATAGTAATAGACGTTTTGGGTTTTAATGATCGTCGTCCATCTTCTGGACGGATTAATCTACCAGAATTAACTTTTGCACCTGCTATATGAGAATGGCCATCAACACCACCAGGAAAGACCAATAAACCATTTACATCAAGTATTTTTGGATTTTTCACATCATCGACGATCTTTCCATCTCTTATACAGATGTCTTTCTTTTCATCTTTTATATTATTCAAAGGATCAAAAACTATCCCATTTTTTATTATAAGTTCATTCATAACGATCTATCCTATTAATTATATCGGTCAATATCTCTAAATCGCTCTTAAATTTAGAATCTATAAACTTTTTTACCCTTATAGGAATCTCATCCATCCTATAGGCAGTACCATCTGCCTCTATGCCAGAAATTGCTACTGGTATTATAAGATCTGCAAGTTCCGTAGTCGCACTGGTATATGGTTCTATAGCTATCAAAGGTATCTCTGCCAATCTTCTTATAGAAGGATTGACAAAATGAGCAACAGGATCCGATGCGACGACTAAGATTGCATCCACCTCTTTTCTTGCCAATACATCGTTTGCTGTAGTTTCTCCTGGATTGTAATAAGCATAACCTCTCGAGAGATCTATAGCATAAGGAAAGCCTGTCAACCATGTAAATACATTACCGGCACCAGATACGTTATAATGCCCACGCATAGGCATCAGGGAAAACTTTGTATTTCTGTTTAACTCTTTAACTAATCTGGAGAGAGATCCGATATTTTTATCTTTTACGCCTGTCATCGTAACTCCTAGTCCAAAGAAGACTATCCCAAAGTTTGCATTAACCATCTCTCCTGCAATATATTCCAAACGATCTTTGGATATGCCACCTATCTCTTCAGGCAAGATATCTCCGTTACCTATGATGATAGATGTCAATGCGTTTATGATCTTATAATCCGATCCAGGCTCTATTTTTAGAAAAATATCTGCAACTTTTGAGGTATCACTCTCTCTGACATCTACAACGATTATTTTTCTATCTTTCCTTCCTTTATTCGTAAAGTATCCTTTCGTAAATGTAGAATATCTCCCCATATGCCTAGGATGTGCATGAAATGGATTACAACCCCAGTATATAACCAGATCTGCCCTGTTTTTTACCTCTCCCAGAGTACATGATGGTTTACCCTCTTCTTGAATCCCTAATGTTGTTGGTCCATGGCATACTGTAGCAGTCTGATCTATCAATGATCCTATCTTTATTGCCAGTTCTATGCCTTTCTCTATCGCCTCACAAGTTGTAGAACTCCAACCATACATGAGTGGTCTTCTTGCATTACACAAGATCTTGGCAGCCTCATCTATTGCCTTATCATAGCTTATCTCTTTTAGCCCCTCTTTATCTCTTATTAAAGGTGCCTCTATTCTACCATGAGAGTATCCTACTATCTTGTTATAACCTAATTTGCATGTATTATCGACATTCTTTATCTCATTCCCTTCTACCTCAACTGTAAGATCATCACATAAAGATCCACAGAAAGGACATACGACATTTTTTATTATCATGATCTATCCCTTATACAATCCTATCAAATCTTTCAACTCGAGTGGTCTATCATCCGTCGGCTCTATGGTTGCATCTACTCCTTTAAAAGAAGGCATTCCAGATAATCCTATATCTATATTCAGAATAAAATTTGCCCATGGACCCATAGGTATAAAAATCAGATCTTTAGGGATACCTTTCTCTCTCTCAGCTCTCAGAACGATGCTTGCAATATCCGTATTAACCTTCACATAGTCTTCTATATCTAATTCTTTGATCAATCTTTCATTCATAAAACAGGTTGCCGTAGCATCAAAATACTCTTTTGAAGTTTTATGCTCTATAAACATTCCCTGCTCTATTGTTCTTCCAGTTATTAATTTAACTCTCTTTTTCTTCATCATTCCCTCCTTTATAAAATCCCTCTTTATAAAACTTTCCAATGCATCAATAATCCGCTATCTATCTTAACAAACTCAATCAGTTCCAATTTAGGAAATTCTGATACAAAACCATCGCCATCTACAGGTGTTGGAGAGTCTCTTCCACCGATAATTATAGGACTTATGTAGTAGTATAACTCATCGACTAATCTAGCATTGATCAATCCCCATGCCAATTCTCCCCCACCCTCGACCATTATCCGCTTTATACCTTTATCATATAAAAGTTTCATCATTTTTACCAGATCTATATTGTCTGCACCTACTCTTATTATCTTTGTATACTTGCTCAACATATCTACCTTATCTTTATCAGCAGAGTAACTTGTTATGATTATTCGCTCTCCCTTCCCTTTATTTAGCACATCCGAATCTAATGGGATTCTGCATTTACTGTCCACTATAATTCTTATAGGATTCTCCATTATTCCTCTTTCTTCTCTTCTTCTCTTTATTTCATCCGATTTTATCGTCAAGCTTGGATTATCCGATAGAATCGTGCCGATACCTACCATTACCGCATCTACTGAATTTTTGAGACGATCTACACGATCAAGATCTTCTTTGCCGGATAATTTAATCTGTTCTTTCAATCTGTTAGATATCTTTCCATCCGCGCTCATCGCCATATTTATAAATACGAAAGGTCTCATTTAGATTCTAATCCGTTTCCTCATTTTCCATCCTATCATCTATCAATGGCCGATCCATCTCTTCTTCTGCAATCTTATCTAAAATAAAGTATTTCTCTACATAAGCTCTTAATTCTTTATCAGAGATACATGAAACTCGTTCTCCCTCGTCGTACAATTTTTTTATCTCCTTAGCAATTATTCTTACTCTAGGGTCATCTTTTTTTATAGTTACGTCGGCATCCAACAAATCTTTTAATGTCTCTTCTATCTTTGCTCGTACAACTTCTCTCCCTGATGTGCTTCCTATTAAAATCCTCCTCTCTCCTCCAACCAACTCAGGCGGGTAGGGCTCGTATGTAATAGGGTTTTTTAATACACCAGCAGTATGAATACCACTCTCATGCGCAAAAACGTTCCGTCCAATGATTGCCTTATTTGGAGGGACTTTAATACCAATCTCCTTTTGTATATATCTGGAAAATTCTACCAATTTTGAAAGATTATATTTGTTTTCGTATCCTTCAATCCTTGTCGAGAGGAATAATATAATTTTTTCCATCTCTGCGTTTCCTGCCCTCTCTCCTATACCCAAGAATGTTAGATTACTCCATTGTGCATTGTAAAAATATCCAACGATACTGTTTATTACTGCCATTCCAAAATCATCATGCATATGCGTCTCTATCTCTTTAACACCAATCTCCTTTAAATTTTTTATGATTTTAGGAATGCTAACCGGTAGAGGGCTCTCTTCGTAAGGTAATCCAACACCAACCGTATCACATATTCTTATTATCGTATCTGGTGCTATATCAAGTATATCCTTTACAAGCGGAAATACAAAACCATCTAGGTCTGAACGTGTCATATCTTCAAGATGACATCTTGTTTTTAATCCGTGATCGACCGCATATTGTAACGCATCCAAGTATTTCTCTCTCGCATCTTCCCGAGACATCTTTAGTTTATAATCTAAATGAATATCTGATACGGACATTAGTATACCTACCTCTTTTATCTGGTCAAAATTTAATACCAGATCTATATCTTCAGGATTTGCTCTTGCCCATCCAGTTATCTCGGTTATTCCTTTGTTTCTATTAATCATCGTCTTGGCAGCTATCCTATCCTTATTAGAATAAAGGAAGATTTCGGTCTTTTCTATACCCAATTGCTCGAGATATTCGAATATCTTTATAGATTGAGAGAGCTTCATTACGACACCTGGCATTTGAGAACCGTCCCTTAACGTAGTATCGCTGATTTTTGCAATAAAATTCTCAGGTTTTTGTATTTTTGGTATCTTTAAATCTATTTCTGCCATTTTAGATCACATCTTTGTCTTTTATAAATTATTTTATTAAAAATAAAAACTCATTCAAAGAAACGCCTGTATATCTCTCATTTTATAATCGATGATCGTATCGTTTTTACATTCAATCAAAATTTTTTTATGAAGTATTAACGATCTTTTTAAGAACTCTTCTTTTGTCTACACATAAAACTTTTATCGTATTTATATTTTTTTAAGAAGTGTCAAATAAACACTATTATTCGTTTTATATTTTAAAATACAATCTACGTTAACTTTATTAGTAAGTTAGGAGCAAGATAAACAGATGAAAAGATTTGAAGATTTGCTCAATGAGTTATCCATTCTTTATAGGAAGAATCCTTTTGGATGGAGAGTATCTATAAAAAAAGAGTCAAGATTTGCCAATATATTTATAACAGACTCCAAAAACATATGGCAGATCAAATTAGATAGTATATACAAGGCAAACCCTATTGGAATAGGGAGTAATATAGGAGCTTATTCTGAAAATAAAAATTTATTCGATACAAAAACCCCATATTATGGATTGAGATCTATAAAAAACGAAGATATCCAGAATATGCTTATAAACAATGATATAACCTATGCCAAACTATTGATCAATGAAATATTAAATAGGCCGATTGTTACTATCGATGATATACAAGAGAACGACGAAAATTATGGTTTTTTAAGCGGTCCGATACATTTTAGCCAAGAATCAGATAAGAGTTTTCTCTCTAATAATCAAAAAAAACTTGATAAAAAATTAGACGATAGTCTTGATAAACTATTATTCAGAAAAGGGCATGAAATAGAGTACCTTTGATGATGGTCGGATATGTATAGGAGACGGCTGTCACAACGATCGATAAGCCTCGGAGGGGATTTGAACCCCCGACCTGCTGATTACGAGTCAGCCGCTCTGCCAACTGAGCCACCGAGGCTTTATATCATCCTTTTTTATAATTCTATATCTGGTATTTTAAATCTTGTTTTAGATTTTTCTAATGCCTCTATCCCAGGAAGCTTTTCTCCCGATAGAAACTCGATACTTGCCCCTCCGCCTGTACTTATATGACTCACTTTTTTTTCTAGATTTAACATATGTGCAACAGATGCAGTATGACCGCCACCTATTATCGAATGTTTTGCCTCTCCAGCTGCACGCAAAATCTCATATGTGCCGTATGAAAACTCTTTCTCCTCAAATATACCCGCAGGCCCATTTATGATAACTATCTCTGACTCTTTAATTAATTTGGAAAACTTTACAAATGTCTCTATACCAATATCGCATATAGGGTATTTGGTAGGAAGGGATACAATATCTATATCTTCTCTCTTTCCATCTTTTTTTACTGCCAGATCCACAGGCAGTATTATTTTATCTGGGTTCTCTTTCAAGATCTTTTTTGCCTCATCTTTATATTCTAAAACCCCCTCTCGTTTTAAATTTTCAATATTTTGTTCTCCTATATCTATCCCTTTGGAGAACAAAAAAAAATTTGCGACCAATCCAACCAACAATATCTTATCCACTTTTTTTCCATTTAATATATTCTTTATAACTTTTAATGTATCCGACACTTTGTTGCCACCAAAAACGAATGTTGCGGGAGAAGAATTGTTATTCAATGCCAGACTCAATTCATTGATCTCTTTTTCCATCAATAATCCTGCAGAAGATGGCATAACCAATGGAAAACCTACTATGCTCGGCTGAGCACGATGAGATGCCGCAAAAGCATCGTTTATATATAAATCTGCCAAATTAGATAACGTCTTTACAAAAATAGTCTGAGTCATCATCTCTGGTGACATATCTATAACCTCTTCAGATAAAAACCGAACATTTTCTAAAAGGATGATATCACCATTTTCCATCTTTTTTATCTTCTCTCGAGCGTACTTCCCGATTATATCCTCCACGTATCCTATCGGTCTATTTAAAACCTCTTCTAATTTATTTTTATGTGATTTTAACGTAGTGAAATCCTTTTTGGCTGGTCTACTTTGATGTGCAAGCAATACCACTTTAGAGTCATCTAAAGCGTATATAGTTTTTTTATGGCTTTTAAACCTTGTATCATCCAAAATTTCTCCTGTTTCAGGATTCAATGGGGAATTTATATCGATCCTGAGAAGAACAACCTTATTATCCGTGTTAAGATCATCGAGAGTATAGTAAGGCCTCGAATTCAACTGTATATCACCTATAAAGATTATTTGCAGGTAAGTTTCTTTTTTTCTTCATTATTATCTCGCTATCATTAAAAGCAGAGATCAAGTGTTCTTCTTTTACTTCCTTTTCATCATTTATTAATGCTCTATGTAATGCAACCTTTAATACTTTCTCTACTATATCCCTTCCTGAATAACCTTCTAAATATCTTGCAAACTTTTTTAGATTTATTTTGTCGGAAAAAGGGATCGGATACGTCTTCATATATCTTTTCAAAATCTCTAATCTATCTGAAAAATTAGGTAAGGTAAACTCAATCTCCTCTTCAAATCTGTTTTTTATCGCGTTATCTAGGACGTTTGGTAAGTTTGTTGCTGCTATAAGGCATACACCTCTTCTATCTTTGATACCATCCATCTCTGTAATCAATGCGTTTACTATCTCTGAGACATCTCCACGTAATTCCTGATATCTCCTATCAAGGGCTATAGCATCGATCTCGTCTATGAATATTATACAAGGCGCGTTCTTCTCAGCATAATCGTATAATCGATGAATGTTACTCGATCCTTCCCCTACAAATCCGCCTATTAAACTAGTCGCGTTTATACATACCATCTCTGCATTGGTCTCAGAAACAAGAGCTTTTGCCAGCATAGTCTTGCCTGTTCCAGAGGGACCATAAAAGAGTATGTTTTTGGGAGCCCAATCTCCAAATTTATCTGGATCTTGTAAAAACATTTTTATAACGCTGCATTTAGATTTTGCAGATTTTTGTCCTATCACATCGCTAAATTTTATACGATATTCTTTTTTAAAATCTTCTTCGATCTCTTCATCAATCTCATCTACTATCTCTTCTTCCAAAAGTATTACTGTAGATTCATCTATAATAGAATTTTCTGGTTCTACAATAACGGCTTTAAAAGCAAAACCTGGGCTGATATATTTATCAAATAGATAATCACCCTTTTTTACACACATTCCAATCCATTGTTCCTTCACATATTTTTCAAACAACTCTTTATTTTTAATGATCGGTTTTTCCTCGCATCCAGTAATCATAGGAAAACCCGCATTTTTCAGCATAAGATATTTTGTATTCATCTTTGTTTCATCTTTTTTAATATCTATTGGTTGCAATTTTTTTACACCTTCTATAACATTTTATCTTTTAAACTTATTCTTTATCAATATGTATATAGCCAAATATTAACTTTTTTATACTTTTTTATCTACGTCGAAGATAGAAGCTATCCAGAATATCTTTTGTTCTTAATTATGATAAGTAATACATTTTATTAAATACTATCTATTTAATTTTTTTATAGGCGATAAAGATGGTCAGAACATTCATATCGATAGATCTTCCAGATAATATTAAAGATAATTTATACGAGATCGAAGAGAATATAAATATAGATGGCATTAAACTCGTAAAGCGCGATAATCTTCATATTACATTAAAATTTATCGGAGAAGTCTCTCAGATCAAAATAGATGAGATTATACAAAATCTCTTCAATATATGTTTTAAACCATTCAAATTGAAAATAGAAAGTTTAGGAGCTTTTCCTACAAAAAAAAATGCACGGATAGTCTGGATTGGTGCCAAAGGAGATGATATTTTTCCTCTTGTTGATTCTATTGAGACAGAACTAAAAAGATTAAAATTTAAAACAGACGAACGGTTTCATCCACACATTACTATTGCAAGAGTCAAAAAGCAGAACAAAGATATAAAAGACAGAATAAAAAAATTTTTAGATGATAATCATAATATAGAGATTGGATCTGTGTTGGTAGATAACTTCAGATTAAAAAAAAGCACATTAACCGGCAAAGGACCGATATATGAGACAATCAAAGAGTTCAAAATGGAATAACCTTACATCCAAAAAGAGTTTGATAGATAATATAAAAGAGAATGTCTTATCGAAGATAAAGCCAAGAGAGAAGGATATAAATCTGGTAAAAAGAGTAGCCAAGGATGTTAAAGAGAGAATATTAAAAGAGGCGAAAAATCTTGATATAGATATTTCCGTCCAACTTGTAGGTTCTGCAGCAAGAGATACTTGGATTTTAAATGGAAAAAGGATGGATATAGATCTATTTGTCTTATTTCCTACCAATGTCGATGAAAAATTTCTTGAAGAAACGGGAATATATCTAATAGAGCGTGCAATGGAGGGATGGACACTTAAACAGAGATATGCTGAACACCCTTATGTGAGAGCATCCATCGATAAAGATATAGATGGAGAAAAGATGCATTTTGATATAGATATAGTACCTTGTTTTGATGTACAAGACCCTTCTCATATAATATCTGCTGTAGATAGGACACCGCATCATAACAGATACGTAATGGAGCGAATAAAAGGTAGAGAGGGTGAAGTAATACTTTTAAAAAAATTTTTAGAAGTTTTAGGCATATATGGTTCGGATAATAAGACAAAAGGTTTCTCTGGATATCTCTGTGAACTCTTGATTATAAAATATGGTAGTTTTGAAGATCTGCTGCTCGATGCGTCCAATTGGAGACCTCCCATCTATGAAGGTATCGGTTGTTATGATAAAAAGGACCCTTTGATATTTATAGATCCAGTTGATCCAAAAAGAAATGTTGCAGCCGCTCTCTCATATAATAACTTGTGCATATTCATAGATGCATCAAGAAATTTTTTAGAAAATCCATCAGAATCCTATTTTAGAAAAAGAGAGATCGTGATAAAAACATACGATGAATTAAAAAACTTTTTTACAGAGAGACGGACCTATATCTTGGCTATATCTCTGCACCTTCCAGATCTTGCAGAGGATATAATATATCCCCAACTGGAGAGATCCAAAGATGGGATCAAAAAGGGATTGGAAGAGAATTCTTTCAAAATATTAAACTCATATATCTACTATAATCAAGATGAGGCGATGATCATATTTGAGTTTGAAGTATGGAGATTGCCAAAAATTACAAAGCATATTGGTCCAAAGGTTTTTGACAAAAAGTCGGCTGATAGATTTAAAGAGGTTAATAAAGATTATAAAGTATTTATAGAAGAATGTAGGTATATCGTAGAGAAAGAGAGAAATTTTTCGTCTCCAGATGAGTTTTTAGAAAATAATATCTTAAAATGTGCTTTAGGTAAGGATATCCGTCGTTTAATCGAGAATAAAGAATATAATCTATCAAGCATGGAAGAACTTTTAATTAAAAAAGATGTTAGACAGTTCTTATCCGAGATATACTTTAGATGAACCAAAAGTTCGTGATATGATCCATATTGTAAAAAGGTCAGTCTATTCTCTGGTAAACCTTTTTTAATACACTTATCTCTTAAAACCTGCTATAAAAATCGGTTGGTATATATTCTGTCTTTCCCAGCACCAAAAACCCGTTTTTTGCTAACACTTCATTCTTCTTTATCGGAGAAAAATAAATAATCACGTTTCTACAGAATATGAGATCAAAAAATCTTGAAAAAGGCATGTTCGTTAAATTGTGATACTTAAACTTTACCATCTTAGCAATGCTCTCTTTAACCCTGTATTTATCTGTTATCCTGATTAGATAATTGGAAAGAATATGCATAGTCATCTCTGGACAGAGTATCAAACTAGTATTAAAGAGATATTAGATAAGACCATCTGCAATGAGATGCTGAATATACTCTTTTACTCCTTTTTCATGACCTGCACCAATTATTGCAACAATTTTTTTATCTTTATTGTCTTTAACTAGTTCTACAAGCTTTTTTGCCATATACAGATCTCTTTCATCTATAAGTATTTTAGCAACATTAGGAAATTTTTTCTCAACTTCTTTAATGAGATCATCCACCGTATCTTCCTCAATAATAGAATCTATCTTTTCTAAATCTTTTTTTCTAATAAATAAAGACCCTAAAATAGAAAAAAAAGCTTTTATTTTTTCTTTTATAGTTAAACTATCAAGCAATAAATTAAGTGTTGTCCGTATATCTCTATCGATCAATACAATGCTTGCACCGATCTTATTCGCTTCATCAATAGCAGCAACCATCTCTTCGCCAGGGTTTATCTCTACTTTCTTTCCTAGTCTTTTCTGAATACCGGCTAGGATCGTATTCGTTAAATTAAAACGAAGATCTTTGGATTTTATGTTATTTTTAATAGGTACTTCTTCTTTGCGAATTAAACCATTGAATCGTTCTTTATCCAATTCTAACGCAATAATATCCGGTTTTTCGTTTCGTATAATCTCTCTTACCTTTTCTACACTCTTTGATGAGATATGAGCAACACCAATTATCTTGATGTTCTCTAAATCATCGTTGTATATATCATTCATATAATCCACATATTGACAAAAATTATATCTTCTATTAATGTATTAAAAATAATTTTGTATGTCTGAAAGGAAGATAACTTATGCTATATTAATTATAGTAATCTTAGTAGTTAGTATCTTATCTATTTATATATCACCATTGACATCATTATCATTAAAGGATTTCCATCTCAACCAACCAGCAAACGCCTCCATCAAGATAGTCGGTGTTACAGAAGAGGGAGAAGGTGTAGTCTCTACGTTAACCGTTGAGATAAAACCAGGAAATGGCCGTATTTTGATGGATACTAACGTTTTAACTGGATTTTATACACAATATTCCTTGAAAAAGGCTGTGCAGGTAGCAGAAAATATCACAAAATTTAGTGTAGATTCAGAAAACACCGAGGCAATAGACGGAGAGTCGGCTGGCGCTGCAATAGATGGATACGAGATTCCAGAGGATATTACGATAACTGGTATAATAAACGAGGATGGAACGATTGGGCATGTAGGTAGCTTATTCGAAAAGGCAGAAGCAGCTGTAAAATCCGGTATAAACCTGTTTTTGTTGCCTGATGGTCAGTCAAACGTGGTTATATACAGACCGCTTTATAAAATAGATTTTTTGGTAGATTCATCGTTATAACTAGACCAATCAAGATCGATTTAGTAAAATATATGGATGAAAACTATAATATGAAAGTTATAGAGGTCGCAACGATAGAAGACGCTATTAAATATGTATTTTGAAGAATTTTATTATTACTTGTCGGGTAATCGTAATAAAGATAAAAGATAGTTTTTTAAATGAAACAAACGCAATCTTAAAAAGGAGTGCCTGATTGTAAAAATGAGTAAACCTATACTTCAAGTAGCGCTGGATTTAATAGAGTTGGATAGAGCAGTCCAGATAGCTAAAGAGGCCGTAGAAGGAGGGGGCGATTGGATTGAAGCTGGAACTCCGCTTATAAAAAGCGAAGGAATGAATGCCGTAAGAACTTTAAAAAAAATCTTTCCCACAAAAAAGATCGTGGCTGATATGAAAGTTGCAGATACTGGTACGTTGGAGGTAGAAATCGCAGCAAAATCTGGAGCAAGTATTATAAATGTGTTAGGTAACGTGGATAATTCAACAATAGAAGAATCTGTCCGTGCTGCGAATTTATACGGAGTAGAGATAATGGTAGATTTTTTAGCAATCAAAGACGTAGTTTCAAGAGCCAAGTATCTCGAGGAGATGGGCGTGCATTATATCAATCTTCATGTCGGAATAGATGAACAGATGATAGGAAAAACATCTATTGAGATGCTAAAAGATGTTCTTAACGCAGTATCGATCCCAATAGCAGTTGCAGGAGGATTAAACGCAGAAACAGCCGCACAAGCAGTAAAATTTGGTGCTAATATAGTGATTGTAGGGGGAAACATAATTCATTCGAGTGACGTTAAAGAGGCCACCCTTAAAATACGAAGAGCAATTGATAATCCTATTATCTTGTATGAGAAGAGACGAAGTCTTGATGAGGAGATAAGAGATATCTTTAACGATGTGTCATCATCAAATATAAGCGATGCAATGCATAGAAAAGGAGCAATGAGTGGTATCTTTCCAATAAATAAAGGTGTTAAGATGGTCGGAAAAGCGGTTACAGTACAGACATTTGGAGGAGATTGGGCAAAACCTGTTGAAGCTATTGATATAGCGGGAAAGGGAGATGTTATCGTCATAAACAATAATGGTCGGAAGGATATCGCTCCGTGGGGCGAGTTGGCAACTAGAAGTTGTATAAATAAAGAGATCGCCGGTGTGGTAATAGATGGCGCTGTAAGAGATGTAGAAGATATCATGCAGTTAAATTATCCATTATTTACAACCGCAATTGTACCCAATGCAGGTGAACCTAAAGGTTTTGGTGAGATAAATTCAGAGATAGTATGCTGTGGTCAGGTGGTTAGATCAGGAGATTGGATTATAGGAGATGATAGCGGAGTTGTCGTAGTTCCTAAAGAGAGAGCTTATGAGATAGCAAGAAGAGCAATGGAAGTAAAAAAGAGTGAGGAAAGAGTAAGAGAAGAGATAAGACGGGGAAGTACGTTATCGCAAGTTATGGATCTATACAAATGGGAGAAGAAGTAGATATAAATAACAGCATAGAATATAGTATGATCTAAGAAATTATTTGGTGTAGAAGAGAACAAATTTTAATAAATATTTATCTCCATTTTGTTTGTTCTTATGTTTTTATGGCTGTTATAAAAATAGGCGGAAGTTTGATCGAATATAGGAAGAAAATAGTAAGAGATATAGTAGATTTTTCTAACCAAAATAATAGTGTAACTATAATAGTTCCTGGCGGAGGGCCTTTCGTCGACTTTATAAGAAGATTTAAAATAAATGACGACCAGGCACATTGGATGGCTGTTCTAGGAATGAATCAATACGGTTATCTGCTTGCTGAATCAATATCTATTCCACTGATCGAATCGTTCGAAGAGTTGAAGTTGAGTTTATCAAAAGAAAAAGCTGTTATATTCTTGCCGTACAAAGAGTTGCGAAGATACGACGATCTACCTCATAGTTGGAGCATTACCTCGGATACTATCGCTGCATGGATTGCATCTAAAATAGATCTATCTGATTTGATAATAGCAACAGATGTTGAGGGATTATACAAAGATGGGGCTTTAATAGATTGTATTAATGCAAAGGACATGCTCTCTCTGGGTGAGACCTGTGTCGATGCATTTTTACCCATATTCTTAAGAAAGAAGAAGATGTCATGTCGAGTAATCTATGGAAAAGATTCTGCTAATATTATAAAAGTTCTAAAGGGATTCGATATCGGAACAAAAATTGTACCATAATTCATATACTTAATTTATCTATTACAACCGGAACAATTTAAGCCGCAACCACCGTTTATGCCGACATCTTTTATGGTAAATCCACTGCAGCATTGATCGTCTATATAGTCTATTTGAAGATTCCCTATTTCAAGCTTTAAAGAGTTCTCAAATATCAAAGGTATACCTTTTTCTATAATCTTTATGTCTTTATCAGATAAATTATCCTCTAGTTTTAAGGAAAAGCAAGGGCCATACTCGTTTACTCCGTTTAGAAAAATTCGTACCATCAATTTTCTTCCTTTTTTACTCTCATCCTCCAAAATACTTCTTAACTCTTTTGCTGCACGATCAGTAATAAGTCCCATCATTGTTATCACTATAACGATAAAAATAATTAATGATAAATCTTTCGATTATAAAATAAAAATAACTTTTCCACTTGCAATTATACTTCTCCACTGGAAACCATTTAGTAAAACATTTGTTGTTTATTTCTTTAA
>RXIF01000008.1 GCA_004212075.1 Candidatus Methanoliparum thermophilum
GATGCATTAAAGAAAGGATACGATGAATGCATGAAATTGGCTAAAGAGTATCCATCCGTCAAGGTTAATAAATTAGATAAATATCGCAGATTTTTTTATTACGATAAAGAAAAATGTATAGCATGTGGTTGGTGCCAGGGGGTCTGTCCAAACGGTGCAATAATTAAAGAAGGTATATACATAGGTACGGTATCAATTAAGAACGAGCTCTGTCCCGAAAATTGTAGGGTCTGTATGGATGTCTGCCCGTGTAAAGCGATATATGGATCTCCGTTAAGGGTAGACCAGTCTTATTGTATGCTTTGCGGAGCATGTAAAGAATCTTGCCCTGAGGATGCAATAACTATCAAAAGAGACAAGATATTTGCAGAAGATGGCCATTCAGGAACATGGATATTTGCAGTGAGAAAATTATTAGGGGATAAGATGTATGCAAACGAATTATATGAAAAATCTATCATAAATCTGAAGAAAATAATGTAAGAATATAAATAAGATTTTACGTTATTATAGTACTCAATTATGATTTTATTTGTACTTACTAAATATAGAAAAGTTTATATTCACATATTACCAGGATATCATTATGAAATATAAAGATAAGATAGATATTTATAACGATCTATCAAAGTGCGTTGCGAAAGACGTACCGATAGAGGCACTTTCTCCTGTATATAATCCATACATGGGTAAGATCCTCGATCTTTTCAAAAGGACAGCCTTTATTAACCTTCCTAAATTACAAAATTGTATAAAAGAGGGAAAGGCTGGATGGGAAACATCTACAGGGCAGGATGAGTGTAAGATGCCGTGGTATGGGAAGGATCTTCCAATAATGGACCATGCAGAAGAGATAGCCAACGGTATACGTGATAGAATCAAAGTAGGTGGAGAAGACGGAGAAGATATTGTAAAGTTAATAGAAGATACAATTGTTGTCAAAATGCCTAAAAAAGTGATGGAGATAGCAGCTAGTAGAGATCCTGTCTATACATGGGTTATGGTATCTCTTGCCCAAACGGTTGCTGAGGTATTTGGAATAGATCCGATTAAAGATCTTAACACGACGAATATGATAAAAGCAGTTATCTTTGGTAGATATCCTCAATCAACAACGTTTTCTCCAGGTGCTCCTGTCTCTTCGTTTCTTAAACCATCAAACACTATAGATGGATTAGGCTGTGGATACAGTGGAATAACAGTAAATCATATAGTAGCACTGGCAAATAAAAGAACTATGGACGGATTGGCTTTGGCATCAATTTTGGAGCAAGCAGCACAATGGGAGATGGGAAACTCTATTGGGTGGTATGAAAGGTATAATCTGTTGGGATACGCTTACGAAGGGTACAACGCCAATAATATGACATTAGATTTAGTTAAAGAAAATAGATCAGGAACTGTGGCAGATATAGTCTATTCTACTATTAAAAGAGCGTTGGATGACGGAGTTATAAAAGTTAAAAGCAAAGCAGCATCTGGATATAGGTTTTATGCGACCAACGACTTTCCCATGTATAATGCATACGAGTTAAGTGGAACCACCGCAGGGGTAATACTTAACAGTGGAGCTATGAGGGCTGGTCAAGCAGCTTCAGCAGCAATAGCATATACGCATGATTTATTTTTGTATGAGACAGGAGGGCTACCAGATGCAGATACAGGAAGAATGCAGGGTGCGGGTATAGGATTTGCATTTTATACCCATTCGATATATGGGGGAGCAGGCCCAGGTGCATATACATTTGACCATGTCATTTTAAGAGGTTCTGGTTTTATACAACCACTAATTGTTGCAGGAATGTGTCTTGATTCAGGTACGCAGTTATTCTCTCCAGAAATGACATCAGGAGCATTCTTCAAGATAAGAGAGACGTTTCCTATATTTCAGGATGTATTGCAGAAAGTAGGTGAGAGTGCAGAAGAAATAAAAAATGATTTAAAAGGATGAATAAAAATGGCTGAAAAATCTGAATATGTACCAAACGTATATCCAGGAAAAGATGAGATATCAGAAAGAAGAAGACGATTATGGGATAAGAATAGATCTTTACTAAAGTACCGAAACATAGCAGAGGATGATATTACAGAGCTTTTATCCCACAGGAGTGTTAGATCGGCTTATGTCAGTGTTCATCCTCCTTTGGAGGAAATAATTGAACCTTACGATCCAATAAAACATATCGTTGTTCCAACAGCAGGAGCGAGAGCAGGAGACCGAATAAGATTTATTCAATTCAGTGATAGTTTTCATAAACCTCCTATTGCTCCTTTTGGAAGAGCAAGATTGTATTTAGCAAGATTTAGAGGTGTTGATACTGTTGTTTACAGTGGAAGGGAGTTATTGGAGATGCGAGAGAGAGATTTAGAAAAAGCTACAAAGACTCTTCTCGAGACTGAGATCTTTAATCCTGCATTGGACGCCTTAAAAGGAATAACGGTCCATGGTCACTCTTTAAGACTTGATGAGGATGGATTGATGTTTGATGCAAGAAGAAGATACATCTATGACAGAGAGACAGGACAAGTAGTGTATATAAAAGACCAGATGGGAAATGTGTTGGATAATCCTATCCCTCTTGGTCCACCGATGCCTGAAGATGAGGTAAAAAAGTTATGTATAACATATAGCTGGGATACACAACCATATAAAGCACGTACAGAGTTGTTTGAGGTTATGACACGTGCGGCAAAGTTGAGAGTCATGGGTGGTTTTAATCCTGAGTCGATAAACGAGAAGATGTGATTTAAAATTTGAAGGTGATAAAAATGACAAGTAAAGAGGAAGAATTAAAAAAATTTGTTGAAGAAAGAAAGAAAAAGATGGAAGAAGAGATGGTAAAAGATAGTACCATGTCTTCAAGAGAGGTTGATTATGTCAGGGAACTTTATAGAGCCTCTCAAAAATTTATTGATATAGAAAAAGGAAGGGATATCTACCAAACGATGAAAGAGATATGGAACGCAGAGCCATTATACGAAGTGGACGAAAAGATGTATCATCGAGGCGGATATAGACAATCTACCAGAAAAAAAGAGTTTGTCCAGGCAGGAAGAGAAGTAGCGCAGAGGAGAGGAATACCATCGTACAACAGAGCGGTCGGTCTACCTGTAGGGCAAAGAATGTTAGAACCAATGCCTGTTGGGAAATGGGGAATAATAATAGAACAAGATGATAGTCATCATATGAATAATGCTGCTATTCAACAATTGAACGATGATATTAAAAGAACCGTTATAATGAATTTAGATTTAGCCCATAGGATGTTACAGGTAAGAGTTGGAAAAGAAGTAACACCTGAAACATTGAATCTGTATATGGAGACACTTCAACACACGATGGGGGCTGGTGCAGTTGCACAAGAACATATGAATGAGGTCAATCCGTATTTAGTCAAAGATGCATGGGCTAAAATTATTACAGGAAGCGATGAGATAATGGACGGACTTGAACCGGAGTTTTATATTCATATAGATGAATTGTTCCATCCTGACAGAGCTGCAGCACTAAAAAAAGCGATCGGTGATAGTATATGGGCAGTATTAAGAGTTCCTACATTGGCAGTAAGAATGTCAGATGGTGAGGAGGCAGGAAGATGGGCAGCTATGCAGAATACAATGGCGTTTATATCAGCTTATCAACTTTCAGGTGAGCATGTAATCTCAGATCTGGCGTACGCATTCAAACATGCAAGAGTTATACATATGGGCGACAAGATGTGGAGCAGTAGAGCGAGAGGAAGAAACGAGATTGGTGGCATACCGGATGGATTTATAGCAGATTTTATGCAATGTGAAAGGGATATGCCGATGATTCCATATGTAGAATATATACAGCAGGAAGGAGATAAAGGTGCAAGGCGAATGATGGGGCGATTAGCTGAAGGAATTTCGATGGCAGCAATTCTTGACAACACTTTGTGGTTAGGGTTTTATATGAGTGGAGGAATAGGATTTTCTAATACTGTAGCTACATCCGCCCTATCTGGTGGTGCAAATGAAGATGTACTAGGTGAATTTTCATCTTTAGCTAGTAAATACTTAAGAGGTAAGCCGATTGCAACAAATTGGGATATACTTAAAATATTGATAAATATGATTGTTACATATGTCATAGAGACTTATGAAAAGTTTCCTACACTTGCTGAACTACACTGGGGTGGTGCTCATAAAACATCGATTATGGGAACTGTCGCTAGTGGTGTAGGTGGTATGCTAACAGGTAGTTCAACGATGGGACTATGGGCAGGAAACTATGCCATTGCATATGCAATGAAAGAAGGATGGCTTAGGACAGGGTGGGCAGGACAAGAGATCCAAGATCATTTAGGTCTACCTTATTTATGTAGTTATAGACCTGAAGAAGGGAATTTAACAGAATTACATGGATTGAACTATCCATTCCATTCGTACAGTGCTGGTCATGGTAACCAACGAGCATCTGCAAATTATGGTGCAATGCTGGGGAGAGGGTCCGCCTGGGTTTTAAGTCCTGTTGTAAAAGTAGCATTTGCAGATCCTCATTTAGCTTTTGATTTTAGAAGACCAAGGTATGCCATAGGTAGAGCAGGCCTCAAAGAATTCGCTCCAGATGGAGAAAGAACCGCTATCTTACCTGCTTGCGATATATTAGATAGAGGCATACTGAAAGAGATAGATAAAGAGTTCCCAATATAATGGTGTATAATAATGACAGAAAATGTTTTAACCGTAAAAGATCTCACAAAGGAGTTCATACGTGGAATTCCTGTTCTAAAGAATATCTCATTCTCGGTAAAAGAGGGGTCATCTTTCGGGTTTTTAGGCAAGAGTGGTTCTGGAAAATCTGTGCTGATGCAATGTATAAAAGGAGTAGAAGGGTACGAACCGACTTACGGTAGTATAATATACGATGTCTCCTACTGTCCAAATTGCTATTGGGTAGATAGACCATCGATGGCTGGTGAGCCGTGTCCAAGATGCTCTACTAAACTTGATTTTATAGAGTTAGACTACTGGGATAGGCTCAAAGAGCAAGATAGAGTGGCATTAAGCCTTTTTAACAGGGTCTCCTTGATGCCTCAACGAGGATTCGCATTATACAGCGAAGTATCTGCATTAGAAAACATTATGAATGAATTGGCGGTGATCGGATACCCTGCTGAAAAGAGAAAAGAGCGTGCTGTTGAATTGTTAAAACAGGTTAAGCTTGGACACAGGATCAATCATATAGCCAGAAATCTTTCAGGAGGTGAAAAACAGCGGGTTATATTTGCTTTATCTTTAGCCAAAAATCCTATCTTGTTCTTGGCTGATGAACCGACCGGTACTTTGGATCCTATTACGAGTGAGATGGTTCATAACGCAATAAGAGATTCTATATCCGAAAGCAATATCTCTTTTATTTTGACATCTCATTGGCCAGAAACGGTCAAAATATTGAGTAATCAGGCTGCTTTGTTGGATTATGGAGATATCACCGTAATGGGAGACCCTGACGAGGTTTATAACACTTTTTTAGGACAGATCGAAAAGATGGAGGTCGAAAGAAAGGAGGGGGGGGAGGCGGTAATAAAAGTTGAAGACGTCAAAAAATATTATTATACTTTTGATAGAGGTTTAACAAAGGCTGTAGATGGTGTTTCTATTGATATAAAAGATATGGAGATATTAGGATTGGTTGGATTGAGCGGCAGTGGTAAGACATCGTTGGCAGATATGATAATGGGTATAAAACCTGTTACTACGGGTTTTATAAAAGTTAAGATAAACGACGAATTGGTAGATATGCGTATACCTGGACCTGAAGGAAGAGGTATCGCAACGCCTTATATGGATATATTACATCAAGAATACTCCCTACATGAGGGGGAGATCGTGTTAGAAAATCTGGTTGGAGGGATCAGAAAAGATATATCCGAGGAAGAAAAACTTGAGATAGCCTACGATGTAATGAGATCTGTAAACTTTACCGATGATGAGATAGATAAAATACTCTATATGTATCCCGGGGAATTGAGCGAGGGTGAACGACATAGAGTATCTATAGCAATGTCTTTGGTTAAACAGCCTAAGATAGTACTTTTAGATGAGCCTACAGGGACTGCAGATCCTATAACTAGGATAGAGATTGCTAAAGGCATTAGAAATGCTAGAGATCAATTAGGTCAGACCTATATGATAATAAGTCATGATATTGACTTTATAAAGATAGTAGCTGATCGTGCCATGTATATGAGATTGGGTAAAATCATAGATGTAGGTGATCCTGATTATATAGTCGATCTAATGATAAAAACAGAGAAAGAGGCTCTATCTAAAGAGGTTTAAAAGAGGTGAAAAATTAATGACAGATATTGAGTTAACAGAAAAAATAAAGAAGAAAGCTATAGAATTAGGTGCAGGGAAGGTTGGTATTGGAGAGGCAGACAGGTGCGATAGAACTCCCTTTTTTTATACATCGCCGTATACGATAATGAAAGATGCAAAAAGTTTGATATCTATATGTATTCCTTATCCGAAAGGATCGTTAGATATCCCAACAGATGATCCTTACGTATTCGTAAGTACTTTCGGAAATATAAAGAATACTTTGCATAACAAATTGCGAGAGATTTCAATCGGGGTGATAAATCTTTTAAATAAGAATGGGTATAAAGGTGTCTCTATTGATCCTGTTATTCCAATAGATGAGAGAAGATGGATGGCTTGTATGTTGTCTCATAGTTATGCAGGCATGATGAGTGGTTTGGGTGATATAGGCATGAATGGTATGCTACTTACGTCAGAATTTGGATGTAAAATCGAGTTAATTACTCTATTTACAGATGCCCCGTTAGATTATGATAGTATCATAGGTGGAACTATATTTAATGGATTCTGTAAAGAATGCAAGAAATGTGTTGAGGTCTGTCCTGCTCAAGCCATAGATTCTATGAAAAAACCACCATATACAATCGATTTAAACAGGCATTTATGGGGTATACAGGGATGGATTGATCTAAGTAAAATAGAAGTTCCTCCTGAAGACTGGATAAATGCTAAACCGACAGTTGATACAGTAATACCAAAATACAGAGGCAGATATCCGAAGATAAAAGAATACGATAAATGGAGAGATGAATACGATGACGTTCCTTTCTGTTTGAAGTGTATAACGGTCTGTCCATATGGTGAAAAATAAGGCAGGGGATTTTATGATTGAATGTGTAATTTGTGGATGGGAAGGCGAGGAAAAGGACTTAATCATGGTACCTACATGTCCGGATTGTACTACCGGGCATCTAAAGTTATTTAGGATGATATTCAGGAAAGATGGTACTTTAGAATGCCCTAAATGTTCATGGAGAGGACCTAAAGAGGATGCGGTATGGGAACCAGAATGTCCTAAATGTGGGTCACCTTATCTAAGGGAGAAACAGGTACAAAAATAGATCTTATTACTTGAATATTGGATTGATGAGCCTTCCTTCTTCATCAGTCCAATTTGTTATTTTTTGATCTATTCTATTAGTCTTTTCATAGATTCCTGTAATGGAAGAAGTTTCATCGCCTCGCTTGCATCTCCTTCTATAGAGATCATACCACTTGTAAATGCTTCTATAGCATCTATTTTACCAGTTAAAACTTTTACAATTGTTGATGCATTTCCTGCTATATTGACAGGAGCATCTTCTAGCTCTCCAAGAGCGATTGACATTTTTGCATCTTTTATTAATAAATAAAATCCATCTATAATCTTAAAATTAACTGCAGCATTAGATATATCGATAATACTCTGTCCAAATTCTTTATTTTCCTTAGCAAGCATATCAATCGATTCGTTAATAACATCTAAAAGATCATTGATATTTGGCAGATTATTCATCTTTTCTACCAGGCTGAATAGATTCCCCATAATTTTTGGTTCATCTTTCAATATTTTTTCCATTCCATTCTCTTTTATTGTATCTATAATACTCGTTATTTCCATCATTAATCTATCAATAAGATCAGTTAGATTATTTATTTTTTCTAATAGCATAATCATAATATTTTTTTTTAACTATATAAAAATCTTTCGATTTTGTAGCTCAAGATAAGTACTATAGGCTTTATCTGCTATAACTCTTTCTCTACTTCTATCCAATTATCTATATAACCTACCATATTAAATCCATATTTATTAAAGAATTTAAAAGATCGATTATTTGTAGATAATATCCTCGCTTTTATCTTTTTAAAGTTGTCATCAGTCAATCTTTCGATCTCCATTTTTAGTAGATTACTAGCTATCTTTTTTCTTCTGTATGATGGATGTACAGCAATCTGATATATCCAAGATTCGTTCTTATTATCAATATTTGGGAGGCCTATTATAAATCCGAGTATATCTTCATCTATTGCTACAAGAAAGTATCTTTTAAAACATAATGCTAAATACTCGTATGTTCCAGCCACAGAAGGTCTTAATGGTGAAGCTTTTTTTGCCAATGCTTCTATCTTCATCGAATCTTTTTCATCCGCTTCTCTTATAAAATATCTATTGGCTAAAAATTCTTTAATCTTCATATAAGTTCTTTTACTGTTTTTAACCCGATTTCGTGCATCTTCCGTGTATATTCTTCTCTATCCTCTATTATCTCTAATGCGTTTATTGGACAGATCTTGACACATTCTGGATCGCCGTCACAAATATCGCATATGGCTACGACTCTTTTATCTGCATCAAATGATATTGCTCCAACTGGACAATGGATAATACACCATCCACATCCGATACATTTTTCTTCATGGATCTTGATTATACCTTCGTTGTTTTCCAATGCTTTTGTTGGACAATATGCTACACATGGTGCATCTTCACAATGATTGCATGCAACTGCAACTGATACTTCGTGATCTTTGTCCAGAACCTTTATTCTAGACTTGGTTATAGAAAACTTTTTAGTCTTAACAAAAGAGCATGCGTATACACATAATCGGCAGTTCGTACATTTATTCATATCACAAAAGATTAATTTACTCATCTCATATCCCTCATAAATTCCTCTAAACTTTTTTCATCGGGTTTACCATCTTTATCCCAACCTCTTTTATCGTAGTATATATCAAGCCATCTATCTTCCTCCTTTCTGTCAGATACTGCTCCTTCTGCAGGACCATCAGGTACTGGCTCTTCGTAACATCTCTTCGAAAGGTGGTCATCCTCTCTAGTTATTCCCTCACGTACGTTCCATAATCTAAGTAGCGATTGTATCCTATTTGAAATAGTAAGTAACTCCTCCTCATCGTATTCTTCTCCTGTTAGAGCGTTTAAAACTTCGACACAATCTTTAATATCCATACTATCCTGATAGAACTTGCAAGTTGGGAAAGAGTCCAATATTGTAAAGAGGTCTTCCCTTTCAATTAGAGAATAAACTTTTTCGTCATCATAACTTAGACAATCACCCAATTCAAACAATTCTACCATATACATAGATGCCTTCTGATAGCATCCACCTCTATCGTTCACCATATAAGATAAAGCAACACCTTTCATTACCCTTGGGTCATACCCACCAACACCAAGATTTTTGACTTTGATAGCATGGCCTTCCATTCCAAATTTTTTTTCTATTGTTGATAGATCTTCTGCTAAGATATTACCGACTCCTTCTCTTGTAGATATCATCCTCATTAATCGTATAACACATTCCGGATCTCCATAATTTAACTCAAAACCAGGGTCGAATTTCCCCATCCGATAAGCATCTATGGCAAGTGCTATTGAATGTGCTGTTGATATAGAGTCTATTCCCATGCGATCGGCATAATCGTTACAGAATGCTATAAAATTAAGATCATCTATATCGAAAGTACTACCAAAAGAGTATAATAACTCATGCTCAGGCCCCTCAAGTCTTAAACCCTTATATTTTCCATCTTTTACCTCGCTCAATCTTCCACAAGCAATCGGACAACTACCGCATGATTGATTCTTTATTTCCAACCTATCTTCGATTGCATTTGGTCCTATCTTTTCCCATCCATCAAAATATCCTTTATGAAAATATCGTGTAGGGATTGCCCCCTCTTCAGCCAGATTAGGATAAATAATAGGTGTTCCATATGCACGATAAGTATCCATTAACATTTTATTATCCAGCACTTTATGACTGATATGTTTTTTTGTCAATTCATAAAATCGATCTGGGTCGTTTACTTCTACATCCTTATATCCATTAAAGAGTATTGCTTTTAATTTTTTAGACCCCATCACAGCACCTGGGCCACATCTTCCAGCACACCTCCATTTATCGTTTACAATCATGGCATATTTTACTAAATTCTCCCCAGCAGGACCTATAGTTAACACAGAACTCTCTTCTCTACCAAAATCATCTTTTATAATCTTTTCAGTCTCAAAAGTATCTTTTCCCCATATATTATCAGCAGGTTTGAATTCTACTCCATTTTCTGTTATTATTAAATACGTTTTTCTCGGTGATATGCCTTCTATAATTATAGCATCATACCCGCATCTCTTTATCCTTTCAGCAGCCGTTCCGCCTGAACTGGAATTACCACATATACCTGTCAAAGGAGATTTAAAGAAGAGATAGTATCTTCCTGATGTAGGATACGGTGTTGCTATTGCTGGTCCGACAGTAAAGATCAATTTATTCTCCGGTCCTAATGGATCAATCTTATTCTTTATCTCTTTATAGAAGAAATATGCGCCTAGACCTTTTCCTCCAATAAACTCATGATATACTTTTTTAGGAATTTTCTCTACTAAAAATTTATCTTTGGATAGATCTATCCTCAAAATTCTATTCATCCATCCATTCATAATATTATTATCATTTAGTTACTATATTTAAATATTTCTATTTGATCATAAACAGAGAAATGGAGATATATCATGAATAATTGAATCGTTTAATAGAAACAAATATACCGTAAGTGTTAAGCCAAGAAGATCGTATTTTTATAAATAATTATTTATCTAATATGAGTAGATTTAACATAATAACCAATCTATCCAGAGAAGCTATCCATGTAGATAAAGATAGTTCGATCATGCAAGCTTTCACAGACGCCGGTGTGGAGATCACATCAATATGTGGAGGAAAAGGAAAATGCGGCCGTTGTAAGATTATTATCAGAGAAGGAAGAGTCACTCCGATCACCAACAACGAAAAAGATATGCTAAGTACAGAGGAGATCGAGAGAGGGATTAGATTAGCATGCCAGACTAAGCCATTGAGTGATCTAAAGGTGGAGATACCTCTTGAGTCGCTGATCTTATCTCAAAGGTTGCAGACAGAAGGAGAAGAAATCAAAGTAGAGGCAGAACCGATAATTCATAAAGTCTTTTTGAGATTGGATCCACCAACTTTATCAGATCCAAGACCAGACCTAACAAGAGTGATAAATAATATTAATGAGAAAGAGATTAAAAGGATCGATTTTATTCTATCCAAGAATATATCGAATATATTGAGAGAAAAAGGATGGGCTTTCACTTTGACTTTGTACGGTGACGAGATAATAGGAATCGGATCTGAGATCAATCTTGGGATGGCATTCGATATCGGGTCAACAAAATTGGCCGCTTACCTCGTTGATCTCGATACAGGAAGAACATTAGATGCTATTGGATTTATAAATCCACAAGTATCTTATGGAGACGATATAGTAAGCAGAATAAGCTATGCAATGGAGGAAGAAAAGAAGAGAGAAGAGCTGAGACGTGCGATTATAAAAGGCATAAATGGCATGATCGCAAGTTTATGCAGAAGAAACAAGATCGAAAAAGAAGATATCTCGAATATCACCATCGTGGGCAACACAGTTATGCATCATCTGCTCTTGGGATTGCCAGTAAGGCACCTCGGCTTAGCTCCCTATATTCCTGTACTTAAAGAGTCCCAGGATATAAAAGCCAGAGATCTAGGGATAGATATAATGAGAGGGGGCTATGCTTACCTCTTACCATTGATTGGAGGATATATCGGTTCAGACCATGTGGCAATGATCTTGGCAACAAGGCTCTGGGAGAATAGAAAAAAAGTTAGGATCGGTATAGATATCGGTACAAATACTGAGATCGCATTTGCAGATGAGAAGAAGATCGTGAGCCTATCCTGTGCATCGGGCCCGGCATTTGAGGGATATGGTATCAAACAGGGTGTAAAGGCTGTCTCTGGTGCAATAGACGGTGTTAAGATAGAAGATAACGATCCAGTCTGTTCTACGATAGATAATAAACCTGCCATAGGAATATGTGGTTCGGGTATACTTGACGCGATCGCAGAATTATATACTTCTGGTGCAATAAATGAGAAAGGGAGACTTCAAGAGAGTTTTCCGTCTGTCAGAAGATCTAGTGAAGGATTAGAGTTTATCTTGGTAAAAAAAGAAGATTCAGGAATTAACAATGATATCGTCGTATCTCAAAGCGATATCAGTTCTATACTCTTGGCAAAGGCTGCAATAAGAGCAGGCATCTCCATAGGTCTTAAAGAGATAGGAAGAGATGATAATGAGATAAAAGAGATCGTTATATCAGGTGCGTTCGGTTCTTATATCAATCCAGAGAGTGCTATTAAGATAGGCATGCTTCCAAAGATTGATTTAAGATTAATCAAACAGGTAGGAAACGCAGCTGGAGTCGGAGCGAGACTGGTGTTAATATCAAAATCCGAAAGAGAATTGGCCAACACCATAGCGGATAATGTAAGATACGTGGAAACCTGTATTCATCCCGATTTTACCAAGATCTTTGCGAGATCCATGTTCCTACCAAAAACAAAGGTTGAATGATCACAGTACCTCTCTCAACCTTTTTTCAAGATTTTTTACATCTGATCTTTCTATTATTAATTCAAGACCCAAATAATCCGCTATATTTACAGCCTTTTTATCAAGATCGTCGATGCCCGTGTCTATATAAACCACTTTTTTATAATTATGAAAGTAGAGGTTTTTAAGTCTTGGGTAATCATCGATGAACGTGCCTTTTATGACCATCCGTTTAAAATTTTTGCATAACATGGGTGTCAAATAATACGTCCCTGGCTCTTCTCTCATTAACTCCCAAAATCTCTCTCCTAATAATATTTCTGCACAATGTTCTCCTCTTATTCTCTCTGCACTATGTTTTGAACATATCTTATCTATCTCTGGAGAACATCTTCCATAGACCACGATCTTTCTATCGTATTTTCCAGCTAATTTATTATTTAACTCATCGTTCAATCTTTTAGGGTCGAGATGAAAAAGCGGATTTAAAAAGACCAGATCAAATTTCCAATCGTTATATTCCATAATCTTCATTAATTCTTTCTGAAATATTCCACAGGAGAGAATTAATGTATCTTCCTTCATTTTGATTATAACATATCAGTGCAACTCTTTAAAGTCCCTCCGAAGAGATACCCTTATATCGTTCCATCTCTTCCAATACTCTTTTAGTATTGTCAATTTCTCTTTTATCTCTTCTGTATTGAAGGGTTTTCCTATATTATAACAATACTCTTTAAAGATTAAAAATCCATCCCTATAAATTCCATTCCATCTAAGAATTAATTCTCCATCTTTAAAAGGACTCAGATTTATAAATTTTTCTAATTGTTCTATATCCTTATTAGAGATAATATCTGGTGGACAATAAGTAATGACCCTCACTTTGTTACTGATCAACAAGCATATTCTTTTTTTAAAAAGATCTTTATCAGATTCTGGATGAAAGCCGATCAGGATAACATCGCTTCCATAGAGATCGTCCCAATTGGATGTTACCCAGTTACTCAAAATTTTATCATCTGAATATTTTTTATAGTCTTCCACAAACATTTTTCCAATTTTGTATCCTATATCTATCTTATTAAGTAACAAAAGGCGGATTCTTGGAGCTATATAATCATCCAATACTAGACTTATAGACAAATTTTTTCTATTAAACAGAGAAACAAAGACTTTTTCTAACTCTTTAAGGACATCTTTTTTGTCTTTATATATTTGGTTATTAAAATTGAATAAAACATTATCAAAATGAAAACTCATAATTATCATAAATAGTTCTCTTGCTTCTCTATCCATTATAAAGTATGAAGTCTTATCCAAAATGTAAGATACATTTGAAGAAAGATCTCTAAATATCTCTTCTTTAAATTCATCCAAAGAGATACTATCATCCAAGATTTTTTCTATTATTTTCTCTCCATAATCAAACGAGATATACTTTTTATATATTAATTCGGATACGGTATCTCTTATATTATCATAATGTATCATTTTGGCTCCTCCTTATAAAGTCCATATGCAAACTTCCTTAATCTTTCTCTATCTGAAAGAAATTCCTTCATTTTTATTACTTTTTTATCTTTTTTATCATTATAGATTATACAGTAATGCCAGAGAGAAGGTATCAGACATTTAAAATTATACGGATATAAAAGTCCAGATGATCTCGAAAAATCCTTTAATTTTTTACCCAATTTGATCGCATTCCTACAATCTATGCTACACGGATAAAAACCCATGTATGGTGTGGAATATATACTATCAGGCATATTTTTCTTGCATATATCTGTTAAAAAGTCTTTACCTCTAGTTATAATATCTTTCAAAAAGAGAGAGAGTTCTTCATCCGTAGATACTTGGTTTCCATACATAACTTCTAAAGGGTATAAATCATTCTTTTTATTTTCTATAAATCTGTTCACACAACAGGAAGGATATGAGAGTATCTCACCCATCATCCGATCGATTCTTTCTGCTGTAGATATTATAGATCCTTTAGAGGGATAGAATAACTCTCCATTTATATATTTCCATTCTTTACTGTTATACGATAAACCATCTACTAATAACTCTCCATAGGCTTCTTCGATGTTATAGATACTCTCACTCGTATCATTTCTTATTAAGAATAAATCGTAAGATATTATGAATTTTACACCAACTTTACTCAAAAATCCTGTTCTAAGAAGTATTCTAAACTCCACTTCTTCATCTTTTAAGACTTTACCCAATAAGCCTTTGTTTAGCTCATTCTCTGCCAATTTACAGACTGCCTGATGATCGATCGTCTCGATCTCTAATGGTTTATCTATTTTATAATCAATACATCTCCTCTTTGCTCTTTTTATTGCCAGATCGGCCTCCTTAGGATATATAGGGTATCCTATAAGTGATGCATTCCTAAGTTCAGAAATTATGGGAACGACTCCTTCTATCCAAAAAAGGATATCTTCAGGTTCTATTATATACTTCTTCAAAAATTCTCAAAGATTTTGAAAGAGAAGATGTCTCTGCAATCATGGAACCTAAAAGAATTGCATTAAAGACTTTCTCTTTATCAATATCGTGATCTTTCAAAATCTTTATATGCGTCTCAAGACAATGTTCTGAGCCGAGAGCCGCTGCCGCACCGATACTTATCAGCTCTATTTCCTCGAAAGAAAGATTAGAACTAAGCGAATTAACTATAAGCGCTTGTGATTTTTCGAAGTATGCTTCAAATAAATCTGGATTCCTGGATAAAGTTTGAAATATTAGTGGAATAATTCCATAATATCCCTTTATCCTTTCAAAAATACTGTTAATCTCACTCATAATCTTTAAGCAACCCTTTTTCCTTCATCTTTTCTATCTCTTCATCTCTTAATTTTTTCTTCCATACTTTCAATGTAGGAGTCAATGGAAGTTCATCTCTAAACTCAACGTCTTTCGGGACAGAATAAGGCTCTAAATTCTCTCTACAATATTTGATTACATCTTCTTTTGTTATCTTCCCTTTAAACTCTTTTTTAGGCACTATGAATATCTTGACTCTTTCTGAACCAGGCCTTTCAGGATCTGGAATTCCTATTGTTGCAGCAACCTCCACTTCTTGACGTTTTTCAAGAAGATCATCGATAAGTTTCGAGTAAACTTTCATTCCAGAAACATTGATCATATCTTTTGTTCTATCTACTATATAGAAATAACCATCCTCATCCATCCTGACAACGTCTCCTGTAGGTAACCATCCGTCTTTTGTCAATCCTTTCCCCGGTGTAGGCCAATAACCTTTCATCAATTGATGACCTTTAATATACATTTCACCGCTCTCTCCCGGAGGAACCTCTTCACCTGTTTCCAGATCTACTACCTTTACATCTGTATCTGGTACAGGTACCCCTATAGATCCAACTTTAGGGGATAATTCGCTCTCCAATCCCAAATATTTGCACATACTCCAAATATTGTAATGTGTCACAGGACTAGTCTCACTTAATCCATAGCCCTCTGTGACAGGAGCTCCTGTCAACTCTTCATATTTTTCAGCAATTTTCGGATGCAATGCAGCCGAACCGGATACACCCAGTACCTTTGAACCTTTAAGTTCTTCTTTTGCAAGTAATTTCATAAACTGAGTAGGTACCCCGATCTGCATTGCTGGATCATATTTCTTTGCTAAGCGTAAACATTCCTCATAATCCCTTGCATCTCTTACCAACAGCATAGTTAAAGCCATATATATCGATACATTCAGTGCCCAGTGCCCATATACATGAAAAAATGGAAGAGCAAGAAGTATTTCTGCATTTCCTTTGAACTGATCGGCTAAACTGCAAAGCAGCCATGGCATTGTTTGAATAACATTGGCAACCAAGTTGAAATGGGTAAGCATAACACCTTTTGGAAGCCCTGTCGTACCTCCTGTAAATTGTAATAATGCCAAGTCCTCCTTTGGGTTTATGTTGATTGAAGGGGGATTTGGATCGTATCTTTTAACCAAATCTACAAATTGGTATACGTCATTACTCTCTTTTAATTCTCTTTCATTCTTTGTATAATCTTCTGGTGTTGTAGTGATTACAAATTCGATGGATGTATCTTTTAAAGATTTAACCAAATCCAAAGATTTTTCGTAACATATCACTCCTTTTGCACCAGAACTTCCTATCTCATGTTCCAGTGTCTCGATGGAATGTAAAGGACTACATGGAACACTTACCCCGCCCGCCCTTAGAATTCCGTAATCTGCAATTATAAATTGCGGGATATTTTCAAGAATAATTGCAACTCTGTCTCCTTTTTTTATTCCTAAATCTGATAGTGCAGTAGCAAACCTATCTACATGCTCCTTTAGATCTTTATAGGTAATCTCTCTCTCTCTATAAACACATCCAATAACGTCAGGATAGTTTTTAGAAGCATTATTCAACATTTCAAATACCGGTATCTCTGGATAAGGTTCCAAACTCTCTTTAAAAACACCTTCATATGCTTTAATCCATGGTCTTGAAGAATAATACCCCTCTTCTTTTTTATCCATTGTTGCTTATCACCTCTTTTAATTTATATATCTATATAATAATCTAATAAACTTAATACTTTTTTATTATATAAAGATTTTGGAAACTGTCAAGATTATAGTCTCAACCAACAACGATAATTTTATATATAATTATATATAAAGTTATCCATGATATTTATGAATTTTGACGAAGAATCTGAAAAATTAGTTAAAAAAATAGATACAGGCAAAATAGAACCAAAAGATATGCAAGAGTTTGTAAATGTTCTAAAAAAAGCAGATATAAAGGATATCATCAAATTTCTGAATAATTTCCCAGATTTTTTTATTAAGAGTATTAAGAGCTTCTTTGCATCTACGAATGAGCCTGTAAAAATTAAATCTTTTATTTCTCCACTTAAAGACATGTTTAATACTATAACCAATAAAATGGAGGATTATGGTGTTAAAGAATTTGTTACGGAGTTATCTAAACCTGAGTTGATCTTCCCAGGAATGTTAGTGGCTGGTGGGATAATCTTTAAATATATCGATATAGATATGGTTGCTGAATTTAAAGAGGATATTAAAGAACTATTAGAAGCGATGTTCTCTTTTTCTGAAGAATTAGTAATGCCTATTGCAGATAAAGTTGATGAATTAAAAAACGCAATCGATAACATAGAATTTTCTATATCTGCAAATTTTGATATACCTTTACTAAATTTTACCCTTAATATAAAGGGAGATAGAAAAGAAGATAGGGGTATATTAGAAAGATTTAGGTTGGAAAAAGATCCTAATGCGGATGTAAATTGGATAATATCCCCAAAAGGATTATCTTATTTCTTTGATTTTTTGATATCAGGTGGAAGTATGGATGATTTCTTCAAAATGACAGCATCAGGTGAGATAGAGTTAATAGAGGATGATCTTCCAGGGGCTGGACTAATACCATTGCTTGTAGATCTCTCCGACATATGTAAGGATATATATAATAAATATTTATAAAATTCTATTTTATTTATCCATAATTTCGTTCATCGTAATAATCATTCAAAAGATCGTTAATATCTTCTTCTGTTATCTGTCTCTCATCATAGTAGTCCATTAGGTATCTTATCCCTTCTGGCGTCTTTCTCGGAGTGAACCATATCTTAGAAGACCTGTTATCTTTTTTTGAAAATCCTTCTCTATAATTAACAGCCCTGTATAAATTAAATGTATCTTCACCTTTATTCTTTAGTTCTCTTGGTGTAATATCTATTCCTGTTGCAGCTGAATAAATTTTATTAATAAATTCAAGATTCAAATAATGATCCAATCCAGTCCATCCCCATATGGCATACACGCTGCAAGTACCAAGAGAATCAAAGACAGCCATAACGTCTTCACAATGTTTTGCGTATCTTGCAACGTTGAAGATACCATATGAGGGAGTGAAACTAAAAATTCTATTAAACTCTTCTTTCGAAATGCCCATCTTTTTTGCATCATCTTTAAGTAATTCTATATCTATCTTTGGCATAGTATAAATAGATTGAAGCCCTCCATGATGAGGTCGAGGATTTGTTATATATGCGAATGCTTGAGGATGTAATCTTGTGAATCTTGCATCTTGTATGACATCCGCTCCTTTAATTATTCCTGTACTCTCTACAAATTCTTGTGGATCTATATTTAAACTCTTCCCAACAGGGTACCAACCATCTGCTAATAAATCTCCAAAACCCTCTCTATTTATAATCATATTAAACAAACTTAGATAAGTATCAAAATCTCTATTTAATTCGAATCCTACATCACTCTTCTTTATAATACCTTTTTTATAGAGCCTTGTCACCCAATTAATAATATTACTACTTGTAAAAAGACACACACCTGCTCTATTACATAAATCTAATAATTTTACTGACTCTTCATAATTTTCTAATTCTAATCTTTGTCCTATTCTTGCTGGAAGCAGATAATGCCCTGTGAAAGAATTTATTCTACCTAATTTTTCACTCTTTATATCATAATCCGTTTTACATGCTAATGCACATGAATTACAGACAATTTTATGTGTACTTTTTACTTTATTCCATATGTCTGGTCCGTATAATTCAGTCCATTTAGAGTATTCCCAATTTCCTTCTTGAGCTAGAGGGGCGTGAACATTCCATCCAGAAGCTATTCCAAGTTCTCTAAAATAATCTATAACTGGGATCTTTTCTATATCTTTCCGCCATTTATTAACCAAACTCAAAAAAACTTTATTATTTGCAACTTTTATACCTTTATCACCCAAAACAACGATTGCTTTTAGATTCTTAGACCCCATCACCGCTCCTAAACCAAACCTGCCTAATGTACCAATATAATCAACAACACACATTGCATACCTGACTAATTTTTCTCCTGCTCTTCCTATAGCTAATACTCCTGGAGTATTATAATGATCCATAAAAAAATCGGTCGTTTGGTATACATCTTTCTTTCCCCACAACTTAGATGCATCGCAAATTTCTATATCTTCGTCTACAATTTTTATAAAAACAGGCCTTTCAGCCCCTCCTCTTATGATTAAATGATCATACCCAGCATTTTTAAGCATTATGCCAAACCTGTTTGTGCCTGAAACAGCATTATCGATAAAATGTCTTCCTTCATCATCTTCAATCGGTGATTTTGTCGTTCCAGTAATTTTAGAAGCTCCTGGGACAGAAGTTCCTACTAAGACTCCTGCACCAATTATTATAGGATTATCAAGAGAAAAAGGATCTATCTTTGGTCTTTGAAGATCATGAAATAATCTTGTATTTATTCCCCAACCTCCTATATATCCTTCAACTAAATCCCAGTCTAATCTCTCTATCTGGATCTTTCCTTCTGATAGATCTATATCCGCAATATTACCTGCATATCCATAATAATCCATTAAATCACCTTTTTATACTATAGCCCCATATACACAGTACTTTAAACAGGTTTTACAATCTTTTTTACATTCTTCAAATGTAATCTCTGTAGGAACCAATTTATTATCTTTATAATAACTCGGTCTTATCTTTATCTTTGATTTTGACGGATTAAAACTTTTTGTATGAATATAAGAACAGATTAACATGCATGTCATACAATTAGTACACTTTTCAGGTGTTATACTGACATTTTTTATATCCATAATAATTTATATACTAAACCCATTATAAAATATAAAAATAAAAAAAGGAAAGGAAGAGATTTATAAATACTCTAGATAAATAGGATGGACCTCTCCCAGCTCCTTTCTATACCATTTTGCGTATTCGGATAAAGGCTTGAACGGAGGGACCTCATCTACCTTTTTGCCCATTTTTTTATCTGCAAGTTTACTGAAGTGTTCTATATTGTCTCCTAACCCGCTGTAACCCTCGTTTACCATAATCTCTACCTTTTCTACCGTCATATCCAGCGGCCAGACCTGACCAACAGCAAAATCCATCTTTGGAAATTTATTGACAGGTATAGGCTCATAAGTAGGATCGGTTACAAACTGTATCCTAAAAACATCTTCCAACGAAGGAAACTCTCCGGTCTCTCTGTTTACACCAACCTCATCGCTCTCTAAAAGCTCCCAGAACTCCTTACTCGGCGGTTTTGCTAAAAATTGTCGTATATTCAGCCCCTTCTTTAAGGTGGGAGGAATCATCCTAAATATAGCTTTTGGTGGCAATATTGCACCACGAGGCACGTTCAAAATAATATCTGCACCTGGTGCTCCCGCATCCCAAAAATTTTTTTTGCTTCTCCATATAAGTGGGACTTTCTTCTCACTCAGTTGTACAGGCTGATACACTTCATAACCTGTAGTCAAATTTGTCATCCTTTCTGAATAAATCTCTAGTGCCACCTGTCTGAATACGTTGAATACCGTAGGAAAGGGGTACATAGCATATGGAGAATAATTTATTCCTACCAATTCTGGAACAAAAAAACCCAGATAGACGTAATACCATATTAAACTGCTTGAGATGCAATAATCTTGTGCCATAAAAGCCACCAGTGTAGTAACAGCTGATGTATACATCGTGGCATTCTGAAACTCCGGTAAGAGTTCCAATCTCATATCTTTAACGAACTCGTTCGTTGCCTTTGCCCAATCGAAACAATCCCAAGTCACTTTAGGCATATCTCTTATCTTTACTCCGGTTGCAAAATGTCTCCTGTCCAATCGTCCCGACATCTCACCCTTCGGTGTACCGGTTACCATTCTCCCTAAGAACTCGGTCCCTTTATCAACTTCTCCATTACCACCGTATTTTAAGACGTCCATGTTTGGTTCTATCTTGAAATATTCCTCACGTGAAGCATGTTTACCGTATCCAACTCCTTGGTACAAGACGAGGTCTTCAGCATCGTATCTCTCCTCTAACTCTTCTTCTGATGCAAGTATCCATCCACGAGATGGTACTCCACTCTCTATATGAAAACCATGAATCCATTGTGTCTCTCTTGTGAAATCGTTAACGTGATTCCACATACACGTTCCTGATTTACCAAACAACTGTTGGTTCATAGCACTACCAACGGTCGGTATACACTTGTAACAAGGAGGAAAACTGAGATAGGCAAAATTCTCTACAAGAGGTGTCTCCTCTTTAGATGGTGGATGAAAGATCGCAACTCGTCTCGCATTCTCATGAGCGTCTATCATAACTCGCCATGTCCATTCCGCATCTACTTCATATGTTACTTCATCGTACATTTTTTTATCAAACAGGAAAGATAGTCTGTCCATACTGTTAAATGCAAGTATTAGAGATATCACAAACATATTCCATTCTTTATCGGGATAGATACTTCTGTGTTCATCGCCAGCCAACAATCTTTGTACGCTGTTAAGACCAAGTTTTTTACCGTACTCTTCATTATAAAACTCTGTTTCTATTCTAAATCTCTCCTCGAGAGTCATCTCTTCTAATTTCTTTTCAGACATTCTATATCACCTCTTTTTTTACTGGTATAGGAATAAGAGTATCTTTCACCAACTCTTTCATCAAAAGATCAAGCTCATTGATACTTCCAAATACCTTTTTTCCACGTCCTTCTCCTCCTGGAGTGGTTATAAACACATAAGGTTCTTTAACTAAACGCATCAATGACATCTCGCCATACGCATATCTTACTAAACCATCGTATAAAAATTTCACAATCATATCGACGGATGGTTTTTCATCTTCGGATAAGAATTTAAGATCTATCTTTCCATCTTTTGAAGATAAAAGTATGGAGACTGCACCTTTCTCGAACAATTCTTTGATTCTCGTTCTCTCTTCTTGATCAAGCCTATCTTTTAAGGGATCCATGATCATGTCTATATCTGGGTATACAGCCGATGGTATCTCTTCTATAGATATTACTGCAGAAATATCGTCTTTCAACGAATTAACCTTTTCATCGTCTGAATTCCATCTTTTTTCAGCATCCGATAGCCAGGCATCACTGAATACGACATCTTTTGGATCTTTTATCACCATGGATATCATATTCAGGATAGCGGAATTGCTATACTTGATATACTCTTTGACCTTCTCGTTTTTGATCTCCGAAGCATCTACTGCACCAAAAAACAGATTCATGATCCAATCGGTCGGGCATCCAACCTCATCTGCATCATCTAAAAATCCGAGTCCAGCAGAAATTTTACCATCTTTCACGACTAGATGAGCTTTAAGCCCATCATCGTTGCTCCACAAATCGGTTTTATCACCATAAAATAACGTCTCACCAGCACTCTTTAAATTCAACCTTATATCGGCGTCTTTTGGGATGGAATCTCCTATAAAGAGATTTTCTACGTCTGTTAAAAAATCAAACAATTTGCCGACAAGATCTTCCATACTCCTTGCAATCTCAAAATCTTTTCCCTCCTTTCCACCACCATAAGTTCCTTTTAACGCAAGACCTATATCCTCTTTATCTATCGTACAAAACTTTAACAGAAACCTCATCAATAAGTTAGCATCTTCTCTACTCAACTTTTCCACGCCATAATTTAACGCATCATCGAGCACCGATACAGATTCATCTGGGTTTGATACCCCAAAAGAATATACCCGGTGTGTAAGGAACCTATCAAGCTTGTTCTTAATATCTTCGCTCATTTGTAATCACTATACTTAGTCATGAATAATCTACTATTTAAGTTTATTGTTTTTCATGATGGTTAACTTTAAATAGTGGGAGTTATAATAATTAAGTATGGACGAAAATAAAGGTTTAAACGATTTGCTAAAATCAATTATGGGTGTTGTGCCATCTGTAATACGGTTGCCAGAAACTAGAAGTATGTTAGATAAGATACCAACGTTAGATTCAAGGATAATTGCAGATGAAGTAGGAAAAATAGTCGCAGATATGCCTCTTCTTATCTCAATTTTGAGAATACTCCCCTTTGTTATCGGTACAGTTTTTAACGTTTTAAAATCTATAGTAACAGTCTTACAAAGGGTTTCTGCTAAAACTTTTGACGATATAGTTTCTTTAGTAATAAAAGGAGTTGATTTCGGTATGATAAATGATTTTTTGAAGAATGTTCCCCAACTCGAGAAGAATCTATTAAAACCGATTATCAAAGGAGTTACAGCATCTTTAGATATGTCAAATGTTGGAAAAATCGTAAATTCAACTATCGAATTGATACTTGATATACTTCCTGACGTCTCTGAATTATTGCCAAACCTTATCTCTGCGATAAATTTAAAAGAGATTATTCCTAGATTCTTACAAATGTTACCACAGTTACTAAAATCGGTAGTAGAGTTGATACCGCAGGTTGTTCTATCCAGACAGCCTTGATGATAGTTCGATAGCCCTCAAATAAAAAATTAAAGATGCGCCGACCGGGGATCGAACCCGGGCTTAGGGCTTGGAAGGCCCTAGTCATGCCTCTAGACCATCGGCGCAGTTATATCAAATGTTCAGCTTGATCCGCCATCCATACTTGTTTTTTTTGCACGTACCTTTTTTATAGGTCTATGACCGCCGCATGCGTCACATCTCAGTGTCATAACTCGGCCTACACGTATCAAACGTGTATCTGGTCTGCCACACTCCAAACATATAACATATTCGTTTGAATAATATTTTATAAGCTCGTTTATTTGATTTTGAGAGAACCTACCTTGAAATATTGCCCGATTCTCCTCCTCTTTACCCGCGGTACCCAATTCCTTTGATAGATACTTGATGATATGTGCCTTATCTCTATTCAACGTATCGGCGATCTCTTTCATATTATCTATGATAGTCGTCTTACCCGATGTAAAAACTCTCGCTTGAGGTAAAACAAACCTATCTGATCTTATAGCTTGGACAGGAATCTTTTTAAATGCTTTATCCAATAATTTATCGTAATCTTCCATACTTTTCCTTTATTTAAGTAGCTCTTCTCCTTTTACAACCTTTATTCCGCAGGGAGACGATATTTTATAAATAACCTTTTTTAATGCTAATTCTGCATCTTTATAATATTGTGGATTAATCTCTAAAGAAAATAATGTTTGTCCAGCCCGTGATATCACTGCTGATCCTATTGCCTTACCAAAAGCCTGTCTCATACCTTTACTGACCCTATCTGCCCCTGCTCCGGTGGCTTGTTTATTTTCTCTTAGAATATGGTGAGGATATACCATTACTTTAAAATGGTAATTTGATTCACCTATCTTTTTAGAAAGTACTTTATTTGCAGAAATTCTTGCTGATTCGATGGCTATATCCCGTATTAGACAACCTTCATGGACGTAAAGCTCTAACCGTACTGGAAACTCTTTTGTTGTATTCCCCATATGGAATTGGTTTATCCTTACACCTGGAACTCCGCCCATATACTCTTTTCTTGTATATGGTGGCCTCTGCTTTAGATTTCTATAACATCTTCCTGGTCTTTTTCCCATCTTTATCACTCTTTTTTATGATTGTATCTTGCCATAATGGCAGTATGATCTTTATAGAACGGATTTAATATTATTATATCTAATATATTAAATTTTGTATCCAATCTCTGTACCTCTTCTGATGCAACCTCTCGTGGGTTTCTCGTTGAATCTATACTTTTGGTCTTTAGCATGGTAAGGAGCAATCCTTCATCTTTTAAAAATAGTTCTGCATTTTTATTCGCAATCTCTATCTGATTTTTCTGAGATATATCTTCGTATATGAGATCTACCAACTCTACATATTGTTTGTACTCATCAGGCTTGTTAGCATCAAAAAACAATGGTATTATGTTATCAAGATCTTCTGAAAGTGATATAAGTTTTCTCATCGGTTTCCATGAGAATTCTACCGCATATATCACCCCATTTGGTACGATCTTCGAAAAAAGAGATACGGTCGTTCCTGCTGCAGCTCCTAAATACAAAATTTTTGCATTTTTATCGAGAGAGATCTTCTTTTTATGCAAGAATGCTATAAATTTGCTATATTTTGGATTTAATAATTCTAACCTTTCCAATATAGGACACCTTTACTCATTAATCTCTTTTTTTATCTTTTCAATGAGATCATCTTTGACCAAACCTGTAAAGTAATCTATTCTTGCAAGGATGGCTATTTTTGATGCCAAGAATCTGGATCGTCTACCCCGATCTTTCGGTTTTGCGTTTTTTATGTATGGATGTTGGAATATAATACCATGCTTGGGTGGAGGAGTACCATACGAGAGGTGACTAAATAATGCGTTTTCTGCCCCCAAAACTTGTATTTTACTGGATGGAGCAAAAGCAAGTCTTTTAAGGCCGTTTGCTTGATATATAAGTTGTGAAACAAGTCTAGAATTAAATACTGATGATAGGTTTGGGGTTAATTCTCCGATTTTCTCATCTATATATCTATTTAAAATATCTTCCAGATTCAGAATATGCTTTATCGTCTTTGATAATTCCTTGAGGATAACCTCTTCCTCCCCAGATAGGTCGATTCCATTGGAATTTTCTGCAGATTTTTTTATTTTATCACTTATAAATATATTCTCATTAGAATTTAATATATTTTCTCTGCCTCCATATCGGTAGATAATATCAAGCATTCTATCCCTTTCGATTTTTAACTCTGGAAAATGCTCTTTGTACCAATCTAGAAGTTTTTCGTATAAAGTGTTAGAATTGTCTCTCAGATCTTTAAGAATAGTATATGCACGAATTATAGATCTATCTTTTTCAGCTGCTTCTTCTTGTATCTTATCTTTTGCTAAAGCAATACATCTCTTTTTTAATTCGATTAGATAGCTATTGTTATCATAGCCATAATCTTTGGCATATTCTCTGTATTTACCACGAACATATCTCTCTATCTTATTAAGATCTTCTTCGTTAAAATTAACCTTTATTTTACCAAACCATGTCTCAATAATATGTTCCATGCCTTATAGATAATCTAAAAGAGATAAACGTATAAAATAAAAAAAAGATTGATGCTGATTATTAATTAGCCGATATGATTATTAATTAGCCGATAGGTAGATCTCTATCCACGATATGTTTGAACTCTTTCCATCCTCTCTGCTTATCTCCTCT
>RXIF01000009.1 GCA_004212075.1 Candidatus Methanoliparum thermophilum
CGATGATCACTACTATAATGCCGGCGATCGGCCCGGCAATCCCTGCCATCATTCCTTTCATGAATATCATGAGACCTCCGACTGAAACGAGTGTCCCGATGATGCACGGTAGAACCGCATACGCCAACCACTTTGGTAAAGCCTTCAATGCTTTCTTATATTCAACCATTTTCATCACTCCTTTTTGAGTTGCATTTCATAATAATCTCATAACATCGTTAGGTATACAAATAATATGCCCTAAAAAGACTCTGTTTTAGATAAAAATCTTAACTTTGTTAGGATTTTGGAAAAAAACTAACTTCTACCAGAAAAGATGGGGATTTGATAAATATAGAAGATACCTCGATCAAAATAATTCATACCCTGGACATAGCATAGGAAGCATATGACAGCAATAAAATTTACTGGTTATCTATATGGCAAAATTAGTTTAATTCTAATAATCTAGTTCTAATTTTTTTTATTTATTTTTATTCTTTTCTCATTTTTCACAAACGATACTTAGGCTAAAATTTGACATAATAGAAAGTTTTATATATTATGAATATATATTTATTATTATGCCAAGAAGAAGAAGATGCAGGAGAGTTGCATCTCAGCCAAGGTTTACATACTTCAAGCCAATAGGTATCAGGGCTATGGATCTTGAAGAAGTAGAGCTTGGTATGGACGAATTTGAGGCAATAAGATTGAAAGATTATCTAGGATTAGAGCAGAACGAGGCGGCTTTTGAGATGGGGGTATCACAGCCTACCTTTCATAGAATTATTGATGAAGCACACAGAAAAGTTGCAAAAGCCCTTATAGATGGATTACTTTTGAGGATGAGTCGGGAGGATCAGGTGGTCATAGTAGAAAAGGAGAGTTATAGGATTTTTGAATGTTTTGATTGTGAGAGTAGATGGTCCGTAGATTATGGAATACCAAAGCCCATGAAGTGTCCAAATTGTGGATCTACGCTTCTTGCAAGGGTTAAAGAGGATTAAAAAGGAAGAAATAAAGAGGTTCTGGAGAATATTAAATCTTCTGCTCGGGATATGATTTAACATTACAAATCGAAGATTTGTGTTATTTTTTTATTATAAATAAAAAAGGGAGGTGATAAAAAATGCCTTGGGGAGATAGAACAGGTCCTATGGGTCTAGGCCCAAGAACAGGAAGAGGTTTGGGACTTTGCAGTGGTTATCCTGTACCAGGTTATCTTGGATATCCAAGAAGAGCACCATTTTTTAGAGGTAGATATCCTGTACCAGGTTATCTTGGATATCCAAGAAGAGCACCATTTTTTAGAGGCAGAGGTTTTTGGTATCGTGGATTTGGATGGTGGTAAAACATCATCCAAAATCCAAAACTACGTTTCTGGAATTCCTTGTTCATTAGGAGTGAAGAACCGTAGGTTTTCACAGTCTGCAATTTTAAAATGTAAGTTTTAAAGAAAAAAAGGAGGTGAAAAAAATGTGGTGGGGTAGATACCCAGGACATGGACCTTTCAGCTACCTTCCTCCCTGGGAGAGACCTGGATGGGTCTATGGTAGAGGCGTATGCTGGTGGTATCCATATGGATATCCAGCCTACAGAACAAAGGAGGAGGAGATAGCCGCTCTGAAAGATGAGCAGAGAGACCTTCAAGCAAGGCTGAGGGAGATAGAGGAAAGGTTAAAGGAGCTGGAGGGGTAAAAACCCCCCAGCTAGGAGGATAAAAAATGAAGGTTTGTGTTACAGCTATAGGAAATGATCTTAGTTCTCCAGTAGATCCGAGATTCGGAAGGTGTGCCAACTTTATAATAGTTGATACAGATAGTATGGATTTCAAGGTCATGCAAAACAGGAATGTCTATCAGTCTGGAGGAGCAGGCATACAGGCTGCGGGAGATGTGATCAAGGAAGGGATAAAATGCGTGATCTCCGGAGCAATAGGACCAAATGCGATGGGGGTTCTTAGCTCTGCTGGAGTTGAATTTTACGAGGCTTTGCCTGGAAGTGTAAGGGATAATATTGAGGCGCTAAAAGAGGGAAGATTGAGAAAAATCTATGATCCAACGGTTCCAGGGCACTTCGGTCAGGGAGGTAGAGGTGGTGGATATGGAAGAAGATGGTGAAAGGCTTGGTCTGGGTCCAGGCGGCTACTGTGTATGTCCGAACTGTGGTCACAGAGAGAAACATAAGAGAGGGACTCCGTGCAGCACTCTGAAGTGCCCAAATTGCGGATCATTTTTAAAAAGGGATAAAAAATGACAAAAATTAATAAAAAAATAAAAGTGGCAGTAGTAACCGACGATGGAAAGACCGTAAGCCAACATTTTGGAAGAGCAAGATACTTTGCAATCTTTGAGGTTGATGATGGGGATATAATAAATAAAGAGATTAGAAATAAGGCAGGGCATCATACTTTTGTAAAACATGACCGTTTTGATAATTCTGGATTGCATGGATACGAATTGCATTCACAGAGTAAACACAATGCTATAGCACAGGAAATAAAAGATTGTAATGCTCTTATAGCAGGAGGTATGGGTTACGGTGCATATGAGTTTTTTAAATCTTTGGGCATAGATGTCATAGCTACAGATGTACCTTATGCAGAAGAGGCTGTAAGAAGATACGTAAGAGGAGAGCTCATAGATCTTAGGGAAAGATTGGACTGATGATGAAGATAAAGATACTTTATGATAACGAGGTTGCCGTAGATAAAGAGAAAATGATTCCTTCCTATGGTTTTTCCTGCCTGATAGATAAAGAGGTGCTTCATATGGGCTCTCTGCTTACCCTTCTACCATTCGATAAAAGAAGCGATAAAACGGTCTATTTTCCCTCAGCTACCGTAAACATGAGAAAAGAGCTGGGAAAGAGAGCAAACCTCATAACGGAGAAAGAGCCTGTAGCGGTAACAAAGGATATTTACACAACAGGGCTCATGGGCAAGGATACAGAAGAGCAGGCGCTGGTGATAAAAAGTAGAAAAGGGCTTGTTATATTAACCGGATGTGCCCATCCTGGTGTTGGAAAGATCATAGAGAGAGTTAAAGATCTTTTCGGTGATGATATCTATGCATTCATAGGAGGTTTGCACGACTTTAGGAATAAAGCTCGGAGTTGAGCCTTCAAGCAAAATGGCAGAGATCGCAAGGAAAAAAAGGGATAGAGGTTGTGGAGGGCATAGCTGAGGATCTGCCCTTTGATGATGAAAGCTTCGATTTTGTGCTGATGATCACAACCATATGCTTCTTGGTGATGTTGAAAAAGCTTTTAAGGAGGCACATAAAGTTCTAAAGCGCGGGGGAAGCATTATAATAGGCTTCATAGATAAAAAGAGCCCTCTGGGAATAGATTATCTGAAGCACAAAGAGGCAACTTTTTATTCAGTAAACGAAGTTATTCCTCTTCTAAAGGGATTCAGGATAGCTTCTGTCCTGCAGACAATATTCAAGCCTCTAAATAAGATAGACTCCATAGAGCCTGTGATTGAGGGGTATGGAAAAGGTTCTTTTGTTGCGATCAAAGCAGTAAAAGAGAAATAAATGTCCTACATCTATGGTCCAGTACCATCAAGGCGTCTCGGTAGATCTCTCGGCGTTGATCCTCTGCCATTAAAGACCTGCAACTTTTCATGCATATACTGCCAGCTTGGGAGGACTGAGAGATATACGAAGGATAGGAAAGAGTTCTTTCCTAAGGAGGATATAACTGAAGAGATGGAAGAAAGGATAAGGGAGATCGGGAGAGAAAATATAGATTACATAACATTTGCAGGGAGCGGCGAGCCAACACTTTATAGCCCTCTCGGATGGCTTATAGAAAAGGCTAAAGATTATGGAAAAGTAGCTGTACTCACAAACGGTTCTCTTTTGAGTGATGAAGAAGTAAGGGAAGAGCTGTATAAGGCTGATGTCGTTCTTCCTACCCTGGATGCTGGTTATGAGAAGACCTTCAAAAGGATAAACAGACCTTATAGAATATCCTTTGATACGATGATAGAAGGTATGGTTAATTTCAGGAAAGAGTTTAAAGGAGAGCTCTGGTTTGAGTTCATGGCTATAGATGGCTTAAATGATAGTCAGCAAGAGATATCAAAGGTAAAAGAGATCCTTGATGCTATAAGAGCGGATAGGGTCTATATAAACGTGCCGATAAGGGCTCCTGCTGAGCCGTGGGTCAGAGGATCTAAAAAGATACAGGAGATAAAATCTGTGCTCTCTGAGAGTTTTGAGATAGTGATACCTGAAGAAGGAGAGTTTGAAATAGTATCGAAAGATAAAGAAGGGGTAAGAAGAGAGATACTGGATATAACAAGGAGGCATCCGATGAGGAAGGAGCAGATAGAAGAAGTATTGATAGAGAAGGGATTTGAGGATTTGCTCGAGGAGCTCATCGAAGAGAAGGAGATAGAGGTTTTTTCTCATGAGGGCAGAGAGTACTTCAGGATAAAAAAGAAATAAAGGTAAGGAAGAGCTGAAAGTAAAAAAGAAAAGGGGATAGAAAAAATGAAGAAGAGCGAAGGAGCGATCAGAGCGAGCAACCTGTCGAAGAGGTATGACTATCTCTTAGCAATGAAACTCAAAAAGGTGAAAACATGATGATAGCTGTAGCCAGTGGGAAGGGAGGAACCGGAAAGACGCTCATAGCTACAAGTTTGGCTCTTGCATTGGATGAAGAGTTAACGTTTCTTGATTGCGATGTTGAAGAGCCAAACAGCGGTATATTCCTTAAACCTGAGATAGAAGAGGAGGAAAAGGTCTATAAGCTCGTGCCCTCAGTAGATTATGAAAAGTGCAACTTCTGCGCAAAGTGCGAAGAGGTGTGTGCATACAATGCTATAGTGGTGGTAAAAGAGAAAGTGATGATATTTCCAGAGCTTTGTCACAGCTGCGGAGCATGTTCAGCTCTCTGCCCGACAAATGCGATAAGAGAAGAGGGGCAGGAGATGGGAATCATAAGAAGAGGGAGAAGAGAGAGGATAGAGTTCTATGAAGGAGAGCTCAAGGTAGGAGAGCCAATGGCTACTCCACTTATAAGAAGAGTAAAGAATAAAAAAAGGCTCACAAATACAATTATAGACTGTCCTCCTGGAACTTCATGTCCTGTTATGGAAAGCGTAAGAGGGAGCGATTATATCCTTCTTGTAACTGAGGATACTCCATTCGGATTGAACGATCTTGAGATGGCTTTAGGCACATTCAGAGAGATGGGTATGCAAACAAGAAGGATGGGGGTTATCATAAACAAAAGCATTGGGCGTAGAGAGATAGAGGAATCCTGCAAGGCAGAGGGTATAGAGGTTTTGATGCATCTGCCTCTGGATAGAGAGATAGCCAGGAGTTATTCAGAGGGAAGACCACTCTTTCAATACAAAGAGGAGTTTAAGAATCTATACAGGAGGATAAATGAGACAGATAGCTGTGATTAGTGGAAAGGGAGGGAGCGGAAAGACTACCGTTGTAGCATCCATAGCTTCTGTGGCAGAAAACATTGTGCTTGTGGACTGCGATGTTGATGCTCCAAACCTCGGAATACTTATAGAACATGAAGTAAGAGAGAAGCATGAATTTTACGGCATGCAAAAAGCCAACATATTGCAGGATAGATGCATTTCATGCGGTCTGTGTGAAGAAGCGTGCAGGTTCGATGCAATACGTAATAACGGTATCTACAGCATAGACAGAACAGCATGCGAAGGGTGCAGATTCTGCACAGAGGTATGCTCTTCAGAAGCCATAGAGATGGTTGATAATCTTTCAGGCTACTGGTTTCTGTCTCATTCAGCGTACGGACCTTTCATTCATGCAAGACTTAAAGCAGGAGAGGAAAATTCGGGCAAACTTGTCTCTCTTATAAGGAATGAGGCTAGAGAGGTTGCTGAGAAGGCAGATACAGATAATATATTGATAGATGCTCCAGCCGGAATAGGATGCCCTGTTATAGCCACCCTCTCCGGCGTTGATGAGGCTATTGTTGTCTTTGAACCGACTCTCTCAGGATTGCACGATGGGATAAGAGCAATAGAGATCGCAGAGCATTTTGGTGCTAAGCTCTATTGCATGATAAACAGGAGCGATCTCAACGAAAAAATAAGCAAAGAGATAAAAGGACTATGCCGACAGAAGGGCATAAAGATACTGGAAGAGATACCCTATGATATCAGATTCGTTAAGGCGCTTAATGAAAAAAGAATAGCCACCGAGATGTATAAAGACATCAGACATATATTTAAGCAAATCTGGGGAAGGATAAATGAGTCTGATTGAGGATGTTTTTGAATGAAATAAAAAGGATAGATAAGACTACCTTTCATTTATCTAATGCCTGTTTCAAATCGCTGATTATATCTCTGACATCTTCGAGTCCGACTGACAGGCGTATCAGAGATTTGGATATACCGCTGTCTTCTTTTTCAGGAAAATTTAGATGCGTCATTGTATAAGGATTTTCTATCAATGTCTCTGTAGTTCCTAAACTAACAGCAACCTTGCATAGTTTTACATTGTCAAGTAAAGTATAGACATCATCTTCGTTTCTGAGTTCAAACGCTAGCATACCACCAAAACCATACATTTGGCGTCTTGCAATATCAAAATAAGAAGAATCATTCAGGCCTGGATATAACACTCGTCTAACTTTTTCATGCCTTTTTAAAAAATTAGATACCGTTATTGCATTTTTTTCATGTCTATCCATCCTTAATGATAGAGTTTTGATACCTCTTATAATCAGCCAGGCATTAAAAGGGCTTATCACGCCACCATAATCTACTAAAATCTTTCTCAAATGGTCTGTCATATTTTTATCTCCTATCACAATCCCGCCTAAAGCATCACCATGCCCACAGAGAAACTTCGTTGCACTATGGATGACAATATCGGCACCTAATTCTAAAGGTCTTTGGAAATAAGGAGTCATAAAAGTGTTATCGACTATCACTTTTATATTATCATCGAACTCTTTGACCCTCTGTGATATCTCTAATATATCGATGATATCCATTGTAGGGTTTGCTGGAGTCTCTATATATACAATTTTTGTATTTTCATCGATTAAACTCTCTATCTTACTGGTATGAGTATTTACAAAGGATACATATATACCGAATCTTTTTATATCTCTAAAAAACGCATAAGTACCACTATAGATTGGACAAGACGATATAAGACGATCTCCTGATTTCATACAAGATAGTATCGTTGCAGATATAGCGGCCATTCCTGAAGAGAAAGCCACTGCCGACTCTCCTTTTTCTAATTTTGCAATTTTTTCCTCTAATATCTCAATGGTAGGATTTCCTGCTCTTGTATAAATATATTGACTCTTTCCAAGTATAAAAGTAGAAGATTGGTGGATTGGTGGGATAAGATCTGCCTCATCATTTTGATGTATCGCAATAGTGGCAAAACTTGACATATTATTCTGATTTTCTATGAGACTGCCACAGGCGGGACATTCTAACTCCCATAATATATCTTTTTTTCCACCTTGCCATAGACATTTAGGGCATTCGTATCTTAAATCTTTGTCTTTTATAAATAACTTAAGAAAATTCCTGCATATAGGACAGACTGCTACTTTTTTTGCGTTATCTTCTTTTCCTTCCCAATCACAAATTTTGCATTTAACCATATATCTTTATAAAGATTAAAAAATAGATAAAATTTTATATAAATAAGATTAAACAAAAATTGTGGTTTTTATTTTATTGCTCGTTGTGGTAATATCTGCAATATTGATGGGGATATTTCCTATATTTTTTAAACGTTGGAATGAGGTTAACGTAGAAGAAAAATACGGAACGCTAAAAAATTGTACAAAGATTATATATAAAGAAATTGCTGTTATATGGTCTAAACCTTTACATAACGCGGAGATTAAATATTTATCAAAAGATTTTCTATCTGAAGCGTTCAATTTAAAGAATTATTCCAGATTATTTGATCTGATAGATAGGTATCTTATTGCAGGAATTCTTACCGGATTTCTTGGTTATATTATATGGATATTTTCGTTAAGGTTTGGAGAAGTGAGCATTTTATTCTCAATAACATCCTTACAGTTTATTGCGACATGGATAACAGGTTATCTATATTTGAAAGAAAGGTTAACTCCGTTACAGGTTATGGGAATAGTATCTATAATATTGGGGGTAGCACTGATTGCACCACAAGTATAAATTAGGCATAATTTTAGCCATTTCTGCAGGTATAATATATGGAATAGCATCGATCGTCTTTAAATATGATATAAATCTAGCCGATTACGAATCTTTGATATCCAACACGGGATTATGGATATCTGCTATTATTTTTATAATCAGCGGAATGGCTATATTTACCAGATTAGAATCATCTTATGTGATAAAGATCTTGTTTATAGTCTCTCTTATCTACCTTGGTTTGTTCATGATGGTGAAAGTATCTTTTTTTGCCATGATATTGTTGATTGGAGCGTTTTTACTCGCTTTTCTTGCATTATTTTATATAGACGCATCTATAGCATGGCCGCTTACCGGATGTAAATATGCTGTATGTTCCTTGATTGCTTATTTTTTCTTAAACGAGGTACTTACGACTGTTGGAATTTTGGGAATAACATTTATAATGATAGGCACGATCCTCTTGGCAATAGGTGGAGAAATGACAAAAGAATAGGGGGTTAGATACAGGTTATCTCAAACCGATCACCCAACCAATTTATTGCAGATTCTACCTCTGTTTTATCCGTAGATTCTATTTTTATTTTTAGGACGAAATCTCCTTTGTCATACCGCTGAGGATAGGATCCTATCTTTACGTTAAATTTTATTGTAGCATCTTCTAAGATCTCGCCTATATCTGCCTCTGTCCTTTTTGTCATAATCCATCGAGTATAAAATCGATCTCCTTTTAATTTATCTTCTATAGAAAGGAACATGGATCTCATCTCTTCTGGAACTCCCGGCATTACAAATATCCTATCCTCGATTATAAACCCAATGGCTCCGCCTATCTTATTAAAGATCGGTTTTGTACCTACAGGAATCTCTATCATCTTTTGCAATCTAGTATTCATAATATCAATTTCAAACATCTCGTTATTGACAGGTTTTAAATCTTTTTTTAGAAATAAGGATACGGCATCCCTAGTAACATCATCATGGGTAGACCCAAGACCACCTGTAATAAAGATATATCCATTATTATCTTTAATCTCGTCCAACTCTTTTTTTATGAGAGCAACATCGTCAGGAATGACTATAATCTTCTTTACTTTTATTCCTTTCTGGGTTAATTTTTTTGCCAGCCATGTAGCATTATCGTTAGGTACATCCCCTGCCAGCAATTCGTCTCCTATTGTGATGATATATGCATCCATCCTCAAACCTTGTATAAGTATAAGTAGCACTAAAAACCTAATATTTTTAAAATATAAGTTTATAAAACTTATAAAAATAGTCTTACTTATAAGTTTTATGCCATATCTTAAAATATATTTGCATCAATGAATTCAAAAGTTTTATTTGTATAAAGATTAGGGTAATTTTACAATGAGAATAGGTGTCTATGTATGTCATTGCGGTCTTAATATTGCCAGGGTTATAGATGTGGATGATCTAAGAAAATTTGCAGAAAAAGAGGCTGATGTGGTCGTAGCAAAAGATATAGATTATCTCTGTTCTGATTCTAGCCAGAACCAAATTAAAGAAGACATAAAAGAGTATGGTTTAGATAGAGTTGTTATAGCATCTTGTTCTCCAAGAATGCACGAAGAAACTTTTAGAAAATGTGTAAAATCGGCTGGAGTTAATCCTTATCTTCTTGAGATAGCAAATATAAGAGAACAATGTTCATGGGTTCATAATGATGAATTAAAAGCTACTGAGAAGGCGAAAGATCTTTTAAAAATGGCAATCGCCAAGGTGCGAAATTCAAAAGTTTTAGAAGAGAGAAAAGTCCCGATTAATAAGAACGTTCTGATTGTTGGAGGAGGTATAGCAGGGATACATGCTGCATTAGAATTGGCAAAAGCAGGAATAACAGTATTTATGGTTGAAAAGAATCCAACGATCGGCGGAAAGATGGCTCTTTTAAACGTAGTATTCCCAACAAACGACTGTTCTATATGTGTTCTAGCACCAAAGATGTCAGAGGTATCTTCAAATGATAATATAAAACTCTTCTCTTACTCAGAGATAACATCTATAGAGGGAAGGGTGGGCGATTTTATAGTAAAAATAAAGAAAAAACCGAGATATGTCGATGAGGATAAGTGTAAAGGATGTATCTATGACTGTTCAAGTGTATGCCCTATCGATATCCCGAACGAGTACGATTTCAATGTTGGAAGGCGTAAAGCCATATACATTCCGATACCACAGGCTGTTCCCAATATTGCAGTTATAGACCCAGAAAATTGTGTAGGATGCAAGTTTTGCGAGGAAGGTTGTAATGCAGACGCGATAGACTTTTCACAGAGAGAGGAGGAGATAGAATTAAACGTTGGGACTATAATTGTAACGACAGGTTATCAACCTTTTGATGCTCGTAAGAAGGATGAGTATGGATACGGTAGATTTAAAAATGTTTTTACCACGTTTGAGATTGAGAGATTACTCAATGCATCAGGGCCCACAAAAGGTATATTAGCAAGATTATCCGACGGTAAAATCCCTAAAAAGATTGGTTTTATCCAGTGTGTCGGTAGCAGGGATAAAAAAGTAAACAGGCCATACTGTTCAAAGGTATGTTGCATGGTTAGCATCAAGAATGCCAATATTATAAAGAATAGATATCCTGATTCTGATATAACGATATTTTATACCGACATAAGGGCTGGAGGTCCAGAATACGAAGAATATTACGAAGAAACGCAGAGAATGGGTGTAAAATTTATCAGAGGAAATGTCGGAGAGATCTATGAAAAAAATAATGGAAACCTTGTATTATCATATGAAGATACTTTAGAATGTGTGAGAAAGGATGAAGAATTCGAGATGGTAGTATTATCGGTAGGTATGGAACAAGATCAAAGTGCAAGGGATCTTGGAATATTGTTAGGATTAACTGAGAATCCTGATGGGTTCTTTTCTGTGATACATCCAAAAATGAGACCCGTAGATTCAAACATAGACGGTATCTATATTGCAGGATGTGCAACAGGACCTAAAGAGATCCCTGACGCTATCGTTCAGGGTTTAGCAGCAGCTTCGAAAGTAATGAATGTCTTGAATAAAGGAGAGATCGAACTTGATCCAATGAGGGCAAGTCTGATAGAAGATCGATGTGACGGTTGTAGTCTATGTGTCGATGTATGTAGATTCAATAATATAAAGATAGATAAAGATAGAAAAAAAGCGGTTATAGACGAGACAGGATGCCACGGATGCGGATCTTGTGCTGCATCATGCCCGAACGATGCTATATATCTATCAAACTTCTCTGATGCTCAGATTATAAGCCAGATAGATGCTGCGTTGGAAGATAAGAAGGAATATCCAATAATAATAGCATTTTTTTGCAATTGGTGCTGTTATGCAGCGGCAGATCTAGCTGGATCGCAAAAAATAAACTATCCATCTAACATAAGGATAATAAGAGTCATCTGTTCTTCGATGGTAAAACCAAAGTATGTTTTAAGAGCGTTCGAGAAAGGAGCGGATGGTGTTATGGTAGGTGGTTGCAGGTTAGGTGAATGCCATTATAAGTTTGGGAATTATGATGCAGATAAGAGGTTAAGTATTCTTAGAGAAATTTTAAGTGGAATCGGCATAGATAGTAGAAGATTGAAGACGGTATGGCGGGCAGCGAGCGAAGGGAATAATATTGCAAATGATATAAGCGATTTTACGCACGAACTTATAACATTGGGACCGCTGGGGTTCGAATTTTCGGGGTTAGATCCTGCCATCTTAAAGAATAATAAACAGAAATAAAGATTTAAAAATTAACGGTCTTTAAAAATGGAGATAACATCTGAGTTAAAGGATAAAGAGTTTATATATACCAAAAAGGTCGGAAATAAAAAGAAAAAGCTTGTCTATGACTATGATAGATGTTGCGGCTGTGGTATCTGTACAAAAGTTTGTCCTACAAGCGCAATAGAGCTTGGACCTGTTATAGAGATAGCTACGGGTATGGATGCGCCACCTGTCATGATTGATGAGAAAAAATGTAGTTTTTGTGGGATGTGTGCAGCTTTCTGCCCGCATAAAGCGATAAAAATCGAGAATGATATCCAGAAAGATGATTATCCCCAATTAAGATCGTCTATAGAGGTTAACGAAAATTGCCTACCATGCAAACTTTGTGAAAAGGTTTGTGATTCAAAAGCGATAGATGTCAAGTTTAACATGCTTAAAAAAGAATCTATTGTTCCATACAGGCAGATGGCAAAAGGAGAGATTATAATCGATAAAGATAGATGTAATTTTTGTGGCATATGTGCAGAGTTTTGTGATGCGTTCTTCCTTTTAGAAAAGGAACAGACATCACTGGACATAAGGCCATTCGAAGATCTTATGATCGATGAGGATAGATGTGATTACTGTGGTCTATGTGTTGATCTATGCCCAGAAGATGCGATAAAAGTTATATCTGCTGCAAAAGTAGCTATAAAAATCAGATTAAATGGGAAAATGACGGTGGATGATAATAAATGTATAAGATGCGGTAAATGTCAGGATATATGTCCTTACGATGCGATAAAAGTAGAAAAACCACTGGAAGGAAGTATAAAGATCATAAAAAACCGTTTAAAAGAGTGCGATCCGATAGGATGCCATGCATGTATTAATATCTGTCCGAGCAAGGCATGGTATGTCTCTCCAAATAAAGAGGAGAAAGTAGGTGTAAAAGAGGATTACTGTATCTATTGCGGTGCATGTGAGAATGCGTGTTGGGTGAATGCCATAAAAGTGGAGAGGAGCAATGTCAAGCATACTGATATTAAAGAAGGTCATCCCTGGACTAATAACTGGAAGAAAGCAATAGATGCGATACTTGGTAAAGAGAGAGAGAGATTAGATTTATCGCGCCTGGTTAAAACTGAAAAAATAGAAGAGGAGAAGAAAGAGCATATAAAAGAGGAAAAACCTGAAATAGATGAAAAATATCTCAGAGAAGCGTTGGAACGGCTTAAAAATGTTATACCTACATTATCGAATAAAAAAGTAAGATTTTTCTGGGAGAAAGGCGACCCTAGAACAAAGGATGAGGTATTAAAAAGGGTAAAAATAGATAAAACAAGATGTGAAGATACCAAGGTGATTTGAGATTTTATTTATAAATATACCAAATTAAATATAAATATACCAAATTATATATAATATTAACAGTAATAGTGAGACGAGAAAAGATTTTTATACAACAAAAAACAAGATGGAGATTATAAAATATGAGTGGAAATGATTTTAAAAGCAATCTCATAAGATTGGTAAGACGATTTATAGCTGATCTACCCGTTGTTGATATAGTGAACGATGGTTTTCAGACGATATCATCTCTTGGAAGAATAATGAACAATCCTGTCTGGGAACTTTCTGCAAAGCCTGAGTTATGGCACATGGACCAGAAAAAGTTGGAAGAGCTGAGATTTAAGGCTATAAAATACGCTTTTAACTATCACTACGATAACTGTAATTTTTACAGGAAATATTGTGATGAGTATGGTAATGTTAGCCCTAAGGATATACACACGATAGATGACGTATTGGAAAAAATTCCACAGATTCCTACAGAGGCTTTTAAAAAGACGATGATCTCGAGCATTCCTAAAGAGAGAATACATACGGTGGTAACTACATCAGGAACATCTGGAAATTTCAGCTATCTTCCTCGGGATTATGGATCCCTCTTACGACTGGGCTGTGTTGTTGTAAGTTACATAGCAAATGTTGGACGGTTGAAAGTTCTTAAGGAGCAACCGAGATTCGAGGGAGAGACCTCAAAAGTGGTAAACTATTTCTTGAACAATGTTTATGTCTCTATATTTCTTCCTCATCCTAATGAGGCATCAACATGGTTTTCAAGCGGATTTTATGGTTTGATACCATTTATGAATATGTTTAGTATTCCATACGACTTCCATCTCAGCGGTTTTAGATTCGATCCTCAAAAGATACTTAGAACGATAAAAGAGAGAGCAAAGGATAACAAAGCGGTATTTAGTCTAGGATTTCATTACGTATTTAACGAGCTTATGAAATATATGGATGAAGAGGGAGAAACCCTTGAATTAGACCCTGATGGATCGAATCTATGTTTTAATGTCCTTGGTGGAGGATGGAAGAAGTTATCTGGGGAGGCGATAGATAAAGAGGAGTTTAGGAAGAAGATTGTAGATCACTTTGGAGTTTACGAGCCTTATGTACTCGATGTTTATGGTTTCGGCGAATCGAACACTGTTGCTTGGGACTTCTGCACAGAGCGTAACATGCATCTATCACCAGCTGTTTTAGCAGTTACGAGAGATCCTGATACCTTAGAGATACAGGATTACGGCGAAGAAGGTTTGATGAGCATCTGGGATCCTACTATGTCTGCTTTTCCGTCTTTTGTAATATCCGAAGATATTGTAAGATTGACAGAGCCTTTTGAGTGCGATTGTGGTGTTATCTCACAATGTGTCGAGTATAGAGGCAGGGCAAAGAAGGCAGAATTGAGGAGTTGCGGGTTGAAGATGCAACAGATATTGACGGACGAGGAGATGCGGAATTTAACAATATTAAAAGAGAAAGCATTGAGGACGGGAATAGGTTTATAAGCGTATGTTAAAAAAGATGCTTGGAAGGATTAAAGAGGTATATGTCCTATCTTTTAAAAAACTTATAATATATATCAAATTATATATAGTATTAACAGTAATAGTGAGACGAGAAAAGATTTTATATACGACAAAAACAAGATGGGGAATATAAAATATGAGTGGGAATGATTTTAGAAACAATCTCATAAGATCGGCAAGACGATTTATAGCTAATCTACCCGTTGTTGATATAGTGAACGATGGTTTTCAGACGATATCATCTCTTGGAAGAATAATGAACAATCCTGTCTGGGAACTTTCTGCAAAGCCTGAATTATGGCACATGGACCCGAAAAAGTTGGAGGAGCTTAAATTTAAGGCTATAAAATACGCTTTTAACTATCACTACGATAACTGTAATTTTTACAGAAGATACTGCTCCGATTATGGTAATGTTAAACCTGAAGATATACATACGATAGATGACGTATTGGAAAAAATTCCACAGATTCCTGCAGAGGCTTTTAAAAAGACGATGATCTCGAGCATTCCTAAAGAGAGAATAAAAACTGTAGTAACTACATCAGGAACGTCTGGAAATTTCAGCTATCTTCCTCGGGATTATAGCTCCCTCTTACGGTTAGGCTGTCTTTGTGTGAATTTCATGATAAATATTGGAGCGCCGAGAGTTCTTAAGGAGCAACCGAGGTTTGAAGGAAAGATGTCAAAATTGCTAAACTATGTCTTTAAAAATGTTTATTTTTCTATATTTCTTCCTCATCCTAAAGAGGCATCAACATGGTTTTCAAGCGGATTTTATGGTTTTATACCATTTTTGAAGATGTTTAGTGTTCCATACGACTTCCATCTCAGCGGTTTTAGATTCGATCCTCAAAAGATACTTAGAACGATAAAAGAGAGAGCAAAGGATAACAAAATGGTATGGAATATAGGATTTCATTACGTATTTAACGAGCTTATGAATTACATGGATGAAGAGGGAGAGACCTTTGAGTTAGACCCTGATGGATCGAATGTATGTCCTACTATCTTAGCTGGAGGATGGAAGAAATTATCGGGTGAGGCTATAGATAAAGAGGAGTTTAGGAAGAAGATTATAGATCACTTTGGAGTTTACGATACTTTTATAGCCGATCTTTATGGTTTCGGTGAATCAAACACTCTTGCTGTGGACTACTGCACAGAGCGTAACATGCATCTATTTCCACATGTTTTAGCAGTTACGAGAGATCCTGATACCTTAGAGATACAGGATTACGGCGAGGAAGGTTTGATGAGCGTCTGGGATCCTACTGTGTCTGCTTTTCCGTCTTTTGTAATATCAGACGATATTGTAAGATTGACAGAGCCTTTTGAGTGCGATTGTGGTGTTATCTCACAATGTGTCGAGTATAGAGGTAGGGCAAAGAAGGCAGAATTGAGGAGTTGCGGGTTGAAGATGCAGCAGGTATTAACGGACGAGGAGATGCGGAATTTAACAATATTAAAAGAGAAAGCATTGAAGACGGGAATAGGTTTATAAGCATATGTTAAAAAAGATGCTTGGAAGGATTAAAGAGGTTTTTATATTCTCCATCCTTCTAAGCTCGGTGATAACAGGTTTTTTTCTGATATCTAACTTTGATCTTGGTGTATTAACCTATTTTAAGCGGATTAAACTGGAGTATATCTTTTTTGCTATCTTGGTTCAGGTTTTTGTATGGTTTTTGCTCGGTCTTCGCACAAAGATACTAAGTAAAGCTTTAGGAGGGCGTATCTCTATATTCGATGGGATAACCACATCTTTATCCAGTCTATTCGTGGCATCTACTACACCTGGTAGTGGCGGAGGAGAACCTCTCAGATTACTTCTATTGAACCGAAAAGGTTTAACTTTAGGAAGATCTGCTGCTTTGGTAGCTGGTGAATGTTTTTTAGACGTAATATTTTTTGTTATAATGCTTCCTATTGGACTTTACTGGTTGAGAGGGCGGTTACCACAGGATGTAGTCATAATCTCCTCCGTCTTTATCTCTATAATATTCATTGTAGGATTAATTTTCATCATTGGAAGTATTTTAAGACCAGACAAGATTAAGGCTCTATTTTGCTGGTTTTTTAAAGATGATATAATTAAAACAAGGATTGAAAGAGAGGTGGATTATTTTAAAGAAGGACTGTGTAATTTTATCAATGGAAGAAGACTCGAGATAGGCTTGGGGTTCCTATATACCATCCTACTAAGAATCTTAGAGTTTGCACTACCTATTCTGATCTTTGTGAGCCTTGGGATAGATATAAAAAGTATATGGATGTTGTGTATTGCTGTACAGGCGATCTTGGTAATAGTCATGTTCATCCCTTTAACTCCTGGAAGCAGTGGCATCTTAGAGGTTAGTATGTTCTCTTTATATACAACTTTTATTGCATCTCCTATTGTGGCGGCATTTATAGCCATATATAGGGTTGTTACTTACTACTTGACCATCTTCGCCGGGGGAGTCATGAGCGTTTGTGTTTTTAAACAGCATAATGGAATACTTAATTTGGATTCTAATAACAGACAAAGGTTATGATATCTGTTCTTTGATATATTCGTCCATCCTTAATAAAAACTCTTTTTCGCATCCTTTAGGGATATGACCACCTGCTGCGATACTGTGTCCTCCTCCACCGCCACCGAACGACTCTGCCGCGGAAATTATCGCTTTTTGTAAATTTACACCCATTTTAACCTGTTCATAATTTGATCTGGCACTAACCTTTCTGACATCCTTCTCTCCTATAATATCACCTATAATTATGATCGGTTTCTTTCTGTTGACCTTTGATAAAACCATTCCTGCACCTATACCGATTATCGTATCTGGAAAATAATCTTTGACATCTATATATTGGATGGCATCCAGCTCAACAACGCCCTCTTTTAAGATATGATTGAATAGGTCTCTTATAACTCTTTTATGATTTTTGAGCATTATTAAAGCGTCTTCATAATAACGATCTCTATCTCCTAAACATACATATAATCCGGTCTTTGGCTTAACCCATCTACCACAAGCGTTTAGTAATGTTGAAAACTCTTTTGCATTTCTTAAAGGTGTTCTTCTTCTCTCATCTTTAAAGATATATTCTTCACCCAACAACTTCTTTAAATCCTCAGTGCTAAGTCTCGAAGATATCGCCGACTGGATCTTCATCTTTTCTTCTTTTGTTAAATCTTCCCATACACGCCAATCTTCTTGATCTCGTATGGGTATTTGGAGATCTGATAGAAGATTTACACACTCTACCGCGTTATCGGTCAATCCATCTATATAAGGATCGTCCAAGTATTCCAGCATAATATGAATAGGTCGAGTAGATATTCCATAAATCGAAAGATCGTTTGTCACCTCTATAATTCCTTCTTTTACACCGTCATCCAGTATCTCTCTCATTACTCCTTCCAGCCTGTTCGTCTCGTTCGCCATCATGTCCCCTACTGCACCTACCACGGCAAGTTTGGAAAGATCGTAATTATCGTTTATACTTCTGGAAACAAGGTAACATAGACCGCTTGCACTTATCTTCTCTTCGTTGAACATATGAGAATTAAATTGATCGTAATAGTCGCCTTGTGGAATATGATGGTCTATAATTAAGATGTCTTCTTTGTTGAATTGATAATTACGGAGTAATTCCTGCTGTCCGCTGCCTAAATCTAAAAAGAGTTTTATTGAATCGTCTCTTTGAATTTTTTTAATTGTTAGATCATCCAATTGTCTTAAAAATAATCCTTTAAACTTAATCTTTTCTTTTTTTAATGTTCGTGCCATTATAGCCATAGATGAAATACCATCTGCATCTATATGAGATACCAGTGTAAATTTTCGTTTTGATGATAAAATTTTATCTGCGAATTCTTGCGAATATGAAATAATATCCTTTTTCATCTCTCTCTCATGTTTTTCGTTCAAATAATCTTATTAAAGTTTTATATTTAATCAGATCTTTTGTTGGGTTAAACCAAGACAAAAATAATATGCAACTTTATAATATCATAATTTTATAAAAATAAAAAGTTGATACTAAATGAAGAGATCGGCAATAAAAATAATTTATTCTTCTTATAGCCGTTTTCTTTATTCGTATCTCATAACATCTTCGTTTTGAGTTTTTTATATTTTTAGTCTTATATTTTGTGTATTTGAATATAACTTAAATGTTTGAAATTATATCTTCTATGGTATTTTTAACCTCTTCGATATCTTTACTACCATCTACCCTCCTTAAAATTCCTTTATCTTTATAATACTTTATCAAAGGTTTTGTATCCTCTTCATATACTTTCAACCTTTTTCTTATAGTCTCTTCTTTATCATCATCCCTTTGATATAACTCTCCTTCGCAAAGGTCACATTTTCCATCTACTTTAGGAGGATTAAACAATAGATGATAGACGCTACCACAATCTTTACAGATTCTTCTTCCAGACATCCTTTTTATGATCTCTTCCTCTGATATATCTATATAGATAACATAATCTATCCTATCATTAATACGATCTAATATCTTATCTAAAGATTTTGCTTGTGATAATGTCCTTGGAAAACCATCCAGCACGTATCCTTCTTTATTCAATCTCTCTTCGACCATTTTTATAACTAAATCATCTGGAACCAATTTTCCAGCATCCATATATTCTTTTGCCTTTAATCCTAACTCTGTTTTGTTTTTTACCTCATCTCTAAGTATATCACCAGTAGATATCCCAGAAATACCATATTTTTCAATTATAAATCGTGCTTGTGTCCCTTTTCCACTTCCAGGCGGACCTAACAAAATTATCTTCATAATTTATCTTTTAATAGTATAACTTTATTAAAAAGTTTCTACTCTTATTAATATTTAAATAATTTTTATCATTATAATTTAATGCTCTTTTTATTAGAGATATCATGTTTTTACAGAAGATTATACCTACATTAAAAGTTTTAAGGTAATTATCTCCTTAAAATATAAAAAAGTTTATATAGTATTATTTTTAGAATAAATTAATAATGAGAGCAGATCTAAGGTATTAAAACCTGTCTTTCATTATCTAAAAAGGAGGATGATATTAAAATGGTAGAACTCCCAATCGCACCTATAGAAAGGATTGCTAAAAAAAGTGGTGCGGAAAGAATAAGCGAAGATGCAAAAGTAGAGCTTGCAAAGATTCTTGAAGACTATGGATCAAAAATAGCGTCAGAAGCAGTAAAATTGGCAAAACATGCAGGAAGAAAGACTATAAAGACCGAAGATATTAAATTAGCCAGAGAGAAAGTATAATCTAAAACTATTTTAATAAAAAACCCATTTTTATTTATTTTATTATTTTTAATACTAATATTTTATTTTTTTAATCTTAAGATGTATTATTCTGATGGTAATATCGTTTTAGAAGGTACAACAGATATATGGTTGCCTCCAAATACAAAGATGAAAAAATCTTCGGATTTTGTCTTTTATAACCCGTTTATGGAATTAAACAGAGATTTATCCATCTTATTTTTAAAAATAATAGCAGAAAAGAATTATACATTCTTAGATGCTTTGGCTGGTACTGGTGTTCGAGGAATAAGAGTAGCTAACGAGGTCGGCTTGAATGTTACTTTGAACGATATAAATAATATAGCTTATGATGTGATGAAAAAAAATGCCAGTCTGAACAATGTAGATATAGATATTAGATGTAGCAATGCAAAAGTTTTGCTTACAAAAGAACGTTTTGATATAGTGGATATAGACCCTTTTGGATCTCCTATCTTTTTTATAGATGATGCATGTTATTCTACAAAAAAAATTTTATGTATAACAGCAACGGATACAGCATCATTGGTAGGTTCACATCCCCCATCCTGTCTTAGAAAATACTTTGCAAAGGCTTTTATGACTGATTTTTATCCAGAAATTGGTGTAAGAATATTAATAGGTGCAATAGCAAGGATATCTTCCGTTTATATGAAATCTATAGAGCCTTTATTCTCTCATTGCACCAGGCATTATATCAGGACGTATTTGCGAATAGTTAAAGGTAAAGAAAGGGTAAACAATATGTTAAATAATAAAATAGGCTTTATTCTGTATTGTAAAAACTGTCTAAATCGTGAATTTTCTTATGGCATTATCTCTCCATCTGAAAAGATATGCCCCTACTGTAGCGGAAGGATGTATGCTATCGGTCCTTTATGGCTCGGAGAGCTACACGATAAAGAAGTGATTGGACGGATGTTACAAGAATTAAATCTTATAAGGCTTAATACCGAACGAGAAGTAAGAAAACTTTTAGAATTTTGTAAAGATGAAGTATCTGTGCCAGGTTTCTATGATTATCATTCTATTGCAAAAATTCACAAGATAAAATTAAAATCTATTAAATCGGTTATATCTAACCTAATAATAGCAGGATACAAGGCATCAAGGACCCATTTCATGGGCACAGGGATAAAGACGGATGCAAATATACATGAATTTTTAAGAGCATTGAGAGGCGATGGCAACAATAATAGGATACAAAGATGATCTAGGACAATCGATATAGATCGTAAAATAAACCTCTATAATGCTTCTATACGGTCTAATTTTTCCTATAATTCTGTTTTCTTGAACTTTACCTCTAATACGCCATTTCTTATAGACATATCTTCAAAAGACACCTCCAACTTGTGAGGAATGCAAATTACTTCAGATATCGATCCGTCCTTTGCCTCTATCTTTATTCCATCTTCGATAGGTTTAATCTTTATATCATCTATCTCTAATCCAGGAACCTCTGCTAGAAGATAAATATGATCGTTACTCTCAAAAACTTCTAATAATGGTAAATTTAAATCTGCTTTATCCTTCTCTATATCCCCAAATTTTATATCGATTCTGTTGGACTTAACTTCAAGAATAAAGCTATCTATTTCAAACTCATCATCTTCTATCCATTCCAACATATGCCTAAATATCTTGTCTAGTTCAACTAAGAGATTAAATAAGTTCCACATCGTTTATAATATTTATAAAAAGTAATTAAAATAGTTTGTGGAAGAGTGATATTAACTCACTCTTCTTCTTCACCGGATGGCATTCCACCTGCGCCAGGACCAGCACCACCACCAGTAGATGATGCTTTAGCAGCAATTACATCGTCTATACTTAGTATCATATTTGTCACTTCTATTGCAGAACTTACTGCTTGAGATTTTCCTCTTATTGGTTCTATAACACCAGCTTCTAACATATCTTTAGCCTTACCTGTATCAAGATCGAGGCCGTATGTCTTCTTTCCCTCTTGATGTGCTTTTCTGAGTTCAACGAGCGCGTCTATAGGATCCAATCCGGCGTTTTCTGCCAAAGTTCTCGGTATAACCTCTAATGCTTTGGCGAACTCTTCTATGGCAAGCTGTTCTCTACCTCCAACAGATGGAGCGTAATCCTTCAACCTCAAAGATAGCTCTATCTCTGTAGCACCACCACCGCATACAATCTTTGTATCCTCTATTACAGCAGCAATCACATGAAGTGCATCATTGGCACCTCGCTCAAGCTCATCCAAAATGTGCTCGGTTGATCCTCTCAATAGCAACGATACTGCCTTGGGATTCTTACAATCTTCAACGAAGACCATCTTGTCATCACCAATCTTCCTCTCTTCTACCAATCCAGCATAACCTAAATCTTCAGATGCTATCTCTTGTATATTTGATACGATCTTAGCACCGGTGGCTTTTGACAATTTATCCATATCACTCTTCTTTACACGTCTAACTGCCAATATTCCATTTTTTGCCAGGTAATGCTGTGCAAGATCGTCTATACCTTTCTGACAGAACAAGACGTTAGCACCGGATGAGACGATCTTATCAACCATCTTCTTTAAGATCTTCTCCTCTTCATCAAGAAACGCCTGCATCTGCTCAGGAGATTTTATCTGTATCTCAGCGGAGAATTCTGTCTTTTTTACCTCTATTGAATCATTTAAAAGGGCTATTTTTGCATTTTCGATCTTTTCTGGCATTCTATAATTAACCCTTTCTTTATCTATAATCATACCATTTATTAATTTAGAATCGTCAATTCTTCCACCGACTTTCTTTATCACACTGATAAGATCAATATCTGCAATTATTTCATCGTTACTCTCTTCTGCTATAGCTAAAACAGCATCAACGCATAGGTCCGCTGTTTTCTCATGATCTTCTGTTCCTCTACCTGCAAGGGATGTTAACGCCATCTTTTTCAACAAATCTTTGTCATCTTTAGATATATCTTCTGCTATCTCCTTTATTACCTTTTTTACCTCTTTTGCTGCCAACCTAAAACCTTTAGAGATTGTAGTTGGATGGATATCCTGGTTAAGCAACTCTTCTGCTCCTTTCAGCAAAGCACCGGCTAATACAACTGCAGTAGTAGTACCATCGCCTACCTCATCATCCTGTGTCTTGGCGACCTCTACCATCATCTTGGCTGCAGGATGTTCTATATCCATCTCTTTAAGTATAGTTGCCCCATCGTTAGTGATGGTCACATCGCCTAACGAATCGACGATCATCTTGTCCATACCTTTAGGACCTAACGTAGTTCTAACGGCTTCTGCCACGGCTTTAGCCGCCATTATGTTTCCGGACTGAGCATCTTTCCCTCTTCTTCTCTCAGTCCCCTCTTTTAAAACTAATATTGGCATTCCTCCTAACTGTGCCATAATCTTATACCTCCTTTAGTTTAAAGATTGGTTAGTTGTTCTATATAAAACTTTCGATCTTTCTTTCTTATGTTACTGTTTATGATACCATGTTAATCGTACTAAATTTAAATATTATAAAAATTAATAATAATACTATGGATTTTACTGCTAAAAAAATAGCTTTTTCTAAACTGGAAAATACAATTAAACGATGTACTAAATGCAATCTTTGTAAAAATATCAGAAATTATGTTGTTGGTGAAGGATCGTTGGATTCAAAAAGTATCTTTGTTGGAGAAGCACCTGGTGAGAAAGAGGATGAGACGGGCAGACCTTTTATAGGTAATGCAGGAAAAATTTTAACAAAGATGCTTAATAAAGCCAATCTTAAAAGGGAAGACGTTTATATAACGAATATACTTAAGTGTAGGCCTCCAAACAATAGAGATCCGCTTATAGAAGAGATTAACTCTTGCGCTCCTTATTTAATAGAACAACTGGAGATATTAAAGCCCAAGATGATTGTACCACTTGGGAGATATTCAACATTTTTTATATTAAATCTATTCAAATGTGAGAATACGGGAAGAATGATCGAGGAAAGAGGAAGGTTACATAAACTAAGAGTATGGGACTCTGATGTATTTATAATTCCCACATATCATCCTGCAGCTGTTATATATCGTAAAGATTTAGAAAAAGTATTTCAAGAAGATATAATGAAGGTTGCCCAATTACTATCCTCTAATCATTCGGCCAATAAAAAATTAGATCAATTTTTTAATTACTGATCTTTATTAAAATTCTCGAAGTATATTCGATACAGCAATAAAACCAAAAGCTTTAAATATAAAAAATTAAACTACTTACAAATAAAAAGATTATTCGAAGTACTCAAAGTTTGTCGTAGGATAAACAATAAATCAGAGATAAATAAAAAGGAGGTAAGAAGGAATGGCAGAAGATAACGTAGTATATATAGGAAAGAAGCCGGTGATGAACTATGTA
>RXIF01000011.1 GCA_004212075.1 Candidatus Methanoliparum thermophilum
TATATTTCTACTGGAACTCCAAAAAAAGGTACTTCACCATTCAAAAAATGCTTAATCGTTTTATTCTTTCTGATATTTTAAATTATTTATATTATTATATTATATTTTTTATAAAGAACATATATGAAATATAGTATCTTTTATAATAAAGTAGTTTTTATGCTTTTGTTGTATATATTTTAGTATAAGATATATAACTTTAGTATAAGATATATAACGAATTATCTCCTATTATTATTGATATCTTATAGCATCCACCGGATTCAATCTAGATGCACGCAATGCTGGATAAATTCCAGAAAAAATTCCTATACAAACGGAAACTGCGAATGCAATGATGACAATTATAGGTGACATCGATAGCATCCCAGATAACGGTATCCCTAGAACACCTGGCTGGGATAGAATTATCGAAAATACATGAATTCCGATAAAACCAACAATTATACCAATTACATCACCTAAAATACCGATGATAACTGCCTCTATTAAAAACTGTTGTAAAATATCTAAATTTTTAGCACCGACAGCCTTTCTTATCCCACCGCTGGATTGTATTTGTTTGAACTCCAAGCATCTGCTTTGCTTCTTTTAAAGTGTAAAGTTTCTCCATTAATTGTTTTGTTATAACTACTTAACACTATATAAAATAAAAGTATCTATTTTTTAACTGTTACAAAGGCATATCTCAATTCTGCAAAGAAGGGGATTTGCAGAAAGGGAGTCCTCAAAAATCGGAGATTTTTGGGATGAGCAAATCGAAGATTTGCTACCACACTGATACCCCTAAAGAAGCTCTGCTCGAGAATCCAAAGCAACTTCAGAACCCTCGCCCTTTAGGATGGAGAGTATGTCAAAATGAAAAACTTCAGCTAAAAGAAAGAGAGTGGATTTGTCCTGACTGCAAAACAAAGCATGATAGAGACATAAACGCGGCTATCAACATTAAGAAATTTGCTCTGATAGACCAGAATATGATTGGATTAGATCACCTACGGAACGTGGGGAAGAGCCTGTGGACTCGTCCTCAATAGAGGGGAATGAAGCAGGAAGCCTCTTTCAGGGGTAGTTCACATCCTTTTCGTTGAAGCCATCCTCGATCGAAAAAAAATATATATGATGAATTATAAACAATTCAATGTTTATCAAAATGTTTTTTTGAGAGGCATAAAATATAAACGAAAAAGGAGGTGAAAAAAAGATGGGTGTTTTGGGTTGCATTTGCAGCTGTTGTCTATCCTGCTGTAGTCGGTGTATAGACTTTTGCAACATAATCGCTGAGATGCTTTAGCTTGATCTTTTTTCGTTGAAGCTATCCTCGATCGAAAAATATATGGATTATAACTAGCCTTTCAAAATGCTTTTTGGGAGGATAAAAAAGGAGGTGAAAAAAAGATGAGTTGGATTTCGTGCATTTTCAGCGTTTGTATGAGCGGTATAGCCGCGATCTGTAACATCATTGGATATTAAAATCTTTCATCCTTTCTCAGGTGGAAATAGTCGTATAAATATTTGGATCAGAACCTATGAAATATAAACGAAAAAGGAGGTGAAAAAAAGATGGCTTTAGCTTCGAGCATTTTTAACTGTATATCGAGCGGTCTTGCCATGTGCTGTAACATCATTGGATGGTAAAATCCTTCTATCCTTTCTCAGGTGGAAATAGTCGTATAAATATTTGGATCAGAACCTATGAAATATAAACGAAAAAGGAGGAATAGAAGATGGATCTATTTATTGATACAATCATTCTCTGTATAGATTGCTGGAATTATGGTCCGCTGATAGATTGCCTTAATATGCTTTTAGATATAGGGAGGAAAATAATATGAATATATTACCCTCTCTTTGCGGTCTGATCTGCTGCAGATGCCCCGACCTTATCATCGATTTTATAGATCTGCTCCTGAAGTTCTTTTAACTTCTCGCAGTTTTTAACATTTAACTGTCTGTGCTTTTATATCCGGTGAAATTAACTATTTTCTTCCAGTCTGTATATCTTAATTCTCTATTCCATTTCTTTCCCCCTTTTTATACATTCCTCTCTTATTCAAATCCTCAAATCCATGCTTACATCCTAAATTAGAAATCGCATTTGTTAAGTGATGAATAAAAAGAGAAACCCTGTTTCGTTCTCGTTTTGAATATTTTCGCTTTAACTCCTTCCCTGTATGCAGTCTCTTTGCCGCTATCCTATTAATTCGTCTTCTCTTGTTATAACAATATGGATAGTAAAGAGCTTCTTTAACTTCATCGGCGGGAAGTCCCTTTCCGAAAGGGAGGGGATGAGAGCCGAAAAGTATCTATATACAAAATAATATATTGAAGAGAGAACAAATGCTTAGTTACAGGTTTAGAATCTACCCTTCAAAGAAAATTGAGCAAAAGCTGAAGGAACATCTTGAGTTATGCAGATGGCTATACAATAGGCTATTAGAAGAACTGAATAAGGCTAAATCCGAAGATAGAAAAATAACAAAGAAAGAAACTCAAGCCCTTATCGTTAAGCTGAAAGATGAGAAACCTGAATTAAAGGAAGTCTATTCAAAAGTTCTTCAAATGGTCAATCACCAATTATGGAACAATATTTTTGCTTTAGCTAAGTTGAAGAAGAACGGTAAGAAAGTAGGAAAACTTCGATTCAAGGGCAAGAATTGGTTCAAAACCATAAACTATAACCAGTTAGGCTTCAGGTTGGAAGGAAAGAAGCTCATAGTTTCTAAAATCGGAGAGATTCCTATAAAGATACACCGTCAGATTGAAGGAAAGATAAAAGGAGTATTCATAAAGAGGGAAAAGTCTGAGAAATGGTTCGCTATCTTCCAAGTTGAACAACCATTAAAACCACTTCCTAAAACCCACAAATCCATTGGAATTGATTTAGGAATAAAACACTTCCTAACCGATACTGACGGAAGACAGATTGAGAATCCAAAATTTTACGAGAAATCTTTGAAGCGTATAAAGATAGAGCAGAGAAAGCTTTCAAAGAAGAAGTCTGGCTCGAAGAATAGAGAAAAGCAAAGAGTAAAGCTTGTGAAGGCATACGAGAGATTAGTAGATCAAAGAGACGATTTCCTTCATAAGCTCTCAAGGTTCTACGTAAATAGTTATGACTTGATAGCTGTTGAAAATTTGAATATTCGCAACATGATCAAAAATCATCACTTAGCTTCTAAGATTCTTGATGCCTCTTGGAGCAAATTCCTTTATATGCTATCCTATAAAGCTGAGAAAGCTGATAAGATAGTGGTAAAGGTAAATCCAAAGGGCACTTCAAAAATTTATAAACATGGAGATTTAGATAGAGATTATAATGCTTCGCTTAATATATTAGAAAGAGCTTTATCGGGGCTGGGACAGTCCTTTGAGCCTGTGGAGATAAAACCTCTACTCAGTATTCCAGCTTCAGCTGTAATTACTGGGCAAGTTTCATCGCTGAAGCAGGAAGCTCCATCTGTAAAGGTGGGGTAGTTCATCTTATCCATTCTCATTAATTTTATATAGAATAATGAGACCGTATGCAAAATATGTCTTTATATCACTTTATCGTATCAGAATATGAATAGGCGGAGAAAAATTTTATGCCTGAAAAATATAAATGGCACTTGTTAGATATAGAAGAGATCTTTAATATATTAAATACGTCTCGTAACGGTCTCAAAAAAGAAGATGTAATCGTTCTACAAAAAAAATACGGCCTTAACGAGATAGCAGATAAAAAACAGATCTCTCCATTAAAACTTTTTCTATCCCAGTTTAAAAACGTGCTCATACTAATTCTTATAGCAGCCACCGGAATATCTCTAATTCTTGGTAATATAATAGATGCAATAATCATATTTATAGTTGTCATTTTATGCACAACAATAGGTTTTCTTTTAGAATATAGGTCGGAAAAAGCAATAAAAGCGTTAATAGAGATATCGGCACCGAACGCCACAGTTTTAAGAGATGGAACGGAGGTAAAAATCCCTGTCAAAGAGGTTGTGCCAGGAGATATATTGATATTGCATGCAGGGGATAAGGTTGCAGCCGATGCAAGAGTGATTGAGTCTTACGATCTAACTATCGATGAATCTATATTAACTGGCGAGTCTGAACCTGTGAAAAAAGATACTATAACGCTTAAAGAGGATGTATTGATAGCAGAGAGAACAAACATGGTCTATGCTGGAACGATCGTTCTGCATGGAAGAGGCGTAGGAGTAGTTACAGATACGAGTATATGGACGGAATTCGGAAAAATCGCTGATATGTTATCAACGGATGATGTAGAAGATACACCTTTGAAGAAGAGAATCAATCAGATTGGAAAGAAGTTAAGTATAGCATATATCTTTATTATCACCGTTCTTTTCGTAATCGGCGTAATAAGCAGACCATCGGTCAATCAAATCGTAGCGCTTATCATCTGGAGTGTCAGTCTTGCAGTAGCGATAGTACCCGAGACACTCCCGCTTATTATAACAGGAACACTTGCACTCGGCGCACAAAAAATGTCTAAAAATAAAGCGATAGTCAGAAGATTATACGCTGTCGAGACGCTCGGATGTATTACTGCTATCTGTTCTGATAAAACCGGCACATTAACAAAGAACGAGATGACCGTGCGTAAAATATACGTAGATAATCAAAAGATAAATGTAACTGGTACAGGATACGAACCAAAAGGTGAGTTTATCGACGAAACCGGAGAAAAAATTGATATTTCTCAGAATAATAGTCTTAATATGGCGTTAACTATCGCTACATTATGCAACGATTCAAAGATATTGTATGAAGATGGCAATTATAGAATAACAGGAAATCCAACAGACGGAGCGTTGGTCGTTCTTGCAGAGAAGGCATCATTGAGTAAAGATATCCTGGAGGGACGATACAAAAGGGTGGGTGAGATACCTTTTGAGAGAGAGAGAAAAAGAATGACTACCATATATCATGATACCTCTAGTGATAAAAAATTTGTATTTGTAAAGGGAGCACCTGAGATGTTGCTTAGTCTTACATCCTTTATTTATACTGATAAAGATGGAAAAGACTTTATTAAAGAGATGGCCCCTGAAGATAAGGATAAAATATTATTTATATCAGATCAGATGGCTACTGAAGCGTTACGAGTTATTGCAGTAGCTTATCGTTATATAGATAATGATAATAATAAAGATGAGACGTTTATAGCGGAAGATATCGAGAAAGATCTTATATTTGTAGGATTATTCGGGATGATAGATCCACCGCGGGATGAGGTAAAAGATGCTATAATACAATGTAAAAAAGCAGGAATAAGACCAATAATGATAACCGGGGATCATAAACTGACTGCGATGGCTATTGCAAAAGAGCTTGGAATGATGGAGGAAAATGATGAAAATAAAGTATTAACAGGTGTAGATTTAGAAAAAATGGACGAAAAAGATCTAGAATATCTCGCCAATGACATAGTTGTATATTCTCGTGTGTTACCTATTCACAAACTGAAGATAATAGATGCTCTCAAAAAGAGAGGTAACATCGTAGCCATGACGGGTGACGGAATAAACGATGCACCTGCATTAAAAAAAAGTGATATTGGAATAGCAATGAATTCAGGTACGGATGTTGCAAAAGAGGGCTCAGACATGGTTTTAACCGATAATAATTTTGCAACTATTGTGTCCGCCATAAAAGAGGGGCGGACTATCTATGACAACATTAGGAAATATTTAGTGTATATTTTTTCTTACGGGTTTTCCGAAGTAGTTATTTTGGCAGCTTCTTTTTTCATCGGTTTATTCTTGTTCAAAGAGCCATTATACCCGCTTATGGCGATCCAGATATTATTGGCTAACATAGTGATTGAAGATCTACCTGCCCTTGGATTGGGTGTAGATCCAGCTCGGCCAGATATCATGAGACAAAGACCGAGAAATCCTAACGAACCGATACTTACAAAGACGGCTATCGGGTTATTGGTAGTGATGATTGCGACGATATCTATAGGATGTACCGTTATATTTTTCAAATACCTGCAAAACCTGACAAAAGCACAGACAATGGTGTTTGCAACCTTCATACTATACGAAATGATCAATGCATTTATCTGCCGATCTGATAAATATTCTCTGGCAAAAATCGAGTTTTTTTCCAATAAATGGTTAATACTTGGAGTAATCGGATCTATTCTGCTTATGTTACTCGTAATACAGATACATTTTATCGGGCAATTCTTCTATATGGTACCGTTGAGTCTGATGGATTGGTGTACAGCATTGTTAATTGCACTTACTATAATTATTACGACAGAAATATTCAAAGCATTCTCTGTTAGAGTTAGAAATACATCTTAATAATTACTATATTTACACTTTATAATTATTCATAATTATGATCTATATTTACAATTTATTATTATAATACTACATTATTTTATTATAATATTATAATTTCTAACTATAAATTGGAACTAAACTTGTAATACAAACCAATATCAATCTCTATACAGGTTCTATAGACTCTTGGAGAATAAGACCCACATTTTTTAACGTTTAAAACCCATGGTATTTTTCTTAATCTATCTATCTCATCCTTTAGGGAGAAATCGTATAAATAAATCTTTTTTCCTGTCTCTTTTTTAATCGAATCTATGTATAATGATGAAAAATCTTTATCGATCTTAGGTGCGGGTGCTATAACCCTATCAAACGAATTTTTATTCACATATTTGAATAAATTCTCCACATCATCATTTATCGCTTTTATCGATCCTCTCAATCTGTTAATCTCTATATTTTTTAATAGATAATAAAATGCATCACAATTCTTCTCGATAGCAACTATATCTACCTTTTTCTGTCTTGCTAAAATAATAGGAAAAGGCCCAACTCCTGCAAACAAACATAATATATTCTCCCCATTTTTTATCTCGTTGGCTATCCGCCTTCTTTCTCCTGAAAGCGAGAATGAAAAATAGGTTTTATTTATATCGAATATAAAATTGCATCCTCCCTCTTTATATTCTATCTCGGTAGATCGATCGCCAAATATAACATCGAATCTGGATATTCTCTCTTCTCCAGTAGAATGAGTAGCTTTCTTTAAAATTTTTCTTATCTTTGGTTTCTCATACAATATTTTTGCAACAATCATCCGTGTATCCGTATCATCGTAACCACTCTCTGAAATCATTGCAATATCCTGTATATATCTTATTTTCATGATATTTTATAATTATAGCTATTTTTTATGCTGGCTTATGCTTACACTATCCTATTACTTCTTATTGGGCTTATACGTAACCTTAAAAAGCTATTTATCCTTTTAAAATCCTTCTATCATCATATAATTGTTTCAAACTATTTGTTATCCAAATTACTTTAATTATTATAAAAGATTATATTCTTCTTAATATAAACAGGCATCCATTATTATCCTTTATATCTTTATTAACCACGTATTCTGCTCCGCGCTATATCTTAGTCCTATCTCAAAACTAAAACCAAATCTTATTTATAGTTGTATGATTTAAAGTTAAACTTCTCTTTAAATATTATCCTGTATTTAGAATGAATATTATTAGTGTGCTTCTAAAAATGATATCATCCCGCATACTAAAATGCTGTGCTTCCGGATAGGAACCGAGATAAAGTTGTCTGATGGACTGCTCCTTGATTTCTCATGATCCGTTGTCTCAAGATCTGCTTCTGTAGAATTTGCCAGGACTCCATAAATTACCTTGGACTTTTTTCTGAAAAGCTCATATTGAACCACCTTTCAGCAAACGGAAAGCCTCAGAAACGCTTATAGTTGGAGGTATTCCAACTACCAGATGGATCAGGCATAACAAAGATCTCCAGGATCTGTCCAACTCGATGACTACCTCTATCAAGATTTATATTCGTAAAAAAATGAGCCCGCGAAGCGGGTACGCTCGGATATGAGCAATTTCTTTTCTTAGATATAAATCTATCTTAGGGGCGATTCATCCCACGACCTAAAGGTCGGAGATTTCTCGCTCATGCTGGTTAATATTGCAGTCCCTTATGCTAGTACCTTTTTTAGCTTGATTCTTCTCCCGATTTTGTTCGCCATCATCTCTGTTATACCTCCTCTCTTTCCCTCTTTTATGACCCCTGAAGGAATGAAAATTGCAAGAGAGAGCGCAAAGTTTTTTCCACAATATTATTCCATTTCCTATGAAAGAAAAGAAAATTTTATGAGCGATAAAATAGCGCAGATATGCAAAGATCACGATAGAGTGGTCGTGATCACAGGGCTTGTCCACATAGATGGGCTGGAAGAAGAGATCAGGGAAAAAGTTCCGCAAGCTCGGATAAAGAAGATACCTTTTTTGAGCTTGTATGAACCTGAACATGAACCCGGGAGAGGGCAAAGAGCGCTGAGCAGAAAAAAGAAAAGGAAAAGGAAGGTCCTGGTGGGGAGAGACCACCATCAACGGTAACTCCGCCAGAAAAAGGCCCAGAAGTTGGGGTTAAAAAACCCGTTAAAGAAAGGAAAAAGCTGGCCATAAGGGCAAAAGTGCCGTGGGATCACTATACGGACATATATCTGGGAGTGATCCAGCCGCTTCAGAGAGTGAGCGATCAATTGAGCATCACAATAGAGATCGAGGCGGAGGGAGAAATCGATGAGAATACTGTTAATTTAAAGATCAGAGAGACGCTCAATCAGATCGGTGCAGAGATAGAGCGCTTTGAATGAAGATAATTTTGGCACTGTTTTCTGTGATCTGTCAAAGACGGGTCAATCTGAAGATATCAAAAAGTCTCTGTCATCTGGAGGCAAAAGTTATCTTAACGAAGTATGGTACATACAGCTCAGGAGATGAGAGAGTCTCTTCTTCTGAATAGGATCTCACAACATAGGAGACGACAATGCTCATTTTATCCTCTGATAGATGTGGATAGTGCGCCTTGATCGCGTAAGCCCACAAGTTCTCATTCTCCACAACCTCTGGTGGTGTGTAGAGAAGCTGCGGCTCGCTCCAGGGTTCCAGAGGGCTATCACTCCATCTGCACAGCACAGATGACTTCAGTATCCTCTCTTTCGCCTGATCGTTGTGATATACCATCATATATTTTTTGTACGGGGAAAAATAGTCTACAGAAAACTCTGTGCTAAGATCACTCGGCCCCCCTTCAACTATGCATGGCTCTGCACCCCAGACTTTGCCGTCATAGAACTCCCATCTGCCCCTTAAATCTTCAGTTCTGGCGATGACGAGATGCCTGAGCAGACCCCCATCCACACTATCCTGCCTCAAACCATAGATGTAGCATGTATCATCTTCAACGTATACATCAGCTGCAACCCACAGGTATGAACTACCATATTTCACCGGAAAATCCAAGGGTATGTACTCAACTCTCCATATGCACGTATGCACATAATTGCATATACCCTTTTCGGTATTCTTATTTGAAGGTTAGCTTTCAGCTTTTTAATTCTTTTATCCTCTCAGCAACCCGTGCTCCATAATCCTTATCGGCGTTAGTAAAGTAGGAGATCATTATCTTTCTCACTTTTTCATCAACATCTTTCAGCTCCACAGCTATGTTGTCTATCAAATGGATTTTGTCCTTCTCAGAGAAGCTGCGGTAGAGCGCTCCAGCCTGAGAGAAGTCATCTCCCTTATTTACAGAGTATCTACCAACATAGCCACTTACAGGTGTCTTTGCAGTTGGATACTCTGGAGATTCCTTCAGAGCATCTTTATTGTTACTCGGATAGTAGTTTGTTCTTTTTTCATTGATATCAAAGGTCATGCTCCCATCCCTCTGGTTGTTGTAAACCTCCGCCATAGGCCTGTTTATTGGCAGGTTCAGATAATTGGGTCCCAGCCTGTATCTCTGGGCATCATTGTATGCAAAGAGCCTTCCCTGCAGCATCTTATCTGCTGAAGGCTCTATTCCCGGCACCAGGGCTGAAGGAGCAAATGCGGCCTGTTCCACCTCTGCAAAGAAGTTTTTTGGATTACGATTAAGAACCATCCTGCCTATTGGTATAAGTGGCTCAGACCAGATCTTTGTATCATCAAGAGGATCAAAATCAACCTCCTTCTCCGGGTCCATAAGCTGCACACACAGCTCCCATTCCGGATACTCCCCCCTTTCAATCGCTTCATACAGGTCTCTTGTTGCATGGTTGAAGTCACTTATCTTTGCAGCCTCTTCCCTGCTTAAAGATTCAACGCCCTGTTTTGAGACCCAGTGGTACTTCACATACCTTCTCTCTCCCTTTGCATTGACCCACACAAAGGTGTTAACCCCGAAGCCATTCATGTGCCTGTAATCCTTGGGTATACCAAGGTCTGACCATAAATAGGTTATCATATTGGTTGCTTCAGGCGTTTTTGAAAAGAAGTCCCAGTATCTCTTAGGATCCTGTATGTTTGTGGCTGGATCTGGCGTCAGGGCATGTATCACGTCAGGAAATTTTATGGCATCCCTTATAAAGAAGACTGGCAGGTTGTTACCGACAATGTCATAGTTTCCTTCCTCTGTGTAGAATTTCACAGCGAAACCCCTGGGATCCCTTGCGGTTTCTGGAGAGTGCTTTGAATGTATAACTGTTGAAAATCTTACAAATACCTTAGTTATTTTGCCCTTATCCTGAAGGAATTTTGCTATTGTATAATCCTTGGCTGTTCCATAGGATTCAAAGTATCCATGCGCTCCCGCTCCCCTTGCATGCACCACCCTTTCAGGTATCCTTTCTCTGACAAAGTGAGCAAGCTTCTCTATGAGCTCATAGTCCTGAAGCAGGACTGGTCCAGCTTCTCCAGCGGTCTGCGAACTCTGGTCATTGCTCACTGGAGCACCCTGATTTGTCGTCATATCTTTCTTTTCTTCATCTTTTTCCATACTAGTTATAGAGCTTGTCATATTATTTATATATTTACCTACTATGTTGCATTTACATGCTTTGTTGCGTTAATTTAAATATAGATGTGCTAAGGGTCTGGGGCTGGAATGGGTGATATCCTCCCAGCACTAAAATGCTGTGCTTCCTGAGAGGAACCGAGATAAAGTTGTCTGATGGACTGCTCCTTGATTTCTCATGATCCGTTGTCTCAAGATCTGCTTCTGTAGAATTTCTCAGAACTCCATAAATTACCTTGGACTTCTTTCTGAAAAGCTCATACTGAACCACCTTTCAGAAGACAAAAAGCTTCATATCTTAGTTGGGGGTATTCTAACTACCAAGCGGGCATGATCAGGCATTGGGTGTTAATATATATAAAAAAAACAAGATGGTTAATTATAACTTGCGTTACAGTAATCGTTGCATTATCTGTATCTATGAGCTGTATAATAGGATATGTTCTACAAACTCATAATTATGGCAGTATATATAATAGAAGAAAAAAAATACGAAGATTGTATCAGTTCCGTACGGCAAAGATTATTTGAAAGGCATTATTCCCCTAATCAACATCAATAAACGTTAAATTTCATTACAATAATAAAAATTACCGAAGCAAACTACATGAAAAAGATAAAAAAAGGCGTGAAGAGAAATTTATAGAATAAGCTACCGACATGATCTTATTCAAACGCAAGATTATAGATATCTTGCTGATTTGTAAATTAGGTGGGTTAAATATTTTGGAATATAATAATGTTTATTTTTCCAAAGGTCACAGATTGAGAAGTTATTTATTAAAATAGGGGATATACAGAAAAGATGGTTGTAAATATAATAGAATTAATCTTGATAGGAATTTTTACCGGTATAATCACTGGGTTAACCGGTGCAAGTGGTGTAGTTATAGTAGTACCATTAGCCAACCTATTACTCAATTTTACAATTCATGAAGCGATTGAAACGAGTCTTATTATAGATACAATTGCACCTTTGGCAATATCTGCTACTTTTACTATAAATATGGTAATATAGATATAAGGTCGAGTATATAGATCGCAGTAAGATCGATAACAGGTGCACAAATTGGAGCTTTTCTGGTTACTGGAGTGTCAGGAACAAGTTTAGGCGCTTTTTTGGAATATTTATGGTTATAATAGGTGTCATAATGTTTAAAAAGGGGAATCAATCGTGAGGCTATTACAAACAGATTAAATTCTGCTTTTAAAATTGAAAAAACATCTCAAAAAATATTGGTAAGTGTACTAATCGGGTTGATTTTGAGTATCGTAACAGGGATAATAGGCGCAGGCGGTGGTGTTATGATCCTCATCGTATTAATATTTATTTTAGGTTTTCCATTACAGAAAGCAATAGGCACATCTGCTCTGATAATGGCAATAACTACTTTTTCAGGATTCATAGGTTATGCAATTCATGGCAATATAGACGTATTAAGTGGTATAATAATAGGGATAGGTGCAGTCGTTGCTGGCATAGGTAGTGCAAGGTTTGCCAATAAGATTGATGAAAAAAGTTTAGGAAGAGTGGTAGCATCTATATTTATAATTCTTGGATTATTCTTAACCTTTTTAACGATAATATAAAGATCAGATCTTTTTTAAAATCATGATTATTTTATTAACGTTTTGGTAAAATCCAAGAGGATATTTTATTATTTGTTATTTATTTGTAATATTTATTTTAAAAATCATAGGAGTTATGAAACATTTTTATTTTTAAATTTAGAATTATTAAATAGATTTTAATATAAATATGGACTCCTAAAAACAAGATTTTGTCCTTTAGCTTAGCCATATATAATTTTATAGTGTTTATCTTGACAATACTTCAAAATAAATGATTTTCCCCTAAATTAGGTTTGCCTAACATAAAAGTTTATGTACAGAGTATTTAAAGTAAATTTGAAAATAATTAAAAAATGTATAAGTAATAGGTACAAGATACCAAAAAGGGGTTAAAAATGAATAAGAAATTGTTAGAGGCAGAACAATTGATTCAAACGATAGGAAAATTGGTTCAACCGGTAATTATGGGAGTAATAGAAGCGAACAGGGCGATATGTCGCATTCCGATAGCCAAGGATCTGATGGAAGGAGTAATGAAGGCGGGAAATGTTGTCAATCCTTTTGATCCACATATCCCAGCGAACTCGAATGGAGTGATGGTTTACATAAACATCCCATTCTGCAAGGGTAGATGTGCCTATTGTCCCTTCTACACCTTTCCCTATGCAGAGGAGCGGGTGAAGCCGTACATCGAAGCCGTGAAGAAGGAGATCTTGCTTTATAAAGGAAAATTGGAAGATATCGAGATAGGGGACGTCTATTTCGGGGGCGGTACTCCAAGTCTCCTCTGGAAGGGCGTGGTTGAGATAATAGATCACCTGAGGTCCAACTTCAAGATCTCGGGTGAGATAGGAGTTGAAGTGCATCCCCGGGACGTGAACGAGGAGATGTGCGATGCACTATCGGACGCGGGGATAAGTAAGGTCAGTATGGGCGTAGAGTCCTTCGACGACGAAGAACTAAAAACGATGAACAGGAGGGGGTATGATGGCGATTCTGCGATCAAGGCGATAAAACTTTTGATGGATAGGGGGTTCTATACCGGGATTGACCTTATGATCGGCTGTCCGGGTCAGACGGTCTCATCTGTTCTGAGCGATCTTGAGATGGCGGCAAAGACGGAGGTGCATCAGATATATACTTCTCCCCTGTTACTCCTTCCGGATACGATGTGGGCAATCCAGCTCAAGAAGGGGAAGGTAGAGTTCCCTCCGGCGAGAGAGGTGGTTAAGATGTTCTCTTCTATCTTTGATTTTCTCCCTTCTAATGGATATGAGGCGAGGGCGGGACTATACTTCAAACATAAGCGGGCGTCTGGTATGAAGAAGGAGTATATCACGATGGGGCATGCGTTCAACATCGGAATGGGGGTGAAGGCATTCTCAATCGTGCCGCCGACATTGACCGGATACGTCAATACGTTCTCATTTGAGGAATACATCAAGGCGGTGGAAGAAGGTCGTTTCCCCGTTACGATGGGGGCGAGCATCCTCAATCAGAGGCAGTTGGATAAGATATATCACAGCATAGGACTCCTTCTTGGAATCGATCGAAATGATGTTGAGAGACGCCTAAACGTTCTGATGGACATCGGCATCTATGCCGATCTCAACATAGATAAAGGAGAGTTTGAGGAACGCACCGGGGCGAATGTGGGAGATGTTCTTGGAAATCTTTCGTTCTTGATACCTCTCTTTCTATTTCCCCTCAAAAGGTTGGGGATCATCAAGGAGGATTCAAAGGAGATCAAGATCAATGATGATCTTATAAGTGGGATCATCGCACGGATATTGAGTTAAGTGTATGGTCAAATAAGAGAGGTACGCAGATGGAATTGCTAATAGAACTGATGAAAATGATGGAGGGATTGGTGCCGAAGTTGGTGGACTATTATGTGGTTTTCTCAATTCCAGGGGGATGATGAGCCTGATCGAGACGATGATCAGCATGATAATCGGAATGATAGCCCCTTTTATGACATGGGGAGGAATGAGGGGGGTTGTGCGAGTGGTTGATGCCTGGCGGAATAGTTGCCTTTATTCTCAAATTATCTCCGTTACGGTCTCTCCGTCTGAGGGCAGTTGATAACGGAGGTGATCTGTTGCAAGTGATGAGGGACAATAAAACTCAGAGGCAGAAAAGATGATAGGTTCATGGGGCGATCCACCGGGCGAGATAATGACGCATGAACAAAATATACTCATACCGGGCGTCGATCTTGGAAATGTGTTCATCGGGATGCAGCCAACGCTTGGTATCCATGAAAACCCGGAGGAAGCACTAAAAGCGTACCATGACAAGAGCACTGCTCCTATCCATCAATATCTCGCATTTTACAAATGGATAGAGGAGGAATTCGATGCGGTCATACATTTTGGAACGCACGGCACACTCGAATTCAGAGAAGGAAAAGAAGTTGGCATGTCAAAGGACTGTTTTCCAGATGTACTCATCGGAGAGATGCCCAATATATACGTTTACATGGTGGACAATACTTCAGAGGCCACGATCGCAAAGAGGAGAAGCTATGCACTGATGATAAGTCACGCGTAAATTTTATATATGAGTAATCAAATAAATTTGAAAATAATCCGAAAAGCTTAACAATATAGATAGGAAACAAAAAAATACAATTTTAAGAGGTAAAGAGGAAGATGAATAAAAAAAATTTTGCAGGGGCAATGCTCGCCTGTCTGATCGTCTGCGTCGCATTTCCAACATTTCCAGTTTCGCAGGCAGAGGATCAGAAGACCGTTACCGTCACAGATTCGGTGGGCAATATGATTGAGGTGCCTTATCCCGTTGAACGGATAGCAAGCCTCAATCCAGCGGCTCTGGAAGTTATCCGTGCATTGGGTGCAGGAGATAAGATCGTTGGTATCGATCAGTTTACAAAATGGAATCCTGATTTCAATCCAGATATAAAGGATAAACCTTCGATCGGTGTGCCGATGGGTATGCCACCGAATTACGAAAAGATTATTGAACTTAACCCACAAGTGGTGATATCTTACGCCGATCCAATGTGGTATTATCCTGATCTTGAGAACAAGCTTAAACCCGCAGGCATCAAGGTGATGCGGTTGGATTGTTACAAGCCGCAGACCTTCGAGCAGGACGTAGAGGCATTGGGAAGGATGATGGGTAAGGATAAAGAGGCAAAGGAGTTCCTCGATTTTATCGGTTCTTATGTCAATAAGATCGAGGGGAGAATAAAAGATATACCTCCGGATGAGAGGGTGAGAGTATATTTTGAATTCTTCGCGCCTTCTGTCGCTTATGGCACAGGCTCATGTCCAGATCGTCTGATAGAGATGGCAGGAGGAGTGAACGTCTTTTCGGAGGAAAGAGGACAATTGCTGCTCAAGATGCCTGGATATCTCCCGGAGAAATCGGGTGTGTACCTTATGGTGAGTCCGGAAGCGATCGTGGAAAAAAATCCTCAGGTGATAATAAAGGACTCCTCAGGCATAGAAGGCTATATAGAGGAATTCATGGGCCCTATCGACTTTAGTAATATCATAAGTGACGTGTTGAGTGGTAGAAGACCAATACCAATCGATATCATAAGTGAAGTGTTGGACGTGTTGAGGGGTAAAAGACCACCTCCAATATCAAAGACCATCGGCTATACCGACAAACCCGACACGAGTGGGATGAAGCAGGCAAGAGATGAGATAATGAACCGTCCCGGCTTTGAAGGGATAGATGCAGTAAAGAACGGAGACGTTTACGTATTCGCCTTCGCCGAGCTTGCTACATCGCCCCGCTGGCCCGTTGCTCTCGGATATATGGCGAAGTGGTTATATCCCGACAAATTTGAAGATTTAGATCCACAAGCCTTTCACAAAGAGTGGCTGAAGAAGTGGTATGGACTGGAGTATAAGGGGGTGTATGTCTATCCATGAACATACATGAGATAAAAGGGGAGATAGAGGAGAAATACGCAAGATACACCGCAAGAAAGTTTAGTGTCATCTTTATTCTCCTCGCATCTTTAATCGCATTGGCGATCTTGGTCACCCCATTGGGCACGGCATCCTTGAGCGTCGGAGACGTATTCAACAGCATCTTCTCAAGGGGATCGGGTCACGCGGATATGATCATCTGGGGATTGAGATTACCGAGGATACTTATGGCAATCATCTGCGGTATGGGACTCGCTTTATCCGGTGCGGTCGTACAGGGCGTTCTGCATAACCCACTTGCGAGCCCATTCACGCTTGGGGTCTCATCAGCCGCATTCTTCGGTGGGATGATCGCGACAGCATTCGGTGTTGGTATGGGACTTAACGTCGGATTTGCATTTCTCTTCGGCATGCTCGCCTTATTCTTGATATACAGGATCTCAAAACAGAGAGGGATGACATCTGAGACGATGATACTCTGTGGGATCTGTTTGATGTATCTCTTCCTCGTGATGGCATCTTTGATATCAGGGTTTGGAGCGATGGGTGGAATTCCCCTCCTAACTGGAAATCTCGTCTCGAGCAGCTGGGATAGTGTATCTATAACATCCATCTTCCTTGCAGTCACGTTTCCACTGTTGATGAAGTACGCATGGGACCTTAACGCGATGGTACTTGGGGATGATACAGCGACGAGCGCGGGGGTCAACGTGAATAGGACGAGGTTAATAGTCCTGGCACTTGCTATATTGATCGTCTCTGCAATCGTCTGCTTCACGGGCGTCATCGGATTCGTCTGTCTGATCTCACCTTTTATAGCAAGATCGGTGATGGGAAATGATCATAGATTTATATTTCCTTGTTCAGCGCTTATAGGTGCTCTCTTACTTCTTGGAACCGATACCTTAGCGAGAACTGCAATTCAACCGATAGAGATACCCGTTGGGATGATCATGACGATCATAGGCATCCCGTTCATCCTTTATCTCGCAGTAAAGAGGAGTGGATTCTATTGAATCTTGAGATAAGAGATCTCTCTTTT
>RXIF01000005.1 GCA_004212075.1 Candidatus Methanoliparum thermophilum
TCGAGGCAACTGTAGATGATAATAATAGTAGACCTTATGTTATACCGTTAAAGGCAATTTAATAAAAAAGAGGTGGTTAGATGGATATTATACAACCGATGCTCAGTTATGCTGGTTTGAAGAGCATGCTTGGCATGATATCTGGTTTTCTTCCCCAGATTCCAGGTATGATCAAATGGATTTGTACGCCTGGTGTGCTACCCGAACTTCTGGGTTGGATGTGTAGTATGATGCAAAAGTAATAAAAATATTCAGGTCGATTAAACTCTTATTATTGATACTGGTGGTATTTATAATTCGGCGGTTGTAATATGTAGCTTTCATTAAAGGATGGTGGTATAATAGTACTTTATAATAGGATACAAAAATTGAAATTTAAAGACTAATAAAATTATTTTATATTCTTCTTTAGTAATTGTTTTGTATTATACTTTGTTGGTATTTTAAAAATTTGAGATTGCAGATTATATTATTTGAAATCATTTTAAATTTTCTGAATATTGATTTTCTGTTGATATCTTTTTAATGGTTTTATTTAATACCAAAAAGTTTTATATAACAAATTAATCATAATAGTATAAAAATAGAGTTGCTCAATACAAATCATAAAGAAGATACAAGGAGTTCTGATTATATGTGTCCTGTCAATAATAGTAGCATCTTTTTAAGAAATATTTTAATAATATTGATCCTTGCTATAATCATCCTTATAGCACTCTGGATATTTATACATTTTATGCCTTATATCATCATAATATTAGGTATTGTACTTGTTATCCTGTTTATTTTTTATATTATATCAAGATATAGCTAAAATATTATTATAATTTAGAAATAAATAATAAAGATGGTAAAAGTATGCCTTATTTAGAAATGATCGGATGGATTTTGTTTGTCTTGGTATTGGTAATTTTAATTTTTATCCTTATTTATTTTAGGAGAGAGATCGAGTACACAGAAGGAAGAATTAATCATGAATGGGAAGCTAAATTTGACCAAAGAATTAATGAGTGGAAAGAAAAAGAAGAAAAAAAATCAGAGGTGATGCAATAAGAAGAAGTGTTTCAGTCAGAATAGGTAAGTATATTGATAGACTTGCCTCTATCCTAACTAACTTTAAACATGATCCAAGAGATATCCGTTGGTTAGGTAATCCAGTTGATTTAGTTATTTTTGAAGGTTATGGAGACTCAAAGGATTCTAAAAACATAGAAGATTTTAATAAGATTGTCTTATGTGATGTAAAGACTGGAAAAGCAATCCTTACAAAAGAGCAAAAGAGAATTAAAGAGTTAATAGAGATGAAAGAAATAGAATGGGACGAATTTAGGGTTGAATAAGGTTTATATTGGAAGAGGCTAATTTAATAGGATAGTTAAAGATTTTTTACTCGAATAAAAATTAAGATATAAATTTTTCAATACAAAAATCTATGCTACGAAAATCTATCTTCTCATTCCAATCTTTCTTCTATCCATCCTTCTATATCTAAATAGATCTCTCTCAATCTTTCCAGATTTTCTTCATCTGTATTCCAGTATCCTCTCTTATTTGCCTCGAATAGTGTATCTATCATATTACTTAATGCTCTGGGGTTTATCTCTTCCAACTTTTTTCTTACCTTTTCATCTAAGACATAACGATCATTGATCTCCTCCCAGATCCAATTATCGACCTTATTTGTCGTGGCAGCAAGCCCTAGGATGTTCTTTATCCTGTCTTGAATATGCTGAGTGCCGTTGTACCCTTCATCCAACATTCCTTTAATCCATTTAGGATTTAGACACCTTGTTCTTACCCCACGTTGGATCGCTTTTTCGATATTTTCGGTCTTTATTATTTCTTTTGTGGTATCTATGATTATCATCTCCGGTTTTTCTCCTCTAACTGACTCAACAGCTTTAGAAAGACCTCCTGAGAACTCATAATAATGATCAAGATCAGTTACATCATAATCATGGCTATCCCTGATTTGTGAGGTGAGATTCACTCGGTGCAACATCTCTTTAAACATCTTACCAGATTTATAACCATGAAGATCGGCAGTATAGATATACTGCATATCTAAGATGTAAGAACGAGCCAAATCCTCCTCAGAACTCCATAATTGGGTATTAATCAAGTCACGCAAAGATGTGCCGTACTTGGTTGGAGACGGACCGAATATACGGGCATTAGATAATTTCATAGCAAGTTCTACACTATCAGTCTCGTCTTTTATATGATCAAATATCTCCAGGGTATTTTTTTTAACCAGGTTTTTTTCTAGAGGCTCATTCTGCGAAGATACAAGCTTAAATGCGTCATCCAACAGTTTGATTACATTTGGAAACGTATCCCTAAAGAAACCACATATGTTTACTACCACATCTATCCTAGGTCTTCCCAGCTTTTCTAATGGGATTAATCTTAGACTCACGTCCCATGGGTTTTTTCTAACAAGATCCACCCCTATATATCTCAATATCTGTCCTATCGTCTCTCCTTTGGTATTCATCGTTTCAAATCCCCAAAGAATCAGACCAACGCTCTGAGGATAGGAATTATGCATCTGCTTGTAGTGTTTCAGTGTTTCATCGGCTATCTTTGCCCCTCGCATGTATGCAGCATCGCTCGGTACTAATCGTGGATCAAATTGATAGATATTTGATCCTGTAGGAAAGACTTCTGGAGACCTAATAGGATCCCCTCCTATATTTGGAATTATGTATCTACCAGAGAGAGCCTTAAGAAGACTTTCTATTTCGTCGCTTTTTTTAAGATTAGAGGCTATTTCAAGACCAAAAGTTAAACTTTTCTCCAGATCATCTATTGATTCTTGATTCTCCTTTTTGAAAATCTTAAGATGTTTTATGGCCTCTTCTATACCATCCTTTATCAAGATAGATACAGTCTTCTTTGAGATATCTTCAATTTCTACTATCACCTCTGCGTAGGGCTTATTATCTATTGTATTTCCCTGTTCTTGCATCATCCTGTCATAATCAATCCCTTTTAAAGATGCTAACAACCTATGTAGCGATTTTATCTCTCCTCTGTCATAACGAAGGACGAAAGTAATGAAATCGACTAAAGATTCGTATTCATAAGTTTCACCAAATGTATGAAGCCCTTTTGGGATGATCGATCTCTTAATAGCAAAAAGTTCATCGTATATCTTATCTATATCCTTCTCTTCAATATTAGCCTCTTTGGATTTCTCCAAGATTTGATCGCGGACGATCTTTGCTCGGTTCGGATCCTGCAATCTTGCCTCGTTATACTCGTGAATAAGTTCTTCGAGTTCAGCCAACTCATCATAAAGACCCGAATCTGTAAAAATTGGTGGAAGATGGCTTATCATCGTGGCATAACTCCTTCTCTTGGCTATACTTGCCTCAGACGGATTTGATACCATATAAACGTAGATATTGGGAATATCACCGATTAAGATATCTGGAAAGCATTCTCTGGACATACCTACCTCTTTTCCTTTGGTGAATTCTAACGTACCATGAGTGCCAAGATGGACGATTGCGTCTGCTTTAAACTCCTCCTGAATCCATTTGTAGAACGCAAGGTACTGATGATGTGGTGGAATTGTCTTATCATGGTATAACTCAAGGGATCTTTTAATATCTTGATAATCTCCTCCATGAGAAGGTTGAAGTCCGATGAATACGTTTCCTAATACAATACCTGGAATGATGATCCTTCCCTCATAAGTTAATATGTCTCCGGGAGGATTACCCCATCTTTCCAATAACTCTTCTTTAGCACGTTCTGGTAAAGATTCCAGCCATTTTAAATAATCGTCATTCTCTATTAAAATGGAATTTTTGGCGGTTACATCTTTAGAAAGCCAAGTTCCAGCGTTTAAAATACCTTTGTCGATAAATAGATTATCTAAGTTTTGTAAATCATCTGTGGTATATCCCTCATCTTTTAATGTCCTTAAAACCTTTTCAACACTTTTTATAGTATTCAAACAACCAGCGGCTCCTATCCCACTCTCGTCTGGAGGATAGTTGTAAAGGATTATTGCTACCCGCTTCTCGGCGTTCTTCTTTCTTCTAAGCCTCAACCATCCTTCAACCCGACCTGCTATCCTATCTAACCTATCTGGAATCGGCGTCATAGCTTTTAAATTTCCGCCTATATTCGGATCAAATCCAGAGTTTGCATATCCGCAAGATGGAATTGGTTCTATACATCCATCGAGTTCTGGGAGTATAACTTGCATAATTACTTCAATAGGAGAGAGTCCTCTCTCTGATTCTTGCCATCTCTGTGTCTCTTCCAAATACATCGGTGATGCGTTGATGACAGGAACATCCAGTTTCTTCAGGACATCTAACGTTAATTTTGGATCTCCGCCTATTGGACCGCCATTCATCCTGAAGAGAAGAAAACTAACTACTGTATCCACGATCGGTTTCCCATCAAGGAAGAAGAAGTCTTGTATTGCTTCTGGATATCTAAAATTTTGAGAATAGATCGGAATAAAATTCACCTCATCTTCTAATCTTCTCATAATCTCGCTCGCTCCGACAATAGAATCTTCCAAGTTAGAGCCTCCAAGAAGAAGCAATCCTACCGTCTGTTCTTTTGTCTTTCCATATCTTTCTAAATAATTTTTTAACGATGAAAAAGTCTCTCTAGTGATTGGATGATATATACCGGACTCGAAATACTCTTGTGGAGGCTTTAGCCTAACTTTTTGCCCTCCATATTCTTTAACAAGGTAAAGCAGTAAATTTTTGGTATTTTCCTTTCCTCCATACAGCCAATATTCCATCACAGTTGTTCTACGACTTATCTCTTTAAAGAATTTAAATGGAATCTTACCTATAATACCAGTTATTTTCATCATTATTTTCATCATTCCCTGCATCTTTGACATATCAAAATCTTTCTCGTTCCAACCTGCCATATCCTCCATTCGTTTGCGCATCCAGCTAATTATTCTTTGTTGAGATGGAGATTGCTCCCGATCGAGCCATATTGGTCCAATTCCAAAGATATTACCCATACTAAATCCAAGAACAATATTATCCGCGTTTGATAATACATTCTTTATAAGTTCTACGTTGGAAACATCGTTTCTTATATCTAACCACACAATTTCAAAATTTTTAAGAGAAACGACATCTTCTATAACCATATCATCAACGTAATATAACTTTAAATCGATAATATTACCATATTCTTTCTTTATCTCATCCATTGCCATAGAAAAAGATTTTGCACCGGTTATAGAGGTAACTATTGCAATATTAGTAGGTTTTGATTGAGATAGCATTTTATCCTCTTAAATATTTCTGATTTTTTTTAAAGTTTATCTTATTACTATAAAAATTTTGCTATATTCTATATATAAAAATAAAACATTACAAAATCAACCTTAAAAAAGCACAAGATATTATTGATAAAATATCCACTATACAAAATAGATAAACAAAAAAGTTAAATAGAGCTTTATTAATAATTATATTAGTGCTAGAAATAGAGGAAAATAAATATTTAGATAGATCTTGGATGAAGATATGGCAACTGACATGTCAGCCAGAGACGATGGAGCCTTATCCAGAAGATGTAACATATACCGTATTCCATCTTGACGAACCAGCAAAAAATGGCCCGATACTATGGCTTTAATCCAGTTTGATTACGAGATGAAATATAAAGAGCTTAAAAATCACGTAGATCGTTTTGCTACTGCATTGGCAGATTTAGGTGTCAAGAAGGGGATGTGGTCGCGACTTTCCTACCTACTTCTATACAATTCGTCATATGTGATATGGCGATTCCAAAGATAGGGGCAATACATCTCCCTGGGACGATGTTAGATTCTGCAGATGCTATCGTAGATAAACTAGAGAGATCAAACTGCAAAAGGGTGATATCCGTACATACGAATGTGAAAGATAGAGATATAATCGATATGATAAAGGATGTTGCAAAGGTGGAAGAGAAACAGCATCCAAGATCTTTCATCTTTTAGACAAGATCTTAGATACACCCAGTATCATCCCACTCTTAAGAATGGGGATGAATTTGATAGGTCGTAGAAATTTAGGCACGATAGTAAATAGATTGCTACCATTTATCTCTTCTATTATGCCATCTGCAACAGAAAAAAAGAGGGAGCTTACCACATCGGTTGGCTATCCAATTGTGGACGAAGATACGGGAGAGATGATACCGATATCGCGGGTAGTAAAAGAAGGATTAAGAGGTGAGGCGTGCATAAAAGGTCCTCATACAATGCCGGGTTATTGGCCAGAACCTGGATCTGGGCTTGATGAAGAAGGATATGTACATACTGGAGATGTCATAAAGATAGATAAGGATGGAAGGGTCTATATCGTGGACCGTACGAAGGATATGATTAATGTCTCTGGGTACAAGGTCTATTTGGTAGAGATCGACGATCTATTGTACGAGTATCCAGGAGTCTATGAGGCTGCTACAATTGGTGTTCCTGATCCAGAAAGGCCTGGTTCAGAAAGAGTAAAGGTATTCGTTGCATTATATCCAGAATATAAAGGAAAGGTAAAGGAAGAAGATATAATAAACTATCTAAAGGAGAGGGTCGAAAAATGGGCGATTCCAAAATCCGTGGAAATCAGGGATGAACTTCCAAAATCTCCTGTGGAGAAGATATTTAAGAGAAAACTGAGAGATGAAGAGATAGAAAAGATGAAGAAGCAGGGTTTGTTGAGGTAGTTATTATATCGATGCTCTCTATATTATGGAGGTTTTTGTTATGCGTAGGTATACATTCTGTGAATTTTCTTTTAAATGTAGAGAGATATAAGCCAAAGAATAGATGTTTCTCGATGATAAACTTTTTTCCTTTTTATTTAAATAGCTTAATAATCACATCATTTTTATATTAAGCTTGTATCGGAATCAAACACTCAATATATAAAAATATAAAAATTAAATCAAGAATCATGGCAGTATTATTTTACATATAGAAATAATCTGTAAACTCATAAACCAATATGTTCTATATATAGGATAACAGATAAATATCATGCAAAATAATTATTAAAAATATCAGAAAGAATAAAACGATTAAGCATTTTTTGAATGGTGAAGTACCTTTTTTTGGAGTTCCAGTAGAAATATA